>OW818662.1:0-1182500 GCA_942492915.1 uncultured Leptospiraceae bacterium
ACAGGTGGTCGATGTTGCCGTCACCGATGTCGCCGGTGAAACACACGAGATCGGCTTGCTGCGCATTGAGCATCTCGACCACGCGAGCGACATAAGCTTTTTTAATAGCGCGGCCGATGTGCAGGTCGCTAACCTGCGCAATGCGGATTTTTCGCATTGCTGTTTTATGTGCGCGAAAGCGTGGCCTTCGCCGTGCCCTGCCGTGCAGCGGAAAGACCGCGTTAACGAATTTGTAGCGTGGACCACGAATCACGGCTACCCGACCCCAGATGAAGAAAAGCGTCGCCAAGGCCGCGATAGCGATTGCAATCATAGAATCTAAATCTTGCCCCGCGGGAATTTTCTCGAGAATATCGCCCTGCAGTCGTTGCGGCGCAATTTTGAAAGCGATGCGCGCAACTTCGCTCGCCGCTGAAAAGAGCAGCAAGAGACTTAAGTAGCCCATCAAATTGTAAGCGCTCGATTCGAGCATCCGCGCGACTTTTTCGCTGCCCGGTGCGGGTCTTGCCGCCTGCCGGCGCCAGCGTTTGAACGGCAGCCAAAGCAGATTGGCGATCATCGCGGCGAGCAGCAGCCACAACGTTACTCTGATGTTCGCCGGCCAGATTTCTGCCACGAGGCGTTGGCCCAGGTAAATGAAGCCCAGCAGAACTAAAATGGACGCGGTGACTAAGAAGCGGTACATTGCCTATACAGAGTAGTCATCTAACGTTTGCTACGTGCCTCGGCTCGGTTCGGGGCGTGTTCGTATCAAACGTTAAATGACTCCCCTTGAAAGGGAGACATTGTGGAAACGAGTAATTCAGATCAGGTACGCGACAGATTGCTCGCAGATTTTATTCATCGCGAGGGTTTACCCGACAAGGTATTGCCTGCGCTGAACGTTGCGCTGACGCACAAAAGCTATAGCAATGAATTTCGCGCGGGTCTTGACCCCGGCCTCGATCGCCACAACCAGCGCCTCGAATTTCTCGGCGATTCGGTGCTTGGCCTCGTCATCGCGCACCATTTCTACCAGAGCAAACGCAAAACAGCAGAGGGAGGCCTCACTCGCCTCAAAGCAATGACCGTGTGCGAATCGGCTTTGAAACAGATCGCCGACCATCTCGAACTCGGTAACATGCTGCGCATGGGCAAGGGTGAAATCGCCACGGGCGGTCTTGCGCGCACCTCGAACCTCGCCGATGCGATGGAGGCTGTCATCGGTGCTATTCACCTGACCGCAGGCTTTGAAGCTGCGCAGAAATTCGTGCTTCGGCACTTCAGAGAAATTCTCGACAATCCCGAAACCGTCGAAGGCAGCAAAGACTTCAAATCGGCGTTGCAAGAGATGCTTGCGAAGAAGAACCACCAGCGACCTGAATACCAGGTCGTCGCGGCAGAAGGCCCCGACCACGACAAAGAGTTTACGATTGCTCTTTATATTTCGGGCGAAAAAAAATCTGAAGGCGTCGCGCGCACGCGCAAGCAGGCCGAACAGAACGCCGCGCAGGCCTATATGGAAAAGCTGGGTGGTAAGCCGGTGAAAAAGCGATAGTTTCGGATTGCAAACTATCGCGCCAAAAAATCCCTCGCAAAATCTGGCCCGTAATAAACGAACCCGG
Source organism: uncultured Leptospiraceae bacterium (assembly GCA_942492915.1). GTDB lineage: Bacteria > Spirochaetota > Leptospiria > Turneriellales > Turneriellaceae > Turneriella. Next base: position 1,605 of record OW818662.1, read on the forward strand.
TATAGACCTGAACGAGGTCGGCGCCCATGTCTAGACGCAACTTGGCTTCTGCGGGCGAATATATTCCGCCGCTTGAAATGACTGGTACTTTGCCTTTGGTGTGCCTGAGCGTCAACGCCAGGTAATGCCGCGCGCGTTCGGCAAGTGGTTTGCCCGAGAGCCCGCCGCCGAAGTCTTTGAGCGCGTCAGGTATTCGGGCGAGCGCATGGTTCGTTGACGTGTTGCTGATGATAATACCCTGCGCACCGCCTGCGAGCGCAGCTTCGACAGAATCGCGGTAGGCCTTGTCGCTCGCAAAATCGGGAGCGAACTTGACGACCACGGGCCGGGGCGAAACAGCGACACACTCTTTGACCAACGCTCGAATCGCCTTGCCTGTCTGCAGCGCGCGCAGGTTAGGCGTGTTGGGTGAGCTCACGTTGACCGCGATGTAAAACAGGTATTCGCTCATCACATCTTTCGCGAGCAGCTCGAGGCAACTGGTATAGTCGTCTTGCGCACGTTCGACCGGCGTCTCTTTGCCTTTGCCGAGACTTAGCGCAATCAGATAGTCGCGCGGGCAGGTTGCGAGGCGGCCGCGCAGTGATTTCCAGCCGGTGACAAACCCCGGGTTATTAAAACCCATTTTGTTGATGAGCGCCTCTTGGTCGGGCAGGCGCACGAGCCGCGGCTTCGGGTTACCAGCCTGTGATTTGGGGGTGAGGCTGCCACTCTCGATAAAGCCAAAGCCCAGGCGGTGGATGTATTCTGGCGCGACGGCCTTCTTGTCAAAGCCGGCGGCAATACCCAGGGGTGAATAGACCTTGCGGTCAAAAAGAATTTTGGGTGCACGTTCATGAATGGGCGAGCGTGACACGAACGGCGTGACCGCGCGCATCGCCGCCGCGGCGAGCGCGTGCGCCCGTTCTGCATCCGCCTTAAAGAGAAGAGGTTTGGCGAGGCCGTAGAGTTTTTGCAGAGGCGACTTAGTCATGGAGCGACAGGCCACCATGAAAATGGGTATTAATCATCACGGCGCCGCGGTTCCATTGGCGGGTGCCGGCGCTGGTGCAGTACCGTTTGTTGCAGGGGGTACGGGCAGATCGCCGCCGAGTTGGCCGAGCTTCTGTACCCGGTCGCCGTCTACGAGGCTGTAAGCCTTTTTGCTTTCGCGCCCGACTTCGGCGTCGCCGAGATTGTGGTCGGCCTGCAACAGGTCGAGAAAGCTCTTCGATTCTGCGTGGTGGCAATTACAGGTTTCGCCGCCGACACCCCGGCGCTTGCCGTTAACCGTGATAGGTTCAGGAATCAGCGTGCCGGTCAAATCTTCGGGTTTGTCGCACTGTGCATTCGGCCATTTGCCGGTGTATTTGCACACACCGCCCGAGCGCACGGTTTTCGGCAGAGTCTGGTCAAAAGGTTCGGCGAGTCGTCCGCGTACATTATAGATGTCGCGCATGAAAGCGCCCCAGACCGGCGCGATGACATCGCCGCCCGATACGCCGCGGCCCAAAGTCATGTTTCCGTTATCCATGCCCGCCCAGACGACGGCCGCCATGTCGGTCGAATATCCCCCGAACCAAACGTCGTTGAATGAGTTGCTCGTACCGGTTTTACCCGCGCCAGGGCCTTTGTAGCCTGCGCGATTGCGAATTGCATCGGTTGGTGTGCCGGAGTTCACAACGTTCTCCATCATTTTGCGCAAAATAAAGGCGGGCCCTTCTTCTATGACCTGAATCTGTCCAGTGCGGCGCTTATAGTTGAGCGCCTGAATTACGTCATTCTCAGGGTGCGCGGTCACATTGCCGTCACGGTCGGCGATATAGATGATCGCATGCGGAATTATATCTTGCCCTTTGTTGCCGATGATTGCGTAACCCAGCAGCATTTCTGCAGGGGTAAGCTCAGATGCGCCAAGCGATAGGGCAGGGTTGGGCTGAAAGCGTGATTCGGGCGCTTTGGTGAGCCGGCTGATGTAGTTAATAATCGCGTCGGGCCCGACGAGGTCATAGATCTGCACCGAAACCAGGTTGAGCGACGCCGAGAGCGCTCGGTAAGCAAGCACATAGCCGCTGAAGCCCGAGTCAAAGTTTGCCGGCGCCCACTGCTCGCCGTTCGGTTGAATGTTTACAATCGGCGAATCGATAAAACCCATGCCATAGTGTATGGCGCGCGCTTCGAGAGCTGCACCGTAGACGAAGGGTTTAATCGCCGAACCCGGTTGGCGCTTCGCCATCGTCGCCCGGTTAAACTGGTCTGACGATTTGAATTCGCGTCCGCCGATCATCGCGGTGTAACGCCCGGTTTTCATGTCGAGTGCGAGCATCGCGCCCTGCACGTGCAGGTCACCGCGAAACTCGCGGTTCGCCGACATAAATTCAGAAGAGATATCGTTTATCTGCTGCGAGGGCAGAGCGAGCGAGACGAGCTCAAAAGCGTCGGCGGCTTCATCTTTGAAAGTTTTTCTGAAATCGTTGCGCAGTGAATATTCGCGCTTGATTCCCGGCAGCGGTATGACGTTGGCAAGTGCGTAGTACGTTGATAGCAGAGAACCGTCTATGCCGCCGGTCATGAAGCGGTTATAGTTGCGCGCAATCGGGTCCATTTTTTCGAGCTGCGGCAAGAAAGCGCGCTCGGCAGCCTGCTGGTGGTCGAGGTCGAGCGTGGTATAGACCTGTAGGCCTTTTGAGTAGACGACGTCTTCGCCGTACAGCGCGATCAGCTCTTGGCGCACATGTTCAGTGAAGTAAGGTGCGTTGTTGACTTTTTCGCCGAAGATTGTCTTCGACGGCGGAGTGGTCACAATTTTCTTCCAGTAGACCGGCCAGAAGGTGTTATAGAGGGTATCAGCTTCTTGTTTGGTTATGTATCCCACTTCGACGAGGCGATTCAGCGAGACCTTGTTCTTGCGGTACGCTTCGTGCGGTGCGCGAATGGGTGAATAGTTGTGCGGTGACTTGGGCAGCGCGGCGAGAATCGACGCTTCCATGAAGTTGAGCTTTGAAACGGGTTTGTCGAAATAGAACTGAGCCGCGGCAGAAATGCCGTAAGCGCCGTGGCCGAAGTAGGTCTGGTTAAAATACATCTCGAGAATTTCGTCTTTGGTAAAGGCTTTCTCTACCTGCAGCGCAAGAATCGCTTCGTAAATCTTGCGGTAGAGTGTGCGCTCACTTTCGGTGTAAAGGCCTTTTACGAGCTGCTGCGTGATGGTCGAGCCGCCGGCAACGACGCGCATCGCACGCAGGTTCTTGAAACTTGCGCGCAAGATTCCTTTAAAGTCAATGCCGAAGTGGTCGTAAAAATTCGAGTCTTCTATCGCGAGAAAGGCGGCAATCACCGGGCGCGGAATCTCGTCGAGTGAAACGAGTTTGCGCTGGTGGCGAAAAAGTTCTGCGATCAGTCGACCTTTCTGGTCATAGAGGCGTGTCGGTATCGTCGGGCGAAATGAAGCGAGGCGGTCGAGGTCGCCTGTCTTTGAATGAATACGAAAATGCAGAAAACCGAAGAACAGACCGCCAAACAGGGCAGAGAGAAAGAAACCATAAACCACAATCTTTTCGAGTTTCTGCCACCAGGGCAAACCCTTCAAAGGGGGATTCAGGTCTGTAACGGGAGCTGCCATCTGGGTGAATCTTTTGGCCGTCAGTCATGCCGAAAAGCCGGATTTGGCAAGACGCGCTAACGCGCGTCTTGCCCTTAGGCGCATGCAACGTATTTTTCCCGTGTTCTTACTCGTTTTTTCGTGCTCGTCGCTGCAAAACCGGCCGATTCTTTCACAGATCGAACTGCAGGGCCACCGTGGTGCACGGGGGCTGGCGCCCGAGAATACCTGGCCCGCGTTTGAGGTGGCACTCGGGCACGGTATGAACGTACTCGAACTTGATACTGTGCTCACGGCCGAAGGCGATCTGGTGATCCATCACGACACAGACACGAACCCATTACTCTGCCGCAACGACGATGGCAGCGCGATTGTGGCGAAGCCAATTCGTACTCTAAGATTGGCCGAGCTCAAGGCGCTCGACTGTGGGTCGGTGGTGAATCCGAAATTTGCCACGCAGACTGCTGTGCCCGGCACCAGGCTTCTGAGCCTCGACGAATTTTTTAATGCAATCAAGAAACGCGAGGCTGTCGATGCGAATACGCGTAATGTCGCGTTCAACATCGAGGCTAAATTTACCAAGAATGCAACCGCCGACGAAGTTGAACTCTTTGCCGCGACGCTGCTGAAAAAAATTCGCGCCGCCAACATGCAATCTCGGGTGACGCTGCAGTCATTTGAGATGCGTATCTTGCCCGTCATCAAAAAAATGCAGCCCACCCAGCGGACTTCGGCGCTGTTCGAACCTACAAAATGGCAGGGACTCAAAATGTACCTTGGGTTAGGTTCTGGCGTGCGCGCAGATATACTTGCGCTTGCAGTAGCTGCACGCGCTGACATCGTATCGCCGTACAAGCTCTACGTGAACGACAGCTTTGTCGCCGATGCGCACGCGAACAAGATGGCCGTTATTCCCTGGACAGTAAATGACTCGGGTGAGATGCGGCGTCTGTTCGACCTCGGGGTTGACGGCATCATCTCAGATTATCCCGACAGGTTGCAGCGGGTGGTCAGAGAGTGGGGCGCAAACTGAAAAAGATTGCCATGCGGATTTTCCAGGTTCTGGTTCTGTGCTGCATGCCATTGCTTTTCGCCAACGACGCAGTTAAACTGCGTGTAGCAAAGTTGCCGGCAGTTTTTAAGCCCGTCAAGGCACTCGACGTTTCACTTATCGTCGTAAAAGGCAGAGTCGTTGCGAAACTCAAAGGCGGCAAAATGCAAGATCTCGGACCATGGGATAAAGCCGACATTGAACCCGCTGTCGACGAACTCGTTTTCGGTGATTTCAATTTTGACGGGACGACCGATGTGGGTGTGCTCGAAGGTGTCGGCTATAATGGCGTGAATCTTTTCTACCGCATCTACCTGTACGAAAAAATTTTGGGTAAGCTGGTGCAGTTCAAGACAACGGTCAGCAACCCTGCCGTGCATACCGCGCAAAAATTACTTATCTCTGCGCAGCGCTCAGGCCCACGGTGGTACCAGACGATTTACCGCAGCGAAGAAGGCACGCTCGTGCGGGTTTACGAAGCTGAAATGCTGAATCACCCGACGCTATGGGGTGTTTCTGAGTACGACGCCAAAGACAATCTCGTCGGCCAGCGCGTGCTCGACGCCGAAGCGCTCGAACGAAACCCGGCGACAAAGAAGGCGCCGGTACGCAGGCTCAAGACCGGTGAATGCAGCGACCGGCTGCGCGCACAAAAAAATGGCGAGGGGCTTAACGTTGAGGTGCTTGATTTCAGAGACGGCGGTGAAAGTATCAAGGTAAAACCCCCGGCGGCAGCAGACGGTATCTGGATAAACGTCGATTGCCTGGCCGAAGAATAGCGCTACTTTACAACAAAGTAGTTCACCCGTCCGTAAACGGGGTGCACGCGGCTTTTTGACGTCGCCACTTTCTGTGTCATTTTTCCATCCACCCGAAAGAGAAAGGTATACTCACCCGGCGGGATAATCTTTTTGAGTTCGAAATAGCCGTCTTCACTGCGCACGAGATAGTCCCGCTGCCCGCTCCAGCGGTTGAAATCGCCCGCGATGCTGGCAGTTTCTGCTTCGCCTGCCGGAATGCGAAACAGTACCTCGCGCCCATGATTCACCGGTGTATCGAGCACAAAAACACCCGAGCTCGCAGCAAAGTGGTCGTGCAGCAGGTGAAACACCGAGGCGATCGTGCCCGTTGAATCCTTCTCGTGTTGCTCGTGCGTGTCATCTACAGTGAAGAGCCCGTCGACCCAGAATTTGTAACGTATCTTTCTTGTTGGGGCAGAGTGCACAATTTCGGGGGGGATATAGTAGTGAATCCACACGCCGTATTGGTTACGCCGCATTGCCTGCGGCGCCATGCCTGGTATATCGGCGATAAAGCGCACCTCGCGTGCCGCGCGGTTCTGGTATGTGAAAAGTACACCGCGCTGCGCGAGGCCCTGGCCACGCGCGTACTGGTGTGCATCTATGAGCGTCACGAAGGCGGGTTTTTCTGCCTTGCGCATCGTATCGAGTTTATAGCCGTAAATCACCGTGGGGGCTGCTTCGCGCCCGGCCTCGAGCTGGTCTGAGGTGAGGTCGAAACTGTCGCCCGTGGCTGCATGGCGGCTGACACTGACGGTATCACCGTCTACAGCGGCAACCGGGCGCGCAGTATACAATAAGCAGATTAATCCGCATATTTGCGTTGCACGGGTGATTACCTTGGTTACAAGCGACATAAATCCCTAAAATTATTCTCGGAAGTTCCGATAAATTCTTTAGGGATAAAGCTTGCGTGTTTCCATGAATTTGGGCTTCTTGCGGCGTAGCCGCAAAACACCCGAATTCACAGATCACCTGCGAGCTGCACGCGAGCGAACGAATGGCTGAAGAGCAAGAAAAAGAAGCGATAACCTATACCCCCGAAGAGCTCGCGACGATCAGCGAACTGACGGGCTTCTTTAAGAAGGCCCCGGGGCAGGCAGATATCGACGCTGGCCAAGAGGGCGACGACAATGAGCCTGCTGGTGAACCCGATGCTGATCTGAACCTCGACGGTGGCGATGATGCGCCCGCGGTCGATGCTGCTGCACCCAAACGCCCGATCGCCGATCTTTCAAAATTCGATGACGTCTTGAATCTCGACATGGATAACTTCGACGCTCCGGCTGCGAGCGACGAACCTGCAGACGTGCCGCTGGGCGGCCCTGCTGAAGACCAAACTGCGGCCCCGGCTGATTTCGATGCGGGCGGCATAGATTTTGACGCGGCGCCGCCGCAAGATGACCTCGTGGCCACACCCGATGCTGCGGGCCCAGACGATTTTGACCTTTCTACTGATTTTCCGCCTGATCAGCCAGGTCTGGAACCTGAGGCAGATGCACCGGCAACTGCAGACGATCTTGACTTCGGTTTCCCTGATGCTGCCGATACAACTCCGCCACCGGTCGGCGACGACAGCGCAGCGTTCGGTGGCATGGACGACGCATTCGATCTGCCCCCGGCCACTTCTGACGAGCCTGCTGCCGAGGCCGGTGACCTTTCAACCGGTGAGGATTTCGACTTTGCTGCGCCTGCCGCCCCCGATACAGCGGCTCCCGCAGATGATTTTGGTCTGCCCGCCAGCGACGATTTCAGTTTCGATGCGCCGGCACCTGCGGCAGACGCCGCGCCAGCGGCCGATGACTTCGGTACCGATTTCGGTTTACCCGCCGGCGACACCGACTTGCCGGCAGGCGACGCGTTTGATCTGCCTGCAGACACCGGCGCAGACATGACCGCTGCGCCTGATCTGGGCGACACGGGTTCTGATTTTAATTTCGATGCGCCTGCTGCTGACGACTTTGGCGGCGGCGCACCTGACATGGGTGATTTTTCATCTGCTCCCGCCGCGCAAGACGATGCCTTCAATTTTGAATCATCGGCGCCATCGCTCGACGACCTGTCGCCTGAGGTCGCACTTGGTGGCGGAGCTACTTCGCTTTCATCTGACCTGAATTCGCTCGCGGCTGAAGAATCTGCCACCGTTGACCCGGCGACGCTGCGGCGCGTACGCGAGACTTTACGTTCTTTCCCGGCTCCGCTGCGCAGGCGCCTCAGCAACGCTCTGCTCGACGAGAACATGAAGCCGGCAGATTCTGCCGAGCTGATGCGTCTTCTGTCTGAAGAGGCTTCGGCGCACGAAGTCGGTGCGTGGCTCGACAGCAAAGATATCGCCGATGCGCCCGAAGAAACAGCCGGCGATGCCGCAGGCCCGCGCATCATCATGGCGCGTCCGGAATATACCGACGAAGGTCTCGCGCGCCAAGAGCGTCTCATCAAGCTCACCCGTTTCGGCGCGATCGCGGCGTTTGTCGCCATCGCACTCGTCGGCGGCGTCTACTTTTCGCTTCTGAAACCTATGTTCTACCGAAACGCGGTCGCCAAAGGTCGTGATATGATCATGCAGCGCGGCGCTTCGGCGATTCCCGATGCGGAGCGGCAATTCGAAAAAGCCGTCAGCTACTATGATAATGACACGTATGCCTACCTTCAATATGCGGATGCATACCGGTACAAGGGCCTCTATGCTGAGGCATTCGGTAAGCTCTTTGCCGAGGTCAAACTGCCAGGCAGCGCACCTGCAGTGCGCGCCGGCGACAAAGACGTCCGATCGAGCGCCGAACTCTTCGGTACGCTGAAGCGCGTTCCCGTCGTCGCGTACGCGGGTGGCGAAGGTGCGGTTTCGGTCAATGGAACGGCGTTGGCAATGGGCAAGAAGGGCGCCTACGTTATTTCGCATCTCGACAACAAAAAAGACGAAGCGCAGGTATTGAACGCCCTCGGTCAGTTTCACAGCAACCCTTCGCGAAGATTTGCGCGCGAACCATACAAAAACAATTTTCTCGCAGCGGATTATTATCGCCGTGTATTAATGTCTAACCCGGCAACGCCGGTATTTAAAAAAGAAGAAATGATGGATCGCGCGGTGATGGGTATCGGCGACATCTTTTACCACGAGAAAGATTACGATCGCTCGCTCGACTATTACAAAAAGATTGTCGACAAAGACCACGATCACGTGGCTGCGCACGCCGGTATTCTCAAGGCGCTTCTGAAGCTCTTTAAACTGAACGATGACCCGCGTATGGTGATACAGCACCACACGCAGGTGCGCTCCAAAAAAATTGAGCATAAGCTGCCGATGTATATCAAAGCACGTCTGGCGGCCTTTTACGTAGACCTGCCGGCAGAGAACGAGCTGCGCGTGAAGTACAATATCTCGCCGTCAAACATGCTGACGGGCCAGCAACTCAAGACGCGCGCTGACGATCTGCTCAATTCAATCTTTGCCTCATCGGAAACCGACAGCTATGGGGTGACGCATGAGGGCTCGCGCTTCGCTGAAGGTTATTACCAGCGCGCCCGTTCGTTTGCCAAAGACAAGAACCAGGTGCGCATGGCGCTCAAACAATACGAATACGCATACCATTATGATCCGCGGCATTTTATGGCGCTCAATGATCGCGCCGAATTGCTCATGGGGCTCAACGATTACTCTGGCGCTCTTGAACTGCTGAAGCTCGCGAAGCAGCAGAGTACCCCTGAAAAACTCGCCGAACTCGGCGAGAACGAGCAGGACGAAACGCTTTCAGAAGCCCCGGTCGGAATCATATCATTTAACACGGGCAAGTCGATGTACCTCGATGCGATGCGTGACCTTTCGAACTCCGAAACGTGGTTAAGGCTCAAAGAAGTGCAGAAGTACCGTTCCCAGACCGATGCCGGCGCAGGTGCCCTTATGGCTCATCTCGACCGCGTTGAAACCGAATTCAGCGAGGCTCGCAGCCTCGGCCTCGGCGGCACCAAAGTCGAGAGCGAACTCTTGTATTTTTCGGGCTGGACCCGATTCGTGCGAAATGATCATCGCGGAGCCCTCACCGATTGGGAAAAAATCGACCCCGAAAAGGCATCGTCGCTGCCGAATCTCAGCCTGGCAGAGTCGCATTGTTATTATCGTCTGGCGGTTGAAGAAACGAGCCGAGCGCAGCGTGAGAAATACCTCGACAGCGCGCTGGGCCTGCTCTTCTATTCGCAAGACCGCTACAATGCGCAGGTAAATTCAATCACACGAATCGATTCAGGCAACGACAAACATGCGCGCCTCGTTTCAAATCTTGCGATTATCGAGAATAATATAGGCGCCGTTTACGAGATGCTCGACGACGAGCAGAAGTCGCTGATGCACTACTGGAAGTCAGTCGAGAACAGCAAGCGCATTGGCAAAGAAAACGAAGTCGCTAATCTGAATATTCGCCTCAGTTTCAAACGTAAAGACCTTGGGGAAGGCGAGCACTACCCACTTATCATGGACTTTGTACCGCCATTGCCAGACGAAATCTGATCGCCGCAGGCGTTCAGATTTTGGCTTTCTTATTGAAATACCAAACTGCAAGCGCAAACGCAATGAATTGCAAGAGGGCGCTTGCAAAGAACGGCATGCCTGCCTCAAGAGTTTGCAGTGCGCCAGGTGCGTGAGTAAAGCGTGAAAGAATGGTAAGCCCTGCAAAGGGCGCGACCACCTGAGAGAGGCTCGCGATTGATGTTAGCGAGCCCATTGCGATCCCCTGCTTGTGTGCGGGTACTGCGCGCGAGACATGCGCCTGCAACGCCGGGCCTGCAGCGCTCGCGAGAATCGTAACCCCGAGTATAATATAGAAGTAAAAGCCTTGCGGCGCCAAACCCATCAGCGTAAATTGAATCGCCGCGAAGAGCAATCCTATTTTTGCGAGGCGAATTTCACCGAGCTTCTTGATCAGAACGCCCAAAAGGCCACCCTGAACAATCGCCGCTGACATACCGACGGCGAAGAGTGCGATGCCGTTGTCTTTCGGTGTCCAGAGAAAACGGGTTTCGGTGTAGCGAACCCATACCGAATGCATCATGAACTGCGCCAGGTTCGTCAGGCTAATCGCCAGAATAAAAACGCCGAGCCCCTTGAGTTCAACGAGGCCTTTGAGTGCCGAGAATGCGTTGGCCTTCTTCAGTGAAAACGGAGTGCGCAGGTGTTTGGGCAGTGACTCGGGAAGTACAAACATGCCATAGAGCGCATTGAGCAGCGAAAATGCCGCCGCTGCGAAGAACGGCAGTTCTGCGCGGTAGTCGCCGAGCACTCCGCCGAGCACGGGGCCCAGAATGAAGCCGATACCGAATGCCATACCGATCATGCCGAAACCTTTCGCGCGGTCTTCTGCCGAGGTGACGTCGGCAATATAGGCGCTGCCTACAGAAAAACTTGCTCCCGTGATGCCGCCGAGCACGCGCGCGGCAAAGAGCACCGGTATCGACCAGGCGATGCCTTGCAGAATAAAATCCAGGCCTAAGCCGATGATTGAAATCAGAATCACCGGTCTGCGACCGAATTTGTCGCTGAGCGCGCCGAGAATTGGTGAAAAGAAGAACTGCATGATGCCGTAACTCGCTGTCATGACCATGTACCAGTAGTTGGTCTCAACATCACTCGTGGTGAATTTCGAAACCATCTTCGGCATGACGGGAATAATGAGGCCAAAGCCGATGACATCGAGAAGTATCGTGATAAATATAAATGAAGAGCTTGCGCGTGTTGCTGCCATGCGCGGACGTCACGGTGGCGGAGACATGCGGTCGATTCGATCAAGGGGTTTTGCGCGTGGAATCGTTTTCCGTGCCGATGCGAATTCCCAACGCCGGTAAGATTTTGCGATGAATCAAGAGAATCATGAGGGCTATTGCGACGGCCAGAGCGAATATCGAAAGCGACTGCGCCAAATTTTCGAGAAACCGGGGACGAGTCAGCAAGACACCCGCCAGGGTACACATCAGGACACCACCGAATAATTTGAGCATTCGACCTTGTTTCTCCTGGAAACGCCCGATGCGCAGCGTGAACACGACGACGAGAAAAATGATCATTTCGTCGAGCTGGTAGATCAGCATGTAGAAGGCGAGTAACAGAGCAAAATCGTTGGATGTTACGTGCTGCGCGGTGACAAGATTTACCCAAAGAACCGGAAAGCCGGCCGTGCACGAAAATTCGGCTAACGATACGCCACCTGCGAGAAACACGGTAGCCAGCACCATCGGCCATAGCGAACCTGAGGCGTTGAGAATTTCCCGCATACGCGCGAGAATGCCCGGTTTTCTATCGGCACCGATAGTCAGAGATACGCCCTTGCCAAACCAAAAGTAATCTTTTATATTGATCAGCCCCATGCCAAGCGTCAAGAAGGCCATCGCGGCTCTTACCCAAGTGATAAGGCCAACGAGTTGCATGATACCGAAAATACCGGCGATGAAGGCGACATATACGAGTGAAGTCACCGTCAGAAATATGAATCCGATAATGAAAACTTTGCGCCGCGAACCAGTGTGTAGAATCAGCGCCAGTAGCATGGTCAGAACCCACAACGAACATGGGTTAAATCCATCTGCGAACGCAATGAGCGCTGTGTTTGCCCAGAGCGAACCTTGCTTGAGGTTTCGCCGCCCGAGCAGCGGTATTTCAAGCATGACCGGCGTTTCTGGCGGTGCGGTTGTGATTGTCGGCTTTGCACGCTTGGGGATAGTCGGTTTCGCGACGAACTGTGCCGCATCAGGACATCGATGCCTGGCGCAAGAGGACACGTAGGCTCTGATCTCGTCTGCGATTTCTGGTGTGAAACCAACCCAGTGCTTTTTGCCGACAAATATTGCAGGTACCGAACGCGCGGTGTAGCCGAAACGCTTCGCGAACTCTATTAGCGCGCGGGCATTGTCGCGGTTGTGCAGAACTTCGTAAGGGGCAAGGGTGACCTTCGGGTTCGATGCAGATAAAGACTCCAGAAAGGGTTGCGCTTCGGCGCAGTGCGGGCAGCCTTCGGCCCAGAAGAAATATATGCGCGTTTCCGGGGGGGTCGCCCGCGCGGCGCATATCAACCCAAGGGTGATAGCTGCCATAAACCAGGTGCGGGCATTCACAACGTGCATATATATTTGGGCATACAGAGCTGCAATTCGAGAAACAGAATTCAGAGATCGTAGACTGTGGTAACTACCACGGAGATTTTTTCTTGCGAACGCTGAGAAGAAATACTCATTTTCTGGTATTTAATGTATAGATGCCTCTGTATTTAACAAGTATCAATCTATCGCCGAAGGCGAGAACAAATTGGGATATCTACCGGGACGAGTTCGCCGGCAATCTTCGGGCTCATTGCGCTCGTCTGACACGGTTGATGATGCGCCGCGATCGCCTCGTACGCTACAACCGCGACAGGGGAAACTACATCAAGCTCACAGTCCGTTGGACTCCGGAACAAGCGAATTTGCTGAGGCATTACTCGATGACGCTGCGCATCAGCATGTCCAGAATAGTCGATTTTCTGCTGCGGACGATGAAACCGACCAAGGCCAGGAATATGGCTACGTACCCCCGTGGTAATTACCATTGGGCCGAGAACCGCCGTGAGGCGGAATGGCTTGGCTCAGAAGAAATCTATTTCTTCAAACCATACCTCAATTTACCTCCTTGACGCAGTGAAACAGCGTCGAACCCTGCGGCGCGCCGTCTACCCATGAAACGCCTTTTGTTACTCGCGCTCTTGTCTGTTGGTTCACTCTCTGCCGCGCAAAAAATCAACTGGGAAGAGATTGACTGGAAGCTCTTGAAGAGTGAGCACTTCGACATCTATTTTCCCGAGGGTTACAACCATCTCGCGCAGAAGACGCTGCAATACGCCGAAGAAGCGAACATTCACCTCAGCCAGCGGCTCAACCATCGCCTCTCGATGGTGACACCTATCTTTGTCTACCCTTCGCATGGGCACTTTCAATCGACGAACATCATTCCCTTTGCGATCGATGAGGGAACCGGCGGATTTACCGAACGTATAAAGCGGCGCGTCGTCGTGCCTTACCTCGGCAGCAATGACGAATTCAGGCACGTGGTCGTGCACGAGCTCGTGCACGCCTTTCAATACGACATACTGCTCGGCCAGACAATGGGCAGCACGTTCTCTATCGTGCAGGGTGGCCAACCGCCGCTGTGGTTCGTCGAGGGTATGGCCGAATATTTTTCACTCGGCTGGGATTCCACGGCCGACATGCAGATGCGCGACGCCGCTCTTACAGATACGTTGCCGACGCTCGAGATGATGAACGAATACCGTGTGCAGACGGGCTTCATTTTTTACAAGGGTGGGCAATCGGTGATGCAGTATATCGCAGATACCTATGGCGAGCACAAGCTCGGCGAGATGCTGCGCGACCTGCGTGACCTTCGAGGCATCGAAGACGCCGTGAAGACCAACCTGGGCCTCCCCTTTGAGGAATTCGATGCGTCATGGCGCCGGTGGGTGAAACGCAAATATTTCCCGCTGGTGAATAAGAAATATGACGACGAAGAGGGGCCACTCATCAGCCGCCACATGAATGACGAGTCGTTGATTAACCTGCACCCGTCGATATCGCCCGATGCGTCGAAAGCAGTCTACCTGACAGCAAGAGGGTTTTACCCCGTTCTGGTGATGCGCGATATAAAAGATTTCAACCCCAAAGCCGACTATTCGCTCAATAAGCCCAAGAATCTCGGTGACGACGAAACGGTTCTGCTCAAAAGTTCAGATAACCCGACGTTCTTTCAGTTGCACCTGATGACAAACCGCATCTCGTTCACGCCCGATTCAAAGCGCATTTTCTTCTCTGCGCGCAGTCAGGGCAAAGACCGTTTGATTTTATTTGATATCGGGACAAAGCGCATTGTGCAGCGCCTGACGCCGCCAGTTGATATGATCATGCATCCCCGGTTGTCGCCCGACGGTAAACACGCCGTGTTCGTCGGTGCAACGCTCGGTGTCACCGACATCTACAAGATTGAACTCGCGACAGAGAAGGTCGTGAAACTCACCCACGATGCATATTCAGAAAAAGATCCGGCTTTGTCTGGCGACAACTCACAGATCGTCTATGCATCCAACTTCAACGCTCAAGGCAATCTTGACAGCGCTGAATACCATTTGTTCTCACTCGACCTCAAGACACGGCAGCTGCGGCAACTGACGGCAGACGCGCAGAAGCAGATTGCACCGCAGTTTTATGATAAGGCGTCAAACGACCGAATCTTGTACGTGTCGAACCATACCGGCATACACAACATCTACCTGCTCGACACCAAAACCCTGCAAAAGAAAAAACTCACCGACACGGGTGGCGGCGCTCTCGACGTGCAGATTAGTGACCCCGCGGCGCCCGTTGGCGGCGCTCAGGGTACCGCGGGAAAACGCCGTATCATCTACACGCAGTTCAGGCAGCAGGGGTTTGATGTCGCGCTGCGCGAGGTGACGCCCGGCGATGAGAAATTCTACGCTGACGACACGACGGTGCACAGCTACAAGGCATTCACGCTGCCGCGCTACGACGCCACGGGAAAAATTATCGGCATCGAGCCGTACCGGGCGCGCGTCGGGCCTGATTTTATTTTCTTTCTGCTCGGCATGGGGGCTTACGACGGCGGTACCTACTTTGCAGGCATGGTTGCGCTTGCGGGTTCAGATCTGACCGGTAACCACAACTTCAGTATCGTCGGCAACTTTCTGACCAACGGTCTCGGCATTTTCAATTTCGACTACGGCTACATGAAAAAGCGCGTGAAGCTGCACTGGGGTGCCTACCGCACTACCTTTGCTATATCACCCGTTAACCTGATTGATCTGACGAGCCTTAATGGACTTTTCTATTACCCGCCGTACATTGGCTCGGTGATGAAAATCGGCGGCTATTTCGGCATGGACTATCCGATGACGCCGTTCGATTCACTGCTGTTGCAGTTCAATATGGCGCGGGCCGAAGAATCGTTTCTGTACCCGCGCAGCGTACCCGACGAACGCATTCGCCCTGATACCTACACGAACATGTACAGCGTGCAGTACGGCGTGCGGCACAACAACGTTCTTTATTCGGTCATTGGACCGATCAAAGGCTGGCACGCGTCGTATGTGGGAGAGCAGAGCGTAAACGTTTCAGGCCGCGACTTTATTTTCAACCGCAACACTGTCGATGCCCGTCTCTATATACATATCTGGCAGCGCTATATTTTCGCCGGCCGTGTCTACGCCGCGACTACCAATGGCCCCGACGCGCAATACTTTCCATGGATACTGGGCGGTTTTAACACGATACGCGGCTATGACTTCATGTCGCTGCGCGGCTACCACGCATTTTTCTTCAACCTCGAGATGCGTTTTCCGCTGCTCGATGCACTCGCGCTCGGGTTTCCTGCGCCGTGGGTCATTCGCGGCTTCTCGATGGTCATGTTTCTCGACGGCGGCAGCACGTTTGACAACACGCGCACGTGGCGCGCGTTCAACGCAGAGAAGAACGAATTCGACAGCCTCAAGATGTCATACGGCCTCGGCGCGCGCATGGTGCTGTTTCCCGGGCTGATGCTTAAGATCGACTGGGCAACACCCTGGACCTGGCGCGACTCGCGGCCGATAGGTGATTGGCGCGGTGTTTTCAGTATCGGGTATGAGTATTAAAATCGTAAGCTCAGATGTGCTCGCAAGCAGCAGGATAGTGCGATTTTGTCTCTATGTTCTAATTTCTTGCGTGGCTCTGGCAGGCGTGCCAGGGTTGCGGGCAAATGATTCAGGGGCTTTTGATGCGATGGTGCGCCTGCTTCTCGGCCATACCGTGCCCGAAGTTTCTGTAGGGCAGCTCACCAACCCAAATGTATTCCAGATTCTTGATACTCGGGAGAGGGCAGAGTACGAAGTCAGTCATTTGGCGGGTTCTGTATGGGTCGGCTCTGACGATTTTCAACTCAATCGAATTCAGCACCTGAGTAAGACTTCACGCATACTTGTCTACTGTTCAGTCGGGTATCGAAGCGAGAAGGTCGGAGAAAAAATCTTGGCAGCGGGCTATCGCAACGTGAAGAATCTTACCGGGGGCATTTTCGCCTGGGTCAATGCGGGCCGACCGGTCTATGATAGCGCCGGTAAGATCACAGATAAGGTGCATGGCTATAGCCAAGCCTGGGGTGTGTGGCTCAGATCGGGTAAGGTTGTCTATAGATAGGCCGTGCTTGGCGCTCAATAGATAGTTGGCGTTCTGTCTTAAGCGTCGGTTCTGCATCCAGCCTTGCAGCTCAAAACTGACCACCGTACCGTAAGGCTCGTTCAGGGTGACCGCGAGCAGTCTGTCTGGCGCAAAGACCAGCCCGACTACCTTGTGCACTCATACGTGCAGCTCTGCGCGCTCTCGATGCTGACATGGGTCGGCTATCCGGTGCGGCGCCGCGGTCGCGCGCTGATTATTGGTCTTGGCGGCGGCATTCTCTGCAGGTTCTTGCAACGGCATTTTCCCAATGTCGCTATTGAAGCGTGCGAGCCCGATGCGAAGGTGATCGAGATCGCCCGCCGTGATTTTGAACTCGACCCGAACGTTACAGTGCACTGCGCCGACGGGCGGGCGCACATGTCGGGGCGCACGGGAAAATATGACATCATTCTGCTCGATGCTTTCGACAGCACGTATGTGCCCGCAAGCCTCATGACCTATGAGTTTCTGCAACTCGTGAAGCAGCGCCTCGCACCCGCAGGAATTTTCATCTCAAATACATGGGTCTTGCCCGAAATTACCGCGCACGAAGACGCAACGTACACGTCGGTTTTTGGTTCAGCATGGGACCTGCGGCGCCGCCCCAACATTGACGGTAACCGCATTCTGCTCATTAACCAGGCCGGGGCAGAATCGGCAGAGCATCTGTTTGATATCATCAGCGAGCGGTGTGCGTTTATCGACATTCGCACAAAATTTCACGAGACCCCGCGCGAACCGGGTGCACGCCGCATGCTCTCGCACTCAGAGATGGCAGAGCGCCTCAGCATACGTCCCGTCGTGTCACCCGAAGAGGGGCGCATTCTGAGCGACATGAACATCAAACGCATTCGCGCGCAGAGTTCATTTGACGTTTGATTGTTGCCCGTAGGGCAACAATCAGATTCGATCAGATTAGGGTTCTGATCCAGATGCCGAAGCGGCTGGTATAGCCGACCATCACATGCGCGACCGAACCGTCGGCGTTCAAGATGTAGACAGTAGGATAGCGATCAACCATGAAGCGGCGTTGAATTTCGGTGCTGCCCGCGTAGACTGGCACGTTGACTTTTGACCCGTATGGTTTGAGCTCCTCAGTGTTTTCGTAATCAAGCCCGACGGCAAAAGCCTGCACACGATTGCTTTCGCTAAAGAAATTGAGGGCGTCCATGCTCACCTTGCACACGGCGCACCATGGCGCGAAGAAATAGATCACGGTCTTTTTACCGCCGGTAATTGCGATCTGGCTTTTTTCACCGCTAAGCGATGCGAGCTCGAGCTGGCTGAGCGGGGCGATGTTCTGCGTGGTGGGTGACTGGTACCAGTTCACCGCGGCGGCGAAGAGAAAGAAGCCTGCAATGTACAGAAGCCCGCGACCTACCTTGAGTAAGAGTGCACGAGGTTTTGGTACGGTCACCGGTATATAGTAGGCAAATACCCGCAGGTCGGCAAATATTGCTCGGGCCAGGTCAATGGCGAAAGGCGATCAAAGCCGTGCTACTTGTTTTGCGATTTTCAGGCCGAATAAGTTTCTTCGAGATAATCGAGTATCACCGACGATTCGAGCAGCTGCGCACCGGTATTCGGGTCTTCGAGGTACGGCACCTGCATGTGACCAGTGCGGGCGAAATGTTCGGCGCGCTTGCCGCCGCTGATCGGTTCATAGGTGCCGGGCTTTAGCCGCAACGATGCCGGCCCGATTTCTTGCCAGCGTTCTTTGCCGACATTGTGCAGATGGTACTGAATCTCGAGTTCGCTGAGCCGCTCGCGCACCAGGCGTGAATATGGGCTGCTCTCGAAGCTCCACAGGTGCAGCGGTTCTGCGGGTGCCCGCGACGGCCGTGAGAAGATGCCGGCGCCACCGCGTAGCGCCGATGCAATGCCGCTCAGCTGATCTTTGAATAACGCTTTCTGGTAATACAGTGGTACCGGCTGCCTGGCATAGGTTTCAAACAGGTGCGCTATAATATCTGCCGATTCATAAAGCGCGAGGTTCTTGTTGTCATCGACGAGCAACGGAAACTGCAGTTTGCCGCCAAGTCGCAAGGCTTCATTGCGAAACCGGTTGCCATTTTTTGGGCAGGGATATATATCTGCGTCGAGATGCAGCGCCGTTAAGGCTTCACGCACAGCGCGGCAATATGGACAGCCTTCAAACTCAAAGAGTTTGAGTGTAATTTGCGGTTTTTCAGCCTGGTACAGAACCATGCTGCCCCGCCAGGCAGCCACAGAAGACGCGAGAGTTGAGGTGGTGACGTCGAAAAATCGGGTGATCATGTTAGCCATTGAATTTGTTTCCTCTTTTTTTGCGGCGGGTGAGGCTATTTAAAGCCATAACGACGGCGCCGCGCCAGCCCAATAAATTAGCCAACGGCTGCAGAACACCGGCCTTACGTAACGCCTTGCGATCTGCAAACCCGGTCATTTTCTCGGGGTTGCGAATGACATAGCTATTACCCACAGCATCATTGCCGACAGTAAATATCTGCAATGCATACGGAGTTTCGCCCGTGTACATTACGACCGCGAAGGCATTATTCAGCCTTGCTGAGTAGTAACTTAACGGGCTGTCTTTGTCGCGCACAGCGAAAATAAATTTTGCGATCTTCGTGCTGCCCACAATCGGTATCGAAGATGCTAAAACTTTGCCGCCGCCGTCGTTCACCATCGTGGCGTCGCGTTCGAGCAGAGCGACAAGCCGGTTCAGGTTGTTGCCGTTGCAGGCCGACAAAAAAGCGGCGAGCAGTTCTCGTTCTTTTTCGCCGGGCGTTTTGGTCTCGCGGTAGTTGCGGCGCAAAGATTTCTTTGCCCGGTGAAACATCTGGCGGCAGTTGTCGGCATTCTTGCACACAATTTTCGCAATCTCGGCATAGTCATAGTCGAAAATTTCACGCAAGATAAAAACGGCGCGTTCTGCCGGCGCAAGCTTTTGCAGCAGCAACATGAAAGCATAGCTGACGGTCTCGCGCTGCATCGCATCTTCGTGTGCGAGATACAGATCGGGCATGGGTTCGGGCAACCATGGGCCCACATAAGTCTCGCGTTTTTTGCGCGCGCTGCGAAGCAGGTCGAGGCATAACCGGGTGACGATGGTCGTGAGCAAAGCGGCGGCTGAACCCACTTTTTCGGCGGGCACCTGCGCGAACCGCAGCCACGCATCTTGCAGAATATCTTCGCTGTCAGAGAGGCTACCGGTCATGCGGTAGGCGAGCGAGAGCAAGCGTGGCCGGGCCTCGTGGTAATGCGTCAGGTGAATGTTTGTCATGGAAAGGCGTAGCCTGACGGCAGACGAACCTCGTAAAAGATACCACCGAGGCAAAGCAATATTGTGAACGCTAAAACAGCACCGCTGGTTATGAGGGTCGCCGAGACGATTTGGCGGGCCATTCCCGGGGTGCTGCGAAGATAGACGACTGCCGCGAGATGCACGAAGACAGAGGTAACTCCGGCAAAGTAATAGGGAAAAAAGTAGAACTTGTGCACGCCGCCTTGCAGCACTGCCGCAGCAAAGTAGAAGTTGGTGTCGAGCTGCTGCACGTAGCGACAAAAGAGCACGGCGCCGACGTGCTGCAGCAAGAATGCGGCGATCGCGATACCCGACCAGGCCTGAACGCGCTGCCAGAACCCCCGGCGGGTGCGGCGGCTGCGGTATACGAGCACCAAACCGGTAACCACCTGCAGCAGAGCTGCCAGCAGCAACACGGTCTCGGCTATCGGGTTGCGGTAGAACGTGCGCAGCGCGCGCAGCATCGTCGTGTGCGTTTCAATACCCTGCAGCGCGGCGAGGTGGTTCATCAGGTGTGCAATAATAAAGACCAGCAGAATAACAGCGCTGGTTCTGTGTAATTTTCTGAGCATACAGCACTGACGGGAGTGATGCGCAGTTTGTGACAGCGAAGCGATTTTTTTTTCAGTGACTTTCGAATGCCCGCAACTTTTCGGGGCTTGCTCGCGGCCGGCGCGTGCTTGCATTCTGATTTGTCACTGGATCAAAATGTCTTGCCGCGGTGTACAAATGCGATCTGTTTGAACCATGTCTGTCAAAGAGCAACTGCACGAAGTCGCCGATAGCCTGCCCGAGGGGGCGACATATGAAGATGCCATGCAGGCGATGTATGTAAGGGTAAAGATAGCTGAAGGTGAGCGCCAGATTGCGGCTGGTGAGTACGTCAGCCATGAAGAAGCCGTGAAGCAATTATCGAGATGGCTCAAATAAATTGGACAAAACAGGCGCTATCAGACCTCTCACGCATAGCGGAATATATCGAAAGGACTCCCCATTTTATGCAGACGCTATTTTCGTGCTTGCCATCATTCACGGTGCACGTGACTTCAAACCTTAACTCACCTTTTCTGCGGCGGCACGTGACGCAGGCTGGTTGAAAATTTTTCGTGTTCGATTTCGTTGACCGGTCGGTGCTTCACGACCGTCGAAGCCGGGTCTTTACTCAGATAATTATCACCTTTATGGTTCTGCGCAGGCCGCACCGGCCGCGGCACAAAACCGCCGCCGCAGTTGGGGCAGACATTGTGCAGCACGTGGTCGACGCAGTGCACGCAGAAAGTGCACTCATAAGAACAGATGCGAGCCTCGGCCGACTCGGGCGGCAACAGCCGGTTACAGTTCTCGCATGTCGGCCGCAGTTCGAGCATGGTTCAGAACGTGCGTAATCCTAATTTTTTATCGAGCCAGTTCGCCCAGAAAATCACCGGCGTGAGAGCGAGTGCGCTGACCGCAAGCACCGTCTGGTCATTTGGCGGCGGTGGCCCGAAGATTGCCGCAACGTACATCAACAGAAAAAAGACGATGAGGATTGCAAAATGGACCCAGGCACTTCTTGCTGCGTTGTGAACCATGCGCGCATAGATCGCGATGCCCGCCGCAAAAAGGCCCAGCTCGACGATGAGTGTGCCGGCCAGTGAGTTCCAGAGTTCGAGGCCCATTTTGGCGCCGTGCGGCGCGAGTGTCATGTCGGCGGTGTGCGTGACATAGTCGAGCAGCCAATGGCTCATAACTGCGAGCGCGGTGAGCACGAATGCTTTCGCTGTGCGCACGCGCCAGTAAACGACCGCGCCGAAGAGCGCGCCCCACACCGCCGACATGAGTAGGCTGTGCGACCAGTGCACGATTTCGAGATTCAGCGGCGTGACGACCGTGATGCCCGGCACGACGCTCGCCTTTTCAAGGCCGATCAGCAGAAACACCGGCCAGAGAATATCTAAAAACATCGCGCCGGCAAACCACACACCGAGCGGCACCTTAGGTTCGGCTTTTTTCAGCGCAAAGCCAACAGCGAAGTGTCCGATGAACATGCGCCAACCGAACCCGGCCGCGTCAGGTGGTCAAGCGGGGTTGCGGGGTAGCAACTAGTTTGTTGAAAAGCTTTCGGGATTGCCGGCTTTATAGTCATCGTAGCGTTTCTGTGATTCAATTGCCCAGTTGCGCTCGATTGTTTTCTGCTCGCTTGTCAGCATAGATTCATTCAAAAGATTAATCAGCTTGGCCTTCTCAGCATTGCCTAAGGCCATCGCTTGCTCAACCAAATTCTGCGTCATGACAGAAAATACTGCGCTCATTCGGGTTGTCAACTATCTACTCAGATTAGCGTCGCAAGAAAAAGGGGGCGAGTTATGAAGTTGTGCGCCGCCATGTCAGGTGGTCTACTGTGGTTGCGGGTGAATACCCGGCAACTTCAACCGAAAAATTTTGCCAGATGCTGCGCGAAATCTTTTGGTTTTTCGAGATGCGGGCAGTGGCCGCAATTCTCGATGAATTCGAGCTGCGCGTTGGGAATGTTCGCATGCGTCAGGCGCGCGAACATTTCAGGGAACAGCGAATCTTCGCGGCCCCAGAGCACGAGCGTGGGTCGCTCGAGTTTGGTGATTTTATGGTCGAGCGAGTACTGGTTGATCACGTCTTTCGCCGTGTCTTGATCGCTGTTTAGAAAACCATGCGTCAGGTCTTTCATGACTTTGTCATAGTGACCGGCGTAACGGCGAAACCGCCGGTACTGAAAGGCTTTGATGGGAAAAGGCACCGCCGCGAGTTTGTAGTAGATGCGGCTTAAGAAACGGTTAAAATCCAACCAGTCAGAAACCAGAAACAGGTTCTTGCCCTGCTGCACTTCTTCATAGACCGCCGTGATCTTGTCGCCGACCACGCCGGCGCTGTTCACCGCGGCCACGGCCTTCACGTCTTCGGGGTAGTGCACGGCGTGCTGCAGAGCGATACCTCCGCCGAGTGAGTTGCCCGCGAGGTAGAAATTTTTTAATCCCATCTTCGCACAGAATTCACGAAACCATTCGCCGTAAAATTCCATGTTGTACGTCTGGTGGTCGCGGTAGGTGCGCTCTTCGAAGCCGGGCACGTCGGGCACAATCAGGTGGTATTTTTGCCGCAGCCAGAACGACGACAGCGCAAACGAATGGCGGCTGTCAGAGAAGCCATGCAGCCACACGAGTGTTTCGCCCTTGGGGTTGCCGCCTTCGAGGTATAGCGTCTCGAGGCCCGCAACGTGAGTGCGTTTGGTTCTGAGGCCCGAAAGGTTTTCGGCGGCAAACAAGAACGAGCGAAAGAACGCGGTCTCAAACGCTTCGGTCACAAAGTTCGGCAGCTTCTTGTACTGGTCGAAGAAGTTGGCTTCGGCCGACAGATATGCTTCTGATGCTACCATACCCCCTGAGGTTAGAAAGTGAACGTGGTGTCAAGATTTAGGGGGCGGGGAGGGGCCCTAGAAATTTACATTTACAAAACAATGGTACGCAAGTCAATGCTTTGCAGGAATACACATTATGAGTCTATATGAACACATTGCTAACCAAAGAAAAGATGCTCCGGATTTGCGAAAGACCGTAAAGAATGTCGTTGATAAGCTCGAAGCGATCGAGACCGACCGCGAGCATCCTGGTATGCTCCTTGGTATGATCCAGTCCGGAAAAACTCGCGCGTTTGTGGGCGTGATTGCGCAAGCGTTTGATCGCGGTTATGAGGTTGCTGTGGTTTTGACCAAAAGTAGCCGCGCCCTGACTGCGCAGACAGTGAAGCGTCTGAATCAGGAATTCAGCGATGCGGTGAAACAAGATTACCTTATCATAAAGGATATAATGGAAGTCCAAAATCTCACCCCCTATCAGCGTGAGAAAAAACTGATTTTTGTCGTTAAGAAAGAAGATGACAATTTGCGAAGGCTAACGTCTCTCTTTACAGATGATTATCCTGATTTAATCCAAAAGCGTACCCTGATGATAGATGACGAGGCCGATTTGGCCAGCGTAACCTATGCGTCCGATAGTACGGCGGCCGACAATACCAAGTTTGGCGTCCTTGGCACCATGATTTCCGATTTCAGAAAATCTCTCAATGCCGAGTCTGATTACTTGCAGGTGACGGCGACACCTTATTCGCTTTATTTGCAGCCAACTCAGATCGTTGTGAATTCCAAAGGTATCGCGCCGTTAAAACCGCGATTCACAGAAATATTACATCCGCATCCGGCCTACGTAGGTGGTGAATTTTATTTTGGTCCCTCTAGTGAAAGTGGTCTCGCGAGCTTCTTACACGAAACAGTCAGTGAAATCGAATTTGAAAAGTTACGAACACGCCATGGAAGCTATCTGAATACTATCCTGACTACCAATAATCTCGAATCGTTTAGGTTGGCGAATTTAACATATTTATGTGCCGGTGCGATCCGGCTATTGCAAGAAAATCCCAGTTCAGGACGGGCAAATGCTGAGTTCAGACCATTCCAGACTCAAAATTACAAATCCTCATTTCTGTTGCATACGGAAGTCGGAAAAAGTGCGCACGCTTGGCAGAAGGAACTAACCGAATGGCTTTACGCTCAATTGAGCAAGATGGCATCCACTGACCCGTATCAACTCGAAGAGCTTCTGCGCCAACCGTATGAAAATTTAAGGCAATCAATGAGCCATCTCGAAAACCCGGAGATTCCAGAATTTTCAGTGGTTGTAGACAGAGTCAAAGAGGCATTACTGCGTGGTCAAATTAGCGTCAAAGAAGTTAATTCGGACACCGATGTGATCAACCTGCTAGATGATAATGGACAGCTCCATCTGGATAACCCATTCAATGTATTTATCGGCGGCCAGGTCCTTGACAGAGGCATCACTATCGATAATTTGATCGGTTTTTTTTATGGCAGAAATCCAAAAACCTTCCAAATGGACACAGTTCTGCAGCATTCACGCATGTATGGCACTAGGACTCAAAAAGATTTGGCCGTTACGCGATTCTATACTTCGAATCGCATATATGATGCCATGAAGCGTGTACAAAATTTTGACGCTGCACTGAGAAATACTTTTCTTGAGAAAGGCGAAGCGGCTTTGGTGCAGTTTATTCAGAAAACCAGAGACGGTCAAGTTCGACCTTGTGCGCCTGCGAAAACCAAGATTTCAAGTCTGGAAACAATTTCTCCATATGCGCGTCTGAATCCATATGGATTCCAAACGAAGGCCCCTACTACGATAAACAAAAAAATCGTCGAAATTGATAAGATTTTGAACGAATTTGGTGTCCCTGATAAAGAGATCTTTGATGTGCCGGTAAAGACGCTTAAGTCGATCATCGATATTATTGCTTCAACGTTTGAGTACAGTGAATCTCATGAGAATGCTGATCTCGAATGGAATCCCGATGGATTCATCGATGCAGTAGACTATTGTCTGCGCCGCGAGGGCAAGAAAGTCTATGATCAAGTGAAAGTGTATTGGCGGACAGGTAGAGATGTCGGTCGCACGAGGAAAAGTGCAGACCGCGGAAAATTCATTGAATCGCCTACCGATGGACAAAGGGATATTCCCATGTGCCAAGCTGCGGCGATTAACCACCCGGTCATCATGCTACTCAAACAACAGGGTCGAGTTGATAAAAATTGGCGAGGAGCCGAGTTTTACTGGCCTGTCATGATTGCACCAAAAAATATTCAGACTTGCGTATACTCCGAAGAGTAGATGGCTACCTATATCGAGTACGACCGCTTCCTGGAAACTGCGCTGGGGTGGCAGCTCAGTGAGTGCATCTATAGACCCGCGAGAATTCAAGGTGGACATAAGCATGCACCCTGGGAAGAACTCGGACGCATCCGTGAAAACGATGAAATTGTGCACATACGCGATATTAAAGGTGAACCTTGTATAATTGGCTCATCTTTTGCCTCCGCACGAATTCAGGTCCTGCCAGCTGGGCCGCCCGGAGAAATATGTCGCTATGGTGTTTATCGCATTCCACTGCGAGGATTCGTAAGGATACCTGAACCCATCCCTGTCAGTAAAATCTTGCTCGAGAATCGGGCCGGTTTGATTGAATATCTCAAGAAGAATCGCAAAATGCTCATATTTAATCTCGCAAAGAACGAGCCGGTCTTATTGAGTAATGTTGATTTCTCGGCTCTAGATGAAGAGTTACAGCAGATCTTGTTTTTCCGCGGGCAGTTAGATGATGTAGCTACTGATGAGCGGTTGGTGGAAAGTTCTGCAAGAATTGGACAGGAAATTTTTGCGAATCGCGTCAAGGAAAACTACAGCAACGTCTGTGCCTTTCCTGGTTGCACGGTGAACGAGAAGAATCTCTTGATTGCGGCTCATATTGCCCGTTGGGCAGATGTAGAAGCACTACGTGGCCGCATCGATAATGGAATCGCATTTTGCCGCAATCACGATGTGGCATTTGAGCGGGGTATGTTTACCATAGATCGCTTGGGTCGAATCACCGTTAGCAAACACGGCAAAGACTTATCAACATGGTTCAGAGAAGACCTTGTCCCCGCTGAGGGCAAGGAACTAAAGCCCTGTAAGATCAAGCCGTCGATAGAAGCTTGTCAATTTCACTGGCAACGACACGGCTTCTTCGGGGAGACCTAAGTCGCCTGCTCTGTTCAAAGAGACGGTCAATTAGATCCGGTCTCTGCCAGCTCTGAAAATCAGCCTGCTTCAGCTAATTGTCCGCCGTCGCTCTTCCGGGGGCCTTGAGCAATCGGTGTATCTCTCATGGTCTTCAGTATTTCTTTGGCAACTGCGTTAATTAACGGCACTACAACCGAATTTCCAAACTGCCTGTAAGCCTGTGTATCGGATACGGGTATCTTGAATGAGTCAGGAAAGCCTTGCAGCCTCGCGCATTCCCGCGGCGTAAGGCGACGTGGTCTGCGGCGACTCTGGGGAATTAAGATTTCTGATCCGTCTTTATAATACCGCGCACTCAGGGTTCGTGTGATGCCATCCAGATTTGCAAGGCCAAAACCAAAACCATTCCCCTTTGCCTTGTGCTTCTCTGCATATTGTTGCAGGTAAACCCAAAGATTTTCCGTAAGGGTATACTTGGCGTCTACTGAGGGCTCCAAAATGTCTGCAAGTTTTTGCTTCTGAGTAATCTGCACGGGAAAACGAAAATCTGGTTTTTCAGCAAAATGGTCTTTATTGAAT
Organism: uncultured Leptospiraceae bacterium; assembly: GCA_942492915.1. Lineage (GTDB taxonomy): Bacteria > Spirochaetota > Leptospiria > Turneriellales > Turneriellaceae > Turneriella. The sequence continues at coordinate 28,696 of OW818662.1, forward strand.
CCAACGATGAAAATGCGTTCCCGATGCTGTGGAACGTATTCTTTACCGTCCATAATTGCATCGAAAGTCCAGTAACCCAAGCCTTGCAGAGTCTCCTGAATTACCTTGAATGTATTTCCCTTGTCATGGCTTTTCAGATTCTTAACGTTTTCAAGAAGAAATGCCCTCGGACGCTTGATTTCCAGAATTTTTGCAACGTTGAAGAATAAGGTACCTTGTGTTTTGTCCAGAAATCCATGGTCACGGCCCAGACTCTTCTTTTTAGAAACACCCGCAATTGAGAACGGCTGGCAGGGGAAGCCACCAGTGAGAATGTCATGATCTGGAATGGCCGCTGGATCGATTTGAGTGATGTCGCCAGCCGGTTTTTCACCAAAATTTGCTTCATAAGTTATTTGCGAAAAGCGATCCCATTCGGATGAAAAAGCGCACTCTAGGCCCAGTTGCTCCAAGGCCATGCGAATACCGCCGATACCGGCAAAGAGATCTATGAAGGTCGGCCGATGCGACATAACTATGTCAGGCCCCTGCCAGATTATCGCCCTGTCAATACAGATTATACCCCGGCCGGACTATGGCTGATCTGCCGTTTTCCGCCAATTAATGAACTTTGCGAAATCCATCAATTCTGGGCGAATTTTGGCAGGAAAAGAGTCATGTAGCTTTTTCGGGACTACCAAAACTATTCCATGATCTTTCATTTCTTGAAATTGTGTTTCGGAGACCCCCTGCTGGAGCGTAAGCAAGTGCTTAACGGGAATTCTGTCTGCCTCATTTATAATTTGACGCCAACGATCCTTGCAAGTGGTTTTCACACCGAGCATTGCCAGCTTGGCGTCGTCGAATTGGCGATCATGATATGCGTCAATGGATGGGAAGATGAAGTCAGGTCGCTTTTTACCTTCGGTGATTTCATTGTGCGTGAAATGTGTTAAGCCTTCTTCACGAAAGATATGCATCGCGTGAAGTTCCAAAGACTTACCTGATCGTGATTTTCGGCTATTCCCTACTGAGTTTGCGAGGGCGATAAACTCATCAACGGTAGTGAATCCGTTTTTTATTTTGGGTAACACGAGCGTACGTTCCAAACTGAGAAACATTTCATATTCGCAATCGCGCCTTCTAATAAGTCTGTCGTCCGGAGGCAGAGCGCGGAAATTTGGCCTCAAATCGATGCATTTTTTGATTAGTTCTTCACCCGTAGGCAAATTGGTTTGCCAGGCTGCCGGAATCTCTGCCGGCTCAAGAGCGCAGGATTCTTTGGCGGTATTGAGTTGCTCGGAGTTGCGGATTATATAGCTGCCAGGAGAAACCTCGCCGATCTCACTCTCAAGAACATCTTCTTGATGAGCATCTTTGCAAAGCCAAACTTTGCAGAATTCAGCATCGTTCTCTGATTTAGGTTTGTAGAATGCAAATAAGCATAATGCACCTGTATTTTCGGGATCCAGCAGTGGTGAATCATTACCTCCCCAATTCGTCAGGCGGCATTCATCCCGAGTACCTGTGCCCTGCAATTTATTGTTGTACCAAATCACCTTGACTGCTGTTTCCGGCGTCTCATGCGAGGCAATACTCACTGGTAGATTGGCTCTGGGGTTGAGTTCGGTGCCTTTCAGGCCCGGGAATAATCTTAAGATAAACTGTTTCGGTATATATGGGCCAGCTTGATGCCCACCGGTTAGCTGCGTATCATTCCCTGAGAGCCTTTTGGCCAACCACACCCATTCATTACCGCGAACTGAGTTTAGGAATATGGAAAGCGGGTAGGTCATTGATCGTTCAATTAAAGGCATATTATGCGGGCTTCTGGGGTCGCGCTCATTGGAGACTGCACTCCTTAATCTTCACGCAATATCTTTCGCGATTCGCTTCAGCGTCAACCCCTTCTTCGGTGGTCGCAGCTGGCACTCGAAAACCGTCAGTACCCGCCAACCCATCTTCTTTGTCAGAGAGGCTGTGCGCTTGTCACGTGCTCGTGTGCCCTCGATTTTTGATTTCCACCACTGCGGTCGTGTCTTTGGCAAAACGAAATACTTACAGTTACGGTGCCCATGCCAAAAGCAACCATGCACGAAAATGACGGTCTTGTACTTGGGCAAAACAATGTCAGGCTTACCTGGTAATTTGGCGTAGTTTACGCGATAGCGAAAACCCTGAGCGAAGAGAAATTTTCTGACGATCAGTTCGGGGCCGGTGTCCTTGCCGCGAATACGCGACATGTTATAGCTCCTCACCACCTCACTATGCACATCTGCCACGGTGCCTGCTATGCAATCGCTGCTTTAAAAAGCCACACGTACGCGGCGATGGCGGTGGCAATTTCGAGTGGGTGAAACGGTGGTTGCACCATGAGAAAAATGCGCAGCGGCAGAAATGTGGCGAGGCCCCAGAGAAAATAGGTGACGCGAAATCCGAAAGCAGAAAGGCCGGTACCGGCACCGTCAATCACCGCCGCGAAACACGCTTCGAGTGCGATGAAGCCGATGGTGACCTGCGCCATGACGATCGCGTGCACGGTGAGTTTGCGAAAGCGCAACTTGTGAAAGAGCGCGCCGAGGCGTGTGCCATAGAGCGCCACCCAGAGCGCGGCGAAAAAATGCCCGAAGAAATGAATGCCGAAAACCCAGTTCTCGGGCTTTTTCATTTGAAAGCCGGCAAACATCAACCACAGACCACCGAGCGCGACGAATGCATAACCGACCTTGGGTATCGAAGACGCGCCGAAGTTTTCGTCGATGACGCTGCCCGCATCGGCGCGGTCATAGACATAACGCGCGACCATGAGCATGAAGATGTAGAGTTGAATGCCCTCGACATACCAGTAATAGGCGTTGAAGCGCGCCACGAAATACGATTCGATCGGTGCATAGGCGAACTGAAAGAACGCCATCACCATCACATCGAGCAAGATGTTGTCCCATGAAATCTTTTTCAGCAGAGTCATTGGCGTTACCTCTTTGTTATTTTGCCCGCTATTTGATTTTGCCAAAATTCGGGTAGGTGCGGTAGTGGTTGAACCGCGGCTCGAGCAGCAGCGCGTTCAGCGACTCGCAGACCTCGGCGAGCAAAGCTTCGTCTTCGGCGCGCTCTGCCATCATGTAGAAGCCGCTAGGGCCGTCATAGCCCCAGTCGAACGTGACGCTGCCGTTGCTGCAGGTGCCGATGATTTCAGCCGGGCCCTGTATCGGTTTAGAAAAATTGGTGAAACCGAGTTTTGTCTGCAGGTGCGCCTTGATGCTTTCGTAAATTTCTGCATTGGTTTCGTCGATCTCGAAGAGGGTGCGGCCCAACGTGTTGCGTGTGAAGCGGCCGATAAATGTATCGGGCTTTTGCAGCAGACGAATCTCGTCGGCGAGGTTCTGCCGCGCCTGCGCTTCAAATCGCGCTCGCGCCGTTTCGCTGAAGTAGAGCTGCGGCCTCGCAAGAAATTTCTTCAGCACCGCAATGCGGCCCCCGCGGTACGCGTTCTCGGTCACGTGCGCATATTCGCGGCGAATCGAGACGAGATAGTTGTGGTAGCGCGCAGGTTCGCCGCCCAAGACCGCCAGGTCGGCGTCGAGAAAAAGCTGCACGTCGAAACTGTCGTTGACCGGCTGGTGCTTCTTTGTCGCCATAATGAGGATTGAGACTTGTTCTGTTTGCTCTGCGCCGAGCTCAAGCCTTGCCGCATCGCGGCGCCAAAGCGCTGCACTCGCTTCTTCATTATCTGAACGTGTAGCGTCGTACACAACATCGTGGTACAGGCAGGCAAAAAGAATGTTCTCATAGCTATCGAAGTCGTTGCGGTGCTCCGCGAGCAGCATCGTCATTTCTGCCAGGTGCAGCTCGGTGTGGTAAAATCGGCCGGGTTCTGCATATGCGCCGAGCACCTCTTGCAAGATAGCCGGGCCGCCGTCGTGAAAGTGCATGAGCTGTCGCCATTCATAGCGGGCGGCTGTCATGAGGTCGGTCATTGGCCGTTTTTACCCCCGTGCAATACGAGTGCTATCGTTTTTTCGCGCGGCGGCGCTCAGCGTTCTTTTCACGCAGGGCAATCTCTGCGAGATACTCGTCGAGCGCCTCGCGAGTAATCACCCAGTTGCGGCTGAGTTTGATCGCGCCAATGCGTCCCTTGCGTGCCAGCAGCGACAGGTATTCGAACGAGTATTCGGTTTGGCTGGCCGCTTCTTTCAGAGTGATGAATCCGCGCTTTTCTGCCTGCTTGCCCGTCGAAACAGCATTGAGCCAGATCGCGAGCGAACGATCGACCGCGCGCGCGACGAAGGCGTTAAAGTTTTTCAGGCGGCCCGCGTCGGCTTCGCGCAGCACACGGTAATATTTCTTGCGATCGACATGCAGAATCACCGCGGGCGGGTACCCCTTTTGCAGCAGCACCAGATTCATGAGTAACCGGGCGGTGCGGCCATTGCCGTCGGCAAATGGGTGAATGTGTGCAATCTGGAAATGCACCGCCGCGGCTATGAACCACGCCGGCAGTTTCTTTTCGTGAGCGTAATACCAGTCAATCAGATCGTCGATAAGCTTTTCGATTTTGAGATAGTTCGGTGGTATGTGTGGCGTTCCCAGGATACGCACGTGTGTGCGCCTGAGCAGTCCAGCATTGGGGTCGATTTCACGCATGATCTCGCGGTGCAGGTTTAGTATGAGCTCTTTGGAAAATGTTTCGCGTTTGGCGATCACGTTACGTATAAAGAAGATTGCCTTTTCGTGGTTGCGCGCCTCGAAGTGCTCTCTGAGCGTCTTGTTGCCGATCGTAATACCACGGCGCAGCACCATGTCGGTTTCGTGCAGCGTCAGCGTGTTGCCTTCGATCGCATTGCTGTTGAACGTCATTTCGAGATTGAAGTCAGCCTCGAGGCGCCGCACCGCCGCTTGTGAAAGTGGGCGCAACCGGTCGAGCGCCCGTTTTTTGCCCTCAATCGCGCGGGTCTGCTCTGACATATCTTCAATATCCATTTGTATCGGATATATCATTCATCAAAGTATCCGATATAATATATCGCGTCAATTATTTATATCGGATAGGTGTAATTAAGAAATATCCGATACATCCGTTGAACCAGAGAGGTCTGAATTGACAGTTGGGGTATCTTGAAGGTTGCCCGGCAATCTGAATTCTCATGTTCACCCCGTTTCACTCTTCGGTTCTGCGAAAGCAGCATGACCCCACAAAAGCGTAACACCGCCATCTACATTGCCAAAACAATCACTGCGGTGTTATTGTGTTTCGTGCTCTCGCTGTGGGTGAGCCGTCTCGATTATATCTGGGCGCTCATTTCGGCCGTGCTCGTCATGTCGCCCGATACCTCAACTCCGCTAGGTAGCCACCAGAACACGGTGGAGCTATCCGTGATACGCATCAAGGGTAACATCATCGGCTGCCTCGTGGGTGTGCTGGTGCTTTTCGCCGCGCTGGAAAATCCCGTAAATATTATTACGGGCGCGGTAGTTGCGCTGTTCGTGTGCCACAGGTTGAGCCTCATGGCCGGTGCGCGTTCAACGGTCGTGGCGCTGATTATAACCTTAATGCAGACCGATTCTGCCGATCACTGGGGCTCGGCGCTCGCGCGCGTTGCTGCGGTTGTCGCTGGCTGTGCGATCGCGCTTTTTGCGACGCACTTGGTGCACAATGTGTTCAAACTTGAATATTCAGTCGAGACTGCGCCCGGGACAAGAACTCTGTAGCCATAAGTTCACGCCCGCTTTGCGAGTGTCTGCGACCACACCCACGCCGAGCGCATTGCGTCTTGGAGCGAGCGTGTGGCTTTCCAGGCGAGCGTGGTTTCGATCTTGGTGACATCCCCATAGAGCGTGGCGACATCGCCTTCGCGGCGCGCGCCGAACTCGTGCGCGAGTGGGCGGCCGCTGACGCTTTCAAACGCCTGAATCAGTTCGATGAGCGAGTTGCCTTTGCCGGTACCGACATTGAACGCATCGACTGTACCAGCGTTCTGCTTTTGCAGCCAACCGAGCGCAGCGAGGTGCGCTTCTGCCAAATCGCTCACGTGAATAAAATCGCGCACGCACGTGCCGTCGGGGGTGTCGTAGTCACGCCCGTAAACGGTGAGCTTCTCGCGCAAACCCGCCGCGACCTGAATGAGGTATGGCACAAGATTATTCGGATACCCCTGCGGAAACTCGCCGATAAAGCCGCTCGCGTCGGCGCCGACCGGGTTGAAGTAGCGCAGCAGCACAGCGCGCAGCATCGGGTTCGCTTTTACGAAATCAGCAATCAGCTTTTCGCCGACCAGTTTGCTGAAACCATAGGGTGAGTTGACGACAGACAGCGGGTGTGTTTCTGCAATCGGCAACGACTTTGGCGTTCCGTATACCGCGGCGGATGAAGAAAACACCAGATCTTTTATACCGTGTTTCAGCATCGCGGCCAGCATAACCGCGAGTCCGTTGACGTTGTTGTCATGGTATTCGAGTGGTTTGTCGATCGACTCGCGCACTGCCTTCAGCGCCGCAAAGTGTATCACCGCGCTGACGGGAAATGCACCGAACAGACGTTCAAGGGTGGCCGCATCACGGCAGTCGCCTTCGATGAACGTGACCTCGCCGGCCCGCGCGGCTGCCCTGATGCCTTCGACGACCTCGCGGCGACCGATTGCGAGGTTATCGAGAATAACGACCTTGTGCCCGGCGCGCAGGGCCTCGACGACCGTATGTGACCCGATAAAGCCGACCCCGCCGGTGACAAGCAGCATGTGGCAATGACCGGCAAGCGCGCGCGCCTGAAAAGAGATTTGCGGTCTGCTTCGCGCTGCGCCAGTACCCGTGTATGCAAGCCTTGAGTCCCGGACGTAATCTGTCGATATTAAGCGCGTAGGGTCGTCTTATATGCCAGTCATGTTTCGAGGGTTAATCCGCATTGTTTGCGCCGCCACGGTAGCCTCGGCCGTTGTGCCGTTGCAGGCCACGGTCAACTTTACCGGGCTGAGCGGTGCAGATCTCACACAGGCGCAAGATCTCGATGCCAAGTATTCAAAATACGCGCAGTCATTCTCGCGCTATTACGGTGATGCGATGGCGTTCTCATCGCATCTGTCGGCGCCCATCGCGCGCGATAACCTCGGCAAGTTTCCTTCGCTCTATTTTGGACTCGGGCTCGGCGCCTCATTCGGCAAAGTTGATGCAATGAAGAACGACGTTGACTCGTCGATCAGCGGCAGCGTGCCTTCGTACCTCGTTGCACCCAACATTTCTTTTAACTTCGGCATGGGCATCACCCGCAAATGGGATCTCAGATTTTCGTTTTTTCCCAACGTACCGATCGCGCTGAGCTCTGGCGCATTCGGCAGCGGCAGCTCAGGCGAAATAAAATTTGGTACCTATCGGGCGCGTATGGGCTACCATCTCGTCGAAGGTGGATTTATGAAACCAGGGGTGACGATCGCCGGTTTTGCGTCGTACACGACCGGGGCGCTCTCTCTTTCGCAGACAGGGCAGAGCGTGACCTCAGGTTCAGTTTCTCTGACAAATGCCACGACAAGCCTTGCCACCAACTGGCAGTACCTCGGCGTCGGCCCCGAAGCGCGCGTCTGGTATGACCTGATGTTCTTTCATCCATTTATTGGTTACTCTCTGGGCTTGCAGGTGGGCCAATATACAACCGGACTCGACGTAGCAGGTACCCTGACTGTGGGCGCCACACCCTACGGAACCGGCTCGATCAATATTTCAGAACGCCAGGCCGCGCGCCTCTGGTCGCATCGGTTACTGTTGGGATTCGAAATTTCACTGTTCGTGATCGAGATCGGCGTTGAAGCGCAGGTCGACATGGTCAACGGCCTCGTCGGCGCCGCGTTCGGCACTGCGTTCAGATTCTAGGGGTTTCCCGAAGGGAAACCTTAACCCTTTATTGCCCGCATGACATAATAGGGCTGCTTGCCGCTCTCTTCGTGCTGCAGCTTCAGACCGCTCATCGCAATCAGCCGCCGAAAATCAGCGACCGCAATTCTGCGCGACGCGGGAAAATAAATATCAATCACCGGATGCGTTTTTTCGGGATCCCACTCGACAAATAAAAATTGAATACCCGCAGGCATTTGTCTCACAAGTTGCGGCAGGCCAATGTCGGGGTGTTCGAGCGCGGCGATGCTGAACGAACAGATGACGTAATCCATCTGTGGCAGCCAGCCTGGTAATGAAATCTGCGAATAGTTCGGCAGGTGAAACGCGGTAAGATTTTTCACCACGCGGTGCGCGATGCGACCCCAAAGTACATCGAGGCAATCTTCGTCGGTATCGCAAGCGTAGACCCGAATACCGGGTAAGGGCAGCGTGGCGAGCTGCATCGCGACATAGCCATGGCCGCAGCCAAAATCGAGTATGTTGAGATTCTCGCGTGCGTCTTTCTGAATCTGCGTCGTGTAGATGAGAGGCTGTACGAGCTTTTCGCGCTGGTCAGAGACGAGAAACTGTTGGTAGAGAGCGAATTCTTCGGCGTGTTGCAGTCGGGCCCCCGATCGCTCTAGCCCTCGGTTTCAATTACGCGTGGTACAACGAAAAAACCCGATTCAAATTTCGGGGCAAACTTGCGAATAGCATCTTGGCCGATCGAGGCCTCGGGCTCATCTTCGCGGGACGAATTGGTCAGTCCCAGCGGGTGATCCATTGTCGCAGCGCCGGTAGTGTCAGCTTCTTTGATTTGCGCGACGAAGTCGAGAATGCCGTTGAAATCGTGCGCCATTTTCTGCAGCTCGTCGCCTTCGAGGCGCAGCTTACTCAGCGAGGCAATCTTTTGCACCTCGGCGAGGCTAAGCGCAGACGCGGTGGATGACTTTTCAGACATGCGGAAATTAACCCCGCTTCACTCAGCGCGCAAAGTAGAAAATGGAGTACCCGGCGCGCGATTCTCTTGAGCCTGCCACAATGACCGCAAGCAGGCGCTTCGCCGCTTTAGCAGCAGTTTTCTCTGGAAAACTGCGAGGCTTGCGGGCATTGTGGGGCTTTAAGCTGCTTCAATCTGCAGCTGCGGCGAAAGAAGAATCGTGCGCCAAGTGCACCCACCACAGAAAACCGCAGTAATACAGCAAATTCGGCACAATGCGGATTGCGTAACCTGCAGTGACTCCGTTCAGAATGAGTGTGTCGGCAAGCGACCACAGGCCATAGAACAAAAATACAGGTATTGCCGCAGTTTTGACGAACCGGCTCGCCGCGGGAGCAAGAGACTTCTGCGGCAGCACCACGAAGATCCACAATGTTGTAAGGCCAAAGAATACGAGTTCATAAGCCAGAAACTTGTGGCGGGCATCGTTCATGAGCTCAGGCTTTGCAAACCCGATCGCTGCGACCAATATCGTCGGAAACAGCGTGAAGACAAATGCAGGTTTGAGAACACTCGCCGGTAGCGCGAGGTGCTCCAGTTCTTCTGGGCCCAGGCCCGCATAAAGAAAATAAGCGAGCAGAAGAATAAAACGCAGGTCACCGATCAGTACAAACAGATATTCGACTGCCACCTGCGCCCCGTCGCTGCCGATCGGAAACAGGTGGCTGGCCACCAGAATATCGACCAATGTGGTCGCCCCGAAAAGCAGCAGGTATCGCATTAATGGTGGCCTGCGCGCGACAGCGAAAACGACCAGCGCCAGGTTTGAAGCGATCGCGGGCCAGGTCTTGAACCAGAAATATTGGTCGATGCCGACAAGATTCATATCACCTCGCGAAACGTTGGCGCAACCTGTCGCCGATTTGGTTAAAGGTTATGACGGTCAGAAAAATCAGCAAGCCCGGGAACAGCGTCATCCACCAGGCGATGTCGGGAAAGTCTTGCGCAGTCTTCAACACATCACCCCACGAAGGTTCGGGAATCGGCACACCGATGCCGAGAAAGCTTAGCGCTGATTCTGTGAGCACTGCCTCGGCAACGTCAAAGGCGGCCGTGACCGAAAGCGGCCCCGCGGTTGCCGGCAAAATATGTATGAAGATAATGCGCCAGTTCGAAGCACCCATCGCGCGGGCGCTCTGCACATAGTCATAGTTGCGCACGCGCATCACTTCACCGCGCACCAGACGCGCAATACCTGTCCAACTGGTGAGGCCGATGACGATCATCAGGTTGAGTAACGACGGTTTTTTGAGAGCCATCACTGCAATAATCAAAATCAGTTTGGGAAAACAAATGACGATCTCAATAAACCGGCTGATAACAGAATCGACGTAGCCGCCGAAGTAGCCGGCGACGGCGCCGATCGCCACGCCGATCATCAGCGCCAGCCCGACGGCGACGAGCGACACAAGCAATGAGTTGCGGGTGCCGCGTATCAGGCGCGCCGCAACGTCGCGGCCGTTTTCGTCAGTGCCAAGATAATGTTTGAATCTGTCACCAAAGAGGCTGGGGGATTTCAGGTAGTTTTCCAGTTCTGTCTCATAGGGCGAATACGGTATAAGTGTGAAGATTGCGCCAATCTCACCTTTGGTCACGAGTTTACGGTATTCTATTTTCTCAACCTGAGCGTCAGAGAATACCAGAGAATACAGCAACGGCGACCGTTTGAGTGTAAGCCCTGATTTGGCTTCGAAATCCGCCTTGTCGTAAATAAGCAACGGCTGCGAAGATGACAGTACAGGGGCGCAGGTGCCGGTGAACACGAAGAGCGTCAGAAAAAAATATGCCCAGACAGGCGCGCCGCTTCGGCGCGCCGCAGCGATGCGATCGTTAATGGCAGGGATAAGACGAGGCAGGCGCATCAGGTTTTCTCGTTTTGCATCCCGTAGCGAATGCGTGGGTCAACGGCCATGTAGGTGATGTCGCTCAGAAAAATGCCGAGCATAGTCAATACTGATGAGATTGAAACCACCGCGATGATGACGGTGTCGTCGTTTGCATAGAAGCTGTCGTACGCGAGTTTGCCCATACCTGGAATTGAGAAGATACGCTCCAGAATTACCGAGCCGCCGATGAGCGAAGGCAACAGGCCACCGAGCAGCGTCACGAGCGGTATTACCGAGTTACGCAGAGCATGAACGTAGATAACCGTTGCATTCGACATCCCTTTCGCCTTTGCCGTACGCACGTAGTCAGAACGCAGTGCCTCAAGAAAAGATGACTTCATGTACCGGCTCAGAAACGCAAACGAGCCATAAACCATCACAAAAACGGGCAGCACAAGGTGCCAGAGAAAATCACCCACCTGCTGGTACCAGGTAAGCTTTGAAAAATACGGACTTACCAAACCCGAAAGTGGAAACATATCGAGATATTCGGCCGAACCAAAATATTTGAGCACCATGAGGGCAACCCAAAATCCCGGTAGAGCATAGAGTATGTAGAGTACGGTCGCGATTGCGTTTTCGCGTCGCGCGCCGTCGTGCAGCGCCATGTACACGCCCAGTGGAATTGAGATAGTATACACGATAAATACCGTGATCAGGTTAAAAAAAAGCGTGATGGGAAGTGCTTCGCCGATCTTGCTCAAAACCGGGCGGTGGTCGATGCGGCTTTCAGAAAAATCAAGCGTGAGAATGTTTTTCCACAGTTTGAGGTACTGCACGTGCAACGGTTGGTCGAGGCCGTAGTACGCACGCATTTTGGTCTGGAATTCATCAAGCCCTGAACTCTCTTTCATACCATCGGGTCCCATCGAAGCAGTCGTCAAGGCGTCAGGTCGAAGTTTGATAAGAAAAAAGGTGATCGTGATGATTCCGACAAAAGTCGGCACCATGAGCAAAAATCGGCGGATTGCGTAACGCACGTGCGTGCGAACACGATGTAAAGAGAGTGTCGGTCAACAATTAAAGCGGGATATAAACAATTTCGCGGGGTAATGAGAAAAAACGGCATTTTCTTGGTATCTAATATATAGATGCAAAAGTTAAGTGCAATGGCCCATTATAACACCTCTGTGACACTTCGGAAACGTTCCGTTATTCGAGTGAAGGCTGCAAGGCGCCTTTTGGCCCGGGGTAACGTATTTTTTTCAGAATCCCGCATGTACGAAGAGCTGCTCAAGATCTATCTGGGATTCTGGCGCGGTAGCGGCGCGAAGCCGGCAAACCTGCGCCGCTATAATATTGATGCGGGAGATTACAACGTCAGACCGCTGTACGTGAATAAGGTCTTACACGCCATCGCCACGCAGCGCGCGGTTCATACGGGTGAATCGCTGTCGCGGATGCTTGATTTTGCAATTCGCAATTACGTACCCAGATTGCTCGAGTCGCTTCTTGCCGGAAACCGGTGGATTTCACCGGAAAAGCGGCAAATTTGGGCTGAGAAGCATAGTCGCAGGCGACGGCGTAATTTGTATTTTATTACCTACAAGAGCGAGACGCAGGAGAACTCGGGCGCGAATCTCTGCTGGCTACAGAATTCTCAATTCATACCGAAAAACACCCTGTCCCCACCAGAAATCCTCTACCACCTGCGCTACGCTGCCTGATAAACATGGCTTGCCATCGGTTTTGCATTTCGCTGTGCAGAACATCGCAGGGAAATTAACCTGACTCGCTGGCATACACATATATGCGCCGCCTACTAAGAACAATTCTTCTCCTTTTTATACTCGCCGGGGTGGGGCTGGCAGTTCCCTTACTCTGGATGTCATGGAGCGCACGCAGCGTTATCTATGGTTCGCGCTTGAATCCGCAAACGCCGCATCCCGCGCAGGTCGCGCTGATTCCCGGGGCAAGCGTTTTGCCCAGCAAAAAGCCATCTAACACACTCCTCGGGCGGTTGCGCGCAGGTATTGAATTATACAACCGGCAGATCGTGCCCAAGCTCTTGCTCTCAGGCGACAATACCCGAAAGTTCTACGATGAGGTGCACACCATGCGCGACTATTGTCTGCGCCACGGTGTGAAGGGTGAAGATATATTTTTAGACCATGCGGGCGTACGCACTTTCGATACAATGGTGCGCGCGAAAACATCGTTCAATGTGAGAACGGCAATCGTCGTGAGTCAAGAGCTGTATCTACCCCGCGCGCTGTTTCTCGCACGCGCGCATGGCATTAAGGCAGAGGGCTATGCAGCCGAAGCATCTTCATTTGACAATACCTGGCAGGCGACCGGGCGCGAATATCTGGCCCGCCTGAAATCCCTACTCGATATTTATGTCTTGAAACCAGAAGTTATGCAAGACGATCCGACCCCAGTAACCGGAGACGGTCGCTCGACCTGGAAAAAAGCCAATGAGGAGTTTTAAAACTCGGGCTTCTTAGCGGCAATTTGTCTACGTGTGCACATGACAACGACATAGATGCTGGGTACCGCCCTGGGTAAGTAATCAGGATCTCCCGCGCCATCCCCGCAACATACTCGAACGCTTCTTTAGAGAACCAAACCAAAGCTTGCACCGATTGGCTCCAGGATACCGCGCTGAGCGATATTTGATCCGAAAAACCTGAAATCGGCCTAATTACAATTGACACTGCAAAAATGAAATGGACGTCGGGAAACAGATGCTCACTGAAAAGCTCAAGAATCTTGAGCTGCCTCCGATGCCGCAGGTCGCTGCGCGCGTGATGCAGATAGACGAAAGCCAAATCAGCGTTTCTGCTGAGCAGATAAAGAATATCGTGCAGGCCGACCTGGCGCTCTCTACAAAAATACTGAAATTAGCGAACTCTGCGTTTTACGCGCGTGGTAACCGCATCAACAACCTGTCGCAAGCAATTGCATTATTAGGATTTAAGACCGTCAAAGGGCTTTCGCTGCTCGTTTCATCGGCTTCGATTATCCCCAAAAAAGGCAATTTTAAAATCATGAAAGAGCTCTGGATGCGCTCTGTGCTAAGCGCGCTCATTGCCAAAATTGTCGCTGAACGCGTTGGCAAAGAAAAGGTTAAAGACGAAGTTTTTATGATCGGCTTGCTCAGGCAAATCGGTAAATCGATTCTGGCAAACCAATTTCCCGAAGAGTACGCCATCTGTTTTCAAATGTCCGGCGATGCTGCCGATGAAGAGAAACTGAACCAGCTCGAGATGATGAAATGGCAGTTCACTTCGGCCGACGCTTCGGCTTTTGCGATGAAGACATGGAACTTCCCGTCTGAGTTGGTTGAGGCAAGCCGGCTGCTGCGGCACAAAATCACTGACCCGGTACAGATAGAGAAAGAGCAACCACATGTGTTGCCTGTGATTCTTGCCGAATACATCGTTCTGTTGTCTGGTTATACAGATTCTTTCAAGCCCGACCAGAAGCTGCGCGACAAGTTGCTTGCTGAATTTTCGCGCATCTGCCCTGTGTACCAGATCGACGAAGTGAAGAAGAAATACTACCTCGAAGACCTGAAGCAGGTCATCAAACAAGATTCTTTCTACTCTTTTTGCGGTGAACTGTTTTCTGACTGAGCTGGTCTTATTTCAGATAGTCACCGCTTTTTTGTACCAGATTCAAAGCTTCCATGCGTTCGCGGGCGCGCTTTGCTGTTTCAGAATTAGCGTCGAGAGCATTTAGTTCCTGATAGATTCGTACGGCGCTCTCTTCTTCACCTTGTAATTCGTAGAGCCGGGCAGCTTCGAGGTGGTATGCCAGGCCCAGCGCACTCACGCCGAGGTTACGGTAGAGTTCTTCGTATTGTGCAGCCGCGAGATCATACCTCTGGCGTTTTTCGTAGATGCGCGCCATATTCTCGCGCGCTTCACGCACCCGTAAATGCGATGGAAACACCCGCACGAATTCCCGATAACTCTGGAGCGCTTCGCTGTACTTTTTCTCCCGCGCGAGTGAATGCGCGAGACTCACTGCGAGATCGCCTTGCTCTTGTTCGAGCGGCGTAATTGCGTCGGTCATTTCAACTGGGTGGCAGGGGGTAGTTGCCCCACCGGCGCATTCGAACTGCGATTTTCCGTTTGCTGCAGCCGATGCGTTAGCCTGTGCTGCGGCGGCCGACATTGCGCAGAAAGAAAAGAAGAGAATAGTTATCCATCCGCAACGTACCATATTATGTCACATCGTCAGGAATGCATAATTTCATGAGCAATTTCCCTTGCGCCAGCAATATACCCGTGGATCACAAAATGCAATGTTTTGGCCTTTCCGGTGCATCCACGGCGATCTATTATGGTTAACGGTGGCCTATCCCTTGCGCTCGATACTTCAAAGAACCGTAGAAAATTTCGGCCTCGCTGACGCTGAAAAAAACTTTCGCAATACTTTCATCGATAAGAACCGCGGCAAGCCGCTATTTCTCATGCTCGTTGAAAGGCTGAAGGGTATGCGTATCGACGAGTTTCTGCAGCAGATTCCTGAATTCGTGGCGCGCGTGAACACCGAAGCGAACCAACACATTCACTGTTACGTTCTTGGCGACGAGCACCGCTTTTATGTCGGCATCGTACCTGCAGACGATGCGCCGGGCTTTCTGCCGAATATCGATGGCGCGATGGGCAAGTTTCACGGCGAAGCGCCTAAAGACGGCCACGGTAGTTTTGATTTTGGCATCGGCAGAACGCAATGCAACTATATTTCTGATGCACAAGAGATCTTTGATGAGCTCGTGCGCGCTGCGCACAAGAACCTCAAAGACAACCTGGTCCGCTGGAGCTGGACATACCTCAACCGCGCAAACGACTATTTCGCCGACGTCGAAGCGAATGCGGTCATTCAACCAATTATTCATTTTGATCCAAAGAAAGAGCTGTATTCTATCAAAGGCGGCGAAGTGTTCGTTGGTGGCGACCTTTACGCCAGCTATTCAGAGCTGCTACGCGACATACCCGACGATCAGGATATCAACCGCGTCGAGTTATTGATTCTTGAAAAGATCGTCATGGCCTGCCACGAAGCGCCGGGGCTGCTCAAGTTCAACGTGTCGCCGCAGACACTGATTGATACTTTTCCCTCGGCAGAAAAGGTATTTCGTTTTAACGAGCTGCTGTTGAAGCAAAAGCTGAATCCGCACAACGTGCGACTCGAACTTGTTGAGAAACCTTACGAAGAAAAAGAAATTAAACTTAAAGACGTCTGCCGCTATTTCTTTCAGTTTGGTATATCATTCGCAGCCGACGACTTCGGGGTCAAGAGCCAGAGCCACCAGGTGATTCTCGATCTCGGCGAGATGATTAAAGAGTTCAAACTCGACCCAATCAGTTTCAAATTCAAGCCCGAAGAAGACCAAACCAAATTTCTCGACAACCTTGCTTTTATCGACTACTGTATTCGCCTCGCCGATAACCGTGAGGCAATTATCACCGCCGAGGCGGTTGAAGATTACGACACGATGCGCTTTCTGATAGCGCACCAGGTCTTTCATTTTCAGAGCCATATTTTCTGCAAGAAGTTGCCTCTGATATACTACCGGGAAAATTTCAACAAAATGCAGAATTTGCCCGAAAGCGCAGTACGCAAGATTCTTTCAGAAGACGATCTTATCGAACGGCAGAAAACGCAGGGTAATATCTTCGAACTCGCGCGGGAATTGAAGCTTTTCTAAAGGTTTCAGTCAGCAAATTGGCAGAAAAGCGTTTTACGAAAAGGCTCCACCGCCTGTCGGCCTGATCAAAATTGTCTCCGTGAGCTCTGATATTCGCCCGGGCGTTCTCGTCTTTTCAGACGGTACGTTTTTTGAGGGGCAGCTCTTTGGCGCCGGGCCGAAAGACCCCGGCTCATTCGGCGAGGCGGTCTTTCAGACGGCGATGTCGGGCTATCAAGAGATTCTTACCGACCCGAGCTACAGCGGCCAGATCGTCTGCTTTACATATCCCTCGTTCGGCAACTACGGCATCAACAAAGAAGATTATGAGTCACGTAAGGCATGGCTTTCGGGCGTGGTCGTGCGCGATCTCTGCGACATACCGAGCAACTTTCGCTCGCAAATGACCGTTGCCGAGTTTCTGCGCGAGCAGGGTGTCGCTGGTATTACCGGCGTCGACACGCGCGCAGTCGTCCGTAAAATTCGCGAAGGGGGAGCTCAAACCGCGGGCATCTTTGCCGGCACTGGAAAAGACGCGGCGCTCTTTGCTGCCAAGGTGGCTGCTGAGCCGACTATGGACGGGCTCAATCTCGTCCGTGATTTCGACGGCCGTGACGCGAACCAGTTTGTTGCGGCATATCTCGCAGAAAAGAAGCTCTCGCAAGAAAAGCTCACGCCGATCGCCGTGCTTGACTTTGGCATCAAATACAATATTCTTCGCGAACTGATTAATCAGGGTTTCTATCCTCAGGTATTTGCCGGCGACACTCCCCTTGCGGCGCAGAGTTTCAGCGCAGACAAATTCAAAGGTTTCTTCTTCAGTAATGGCCCCGGTGACCCGGCGGTTGTCACGAACGGCGTGGCGAACATTCGCGACCTGACTGCCACGGGCAAGCCTTGCCTAGGTATTTGCCTGGGCCACCAGATGCTCGCGCTGGCACTGGGCGCAAAAACATACAAACTCAAATTCGGCCATCACGGCGGCAACCAGCCCGTGAAGGCAGACTACCGTAAGCAGGTCATCATCACTTCTCAGAACCATGGTTTCGCGGTCGACGAGGCTTCGTTACGCTCTGTGACTGGCACCGAAGCACGTTTTGAAGTGAACGCGAACGACCTCAGCGCCGAAGGCTTTCGTGTCGTCGGCGGCAAGTACAAGATACTCAGCGTACAATACCACCCCGAAGCGGCTCCCGGCCCACGCGATGCCTCAATCGTTTTTTCAGAATTCCGCGCGCTTTTCTGATATTTCCGCGACCTTAATGACGCCCGGCGCCATTCGGGTCGCCCCGTCAGCTTTTTGCTTTACAGCAAACCCTAAGAGTAGGCCCACGTAGAATATGTCTCTCAGCGAAGCTCAGAAAAACGAGCTGATGACCCTGCAAAAGCTTGCCCGGCAATACGAAGGGATCATTCGCACCTCGCGCAATGCCGAACAACAAGGCAAAGCCAAGATAGAACTCAAGAAAATCCGCGATAAGATGGAGTCGATTGCCCCTGGCGGTTCGGCAGACCAGTTCTTGCAGGAAAACCCGGGAACAACGACCTCTGGGTCGAGAAAAAAGAGCATCGAAGACATTGGGCAAACGTATCCGACTTTGGGCAAGTTACCGATGGCTCGTATCTCTCCCAATTCTGATGAGCTTGAAATCAACGTTCTCGGCAGCGTGCTGAGCGCATGGGAAAACACGTTTTACCCGGCGCTGAGTAAGGTCAAGCTCGACTTCGCATTGTCTGCTGAGCGCGACAGCCATTTTACGGTGCTCGAAAGTCTGAAACGGCAGATGAAAATACTCAGTGAAACTATTGAAGATTTTCACAAAGCCGTGCGCGAAGATTCAAAAGTTCAGTTGCGTGATATGCGCACCAGGCAGCAGCGCCAGTTCATGTTCGACGGTGGCGCGTTTCTGAAGAAGATCCACGAATTCTGGAAAAGTGTGTACGAAGATATACAGGCCAACGGCCCGAAGTGTTTTAACAAAGACGATCATATTATGGTCGATACGAGACTCGAAGTTGCCAACTTTTTTCAGGGGAAGTCGGTGCGCGAGACTTCGAGGTTTACCGTGATGTTCTTGCACGAAGCGATCGAGGCATTAAATCTGCCCGATTTGCCGGTAGACAAGAACAAGAACCAGAGGTAACATGGCGGCAAAGAAAAAAACGAAAAGCGGTGTTCCCGCAAAGAAGAAGGCTGCAGTCAAATCAGCACCCGCTGTCGCTTCAGATATAATTCAGTTTGGTAAAGCGTGGGAATATTCTGAGAGTATAGAATCTGCGGCGATCGTCAAGATTGCGCCGAAATACAATCTGTTTATCAACGGCAAGTTTGTCGCACCCAAAAGCGGCAAGTATTTCCCGACGATTAACCCTGCAACCGAACAGAAAATTGCCGACGTCGCTGAAGCGGGTGAAGCAGATGTCGATCTCGCGGTAAAGGCTGCGCGGCAGGCGTATAACAAGGTCTGGTCGAAGATGCCAGGCAAAGAGCGCGCAAAATATATTTACCGCATAGCACGCCTGATTCAAGACCATGGGCGCGAACTTGCCGTACTTGAGAGCATCGATGGCGGCAAGCCCATTCGCGAATCGCGCGACGTCGATGTGCCGCTCGCAGCAGCGCACTTCTTCTATTACGCAGGTTGGGCCGATAAGCTTGACTATGCTTTTCCCGGTCGCACCTTAAAGCCTCTCGGCGTCGCCGGGCAGGTGATTCCGTGGAATTTTCCGTTACTGATGGCTGCCTGGAAACTCGCACCGGCACTCGCCTGCGGTAACACGGTCGTGCTGAAGCCAGCCGAAACAACGTCTCTGACATCGCTGTTTCTCGCGCAGATTCTGCAAGAAGCCGAGTTACCCGACGGCGTGGTGAATATCGTGACGGGTGCCGGTGCAACGGGTGCATCTGTGGTATCGCACGCTGACGTGAACAAAGTTGCGTTTACCGGTTCGACGCTGGTGGGTAAAAAGATTCAGCAGGCTCTGGCAGGTTCTGGCAAAAAGATGACGCTCGAGCTTGGTGGCAAAGCCGCGAATATTATTTTCGAAGATGCGGCAATCGACCAGGCCGTCGAAGGTATAGTCAACGGCATCTATTTCAACCAGGGCCATGTGTGCTGCGCAGGTTCGCGCCTGCTCGTGCAAGAATCCATTCACGACGTTGTGGTGAAAAAACTCTTTCGTCGCCTGCAGACTCTGCGCGTGGGAAACCCCCTCGACAAGAATACTGACATTGGGGCGATCAACTCGAAGATGCAGCTCACCAAGATCTGCGAACTCGCCGATTCAGGCGTGGCTGAAGGTGCGGTCATGCACCAGAAAGCGGGCAAGTTGCCTGACAAAGGTTTTTGGTTTCAACCGACCTTCTTTACAAATGTGACTTCTTCAAGCCGCATCGCGCGCGAAGAGATCTTCGGGCCGGTGCTGTCAATCATGACGTTCAGAACCCCCGATGAAGCAATTGAAAAAGCGAATAACACGCAATACGGTCTTTCTGCCGGCATCTGGACAGACAAGGGTTCAAAAGCCATGAAGATGGCGAACGCATTGCGCGCAGGCGTTGTGTGGATCAATACCTTTAACAAGTTTGACCCGACCTCGCCATTTGGCGGCTACAAAGAATCGGGTTATGGCCGCGAAGGCGGCAAACAAGGTTTGCTCGACTATTGCAAGATCGAATAGCAATTGCTATTCGACTATTTTTCCTGATAATCGCCGGCGAATGTCTGTACGCACATTGTGCCGTACACTTTATGCGGACCGCACGAGATACCCACGACACCGAACTTTTCGTTGTAGATGTTCTTGCGGTGACCGCGTGACGGCACAGCGTCGTCGACGATCAGTTGAATGATCACCGCCCGCCCTTCGTCGTTGCCATAGCTGATATTTTCACCTGCGGTAATCTGCCATTTTCCGTGGCGGTTCATGCGATCAAATGGGCTCGATCGGTCGTGACCGCTGTGCCCTGTCAGGCCGCGCGGGCCCGTGTCTTTGACATGGTCTTTTGCCGCGAGCGACATACCCTTTGAAGGGCGAAACGCTGGCAATGGCTTTTGTGATTTCAGGGCGCGTATCGCTTCATCGACCGCGCGCGTGCCTTCGCTCGTCATCAGGTCAATTTTTCCCGGACGCTTCACGAGTTTGCCGCTAAACTGTGCGCGGTAGTCTTCAAGTACTTTCGCAAACGTCGCAGGATTCGCCCGCGCGAGGTTCAGTTCTTGCAGCACTTCGTTTTCGAGTTTCGAGAGGTATGCAGGTTGATCGAGCACGAGACTTCGTGCGAGAACCCCGGTAACCAGAGTAAGGCATAATGCCAGGCGGATTTCCCATTTATATGAACGCATGGCTGCAACGAAGCCCACGGCGATGGTGCGTCAATAAAAATGGCTCGCTCTGCCGTCACCTGTGGCTGACACATGAATTATGCTTGTCGAGAACAATACCCACAAACAGCGTGCAGGTGATGCTCTTCTTGCTGCGATGGCTGCGCGCCTGCTTTCTTCTGCCAGCCCTGGTGTTCGTGCCGGCTGCTGGCGCAGCAAAAAATGCCAAATCCCTGGCAAGGGTTGCTATTCTGACTTATGACGACGAAACACGCACGAAGAATTTCGGCTACATGCCCAATTCACTGACCGAGGCGATCGACAAGTCGCTTCAGCAAAAATTCGAATACGTGCGTGAAGATCCAGGCAAATCAGAGGCCGCGCGCCGCAAGATAAAATCCGCCGGAATTCTGAATGCACGTGAAGCTGCCGAGTATTGCGTAAAGAATGACGTGCAAATATTGGTGCTCGGCCAGTTCACCTACGACGCTGCGAAAAAGCAGATAGCCGTGAACACGTATATTTCGCTCGGCAGCAAAGAAAACTACCGCGCGTTACCTGAGAGGCGCAACCCCACCGACGCCTCGATCTTTAGTCTTGCCGACAAAGTGGCGGACGATATCGTCGCTGAAATGACGAGCATCGCCAAAGAGCAACAGGCGACAGCAGGCAAAAGCGCCGACACGCAGAAGGGTGACAAACTCGAGCTTGAAAAGCAGGTTCCGATCGTGTGGGCGTTCAAAGATTTTTCGGCGAACTTACACGTCGGGGTGGCATCGCCGATTGACGAGCTGAAGCAACCTTATGCATCTGGCGGCAGCATTGCTGTTTCGGCGAAAAGGCTCATGTGGCGCGGTCTCTATGCCGGTGCCTTTATGCAGTTCTTCAAACTCAATTCGCGTGATACCCAGGGGGCGTCTTTTTCGAGTTCGCTGACCGCGATACCGCTGACGCTGAACCTCGGCTATTCGTGGTTCTTCTGGTCTGACCGGTGGCGCTTCGACGTCGAGCTCGGCGGTGGCTATTATGGTGGCAAGTTTGCGGTGAATGCGTCGAGTGGCGGCACCACAGAAATTTACAGCAAGACGTTTGGCAATCCGGCGGCGCGTTCTGCGATTGCACTGCACTGGCTTTTTCTGCAGAACGTTTCTTTCGGCCTCGAATTCGGCTCGCTCGTGCTGTTCGACAAGGGCAATGACGCGGGGCGCGTGGTAAACCTTCTTCTTTCGGCGGGATATGTTTTCTGAGGACACGACGATGAAAATACGCACTATAATATTTGCTCTCGCTGCGCTCGCGCTGCAGTGCAACAACATCGGCTTTGTTGAAAAAGCAAAGGCGGTCGCGAACAACGAGTTTGGCATCGAAGTGTTCGTCGCAACTGGCAGCGACACACCGAGTGCATTGCTCACAGTTGGCAGTACGGGGTTATCGGCAAGCTGCGTCGGTCAATCGGGCCTAGACAAGGCGAATTGCGCGTGCGCGGTTTCTGCGAGCCAGCGATCATTTACCGGTACGTACCGCGCCTGGGTTTCAATCAGCGGCAACGTCGACGCGATCTGCAATATTCAGGGACAAGTCACAACCGGCTGTGCGGTAGCCTCTACCCTCGGGCCCTTTCTCGCGCGCAACACGACGGGCGTTCAGGTTCTGGCGACAGATTATGCAGAGCTTTCTACTTCAGGTACTCGCGTGCCGCTTGAAGATTCTGCGGGTTTGCTGATGACCGGGACCGGCATCAGCGGCCGAGCGACCGGCGCCGATTGCGGCGGTTTTCAGGCGAGCAGTGGTAATGCGTACACTGCTGGGGACAAATCAAAATCGGGTGCCGGGTTTACGACGGGTGAGTCGGCTACGTTGTGTAGTAGCGGAGTCACCGGCACAATTCTCTGCATGCGCCAGCCAAAATAGTGGCGCCGACAGCCAAAATAACCGCATCGCAGGCATGCATGAGCGAAAGGCTTTCATGCAGCGCCTGCTGCGGTATCTTTAATTACAAAGGCGGCGACGAAGAACGCCGTGCATGGGTGGCTGACAACACGCGGCAGTTTCTTGAGCTTGATCTTTCGGCCGCTGCGAATCTCGTACAATACCGCAAACAGCGCGAGGCCGTGACGCTACCCAACCGCGTGAGCGACGACATCTATGTTTGCCCGTTCGTTGGTTTCGTACGAAACCAACAAACGGGGTGCTTGCTGCACCCGCAAGGGTCGCCGCACCCGCAGATTTCGCTTTGGCCGCACCCGCAGAACTTTTCTTTTTACGGTGAGGGTATTTGTCTCAGCTATGATTGCCTCGCAAAAGACAGGCAGGCCTACCGGGCGGATTTTTTTGCGTGGGCAGAGACTGCGTCGGTCTTTGCGTACGGGCGTCTGGCCTCTGACCATACATTGCACCGCGCGCTGGGTCTTGTCGCCGGCGGCGGCATGAATCTGCAGCCGTTCTATACTGCAGTGGCTGAACTCTACGAGAAGCATGGGGTCGTCACGACTTCATTTGAAGATATAGAAAAGAGTCTGCCTGAAACACCCGAAGAATTATGTCGCTTTCTGGCACGCCGGGCCGATGTCCAAAATGAGGATAAACTCACGTCACAACTAATGTCCATATTTCCGCGTTAGGCGCAGCCTAACGCGGGTTTATCCTGCTTTGCACCCTGTCTGAAATCCGCACTTTTTCCCATGATCGACCACCAGCTTCTCAAAACAGAAGAGGGCTTTAACCGTGTTTTACAGAGCCTCGCGAAGCGCGGCGACAGTGCATCGGCTGCTGACCTAAAAGACGCGGCGGAAAAACGACGCGAGATGATACGCGAGGTCGAGGCGCTGTCGAACGAACGCAACGTGCAGTCGAAGAAGCTCGGCGAACTCAAGGCGCAGGGCAAGCAGCAAGAATTCGATGCGTTGCGTGAGACGATGAAAGATGTCGCCGACCGCCTGAAGGTTCTCAAAGAACAAGAGGCACCGATTGAAGAGCGCTTTCAGAATCTTCTGGCGCGCCTGCCGAATATTCTCGATGAAAAGGTACCTGTCGGCAAAGACGAAAGTGAAAACGTTGTCGTGCGTACCGTCGGTGAAATTCCGCAATATGATTTTGACGTGAAGCCGCACTATGAAGTCGCCGAAGCGCACGGCCTCGTTGATTTCGAACGCGGGGTCAAAATTTCAGGTGCACGCTTTTATGTCTACAATGAGCAGGTCGCGCGGCTTGAACGCCAATTGGCGAACTTCATGCTCGACCTGCACGCCGAAGCCGGTTATAAAGAGCGAATGGTGCCTCTGGTCGTCAAAGACGAGTGCATGTTTGGCACGGGCCAGTTTCCCAAGTTTGCCGACGAATATTACCGAATGGACAAAGACGGACTGTCGCTGATACCTACGGGCGAAGTGCCGCTGACGAACCTTTATGCCGATGAAATTCTGAACGCTGATCAGTTGCCGATCAAGCTCACCGCATACACGCCTTGCTTTCGCCGTGAGGCGGGCAGCGCGGGCAAAGACACGCGCGGCCTCGTGCGCGTGCACCAGTTTAACAAAGTAGAACTCGTTAAATTTGTCCGGCCCGAAGAATCTGAAAAAGAGTGGATGTCTCTCACAAACGACGCCGAGCGCGTTCTGCAAAAGCTTGGCCTAACGTACCGCGTGCTCAGCCTCTGCTCGGGCGACATGGGCTTTACGTCTTCTGTGACTTACGACCTCGAAATCTGGATGCCCGGCCTGAAGCGTTGGCTCGAAATTTCGTCTTGCTCGAACTTCAAAGACTTTCAGGCGCGCAGGGCAAAAATTCGCTACAAGAACGAAGCCGGCAAAAACGAATACGTGCACACGATCAACGGCTCAGGCGTCGCGGCGGGAAGGCTGGTGGCGGCGCTGCTCGAATACCACCAGACGCAGTACGGCAAAGTCGATTGGGATGCCATCGCAACAAAGTTGAAAGGCTGAAATATGGCCTCATACGGTTTCAAGAACCCGCAGAAATTACACGGTGAGCGGTTCGACAAAGTCGTGCATGCGTTGCTTGCCGAACGCGTAGAGGGCGGCGTCTCGCGCGGTATGGCACGCAAGCTGATCATGATAGGCGCCGCGTACCTCAATGGCAGCCGCTGCCGTATCGCGTCAAAACCGGTATTCGGCGGCATCGAGGTGCGCGTCGAATACAAGGCAGACCGACTGCCCCAGGCGCAGCAGCAGAACGTGCCCGACCTGACCGCGACAGATATTCTCTATCATGAAAACGGCATTATCGTCGTCAACAAACCGCCGCGGTTGCCCACGGTACCGACGCTCGACAACGCGCGCGACAATCTGGTCGCTGCATTGAAGCGACTGCTCGCGTCTGCGAGCAGTGAAGGTAAAGAAATCTACTTAGGAATTCACCACCGCCTCGATGCCGAGACTTCGGGATGCATTTTATTTGCCACCGACCCGGCGATGAATGTGTTTGTTTCAAACCTGTTTCAAGAGAACCTTATTCACAAAGAATATCTGGCCGTTTGCACGACGGCCCGAGCGGTGAGCGAGAAAATCTGGGAAATCAAGAACCAGCTGGTGCGCGCCGAAAAGAAACGCAACCGTTATGCTTCGACCGAATGGCTCGCGAAACAGGCGCAAAAACCCGCTGGGCCGAACGCTGAAGGCTCGTTCGCGTACAGCCGGTTTGAGATTCTGCAGTCTCTCGATAAATACGTGCTCGTGCGTGCAGAACCGGTGACAGGGCGAACGCACCAGTTGCGCGTGCACCTCTCAGAATATGGTATGCCGATAGTGGGTGACCGCACCTACAGGGGCGAAGAATATCCCCGGTTGATGCTGCATGCCCGCCGGCTTGAGTTTCGCGCCCCCGACGGCAAAGAGGTGGTGGTCGAGGCGCCGGTGCCCGAGGCCTTCAAAAAGCTTTTCGCGACTGCTTGATTTTGGTATATTGGGTTCAATGAAAGACTACATACGCGCGCAGGTCAAAGATTCAATCGCTGTCAAAGAGCGTTTTCTCGCTGACGAGGCCAACATTGCGCTCTTAGATACGGTTTGCCATGAGGTGATCGCGGCGTACCGTGCCGGCAAAAAAACGCTCATTGCAGGTAACGGCGGCAGCGCCGCTGACGCGCAGCATATCGCTGCCGAATTTGTCAGCCGGTTCTATTTCGACCGCCCAGCGCTCGCGAGTATTGCGCTGACCACCGACACGTCGGCGCTGACCGCAATCGGCAATGATTATGGCTACGAACTGCTGTTCTCGCGCCAGCTTGAAGCCAATGCCCAGAAAGGCGATATCTATATTGCCATTTCAACTTCAGGCAATTCAAAAAATGTTATCCACTCTCTCGAAGTTGCCAAGAGGCTCGGCATCAAGACCGTGGGGCTGACCGGCATGAAAGGCGGTAAAATGGCGGACATGACCGATTATTGCATACGCGTGCCGTCAGACGAAACTCCGCGCATTCAGGAATGCCATATTCTGATAGGTCATATACTCTGCGCCGCCGTAGAGAAAGAACTGTTCGAGAAAGAATACAAGAAGTAGCACTTGACTTAATATGTCAGTTTGCGGTACGGCCAAGGCGCATGCTCGACAAGAATAAGGGACTGACCTTCGCGTTTACCGACGAACCGCAATTTACGATAGTTCAGTTATCGGGTGATCTCAATATGTTCTCTGCGCCCGAGCTGCGCACCAGCCTCGTCAAGAAACTTGAGACGAACGCGGCCAAATTCATTCTTGATCTGACCGATCTCGCATTTGTCGACTCGTCGGGTATCGGCGTGCTGGTCAGTTTCGTAAGTATGGTCAAAAAGCGCGATGGCGGCAAAGTCATACTCTGCGGTCTGAATCCTCAAATTCGTAATATTTTTGAAGTTACGCGCCTGATGTCGGTTTTTATAGTTGCTGAAGACCTTGAAACCGCGAAGATTGAATTTAATCTTTAGTCGAATTTTGCCGAAACGATGTACATTCGATGCAAGTAACCTTTTTTGCCGCTATGGAAGAGACCCTGAAAAAAGCGCTGCGTACCGGAATCGAAGCACTGATTTCGGTAACTGAAGAAGTGCGCCATGGGCTCACAGTTCTCGATCGTGATATTCAGCAGTTGAGCCAGCGTATTGCAACTTCGAATACCGCAGAGACGACGAACGAGAAGCTTGATGAGCTAATCGAAAAGTCCATTAAAGCGATACGCGATTACGAACAGCGCGCGACTGAAGTCAGCCGTGCGGTGCAGGGTTACCTCGAACAGGTCGACCCGATGGCGCGCCAGAGTGTACAAGAGCTGGCCGATAAAGTCAGCATCCTGTCAAAAAGCCTGAAAGACCGGGTTTAGTCGCCATCCACGGCGGTCGTCGACCCGGCGCGGTCACCGACCCGACGGGCAGCAAAATAAGCTTATCGTGTAGCGTAAATGCCGCTATGGCCATCCTTGGCCGCGGCAAAATAAGCTACATCGTGCAGCATAAATGCCGCTAAGGCCATCCATGGCCGCGGCAAAATAAGCTACATCGTGTAGCATAATCAGTCGATATTCTTACCGACGGGGCGTCTAATCCACTATGAAAATGCGCAGAAAAAAACTCTATCTTGCCGGTCTTTCGCTGGTAATCTGTACGGCTGCGGCAGCGCAAAACCAGAAGGCAAGCAGCAAAGATCTTGCTGCCGAGGTAGACAAGCTCAATTGGGAGGGTATAGACCTCTCGAACGATTCGCGCTACCTCGACGCGGCCGACAGGTTTCAGAAAGCGATCAGTCTCGACGATTCGCGGTCGGCGCGCTCGTACCATAACGTAGCCTATACGTTTGAACTTGCCGGTGATAAGAACAAGGCACTCGAAAACTACCAGAAAGCGGTCGTGCGCAACCCGCAGCAGACGATTTCGTGGGCGAGCCTTGGCCGCATGCAATATTCTATGGGCCTGTATAAAGACGCGGTCTTTTCGGGCGAGACAACGCTGAAGCTCGACCCGCGCAATGCTTCGGTGCAGAAGTGGCTACCCGACGCGTATGCAAAGCTGGCTGAGCAGAAAATCTACGACGCGCGAAACGACCTGACTGGTGACCCGACGACGAACCCGAACTGCGAAGCAAGGCCCGAAACAATCGGCGAAGTAGGGTTCTTCGGTTCTGCAATTGGCGTCATCGACAAGCAGTCGACCGCCCTCAGTCTTTATAAGCCAGCCGGCGTGCTGCAGACTCCCGCTGGCGCGTATGCGGAGTTTAACCCGTTACGCGAGCTGACATTCAGACTGAACGGCCAGACGCCGTATTACGGCATTTTGCAGCCTGCATTTTATGCCGGCTCGCAGAAGATCGAAATGCAGTATAACTTCAAGTATTTCTTTTTTGGTGGCGGTATTCTTTTCAGCCAGCTGAACGTCGAGAACAGCACAGTGCCCGTTTCAACCACGACATATATTCAGAACAGCGACTACACTACGCTTTCAGATACCAAGTTTGGCCTGTTCATGGGCGGCCGCGACGACCTGACATTCTTCGTTCTGCGTATCTACCCGCGCTACCTGTTTCGCGACACAGAAACTGCTCCGAAAAGCAGTTCGTTCGACGTGGCAAAAGTTGAAGTCGAATACCGTCGCAACCTACGCCTGCAGCTTGGTACGGTGGTCGACGAAAAACAACCGATCAGCAAAGGGCCATTCACCGACATTATCGTAAAATTCGTCATTGATGAGATCTATCTCACTGAATACAAGCCCACGACCGGTACAGACGCAGTCGGCCACTATTTCGGCACATACGACCTCTCGATTGGTATGGAGTTCGGCAAATTGCAGAAAGAGTTTGATAAGGTCGCCACAACGTGGGGCTTTTTGCTTACCCAGCGACTCTATTTTCAGAACACGGGTAACACCAACCTCACGAGCTTCGGCAATGGCCAGGGTTATTTCGGTTTTAACTCAGCCGGAGCCGCAACGGGCAACGCGTTCTCTTCGTATCGCGGCAATTCTTTCATTATCACCCTTTTTGCTGCGCAGATGTTCAAAAATCGTTATATCTTAAGGGAACAACTCTTCTTCGAAGGGACACCCGGTTCAGAACGCAATCACGCGCTGGGTCTGCAACTTTCATTCGGCGTGAGGTTCTAAAATTGCCGGCCGCAATGTCGCTTGCGCGCCATTGCGGTTTGCTGCTGATACTCTGTTCGTCACTCGGCGCGCAGCCGGTCACAGCTGATGACTTTCTGCAACGGGCGCGCGGGCATTTCGAGCGCCGCCGCTTTTTGAACGCGCTCGATTCGCTGCGCATCACCCTGCAAATGACCGATGGTGCTGAAAATCCCGGACCGGAGAGGCTTGAGGCAGAGGTACTTGCGGCCGAATCGCTGGCGGCGCTGCAGCGACATGACGAAGCCGTGAATATGTACGAACGCGCTCTCTCGCATGGCTATGAAAACTCCGCATCGTATGCATACCTCGCAAAACAGTACGATGCCCGCGGTAAATGGCGCGAGGCGAAGCGGCATTACGAGAAATATTTTGAAATGAACAAAAGCGATTCAGCCACGCATATTCGCTATGCGATTGTACTCGGCAGGCAGGGCGATCGTGCCAAGGCAAAACAGGTGCTTGAAGCGATCGAGCCGGCCGTAGCGGCAAAACCGCTCACAGAATGTGAAGCACTCGAAAAGAAGAAAAAAACCGCCGCTGCACTCGAATGTTTTGGCGATGCGAGGTTCGCCCGCCCTGACCGCGAGGCGAGTTATCTCGCGCTCTACCGCATCAGCTCGCAGCACAGGCAGCAAACCTCTGCCGCAGAACACGCAATGGCGCTCTACGCGCTTTTCGGCTCAGAGGCGCGGTATATCTGGCCACTTGTCGAGGTGCGACTGCAGCAGAAGCGCTTCTACGCGGCACGCCTGCTGCTCGAAGAAATTATGCAGGTAGCAGGGCCAAACGCCGACGCAGAAAGGCTGCTCACGAACCTGCAGCGACAGGCGCCGCAGGCATTTGAACGGCCTTACCGCGCGAGCCCGAAAGAGATGCAGATGCTCGACGGCGAGAGCCTGCGCTGAGATGCGCTTCGTATCTCTAACTGCGGCGCTTCGTTGAAGTGCCTGCGCTGAGCCTGAATCAGGGCTCTGGCGTGAACGGTTGTTTCTTGCCGCGTTCAGAATAGAGAAGATAGAACCGAGCGCCGGCCTCTTGCGGGAATGCCGCCATGTGCACGGCAAAAGGTTGAATCGTCACCATCTGCCCGGGATATATGTCAACGATGTCTTCTTCAATGATGAGGCGCATGACGCCTTCGAGCACCAGAATTGTTTCGGTATGAGCATGCGCATGATAAGGGACAATGGTTCCCTTTTCGTTCTGCATCTCGTAGATCTTATAGTCTTTAATCAGCAACGACTTCAGAAATTTCATCAGCTCAACTTCGCTGCCGAAGATGCGCCTCGAGTCTTGTATGTCGTAGTATTGTGCTGCCATTACTCTACAATAACAGGGCGGTTCTTCTCTTCGATCAGCGCGAGTTTTTGGCGAATCTCTTCGCGCCGCTCTTCGATGGTTTGGTTGCGCAGTTTTTTCTGCAGCTGCATGATTGCTTCAAGAATTGCTTCAGGGCGGGGAGGGCACCCAGGAACGTAGACATCTACCGGTAGAATGCGGTCGATACCCTGCAACACCGCATAGGTATGAAACATGCCGCCCGACGACGCGCAGGCACCGACAGAAACAACATAACGCGGGTCGGCGAGCTGTTCGTAGATATTTCTGAGCACCGGAGCCATCTTGTATGTGATTGTGCCGAGTACGAGAATCATGTCGGCCTGGCGCGGTGAGAACGAAGGGCGTTCGGCGCCAAAGCGCGCGATATCAAAATCGGAGGCACTGGCTGCCATATATTCAATGCCGCAACAGGCGGTCGCGAACGGGAAAGGCCAGAGCGAGTAGGATTGACCCCAGGTCACAAAATCATCGACCGCAGCCACGATAAAGCTCTGATCGAACTGCCCCTTTTCGGGACCAGGATTTGTAAATCTATTCGTGAGGGTTTCGGTACTCAATTTGGATCCTCCCAGTTGAGGGCGCCTTTTCTGAGCACATAATAATAGCCGACGAAGAGAATTGCCATAAATACCACAAGCTCAACGAGCATCACCAGGCCGAAACCCGCTTCGCGAAAAGGTTTGAACGATACCGCCCAGGGCATCAGAAATATGGCTTCGACGTCGAAGATGATGAAAATCATGGCGACCAGATAGAACTTCACATTGAAAAGGCCGCGCGCATCGTCAGCGTATGGTATGCCGCACTCGAAGGTGTCTGGATGTGCTTCGGCAGGCTTTTTCAGATGCGGACGAATTTTGTGCGCGAGCAGCAAAATGAGTCCGGCGAAGCCCATACCGAAGAGCAACTGCAAGAACGCCGGCCAGAGAGAGGTGGGAACCGCCGAATTAGGCATACAGCAGTTTACTCAAAGTCGAATCAGCCGGGAAGTAAAAAACAGGTTTAGCGGAATCTTTTCTTTACATTACAATGGGCCCAGCAAGACTTGGGAATGCCGGCACTGTATCCCAATTACTTCTTTGTGGGCTCTTTATTGTCTTTTCTGTTTTTGCTCTACGTCGCGGTCCTGCTGTTTCGTATACCGAAGCGTTCGCCTGCCAGCACACAGCTCGCCGTGGCGATGGTCTTTACTGGTATCTTCAATTTCAGCTATTTGGTGACTCATGGCGTCTATACGGTACCCAATTTTTTCACGCGGTGGCTGAACTTCTATACTGCCATGGCGGCCGGGCTGCACGTGGCGGCGTTCTTTCATTCGTTTCCCCGCGTGCACTCTGAGCGCGCCGTCAAATGGATTCTTATCATCGGACACTCCTCAATTCTGGCTGTCTCACTTTGGCTCGTATACGTCATGGCGAATTCGCCGCTCTATTATCTGTTCAACAGCCACTTCTGGGATTCAGATTCTCTGCCGGCGCAGAAAGCAGTGAGCCTCGTGATTTTGCTGCATTTCATGCACTTTGTGGCAACGGGTATTTGGCGCGGTTTCAAAGAGCGGGGCGACGAGCGCCTGGGCGTTTGGCTGATCGCCGCCGCATTTCTGTTCGCAACGATTCCCCCGGCGATTCTGCAGGTTCTGAGTCGTGACAATCTGATTCCGCGCTCGACGTTCATGACAGCCACTGTTATCTTTAACCTGTTCGGTTATTTCGCCGCGATCGTCATTTACATCAACGTCACGCAAGACAGAACATCGGTGCTCTGGCGTATCACGGGTATCACGCTGTTGACGGTGCTGCTGATCTTTCAGGCCGTCGCGTTTTTTTGGCTTCGCGACGCCGAGAATAATTTTGACGCACTGCTTTACGGCCGTGCGCGCGAAGGTTATGTGCTCGGGCGCCTGCCAGACCACGGTGTGAAAAAAATCATCTATGACCATCGGCAAAACAGACTTTTTGGCGAATTAGGTGAGGATTATGAAAGTGAAGCCGTGCTCTTGCAGAAGATGCAGGCCACATATTTGTACGATTCTCTTCAGGTATTAAAGGGCGACACGCCAGGCTTAAAAGACCAGGCGACGCCGCTGCTGCGCCAGATTGAACGCTACTCGGTGATACAGGCCAGTTACCTAACCGAACTTGCCGCCAGAGGAAATTTTACCGATGGCGCGGCGTTGGTATTTGCGATCAAGGGGCTGCGAAGCCAACAGCTCTACCAGATCGCCAAGTTAAAGCAGATGTCCGACAGCGAATTTGAGCGCAATGGTGACCAGGCTGTCGCCGCGCTCGACAAAAAATTTCCGGGCTTCGGCGTCGCTGCGGGCAAGGTTCTCACGGGTCTCTCTGCCACAGAAAGGCGAAATGTATTGATTCAGGCGCTGAGTCCGTGGTATGAAGAGGCGCAGCGCACGTACCGCGGGCAGATAACGTATTCGGGGATTTTTCCCAAACACTACGTGGCTTATGCGTTCGTCGATCAGGGCCAGCAGCGGGTGATTGAAGTTGCCTACCCGTACATTTATTACCGCCAGGCAATGGCTGCCGCAACGTGGCCGCTCATTGTCGTCATATGCTTTTCGTACCTCTTCATTCTGATCGGGTTTTCTGTTTTTTTCAGAGGGGCATTGATGCGTCCCGTGAACGCCATTGTCGACGGTCTGAAAGAGATCAACAATGACAATTTCGACGTGCGCGTGAAAATTCAGGTCGAAGATGAGATCGGCTTTATGGCAAAAAGTTTCAACAAGATGGCGCGGTCGATCAAAGCCGGTCGCATGAGACTGCAGCAGTACGCGGAGCAGCTCGAAGAAAAAGTCAAAGAGCGCACGCAAGAGCTGCAGACCACTCTCAAAGACGTACAGGCACTCAAGGCGCAACAAGACGGTGACTATTTTCTCACGACTTTATTGCTGAAGCCTCTGGGTGTTAACGAAGTCGACAGCAGTCTCATCGGCATCGAGTCGGTGGTGCGGCAGAAAAAGAAATTCGAGTTCAGGCACTGGAGCAAAGATATCGGCGGCGATATCAATATTTCGCATATCATCGAACTCGAGGGTAAGCGGCATATCGCGTTCGTCAACGGCGATGCGATGGGTAAATCAATTCAGGGCGCGGGCGGTGCGCTCGTGCTGGGGTCGGTATTCCATACGATTGTCGAGCGCACGCAGGCGACGCTGGCGATGCAACAATTGGCGCCCGAGCGATGGCTCAAAAACGCGTTTATCGAACTGCACCGCGTGTTTGAGAGTTTCGACGGTTCGATGCTCATGTCGGGCTTCTTTGCGCTGATCGACGAACAGACGGGTCTCATGTACCATATTCTGGCCGAGCATCCACGGGCTGTGCTTTACCGCGCGGGTGAGGCGAAATTCATAGAGAACGATACGATGCTGCGCAAACTCGGTACCGCCGGGGTCGAGGGCAAACTGCAGATTGCCACCACGCAGCTCGAACCCGGTGACGTGCTGTTTGTTGGTTCAGACGGTCGTGACGATATTATACTCGGCTACGATGAACACGGCGATCGAATGATCAATGAAGATGAAACGTTATTTCTGCGCATCGTCGAAGAAAGCCAGGGCGTGCTGCCCGATATCGTCACAGGCCTTGAAAAGCGTGGCGAGCTCATGGACGACCTTTCGCTCATTCGCATTGAACGGTACCGTGAGCAGCGAACAAACCACCATGCTTTCGACTACAAAGCAGTTCTCGACGGTGTGAAGCGCGATCTCAAGCACGGCCAGACCGACAAGGCGATCGGTCGCATCGAGGCGTACCTGCGGCAAGACGAGTTCTACCCCGAAGCGGTAAAAAACCTGGCACAGATCTATTATCAAACCAAAGATTATGAAAAAGCTGCGCAATACGCGCAAGACTACCTGTGGCTGAAGCCAGCAGATGCGCATTTCGTCTATTTTGCGAGCTTATGCTTTCGCCGAATCAAAGACTATCGCAAATCTATCGACCTGTCAGAACGTTTGCGCCTGCGGGAAGTGCCGCTCGCGAAGAACCTTGCCTTATTGTGCGACCTGCATGTGCGCATGGGCAACATCAAGCGCGCCGAGGCAATGCTGACCGAGCTCATCGAAGTAGACAGTAACTTTGCGAGCATCGATATCTTGAAACGCAAGATACATGACGCAGCGGCGCAAATAGCAGAAAAAGTCTAACGCTTTACCCGTAGCTTCTGACAATTTCGTAGGTGAGTAGTGTCCAGCCGTCGACGAGCACGAACAGAATAATCTTGAAGGGTAGAGAGATCATTACCGGCGGCAGCATCATCATGCCCATCGACATGAGCACACTCGCCACGACCATATCGATAATCAGAAACGGTATGAAGAGGTAGATGCCGATGATGAAGGCTTTCTTGATTTCGGTCAGCATAAACGCCGGTATCAAAACCTGCATCGAAACATCGTCGATCTTTTTCGGCCGCTCTGCTTTGCTGAGGCGTACAAAAAGCGCGATTTCTTTGATACCCTCACGGCCGATCTGCCGCACCATGAATTTTCTGAGCGGTGCAGCGGCTTCTTTGAAGAAATTCGTGTTGCTGATCTTGCCGTCGAGATAGGGCGTAATCGCCTTCTTGTTCATCTCGTCGAAGGTCGGCGCCATAATAAAAAAGGTAACGAACAGCGCGAGCGATACCATCACCTGGTTTGGTGGCATGTTCTGCAGGCTGAGTGCGCGCTTCATAAAATCGAAAACGATGATGATCTTCGTGAACGACGTCAGCATCAGAATAATCGCAGGGGCTAGCGACAGAATCGTGAGCAGTAATAATATCTGAAGCGAAAGAGCGACCTGCTGAGGGTTCTTGGCCTGCGTGATGTTAAAATCCACCCTGGGAATCGGCACTTGCTGCGCAAACAGAGAACCGGCCGCGAGCGCCACGGCCGCGATAATCGCGATTCGCGCGAGTTGCTTCACGGTTTATCCCGCCAGTCGAATTTTTCAGATCGCATTTTTCTGAGCCGCTCCATCGAGCTGCGACGCTGCGCTTCGAGTTCGGCGTTGTCATCGCCACCCTCTTGCATCGATAGCATGCCAGTTCCTTTTTTACCAAACCGAGCCGTCAGGTTTGTCTTGATGACGCGCGAAAGTTCGGTCACGAAGTCTGCCCGTGGCGCCTTGTTGTCTTCTGCACAATCGAGTTTTATGCGATCGACGGTATACTTGTCGGTGACCTCGCTGATCAGCTGAATCGAGTTGTCGCTGACGCCGAGAATCATCAGCCGCCCTGCGATCTCAAGAATCTGGAGGCGCTGGTTTGGCCCGAGAGGGAAATCATAAATGCTGGTGATGGCAGAGAAATTCTGCTGCGGCAGCTCGCGTTTGAATTTATAGAGGCGAAAAATTCCATAAAAAATCGCGAGCAAAAAGCCGAGCGTCAGCAGCGTACGCACAAATTGCCAGACGACCGAGGGTTGCTCACCGCCGTTGACAGGCGTACCGGGCGTTGTGTCGAGTTCGCGCTGCAGTTGGCGGTCAAAATCGTCGAGCGTCTCTGCCTTGCGTTCGGCAGGCTTCTCAACGGCAGAAGTCGTCGCGGGCGTTTTGGCATCCGCATCTTGCGCGTTGAGATTCACGGCCAAGAAAGTAAGGATTGAGAACGCAATGGATAATTTCATCTGCCGAGCCCGGGCACAATGTGACATAATTCAAAACAGCGCGGCAACCAAAAAAGAGAGCGCAGAGTAATTTTCTGAGCCGGTGAGAAAAAAACGCCGATCCGTGGTATTTAATCAGTAGAGGGATTATGCTGACGACGAGTGTTTCATTGCCGGTAGAATTTAGTGAGGCATGGCGGAGGAGTCAACGGGCGATCATGACCCTGGCGGTGCGGTCGCTGCGGGTGAAGATGCGCAACGGCGAAATCAGGCGTGGCGTGAAGCGTCGTTATAACCGCATGGCGGGCGGGTTTGAGATTGTCACAACGCGTTTTACGGAGGCTGAGTACGATACGCTGCACTGTGCGGCCGCTGCGATGCGCGTGAGTGTTTCGTGGCTCGTCTACCAGATGATCTTGCTATGGCTGAAACCGGCACGGCGAAACCGAAGAAACTCATATCTGAATAACTATGTTATGGTACCGCTTATTTGGAATGAAAATGTCGGTGTTTTCACCGAAAGTCTTTGGTTTTTGCGAAAACCTACGCCTCAACAAGCGCCTGAACCACATTATTCCACCCCGCAGCGATATTACTGAGGTTATACCCACCACCACCCAAGGCCAGCAGCCGCCCACCCGCGAACTCAAGCGCCATCGCCGCCAAATCGCGTGCCGCCCTCGTAAACGACACGGGTGTATATTCCATTCCGGTCAGCGGGTCGCCCGCGATCGAGTCGGTGCCACATTGCAAGATGATGAATTCCGGTTTGTGAGCGCGCAGATGCTCCACGACCCGGCCCCAGGCTCGTTCGAAATCCTCATCTTTTGAACCCGCACGCATCGGTATATTCAGCTTCACACCCGCCGCTGCACCGACACCGGTCTCGTGCGCATCGCCGGTACCGGGGTAGATGTATTGCTGGTGCATGTCGGCAAAAATGAGCCCGGGGTTCGATTCGAAATCGTAGAAGACACCATCGCCGTGGTGCGCGTCAATATCGACGTAGGCAATGCGGTGGATTTTCTTCTGCGAGAAAAGTTGCTCGATGACGATGCCGGCATCGTTAAAGATACAGAAGCCGCCGGCCGTGTCGCGCCGCGCATGGTGAAGGCCGGCAATCGGCACAAACGCCGCTTCGGTATCACCCGCCATGATTGCATCTGCCGCCGCGAGCGCAGTCGCGCACACGGTGAGTGCAGCATCGAAGCAACCGGGAAAGGCCGGCGTGTCGCCCTGGTCGAGCAGACCAAAACCATCGGCCGAAGACTTTTTCACATGCTCGATGTAAGCCTTACTATGGTAGCTCGCGAGAATTAGCGGGTCGCCCTCATAAGGATTGACCACAGTGCTGCGCTTCGGCAAATCACGTTTCAGAAACTCGTCATAAAACGCGCCGAAGCGCTTGGTGCTGAACGGATGCCCGCCTGGAAAACCGTAACGGGCGAGTGCTTCGCCGGCGGAGACTTGCGTGCGCATGGGGCCGAGTGGTAGAGAAGTGATGTTCGTGCAAGCGAGAAGCGACCATCGTCATCAAATCTGACCTTTCTAGCTTCACGACGATCGCGTATGTTCCGTCAGAGCCGAGTTCGCCGACCTGCGCGAACGGCGCATGCCTTGATTAGATTGATCGGTGCTTCTCAATACCCCACTGGCAGCCCGCTCGTTGCGTCGATTGCCGCAAGTCGGCTGACCGGCATGCCGGCGATGGCCGTGAAGGAACCGCCAGCGTAGACTGTTGTGCCCGAGACATGTATGACCGAAACGCCGCCGCTAATGTTGGGGTTCCAGCTGGTTGCCGAACCTGAGCCAGTGGAAATCGCGGCAATGCCATTGCGAGTCTGGCTGGCAATTGTCGTGAAATTGCCCCCGACATATGCGGTTGTGCCAACAACTGCAATTGCATAGAGGGCCCCGTTGGCGTCGGGGGTCCATCCATTGGAACATCCAGTACCATCAAAAGAAGCGATTCTTGGTCGATAGTAAGACGTGGGTGGGCAGGACGATGAGGCCCCATTGAGATTTAGAAAATTGCCGCCTGCGAAGACGGTTGTGCCATCTATCGCGATGCGGAAAACGGAATCATCTGCAAAAGGGTTCCAGGCAGTCGCCGCTCCCAGGCCGGTATTAACCGCCGCCAGTCGTGAGCGTGTTTGGCCTCCGATGGAGCCGAATTGACCGCCAACGTACATGGTGGCCCCTGAAAGCGCGAGCGTATGCACGACGCCGTTGGCATTCGGGTCCCACGTCGAGGGGGTGCCTGTCGTGGTGCTCAGCGCGGCCACGCGATTGCGCGATTGTGCGTTGATCATCGTGAAATCACCACCCGCGTAAACAAGTGAGCCCGAAACAACCAGGGTTCTTATAGTATTGTTCGCATCAGGATTCCATGCAGTCGCGCTGCCGCTCGTCGCATCGACGGCGGCGATACGGTTGCGCGTAGAGCCTCCAATATCAGTAAAGCCGCCTCCTGCATAGATTGTGCTGCCCGAGATGCCTATGGTATTGACATCACCGTTCGCATTGGGATTCCATGAAGTCGGTAGCCCCGTAGCTGCCGTAATCGCAGCAATTCTGTTTCTGATTAAACCAGAAACTGTGCCAAAATCACCCCCAGCAAAGATATTGGCCGTCCCGACAGCCACAGTCCTGACGACGCCACCAGCATCAGGGTTCCACGCGGTGGCAGCGGCCGTGCTGGTGTTCAGAGAGGCGAGGTTGTTGCGTGGTTGACCACCGATATTCGAAAAATCTCCCACGGCGAAAATATTACTACCTGATAAGCTGACACTATATACGTTCGCGCCGGTGATTGCGGCATCCCAAGTGGTTGCCAACCCGGTAGTCGAATTCAGTTCCGCTAGGCGGTTGCGCGTCTGACCGCCTATTGAGGTGAATGCCCCGCCGACAAAGACTGTGCTGCCTGCAACTGCGATTGAGTACACAAGGCCATTGGCGTTGGGATCCCAGGCTGCGGCAGTATTACTGCCAGAATCGAGAGCAGCAATTCGATTGCGGGCAGCAGCACCTGCGGTGGTAAATCCACCCCCGATGTAAACTGCGGATCCAGCCACTGCAATTGCCTGCACAGGGCCGCCACCAGTGCCCCCCGAAGCACCGGGATTCCATGTTGAAGCCAACCCGGTCGTCGAATCAAGAGCAGCGATGCGGCTGCGCGATGCGCCGCCTATTGTGGCAAACGTGCCACCCGCGTATACGGTAGAGCCAGCTACTGCCAGGGCACGCACACTGCCGCTTGCATCGGGGTTCCACGACGAGGCAGTGCCGGTAGCTGCATCGATTGCTGCAATCCGATTCCGGGTTTGCGCGCCAATGGTTGTAAAATCTCCACCGACGTAAAGAGTTGATCCTGAAATAGTCATCGCCTGCACATCACCGTTGGCGTCCGGATTCCACGGGTGCAGGCTGCCGTTCGCGTTGATCCGTGCCAGGCGGTTGCGTGTGAGAGCGCCGATCTTCGTGAACGAACCCCCAATGTAATA
Source organism: uncultured Leptospiraceae bacterium (assembly GCA_942492915.1). Classification (GTDB taxonomy): domain Bacteria; phylum Spirochaetota; class Leptospiria; order Turneriellales; family Turneriellaceae; genus Turneriella. Next base: position 67,953 of record OW818662.1, read on the forward strand.
TCCACCCGCGCCATCCGGTACTGCGGTAAGAACAGCACCATGCACTCTATCAGTCGATAGTACTGCCGGAAGTCCATCAGAGGTATTCAGAATGACGCCAGTACCCGTGTAATGGCCTAAGCGCGTGAAGCTGCCACCAATATAAAGAGTACCAGACGATTCAACAATCGCGCTAACGCCGCCATTCGGAATAAATCTAGGCAGATTCGAGAGTGTCCTGCTGCCTGAAGCAGCATTGCCCGCTGCATCAAATACGGCATTGGCTGCTACGCCTATTTGATCCTGTGCGAGATCGCCTGGTATGGTTGCGCTATCAGCGCTTAGTAGCACTACACCATCGCTGCCATCGGAATCGGCGACACCGGCAATCGCCGTTGCACCACCGGCTGCAGTATTGGAATAGGTGAAAGCGCCGGCGGCGAAAGTATCTCCGCCACCTGAGCTGCTATAGATGCGCTCTGAGAAACGCAGGTAGATTATGGTGGTCAGGGGCGAAATGGCATCAACAAAAACCGGGGGCACCTTGTCGGCCTCGGTCACGGTCGCGGTCAGAATCGCAGCCACCTTCTCCTTATTAACGCCCTCGAGCAGCGGCTCGCTCGTCGTCGTCACGTCGGGTGTGGCGCCGGTATCCAGCGCGCTGCTTTCGTCGAAGGCTATGTACACTATCTTGTCGTTTTTCACGTCGCCGCTTACCGTCGGGTCAAAGCGCACGTTGTTGTAGCCGGCCACCAGCCAGCGCGTGGTGGAGTTACCCTGTGCGCTGTCGCTGATGTAACCAGGAAATGTGGTGTCATTGATGGTTCGGTCAAAGGTGAGCCTGTAGTGATCAATCTTGCCGTCCTGGTCCAAATCCATAGTTTCGGCTGAGATCAGCGTCGGCGGCCCAGTTTCGCCCCGAAATTCAACCTGTCTTGGTCCCTTGAGTTCACTGCAGTTCGCCAGCGCCAGCAGTGCCACGCTCGTAAGAAATTGTGTGAGATGTTTCATCGTGTTGTACCTCATAACCTGAAGGTTAATCCTCCGGTGGCGATCACCTGACCAACGGAAGAGCCAATATAGAAGTGTTGTCGGTATAGACCCTGCACATTGAGGTGCAGGCGGTGGGTAATTCGAAATCCTACTTTGAGACCAACCTCGGCAAACGGGGCGCTGGTGTTGATGGTGTCGCTGCTCAGCGCATTGCCGGCCGTGTCAACGGGCAGGCTCGAGAGTGTCGAATAGTCGAGTTTGAGGCTCGCCAGTGAGAAACCTCCGCCCGCGAGTGGCATGAAGTTGAAGCGCCACAGATCGAGGCGGTAGCCGAGGTGCGCGGCGAGTGAGTAGTCGGTCGCATCAGCTTTAACCTTTTTCGCATCGTTCGCGACGCTGAGATTGGTCGAGCCAAACTGCGCGCCGCCCGTCATGTCAAGCGCGAGGCGCGGCCATAAAAAGTCGTGGTAGCGGTAGGTACCGTAGACACCGACTGTTTGCGGAACATCTTTGTTGTGCATTTTTTTGTCGCTGCTGAAATCGCCGCTGAAAGCTGCGGGCACCGAAAGCATCGACAAGCCGGCGAAGATACCGATTTCGTGCGGTGAAATTTCGTCGGCCTCGATTACGTCTTGCCCGAGTTCTCCCTTATTAGGCAGCACAGATTTCGCTTCGGTGACGACTCGTGCTGCGAGTTCTTCAACCTTAGCGAAAAGGGATGCATCGGCGGGCATGATCATGTCAAACTCGCTCACCACCTTGCGTTTACCGACATCGAGTACAAACACGTGAGAGCGGATTACCAGGCTGCCGGCGCGAATTCCTTTGCTGGCTTTCTTTTCGATAATCGCCTGATAAAAACCGCCAACGACGATGTCTTGTCGTGCCACTGCGCCGAGGTGTAGACCAAAACTGCGCGTGTAGTTGTCATCGGGCCATAGGTGTAGGTTTTTTTCGGCGAGCTTCTGCCAGTCAGCGCGCTGCATCTCGCGAAAGTCGAATTTGGCCTTCAAATCGTTGCGGACGGCTTCGGTGATGGAGTCTTCGAGGTAGGTGTAGTCTGGGTTCTTATCGAGGTTCTTGAAGTCGAGGATCATCACCTTTTTCAACGACTGCGCGAACAGGGCTTGTGTGCTTGGGACGAGGGCAAGAACAAGCAAGAATCGGAGTACGAAAGAGTACATGCGGGCTACTACCCTAACCGGGTATGGTTAGCCCGTAAAGGAAAAATATCCTATGCCACAAAGTTTTTTCGAGCGGGAAATCCCGATTCTTTTCTGTTTGTCAGTGCGGCATGTAAATGAGAACAAATTCCATGCACCCCGTCCTCATCATTCAGGGCTTTCTCGCACCCACCGCCACCAACTTTGTGCTGAAGACCCGACTCAGGAATGACGGTTTTCTCGCAGAAGACGTGCCGCTTGAGGGGCTCAACGCCGGCGACATTAAAGACTCGGCGCGCATTGTTGAGATGTCAGTCAATGCGATGCGCACGCGCGCGAATTCAAGCAAGGTCGATCTGATCGGTATCAGCATGGGCGGCCTTATCGGCCTGCACTACATGCGCAAGCTCGGGGGCGACGCGTACGTGCGCCGCTTCATTACGATCGGTACCCCGTTTCACGGTTCGCACATGGCGAGCTGGATGCGCCTTTTGACATTGGGTCGCGCGGCAGGCGCCGAGCAGATGATTCCCGGTTCAGATTTTCTGAAAGAGCTGCACGCGCACGATGCCGCACACCAGGCAGAGATCTACAGCATGCATACGTCGGCCGATGCGTTTGTGAGCGAAGAGGCCGCGAATCTGAAAGGGGCGCAGCTCGTGAAATCTCCTCATGGTATTTGGCCGGCAGGGCACTATACGCCGCTGTTCTTGCCTCAGGATTACACGCTGATCAAAGAGATTCTGAACCGGCCGTGATTGCTTGCCTCTGTGTCGTCGGCGAGCTCTGTGGTTGAGGCATTTTAAGAGCACCTATGCAGATAGAAAAATTCGGCAATCCTGATAAACCACGTATGCTTTTTCTGCATGGTTATGGCGCGCACCCCAAATTGTACCGCGAATTTATCGAAGCCGCCGCGCACGATTACCATGTGCATGTGCCCGAACTCTTTGGCCTGAGCGGCCATTGCCGGCGTGACTTCGAAGAAAATCTCGGCGTGATTCGCGAGATGATGCGGCACCATGAGCTCGACGACAGTCTTGTGATCGGGCATTCTTATGGTGCGTTGGCAGCGATGCACCTTGCAGCAGAGTTTCCCGCAATCAGGCGCGCTGTTGCAATAAATCCGCTATTACCGCAATTGTTTCATGCGGGCAAGTTTCGTCTTCAGCTCGCGAACATGCAGCGCGATCTCAGGTATGCTACCGGCGAAGCGCGCGGTATGCTGGCGAACCTAGAGGTCGGCATGCGCTATGGTATGAATGTGCTCGCCAATCCACTGGGTTACATCGAGGGTGCGGTCAGGGCGATTGCAACGTCGCTGCCGCAACGGAAGTCGGCGGTGGCTGTTGATATCGTGTACGCAGACCTCGATAGTCTTTTTCATATCGAAAATGAGGATCTAGGACGTTGGCGCGAAGTTTTTCCGCAGTTGAGGCTTTTCCAGATCGCAGACTATAGCCACAACTGGATCATCTACCACGGGCGTTTTGCCTACGCAAAAATCAGAGAGCTGATCTAAATGGCCGGCCGCTTTAAAAAAGCCATCGCTTCGGTTCGCCGCATCGTCAATGCAGCGACAGTCGGTGGCGCGGTGCGCGGCGTCATCGGCGATAAGCTGCCGAAGCAGTGGCGCGGCCAGATGCAGTTCTGCGAAGCAGGTAAAATTCTTGCGCAGGGCCCGGTGATTCGCAGGGCACATGTTTCCGTTTTTGTGCACGGCAGCGCCGACACCGAGCTCGGCTGGCAGGCGAAAGCGGGTGAACTTGACTTTGGCGGGCAGCTGCTGCTCGACTTTGGTGTGCAGCCCTTGTACGTGAGGTACAACAGCGGCCTCAGCGTCAGCGAGAACGGCAGCGAGCTGGCCCGGCTACTCGACCAGCTGCTGCGCGAGCATAAATCCATCCGCCGTATTACTTTGATTGCCCACAGCATGGGAGGCCTCGTGGTGCATGCGGCTATCTACGACGCAAGGGCGCGGCGCATGCTGTGGCCAAAGCGTGTGCATCAGGTGTTTTTGCTCGGTACGCCGCACGCCGGCGCCCCGCTCGCGAAACTTGCCGAAAAGGGCGAGCAATTGCTGCAGTTTATTCCTAACCCCATAACTCTGATCGCCGCATCGGTGATTGGCCTCAGAAGCCGCGGCCTGAAAGACCTGAGTCTGGGGCAAAAGGGCATTTCGACGCGCGACCCGGTGCTATTGCCGCATGCGACATACGTTTTTGTCGCCGGGGGGCTGCAGAAGAATCAGTCAGGCATTATGAACCGTCTGCTCGGCGACGGTATGGTGCGCAGCCCCAGCGCACTGCCAAAACGTGAGCCGGCTGACACGCTCTGGAAGCAAATTATGTCGCGTCTCGCCAAAACGCCGCAGGTACACATCGAGACTGCCGCCGGGGTGGGGCATTTGGCGCTCAGAAATTCACCCCAGGTCTATAGAATCATCTCTCGCTTTTTTAATTGACGCGACTGCCGCACGCCAATGTTTACGGTATGCTTATTGTCGATAAACCTTTCGAGAGGGGCGTCATTCTTGCTGTCAAAGAGACGCGCATCGACATGTCCATTTCGCGCAAGTTTCGCGAGCAGGTCTCGAAATTTCTGGAAAAAAAACCGGCAGTCGTGGTTTTCGACATGCATGACACCGAATACCTTGATTCATCTGCGTTAGGCGCCCTCGTCACAATTCTGCGCGACGTGAAAAACTACGGCGGCGAGATCAGACTCGCGAATCTCAACCAAACGCTAAAGACGCTGTTTAAACTTTCAAAGCTCGAGTCGATGTTCAAAATTTTCGAGACCGTCGAAGAAGCAGCCAAGTAAGCGGGTGATACGATGGTACGCGAAAGTACCTCTGTTCGCAAGCCAGACCAAATTGCCGCAGATCTGAATGGTAAATCCCGGCCCGGTGCTTCTCGTTCGCGTTGGGTGCGTTTTCTCTTTGTTTTTCTGGGCGTAACTTCACTGTTGTTGGGCCTCGTCGGCATCGTGACGCCCATATTACCTACCACTCCGTTTATTCTGCTTAGTGGATTCTGCTTTGCGCGCGGGTCTGACCGCCTGCATCTGTGGATGCTCGAGCACCGCTATTTTGGTCCGATGATTCGCACTTTCAGAGACGAAAGGCGTATACCCCGCAAGGTAAAGATCTTTGCATCGCTCATGATCGCGATCTCGATGTCGATTACCGCAATCTATTTTGTGCCCCTTATTGCTGTGAAGATTGGTATGGGTATGGTCGGTGCCGCAGTAATTTTCTATATTTGGAGTTTTAAGAACTGAAGCAGCCAACCAGAACAAGAGCGCCAAACAGATCATGAACACCGTTGAAAAGAAATTTCACCTTCTCACCAAAGAAAACTATCCGAAAATAGTTGCATTGCTCAGCAGGCTCTGTGAGGCGCGCCGCTTCGTGCTGCTGAAACGAGCGCTGCATACATTGCACCCGACATCTCTCGCCCTGCTGTGGGATTCTTTTGCAGAGAGCGAGCGTGAAATTATTCTGGGCCAGCTGACGAGCGAATACGCGGCCGAATTTCTGACCGAGCTGGGTTCAGACGAACGCGATGCCATTTTTCGTTCAAAAGATACCGCCTGGATCTTCGATCGCCTCGAAGAACTCGAGACTGACGATATAGCCGTGATTTTGCGAGAATTAAACCCGCGCGATACCAACTTCATTCTGCGGCGTTTCGACAAGAACTACACCGGCAAGATCAAAGAGATTTTGAAATACCCCGAAGGCACGGCTGGTGCTCTTATGAGCTCAGACTTTCTTGCGGTGAGTCGACACGCGACGATCAAGTCAATTGTCAGCCAGTTTCAAAAACTCGTCAAACATGACCAGCTCGAAGACCTGCAGTTTACCTTCGTCGTAGACCGCGGAAATAAATTCGTTGGATATATCCCGATACGAAAGCTGATTCTCGAGAAATCATCGCGCAAGGCGCAAGAGATTATGCAACCCGCTCAGGTTATGGTTGCGCCCGAGCAAGACCAGGAAACCGTAGCGAAAATATTCAAAGACTATAACCTGCTGAGTCTTCCCGTCGTCGATTCGCGCGGCGTGCTGCTCGGTCATATTACAGTCGACGACGTTGTCGACGTACTCGAAGAAGAAGCAACCGAAGACATGCTGCGTCTCGGTGGCGTGACGCAAGACGCTCCGCATGTGCAGTCACTCGGGCAAATGGCGCGCGGCCGTTTGCCGTGGCTTACGATTAATCTGGCCACGCAGGTGTTGTCCGCCTGGATCGTCACCTTCTTCGACGAAACCCTATCTAAGGTCATTTTGCTCGCCCCCCTCATGACGGTCATCGGTGGGCAGGGCGGTAACGCGACGATGCAGGCGGTTACGGTAGTCGTGCGCTCACTCGCGCTCGGGCAGATCAACAGCAAAAACATGAGCAAGGTCATCGCCAAAGAGGTGGGGGTTTCGTCGCTGAACGGTCTCGCGATCGGCTCGTTTGCAGCCGCGCTGGTCTGGGTTTACACGCAGCGCGTGGGTATCGCTTTCTGCATGTTCACGGGCCTGGTCTCAAACATGTTTATAGCCGGCCTCGTCGGATCTATGTTGCCTGTTGTACTCCGCTTTTTTCGCCTCGACCCAGCACTCGCGGCGGGCCCCATCGCGACGACTTTTACCGATATGTGCGGTTTTTCAGTTTTTCTGGGAGTTGCGACATTTTTGATTGGTAAATTTGGTGGAATATGAGCGACTTACACGGAGGTAAGGTGATCGGCATAGGCAAGGATGCCGAAACGCCGAGCGTACTCGAGCGAATCACGGCAGAGAGCAGGCGGCGCGCGGCACAACTGGCCGTGGGTGCTGCCCCTCCAGCGGCGAACCAGCTCGATTTTGCCCAGGCACTGCGCCGCCGCGGACCTTTACCGCAACTGATTGCAGAATTGAAGCGTAAAAGCCCATCAAAAGGTACCCTCAAAGAAGGTTTGCCTGTTGCTGATGCAGTCAGAATGTATGAGCCATACGCAGCTGCGCTGAGCATTTTGACTGAACCGGAACACTTTTCCGGGTCGATCGAAGACCTTCGCGAAGCGCGGACTCTGACAGGGCTGCCGCTACTGAGAAAAGATTTTATCGTCGACCCGAAACAGGTCGACGAGGCTCGAGCCGCCGGAGCTACAAGCTATTTACTCATTGTGGCCTCGCTGAGCGACGGCGAACTCAAAACTCTTATCGCCCGAGGTCGGGAATTAGGCATGGAGCCGCTCGTCGAAGTGTTGACTGAAAGTGAGCTTGACCGGGCGCTTGCGCTTGATGTGCGCATACTGGGTATCAACAACCGTAACCTGCACACGCTCGAGATCGACATGAATCGCTGCGAAAATCTCGCAAAACGTATTCCCCAGGCAGAGCGCGATCGGCTGGTGATTGTTGCCGAGTCTGGCTATGAAACACGCAAGCAGCTTCTGGCCCTGCCGCACTACTTTGATGCAGTACTGATGGGTACGGGATTCATGCGCGAAACCGACCCGGCCGCCAAGCTGCGGGAAGTTTTTGGTGAGGTGTCGAACCATGCCTGAGAACAAAGACGACAAAGAAGTCGTGTGGCTCTACGGACGGCGCGACAACGACGTGTTGCCGGGAGTCGTCACAAAAGAAGGCGATAAATATTTTATTCAGGCAGCGCATCTCGTCAACATCGATCGTCAACTCTCGAAACTTTCGATGCTGATGGATATCTCGCGTTCGATCATGGCAGAGATCGATCTCGATTCGCTGCTGCAGCTGATCATGCAGAAGGTGACGATTGTTATGCACGCCGACCGTTCATCGCTCTTTCTTGTCGACGACGAGAAACAGCAACTATGGACGCGTGTGGCGCAGGGGGCGCCCGAAATTCGCGTGCCGCTTGGGCAGGGCATTGCCGGGCACGTGGGCCTGACAGGCGAGACTGCCAACATTCCCGATGCGTATCAAGATGACAGGTTTAGCCGTGACTTTGATCTCAAAACCGGCTACCGCACGCGCAACATTCTCTGTATGGCGATCAAGAACCAGCGCGGCAAGATCATTGGCACTATTCAGGTATTGAACAAGCAAGACGAGACGCACTTCACGGCCGAAGATGAAGAGCTGCTTTCGGCATTTTGCTCGCTCGCGGGAATTTCACTCGAAAACGCCCGCGCGTACGAAGAGCTGCAGAAAGAGCGTGATTCATTGGAAGTGAAGGTTCAGGAACGCACGAAAGATCTCGAAGTAGAGAAAGAAAAATCTGACGACCTGCTGCGCAATATTCTGCCAAACGCCGTTGCTGAAGAGCTTAAACTTCGGGGTGAAGCGACTCCGGGGCAATTTGAAGCCGTAACAGTTATGTTTACCGATTTCAAAGGTTTCACGCAGATCGCCGAAAAAATTTCCGCCGAGGCGCTCATCGCCGATCTCGACAACTGCTTCTACCAGTTCGATGAGATCATGGATCGGCACGGTGTCGAAAAAATCAAAACCATCGGCGATGCGTACATGTGCGCCGGCGGCTTGCCTGTAGCAAATAAGACGCATCCGATCGATGTGATCATGGCTGCACTTGAAATCAAGAGTTTTATGGCGCAGATGAAAGAAATCAAGCAGGGCCTGGGCGAACCCTATTGGGAGCTGCGTCTCGGAATCCATACAGGACCGGTCGTGGCCGGTGTGGTAGGCAAGCGCAAGTTCGCCTATGATATTTGGGGCGATGCAGTTAACACCGCCAGCCGCATGGAATCATCGGGCGTCGTCGGTGATATTAATATTTCTGGTGACACGTTTGCACTCGTCAAAGACTTCTTCGAGTGCAAATATCGCGGCAAGATTGCGGCCAAAAACAAGGGTGAGATTGACATGTATCTTGTTGAACGCCTCAAGCCTGAGTTTTCAACAGACAGCGAAGGGAAAATTCCCAATGCTAAATTTCTCAGCAAGCGTGCCTCATTGTAGGCAGCTGCTGGTCAGATCTTTGCCTTGATTTTACAGACCGCCAAACTTCCGCTGGCGGCGAGAAAATTCGGCAATTGCTGCATCCACATCGCTATCAGAGAACTCTGGCCAGGTCTTCTCGCTAAAGTAAAGCTCTGCATAAGCGGCCTGGTACAACATAAAGTTGGAAAGCCGAAGTTCACCAGCCGTGCGCACCAGCAAATCGATATCGGGCAGATCAGGTTGCCAAAGTAGTTTGCGAAATTGTTTCTCTGTCGGTGGTTTTTTCGTTTTGGCGCCTGAGGTTTCTGCCCAGCGTGCGGCTGCCCGGTGCAGCTCGTCGCGCGCGCCATAGTTCAGGCAAAAATTGGCAGTCAGTTTTCGTCCGCGCGCGGTACGTGTCCCGGCATCGGCCAGTAGCAGCCTGCTGCTCTTTGGTAACTTGTCGAGATTGCCCGAGGTAACGATGCGCACTCCATTTCTGATCATCTTCTCGAGCCGCTGCGTGATAAATTCATTAAGCAAATTAAAAATCGCGGTAATTTCTGTTTTTGGCCTGCGCCAGTTCTCTGTGGAAAAAGCGTACAGACTGACGCAGGGTATTTTGATCTTCAGCAGGTGGTCGAGCAGCCGGTCAATCGTCTCGGTGCCTTCGCGGTGTCCTTCGCTGCGCTTTAGGCCGCGTGCTGTCGCCCAGCGCCCGTTGCCGTCCATGATGACGGCGATATGTTGAGGCTGTCTGGTCATGGATTCAGGTTTGAAAGATTGGCTCTGCCAATCTTTCAAACTGTCATGATGTCTTTCTCTTTTGAAGCAAAAAGATCATCCATTTTCTTAATATGATCGTCCGTAAGTTTCTGAATTTGGTCGCTGAAGCCCTTGATCATGTCGTCTGAGACGCTGCCGCCCTTGAGCTTTTTCAGGGCGTCGTTCGCGTCTCGGCGAATATTGCGCACAGCAACCTTGTGGTCTTCGACTTTGCCCTTCGCAAGCTTAACCATCTCTTTGCGTGTTTCGCCGTTCATCTCGGCGAGGTTGATACGAATAATTATACCATCGTTGCTCGGGTTAAAACCCTTGCCCGATTTTTGAATCGCCTTCTCGACAGCTTGCATCTGCGATTTGTCCCAAACGTCGACGGTAATGAGGCGCGCTTCGGGAGTGTTGATCGATGCAACCTGATTCAGCGGCATATTCTGGCCGTAGACTTCAACGCGAATATCTTCGACTAAAGAAGGCGTGGCGCGGCCCGACCGTACCTGCGCCATCTGGTGCGACAGGTCGTTCAGGCTCTTATCCATGCGGCTGCCTGCGTCCGCAATGATTTTGTTGGCTTCGTCACTCATAGAATTCGCTCTCTCCGTTGGCGTCGATAAGGGTGCCGATCGGTTTGCCCTGCACGGCTTTCTTGAGGTTGCCCTCTTTGCCCATGTCAAATACCTGAATGGGCATCTTATTGTCGAGACAAAGGGAAAATGCCGTCGAATCCATTACCTTCAGTTGCTTAACGAGTGCGTCGTGAAAGCTCAGGTGTCGGTAGCGCTTAGCCGCCGGATTTTTTACCGGGTCAGAATCATACACCCCATCGACTTTGGTCGCCTTGAATATGACATCCGCATCGAGCTCGACCGCTCTCAGCGCGGCGGTAGTATCGGTAGTGAAGTACGGATTGCCCGTACCGCCCGAGAGTATCACAATGCGTTTCTTTTCGAGGTGGCGAATCGCCTTACGGCGGATGAAAGGCTCTGCGACAGATTTGATTTCAATGGCAGTCTGCAGGCGTGTTGTCAGGCCTTCTTTCTCGAGAAAATCCTGCAACGCAAGACCGTTAATGACAGTTGCCATCATGCCCATATAGTCACCGATCGCGCGGTCCATGCCGTCAGAGGCGGCCTTGATTCCGCGAAAGATATTGCCTCCGCCGATAACAATGGCGAGTTCAACGCCGTCGCGGTGTATGTCCCGAATTTCTTCGGCGAGCGCGCGTATGATTTTTACATTGATGCCGACTTTGTCGTCCCCGGCGAGAACCTCACCCGAAAGTTTGAGCACCACACGGCGAAATGCCCTTCCCTCGGTGGTTCCGCGGGTCGGCTTTTCGCTTGTGGTGTCCATTATCGGGTGTCGTCTATTTCAGCGCGTAGCGCACAAAGCGACCGACGGCGATGTTTTCGCCCAGCGTCGCAATGCTGGCTTTGATGATATCGCCGACTGTCTTGTCTTGTTCTTTGACGAATGGCTGGTCGAGCAGGCAGATGTCAGAAACAAATTTCTTGATTTTGCCTTCGAGAATTTTGTCGACTTTGTCGGCGGGTTTGCCTTCTTCGATGAGCGCAGCGCGCTGCACTTCTTTTTCTTTTTCGATTACATCTGCGTCGACATCTTCAGCTTTTACAAACTGGGGATTTGTCGCTGCAATGTGCATCGCGATGCTGCGGCCGAGTTCGAGAAACTTTTCGTTGCGCGCAACGAAGTCGGTTTCGCAGTTCAGCTGCACGAGAACACCGATCTTGCCGTTGTGGTGAACGTACGATACGATCGCGCCTTCTGACGCTTCGCGGTCCATCTTCTTGACCGCTTTTACGATACCGCGTTCACGCAGCAGCGAGGCTGCTTTCTCGAGGTCGCCGTTGGTTTCTTCGAGAATCTTCTTGCAGTCGAGAATACCTGCCGAGGTCATCTCGCGCAGTGATTTGATTTTTTCCTGATCTATTGCCATGTCGTGAATGCGCGGTTAACCGCGCGCCTCTTCGTATTTTTGTTCGATCTCTTCGAGATCGTCGAGTTTTTCCATTGAAGACTTCAGCTGGTGTTCGTCCATGCTCTCGCCTTCTTCGATTTCTACCTGCGCAAATTCGCCGCCTTCTTTACCTTCTTCTACGGCGTTTGCCATGATTTCGAGAAAGAGTGCAACCGCGCGAATCGCGTCGTCGTTTGCGGGAATAGGGTATTGCACCAGGTCTGGGTTACAGTTGGTATCGACCATCGCGAAGATTGGAATACCGAGCACGTTTGCTTCTTTTACCGCAATCGCTTCGCGATCAGGGTCGACGATAAAGAGCGCATCGGGCAATTCATTCATATCACGAATGCCTGCAAGGTCTTTGCGCAGACGCGCGATTTCGCGGTCAAGTTGCAGAATTTCTTTCTTAGTTTTGACGATTTCGTGAACCGTGTTGGTCGCGAACGCTTCTTCAAGCTTGCGCAGGCGCTGAATCGACAGTTTTACGGTGCGAAAGTTGGTCAGAAGGCCGCCGAGCCAGCGATTATTGATGTAGTACTGTCCGCAGCGGGTAGCTGCCTTTTCGATATCAGCCTGGGCCTGTTTTTTGGTGCCGACGAACAGAACTTTGCCGCCTTTTGAGGCGAGGTCGCGCATTGCTTCGTACGCGTCTTTCGCGAGCACGATCGTCTTTTGCAGGTTGAGAATGTGAATGCCGTTACGTGCTGTGAAGATATACTTCTTCATTTTCGGGTTCCAGCGGCGTGTCTGGTGCCCAAAGTGTACGCCTGCTTCGAGCAGGCTTTTCATCGAAATAGTTGCCATGGTTTCCTCTTTAATTCAGCTTTAAATCGAATGCCTTGGCATTCGATTTAAAGCAAATCCATTAATATCCCTGAGTTGTGAACTCGCCACTGGCAGGCACGGGAGATTTAGCCAGTAGGGCAAAAACGCAGGTTTAGACAGGGTGTCAGTATTTTTTGAACTTGAGATGCCCATGCGCGTCAAAAGTATATGCAAATCACGAATCGCCGGTTACGCCTGGTTTTGCCCGTAGCCGCCTTACTTGGATCTCTGGGTCTGCCCGCCTGCAGTACCGCGAACCGCAAACAGTATGCCGAGATGCCTTCGCCTGCTGCGCCGGCGGGCACGACGCGTGGCGGCGCCAGCGCCGAGGCAGAGCCGCAGCCGGGTCAGGGTATTCAGCCAGGCAGCATTCTCATCTACAATGCCACGTTTACTCTCGAGGCCAAAGAAGAAAACATTAAGCTCTTGAGTGGGCAGATCGTTGACAAAACCAAGAGTTTTGGTGGTTATCTCTCGCAGCGTGCATCGCATTCTCTCACGGTGCGTGTGCCCGCAAAGGAGTTCTACGCTGCGAGCGATTTCATTCGCTCGCTCACAAAAGTAACGCACGAGAATGCGACCGCGCAGGATATTACGATGCAATACAGCGATCTGAAAATTCGCCTCGACGTGCAGCAGAAAATGCTCACGCGCTATCAAGAGCTTCTGAAAAAAGCGGATTCGGTAAAGGATGCGGTCGAAGTCGAGCGCGAACTCGGGCGCATTACCGAACGAGTTGAACAGCTCAAAGGGCAGATTCGCTATTATAACAGTCAGGTATCATTTTCAACCATCACTGTGAACTTCAACGAACCTTACACGGCCTTCACGAAAGAGACACGGCCCGGCCCGCTGGGCTGGCTGTTCTACGGCGCGTATCTCGGCGTGAAGTGGCTGTTTGTTTGGGATTGAGTAAGTCACCCAACCGAAACATCGTGCGCATACTTGGGTTTAAACGCAAACACCGCCGCGCGGTGCAGGGGGGGATATCCTTCTTTGCTGCGGCCGTCGGCTGCGATGAAGTCGGCAAGGCTCTTCTGCGGCGAGAATTCGCTGCTGCGCTGTTCGGCGACCGTCATGATTGCGGTGTGCTGAAGCGTGACGGTGTGAAATCCTACTGATGCTATTTGCCTCTGCAACGCAGCAGCCGTCGGTATTGCATACACACCGCCAATACCCGCGTACTTGCCAGCCGGAAAAATTTCGAGATCGGCATTGCCGGGCACGACCACCGATTCACATACGAGCAGACCACCGGGTTTAAGCGCAGCTTTGCACGCGTGCAGCATATCGAGAGGGTCAGGGTCGTGGTAGTTCACGCCCATCAGAAAAAGGGCGTCGAACACCCCAGGAATCTCTAAGAGCGCCTGCCAACCGAGCGGCACAAAACTGACGGGTAGCGGGGGCGCATGAGCCGCGAGCAATTGGTATTGCAGCCAGTACTTGAGTGTCGGGTCGAAACCAACGGCATGCGCACATCCGGCATTGCAGAGGCGGTAGAGATAATAACCGTTATTGCAGCCGACGTCGGCCACAATCTTTCCGGTGAGATCGGGCAGATCCGGTACGAGCCTGTTCCACTTATAATCAGACCGCCATTCGGCATCGAGTTCGAGATCGAACAGTCGAAAAGGGCCCTTGCGCCAGGGAATCAGCTCGTCTGCAAGGGCGCGCGCAAGCTCGGCTGACTCGGCCGACGCGTGGTGCCCCTGGAAATGAATGGCACCGTCCGCAACGGAAATGCCCTGTGGCATTGTTGCGAGCTCGCCTATACGATTTTGCATGCTGTTGAACTGTGGTTCTTGAAGCCGCGCAGCGGCCGCGGCGATTTGTTGTTGCAGTTGCGCACGCGTGGCGCCGCTAATGCCGGGTAAATCTGGCAGGTCGCCGCTTCTCAGCATATTCAGGGTTTGAGCGCGATAAACGATGTGAAGTTGTAATATTTGAAAAAAATCGAAACAGGATTAAAACCCGCGTCACCGAGCAGCTGCAGATTTTCGCTGACGCGAAACGGAATGAGAACGTTTTCGAGCGCGTCGCGTTTCTCTGCAATTTCGAGCTGGCTGTAGCCGTTGCGTGCTTTCATGGCGTGGTGCAGATCTGCATAGACACGTGACATATCGGCCGCATCTTCGAGGCATTTTTCCGAAATGATGAGGCAGCCACCTGGGGCCAGGGCTGAGAATATCTTGCGCAGCAGAGACTGCCTCGCGAGCGGTTTCAGAAACTGAAACGTATAATTAGAGACAAAAACCGAGGCCGGTTTGAAATCAACAGCGGTTATGTCGGCGACCTTGAATTCTGCCTTCATTGCCCCCGAATTAATTCGGGGGCAATGAAGGTTAGCCTTCGCGATCATATCGTCTGAGCTGTCGACGCCCGTGTACAAATAGGGCATTCCGGAAAATTGCCCTTCTAAATGAGGCAGCAGCGCCCCAGTCGAGCAACCCAGATCATAAATTTGCGTGCCGGGCTGATAGAATTTGCGCACCAGTTCGGCGCTCATGCGCAGTACTTCGCCATAAAAAGGTACTGAGCGCGATACCATGTCGTCGAATACCTGCGCGACCTGCGCGTTGAATTCGAACGGGGTTTTGCCCGAGCCGGGCTGGTTGAATATTTCGTCTTTCATTTTACCGAGATCTGCTGCCGGCTATTGTATTTTCATCACCACCATGGTCATGTCGTCGTGCTGCTCGGCGCCTGAAGCGAATTCGTCGAGGTCGCGCACAAAGTTCTGTATAATTTCTTTAGGGTTCAGTTCTGCGTATTCGATGAGTTTTTCGCGCACGCGCTTTAGTCCGAATTCTTCTTTTGCACGGTTCCAACATTCGGTGATGCCGTCTGTATACAGCATGACGATATCGCCGCTACCGAGCTGCATCTTCGCGAGTTTGTAGACGTTTTCTTCTTCGATGCCCATCGGCAGGCCCTCGAGTTTGGTTGCCGTGCACACCTTGCGGTCGGCCCGGTATACGAAGATCGGCCCATGCCCTCCATTACTGAATTCGAGCGACAGCGTTGCCGGGTCGAAGACGAAAAACTGTATTGTGGCGAATTTGTCGATGTGCGCTTCGCCGCACATCACCCGGTTAATGGTGCGAATGATCGTGTCGCCGCGAATCGTATTGAAGAGCTTCAGATACGTTGATACAACCGTCTTAATGAGTACCATGACAAGAGACGCTGAAATCGACTTGCCGCTCACGTCAGATATCAGCACGGCAAGCCTTCCGTCGCCCATCAGTTGAAAGTCATAGTAGTCGCCGCCGACACCCTTTGCCGCGCGTGTAAAACCTTTGATCTGGTATTCCGGCTTTTTTAAGAACCGCGACGGGTTCATGCCTTCCTGAATTTCTTGTGCCTGTTTGACCTGGTCGTTGAAAACGGCTTGTTCTTTTGCCTCTTCGCCTGCGCGCTTCAGGCTTGCGGTCATCGCATTGAACTGTTTGGCCAGCGCGCCGAGTTCGTCGCTACCGAGGGGAGGCAGCGTGATGTCAAAATTACCTTTGCCAACTTCTTCGGCGCCTTTTGAAAGTATCTTTACCGGTTTAACGACGAAGCGCGAAAGCATAAACGCCGCGCCAAACGCGAGCACAAAGAATGCGGATGCCACTATCGCAAGTTCTATCATGCTGTTACGAATCGAGCGGTTGATGTATTCATCTGTGACGGCTACCTGCGCAACAGCAAGCAGCGGCGGATTAACTTTCACAAACGGGTGAAAGACGGCTTTGTGAAAATATTGAATTTTGACGTCTGAATCACCGAGAAAAATTTTACTGAAAGGGTTAACGATCTTCGAGGTTGAGCCTACGGTTTTATCCCATTCGCCCCGGACAGTTTCGAGCGCGTCACGTTCGATATCTTTTTGTCTGTCGCCGAGTTCTTTTCCGATGCGGTTAATAAGCGGGGTTTTACTTTTGGGCAGGTAGACCGCACCTATTGTAAACCCGGGCAAGCCCTGCGCGTTTTGCAGCGAGTCAGCGAGGGCAAGGTCATCCCGGTCAAGAATTGCGCGTGAGGCGATGAATGCGAGGCTCGCCAGTTCTTTGCGCGCGGTTGCCGCAGCGGTTTCAGTCAGAACGGCTTTTTTCTCGCGTGCGACGTAGATGCCGAGCGAGGCAATTACCGCCATAATCAGCGCGACTATCAGCGCGGTAAGCTTGAACTGCAGGCCAAAACGCATCGGACGGGCAATTTGCCGTAGAATTGACACGCTATGTCAAACACTAGTTAAGGAGGTATGCGTGCGTTTAGCGCGCTACCCCCAAATCACTATGAGGTTTCTACTATGAGTACAACACAGACATTTGAATTTCAGGCCGAAACCCGGCAATTGATGGATCTCATGATCCATTCTATTTACTCACAGAAAGAGATATTCTTGCGTGAGTTGATCTCGAACGCTTCAGATGCGATCGATAAACGTAAGTTTCTGGGCCTGACCGACAAGTCGATCACGCAAGAAGAAAATAACTATATCCGCATTGAGGTCGATAAGGCAGCCCGCCGGCTGACAATCTCAGATACGGGCATCGGCATGAGCCGCGAAGAAGTGGTGACGCACATCGGCACAATCGCCAAATCGGGCACCAAAGAGATTCTCGAGCAGGCGAAGACGACGCAGAACCCTGTCGACTTAATTGGCCAGTTTGGTGTCGGCTTTTATTCCGCCTTCATGGTGGCCGACAAGATTACGCTGGTGACGCGTCGGGCCGGGACAGAATCGGCAGTACGCTGGGTGTCTACGGGCGCAGGTACTTACACGATTGACGACGATCAAAGACTTACCGCAGGTACGACAATCACTCTCGACCTCAAGCCGGCCGACAAAGAAAATGGTTTGCCCGACTTCTGCGACGAATTTGAAGTCGAGCAGGTCGTAAAAAAATATTCCGACTTCATCGCTTACCCGATCTTGATGAAAAAAGAAGTCCATAAGACGGTGGGTGAGGGCAAAGAGGCGAAGACAGAAACATCGGTCGAAGAGGCAACCCTCAATTCGATGAAGCCCATCTGGACGCGCAGCAAGAATGACGTCAAAGATGAGGAGTACAATGAGTTCTATAAGCATCTCTCTCATGACTGGGAAGATCCGCTCAAAGTTATTAACTACCGTGCCGAAGGCCGCATCGAATACCTCGCGTTGCTGTATCTGCCGCACCGCGCGCCATTTGATCTCTATTATACGAGCTTCAAAGGTGGCCTGCAGCTATATGTGAAGAAAGTGCTGATTCTTGAGCGCGCAGAAGAGCTTCTGCCCCGTTACCTGCGCTTTGTACGCGGTGTGGTCGAAAGTTCAGACCTGCCGCTCAATATTTCGCGTGAAATTCTGCAGCAAGACCGCCATATCACGGCGATTCGCAAAGGTCTTACCACCAAGATTATTTCAACTCTGACCGATTTGATCGAAAAAGAGCGCGACAAGTTCGCCGAGTTCTATCGCGAGTTCGGGCCTGCGCTGAAAGAAGGTGCTTCGACAGATTTTGAACACAAAGAAAAGCTGTCAGCGTTGTTGCTGTTCGCTTCTTCGAACGACAGCGAAAAAACCACGACGCTCAAAGAATATATCGGGCGCATGAAAGAAGGGCAGAAAGACATCTATTATCTGTCTGGTGAATCACGGCTTACGCTCGAAAATTCACCTCACACCGAGTCGTTGCGCGCGAAGGGGTACGAGATTCTCTACCTAATTGACGCATACGATGAAATCGTTCTGCAGAATATCGGCGAGTTCGAGGGCAAGAAATTCAAGTCAGCCAGCAAGGGCGAACTCGACCTGGCAGACGATAAGCAAAAAGAGAAAGACAGCGAAACGATCAAAGAAGCAGAAAAGACGATGGGCTCGCTGCTTGGGGCACTCAAAGAACAGCTCAAAGACCAGGCGAAAGATATCAAGTTCAGCACCGTGCTCGTGTCTGCTCCGTCGCGTGTCATTGCTGACGAGTTCGATGTCTCTCCCTATCTTGAGAAAATTCTGAGCCGCAATGGCGAAAAGGTACCGCCAAGGCTCAAGACCCTTGAGATCAATCCGGGGCATGAACTCATCACGAAGCTGTTTGCGCGCTACGATAAAAATCCGAATGACCCGATTCTTGCAGACTACGCGCAGATTTTGTGGGGGCATGCAGTGATTGCCGACGGCGGTGAGCTGAAAGATGTTGCACGCTTCAATAAAGCCTTGCTCGCAGTGGCGAGCGGGGCGCTGCAATAGAAAAGCGCGGCGGCAAGCCAAGACAGCCAGCCGCGGCGCCGGCAACGAAAGTGTCGGTCGAGAAAACCGCCGCATCGTCGACGAGTGAGGCGATCTCGCGCGGACGCGGCGAGCATCTGGCTCGCCTGTGGAAGGCGTACACCGACCACGACGTGCCGCGTCAGGCTGACAAATGGCTCGCGCAGTACTTTCGTGAGCACAAGAGTTATGGCAAACGCGACCGTGCATGGTATAGCGAAGCCTTCTTCACGCGCCTGCGCACGATTATCGCTGAGCTTCCTCTAAATAAGACTGTCGATGCTGCCACAGTTTGGGCTGAACTGCGAAAGCCGGTCGAGCCAGGTTCGCCGGGCGCTGCCGAGGCGGCGAGTGACGTTATACATGCTTCCGCATTGCCACAGACCTGGAAAGTCTGGCTCGCACACACCTCGCTCGCGCCCGCAGCGTTGCCGCAATTTCTTGAGCAGCTGCGGGGCAAACCACCGCTGTACCTGCGGGCGAACTATGCTGAGAAGGCAGACGAAATCGAGAATGAACTCAAGGAGACCGGCTTTGAATTCACCACAACGCGCCGCGATTCGGGGCTCATTACGTTTGCCGTAAAGGGCACAACGCCCATCTACGAATTGCAGGCGCTCAAAAAGGGCTTCATCGAAATTCAAGACCTCGCCTCGCAGCTCTTGGGCGAGGCCGTCGATGCACATCCCGGTATGTCGGTATGGGATGTCTGCGCCGGCGGCGGCGGTAAGACGCTGCAGATCGCGTCGCAAATGAAAAACCGCGGTGTGCTCTACGCTTCAGACATACGGGACTACAAGCTCGACGAACTCAAGTTGCGCGCGCGCCGCGGTGGATTTCATAATGTAAGAAGATTTGTCTATGATGCCGAGCAGGCACCAGAACTCACGAAAGAAATTACCAACAGCGGCGGCTTTCACCGTATTCTCGTCGATGCACCTTGTACCTCGTCGGGCACGCTGCGCCGCAACCCTGACGTGCGTTTTCGCATACAGAACGATGACCCTGAAAAGTTTGCGGCTCTGCAGCTCAAAATCTTGCTCGCAGTCGCACCGAATCTGCGCGCGCAGGGCAAACTCATCTATTCGACGTGCAGCGTTTTCCGCACTGAAAATGAAGATGTCGTTGCGAAGTTTATCGACGCGCAGCCACAATTTAAGGTCATGGAGTCAAAACTTGTCGGCTCGCCTGAAATCGACGCGGACGCGATGTTTTATTGTGTTTTGATGAAAGGCTAATCGCGGCGACTAGTCCAGATAAATCTCAGACAGCTGTTTCGTTAAAAAGTGAAAAGCGTCGTCGACGTCGTCAGAGAAATGGATAAATTTGATATCCTCATGCTTAATCATGCGCCACTTTGCCATCGCTTCGACATTCAGCACTTCGTCCCAGTATTCTTTGCCGAATAACACAATCGGCAGGCGTTTCTGCACCTTACGCGTCTGCACGAGTGTCAGCACTTCAAAGAGTTCGTCGAGCGTGCCGTAGCCACCGGGAAATGCGACAAGCGCTTTGGCCATGTTCATCAACCAGAATTTTCTCATGAAGAAGTAATGGAACTCGAAGTTGAGCGTCTGCGTGATATAAGGGTTCGGCTCTTGCTCGAACGGCAGCGAAATATTCATGCCAACCGAAAGACCGCGCGCGTGCGCCGCGCCGCGGTTGGCTGCTTCCATAATGCCGGGGCCGCCACCCGAGCATATCAGAAACCGGCGAGCGTCGGCGGGCAAAGCCTTCGACCACTGCGTCAGCTTGTACGCGAGCCGTACTGCGTCTTTGTAGTATCGCAGGCGCAGATTAAAATGTTTCTCCTCAGCTTCGTTCCATTCATCGGTAGCTTTGAGTTTCGCCCTCTCTTCATTCGCCTGGTGCGGCGCGGGCAGACGCGCTGAACCAAAGAAGACAATGGTATCCTTGACGCGCAACTTCTCAAAATGAGTCAGTGGCATCAGGTACTCTGTGAGAATACGCACCTGCCGAGCCTCGAACGACGTCATGAATTCAGGGTCTTCGTATGCCTTAAACAGCGCGCGCTTTTTGGTCATTGTGTTTATTGTCGGCTGTTTGTCCGATGCCCTGAACGCCGCATCGCGCATAGATGGCCTCCCTGCCAGCGCGAACCCACAACCATCCTTGGTTGCTGGAACACGCGATACCGATAGCCAAAAGCGCTGGAAAGTGCTCGCCGAAGACATCGACGTGTTGCTCTTGCGCAACCAGCCGAACCATGTGATCGAAGGCATCGGCGCTGCGGGCATGCTGCTCGGTGAAACCGAGGTGGAGCTCAGAGCGAAATATGGCGAACCGGCATATCGAGACCTGGCGAGCCCTGAAACGCTAGTATATACCGAGAGCAATTTCAACGCCGCGTTCGTCATGCGCAACGGGCGTATCAGCGAGGTGCACCTCGAAGTCGAAAAGCATAAGTCACCTTCGCTCGAGTTTTTTACCGCGCAGGGCCTGCACGAAACCCAGCTCAGAGGTAAAAATGCGGCTGAAGCGCTGGTGATTTTGGGGCGATTCTACAAGACTCGGCGGCTGAGGCAGGTGGGCGAGACGGTCGATGTCTATGGCCGGGGCATTCGGTTCCGTTTTCGCAAAAGTTCGGTGATTCGCGTTGAAGTCTACTTACCGGCAGATTACAATAAAGGTGAACAACTCAATTAACCGCCGTGCCGGTAACGGGCATAGTGGCACAACGTTAAAAATAGTTGCCAATTCAACAATTGTAGTGTAAACTATTGATTGAGCAATAAATGGCGACCAAACACAAAGGTACGGCAGGTGAAATCAGGGCGCTCGACCTGTTTATCAAGCTGATGCGCACGCACGATGCGCTGATGGTTCATCTGCGCACGATCATCGGCAAATTCGAGCTGCAGCCGAGTCAATTCGGCATTCTGGAGACATTGTACCATCTCGGACCCATGCAACAGCACGAACTGGCGGCGAAACTCTTCCAGACACCGGGCAACATCACACGCATACTCGACAAACTTCAGCAAGAGAAGCTGATCGAGCGTCTCTCTGAGCCCGAAGACCGCCGGTGTTTTCGTATCGCACTGACGCGCGAGGGTGAAGTGCGAATTGCGAAAATTTTCCCTCAGTTTGCCGCAGCAATGCACGAACTTTTCAAAGACCTGTCTGCCGAAGAACAGAAGCAGTTGGGTGAGCTCTTGCGCAAAACCGGCAAGAGTCTGGCGTATTCATTAAATAATGAGTAAAAAGGAGATTACAATGAACACAATTATCGATAGCGTAAGTAAGAGTGGTAAATACATCTTTACCATTCCATTGATCATGTTTGGCATTAGCCATCTGACAAAAGCTGACACAATGGCTGGCATGGTGCCGGTACCCGGCGGAGTTTTCTGGGTTTATTTCACCGGCGTTGCAATGCTCGCGGCAGCCGTGGCGATCATCACCAACCTGAAGGGTCTGGGCTCATTGGCAGCATTTCTGACGGGTGTACTGATTCTCATCTACGTATTGGCAATTCACCTGCCAGGTGTTATCAACGCAAAAGATGAAATGAGCCGCATGATGCCGATGCTCGCAACGCTCAAAGATCTGGGAATGGTCGGCGGCGCCTGGGCAATCGCGCGCCTCATGAAGGCATAAGATGGCAGCGCTCATCGCCGCGAAGCAGCCGATACAGGTTGAGCTTGAAGCAGGTAAAAACTATTACTGGTGCACCTGCGGTCATTCAAAGACGCAGCCGTTCTGTGATGGCTCGCACAACGCAGTGAACAAAGCTTTGCCCGAAGGCGAAAGCAAATTTTCACCCCTGAAATTTGCTGCTGAAAAGTCAGGCGCCCAGTGGCTCTGCCAGTGCAAACAGACCGGCAACGCACCGTTCTGCGACGGCACGCACAAATCACTTTAAATATTGTGGCTGCGCGCTTTCGCGCGCAGCCACAATATCTTCATCTTGTCACTCTGAGGTGAAACAGAGAACTAAGCCAGCGCAATGCTGACTCCGCTGACACAACCGCTGATACCTCTTACCGACGCCGAATTTGCGCTTTTTCAGCAGCTCATCTATGATTGGGCGGGAATCCACATGGGCGATACCAAGCAGGCGCTCGTGACGGGCCGGCTCATGAAGCGCGTGCGCCACTACGGCTTTACTAGCTTTTCTGAATATCTGCACCTGGTGCGCGACGAGGGCCATGCGGATGAAAAGCAGATAATGATTAATCTGCTGACCACCAACGAAACGTATTTCTTCCGCGAACCAAAACATTTCGCCTGGTTAAAGCGAAAGCTCGCTGAGCACCCTGCGGGTGAACCTTTTCGCGTTTGGAGCGCAGCGTGCTCTTCGGGGCAAGAGGTCTATTCTCTCGCAATGGTTTTGGCTGAAGCGCTCGGCAATTCGGGTTGGCAGGTTCTCGGTTCTGACATCAGCGAAAAGATTCTTGCAGTGGCAATGCAGGCCACCTACCCGATTGAGCAGGCGGCGCAGATCAGCGATGACTACCTCAAGCAATTTTGCCTCAAAGGCGTGCGCGAATCAGAGGGCACTTTCTGCCTGAAACCCGAAATTCTGAAAAATATTCGCTTTATGCACCTGAACCTGATCGGGCCCATGCCGCTGAACCTGGGAACGTTCGACGCAATTTTTCTGCGTAACGTGATGATCTATTTCGACCGTACCACAAGGCAGAAAGTTTCAGAAGCGCTGCTTGCATTCCTGAAACCCGGCGGTAACCTTGTGATCGGGCACGCTGAGAGCCTGCATGGCATCAGCGAAAAGTTGGTGGCTGTCGAACCCACGGTCTACGCGGCGCGGCAGGGGCAGAGTCATTCTAAATGAACAATCCGCCGAATGAAATATACCTGCAACCCGGCGAATACTTCTGGGGCAATGAGAATAACCGCGTTAAGACCTTGCTCGGTTCGTGCGTCGCAATCTGCATCTGGCACCCGGTGCTCAAGATTGGTGGCATGAGCCATTGCCTTTTGCCCACGCGAGGGGGTGTGGCCGGTGGCGAGCTAAGCGGTAAATATGTCGACGAATGTTTTGAAATATTCTTTCGCGAAATGCAACGCGCCGGCACGCGCAAGCAAGACTATGCCATCAAGGTGTTCGGCGGGGGCAATATGTTTGAGCTGCAGGATGCATCGGGCGTCACTGTCGGCGAACGCAACCTGCAGATGCTGCAGACAATTTTGTCGCGCGAAAACATGAAGATTACCGCGCAGCACGTCGGCGGCAAAGGCCACCGTAACGTCATCTTTGAACTCTGGAACGGTGATTGTTGGGTCAAACATGCCGATCTGGTTCCGCATTTTCCATCGACGACTGCCAGGCGCAGATCATGAGCGCGCGCGGCCGACTGGTAGCGATCGGGGCATCAGCCGGCGGGCCGCATGCCATTGAAAAGATTCTCAGCGAACTCGGCGCTGACTGTCCGCCGATCGTCATCACGCAGCACATGCCCGAAGTTTTTACGCGGGCCTTTGCGCGCCGCCTCGACGACCTGATGGCCATGCAGGTGAAAGAAGCAGAAGAGCGCGATGCGCTCATTCCCGGCAGGGTTCTCATTGCACCCGGGGACAGGCACCTCACGGTGGTACGCATTGGCGTTGAGTTTTTTGCGAAGCTGCTCGATGCCCCGGCAGTGAACCGGCACCGGCCGTCGGTCGAGGTACTTTTCGCCTCAGTCTGCGAAGCTTCGCCGGCTGCGGCTCTGGGCATCATGCTCACCGGTATGGGCAACGATGGCGCTCAGGGTCTGCTCGCGATGCGGCAACACGGTTACACGACGATCGCGCAAGACGAGGCAACTTCGGTCGTGTGGGGCATGCCGCGTGAGGCAGTGAAACTCGAAGCGGTGGATGTCAAAAACATACTACCCCTCGGCCGCATCGCCCAGGCTATTCGCAATTTTGCAGCGCACAGTTATTAGAGCTGCAGTTTGCGGGCGGCACCGCAAACCGAAGCGAAACCGGCGCAGGTTTCTGCGCCGTATTTTTTGAGTTTACATCCGCGGCGCGACATTGACCCTAAATTTATCGACCTCATTTGTGGGGTCAAACGTCTAATGTTTACCGGTTAGAATGCAGACGCACGTGAGTGCCATCGCCTTCTGACCAAAAGGAGAATTATGAAGAATAAACTGAATTCAGTTTTTATTATGGCGGCAGCGCTCTCGGTAGCACCGCTTTTTGCCAACGGCCTCGAAATCAAAGGCGGTGTTGGTTCTGTTAAGGCAGCCAATGACAAAGCCGGTTTTGATGCTGGTATCGCTTATGCATACAAAGTCGAGCGTTTCTTTGCCTTCGTCCCAGAAGTAAACTTCAACTGGATCAACTTCGACCAGTGCGCAACATCACCGTGTACTACGGCGACGGTCGGTGGTTTGACTTCGACGCTCACGACTACGCGCAACCATTACACTCTGCCGCTGATGCTCAACCTGCGCTTCATCGTGCCAATGGGTTCTGAAGATACCCCGGCAGTGCAGCCTTACGTGACTCTCGGTGCGGGCTACGCCTGGTCATTTTTCGAAGCCAAGACTCCTGCTTACACCCCTACCGTAGGTGCGCCTGTTGCCGCGTCTACCGTCAGTGATTCAGCCGCAGGTTTTATGTACCAGGGCATGGTGGGCCTCGCATTCAACATGGGCATGCTCACCGAAGGTTCTGCCTCAGCGACGAACCTGCTCATCGAGGGCGGTTATCGCGGTGGCCAGGTTGAGAAAAATGGTTTCAAATTCGACATGAGCGGCTACGTGCTGCGTGTCGGCGCTGCTTTCAACTTCTGATAGCTGATTGGCGAAACCTGAAAAGCGGGCGTGAGCCCGCTTTTTTTTTGTCGTCAGCCGTGTAGAGATGGCGCCGAATGCACTTTACAGCATAAGATATCGGCGACGTTTTGAATCCGCATGCGCATTTTTGCCCACCTTTTGCGATTGCCTGCATTACTGTTTTTTGCTGCGCCGCTCTCTGCAATCGAGCAGCCGACCCCGATTATCTATGGCGCCGACGAAGCGTTTCGGCCCTATGAATGGTTTAGCGAAGACGGCCGTCTCGAAGGCTTTCAGATCGAGTTGATACGCGAAATCGGCGAAATCAGCGGCCGGCGTGTCACGTTCGTTGCCGGGCCATGGGCGAAAATAAAAGAGCGCCTCGTCGACGGCAGCATCGACGTCGTCAGCATGTTCGATCAACCCGTAAGGCGCGAATATGCGGATTTCAGCAATCCCCATTCTGTTCTCGCTTCAGAAATATTTATCCGTGTCGGTTCGAAGCCGATCTCTTCGCTGCTTGAACTGAACGGCAAAGAGGTGATACAACAGGCTGGGGCGCTGTCGACTGAACATTTGCGCACGCAGGGAAGCAGGTTCACTTCGATTCAGGTAAAAGATCAGTTCGAGGCAATGCGGCTCTTGTCTTCGGGCAAACACGATTGTGTTATCACCACGCAGGTTGGTGGTCGCTACGCGTTGCAGAAACTGAAAATTACGAATATCACAACGTCAGGCCAGCCGATACTTGCCTCTAATGTCGCATTCGCCGTGCGCAAGGGCAACCGCGAATTACTACAATTGCTGAACGACGGCCTCTCTAAGCTGAAGGCGAACGGGGGGTATGAGGTTATTTACCAGAAATGGTTCGGTGAAGGCAGTCGAATTCAGGTCAGCGAGATGCGCCACATGCAGCGCGTGCTTTTGATTGCCCTCGTTGCGCTCGTGACCTTTATTATCGGCGCTCTGCTTTGGGTCAAAATGCTGAGGCGCGCCGTCGCGGCGAAAACGTTTGAACTGCAGTATCTCGCCGAGCATGATTCACTGACCGGCATCTACAACCGGCATTATATCACGACTGCGATACGCGACGCCATTCAAGAGTACCACGCGCAGCCGGCGCAGCGCACCTTCGGAATTCTTTTCATCGATCTTGACCGCTTCAAGCTGGTCAATGACAGCCTGGGTCACCACATAGGCGATCTCGTCATCAAGGCAGTAGCTTTCGAAATTCTGGCGTCGGTCGACCATCGCTGCCTCGTCTCGCGCTGGGGGGGCGACGAGTTTGTCGTTCTCGTGCGCTCTGTCCCTGACAGCGCAGCGTTGCTCAAAGTTGCGCACAAGATAGCCGAAAAGCTGAAAACCCCATACACGCTCAGCGGAAAAGACATGTACATCGGCGCGAGCGTCGGCGCTGTGATGGTCTCACTGCGCTACAGAACGGCCGACCAGATGCTGCGCGACGCAGATAACGCGATGTACCGGGCAAAGGCAGACAAACGCACTTCGGTGCGGGTGTTTGAGCAGCAGATGCACGAACTGGCGGTTCGCAACCTGCGGCTCAGCACCGATTTTCAAAAAGCGATATCCCGCGGTGAACTGATTAACTACTACCAACCGATCTATGAATTGAAACAGGGCACTTTGCAGGGGTTTGAGGCCCTCGTGCGCTGGCAGCACCCTGAACTCGGATTGCTCGCACCAGGAACATTTTTGCCGATTCTCGAAAAGACCGAGGCTATGCGCCTTTTGGGCGAGTGTGTGATGCGGGGCGCTGTCGAGACTGCCAAAAAGTGGCATGCAGTACATGGTAGTGCGTTTTACATCAGCATAAATATTTCAGATGAACAGTTTGCCTTTGGTAACCTCACCGAAATGATCGGTAATCTGCTTGAAGAATTCAACCTGCCGCCCGATTGCCTGCGCATCGAGATAACTGAAACCGTCATGATGGCCGACGTATTTGGTGGTATGTCGCAGCTCGATGAGATAAAATGTCTCGGCGTGCGGATTCTGATTGATGATTTTGGCACAGGTTTCTCGTCTCTCAGCCACCTC
Source organism: uncultured Leptospiraceae bacterium (assembly GCA_942492915.1). Lineage (GTDB taxonomy): Bacteria > Spirochaetota > Leptospiria > Turneriellales > Turneriellaceae > Turneriella. Next base: position 95,617 of record OW818662.1, read on the forward strand.
GCGTCGATACCCGCCGAGACGATCAAGATCGACAGGTCGTTCGTCCATGCTCTTGCCAGGGGTACAAAAAACTTTGAGATTGTGCGCACGATTCTGTCGCTGAGCGAGAACCTTCATTTGGGCGCGGTGGCCGAAGGTATCGAGACGCAGGCCGAGCGCGATATTCTTCTGGAACTTGGCTGTGCATATGGCCAAGGATACCTTTTCGCCGCACCCATGGCCTCGAAAGACGCTGAAATTCTACTCGCCATGCGCTCCAGCGTTTAGGCGCAAAAATCGCTCGACGGTGGCAATTATGCTTGTGCACGTACACGTATGTTGCTCAGACGCAAATTTTCAACTCCCGCATTTCTGATATTCTTGTTTCTCGGCGCAGGTGCTGCGTTCGCCGAGGTGACGCTGAAATACGCGACGCTTGCGCCTGAAAATACCGTCTGGGCGCGTACTATCAAGAAATGCGTCGACGAAATCGCGACAAAAACTAAAGGACAGGTGCAGATACGGGTTTTCTATGGTGGCATCGCCGGTGACGAGCCTTCGGTGATGAGAAAACTGAAGACCGGTACTATCGACATCGCATCTTTCACCGGCCAGACTCTCGGTACCGTCGTCTCTGAATCGCGCATTTTCGAGCTGCCGTTCTTTTTTGAAAACAGCCGCCAGGTTGATGCCGTGATTGCCAAGATCTACCCCGAACTCTCAAAGAAATTTCTCGCTCAGGGCCTTGTGCTGTCGGGCTGGGGTGAAAACGGCTTCGTCTACCTGATGAGCAAGAATAAGCCGATCACACGCTACGAAGATATGCAGGGTGTTAAGATTTGGGCACCGAAAGGCGATCCGCTGGTCAAGGCGATGCTTGCGGAGTACGGGCTCGTGCCGGTCTATCTCGGTTTCGAAGCCGTTTTGCCACAACTCAAGACGGGGGGCATCGATGCTTTTTACGCTCCGCCTTATGGAGCCATCGGATTACAATGGTTTCGTGAGGCAAAGTATCTGACGAACAGCCGGCTGGCAAATGCCGCAGGCGCGACGCTGCTTTCAAAGTCAGCGTATGACCGCCTGACAGACGAGCAGAAAAAAATCGTGCACTCGACGCTCGAAAAATACGCGCATGAACTGACTCTCGAGCTGCGCCGCGAAAACGATAAGGCATTTCAGATTTTACTCAGCAAAGGGATTCAGAAAGTTGAACCGAGCGGAGAAGAGCTTGCACGCCTCAAAGCGACGGCGCTCAAAGTTCAGGATAAACTTGCAGGCCAGCTCTACTCAAAAGAATTACTGCAGATTGCGCGCAAAGCGCGAGACGGAGTGAAATAATGGCAAAATCTAAAAAGAAGGCGACGCGAAAACCAGCCGCACGGCGTGTAAAACCCAAAACCAAAACTCAGGCAAAAAGCAAATCTAAGCCCCGCAAGCCGGCGAAAGCTTCGCCCAAAAAGCGCGCAGCAAGAACCGCGTCGCGCTCAGAGAGCAGGGTGTCTGCACCGGCGAGCGCTAAATTTCCCGCAGGCGGTTACACGTATGCGTGGCAGCGCGAGAACTATGAAACGCTGAAAGCCTTCTGGCCATTCTATCTTCACGAGCATTCCCGCGCGACGAATCGAATGTTGCATTTTGTCGGATCAACGCTCGGGCTTGTGCTTGCAGCTGTGGCTCTCGGTACCGGCACGTATATCTTGCTGATTGGCGCTCTGGTGAGCGGTTACGCTTTCGCGTGGTTCGGGCACTTTTTCATCGAAAAGAACCGGCCGGCAACTTTTAAATATCCGCTCAAGTCATTCATCTCTGACTGGCGCATGTGGTACACCATGCTGACCGGCAAGATCGGCAGCGAACTGAGAAAATACGGCATTGCCTCGCGCTGAGCGCGCGCGGATTTCAAGATTACCCCCTGCCGTAATTTCCGCCTTGTTGGCACGCCCTTTGCTGCCAAAGGTTGAATGCTCGAACTCAAGTACGGCAAACGAAGGGTTGTTAAATACCGCGGTGCGAAGACCGTCATCGGTGGTTTGACCCCGAAAGACAAGATTGACATTCTGATGTATGTCAGTAAAGAATTGTCAACCATTAACGACAAAGACACGCTGTTTACGCGCGTCATCAGTCTCTGCTCTGAAATATTCGAGGCCGATAATGTGACGCTGCGCATTTGGGATAATGAGATGCTTCGGCCCGTTGCATTTCTCGCGCAGACGGTGCCAGAGCGCCGTCCGCTTGCGAGTGGTGAAGGGTTTTCGGGCTCCGTTTTCAGCGAGCAGAAATCAAGCCTCATCTATGACCTGTCGCAGAACAGCAAGTACCTTGATCCCGGTGAAAATACGCTGTGCGTCATCTGCGCGCCAATCAGCGTGCGTGAAGAGAAGCTCGGCACGCTCGCCGTTGAAAAAGGGACCTCGCACTTCTATAAGAATGACGACCTGCAGATTCTCGAGGCGATGGCCGCGCAGATTGCGCTTGCGATCTTGAGTGCGAACCTCATTACCGGAATTCTCGAAGCGCAGAAAGTTCAGCAGCGTCTCACGAGCCAGCTGCAATTTGATTTGCGTATCGGTCGAACAGTACAGTCACAGATTATCCACTCGTCGATTCCCGCGTTCAAAGCGATTGATATCAGGTCGGCGTACGAGCCGATGGTTGAAGTCAGCGGCGATTACTTTGATTACTTCAGGTCGCATGAATCGCTCACCATCATCATGGCTGACGTTTCAGGGCACGGTGTACCCGCCGCGCTTATTACCATGGCGCTGCATTACCATTTTCGCCTGCTCTCTGCACAGGGGCTCAGTTTGCTTGAGCTGTTGGCGCAGCTGAGCGATCACATGAAACCCATTCTGCCTTCAGGTATCTATTTTACCGCACAACTCTTGCGTATTCACAGCGATTACAGCTTTACTTTCGTGAACGCGGGACATCCTAAACTTCTACATTTTTCAGCTTACAGCAACCAGCTGCTGACGCAGTATGACACGCCTGGTTTGCCGCTCGGAATTGCCTCTTTTGACATCAATAATTATGAAGAGTTGAGCGGCAAGCTGCGTCCCGGTGAAACTTTTGTGATGCTGACCGACGGTTTTGCCGAGCAGAAGAACAGCCGGCACGAAGAACCTGGCTCTGAAAAAGTTATTTCGTGGATGGGCGCAGCGCTCGCCGAGCCCTCTGGAGCGATAGACTCTTTTATGCAGAGCTTTAAGCTCTACAAAGGGGATGAACCCAACGGTGACGATCTCACGATTCTCACGCTGCACTATAATCTGCGCCATCTCGAAGCTGACACGCTCGTGCACCAAAGCCGGCAAAAGATCAAAGCAGCTGACCACACGGCGGCACGCTCAACCGCGATGGCGGCGCTCGCCGTTCGGCCAGAACACCAGGACGCATTGATTATTGTCGGAAAACTTGCTCTCGTTGAACGGGACTACAGAACTGCGGCCGAATATCTCGCGCATGCGTGCGCCTTTGACGATCATGTCGATCCGCATATTCTGTTGCTTGCAGGCCATGCGTCGTACAAGGCCGACGATATTTCGTCTGCCAAGCGCTTTCTCAAACTTTTGATCGCCGATGAGCCGCAGAACCTCAAGGCTTCGCTGCTCTTAATTCGCTGCTATGTGCGCGCCAATGAGCCGCAGAAGGCTTCGCGCACCCTGAGCGCGGCGATGAAATATGCCCCGCAGAACGAAAAATTGCACCAGGTGGCGGCTTACCTGAGCAAAGCAAAACCCAAAAAGGCGCTCATCCCGGCGAAAATATAAAAAACGCTCGATCTTCTCTTTCAGCGTTTATTATCGCCTTATGGAAATCTCATACTATTTCAAAAACCTGCCGCCTACCGACGCGATCAAGGCCTACACTGCCAAAAAGATAGAGAAGCTCAAAGAGCGACTGCACCATATTGAGGGCATCGACGTACGCTTTTCGCTTGAGCGTCAAAACCAGTTTTTTGAAATCACGGTGCACGGTGACGCGACCGTGTTTCACCTCAAGAAAAGCGACAAAGACCTCTACGCCGCGATCGATAACACGCTCGACGTACTCAACAACCAAATTGATAAATACCGTAAGAAGTTTGAAGAAAAGACGGCGCAGGTACGCGATATTTTTCTGCCGCAAACGGCAGACCGCGCGCGCGAAGAAGAAACAGAAATCGAAGTGCGCGACGCCGAGATCAAACCTATGGACGATCTTGAGGCAGTTCTGCAACTGCGTTCGAAACAGTTTCGCTTTCTCATGTACCATCATGTCAATGAGCAGCGTTATGGCCTCGTGACAGCGCGCAACGACGGCAACTACAGCATCGTGATGCCGGGCGGTGGCGGGTTTGTCGAGACGGTCGTTCGCCTTGGTGACAACAAGCTCGAGAAACTTGCCGAATCGGTGTACCCGGTATCAAAATTTACCGTCGCCGAAGCGCTCGACATGCTGAGCGAAGCAAGCCTCGACTATCTCGCTTTCGTGAATGAAGATACCGGAAGGCTGAACGTCATGTTTCATGCACAGGGTGGCGGCATCATGATCAAGAGGCCTGCTGCCTGAAAGCCGTTAAAGTTCGCGAGCTGCTTAAAGACGCAGACCGTCTGCGTCTGAAACTCATAAACGAAGACGCTGATCTTGACCGCGAGCTCAAAGAGATCGACGTCAATCGGCCCGGCCTCGCGCTCAACGGCTTCTTTGAACATTTTGCGCACGATCGCATGCAGGTTTTCGGGCAGGGCGAGCATGCTTTCGTCAGCAGCATTGCCCCCGAAAAACTGCACGAACCTCTTGAACGTTACTTCAACTATCCGATTACAGGAATAGTATTCACGCACGAGAACTATCCTTCTGATCTTTTTCTTGATTACGCGCGCAGAAACCGAACGCCGGTTTTCGTCACGCAGCACCGCACGAGCAAATTTATCAACGTGTTCACAGATTTTCTTGACGCTGCGCTTGCGCCGCAGACGCTCTTGCACGGTACCCTCGTCGAAGTATCAGGTGTCGGTATTCTCATCCAGGGAAAAAGCGGTGTGGGAAAGAGCGAAACCGCCCTCGAACTGGTGCAGCGGGGGCATAGCCTCGTGGCCGACGATGCAGTGCGGATCATTTGCCGTGACGGCGCACGCCTCTACGGAAACGTCTCGCAGACGATTGAGCATCACCTCGAAATTCGGGGGCTGGGCATCATCAATATCAGCGACCTGTTCGGCGCCGGCGCCGTGCGCATGAACAAGCGAATCGACCTGATTATTCACCTCGAAGACTGGGACGACAAAAAAGAATACGATCGGCTGGGTCTCGAAGACCACACCGAAGAGATTCTCGGTGTCGAAATTTCCGTCATGACGATTCCGGTCAGGCCGGGGCGAAACGTTCCTGTGTTGATTGAAACTGCCGCGAAGAACTTCAACCTGAAGTCGCGCGGCCACAACGCAGCCCGCAAATTTCAAGAAAGACTCTCGCGCATGATTCGCGAAGCCGCAGAAAATTAGGAGGAAAAATGGTTTCACGTACAGCGATGATCAGAAACGAATCGGGGGTACACGCGAGGCCCGCAGCCGTGTTTGTCAAAATGGCGAACCGCTTTCCCTGCGAAATTTTCGTTGAAAAAGACAACCAACGCATCAACGGCAAAAGCATCATGGGCCTCATGATGCTGGCATTGACCCGCGACAGCCGCATTACGGTCATTGCCGAAGGCGAGAACGAAGAGGCCGCCGTAACCGCGCTCTGTGCGCTCGTCGAAAACAGTTTTGTAGAGCCATAAACTATTCAGAGTGCTGCGCACTCTGAATAGTTTGTGGCCTTGGAAAATCAGGGTGCCGAGGCCGCATCGCGCGGGTTTTACCCTCAAATTCGTACATAGATCTTTTGCCGTAATAGTCTGAGGCCGTCTCTTCTATGTGGCAATCTGCGTTCTCTGCGTGGCCGCGAATTGCGTACGCCAGATCGATTTGTTCTCTCAGGTGCTTGATTTCAGCAGGGTCTGAAGACATTCTCTGGTCGGGGCCGGGCAGAGTTTTATCGAGAGTGAAGTGCTTCTCTATGATCTGAGCTCCGCAGGCGACAGCGGCGAATGCTGCTTCTGTTCCGGTGGTATGATCAGAAAAACCCAGTGGGGTTCCGGCAGGGGCGAGCGCGCCGATACGGGCCATGCGGCCGATGTTGGCCTGCGCGTTCGCGGTAGGGTAGAGTGAGACACAGTGCAGCAGGGCGAAGTTTCCAGGCAGCGTGGCATTCAGATATTGAATCGCTGCTTTAATCTCTGTCTCTGAGGCGGCTCCGGTAGACACAATCAGCGGCTTTTTGCACCGAACGGTTGAGGCGAGTAACGGCCAGTTATTTGCGTCACCCGAGGCAATCTTGAAGGCGGGCACCTGCAGCTCATCAAGCATCGGTACCTGGTCTTCAGTCAGAGGCGTCGAAAAAAACATCATTCCCAGTGAAAAGACATGGTCCCTGAGCGCTCGGTGAAAGCTGGCGTCGAGTTCGAGACCTGCAAAGATGTCATAGAGCGCGTGCACGTTCTCGAACTGCCGGTTGATGAAGTAATGCGTCGTGTACGATTGCAGTTTGACGGCATCGACTCCGCTCGCCTTTGCCGCGTCAGCCATGCGGCGGGCAAGATCGAGGTCGCGGTTATGGTTGAGCCCGAATTCAGCGATCAGCAGCGGCCGCCCGGGGGCAGACAAATTTCGATCTGATGGGTTTGCAGCAGATTTGTGCAGAATCATGCGGTGGCTTCGTCGGGCTTACGCGGTGACGACCGATCAGTGCTTCTTCGAGCGGCCGCGCAGGCCCTTCAAGAATTTGACCGGGTTCACGTTCTCGCCGTTCTTCGAAATCTCAAAATGCAGGTGCGGACCGAATGAATAACCGGTGTCACCTGTGCGGCCTAGAACCTGTCCGCGACGAACGCGTTGTCCGACCGCGACGTGGCGGCGGCTGAGGTGAGCGTACAGTGTCTTGTACGTCTCGTCATGCTGCACGATGATTGCATTGCCATACCCACCGAGCCAACCTGAATACGTGATCGTTCCCGATTTTGCAGCACGCACGGGAACATAAAACGCCTTCAAATCAAGGCCTTTGTGAAACGCCGATCTTGGGTAGCGCCGAAAGCCATAACCGCTGGTAATAACCCGGCTCGATACCGGTATCAGCCAGCCTTCGGCGTGACGAATTGGTTTCGCGCCCGGTAAGAAAATCTCTTCACCGATGTCGAGCAGGTCAATATTCACGTGCTCATTTTCGGTCATGAACTTATCGAGCGAGACCTTGTGCGCCTGCAGAATATTTGCGAGGCGCTCATTCTTCTTTACGATGTAATAAAAACCATCACGCGATGGAATCGAAAGCGTTTGGCCGACAGAGATCTCTTGAAACTCGTTGAGTCGGCTTGAACCGCTGATCGATTCAGGTTTGACCTTGTATTTTTTGGCGACGGATTTCAGAGTGTCGCCTGGTTTTACTTTGTATTGCAGTTTCTGAACTTTATCTGCGCTTTTTTCGCCGTCTTTGACATTCTGCTCGCGCTCTTCGAGCACACCCATCAATTGGTCTTTGACTTTTTCGTCGCCCTCGAACTGCGCGATTTCACCGGTGATATCAGACGCGTCAGAGATGACCTTGCCCGATTCAAGCCGGCCCACACCACCGATGCCCGTTTTCGCTTCTGCGAAAGCGAGCTTCACTGCGTTCTGGCGTTTTTTCCACAGACCGAAACTCAGCGACACGGAAATGCATGTAATTGCGAGAAAAAGCCAGACTAGAGCCTTACGGTCGATGTGCACTGCGCCACTCTTGAGGGTGCCTTGGCGTTTATAGAAGTATAAGAAGTGCCCTTTGCCCTGGTAGGCAACTTCTGCAAAGCCGAGATTAACGCGTAGCCCGGCTATTGCGGGCTTGGCAGGTGTGGCTGCAGCCGTGGTTGGGGGCACAGGTTTTGCGGCTGCCCGTTCGGTATTCAGTACAAAAAAATCTTTGCCTGAATTTTTGCGTGGTGTGTTTGCGGGCATAGTGGGCCTATGTTTTGATTTTCGACCCGAAGAGGAGGTTTTTGTGAGACCTTTTTTTACAGCCAAAGCCAACTCTTATTTTACTGGATACCCTTTTTGTCGAGTTCGCGCATCAAACCGTAGCTTTCTTCGACGATCTTGCGCGGGTCTTTCTTGTGCCCACCGTGTATGTTGACCGTGCCTTTCAGCACGACTCCTCGGGAAATATTGAGTACCGGTGTCGTGATGTCACCGAGCATGCGGCCCGTTTCAGTCAATCGCACCTCGTCTTTCGCATCGATGTCACCGATGAGCGTGCCGGCGAGAATAACCTCACGAGCGCTGATGTTCGTTTTGACTTTCCCTGTTTCGCCCACGACGAGTGCCTCGTCGGTGCGAATGTCGCCCTCGAATTTGCCATCAACGCGAAGGCTGCCCGAGATATAGAAGCGGCCTTCGAAGATCGAGCCTTCGCCGATTACTGAATTGGTTTGATCGTACTTCGCCATGTTGTATCCGTTTCCTTTGCCAATGTCTCTTTTGACACGGCGTCAGCCGGGTCAAAGATAACGAACGAGGCGGGGCGAGAATCAAAAAAGGTAATGCCCTACGGGTTCAAATGCATTGCTTTCCCGGCGCCCGGCTCTTCATTTAGACCCGGGCTGATGCCGATAATATAGGTGATGCGACCTCCCCTTTCAGCAATTTGCGGGCTTGTGGCGATCTGCGTTTCATATGGGGCGGGGCGGCTGCATGCAATTCATGGGGCAGATCGGCCGGATTTCGAAGATTACCGCAGGGTTGGGCGCGTGGTGCAGCCTTATTCCCGCAGTAACGACAACAGCACGTATGGTGTCACGCTGCAGCTCAGAGAGAATTCGGTGCGCAACCTGGCAGAGGGCGTCGTGCACAGCACCGGTAAGATGCGCGGTTACGGTCGGTTCGTGATTGTCGATCACGGCAAAGGCTGGCACACGCTCTATTCGAATGTCGCCCGGGTCGCCGTAACTCGCGGGCAGCACCTGTCGCGCGGCAGTGTCATCGGAACTCCACGACGCAAAAGGCTTTTTTTGGTTGTATCCTACAGGGGAAATCCAATTAACCCCTCAGAAACTATTGGTAAGCCAATGCATGAAGAGCACGCTTCGCGTGCTCTTCATGCATTGGCTTCAAGCGACGAAACAAAATAATGGCCTGGGAACTCGTAAACGGTACAATCATCACTCCGCACGACGTGCTGGAACGTGGCTCAGTGCAGATAGACAAAGCACGCATACAGCAGGTTTCGAAATCGTCGCGCAAGTCGGCCGACGCGATGCAGATTGACGTGAACGGCATGCTGGTGTTTCCAGGACTGATCAATTGCCATGACCATTTGCTCGGCACGTATGTGCCTCGAGTTGGTGACCGCCGTCCGTACATGAATTGGCTCGAGTGGGATAACGACCTCAAGAGTTCGCCGGTCTATGCAGAGCGCCAGCAGATAGACTCTTCAGATCTCTACCTGTTGGGCGGGTATCGCCATTTGCTCTGCGGCATCACGCGCGTGCAAGATCACATTCCGCACTTTGTGCGCGAAACTTTTGCCAAAGAAATGCCGATTCGTATCATTTCAGATTTTGCGATGGCGCACTCTGTGACATCGTTTGCTCTCAAGTGGGGCGACGGTATCGAAGCCGAGCACGCAAAAGCCGTGCAAAAAAATATTCCGTTCATCACGCATTGCTCAGAAGGTTATGATGAAGAGACTATTCGCAGCGTTGAAACACTCGCGGCAAAAGGTGCGCTCAGCAAGCAGACGGTGCTCATTCACGGCATCGCGTTTTCAGACAAAGACATGGACCTGCTGGCAGAGCACCAGTGCAATGTCGTCTGGTGTCCCGTTTCGAATCTTTACATGTTCGAACAGACCGCGCGCGTAAAAGAACTTATGGACCGCGGCATCAATGTCACACTCGGCACCGACTCGCCGATGTCGGGAAGTTTCAGCATCTTCGAAGAATTTCGCACAGCAAGAGAGTTTTACCGCTTTGCGTACGGCGCCGACCTCGATGACCGCGTGCTCGTCGACATGATGACAACGAACGCAGCGCGCGCGATGTGCCTCAGTGATGCCGGAGTGATCGCAGAGGGCAAGGCTGCAGATCTGCTGCTCATCGACGGGGCCTCTACAAACCCCTGGGCCGCCCTGACGCATGCAGACTACGCAGACATCATGCTCGTGATTACCGACGGGCAGCCCAAATATGGCGATATTGCTTTTGCGCCAGTGTTTGATGCCATGAAAATTGCCTACCAGACGATTGTGGTCAAGGGTGCGCGCAAGATCGTTGCGGGTGACATTCTCGGGCTGCAAAATCGTATACGGCGTGCAGTCAAATTCAAGAAAGAACTTGATTTTCTGCCGATAGAGGCCGCTTAATGCCGATTACACGAAACTATTCAGCCGGGTCGATTGTCTATTTTGCCGGTGACATCGGCGAAGACGTCTACGTGATGCAAAAGGGACGTATCTCTCTGATCTCCACCTCGCTCGACCAGAAAGACGACATCAAAGAAGATGTGCGTAAGGGCGAGTTCTTCGGCGTCAAGTCGGCTCTCGGCCGATATCCGCGTGAAGAGACTGCGCAGGTGCTCGCCGATTCGCAGGTGCTCGTTTTTAAACTCTCTGAATTTGAACTGTTTGGGCAGAAAAATACGCGCATCGTTTTGCAGATGCTGAAGGTGTTTTCATCGCAGCTCAGGCGCGTGCACAAAGCTGTACGCGAGTTTCTGGGCGAACACGGGGCCTCAGAAGCTTCGATGGAACTCGTGCGCGTTGCCGAATACTATTACAAAGCCGGCAAAACCGACTATGCGCTTTACGCATTCAACGCATACCTCAAGAATTATCCGGCAGGGCCTCTAACAGAGCGCGTGCGAAGACTTGCACAGTCAGTGAAAGAGGGCGCTGCTTTTCCGCTCGATCTTGCCGACATCAACGAAGAGATGCAGCGTAACGAGGTTGCAGCCCGCACAGGGCAGATGATGAATAGAATGGACGAGCCGTCGCTTGACGATCATGACCAGCACATCGACGTCGAAATGCTGTCTGATACGCCGCCACCGCTCGATGTCGACATGGGTGACCTGACCGACCTGCCACCACCTGCAGGCGATTTTGATCTGCCGATGCCAGATGATTTTGATATGGGGTCGTCTTCACGAACCCCGGCGCAGCATTACAGCGATGGATTAAGCGCTTTTGCCAATCACCAGTTCGACGAAGCGCTCTCAGCCTACCAACAGGCGCTCGATGGCTCTGCTGGCGCTGACGCCGCGCTGCATGAGAAATGCCTGTTCGAACTAGGTCGCACATATGTTAAAAAATCGGATGCGAAAAGCGCCGTCGAAAAATTTTCAGAACTCTTGCGCACGTACGCTCACGGCGTGCTGACACGAAAGGCGATGCTGCAGCTGGCAGAAATTTACGAACGCGCACGTGATAACGTGCGCGCGGCTTCGCTCTATGAAAAGGCGTCGCGCATGCCGCCGCAGGACAAAGAAGCAAACATCGCACTGCAGAAGGCTAACCAGCTGAAGGGGCAAAAATGACTGGTGGCGGACTCTTCAACAAGTTTGGCAAACAATACAACACGGGAGAAATAATCTTCTGCGAATTCGAACCGGGCAATAGCTTTTATTTAATTCAGACAGGCCGGGTAAAAATTTCAAAAGTCGTCAAAGACAAAGAGAAGACGATGGATATTCTTGGCGTCGGCGATATTTTCGGTGAAATGGCAATTCTTGAGGAACAGCCCCGTTCAGCGACGGCGACGGCGATTGAACCTGTTACCGTTTTGCATTTTGACCGGGACAACTTCGTCTCGATGATGATGAGCCAGCCGCAGCTTGCCTTTAAGCTGCTCGTGGTATTTTCAAAGCGCATCTATGACGCCAAGCGCCGACTCATGATTCTGCTGCTCGACGACATACAATCAAAAATTTCAGACGTGTTTCTGATGCTCGCCGAAAAAGAGCCTACGTACGCACATATGCGCGAAGTCTCATTTCCGGTGACGATGGACGACGTCGCGAATTGGGCCGGTACGAGTGTTGACCAGGTGTCTGAACAGCTGAACCATTGGGCCAAGATCGGTAAGGTCGAACTCTATTCAGATCGTATTTTCGTCCGCAATCTTGCCGATTTTAAACGGATTGTGGCACAAAAGCGCAAGACAGAAAAAAGATAAACAACTCGCGAAAATATGCCGAAGTACAAATGAGGAATACCATGCTACGTAAACTGCTTCTTACTCTATTACTTGCTGCCCCCCTGGCCTTTGCGCAGGATACCGACAAGGCATCGCCGCCCGATACCCAACCGGCAGGCGGGCGAATTCGCGACGAGCGGGTTTCGGTCGAGAATCTCAGTTTCTGGAAAAAAAACGCGACCGACGGGAAGGGCGATTATCTCGAACTGGCATTTGACATCGTTAATAAGACAGAAGACAGCATTCCTCTGAAGATGTTCATCATAGGTTTTAACGAAAAAGACCTCGTTGATGCAGAATACCGCCGTTACGTCGAATATCCAAAATGGCGGGTTTTTGACGAAGACAAGAGATTGCATAAGCTTGTGCTCTTTAACAGTATTCCTGAAATCAAACACGATGACGTGGCGGCATTTGCGCGCAAAAAAGAAGAGGCTGTGGCTAAAAACGGCGGATTCAAGCCAAAAGAAGAACCCGCACAACCAGCAGGAGCAAAGAAAAAAACCACCCTGAAAGAGTTCTTGCACTATGTGCAGTACATTCATGAAAAACCTGAATCGGGTGTCGACATACTACTGCAGGGTTTCGAAGACACGAAATACACAAAGAAAGTAGAGCCTGCATACCGCATCGAAGAGAAAGCTCTGAAGATCAACGTTTGGGGCAAGCTTCTCGCGCGCTATCGCGTTGACCGTAAATTCTTCAACCACGTCGGTCTGATCTTATACGATACCGAAGCCAAAAAAATCGTACACCGCCAGTTCTACAGCATTAAGGGCAGATTCAAGATTTTGTAACCGACACGAGGTCGTTAGTCCCTGCGCGACACGAGGTCGCTCCGTGCGGGGACTTAATCGACACGAGGTCGTTACTCCGCGCGCGACAGGACGTCGCTCCAAGCGCGGAGTCGATCGACACGAGGTCGTTACTCCGCGCGCGCTTAGGCTAATCTTCTTGCCGTCGCGGCTCTGATATTCATCAGAGACGGGCATGCTGACCCGTCGCATCGGTCATTTTTTTGAGCGCAGTCGTGAACACTGGTTATTCGTTCCGCTTTTTGTCTTGCTGATATTGTCTTTTGTCTATGTTTTTTTCATCGGCGACAAGGGGCTCATGGCCTATCGGGTCAGGTTGCGTGAGCGCGAAGACCTCAAGCAGCAGATCGACAGTTTCAGTCGGCAAAAAGACGAATTACGTCAGAAGCTCGTAATGCTCAGAAATAAAGACATGGCAGTGCAGAAGTTCAGCAAAGATTTTTACCTCTTCCAGGAGAAGGTGCGGATATTGAAGTTTCGCGAATCGACAGACGAAAAGACTGCGGAAGCCAGTGCGGCGGCAGATCTTGCAACAACGCAGAAATTCTACATCGTTTTCACCAGCGTGCTCATTGCACTTGTGACTCTGTTCTTCTATCGGCGCAACACCGCGCGCATGATTGCTGACCGCGTGAGGCCTTTCGCGCTGGGCGACGAGGGATAACATGTACCGATTAATATTTTTCTTCGGTCTTTTGGCCATCTCGGCTCTTGGTGCCGCGGATAAACTCACCAAATACCGAGACGCCATCACAGAATATGAAGCGCGGCGCTTTGAAAAGGCGGTGCAACTTTTTTCAGAATTTGTGGCCGAGCAGCCGTACGAAATCGAAGTCAAGAAGTCATGGTATTACATGACAACTGCGCTGGCAGAACAGGGCAAGTGCAATGAAGCCGTTGCGCGCGCAAATATTGCGCTCGATCGCTATCCCGCGCTTGAAGATCGCCTTGAATTGCGCGTGGTAACGGGTGAATGCCTGTATCGGCTCGATGCTCACGCACGCGCCGAAAAAATTCTTGCCGAGACCCGAAAGCAGACTGACATAGAACCTCTGGTCGGCCGTATCGACACGTTTCGCGGCTTTATCGCTTATGATGCCCGCGCCTTCGCTTCAGCCGTGAAATATTACAAACAGGCGCTGCGTATCACCGAAAAATATGGTCGCGAAGACCAGAATACCTATCGTGTGTACCGTGATCTCGGCACAATTCTGGCGAACGATGCTCTGCAGACAGAGTCGGCTGTCGAATATTTGTCGAAGGCGATTCGGCTCTCGGCAAAATACAAACCTGGGGATGCAGGTTCGTTACGATTATTGCTTCGCCGTATTTCGCTGCGGCGCATCGACAAGTTGAACGGTCTTGGTGACAATTCGATCGCCGATATACGAGTTGACGGCGACGATGTGTACATCGCAACCTGGGGCGCCGGTTTGGTGCGGTATACGCGGTCTTCAGACAAGCTTGAAAAAATAAAACTTCCGTCGCCGCAGCTGCGGGGTTTGTACGCCGATTTTGACGAGCTTTTCATAACCTCATTCGACGGTGTATACCGGCACAGCAAGAAGACCGGTCTAACTGAGGCGCTCAGCGACGAAGCAGGGGCATTGAAGCTGGGGCAAAAGGCGATCAAAGATGATCGCTACGTGTATGTTTCAACGCTTAACCGTGGATTGATACAATACGATACCATCAAGCGCAAAGTCGTGACGCTCGGGAAAGAATCGTGGGTTGGCAGCAACCAGGTCTATGCGATCGATGCAGACCTTGAATACCTTGCCGTGGGCACGCTCGATACGGGCGCAATAATACACAACAAGAAGACCGGTGAAACAATTCGCATTGCGGGGCCTGCAGACGGCCTGAAATCTGAAAATGTCAAGGCCGTATTGCTCGATGGCCGTTTTGTTTACATCGGAGCGCACAACGATGGGGTTTACATCTATGACCTGCAGCAGCGAAAGCTGACCCGGCTCAATGCAGATTTGCCTTTCCCTTCGGCGTTTGCGCGCCGCGACCACGAAATATTTATTGGAACTTCAGGGCAGGGGCTACGGATTCTTGATCGCAACACGAACAAACTCGATCGGCTTAGTGCGGTCGAGGGACTTTCGTCCAACGAGATTCAGATTCTGCGTATCGAAGGCGATTTCATCTGGATCGGCTATCTCGAAAACGGTATTGACGTTGTTTACCGACCGCAAAAAGATCTGAAATAGGGCTGGCTACTTGTCGGCAAAACGAATACGGGGTTTCTTCGCCACTGCGACTAAGAAATCGCGCCAGATGCGATCTTGCATATTGACGCCTTGTCCGGTGGGGGCCATGTAATGCAACTTCAGCACGACATGAGCGCCGGTCATTTGAATAAGCACACGCGCATCGCGGTAACCTGAAAGCATGTCGAGTTCTTCGCTCGTTTCGAGCTGTTCTTTGGCCGCGCGTGCAATTTCATAGTGTTTTGCGGTGATTTTCTCGAGCATCTGCGCTGCACTCTGCCAGTCGCATTTTGCGTCGAGGTGAACCTGCAGTTCCTGAAAGATGTGCCCTACGTGCGCACCCGTTGTCGCGAAAGTTTCAGTAAATATTTTTGCATTGGGAAAATAAACCACTCGCCCAGTTGGTTGCCCGCCTTCGACCTGAGAAACCTCGACGATGCTGGTTTCCATAAGGCGAATATCGATGACATCGCCTGCAATCGGCCCGATTTGAATACGGTCGCCAATGACGAACGGACGCCTGATCATGATGTACGCCCAACCCACGACGCTGACCCACAGGTCTCGCGTGACGATCAGAAAGCCGGCACCGAAAATGCCGAGAAACGTCGCCAGATTGCGTATCGAAGGCAGCCAGACTGGCAACAGCAGAAACAGAGCGATAAAGAAGACAATATAAGAAAGCGCTCGTTTATAGCGCAGCCTGATGAATTTGTCGTCTATATTATGAAACGCGATGCGCAAGATCATCATGCGCAGCAGCAACAGAACACCTACCACCAGCGCGGTCGCCACAAATGCGTGACCGCTGGTGATGCTGGTCCACAGAGAGTTCAGGTTCTGTGGAGAAAAAAAGTCAAGCATGCGCTATCAGGCGCTGCGTTTACGCAATGAAGGGTTCAGTACTTTCTTGCGCAACCGCAGGCTTGAAGGAGTGACTTCGAGCGTTTCGTCTTCTTCGAGGAAGTCGAGGCACTGTTCGAGAGACATCTTCTTATGGGGCACGAGGCGCAGAGCTTCGTCTGTACCCGAAGCACGAACGTTACTCTGCTTTTTCTCTTTAATCGGGTTCACATCAAGGTCGTTGTCTTTCGCGTGCAGGCCGATGACCATACCGACGTAAACAGGTACCTGTGCGCCCACAAAGAGGTCACCGCGGTCTTGAATGCTGAAAAGTGCATAGGCGTTTGTTGCCCCTGCTTCCATGCTGACAATCGCACCGCGCGTGCGGCCTGAAAAGTCGCCAGCGTACGGACGGTAACCCAGAAACAGGCCCGACATCGAACCTTCGCCACGCGTCTCTGTCAAAAAGAAACTGCGGAAACCGATCAGGCCCCGGGTTGGCATTTCGTACTTGATGCGTACAAAGCCCGTCGACAGCGTTTCCATTATGAGCATCATGCCCTTACGTCGGTTCAGCTCTTGAATGACGCCGCCCGAGTAGGCTTCTGGCATATCCATGATCATTTCTTCAAAAGGCTCGAGCTTCTGCCCGCCTTCTTCTTTGAAAATTACCTGTGGTTTTGAAACGCCGAGCTCAAAGCCTTCGCGGCGCATGTTCTCGATCAAAATTGCGAGCTGCAGTTCGCCGCGGCCGGCGACTTCAAACGAGTCGCCGCGGTCTTTAACTTTCAGCGAAAGGTTTGTCTTGAGTTCGCGCTCGAGACGCTCGCGTATGTTGCGCGAGGTAACCCATTTGCCTTCTTTGCCCGCAAACGGAGAGTCGTTGACCCAGAATTGCATAGAAACTGTTGGAGGTTCGATTTTGATGCGTGGCAGCGCTTCGGGCACGCTTTCAGCGCAAAGCGTATCGCCGATCGTCATTTCTTCGATGCCGGCGATCGCGATGATGTTGGGGCATGAGGCTTCGGTGACGTCGATGCGCTTGAGACCCAAAAAGTCGAAGAGTTTGGTAATTTTGTGTTTTGAAACAGTTGCTTCGCCCTTTTCGTTTTCACCGCGCAGAACTACCTGATCACCCACTTTTACCGAGCCGTTAAAAACACGGCCGATACAGATACGGCCCAGGTAATCGTTATAGTCAAGGTTGGTTACCTGAAAAGTGAACGGGCCTGCAGGGTCGCCGGCGCCGTCGCGCGCGTATTTCATGACGGTATCGAGCAGAGGTTTGATAGAGGTCTTGGCTTCGGGCTTTTCGAAATCCGCCCATTCGAGAAAGGCATAGTTGTTCTTCGCGCTGGCATAAATCACCGGGAAGTCGGTCTGCTCATCGGAAGCATTGAGCTCGACAAAGAGATCAAAAACGTCGTTGATCACTTCTTGTGGATCGCAATTCGGTTTGTCTACTTTGTTGATAACCAGAATAATCTTATGGCCGAGTTCGAGCGCTTTTTTAAGAACGAAACGTGTCTGCGGCATCGGGCCTTCCATCGCATCGACGAGCAGAAGGCAGGTGTCGACCATGCGCAGAATGCGCTCGACCTCACCACCGAAGTCAGAGTGACCCGGGGTATCGACGATATTGATGCGTGTGCCTTCATATTCGACGGCCGTGTTTTTCGCGAGAATGGTAATACCGCGTTCGCGTTCGAGATCATTCGAATCCATAACGCGTTCGGCGACGTCTTTGGCGTCATTCGTAGAGCAGAAGTTCAGAATTTTGTCGACGAGAGTTGTTTTGCCGTGGTCGACGTGGGCAATGATGGCGATGTTTTTCATGGTGTTGCACCGCCAAAAAGGGTGAGCGAGATAGGGTGTAAAGAGTTGTAAGCATGCATGGTATGGGCCCGGTACGCCCTAGCGCGGCAACGGCCCGGTCGAGAACTTCGGCTGTACCGCTGAGGGGGTAAATGTTGCTGCCGGCGTCTGGCCCGGTAGCGAACGGCTGGCAACCGCGTTGTTCTGGATTGGCCTTATTTCATAGACGAGCGTATCAGCGCCGCTGCCCGACCAGAAAAAATACGTCGTGTCGATTTCGACCACGCCGTCGGCTGCGCGGTATGAGTTCGATTGCATCGGATTCGGGGCAAACAGCGGCACGTAGTTGGTGTTGATGAAACCAAAATGCAGGGGGGATTGTGGGTCGTGCGGCAGCCACTGGCGACTGCCTGCGTCATAGATCTCAAGAATCGCATGCGGCAACGCAGGTGCAGGGTCGTGCCACTGGTTCAGACCATAGATGCCGCGCACCGGAATCTTGAGGGCGCGCAGCATGGCGATCGAGATGTATGAATAATAACCGCAATCGCCCGAACCGAATTTCAGGGCATCGTGTGCATTCCATTTTGCCAGGTTGGGTTTTGTGCCGTAACGAAAATTGGCGCGCACGTAGTCGAGTGCGAGTATTGCTTTTTCTGTTTGCGTTCGGCCGCGCGCAGTGATCGAATGGACAAGACTTATGAATTCCTCATTGTCGAGCGAAAAAGTGCCGCCGGCATTGTCAGATGCGTATGCATAAAGCTGCGAACCTTCACTGACAGCTGCAAGGCGCATGTTGCGGTTGCCACGCGCCGGCTCGTGTTTCAGCAAAAAGCGCAGCGTGATCTGCGCTGGCCACTCAGTACCTTCAGCGCGGTTGAGTTCAAGATAGCGCAGGCCGTCGCGCGTTACATACCGCGAAGTGATTGTCGGCGGCAGATCGGCGTCGCGCTGCAAAACTTTCTGGTAAGCCCGTTCGAGCGGCTGCGACAGCCGCACGGTTTTTTCACCCGCGATGCCCCATTGCTGCATCAGCTTCGCAAAGTTGAGCTTCCATTCGATGCGAATCTCGCGCGGCGCGAGCTGCGTCGAGACCCAGCTGCCTGGGGGGGCAGTACGAAGCGCTTCGTCGAAACGCCCGAGTTGCATGAGAATATAGGCGCGGTTTTCGGCGAACCACGGCGATGCAGTTTTACCATAAGCCCTGAGGTCTTTGAGGGCAGCATCGCTTTCGCGCAGTGCACCCGCATAATCTTTCAGATCTTCGCGTGCCTGAATCGCATTCTTGTACGGGTCTTCGTTCTCGCCCTTCACGAGCTTGCGCGAGCGAATGAGATAAGGCAGCGATTCGGCTGGCTTTTTTAAGTAGACGCGCAGCGCATAGCCGCACATGAATGCCGTTGCCCACGAGCGTTCTGGCTCGCGGTGGTCGAGGTCTGCGAAAATGTCGAATGCTTGCTGCGGTTGATTCTGTTGGTAGAGCAGATTGATCGCCTGTGCATAACGGCTGTCATAGTCATCGGCGCGCTGCGGTAGCGTGAAGCTGAGGGCAACGAAGGTGAAGATGGCGATTCGCATTTCTGATAATCTGCCGCGCATGCGGCGGGTCAACCTTTATGCAGCCTGCGATTCGCGGTATTCGAGAATCAGCTGCCCCGGCCATGTCCATGAATAGACGAGTGTCGCGGTGGCTGCTTCACTTTTCCATTGGGCGCGGCAGGCAACGATCAACCGCTCGCCACTTTCGGGAAGCGGTGACTCTATCAGTTCTTTCCAGGCGAGGGCAGGCGTCTCTTCGAGTGGTTTGCCCAGACCCCGTTTTGAGGCGAGCGCGATGATCTCACGCGTGAGCGCGAGCACATTCTGGTGGCTCTCTTCGTTGAAGTCTTCGTTTACATAGAGAATCAGGGTTTGCAGCGAATCGGCGTCGAATTGCAGCGTATAGACCACCGTGCCACCTGAGACGGGTTCGCTGAAACTCGCTTTGCCGTTCGCATTGATCGGAATGTCAGAAAACTTTTCTGCAAATGCCTGCCGCGTAATCGATGCCGGTATTTCTTTCAGGCGCATCATTGCGTTTTGAAGCGAAATGCAACTCCGTCGGCTTTCAGCGTTTCGCCATCGCGGTGAAATTCGATCTCACATATACCATCGGCCTTCAGTTTTTCAGCCGCTTTTTTCAACTCGCGCAGCGCGTCGGCACGCGTCTTTTTCTTGCCTTCGACTCTTGCTTCAATGATGCCCAGCTCTTCGATTGTGTCTGTAACTGCGCCTTTGTAGTGCATCGTCACACCCGTCGTGTCGACGTTCGCGCCGGGGTCGCCGGCTGCCATATCCCAGAAAACGAGTTTGCCGTTGGGCGGGTAGGTGCGGCGGCTTTTGCTCGCACACGCTGTGAGCGACAAAGCCACGAGGGCAATAAACAGAAGGCGCATGGTGTCTTTTACACGGGGCATTTGCCCGGTCAAACGTTTAGCGATGGGGATTAACACCGTAAATGCCCATGCCCGGCACCGGTACGGGCAGCGAGCGCCAACTGTCTCTCGGCGGCGTTACGCGCGAATACACCCGCTAGGTAGCATCGATAAGGACTTAGCCGTCTTCGGCATCAGAAGGTATTCTTCAATGGTTGCTCGCTGAATGCAAAAAGCTGCATCAGGCGCAAATTCTGGTCTATATCCAGCGATTGCTGTTGGCAATTGCGACCGCTTCAGCAGTGGTGCTTGCCCGAAGTATCGCTTTGATATTGCGCTTATGGTAGTCAACAGTCACCGCTCTGATGCCGAGCGATTCGGCAATTTCATCTGTCTTGGCGCCGTTTGCCAGCAGACGCAAAATATTCTGGTGCATTTCGGTCAGCGGCGTATCTTTGGTCGCATCTGGAACTTTATTCTCGGGAAAAACTTCATCACCGAGAATAATCGCCATAACTTTTGCCCTGACAAAAGCAAAACTCTCGCCCTTGCCAATGAAACCATTGAAGCCGAGCCGGCGGCATCGGGTGATCGTGGTTTCTGAAGTATCGGCGCTGTAGGCTATGAAAATCGTTTCGGGAAACTTATCCCTGAGGTGCGTAAAGTCCCGATCAAGCTGAAAATTAGGCATGGTCAAATCAAACAAAACAGCATCGGGTTCGTGCTCAGAAACAAAAGCGGCGGCGCGGCGAAAGTCTTCGAGAGACGAAACATGCGATAATTCATCAATTTTAAATAACGCCCGTATGCCTTCGGTGATTACCGGGTGGTCGTCAACGACCAAGATACAGAATGTGGCACCATCGACGCGCATGAGTTTTGGGATTGAGACAACGAGTCTGTCTAGAGTGCCGTTTTCGCGGCCGGGCAAACCAGACCATACAATTTTGAGGCGGCCATATTCTTTAAAATTCGAAGCGATATCACACTTTACCCAAACTCAGAGCGATCACGCACCGTCAAAGACTACAGATTTCTATAGTTGGACAGTTCTTTTCCGCAAAAATCAATTGATTTCGAAGAGCAGTGGGGTACTGCTGCACAGTGATGAGCAGATTCTTTTTGCGATTTGGGCGCATCGGTGCCGTGGCGGGTGATGCACCCGAGTTGATGCTGCAGAAGCAGTTTCTTGTGTATCTGGGCGGCGCGATGAGCCTCGGCGGCATCATGTGGGGCAGTCTCGCTCTGTGGCAAGGTCTCTTATTAGCAGCTGCCATACCTTATGGGTATACAGTTGTAACGTTTTTCAATTTTCTCGGTTTTCAGCTGCGAAAAAATTTTCGCATAGCGAAATTTGTGCAGATCGTGATAAGTCTGCTCTTGCCATTCATGTTTCAATATTCTTTGGGGGGGTTCGCCAATACCGGTTCCGTTATGCTTTGGGCGCTGATCTCTCTGGTGGCAGCCTTTACCTTTGAGAATCTGCAGAACATGCTTTTTTGGCTGTTTTTATACGTTGTGCTGACAGTAGCACTCGGTCTGCTTGATGCGCAGACGCCCCGCACTCTCGTTGTGGCCGAAGAGATCAAAACTTTCTTCTTCGTGCTGAATATCGTCGTGATCTCGACGATTGTCGCTGGACTTTCGTATTACTTTTTGCGCAACAGGTCGCAGGTGCTGATTGAACTCGACCTGGCAAAGCGGGAAACTGACCTCGTGCTCTCGGCCGTTGACGAGGGGCTTTTTCTCATTCGCAGAAGCGCTGCCTCTTACCGAATCGGCGAACAGCAATCACCTGGAGTTCTGCAGATACTGGGGCTCAGCGCCGCCCTGCCGGCAGTCGATTTTCTGGTTGCAATGGCCCCGTTTCTTAGCCCCGCGAAACAGCAAGAAGCTGAGAACTATCTGACGTTACTCAACTCAGCGACCATCAAGCCCAAAATGGTGGCGGCATTAAACCCCTTAGAGCTCGTGAACATTTCGGTGGGATATCCCCCCGTTGAAAAATATATTCAATTCAGGTTCACCCCCGTTGAACAGGGTAAACAAGATCAGTATCTTGTGCGCATCAAAGATATGACGCAAGAGACGATTCTGGCACAGCAGATCGAGGCGAGCGAAAAGCGCAATCAAGAATCGACGCAAATGATCTTGTCGGTTTTGCACATCGGGCCAAAACTGCTTGCCGATTTTCTTGAAGGCGTCGACGCAGAATTATCGACGATCGAAGAGATTCTGCAGAGCGATAAGCCTGCGGCGCAGGTGATGCAGCGCATCGAAGAACTCTATCGTGCGATTCACTCGATTAAGGGCAACGCGTCGTTGCTCGACTTGCAGTTGCTGGTCAACGCTTCGCACGACTTCGAAGATAAGGTCGAAAAAATTCGTGAACGCAACGCAGCCACCTGGGATGATTTTATTCCGCTGGCGCTCGACGTGGCAAAGCTTCAAGACACGATCTCGGGACTGAAAGATCTGCTCAGACGCCTGCAGACGTTTCGGCACGAGGGCGGGCAGGTACATGAGTCGGCGATTGCGACGATACCCGAAAACATTCGCACTATGGTTGAGCGAATTGCCGCTGAGCACGGCAAAGAAATCGATGTGAGCTTTACTGAATTCAGCGCAGACCGAGTGCCTGCCCGATTCGCCTATATTCTGCGCGATATCGGGGTTCAGCTCGCCCGTAACGCCGTCGTGCACGGGTTCGAGACACCCGAAAACCGGCGCAAAGCCGGCAAGCATGACCGTGGCAGCCTGACGCTGAGCCTCAGCCAGGTCGGTGAAGACGTATTGTTCACCTTGCGAGACGACGGTCGTTCATTTGATCTCGACGCAATCAGAAGAAAGGCAGCAGCGCGCCAGGGGCTTGAGCCAGAGGCGATCACAGCCTGGGATAACAAAAAACTCATCAATCAGATTTTTGAACCCGGGTTTTCGACCGCGGCCACCACCACCACAGCTGCGGGCCGCGGTATGGGCCTGGACATCGTTAAGCAGCGTGTCAAAAAAGCAGGCGGCGAAGTGCGCATCAACTTTGCAGCTGGCCAATTCACTGAATTTTTGATCACTCTGCCATTGGCTGAGCAGGTGTATGTATAAAAATCATAGGAGAGAATATGAAAATTTTGATAGCAGATGATTCGATGATGGTGAGGCGAATATTAGAGAGGTTCATGGACAAACTGAAACTCGAGATAGCCGGCTCGGCAGGCAACGGCAAAGAAGCCGTGAGAATGTATGAAGAGTTAAAGCCCGATATCGTGACGCTCGATATCACTATGCCTGAAATGGATGGGCTCAGCGCGATGAAACAGATTCTCGCGATTAACCCGGCGGCTCGCGTGATTATCGTTTCAGCTGTGAACAGCAAAGACATGATTGTGCAGGCGCTGAACGGCGGCGCAAAAGCGTATATTGTAAAACCATTTACTGAAGCGCAAATTGTTGAAACGATCACTGAAGTGATGAATGCAGGTTAGAGAGGCTACATAAATGAGAGAATCAGAATTAAAAATTTTCGTCGAAGGTGTTTCAAATTTTTTCAACCGCCTTGGGCCTGATGTTGTCGAAGTCGGTGTACCCTACATTAAAGAGGGAAATCAGTTTATCAGTGAAATTACCGGAATCATCGGCCTCACGGGACAGCGCAAGGGTGGCATTTTCATCACGTGCTCGCTGCCGATGGTTGACGACGTTAGCCTTGCCTATTCGGGCATGGCAGATAATTCACCTGAAGCCCGCCGCGATATGATCGGCGAAATCGCCAACACCATATCAGGTAATGCCTCAGACGCATTTGGCAGTGATTTTCAGATATCGGTACCCGTCGTGATTACGGGCAAACCTGAGCGCGTCGATATGCCAACGCGAGTGCCGACGTTTGTGATTCCTATTCAATGGAAAAATCACAAGGCTTATCTGGTGGTGGGTGTCGAATAGACCGCTAAAACTCAGCCTTGAACGCAGGGTACGCTTTGCGCTGCTCTGCGTCGTATGCATCGGTTTGCTATTTGGTGTGCTCGGTAGCTGCAGGCCGGGCATACCAGTAGTGCAGTCTTCGCCAGGTCGGGTCGCGATTGATGCAGATGCTGGCCAGAGCGCGCTATTCGATCTGACGGCTCAATGGCTCGTAATGTGGGACCAACATATTTTGCCCACTGACACATCCGCAATGAAGATCGACGAAGGTATCGCGGCAATAGCGTTTCCGTCAAATTTTGTCAGGCGTGAGGGGCGAGATAATATTGAATTCACTCACAAAGCTAAGGCGACGTTTTGGCTGACGATTACGGTGCCCGAAACTTTGAAAAACAGCACGCTGAGTCTCTTGCTGCCGCCGATTTCGTCTCACTATCGGTTGTTCGTGGACGGCGTTGAAAAGATCGCACCGGAACTATCGCAAACGGGCGAGTTGCGGACGCGAATTATCGATGACATTCATGCTGGGGCAGAGATGTCGATTGTGTTACAGATGACCAACAATCTCGGGCTAAGGGCCAGGGCCACCGGCAAGATACTACTCGGCACCCGCGACGCAATAAGAATCTACCGCGAACGTGACCTGATCCAGAATATTTTGATAGTCGGTGGTCTGCTGCTGATCTCGATCTATTTCTTGCTGGTTTTTGCAATTCGGCCAACAGAGAACGCAGCAATTGCTTTGGCGGCTCTGTACTTTTCGATTGCGCTTCGCATGTTGACGACCGGCCAGATGAACATATACCATTTTTTCCCCATGCTCGGCGCCAACTGGACGGTGAAAATTGCTTACTTGTCAGCCTTAGGTGTGCTTGCGACGCTCTTTGTCTATTATTCAGCGTACTTTCGTCAGGCGGTTTCCGTGCGCTTAAATAGCGGCATTCTGTGCGCAATCGGGGGGCTCGCGATCGTTGTGTCCTTTGCACCGCCAATGATCTTCAGCAGGTTCATTTTGGTATTTGTCGTTCTGATATTTGTTGGGTTCGCCTTGCTCACCTGGATACTTAGTCGCGCAATGTATCTCAGGCTACCCCATAGCAGACTCGTTTTTCTTGCTGGTCTCGCCTTGTTCGTTTGTGCTCTTCATGATGCAGTCGTCGCCCTGCGACGGTCCGGCGATGAAATGTGGCTTCAATACGGGGGGGTGACTTTCGCCTTAACGATGGGCGTGATATATGCACAACGTGTCGTGCGGGCGATTGACGAGGGCAATGAGACAAAAGAAACACTGACCCGGCAGGTTGAGCGGCGCACGCGCCAGCTGCGCGACGCCGACAAAGAGCGAGAAATCGCATTCAAACAAATGCTCATCGCCAAGAACGAAGCAGAACAGGCGAATCGCGCCAAGTCTGTATTTCTCGCAAACCTGAGCCATGAAATACGCACGCCGCTTAACACCATCGTCGGTATGTCAGAGTTATTGCTCGATTCACCGCTTACCGATGAACAGCGCGAACGCATCAGGGTAATCAGAATCGGTGCTGAAGCGCAGTTGACCCTGATCAACGAGATTTTGGATTTCTCAAAGCTCGCGGCGCATAAGCTCGAACTGGATCCCCATTTTTGTGATTTACCACAGATGCTGAACGACACCGTGGCGCTGATAAAACCCCTCGTTGAAAAGAAGCATATTGGGCTGTTGACTGAAATTGCTGCTGATCTGCCGCGTTTCGTGACGTGTGATGCTAATCGTCTGCGGCAGGTGCTGCTGAACCTGCTTGTCAACGGGGTGAAATTCACCAACACGGGATTTGTTGCGCTGCGGGTCGATGTTCAGCAAAGACGCGAAGATGAGGTTCAACTTTTGTTTAGCTGCGTCGATACGGGTATCGGCCTCAACATAAAAGACAAAGAGAATCTGTTTCAGCCTTTTCAACAAGCCGATTCGTCGACCACGCGCAAGTATGGTGGCACCGGCCTCGGTCTGGCAATCAGCCGGCAGATTGTGAGCCTCATGGGTGGCGAACTCGATATCGAATCAGAAGCCAACTTCGGCGCCAGATTTTTCTTCTCCATTCGCATCGGCCTGGCGAGCGAAAAACAGGTGCTCGCGACCGTGACCCAGAACACCGGCGATGCCGAACCAGGTCGACTATTTAGTCACTTGCGGGTTTTACTTGTTGAAGACAATGAAATCAACATGGAAATAGTGCAGGCCATGTTGCAGAAACTGGGACTCAGCGCCGACCCGGCAGTCAACGGACAAGAGGCCGTTGAGATGGCGGTCACGAATCGTTACGACCTTATTTTAATGGATATCCAGATGCCCGAAATGGATGGACTCGCCGCAACGAAAATAATCCGATCGCGGCGGGTCACGACCCGCATTGTGGCCTTAACCGCAAACACTTCAGAGACCGACCAGGCAGATTATCTGGCCGCCGGTATGAATGCGTTCTTGCCGAAGCCGGTAACGATGCGAGGCCTGAGGCAGCTGCTCATGAATTCGACCGTGCAGCGAAAGAACTTGCCGCCCGGCATTCGCGGGTAACTTTGCCTTGCGGACGCATGGCAACCGAAGTCTACGATTTTATCACCACAGCCAACGAAGCCGAACTTCAGGCAGAGCTGATACGTTATGTGTCGCTCTTTCAGATCAACGAAGTTCTGTCTTCGACTCTCGATTACGATGAGGTCTTGCGTCTCGTGTTGCAAGAGATGCGTGCGCTTTCGGGCGCCGAGATCGCGTCGATTTTTCTGATCAACAAGAAAGAGCAAGTGCTCGAATTTGCTGCGACGACTGACGCGCAGGCAGACCTGTTGAAGAATATTCGCGTGCCGCTCGGCAAAGGCATCTCGGGTTACGTGGCGCAGACCGGCGAATACGTGAACCAGAGCGACATCAAAACCGATGCACGCTATTATAAAGAAGTCGACGTCACGCGCGGCGGCGAAACGAAATCTTATCTCTGCGTGCCACTGAAGCTGCGCGGCGAAATTAAGGGCACGGTGCAGCTGATGAATAAGGCGGGCGGGCATCCGTTCACCGACGCCGATGTGCGGCTGATGCTGAATTTTTCGAGCCAGGCCGCGATGGCGATCGAAACTTCACTCTTACACCGCGATGCACTCTCGAAAAAAGCGTTCGAGCGCGACGTGCACCTCGCCGCAGATATACAGCGGCAGTCATTACCACACGCGATGCCGCAGATCGAAGGCTATTCGATTCACGGTCACACCGAACCCGCGCAAGATGTCGGCGGCGACTACTTTCAGTTTATTAACCACGTCGATCGCACCGGCAATACCAAGATTGACCTCATCGTCGCCGACGTTGCCGGCAAGGGCATACCGGCGTCGCTGATCGTTTCAAATTTTCACGCCGCTTTGCAGCTACTTTCACCTCTTTATGACACTCTGGGCGAACTTGCGTTTCAGCTCAACAACTTCATGCGCCAGAACCTCATCACAGGAACTTTCGTCACTGCGTTCATCGCGCGCCTCGACGCTGCTTCTGGCAGAATGCACTATGTAAGCTGCGGCCATAATCCGCCTTACATCTTTCGAAGAAGTGAGGATAACAAAATTACTGCAGAGCTTTTGCAGCAGAGCGGCACTGCCTTCGGCCTCAGATTCGACATGGAATACCGCGTGCACCGGCTCGACCTGAAACCCGGCGAAACCGTTCTGATCTATTCTGACGGCATCACCGAAGCGATGGACCCTGAAAACGTGCAATACGAAACCGATCGCATGAATGCCTGCGTCGAAAAGGTGCTCGCGCGCACTTCAGGCAAAAACTCAGCAGAGCAGGTTGTGAATGACCTGCGCGCCGACGTCGACAAATTCAGGCGTGGCGCTGAGGTGAATGACGACTTGACTGTGGTTTGTTTACAACGATTGTAAGATCGTTCGATGCGCCAGAAAAATAGTTGTCTGTGCAGCGTGCCCGAATACCGGGGGCGATGTCTATCCGAAACATTATCTACCTCATTTTTTCAGTCTTGCCGCTGAACCAAGTATTTTCTCAATCAGACACAGAGGCAACCGCAACACCTGCGCCCACCGAGAGCAAGTCCATTGTTGATTTGAAGAAAGCTCAAACGAATAATCTGCCGGTTATAAACCCTTTGTTTGCACCCTACAAAGGCCAATGGTTCTTACAGGTAGACGCGACTGAGCAACGCTCTGCTTACACGGCCACTGTACCCGCGCAAAGCTATTCCGGATTCTCTGTAGCTGAAAGCAAATCACGTACCGAATATACTGACATTCGGGTGATGGGCCAGGCTGCATACGGTATCCATGACAGACTGGCCTTGGGCATTAGAACCCGGTTTCTGGCCGATCGCCAGACACAGACAACTTCAACAGGCATATTCACATCGGGTACTTCAACCCTACCGACCCAACCCGGAATGTATAGTCCCGAGTTTATCTTGCAGGGGCGCCTTCTAGGTATCAATCGTGACGAATGGCATGTGAATGTTATTGGCATCTACAGCCCAGGCAAGATTGGTGGTCAGTCTGGTTCGCAATCCGATTTTCAGGCCGGTCTAATGGTAGGCCGAAACGCGGGTGTTTTAACGTTCGGCCTGGTGGGGTTTGCCATTTGGTCGCCCGAGTCGACTTCGGGTGGAGTTAAGGTTCGTAGCCGAACTGCCTTAAGCGGTGAAATGGTCTTACAGATGCATCTTTCACCTTTCTTTTTCAATCTGCTTGGCGGTGCGTTTCAATACGTTGATCCAAGCTCGGCGAATGACGCGATGTCTGGCAAAGTGCGGCTAGTCTGTGCGTTGGAAATTGGCGCAGAGATACAGCAGAATGTATTTGCGAAAGTTGGCTATGGCTGGCTGTTGCCGGTTAGCGCTGACCAGAATGCCAATGGCCTCCGGATGACTTTTCAAGATCACGGCGGGCCGGCCGCAAATCTGACAATCGGCGCGCGCTTCTAACTCGCTTTAACCTTCAAATCAATAGACGCCCTCTCTCTGCAAAAAAATCTCGCTCCATGACCAATCCCTCATGGGCCGATAAGCTCGGCACCCGCAAAAAGCTCTCTACCGCCGCAGGCGAGGTGGCATACTATTCGCTTCCCGAACTCGCCAAAAAATACCCGAACATCAACCGCCTTCCTTATAGCATACGCATTCTGCTCGAAGCGGCGCTGCGCCAGGAAGACGGATTTATCATTGATGAAAACCACATCAAAACAATTGCAGAGTATAACCCTAAGTCGGTGAAAGAAGAAGAGATTCCGTTCAAGCCAGCGCGCGTTGTTATGCAGGATTTTACAGGTGTGCCAGGCGTCGTCGACCTCGCGGCGATGCGCGATGCGATGACCGAACTCAAGATCGACCCGAAGAAGATTAACCCCGTGCTGCCGGTCGACCTCGTGATCGACCACTCGGTGCAGGTCGATTTCGCAGGTGCTGCCGATTCGCTCGACAAGAACAACAAACTCGAATTCGAGCGCAACGGCGAGCGCTATGAATTTCTGCGCTGGGGCTCGGGCGCGTTTTCGAATTTTCAGGTGGTGCCACCCGCTACCGGTATCGTGCATCAGGTGAACCTCGAGTACCTCGCGAAGGTCGTACAGACGCGTACGCACAACGGCGAGCTCGTCGCATACCCCGACTCGCTCGTGGGCACAGACTCGCACACCACCATGATCAACGGTCTCGGTGTTTTGGGCTGGGGCGTCGGCGGTATCGAAGCCGAAGCCGTCATGCTCGAGCAGCCGATCTATATGCTGATTCCCGAAGTGGTCGGTTTCAAACTCACCGGCAAGCTGCCTGAAGGTACAACCGCCACCGACCTTGTTTTGACTGTTACCCAGATGCTGCGCAAGCACGGTGTCGTCGGTAAGTTTGTCGAATTCTACGGCGAAGGTCTCTCGCAGATGAGCCTCGCCGACCGTGCGACCATCGCGAACATGGCGCCCGAGTACGGCGCGACGATGGGCTTTTTCCCGATCGACGACGAAACCATTCGTTACATGAAGCTGACAGGCCGCGACGAGAAACTCACCGACCTCGTCGAAAAGTACGCGAAGGCGCAGAATTTGTTTCTGACGAAAGATGCGCCAACGCCTGAGTTCTCATCGACGCTCGAACTCGACATGGGTAAAGTTGTGCCATCGATTGCCGGCCCCAAGCGCCCGCAAGACCGCATTGAACTCAAAAATGCAAAAGCAGCGTACCGCACTGCGATGGCCGACGTGTTCAAAGACGCTCCCGATAAAAAGGTGGATGTATCTCTGCGCGGCAAAACGGAACAGCTGGGCAACGGTTCACTCGTGATTGCTGCGATCACTTCATGCACGAACACCTCTAACCCTTCAGTGCTGATTGCGGCAGGCCTCGTGGCAGAAAAAGCCGCGAAGGCAGGGCTCAAAGTTCCGGCAACGCTTAAATCCTCACTTGCACCTGGCTCGCGCGTGGTGACCAAATACCTAGAAGCGGCGGGTCTGCAAAAGTCGCTCGATGCAATCGGTTTTAATACCGTGGGCTACGGTTGCACAACCTGCATCGGCAACTCGGGCCCAATCGAGGCCGTGCTCTCAGAAGCGATTAACAAAAACAACCTGACCGTCGGGGCGGTGCTTTCGGGTAACCGCAACTTCGAAGGCCGTATTCATGCGGATGTCAAGGCGAACTACCTCGCATCGCCGCCGCTGGTCGTGGCGTACGCGCTCGCCGGCACGATGGATATTGATTTTGAAACCGACAAGATCCAAGGCAAGGTCAGTTTGAAAGAAATCTGGCCGACGCAGAAAGAGGTGAACGATGCGCTCGCGAAAGCGGTGACGTCTGACCTCTTCAAAAAAGAATACGGGAACGTGTTCAAGGCCAACGAGATGTGGAACAACATCAAAGTCGGCGCCGGCAACACCTACGCGTGGGATGCAAAATCGACGTACATCGCGAAGCCAAACTATTTTGAAAATTTCTCTCTCAGCGAACCGGGTATTCCGGTGCTGAAAGACATCAGCTGCCTTGCGATCTTCGGTGATTCGGTGACAACCGACCACATTTCACCCGCCGGTAACATCAAGAAAGATTCACCTGCAGGCCGTTATCTGACCGGCCGCGGCGTTGAAGTTGCTGACTTCAATACATACGGCGCGCGCCGGGGTAACCATGAAGTGATGGTGCGTGGCACGTTTGCCAATACGCGCATCAAGAACCTCATGTTGGCAGGCCCCGACGGCGTTGCACCCGAAGGTGGCAATACCGTGCACATTCCGTCGGGTGAAAAGATGAGTATTTTCGACGCGGCCATGAAATACATGGAAGCAAAAACTCCCCTGATCGTGCTCGCGGGCAAAGAGTACGGCACGGGTTCATCACGCGACTGGGCGGCAAAAGGCCCCGCGCTGCAAGGCATCAAGGTTGTGATTGCAGAAAGTTTCGAGCGCATTCACCGTTCAAACCTGATCGGCATGGGCATTCTGCCACTACAGTTCAAGAACGGCGAGAACGCACAGTCGCTCGGTCTCGACGGTTCAGAAATCTTCAATGTTGAAGGCTACGACAATAACCTGAAACCGCGCACTGATATCAAAGTGACTGCGAAAAAGAAAGACGGCTCAGTGGTGGCGTTTACTACCATGAACCGTGTCGATACCCCGGTTGAGGTCGTGTACCTCAAGAACGGCGGTATTCTGCACACGGTTCTGAGAAAGCTGGGCGCCAACTAGAATTTGAAATTGGTGCCCGCAGGGCACCTATTTCAAAAAATCATCCATCGACAGGCCGCCGGTTTCGGTGGTCTCGCCTGCCGATTTGTTCTTCATTTTTTCAGGCAGTAGAATTTCATTATAGCTTCTTGCCAGCTGAAAGATTTCGTCGCTCGCGAAATCCTCACGAATGCTGACTTCAAGATTGAAGTTATTGTCGGTAACACCCTTCTGCATCACGTGCACCACATCGGTGACATTCTGCACAAGATGGCGGCTGTAAACGAACATGAAAGACAGCAGAATGGCGCAGATACCAAAGAAAACCATGATATTGACACGCGCTTTTTCTTTTTGAATGGGCCAGGTGTTCACAAAGATCAGCACATCGCCGTGTGTGACCACATGCACGTGACCATCACCGTGAAACTTGTCTGCCGTTGCCCGCGAATCGTCGTACCTAAAATGGGTTTGCAGGTATTCGGCGGTAAAGTTTGAGAGCAGCAGCGAGTTCTGAAAATAGACTTGCGCGATACCCGACTGACTCGAATCGATATTGAGCATGAGGTTTGAGAGCATGTCGCGCGCTTTGTTCTGTTTCGCTTCGGGCGTTCCCACCGACTCATTGGCAACAGCCTGAATATTCGTCGCGAGATTCTTATAGAAGGCATCGTTCTGGCGCTCGATATCGTGGAATCCCATGGTGCCTGTGAAGGCCATGAAGCTATAGACGACGATAAATGAAATCGTTGCAATGGTCGAGATCACGGCTATATGTCGGTTGGCCATCTGCGAATCGGTGTTCTGTATTTTGCCCATGATTTTGAGCAGCCTGAGCAGGCGCAAGATGCGGCTCACTCGCACCGCTTTCACAATCTTTATGCTGCTCATGAAACCCAAACCGGCGCCATGCCCGAAAAGATCAGGATTTAACATGAGAAGAACTTCAGGGCCGCTCGACAGCAGCATCAGAGGTACGGACGAGATGAGGTCGATCCATCCCCGTTGGTGAACCATATAATGGCGTGCCGCATTGTGGCGTCTCGTCACTATCAACCGCGCCGCAAACTCGATTGTAAACAGAAGGTCTGTGGCGAATGAGGCAACGAGTATCGAATTGCGCGCGCTGACAGTAAATTCGTAAACAGTCGCGAATTCATCGAGTACTGTGATGACGAGGGCGAAGATGATCGCACCGATGATAAAATTCTCGACAAATGACCCGAGAAAATTGGCTTCGTGGTAGTTCTTCTTGTTTTCCATCTTTCCTCAGGCTTTCATGGTGAACGCCATGCGATTAAACTCTTCAAGCATGCGCTTGTCGAAACCCAAAAAGGCGGCATTTCGCATTTGAACTGAGAACCACGATTTATCGGGAGTCTCTGAACCTTTTTCGGCTTTCTGGCCCTTGCGAAAATCTTTGGCGCGCGCAAAGAGGATAGCCAGAAATTTACCCATCGGCGTCGCTGCAGATTCTGAAGCCGCAATCGGCGCTTTCATTGCCGCCCCGAGCAGATCTGCATTGATCTCGGGAGCGATGGATCTTACGAGTGCTATAACTTTGTCGAGATGCATCTTCTGCTGGGCTGGTTTGTCTTTTAAGTCAAAGGCGTTCACCGGCTGTGGGCCCGCCTGGGGAATCGCAATTCGAATCGCCGCGGCAGGAACGACCGCCGCGCACAGCTTGGTATATTCGGCCATGTTTTGTACGTCAAGATTCAGTTTTTGCACACGAAAGAGTTCATTGTAGATGTAGCCCTTTTCCTGAAAGGCAGCGCTGACGTAGCGATCGATGTAGTGCTCATCGAGCAAGATGCAATAATGGTCGATCATTTGCCGTGCCTCTTTGTGCGAGGCTATTTTCTCATAGAGCAGCAGCGTGTTTGCAAGCACCACTTCGCCGCTACCGATGCCGAGGCTGTCAGGTAGCGTAGGTACATCGACGGCACCGGGAACCACCTGTTTCGCCTTGTCGACGATCGATTGTGAAATGAATGTGCGAATGTCGGCGATTAGTTTTTCTGTTGCCTTATCGCCTGCAAGACCCGGGTAGAACTTCTGGCTGGCAATTACCGCAGACATCTGCTGCTTGTTCTGCTCGACGAAGTTGCTGATCTGGCTTTCGATCATGCTGATCGGCTGACCGTTGAAATTCGGGTTTGATATCAGCTTCAGAATGAAATCGGAAATCATATTCTATTATCGTCCGCAGTCTTTGCTATTTCAAATACAATATCGCTTCAATCTCAACGGCCGCCCCGCGTGGCAGAGCAGAGACTTGCACCGTTGAACGGGCTGGTTTGTGGGCACCAAACCACCTCGCGTAGATTTCATTGACAGTCTGAAAATGAGCAAGGTCGGTCAAGAAGACCGTGCATTTGACTATCTTGTCCAGCGAGCCACCGGCTGCCGCGCAAACGGCCTGAATATTCTGAAAAACCTGTTCGGTTTGTTCTGCGACCTGTTCTGACACCAATAAGCCTGTCGCCGGTACGAGAGGAATCTGGCCTGAAAGATAGAGAAAATCACCTGCCTGCACGGCTTGAGCGTAGGGCCCGACCGCCGCAGGTGCCTTGTCTGTCTTAATTGTTCTCATAGGTATATTCTCGTTTTGAGCCTGCCAAGGGCGGCGTCAATGAATTAAAAAGGTAAAATAAACACCCATTTGGGTCGAAAATGAAATGATGAGGTCTTTACTCTCGAACTTACGGGTGCGCACCAAGATGTCCATTGCGGCAATCTTGCTTCTTGTGCCCTTACTTTATCTTTCAGTACAGTTTTTCCTCAAAACTTCAGAAGATATCCATTCGACGAAGCTCGAAGTTTCGGGTGTTCAGTTTATTGCCCCACTGCAGCGAGCCACTGCATTGGTACAACACCGTCGGGCTTTGGTTGCGCAAGGGGCCGCTGCCGAGCTGGTAGCTCCATTCAAGTCAGATTCTGAAGAGCTGCGAAAAACAATTGAGGAAATTGATGTCTTGATTCAAAAAGAGAAACGAACGCTTGACCTTGATATCGTTTGGTCAGATCTCAAAGCGAAACTGACTTATCTCGCCGATACAGAAATAAAAGCCGATCGTGCGCGCCATGTCGCCCTGCATAGCGACACGGTGCAGGCAATCATGGCTTTTCAGGCGCTGGTCGCCGAAAAGTCGACTCTCGATCTCGAGCCCGAAGCTGCGGGATATTACCTAAAAGAACTCTCTTCGCACATACTGATACCTCTCATCGAAACCACACAGCAGGGCCGGCTGAATGCTACAATGATTCTTGCACCCGGAATTCGTGACACCAAATCACTTGCGGTGGTCGAAGCAAACTATGGATTGTTTCTTTTTCATGCAGCTGAGCTTGAACGTAACCGTTGGCGCATCAACAACTACCTTGGGGCGCGAAAGGCAGTGTTCGACAAGTTGTTTGAGAACACGCTAAGAACCGTTGAAGCTTGGAAAAATCTGTTTGGGAAATCTGTGGCTGGCGGTTTTGACCGCAACGCAGCCGCCCGATTTGACGACGCCGCTATGGATTGCAGCAAGTCTGCGGCAGAACTTTACACGCAGACCATTTCTGAGCTCAAATCACGGCTCGAGACCCGCGCGCTGTCGCTGCGTATCAGGCAGCTGACGGTTCTGTTTCTTGCCTTGTTGGGTGCATTACTTTCAGCTCTGATTGGCTGGGTTATTCTCAAGCAAATATCACGTTCGCTCGATGAAGCGATGCAGATCTCTGAGAGCCTTGCCTCGGGCAATCTCGAATTTGAGATCAATGCTGATACGCACGATGAAATCGGGGCATTCATGAACTCCTTACAGATCATGGCCGAGCGCTTGCGCGGAGTTTTGCGTCAGGTGCACCAGGGCGCTTCAGAAATCGCTCTTGCGGCGCAGCAGGTTTCAAGCACCGCCGAGATGCTGAATAACGGAGCCATGGATCAGGCTGCGCACGTCGAAGAGACTGGTGCCGCGCTCGGCGAAATGGTCAATCTGATACAGAGTAATGCCGCGAACGCGGTGGAAACTGACAACACGGCGAATATGGCCGTGAAGAACACGCAGATGGGTGCAGAGAATGTACTGCAGGCTGTCGAATCCATGAAAGTTATCTCTGAACGCATTCAGATTGTTCAGGAAATTGCAGCGCAAACCAACCTTTTGGCGCTCAATGCGACGATTGAAGCCGCGCGCGCGGGTGAGCACGGCCGCGGATTTGCCGTCGTCGCGACCGAAGTCGGTAAACTTGCTGAGACCAGTGGTCAGGCAGCGAAACAAATACAGGCCCTGTTACGGGACAGCTCGGCGATATCTGCGAGCGCGGCGTCGTCGTTGTCTCTTATTACCGAGAGCATGCAGAATACTGCGCAGAAAGTTGTCGCGATCAGACACGCGTCCGAAGAACAGAATCAGGCGGCCCAGCAGATTAGCGAGACGATGGGGCGTCTGAACCAGACGACCGAACAGACTGCCTCGGCTGCAGAAGAACTTGCAGCCACGGCCGAAGAAATGAGTTCGCAGACCGCGACGCTGCTCGAAGGATTAAAGTTCTTCAGATTCAGTAATGATTCTTCGTCGATTTCAAGTAATTATTCGGCGGCAAACGCGCTGAAGCAAGCAATGGCTGCAAGGTCATCCCGCACCGCGCAGAACGCGGCAGGTGGCGGTAGCGAACCGCTCGTTGTGCACTCGGGTTCATACGAGAAATTTTGAGCTTCACCGCCTGCGCACGTTTCGCAGAGGTGTGGCATGGGTCTGGAAATTGAACGACGCGAACGCGTGGCCGTCATAAAAATTAACCATAACGCAGCAAACACGCTGACTGCAGACAGTTTCGAAGGCATTCGCGACGCGCTGCGTGCGCTCGCGGGCAATGACGAGGTGAGGGTTGTTATATTCACCGGCAACGACTCAGGCTATTTTTCCAACGGCTTCGAACCGGCGCTGTTTCTCGGGAAGACGTTCGAATACAATCACCAGGTATGCCGGCTGGTGAACGAGACTGCGCAATACTTCTTCTTTTTTGAGAAGCCCATCTTTGCATGCCTCAACGGGCATGCAATGGGGGCAGGAGCAGTCTTTGCTCTCTTCTCTGACTGGAGATTCATGGCTGAAAAATCAGCTCGCTTTGGGTTTCCCGAGGCGCTACTCGGTATGAATTTTCCCGCTTTCGTGGCACGCTACATGCAAGACCTGATCGGCATTCAGAAAACCCGCGATATTCTTTTCGCCGGCAAGTCGCTCAAGGGGCCTGAGTCGCTCGAGATCGGGCTTGTTGATCAGGTCTTTCCTGAAGAAACGCTGCTCGCCGAAACGATCAAGTTCGCCGAGAAGCTGGCAAAAAGCCCGTTGCAAACGCTCACGGGCATGAAACGCGCGCGCACAGAACCATACAGAAAAATATTCACCGAGCTGACAGACAATGACGCGCATACACTCGCGACAATCATGACGAGCACTATCACGCAAGAAGGGCTGAGGTCTATTGTTGAAAAGAGAAGACCGAAATTCGATTAGGGGGTATGGCATCGCCACGGACGCGGCAGCGACCGTAGCGATGCGAAAAAAGCGGCATGGGTAACAGACACGAAGACAAAAGGGTAGCGATTCTCGCTTCGGGTGGTGATTCGCCCGGTATGAATGCGACGATTCGCGCGTTCGTACGCTCAGCGCTTTGGGAGCACTACCATGTGTACGGTATACAAAACGGATACGAAGGTTTGCTTGCGAATGAAATCCGCGAGCTCAGCTCGCGTGATATGGGCATGATCATCAACCAGGGCGGCACGATTCTCGGTACCGCGCGATCTGCAGAATTTCAAACCCCTGAGGGTCTCAAAAAAGCGGCGGCGAATCTCGTCGCGGCAAAAATCGACGCGCTCTGCGTTGTCGGGGGCGATGGCTCGTTTCGCGGTCTCATGGCGCTCAGCGAGTTTTACAAAGGGCAGGTGGTGGGAATTCCCGGCACAATTGACAATGACATACCCGGTACTGAGTACACAATTGGTTTTGATACAGCTGTGCACACTGCTGTCGAGGCGATCGACAAACTGCGCGACACCGCTCTTTCGCACGGCCGCGTTTTTTTTGTCGAGGTGATGGGGCGCAAGTCGGGGCAGATCGCGCTTTCCGTTGGCCTCGCTTCGGGGGCTGAAGACGTCGTGATACCTGAAGAGCGCACCGATGCGGATGTCGTCGCGAAACGACTGCTTGACGGTCGTAAGAAAGGCAAACGCTTTGGTATTGTGGTGGTCGCCGAAGGCGATGACAGCGGCGGCGCCTTTAAGCTCGCCGAGGTCGTGAAAGAAAAAGTCGGCTTCAATATTCGGGTCTCTGTGCTCGGACACATACAACGCGGCGGCTCGCCGACCTCGTACGACCGTGTCTGGGGTTCGCGCATGGGCGAGGCGGCCGTGCGTTTTCTGAAGAACCGCATGACAGGTGTGTTTACCGCGATGCGCGGCGGCCATATTATACCGGCGTATCTGATCGAGGCGACTGTGGGTGTGCGCGCCGTCGAACCCGAAATGGTGCAGCTCGTGCGCATCATGGGCAGCTGACGAAATGAAAGCCGAGAGCGCAAATGCAAATGAGACTCATTGTCATTTAGTTTGACGCAATAGCATCCTTTTATAGGCTGCCGCTATGGAAAACCATAGCAATCCCCCGTCGCGCCGCAACCCGGGTTGTGGCGAGCTGCTCGCGCAAGGGAAGGTCGCGCGAGTCGAGTCGTTTCCCTACGGTTATGCGATTCTGACGCTCGATACCTTAAAGCTCGCCTTCGCGCGCGAAGATTTTTATGATTTTGCGAACACGATCGCGATGGCTGCCGCGCATCTGCAGTGCCGCGATGTTGAACGCAGCGAGTGGGGGTTATTCATGTGAATGAATTTGTTTGCGGCGGCAATGCCGGCTGCGATAAGGGTTGCGCATGGGTGAGGTCGTCGCAATTGTATTTCTTACCCTCTTGAATGGTATATTCTCGCTTGCAGAAATGGCGGTGGTTTCTTCACG
Organism: uncultured Leptospiraceae bacterium; assembly: GCA_942492915.1. GTDB lineage: Bacteria > Spirochaetota > Leptospiria > Turneriellales > Turneriellaceae > Turneriella. The sequence goes on from OW818662.1 coordinate 134,555, forward strand.
GCGTACAAGCCTGCAGGTGCGTGCCGAAGAAGGGCACAGTTCTGCCACGCTGGTGTTGAGGCTTCTCGAAAATCCGCAGCGTTTTCTTTCGACGATACAGGTGGCGATTACGGCGATCGCGATTGTGACGGGGTTTCTTGGTGGCGCTGCTGTGGTGAGCCAGGTCGCGGTCTCACTTACGCACCTGAACGCGCATATAGCCGATGTCGCCGTACCTGTCGCCGTGGCGCTGGTCATAACAGCGACGACGGCCTTGTCGATAGTTGTCGGCGAGCTTATTCCAAAGGGCATCGCGCTGGCGCGCGCCGAAGCGATTGCCTGTGCTGTGGTCAGGCCGCTGTATTTCGTTATGTGGTTATTGTCTCCGTTCACTTTTTTGCTGAGTGGTATTTCGGGTATGCTCTTAGGCCTAATGCGCGTGCACCCGCAGCGCGGGATTACGGTGACAGAAGAAGAAATTCGTATGATGGTGCGCGAGGGGCAAAAATCAGGGCAAGTGCATGAGACTGAAAAGAACATGGTCGAAAATGTATTTAATCTCGATGACCGGCCTGTCGACCAGTTGATGACGTCGCGTTCGCAGCTTCATTGGCTAGACGTGAACGCAGACGATGCCACGATTCTGAAATTGCTGAGCGGCTCGCCGCATTCATATTATCCCGTGTGCGACGGTTCGCTTGAAAACCTGGTCGGTATATTGCCGGTGAAGGCGCTTTTGCAGCAGCTCGCGCAGGGCCGGCAGTATGATTTGAAATCCGCTTTGCTTACGCCATTGCTGGTGCCGGAGTCTCTGAAATCGTCAAAGCTGCTCGAACTTTTCAAACAGAAAGGGCAGCACCTTGCTGTCGTAGTCGATGAATATGGCGTCTTGCAGGGCGTCGCGACGTTACACAACATTCTCGAAGCGATCGTCGGCGATATGCCTGCGGGCGAAGAAAAAGACGGACCGATCGTGCGTCGCGCCGACGGCACTTACTTGATAGACGGTCCTCTGCCCATCGCCGAGTTTGCCGCGTTTTTCAAACTCGACCCAGCGACGCTCGAAGACGAGAATCTGCACTACACGACGCTCGGGGGATTTTTGAGCGCACGGCTGCAGCGCATACCCGCGGCGGGTGATGTCGCCGATTTCATACACGGCCGCCTTGAGGTGATGGACATGGACGGCGCGCGGGTCGACAAGGTACTGTTCACCCCGAGTGCTACTCGACGAGATCAAACGGCGCTGAAATCTTGAAATAGACATTGATACCTGGATTCAAAGCGAAGAGTTTTTGCCGGCTGAGATAGTCGACGTAGCGCTCGTTGAGCAGGTTGTCAGCTCCGATAGTGTATGTCCACATTTGGCCGCCGACCGCGAAGTCTCCGCCTGTGCTGAGCGAAACGAGCGTGTAGTCGGCAAACCCCGGGTACAGCGTCCGCTCCGCCGCAGATATTTCTGTCTTTCGGGCGACATACCGGGCTTTGACGCTGATATAAGGATTCAGAATGCCGCCGAGCTTATCGCCGCTAAGAGTTATTCCTGTGCGGTAACGGTTTGCCGGCACGAGCGCAAGGGGTTCGCCGAGTGTTTCGTTACGCCCGTTGATCAGGTCAACCCCTGCCGAAAACGCGAGCCATTTGAGGGGAGCGTATTCAGTGTCGAGTTCGCCACCGTAGATGGCCGCTAACCCCTGCGATGTGCGATACTCCGGATAGTTATTGCCGTCTACCACCTGTATGTTGCCCGTTGGCACCGCGAACACGTAGTTCTCGATACGATTATAATAGCCGTTTACTTCGGCGCGTATTTTTCCTTTTCTGATTCGTAGGCCCGTGTCGGTAGTGACAGAGGTCTCTGATTTGAGATCGCTCTTGCCGATGTCGTATGTGCCCGCGCCCTCGTGTACGCCAGTGCTATAGAGTTCAAAAATTGTCGGCGCACGAAAGCCGCGGCCGAGATTAGCAAACCATGACCAACCATCGGCAAAGCGCCAGACGGCGCCGAGAGAGCCGGTTGCCGCGGAGTTTTGCACCGTTTCGGTACTATTCCCCAGAATGGCATTTTCTTTCACAGCGAGCAGGCGGGTGTCGCCGCGTATGCCTCCGAGTATGCTGAACGCATCGAAACGCAGCTCTTCGAACAGAAATGCGCCGTAGCTGTTCGCCTGGTAACCGGGAATCAGCGGTTCTTCGCCGAGAGTCTGGTTTTTCTGATAGATATGGCTAAGCCCGATGGTGCCGAGCAGGGGACCGATCGGTGCATGGTGTGCTTTGACTTCGGTATTGATGGTATCGAGCAGCAGGTTGAGCTTGGCATTCTCATCATGGCCACCCCCGCCGGCATGGCTGTGGCCGTATTCGCGGCGCTGGTTTTGCTGGTACGTCAGACCGAGTTCAAGTTTTGCAAGCGAGGTCTGTACCTGCGATCTGACCTGCGCGCGGTGGTGCACGATGTGCTGGTACGCTTCTGAGTCGGGGTCAGGCACAAGTTTTCCCGTAGCAGCGGTAATCGATTGAGGCAGTTTGATATTTGAATTGAAGTGAGAATAACGAAGAGAGAGAAATCCCCATTTTTCGCTGATGCCGACGAGCGCGCTGCCGTTAACGTTTTGATAGCCGCTATTGGGTATCGCACCATCGGGAGTGGTCGTGTTGCCTGCCTGGCGAAAACTTAAGGTCGTGCGGTAGCCTATGTTATCTTTTGCTCCGGCGAGTGCGACCGCGGTCGCGCCGCCTGGGTTGTTCGAGAACGCGTTACCAGTGACTTTGCCCGACAGAGTTTTTGCGTGATCGGCTGTACGTGGCAGTTCGGGTGTCGATACGTTGATGACTCCTCCCAACGCTTCAGAGCCATAGAGCAGGCTGCCTGGCCCGCGCACAATCTCGATGCGATCCATGTCGAGAATGTCAATGTTGGGCCCGTGCTCATCGCCGAACTGCTGCGATTCTTCGCGCATGCCGTCGACGAGCACGAGCGACCGAAAAGACGGTAGGCCACGTATCACGGGTTTGGCGACCGCATTGCCGGTTGAAAAGTTCGCCACACCCGGAGTGTCTTCAATCGTCTGCACCAGGCTTTGCCCGCGCAGGCGATCGAGTTTTTTGCCCTCGATTACCGTAACCGCCTGAGCGATTTCGGCCTCGTCGGCCGGGCGATAACCTGAGATAATGATAGTCTCTTGTTTGAGCTGTACCAATTCGAGCCTGACGGCGAGTGCGACGTCACCTGTTCTAAGGTCGATCGTGACGACGCGCGACGGCATGCCGTCTTTTGTCACCTTCACCGCGAAGACGCCGGATGGCAGATCGGTGAAGCTGAATTTTCCGGCTGCATCGGTGTGCAGGTGCTTATTCAGCGCGGGAATCACGACGTTTGCGTCGTCTACCGGGCTTGCGTCTTCGCTCAAGACCTGACCTGAAAAATTCACTGCCTGCAGCGAAGAGCAGGCAATGCCGATCAATACCAGTTTTCTGAGAAGATGGTTTGAAGTCAAAACTCTGTGTGCGAATGAATGCATGCAGAAATGCCTCAACAGTGCGACGACGTGTCAATTAAAAATGATAAATCATTATCATTAAGCGCGTATAGCCCGCAAGACCAGCGGCATACCACCTTTCGGGCGCAGCGTGATCATTGCATTTATTTCAGCGACGTAGTCGGGCGCCACCAGCTGCGGCTCGAAGCGTTGCAAAAAAACGGCCAGGGCGAGCACTCCCTCCATCCAGGCGAACTGGTCACCGATGCATTGTCGTGCACCGCCGCCGAACGGAAAATAGGCAAACTTCGGGCGATGCTCCGCATTTTCGGCAAGAAACCGATCGGGGTTAAAGAGCGTTGGGTTTTCCCAGTAATCGGGATGCCGGTGCATAACCCACTGGCTCATGACGACGGTTGTCCCGGCTTTGATCTCGTAGTCGCCGATAACGGTGTCGACGAGTGCTTCGCGCGAGATTGTCCACGCGGGCGGGTAGAGCCGCAGAGTCTCGGCAAAAATGTTCTGCAACAGTTTCAGCTGCGGATAGTCTGCGGCTGAAACGGGTTTTCCGCCGGTGACTTCGGTGATTTCAGCGCGTGCCTTCGCGCACCAGTCAGGATTTTTTGCGAGCAGATAAAGCGCCCACGCGAGCGCATTGGCCGTCGTTTCATGGCCCGCGATAAAGAGCGTCATGCACTCATCCCGAATTTGTTTATCCGTCATGGCATCAGGATGTGCCTGAGTTGGCGCCGACATGGATGTCGTCTTTGCGCCAACCATTGAAAGTCCGCTTTCATCGTCGCGCGCAGCGAGGTAAATACTCAAGAGGTCGCCGCGGTCGCCTGGGTGAGCGCGGCGCTCTGCGATGATGCCATAGACAATCTTGTCGAGTTTTGCCTGCGCGTCTCTGAGTCTCAAAGTCGACGGAATCGGTAGCATGTTCAGAATCTCTGTAAACGGATTTAAGATTCTGTCCATATTGTTGAGAATCACTTCGAGCGCTTCGGCAACCTGATCGGCATCGGCCGAAACGTCGGCGTCGAAAAGAGTCTTGTTCACGATCGCGAGAGTTAGCCGCATCATGAGCTGGTTTGCGTCGACCTGAACGCCTTCTGGGTACGAGCTCACGTGACGCTCTGAGATCCGCACCATATCTTCTGCGTATTTGACGAGCCGGCCGCGTGCAAAAGCAGGTGAGGAGAGTTTGCGTTGCCGTTTATGCACGTCGCCCTCGCTTGTCAGCAGCCCTTCACCGAGCAGGGCTTTCGCCAGCTGCAGCCCGCGGCTCTTGCGAAAATTTTTAGCCTGTTCAATGAGCGTTTCGTGAATCAATTGAGGGTCTGAAAAAAGCCGGGCTTCGCGGCCGAACACGGTGAATTTCGCCACGGGACCGTAGGTTCTCGCCAGATCAGCAAAGAACAAAGGGGGATTTTCCCTGAGCGCGAGAATGCTACCGACAAAAGGCAGCTCGTTCGGCCCTTTCGCTTCTTTCATAACCGCACGGTCGGCTTTTGCCCCGCGCTGTCAATGCAAGCAGCGTGACAATCGGGGCCATTTTTTTTAGCGGCTGAGAAAAATGTCCGGGCAAAACGATTTACCGTCCACAACGTGCACGTGTGTTGCCGCATTCTCATGGTTGAATTGTCTACGCGTAGCCGCGGCCTGCTGGCCCGTTTTCTGAGCCAGCTGCCGTTCGCGGTCATTTTTATAGCGACTTATGTCACCGCCGCGGTTTTCGTGTTGCGCTACTTTACGCACAACGGCATCGTGGCGATTTTCTGGCCCCCGACCGGGCTTGCGCTGGCAGCCGTACTGGTTCGCGGCAAACGGTGCCTTGTCATGGTACCCATTGCGGCATTTCTTGCGAACAACCTTTCGGGAGTGCCCCTTTGGCCTTCATTGGTTTTTACTGCGGGAAATACCCTTCAGGCTTACCTCGGTTACGCATGGTTAATTCACCGCAACCAGACGGGTTATGTGCTGACGCACGCCCATGAATATTTTCGTATTATCGTCAGGGCGGTGATTCTCGCGCCGATACCGAGCGCGCTGATTGGTGCGACGGTGCTGCAATCTGCACAAATCACTTACCAGCCATGGCTCACCAACTTTCAGCACTGGTGGATGGGTGACTCATTGGGCGTTCTGGTGCTGACACCCCTGCTGCTCGTCTGGCGCCGGGTGCCGCACGACTGGAAATCACGGGGCCAATGGCTCGAAGGTATCGTTGCCCTGACGCTTACCCTGTTTACGGGACAGGTGATCTTCGGCGGCCTTTTTGCCGAATACCTTGGCGACTATTCGCACGGATTCGTCCTCTTCATTTATGTCGTCTGGGCCGCGGTGCGCTTTGGCAGGCATGCGACTGCGGTCGTCATCGGCATTCTTGTCATACAAATTCTGTACGGGTTATTGAGCCATCGCGGATATTTCTTCCGCGGCGGGTTGCAAATGCCTTTAACAAGCATTTGGCTCTACATTTTTATTCTCTCATTTATCGGCATGGCATTGGCGATTTTTGTGCATGAGCGCAAGAACTCTCTGGCCGAATTGACAGAGGCTCGGGAATATCTCGAGCAGATCGGTGAAATCTCGCGCGTTGGCGGTTGGCAGCTTGAGGTCGCGACGGGCGAGATGACGTTTTCACGGGTGGGCCTGCTCATTGCTGACTGGCCGCCAGACAGCCAGCCTACAGTCGAGCAGGCGATCGAAGTGCTTGAACCACAGTACCGCAACGCCCACCGCGAGCGCGTTGCAGCCGCAATCGAGTATGGTACCCCGTGGGATACCGAATATGGCATCATTACATTAAGAGGCCGCAGCATCTGGGTAAGATCTCAGGGGTCAGCTGTGCAACAGAACGGTAAGACGGTTAGGCTGATTGGCACTGTGCACGATCTCACTGATAGGCGCGAAAAAGAGCTCGCCCTGCAGCGAAGCGAACTTGAGTTCAGGCGCCTCGTTGAGACAGCGGAAGAGGGAGTCTGGACAATAGACTCGGCCGGAAATACAACTTTTGTCAATGAGCGCATGGGTGATATATTGGGCTATTCGACGGCAGAAATGACAGGCAAACCTTTTGTCTCGTTTATGCAACCCGAGCGCCGTGCTGCGGCGATAGCGCTGTTGCAAAGACGAAACGAAGGAATTCATGAAATTCATGAATTCTGCCTGCAAGATAAGGGAGGTCGCGAAGTCTGGACTTTGGCCAGCACCAACCCGATACGTACCGAAGACGGCAAGGTCGTCGGCGCACTGGCGATGGTCACCGATATCACGTCGCGCAAGCGTATCGAAGACGAGCTGAAGCAGAGCGAAGAGCGCTACCGCCACCTGGTTCAAAGTGCGTCGGATGGCATCATCGTTCATATTGGCGGATTTATAGCGTTTGCAAATTCATCGGCGCTACGCCTTCTCGCCGCGAAAGATGAGCGCGAAATACTGGGCCGCAATGCTCTTGAATTTGTGGCGCCTGAATTTCGACAAATGGTCATCGAGCGCATGAAACTTGTTAACCTGCCGGGGGGCAGGGCGCCTGCTGTCGAAGAGAAATTCATACGACTCGACGGAACCGTATTTGATGTTGAGGTCTCTGGTACAGCAACCCGATTCAACGGTGCAAATGCTGTTATGGTGGTTATTCGTGATATTTCAGAACGCAAAAATGCCGAAGAACAAATTCGCTACCTGGGACAACATGATCTGCTGACCGGATTGCCGAATCGTGCGCTCTTCGCCGATCGCCTTTCACAATCGATTTCGTTTGCCGCAGCCCATAAGAAAATCTTTGCTCTGCTCTATCTCGATCTTGATCATTTCAAGAAAATCAATGACTCTCATGGACATCAGGTGGGGGACAGATTTCTGAGGCAGGTGTCTGGTCGCCTGCTTGAATGCCTGGGACCGCTCGATACCATCTCGCGCCAGGGTGGCGACGAGTTCAGCATTCTGATTGCCGAACCCGAAAATGCGGACGAGGCGGCGCTCACGGCTCGCAAAATCTGCGAATTGCTATCAGAACCGTTCATGGTCGACACGTTGCGGCTCAGCGCATCGGTCAGCGTCGGTATTGCGATATACCCAAAAGATGGCTCGCAGGCCGAAGAACTGTTTCGTAATGCAGATATCGCGATGTACCACGCAAAGAGCAGCGGACGAAATCAGTACCAGTTTTTCTCCGACGAGTTGAACAGATCAACGCATGCGCGCCTCGAGATCGAATCGGCGATCGCCGGTGCTCTCGAAAATAATGACTTCGAGGTCTATTACCAGCCGCAGTTGAATCTACAGAACGGAAAAATTGAATCATGCGAAGCGCTCATTCGCTGGAACCATCCGCAGAAAGGGCTGCTGTCGCCGTACGAATTCATCCCGATCGCCGAAGAGTCAGGGCATATCGACGCTATCGGGCGGTGGGTATTGCGCCGGGTCGCCGCAGATTTTGCCGAGTTCGCGCGGCATGGGCACGACACCATGCGGTTGTCGGTAAACGTAAGCGCACAGCAAATGAAACGCGATGACCTGTCGGTCTACGTGGCGGCAACAATCAGAGAATTCGGCATCGCCGCGGGGCGGTTAGAGCTTGAAGTCACAGAAAGTATGCTGATGCAAGATACCGAGCAGGCCATCAGAACGATCAGCAGTCTGACCGCAGCCGGCATTCGGTTTTCTATTGATGATTTCGGCACGGGATATTCGTCGCTCAGCTACCTGCGTTCGCTTAAGATTCACCACCTCAAGATTGACCGCTCGTTCGTGACCGACATCACTCATGATCCCGACGATGCCACCATTGTGCGGGCGGTCATCAACCTCGCGCACAGCCTGCGCCTGACGGCAATCGCAGAAGGCGTTGAAACAGAAGAGCAGTTACAGTTCTTGCGCGAACACGGCTGCGATCTGGTTCAGGGCTACTATCTGGCGCGGCCGATGCCGATTGCAAAATGCCTTGAATTTCTATCAGTTTCCTGAAAAAGGAAACTGATAGCAGGCCTCCGGAACCGAAAAAGCGAAAAGCAGCAAAGTCGCTTGCCCAGCAAGCGACGACGCGCTTTAGCAGGCGTTTGCGCAAGCAAACGACGAGGCTTTGCGCTTTTTCGGGAGTTTTTCCGGAGCCTGCTCGCAGCCCGCGTCTGAGAAGACTTACCCGGTCAAGGCCGGTTAGGTTTCTTCGGGGTAAGCTTCGATACCGTGTTCTATAATGTCCAGGCCTTCAACTTCTTCAGATTCAGGTACTCTGAGGCCGATGAAGGGTATCCATTTCATTGCAGTGAAAACCAGCAAAGAAATTGGAAATCCCCACGCAAACGCCGCCCCTACGCCGAACGCCTGAGCGCCAAGCTGGCTGGCGTCGCCGCCATAGAAGAGCCCAGCCGGGCCGCCGCCGAATTTCGGGTTCGCAAAAAAGCCGATCGCGAGCGTACCCCATGCTCCGCAGAAGCCATGAACGGAGACGGCACCCACGGGGTCGTCGATCTTGAGCCAGTCAAGCAGCAGCACGCAGTAGACAACCAGCACGCCAGCGACGGCGCCGATAGCGACCGCACCCTTGGCATCGACATTATTACAGCCAGCCGTGATCGCCACGAGGCCGCCGAGTATTCCGTTCACGACCATACTAACATCGGGTCGTCTGAAAAGCAGCCATGAAGTTATGATCGCCGTCATGCCACCGGCGCAGGCTGCCATGTTCGTCGTGATCGCAATAATCGCAAACGAGCCGTCTTTCACGACACCCGTCGAGCCGGGGTTAAAACCGAACCAGCCAAACCAAAGAATAAACATGCCGAGTACCGACATGCTCATGTTGTGCCCGAGTATCGGTTTTACTTCATGATGGCTGCCGAATTTGCCGATGCGCGGCCCAAGCGCCATCGTGCCCGCAAGGCCCATCCAGCCGCCGAGCGAGTGCACGACGGTTGAACCCGCAAAGTCAATAAATCCTTTCTGCGCAAGCCACCCGACATTCTTGGTGTCGAGCAGGTTCGACCATACCAGACTGCCGAACAGAGGGTAGATGATCGAGCTGCAGACCAGAGAAAAGAATACATACGAAATAAATTTCGTGCGCTCGGCCATGGCGCCCGAAACGATTGTGGCTGCAGTACCGGCGAAAACCATCTGAAAGAATAGAAATCCATAGTTAAACGCAATTGGTTTACCGTCAGGCCCTTCGAGTAGTTTTTCGAACAACCACGGCGAACCAAAGCCAAAACCCGCGATCAATTGTGGCCCGAACATCAGAGAGAAACCGATCAGCCAGTAACCGAGAGAACCAACAAGAAAATCAGAAATATTCTTCATGAGAATATTGACCGCGTTTTTCTTGCGCGAGAAGCCGGTCTCTACGTACGCGAAACCAGCCTGCATAAAGAACACGAGTACGCTCGCAATGACAAGCCATAAGAGGTCAGTTTCACCGCGCAGAGTTTTGATCGCTTCTTCTGCGTTAAATGCCGCTGGTTTAGTTTCTTCTGCTGCAGCGAGCGACGCGGCGCCGGCAAGACCGGTGAAAAAAAGAATGAGGATTGTTCTTTGTATAGATTTCATAAATCCACCTTGAAACTCGTTAGCAATATTCATGCCAATGCCCTCTGAGGCATTCGCCTGCATCTTTAATTTACGCCGCGTCTTCGCAAGTTAGCCTGCCACACGAAGCCGGGCTAATGTCCGATTTTGAAAGAGGAAGTCAGGTCGCTCGAAAACGCAGCCAAAGGGGCGTCATTTTCGAACAACCTTCCGGTGAGAATCCGGCGCTGACCCGCAACCGTGTTGAGGTGCCTTCGCTGACGCGAAGGCGAATGGCGGGAAACAACCGTAAGCGCGAAGCGCTTACGGTTGTTTCCCGCAAACTTCTGAGCCGGGAACTCTTGTGCAAATGGCCCGAGGATACGGCCATCTGCCGAAAAGATTTGAGTAAATATTTCATGCTCGAATTGCGGGCTCCGGGACAAAGCGGGGCCGAAACACACTGTGCAGAATCTGCCGTGTTCTTCAGTCGTTCGCGGCGTCCCATCAGGGGCAAATTATGATCGATCAAAAAATTCAGCGCGCTGCGATGCTGGCACTTTTCACATTTGCAGCCACGCACTGCGCCGGCAACGCCGGTATTTCAGAGAATATTGCGACGGGCACTCCCGACGTGCTTTCAGGCAGATTTGTAGACGCACCGGTGCAGGGCGTTCAATACACCACAGCGACACAGAGTGGCATCACCGACGCCGATGGCCGCTTCAAGTATATACAAGGTGAACAGGTCACGTTCTCGATCGGCAAGAGCGTGCTCGGCAAAGCAGCAGCCTCGTCTTTTGTGACACCCGAAAACCTTTCCGTCACGGGAACTGGGTTAAGTGACCAGAGCGTTATTAACGTGCTGCGCTTCTTACAAACGGTAGATACCGACGGGGTCGCGGAAAACGGTATCGAGATTCGGCAGGTCGTGCGCGATCTGCTCGCCGGCACCACGATCAATTTCAACCAGACGACTGCGGCGTTTGATGCAGATGTGGTCGTCAAGGCAGTGGTGCAGGTCTCACGCTCAGCGGTGACCCCTCTCGTGAGCGAAGCGGTCGCGGTGGGTAACTTTCTCGGCTATCGCTTTTCGGGAAGTTTCTCTGATAATTATGGCGGTAAACATTTTCTCACGGCCGGCACCTGGCAACTGAAAGATACCTGGACAGACCAGACCGACACCGTAATAAAAGTCAACGGTCAGGCCGGATATTTTATTGTACAAAAGTCGGCTGCCGACAGTTTTAATGCATCGAAATTTCAAAAGATTGTCTTTGTTGCGAATAGTGACGGCTCGTTTTACACATGTACACTCTCGCCGTTTAACAGCAACGATGCAGCGACGGCTGAAGCGATTACCGACACGACCACCAAGACCAACCCTGCTACATCTGGTTGTTCAGGTTTTGCCTGGACAAAACTGACGCCGATGGCGAATCCACTGGTCGGCAAATGGACAGACCCGTATGCGGGCAAACACACGATTTCGATTTCGAATTGGATTGTGGATTTTGGTACTCCGGCAACGGACGCGATCATCAGGTACAATGCGATCGACAAGTTTCTGATCATACAGAAGCCCTCAAACGATGCGTATAACCCCTCAAAATACCAGAAAATTATCATAACCGAATTCAATAATTTCTGGTACCTGTGCACATTGAGCCCATTCGATTCGTCCACGGCGAATGCGGCCTCTGCGATAGCCGACACGACGACGAAAACGAATCCTGCGACCGGTGGTTGCGCAGGGTTCTCGTGGACGCAACTTTCGCCCTAAAGGTCTGAAATACGGCAAAAGTAAAGCGTCTGTTCTGTGCCGGGCGATGTGGCCCGGCCAAAAGCCATTTCTCTTTACGGACAGTTTCTGTCGCAGCACCTGCCTGTAATGAAGCACGTCCTTTCCGTAAAGGTCAACAACTCTGCCGGGGTGCTCAGCCATGTTACCGGGCTGTTCACCCGTCGTAGCTATAATATCGACTCGCTCTGCGTCGGTGAAACGAATGACCCGAAATTTTCTGTAATCACTCTCGTTATCAACGAAGATGCATCGATGATCGACCAGATCACGAAGCAGCTTCTTAAGCTGATGGACGTTATTGAAATTCAGAACCTCACAGGCGAAATTTCAGCCAAACGGGAGCTATTACTGGTGTCGATCGAGATTAAGAAAAACGAACGTGCTGAGATTCTTATGCTTTCGCGCCTGTTCGAGACGACTGTGATCGAGATGTCAGAATCGGTGATCGTCTTGCAGATGGTTGCCGAGCCGCGCCGCGTCACCCACTTCATCGACGCGATCAGGGGCTTCAAAATACTGCACATGGCGCGTACGGGCGTTGTGGCGCTGTCGCTGCCATGAACCTCTTGAAAAAGGCTTCTGCATTTTTGTTGCTCGTCGCTGTCCACTGCGGCCCGACACCCGAGAAGTTTATTGAAAAATCTCAGGCTGCACTTGCGCGAGAAGACTACGATTCGGCATTGCTTTATATGAAAAATGCCTACGAACTTTCATTGCCAAAAGATTTCTTTCTGAGCACACGTGACCTTTCGTTTTCGCATCTGCGCGCGTCTTATGACGGACAGCGAGTGCTGCTGGTTGAAAAAAAAATCCCCAAAAAAGCCTACGAAAACACGCGCATCTACGCCATCGACCGCCAGAAGGGTACGCAGCAGAAAAACGCAATGCGTGGTAAAATTCGCGATGTGAATTTCTCGCCAGACGGACTGCAAGCCGTTTTTCTGCAGCAACCCACCGAATCGCTGAAAGACTGCAAGATCTGGCTGTGGCAGATTGCAGCCGATAAGATGATCGAAGCGGGTGCCACGCACTGCGTGACGAAGCCCGCTGCGAAAAATGACGGAACCGTCTGGTATCTGAAACAAGACCAGATTCACGTCTTTGATTCAAAAACCGGAAAGCATTCCCTCTTTAACCGCGGACTGAAGCCCGAAAAATCGGCGCGCAAGTTTCCTGCTTATGCGCATTTCTACGCGGCGCCCGAGAATAAGTTGTGGATGATCTACGGTGCTGCGGGCAGCTACCGGTTGTACCAACTTTCTGAAAAAATGAAGCTCGTCTCTAAAGATATTGCAGCCAGCCGCCTGTACCTGGTATCTGAAACGCGCATTCCCGGGGTTTTTGTCGGCGGGGCAGGTGCGCAGCAGTTTGTCACACTCAACCCTAAAGATTCACAGATCGGCAAACGCATGAAAGCAAAAGTCTGGGGAGACGCCGCTTTCGTCAATGACCGCCAGTATTACTACATTGAAGACGGTGTGCTGGCATTCCGCGACGGTGCCAAAGAAACGGAGCTGCCGTTTTGGGCAGAACAATTGGCTATAGGCGTCAAAGACGAGTTGCTATTTCTCTCATCTACTGGTTCTGCAATGCGGTACCAGCAGAAGATGCCGCCTGCCGAATCGCTAAAAATTTACAACAAGGCCGTCGAGATCGACGATAGCAAATCATGATCTATCTGGTGTTCGTGCTGATTGTCGCCGCAGCGGCGATTTATCTCTACTTTGCAGAATCGCGGGGTACGCTGCGTGCACTTGTGCCCGGCAGCGAAAGGCGGCAGAAGCTGCTCGAACGGCAGCACACCATTCGCCTTTCGCTCAAAGATATCGAATACGAAACCAGCGTCGGCAAAATGGACCCGTTGACTGCCGCCCGATTGCAGAACGAACTGGTTGCAGAATGGGAAGCAATTGAAGCAGAGCTGCCCGCTGAGTCACCGGCAGCCATAGCCGCCACCGCCGCGGCGGTCTGCAAAAGCTGCGGTACAGCCGTTTTGACGGCAGCTGCACGCTTCTGCCATGTCTGCGGCGCAAAGTTGCACCAGATTCTACTGGCGCTGCTCGTCATTGCATCCGCAACACTAACGCAACCTTACGCGCTCGACATCAATGTGACGCTGCAGAACGGCACTTCAGGCGGCGTGTTTTCGGCACCCCTGCCGGTACAGTTGCTCAAGCTCGAGCAGGGTATGCAGCCGGTCAGCTCGGCAACCACCGTGGCAGGTCGAGTTAAGTTTGCCGGCCTGCCAGAAATGAAAGCGGGCCCGTACATGGTACAGACTGTGTACCAGGGTGTAACATACAGCCGCGTCGTGCCCCCGAACACCCCCGATTCAGCGGACATCCAACTCGAGGTGTTTGAAAGCACCCGGTCTGCGGCGAAACTCAAAGTGCGAACGCTCGTCGAATTGCGCCGCGTCGACAGGCAAATCGTTGCGGGTCTGATGATCGTCTATTTTCTGAACGGCGATCGCCGCACGTTTCGCGGCGGTGATGCCGGCCTTGAGTTCAATCTGCCCGCAGCGGCAAGCGTCACCGAAGCGTCGGTTTCGGTTGGCACCGGAGCTTCGAATATTCAATGGCTGAAGGTCGCCGCTACGAAGGGGTCTCGTCCCGGGCAATATTTTGTGGCGCAGAGCGTGAAGCCTGGCGAGCGCATACTGCAGGTGGCGTTTCAACTACCTTATAGCGAGAGCGGCACTGCTTTTAGCCTGCGCGGCGTCTATCCGCAAGACGCGGGTTTTCAGCTCATTGCTGAACCTCAGGATATGGTCGTCACGCAGGGGCAAACGGTTCTTGCGCGCGTCAGCGATAGTAACTTAGGGCGAGGAGTGATTTCGTTTCCGGCTTCGGTTGCCGAAGTCGCGCTGACTCTCAAAGGTGGCGGCATCGCCGAGACGCGCCAAGAAGAATCTGCTGAAGTCGAAATCAAATCTCCGCTGCAGCTTTGGCAGAAACTGATTTTTCCATTCGCAGCCATGGCCGCATTCGGTCTCGTCACTTTCTTCAAATTGCGCCGAAGCACCTGACAGTTTCCTTTTTTTGGAAACTGTTAGTCTGCGTGCATGAGGTCGGCGTAATCGTCGTCGCTCATCGGAAAGGCCTGATCAAGAAAAATTTGCGAGAGAATCTCGAATCGTTCGGGTATCGCCTCGTGCGCCTCTTCGGCGCACTGGCGATAGCGTTGCATCAGGTACTCAACCGTCGGGTCTTCCAGGGAAAATTCCATCTTTAGGGAATTGAGCTTGCGCACGAACCAGTTGATATTGTAGGTAGTGTAGTCACCGACGATTTCGAGCGATACGATCGAAGGCTCAAATTTTCTCAGTACTTCGCAGGTGTAAAGTGCACGCCGAAAAGCGTCGTGCTCGCCTTCGAGGCCGTCTTGAATATTTCGGCTGAGGTTTTCGATGATACCCATCTGCGGTGACAGATAATCGAGCATGCGCACCAGAAACTGCGGATATTCGTCCATCACCTTCATGAGATCGATCGGCTGCTCGAGATTCTTGAAATGTTCCATCACCAGCCTGGCGTTGTCATTTCGCGGCACGGGATCATACAGCGGCACGTACAGGTATTTCACCTGGTACGCAAACCTGCTCTCTTTGGGTATATAGTATTCAATCGTGACCGGCTCTTTGTAATAATTATCTGATTCGATACTCGCGATTTTGGGAACCGTCTCGATTGCTTTGAGTACGGCGACATTTTCGGTGACGACACGCGATCCCCCTGACCTTTTGGTCAGAAGATTTTTCATCATGCGCTGCGAAACGAGGCCGGCCATCGGCTACAGTATGCGCGCGGGTTTGCCCGTGGTGTAAAGCTCGATTGCACCCGACTTCGCTGACTTGTCGAGTAGCTGTGACAATATTTTCAGAATCTGCTGCGGATTACCGCAAATAGCGGCATCTTCTATGAAGCCAGCGTGAGTGCGCCGGCCCAGATTGCGGTAAGAAGCAACGAGTTGGGTCACCGCTTTAAGTGCGGTTCCAGTCGCCGTTTTTTCGGCTGCAAATATTATCAGCAGCGTATCTTCGGCGCCCCGGGCAATGGTGGGAGCGTTCTCAGCGGTGAAAAATTCGCGCATCACGCGTATCGCGTTGCGTGCTGTCTTCTGCAGCTGTGTGCTTGTTGCGTCTGCCTCGGCAAAACGGATCGCCGTTGTTGCCAGCGGTAAACCGCTCAGCAGCTTCTCTTTCAGCGTGAACATCGCGTAAGGGTTGCTGTAGAGGCCGCTCTCTGCGTCGATAATCGAGCTTTCATAATAGTGTTCGACCAGAAGCGGCCGGGTGCTCTTGCGTACGTAGGCGCTGATTCTTTCGAGTGAATCGCTGCCCGGCGCAGCGTCTGCATTTGCGAAACGCAGTATGAAACAGCTCACCGGCACGGTTTCGTCGCCGCCGAAAAAGTACCATTCGCTGCGGTCAGCCGATGGCTGGTACCAGTTGTTTTCCGTCTGGCGGGTGCCTGCTGGCGGTGGCAATTGCATCGCTCCGCCGCGCACGAGTATGGCTCCGCGCAATTCAAGCACTCCCGACCATTGCTCTTTCGGGTCTGCTTTCTGTCGTGCACAGAAACTGATCGATAGTGCGCCAGAAATAGCCTTCAAATGCGACAAGGTCTCACGAATATGGCTTTCGGCAATAATGCCTGGTCGAAGCTGCCATGCGTTTGCAGCCGGCAGGCTGGCGGTTCTGCCGCCCGGTGCGGCGGTCACGCGCACGCCTTTGTCAAATTGCCGGACTTTGGTCTTTCCGGTCAGGTTGGCGAAGCGCGGCAGGGCCATGGGTGTTTTGAATCCTAAGGCAAAAAAATGATAACCCGCAAGCAGCCCGAGCCCCAGCAGAATGTAGAGGGGAATCAGATAGTGTAGGTGCAGATCGCGGCCCATGCGACCGAGATATTCAGAGAATTGCATGCGCTCGAGGCTGAGCGCGACGATTCGCAGTTTACGCCGTTTGCTTTCCCACGAGTGCAATACATACCCGGGAAAGGGCGAGTTCTGCAAGTCAAACGACCGGGCTTCCAGAAACGCCTTGTAGGTTTGAGCAGGCATGCGCCGCGAATCATACATCGCACCGAGAAACGCACCGCGCAGGTCGCTGATTTTGAGCGCCGAGGCATGCGCGTTTTCTTTGAATACGCCTGGCAGGTTGTCGACGAGCTGCGATAGACTGAAATGCGATGCAGCGACGAGCGTAATCTGTTCGTCGACGGCGTCTTTGCTGTAGCGCGAAGTCTGCATATAGTGCGTAAACAGCACCGCCACACCGGCCATGAGCCAGGCGGCAAAAATCAGACTATATCGCTTCCAGTGGGCCATGTTCTCTCTTTATGTATCGGCCTGAATGCGGGCAAACTTGGCAATTCTGTCGCATTTTGGGTTGCCCCAAAACGCGACAGGTTTGTTCAAAAATAGTAGAAACAGCCGACGTATGCCTGGTAGAGGTAACGCGCCCGCGATGCGACGGGTACGTCGACACCTGCACGCAGCGCCAGGCTCTGCCCGAGGTTGATTCTGATCGCCGCGCCCATGTCGAAAAAGGTCTTATCGCCCACGGCGTCATGCGCGGTGACCTGGCGCAGACTTGCGTTGAACTCGCTCGTAAACGTTTGCAGCCAGGTATAACTCGCCATAGCGCGCATGATGATTTCAGAATCAGAGTGAGGATTGACATAGAGTAACGGTGCATTTACCCCGTGCTCGTGCGCACCCAACGTCTGCTGGTAGCCGATCTGCAGCGCAAGGCGCAGGTCAGAAACGGCCTGCCAGAAATTAAGGTAAGGTATCGCCATGAAATGGTTAGCACCGAGCCCTTTGGCATGGTTGCCGGTCGGGGTCTCGAGCTGTGATCCTACTGAGATGCGCGTATTCGGGCGCGTCAGCAGAAACACTTCGCCAAAAACCAGCGCGTTGCCGAGGCCCGTCGTGCTGCCCGTCGGCGCGTCGAGGTAGACTATGGGCAACAATGCACCAGTACGAAAAAACGCGGTTTCGAGCAGACCTGTAACGGTTGTCTGCAGATAACTGCCCCGGCCACCGATGTCAAAGGCGGCATAGCGCGTTTCGAGCCAGAGTTGCGAGGGCATTGTCAGATTTGATTCTTTCTGCTCGGGACGCGCAACGGGTACCGGGCAGACATGCAACCCGCACGAGGCATCGACGCGTTCAAACGCGCCGATCGCCAGTAGCGCTAAAAGTATGGTAATCTTAAAATTGATAGAGTAAAGTAATTTGTAATACATAAGTCCTCCTGAGTGCGGGCAAGGCCGCAGCAAAAACATCTAATAGAAAGGGAATTCAGGCCCTAATCGTTTCTTGTAAAAAACGTGAACCGCAGCGATGTCCGGTGAAAGACTATCCGGGAGGTACGGGGGGTAAAAGAAAATGAGAGGCGGGTAGGCTGATGGCCACCGGCAGCTTACGTTTAAATGCCGCTTGCCCCCGAATTGATTCGGGGGTAAGCGGCGATGAGATCAGTTTCTCAAACTGCGGTGCGTGCGCCACCACATCGTCTGATTCGCAATGATCGTCTGCGGAAACCAGGCGCACGAGTGATCTTTTCTTCTTGTTACACCCGCAAGGACAGCTTCTGCTGCGATCAACACTCTGCTTCGTGTGCTGGCATTTGAAGTATTTGTTGTGGTGTGCTTGTACGAGTGCATCGGCAAAACAGGTGAAACTGACGAAAGAGACGAAGGTCACGATCAAGGCGATTGTGCGCTTCATCTTTTCTCTATTGTAACCGGCGTTGCTTCTGCAATTCTTCGATCAGCTCGTCGGAAACATAAACCTTCACGAATTGCCAGTTCTTTCCCGATTTTTTGAAAACCAGATTGCCCGCACGAACAGTGCCTTCACCTGCATCTTGTGGCAGTTTGCCCGCCGCAACAGACGCGGCAAGGTGTTGTGCTTCTGTTTCATTGGTGTTGGCGGTATTCAGGCCCGAAGGCTGCTCTGCAATTTTCGCCAGTGCTTTGTCGAAAGATTTGGCGCTGACTTTGAGCTCGGGAGAGTCATCGAGAGTGCCTTTCAGCACCAGGGGCAGGCGCACGAGTTTCGCCTTCACCAGAGCCTGGTGGTCTGCTTTGCTGAAGAGGCCCGAGAAGCGGGTAATAAACTTTCTGAGATGCTGATCTGCAGTGCCTTCGGCGCCGCTTTCAATCAGCGGTACCAGAAGCAACACCATGAGAAGCTTTTTCATCCGAGCAGAATCTTGCCGATGGTCATGAGCTGCATGAAGCTTGTACCTTCGTAGATTTTACCAATCTTCGCGTCGCGGTAAAGCTTCTCGACCGGATAGTCTTTCACAAAACCATAGCCACCGAAACACTCGACCGCGAGTGAAGCCACTCGCTCTGCAACCTGACTCGAATGGTATTTTGCCATCGCCGCCTCTTTGACGAAATCTTTGCCCGCGTCTTTGAGGCGTGCTGCGTTGTAAACCATCAGCTTCGCTGATTCTACGTCGATCGCCATCTGCGCGAGTTGAAATTGCATACCCTGAAAGGTGGCGATCGGCTTGCCAAACTGGTTGCGGGTTTTTACGTATTCAACCGCGTGATTCAGCGCAGCTTCGGCGAGACCGACCATCTGCGCGCCGATACCGATTCGGCCTTCGTTGAGAGTTTCAATGGCAACCTTGTAGCCTTTGCCCTCTTCGCCGAGCAGGTTCTCAAGCGGAACTTCGCAATCTTCGAGCACGAGCTCGCAAGTCGATGAGGCGCGAATGCCGAGTTTGTTTTCTTTCTTCGAAACCGAGAAACCTTTGAAACCGCGTTCGACGATAAATGCAGTAATGCCTTTGTAGCCCGCTTCAGGGTTGAGGTTCGCAATGATGATGAAGATATCCGCTTCGCCGGCGTTGGTAATCCACAGCTTTTGGCCGTTAAGAATGTATTTGCCGTCTTTTTTGGCTGCTTTGGTCTTGAGGGCAAACGCATCTGAACCCGACGAACTTTCTGAGAGGCAGTACGAACCGACTTTGCCGGTCGCGAGCTGTGGCAGATATTTCTTCTTCAGGGCGTCTGAACCCCAGCGCATGAAGGCATTGTTGACGAGTGTGTTTTGTACATCTACCATAACGCCCACCGACGGGTCTACCTGCGAGATCGCCTGAACCGCAAGAATCGCTGTAAAGAACGAAGCTTCAGAGCCTTCGAGGCTCTGTGGAACTTCAATGCCCATGAGGCCCATTTCAAAGAGCTTTTTGACGATATCTTTGTTTACCTGCTGGGCTTCGTCCATCGCGGCAACATGTGGAGTGATCTCTTTTTTCGCGAAATCTTTGATCGCATCAAAATATGATTGTTCTTCGTCTGAGAGAATGGTGAGTGCTGACATGGGCAATAACCGCAGATTCAGACAATACGAAAAGTAATTAAGAAGTCCGCCTTGGTCAATTGCGGCAAGTAAGCGGTTGCGCGACCGAACCGTGTTCGCAATCGATCCTCATGGCTGAAAAACCCATTCTTACCTCGGTACATGAATCAGAAGGCGGGCGGATTTTTCAAATCACGATGAATCGCCCCGAGGTGCATAATGCAGTCAATGGCGAGATGGCCAAGCACTTTGTCGAAGCCTGGCAACGATTTCGTGACGATGACTCTCTTGTGGTTGCGGTGCTGCACGGCGCGGGCGACAAATCATTCTGCGCGGGTGCCGACCTGACGGCGCTGAACGAACTGGCGCAGCTGAGCGAGACGGGAACCGTGACTCCGCAGGCGGCCGAGCGTTACGCGATGAACGACACAGGCCCGCTGGGTGGCAGCCGCATTGTGCAGCAGAAACCGGTGATTACCGTCAGCCATGGGTATACCTATGCGGGTGGTCTCGAACTATTTTGCCATGGGCATATTCGCGTTGCTGAACCGCAGGCGCTGTTTTCGGTCGCGTGCAGGCGCTGGGGTGTGCCACTTGTCGACGGTGGCACCGTCTATTTGCCGCGCCTGCTGAACTGGGGCGCAGCTTTGCCGCTCATTATTACAGGGCAGCGCATACGCGCTCAGCGCGCGTACGAGATCGGCCTCGTCTGGGAGCTGACGAAAAAAGGTAAAGGACTCGAGCGCGCGATGAAAATCGCCCGGCAAATCTGCACGTCACCGCGCGATGCGCTCATCGCCGATCTGTCTTCGGCGCTGAACGGTACGCACCTGCCGCTCACCGAGGCCCTGAGGCTTGAAGCGCGCAACCTGCACCCGGTGGCGACGAGTGAAAGCATGAAAAAAGGTGTTGAAAGATTCAACAAAGGGGATAGGTTTTGGGCTACTTGAAGTGCAATGATTAAAGATTTGCGATCATCGCATCCGCAAATTCAGAACATTTGATTTCTTTTGCGCCGTCCATGAGGCGCGCAAAGTCGTAGGTCACAGTTTTTTCATCGATCGTCTTCGAAAGCGATGCAATGATACTATCTGCGGCTTCCGTCCAGCCGAGATAACGCAGCATCATTTCGCCCGAGAGAATTACCGATGAAGGGTTCACTTTGTCGAGACCGGCATACTTTGGCGCGGTGCCGTGCGTTGCTTCGAATATCGCGCATCCGTTCTGGTAATTGATATTCGCTCCCGGCGCAATGCCGATGCCGCCGACCTGTGCGGCGAGAGCGTCTGAGAGGTAGTCGCCGTTGAGGTTCAGTGTCGCGACCACATCGTAATCTTTAGGGCGCAGCAGAATTTGCTGTAAGAAGGCGTCAGCGATTGCGTCTTTAATGAGAACTTTGCCGGCAGGTGCATTGCCGCCGCATTCGTCCCAGGCGACGGTTTCGTTGGGAAAATATTTTTTTGCTGTTTCATAGCCCCATTTGCAGAAATACCCTTCGGTGAATTTCATGATGTTGCCCTTGTGCACGAGCGTTACCGACTTTCGCTTGTTGGCGATGGCGTATTCAATAGCCGCTTTGACAAGACGTTCGGTACCTTCGCGCGACACAGGTTTGATGCCGAAAGATGAAGTCGAAGGAAAGCGCACCTTGCCGAGCAGGTCTGCCTCTTCTAAGAGTTTAATGATTTTTTTCGCGCCATCGCTGCTCGGTTCAAATTCGATGCCGGCATAGATGTCTTCTGTGTTTTCGCGGAAAATTGTCATGTCGACATCTTCCGGATGTTTAACGGGCGAGGGTACACCTTTGAAGTATTGCACGGGACGCAGGCAGACGTACAGGTCGAGCATCTGCCGCAAGGCAACGTTGATCGAACGAATGCCACCGCCGACAGGGGTCGTCATCGGACCTTTTATCGCGACCTTGTGTTCTTCGATCGCATTAAGAGTTTCATCGGGAAGCCACGTATTCGGTCCATAAATGGCATTCGATTTTTCTCCTGCAAAAACTTCAAGCCATACGATCTTCTTTTTGCCGCCATACGCTTTTTCGACCGCCGCATTGATTACGCGCACGCTGGCTTTCCAGATGTCAGGCCCCGTGCCATCACCTTCGATATAGGGAATAATCGGCTCGTCGGGAACTTTCAGTCTGCCGTTTTCGATGGTAATCTTTTCGCCCGCAGTGGGAAGCACTATCTTTTCGTAGGCCATCTGGCTTAAACCCGGAGTCTGTGTGAGGTTGTAAATCCAAACAGGGTCTAAACAAGATTGCGATCCATCGAGTGACAAAATTCTTGCCACCCGGTTGAGCGCGGTGATTCGTCGCCATGGCGAAAGTACCTGTTCAGCTCTATATCATTCACCTGGCTCTGATGATGGCGCCGGCGATGTTCGCCGGAATCACTTTCTTCATTGTTTTGCCAGAAACGAAAGATGCCCCATTGCCTCAGCAAGATCTTCTGGTTTTTCAGACCGTCTCCGCCGCCATGGCTGTTATCGGTGTTGGTATGTCTCAGCTGGTACCACGCTTCGTTATGCGCGGTGAGAAGCATGTTCCCGTGCAGAAGTACGTCAGCATGAAAATTGTGCAATGGGCATTGCTCGAAGGTTCTGCGATGTTTATCGGGGTTGTTTTTTTTCTCAGCCACGAAAAGAACATGCTCATACCGCTGGGTATTCTGATTGCTCTCATGGCACTCATGCGTCCGACCGTCGAAGAAATGCTGCGTTACAATATCGGAGATAAATAGCGTGCAGCTATCGAGCCTCACAGGAGTCGCAGGCATAGCGACTGTCATCGCGGCCTGTTATGCCCTTTCGGCCGAGCGCAGCCGCATCGATTGGCGCACAGTCATCTGGGGACTCTTACTGCAAATCGCATTTGCATTGCTGATTATTCGCGGCGATTCAGTGGCCCGCCTTTTTGATTTTCTTGCGGTCAGCCAGGGCTGGTTTTTGTCTGCGATTCTTGTTCAGGCGGCGGTACTCTTTGCCATCGCGCGTTTTTACAAGCCTTTGGCCGCACGCGTGCAGCTGATCTGGTTGCGCAGGTTCTTTGTTGCCGAAGTGATTGTTTACGCACTCAAGTTCAATCTCGTTGGTATGGTGTTTGACGCACTCAAAAACGGAGCGATGCAGGTATTAAAATATTCTTCGACCGGTGCCGCGTTCGTCTTCGGGGTGTTCGGTTCCGAAGAGGGCATGCGCACTGCGTTCACGACGGCGCTCGGAGACAAAACCGCTTCTGTGGCATTCGTGTTTGCATTTCAGGTTTTACCGACGATCATCTTTGTTGCTTCTATCTTTTCTGTTCTGTATTACCTTGGCGTGATGCAGCCGATCATCAGAGGTATTGCCGGTTTTATGAGCAGGTTCATGCGCGCCTCGGGCGCCGAGACGCTCGACGTCGCGGCGAATATTTTCATGGGGCAGACCGAAGCACCGTTAACGATCAAACCTTATTTGGCGAATCTCACGCGCTCCGAACTTTTTACGCTCATGGTTTCAGGCATGTGCCACTGCAGCGCAGGCATCCTCGTTGTGTACGTTTCAGTCGCAGGGGTTGACATGCGGCACCTGATGGCTTCGGTCATTATGACCGCACCGGGAGCTATTATGCTGTCTAAAATGGTGATTCCTGAAACGGGTTTGCCCGAGAGTTCGGCGGGGTCAATAGTCCGGGACGATGAACCGCAGAACCAACCGGTTAACGTGATCGATGCCGCGGCGCGGGGTGCTTCAGAAGGTTTGATTCTTGCGGCGAATGTCGCGGCGATGCTCATCGCCTTCATCGCGCTGATTGCGCTCATGAACGGTGTGTGGTCGTCGTTGCGCGAGCTGGGCATCGCGCACACCGAGGGTACGCTAAAACAAATCATTTCGGCAGTGCCGGTTACCATACAGCAGCTGTTGGGTTATGCTTTTGCCCCAGTGGCCTTCATTACTGGCGTGCCATGGGGCGAGGCCGTGCAGGTCGGCAATCTGCTGGGCACGCGAATCGTTCTCAATGAGTTTGTCGGCTATATCGAATTGGGAAAAATCAGAGAGCTTCTCTCGCCCAAATCGTTCATGATTTCAACGTACCTGCTCTGTGGTTTCGGCAGCCTGACTTCGATTGCGATCATGGCCGGCGGCGTCGGGGCTCTGGTGCCATCTCGGCGTGCTGAACTGGCGGCGTTAGGCCTAAAGGCTGTTTTGATAGGCGTCATGTCTAACATTTTGGCCGCGTCCATCGCCGGTGTCTTGTTCTGAGGCACAGGATCGAAATGCAAAAACTTCTCATCATTTCAAAAAAGTCGCTCGGCGATATTATTCTGCAGACAGGGGTTATTCAGGCGCTCAAAGAGGCGCACCCCCGCATGCAGATTACCATTGCCTGCGATGCGCGCAATGCGTCGGCGGTGCAAAAGCACCCCGACATTGCAGCGGTTATTCCCCTCAGGCTCAAAGACGAACAAGCAGTAGGATTTTTTCAAGTTCTGAAGGTTATCCGCAGTAAGCGTTTCGACGGTGTTCTGACGTTTGGGCGCGACTCGCAGGCCTGCCTCTGGGGCTTTTTGGCCCGCATTAAGGTGCGCGTTGGCGCGCGCAACCAGCCGTTGCGCCTGTTGCTCACCCGCACGGTAATCGAGCACGCAACCGAAGTGAACTCGTTCGAATATTACCATAAACTTGCCGCGCTCATGTCGCCGCAACTGAAACTGCAATACCCGGCAATTACCGTAGACAAACAAGAGGTAGCGCGCCTCAGAAACCAGCTTTTCAAGCAGCGCCTCTCGCGGCGTTTCATCATCTGGCACCTGGGCGCGAGCATGGAGCAAAAGCGTTATCCGGTTTTTCAAATTATCGAAACGCTGCGCCTGTTCAAGAAAAAGCGGATTATTCATCCCGTGCTTTTTGCGGCAGGCCCCGGCGACGACGCATTTATTGCCGAGCTTGAGACAGCTATCAATGGCAGTGACCTCAAGTCACTCAAAGTGTTTTTTGCCGACGATATCGATTTCAGCGCAACGGCAGCGCTATTTTCTCTGGCGTACCTGGTTATCTGCAATGACGCCGCTCCCCGGCATGTCGCAGCCGCGATCGGCAAAAAGAGCCTTACCCTGATGCCGCGGCACCGCAAGCATAGCTGGCAGGTCTACACAGAAAAGCAGAAAGCGCACTTTCTGTTTTCCGATGCGCCCATAGAATCTCGTGCGGTCGACACGATTGAACCCGCCGAACTTGCGGGCATGATACGTAAGCTCATTTGATTCATCTTTATTGGTTTTCGCGGCAAAGCCCCGAACACAAGTAAGCATAGCCATGGAATTCAAGAACCTTCTCGAAGAACTGCTCGCAGGCAAAAACCTCGGAAAAGAAAGCATTACCTGGCTCATCGCCGAGACGATGCACGGGCGCCTGACGCAGGCGCAGACCGCGGCATGGCTTATCGCGCTGCGTAATAAAGGTGAAACGCCTGAAGAAATCGCAGCGTGCGCCAGAACAATGCGCGCCATGGCAACGCCCATTCGCAACGATGAACTGCCTGAACTCTTTATCGATACCTGCGGTACCGGCGGCGACCGGTCGCACCTCATTAATATTTCGACTCTTGTTGCATTGACGCTTGCCGCATCGGGGGTGCCCGTTGCCAAGCACGGTAACCGGGCAGTCTCTTCTGCTTCGGGTTCAGCAGATGTGCTTGAAGCGATCGGATACCCGCTCGAAGAAGATCCGCAGGCGATTGCGGCGCGCCTGAAGCGCACAAACTTCGCTTTCTTCTTCGCTCCGCTGTACCACCCGGCGATGAAACATGCGGGACCCGTAAGGCGTGAGCTTGGCGTCAGAACAGTATTTAACATTCTCGGTCCCCTCGCGAACCCAGCCGCCGCACCGGTGCAGCTGCTCGGTGTTTATGCAAGTGAGTTGCTTGTGCCCATGGCAGAAACCTTGCGCCTGCTTGGCCTTAAGGCGGCGCTCGTCGTGCATTCAGAAGATGGACTCGACGAAATTTCGCCGCTTGCACCGACAGCCTACGCGCTGCTGCATGGGGGCAAAGTGACGACGGGGGTCTATACGCCACCAGCGCAAAAATATGTGACGTCGCTCGACAGTCTGCGCGCTGACACCAAAGAAAAATCACTCGCTGATTTTCGCAGTGTGCTTTCAGGCAAGAATGCGGCGGGTGCATACATGACCGCGCTCAATGTCGCGTTTGCCCGGCGCCTCTTGGCGGCTGCCGGGTCTGCATCCACATCGCCAGAGATTATACCGACACCCGACGAAATCGTTGCAGACTTTGATTATGTCTCAAGTGGTGCGCTCGGTGACTTCGCTCTGTTCCCCTGAACCGCGAAGCAAGCTAAATTCGGGCAAGGCTCACGCATGAGAGTGTGTTGCACCAACAATGAAAATGCTCGACCTTGACGCGTTTTCCTGTAAGCTGCCCGGATGCAAGAATGGCTTCACGCTCATAAAGAAATGCTCGTCTACGCGAGCATGCCGGTCACGAGTGCATTCGTCGGTTGGTTAACCAACTGGATCGCCATCAAGATGACTTTTTATCCCCTGAAATTCTGGGGCATTCCGCCGTATCTCGGCTGGCAGGGGATAATCCCGCGCAAGGCGCACAAGATGGCGTCAAAATCGGTCGAGCTGATGACGACGAAGCTGATCAAGGTCGAAGAGATTTTCGACAAGGTTAAACCACATGAGATGGCGCTCGAGCTTGCCGAGCCGATGAAGAAAGTCACGCACGAGCTCGTTGATGAAGTGGGTCGTTCGGCGAACCAAACCGTATGGGATCTGACTCCTGGCGCGGTGCGCGAGCAGATCGCAAAACAGGTCAACAAAGAAACCGGACCGCTGCTCGAAAGTTCTCTGAAAGAAATCAAACGCAATATTCTTGCGGTATTTGACTTGAAAAGTCTCGTTATCAAGAACCTTACCGGCAAAAATGTAGTCTTGCTCAATGAAATGTTCATGCGCTGTGGCAAGAAAGAATTTACATTTATTGCCCTTAGCGGTATCTATTTTGGTTTTCCGTTCGGGCTTATACAGATGGCGCAGTGGCATTTCTACCAGGCGCCCTGGACAGTGCCGCTAGTGGGTGTTATCGTCGGCTATTACACAAACTGGCTCGCGCTTAAAATGATCTTTCGCCCCCTCAGAGAGAAGAAAATTCTCGGCCTCGTGAAATACCAGGGGCTTTTTCTCAAGCGGCAGAAAGAAGTGTCGAAAGAATATGCGGATATCGTAGCGAACAAAATTCTTTCGCCGCACCAGGTTCTCGAAAACTTCATCTATGGCCGGGCTGCAGAGGCGTTTTTTAGCGTCATACAATCGAATGTCATTCGGGCCCTCGCAAAAATCGAAGGTCTGGCGCAGCCAATCATGAGCTTTGCTGTCGGGTCTGAGAAATACGAATTTCTGAAATCGCTGATCGTGCGAAGAATCAACGAGTCGGTGCCAAAGTACGCCGTCAAAGTTGAAGGTTACCTGGGCACCGCGATGGATCTCGAAAAGACGCTTTACGAACGCCTCAGCGCGCTGCCCCCTGAAGATTTTGAAGAGCTTTTGCGCACGGCATTTCAAGAAGACGAATGGATCTTGATTCTCGTCGGTTCAGCGCTCGGTTTTGCAGTGGGCCTGGTACAGATGCTGTTTATACTGTAACATTGGGCATGGCGGGGTAACCCGCTTTAGACCAGCCTATACAGAACGGCCCGATAATCTCCGCTGATTTCTGACACAAAGGGCTCGTACTTCGTCTTGTGGTGAACCGAAGACTGCACGATGCGCGCGACATCGGCGTGTTTGTCTTTAAGAAGCGCGGCAATTTTTTGTGCCAGCAGCTCTTTGATCTCGTCGTAGCTATGGCTGTCTATTTTCTCATGCTGTCCTTCTGTGTAACTTACCTCCCAGCGGATAATGAATTCGACCGTTTCTACCTCTTCGACGTTGTCGGGCATTCCGATGCGTGAGAAAAATACCTGTTGCATGCGCGGTTGAACGGGCGGCCCATCGCGCTGTCAACGGGTAAACAATCCGCGCGTCGCCAGGGCCGCCGCATCGCAGGTAGCGCAGAGAATTTTCTTTACACCGAGCCGTATTATGTCACATCTGTTCTGACAGTGAATATTCGCCGTTTAGTGTTACTCATCGCAATGCTCAGCATGGGCTGCGAAATCAAGAGCTGCTACCAAGAGGCGAAAGAAAAACATCTCGAAAAGCGCTACGGCAACCGCGCCGCGAGCAAAGGCCAGCTCGAAGACTGGGAAAAAGAGATTTCGGGCTACGAAAAGATCATCAACGAGAAGGTCGATGCCGCAATCAAGACCGGTAAAGTCTATCGCAAGCTGGGCGAATCATACGCGCTCATGGAAAGTTACGATCTCTGCATACGCAATCTCGAAAAAGCCGTAGAATACGGTGAAGCCGTCGCAGACGTCTTTTACTGGCAGGGGTTATGTTATGCTAACCTGTCGCGCACGCACAACTGGCAGAGCGACCACGCGCGCAAGGCAGAGCAGGCGTTTCTCAAGGCGCTCAATCTCGATAAGACCATGAACAAGGTCAAGTACGAACTTGCAGTAATGTATTACGCAGCCTTCGCGCGTAATAACCAGTACCGCGTACTCTCTGACGTGATTACCGTCAGCCAGCAGCAGTTTCAAGACAAAGCGATTGAACTGATGCGCGATTTTAAATCGGTCGAGCCCGACCAGGCAAAGGCGTATTTCTTTTTAGCCGGATTGTATAAAGAAAGGGGAGAGCTCGCCGAAGCAAAGCGTGAACTCACCGACCTTATCGCGATGATCCAGAAGAATAATAAATCCGGCTATCTGCGCAATCCCGATTATGGCCGCGCAGAATTGTATTTAAAAGATCTTGAGCACAGGTGATTCTCCACCGCGCGCCGGCGGCCAATCACCTATGCTTTTAAGGTACGCTGGTTTCGGTCT
This sequence comes from uncultured Leptospiraceae bacterium, assembly GCA_942492915.1. Classification (GTDB taxonomy): domain Bacteria; phylum Spirochaetota; class Leptospiria; order Turneriellales; family Turneriellaceae; genus Turneriella. The sequence goes on from OW818662.1 coordinate 163,597, forward strand.
GAGGTATGCGACCCTCAGGCAGCGCGGAGTCTTTGTACGAGCGCGTCTGATTTTTTCCCGAAAGAATAATGACATCTATACGTCGGTTGAGTGCGCGCGCTTCAGGGGTTCCCGATTGCGTGAGCTGTCGCGTCTTACCGAACGTCGCCGCTGAGAGTTTTTCAGCAGGCACGTCGTTCTTCTCTTCGAGAAAACGCAGCGCATTGATCGCGCGCTGCGCGGCGAGTTCCCACGCCGATTCGTAAAATTCGCCCTGCGGCCGGGCTGTCATTTCGTCGTCGGCGTACCCTTCGATGCGCGTGAAAGAATCCATGCGTCCGAGCACGTCTGAAATTTTGGTGAGAATCGCGCGACCCTGTTCTGTCAGTCGGGCAGAGCCCGGCGCAAAATATCCGTCGCCAATGAGGCTGATGACGATGCCGCGTTCTTCTTCGGTGATTTTGATCTTCTTTTTCTTGATTTCGTCTTCAAAAATCTGTTTCACCTGAAATTTCTCTTTTGATTGCACCTTGCCTTTAACTTCCGCAGGCATGGCCTCGACGGTCAGGCCCATGTCTTCGAGTTTCTGTTTTGACAATGTGTTGCCGCCAGGCATGATACCGCGCGCGCCCTGAAAAGGTGAGAGCATAATGCGCATTTCTGAAACTTTAATGGGCGTTGGCGGCTGGTAGATTGCGATAAAGAAGCAGAGCAGAAGCGTAATAAAGTCCCCGTACGTCGACATGTACTCCGGGACTTTTTGTACGCATGGTGGGCATTTCTGCGCCATTTTTAGTTGCTGCCGCCCTCGGCTTCACGCTGTTTAATGAGCGCATCGCGCGATGCCGGATCAACGAAGCAAAGCAGCTTATCCATAATAACTTTCGGGTTCTCGCCGGCCTGAATCGACATGACGCCCTCGAGCAGCATGTTCATCAGCATCACTTCAGCTTCGGTGCGTCCCTTCAGTTTGTTGTTTGTGGGAATCGCAAAAACGTTGGCTAGAAACGAACCGTAGAGAGTCGTGATCAAGGCGGCGGCCATTGCCTTACCGAGACCTGATGTATCGCCACCGAGGTTTGAAAGCATGCCCACGAGACCGATCAGGGTACCGAGCATACCGAAAGCAGGGCCCATCGTCGCGAGAGTATCGAACCAGCCGCGGTTGCCGGCATGCCGGGCCTCGAGCGCCTCAATTTCAATACGCATGACGCGCTTCGCGATTTCGGGGTCGGTACCGTCGATGATCATCTGCAGCGCTTTTGTAAGAAATTTACTGTCGAGCTTATCGACGTGGTCTTCGAGAGCGAGAATACCTTCGCGGCGGGCAATTTCAGAGAGAGAAACAATCTGTAATACGTAGCGGTTAATATCAATCTCGTTCTTGAGCCATGCAAGCTTGTAGATCTTGTGGATATTCATGGTGAGTTCGAAAGGGTTCTGCATCATCGTGGTAGCAGAGGCACCGCCGAATGTAATGAACATCGAGGCGAGGTCATAGAGTGCGCTCCAGGCGACACCCGAGGCTTCTACCCCCAAAACGAGGACGCCCAGGGCGACCCCGAAACCGATCATATATGCTTTATCCATGGCAGTCTACCGTTCTATTTTCGGTCTGCCGGGTGAGGTATTGAAGTAATATTTTATTTGCGCTCGTGGCGTTGCAGGCAGTTTCAGGCGTCGCCGGCTTCGAGGGCCCGGCGCATCTGGTCGAGCTTGAAGATGGAGTTCACAAGTCCGAGGTGGCTAAAACCCTGCGGAAAGTTGCCGAGAAATCGAAAAGCCGCTGATGCGTCGGTGTCCAGGCATTCGCTGTAAAGCCCAAGCGGCGTCGCGAGCGCTATCATCTGCTCCAGGGCGGCCCGAGCCTCAGGCAGCTTCTTCTGCAAAATCAGGCAATCGATGTACCAAAAAGACATCAGTAAAAACCGGCCTTCGGGTTCGCGAATGCCATCATCAAATGCGCCCGCGTCATACCGGTAGAAGAGGGGGGTCAGATTTTCGCCAAGCGATGCGCGTATTTTTTCGAGCGTGCTGACAAAGCGCCTGTCATTGACGTCGATAAAACCCGTTTCTGCCATCACGAGCAGAGCGGCGTCAATTGTGGTAGAGCCGTAATATTGTGTGAAGCATTGCAGAGATTCGTTCCATGCCCCTTCAAGTACGTGCGCTTTAATCGTGTCGGCTTCGCGGGCCCAGCTATCGATCTGGTCATTGAGACCGAGTCGTGCTGCCAGTCTGACGGCACGATCAAGCGCGACCCATGCCCAGATTTTCGAATAGGTGTAGTGTTGCTCTTGCGAGCGTGCTTCCCAGATGCCCGAATCAGTTTCGCGCCATTTGTTCATCACAAGTGCGATAATGCCGGTCAGCGCCTGCCATTCCGTTGAAGTGATAACTCCGCCATGCTGATAATACAACCACGCTGCATCGAGCAGGCTGCCGTATATGTCGAGCTGGTGCTGGTCAGCGGCGCCATTGCCGATACGCACGGGACCCGAGCCGGCGTACCCTGCGAGGTGTGCCAGTTCAGATTCAGCGGGGTTTTCACGACCATGTATGTCATAAAGAATGCGCAGTTCACGGCCTTTAAAAACGCGCTGAAGAATAAAATCGAAATACGCAGTGCCCTCTTCGATGAAGCCCGCGCGAAAGAACGCGCCCAGAATAAACGCCGAATCACGAATCCAGGTGAAACGGTAATCCCAGTTGCGCGAGCCACCAACCCATTCAGGCAGCGAGGTTGTCGGGGCTGCGATAATGGCGCCCGTCGGCTCATAAGACAGCAGCTTCAGCGTCAGCAGCGAGCGTTCGACGGCGTCGCGATAACGGCCGTGGTAGGCGAGACGCCCTATCCATTGACGCCATGCCTTGCGTGTTTCCCAGATGCGGCGGTATGTCTGGTAGCTGCGCACCGGGTAAACTTCCGTTGCGCCCCAATCGGCTACAAATGAAAGTTCTTCACCAGTGTTCATCTCAAACGTGGCAACGGCTTTTCCGTCTGCCTCAGAGAGACGTACCGGTGATGACAGAGAAAGCGAGCCGCTGGCCGCGACGCAGATTGCACCGTTCTCTGAAAACGCGAAACTGCCTTTCGCGCGACCATAGTCGAAGCGAGGTGCGAACGTGAGCTCTGTCTGAACCTTACCCTCAATACACTCTACGATTCTGTGTATTTCGGCCGTTGCCACATTACGATTGGGCACGTAGGGCATAAAATCGCGCACGCGCAGCTTGCCCCCTGCCACCGCAAATTCTGTGACGAGAATATTGGTACCCGATTCATAATACTGGTTCGAAGAAAAATCAGCGGTGGGCGCAATTGCGAAAAAGCCTGCTTCGTTATCCAGAATTCTTGCGAATACCGAGGCCGAATCAAAATCGGGAAAACAACCCCAGTCGATAGACCCGCTGGATGAAACGAGCAACGCTGTACGCGTATCGCCGATAACTCCGTATTCACCGAGAGAAAGCGATTCGGCGCTATTGAGCTTTTGTGGTTTTTTTCGTGTATTATGCATCTGGTTCAATAAGCGTAAAAACCCTTGTCGCAAGCTGCCGGTTTGTCACGCCGTCGCATGCAACTCATTGTCGTCTCCAATCGGTTGCCATTCGAGTTGAGCGAAGTCGGGGGCCGCACGCGCATTCGGCAGTCAACTGGTGGTGTCGCCACGGGCATCAATTCTTATATTGCCTCTCGTCGTAAAGAAACTGCGGATTTTAAATATAAATGGGTCGGCTGGCCGGGAGACGTTTCTCCCGAGAAGCTCGAGAAACATATTGGGACAGCCGGCGAAACACTCGTGCCGGTGTTTCTGTCTCCCGATCAGATGACAAAATTCTACGACGGATTCTGCAATAAAACCCTGTGGCCGCTCTTTCACTCTTTTCCGATGCTCACCCAGTATGACGACGAATACTGGAGGCTGTACGTTGAAGTAAATATCGAATACTGCAATCGCCTTGCTGAAATCATTCAACCCGGAGACATAATCTTCATCAATGACTATCACCTGATGCTTTTGCCGCGCCTGCTGCGTGACATTTTTCCAGAGAATCAGATTTGCTTTTTTTTGCATATTCCGTTTCCGCACTTTGAACTTTTTCGCCTGCTGCCGGGAAAATGGCGGGCCGATTTGTTGGCGGGGCTCGTTGCCGCAGATGTTGTGGGTTTTCACACGCATGAATACCGCGAGCACTTTCTGCACTGCGTGCGCCGAATTCTGGGCTACGAGCACGCGCTCGGTGAAATTGCAGTGCAAGACCGGCTTTGCCAGGCTGAGACTTTTCCGATGGGCATCGATTTTGACCTCTATAGCGGTGAAGCGGTTTCGCACCCGTCTAACGGCGCCCCGGCAGGCCTCAGACGAATCTTATCTATCGATCGCCTCGACTATACCAAGGGAATTATCAACCGTTTAGAAGGCTTTCGGCTTTTTCTCGAGAAATATCCGGCTATGCACGGGCGAGTGCAGCTGCACGTGGTTGCAGTACCGAGCCGAATTGGCGTCGATACGTATCAAGATCTGAAGACACAGCTTGACGAACAGATTGGCAGTATTAATGGCCGCTTTTCGAAAGCTGACTGGGCACCCATATTTTATCAGTACGTCAATCTCACCACCCGGGAGGTAATTGAACTCTATCGCAGCGCAGACATTGCGCTCGTGACGCCGCTCAGAGACGGCATGAATCTCATAGCCAAAGAATACCTGGCGGCGCGCACCGATGGTACTGGCGTGCTCATCTTGAGCGAGATGGCCGGTGCCGCCGGCGAATTGACCGGGGCTCTGATTATCAATCCCAACAGTTTCTCAGAAATTGCCGACGCGATTAAGCAGGCGCTCGAAATACCCCGCGTCGACCAGATTGAACATAATGAGCCTATGCGCCGTTATCTGCGCGAACAGAATATTCATAACTGGATGCGGGAAATCATCGATTGCCTGAATGAAACGCAACAGCGTGGTTCAGCCGAAAGAAAGAAGCAGCTTGCCTTCGAGATCGAACAAAACGTTATCGGCTCATACCGCTCTGCAATGCGAAGAGCGCTTTTTCTCGACTATGACGGCACACTCGTGCCTTTTGCTGCCAAGCCCGAAGACGCAGTGCCCGATGTGAGCCTTTACGGTATTCTCGCCGCCCTGATTGCTGACGGCAAGAACGACGTCTACATCGTCAGCGGTCGCAACCGGGAATTCTTAAGCGAGCATTTTGGCGGTATGAAGCTGGGTCTTGTTGCCGAACACGGCGCGTTCTACCGTCCGGCGCGTGCTACCGAATGGACGCCACTTGTGCCGGCCGGCGCTGAGTGGTTCTCAAAAATTTCACCGATCATTGAAAAGTATCACCGAAGGCTACCGGGCACCCGAATTGAACAGAAAGAACGCTCAATTGTTTTTCACTACCGCCGCGCTTTGGGTGACCTCGGGTTCATACGCGAGCGGGTACTCGAGCTCTATGACACGCTGCTGCAATTCACCGCGAGTATGGATATCAATGTCATTCAAGGCAATCACAACGTCGAAGTGCGCAACAATGGCGTGAATAAGGGCGTCGCGATAATGGCGCTTGCCCGCAATGCACGATACGATTTTATTCTTGCGATCGGCGATGACACGACAGACGAAGACATGTTTCGTATGCTGCCGGCGATGAGCCATACCGTAAAGGTTGGTCGCGCGCGAAGCGCTGCGCGTTATCTGGTACGAGACCAGCGTGAAGTCATTCAGTTCTTAGGGCGACTTTCCGCGAACTAGCCGTCTGCTTGCGCCTTAGCCATCGGCGAAGATGGCATCCGTGCCAGTCGCTGGCTCACGCGCCTCCCTGCGCTTGAGTCGTCGACTTGGACGACATCCTGTCGGTCGCCGACCTACGCACTTCCTTGTGCTTTGGCCACAATCGCCGCGGCTTCGGCGGCTTCTTTGGCCTTCAGTTCTGCAAATGCGGGATCGTATTCGATACGGAAGCGCTCCATCATCTTGCCCATTTCGTCATAGAGTTCTTTCGCCATGTCGATAATCACCGAAGGCCGGCTCTTTGAAGACTTGCCGCTACCGTAAAGTTTTGACAGATAACGCCGCGAGCTGTCCATAATCGTGTACTTGTCTTTTGAGTTCGTCGCCATCTGGTCGATGAACTTGCGCGTCAGGTACGAGTTGAGGTAGATGACCCCGTCGAACGCCCAGTTAAAATCGAGCGAGGGCCCCAGAATATAAGCAGATTCTTCCATCGGTTCGATACCCGAAGTCATGGTATCAAGCACGCGCTTGTAGTAGCGCGCTGCCTCAACGTAATAGAAGTCGCGCAGCTTGTCATACGGCCGGTAGTTTGCCTCTTTAAAGAGGTCGTCAAGAAGCCACGCTGCGCGGATTGCAGAGACTGCTTTTTTTGGCGTCGGTGCGCTCTGTGGGCCACGCAGGTGGTAACAGTCAACGTTCAGCATATAGGCGATCGCGCCGTGTACAATGCTGCGGTTTTCGCCCAGATCATATTTTCCGAAAAAGGTTTCCACGACTTTCTGGCGGTGCGCGATCGAATTCTTGATGGCAAGAATTTCATCTGAGGCCAAAGTTGTGAAATCTTTGGGAAACGCAGCATACAGGCATTTCGGGCAGACCTGTACATGGTAAACCAGCGGGTTGATTTTACCCCATTTCTTATTGTCTTCGTAGAGGCGCTGCAGCTCTTGCGTCAGCTTGCCGGCGATCAAACGCCCGCTGCCAGAAAGAAGTTCTTCTTTAAAGTGTGTCGTCGCACACACAGGGCACTTGGTGACCTCTTTGGCTCTGTACGAAATCTTCTTCTGGTTGTTAGCCGCAGCTGTTGCCATTAGGTCTCGGCCCCAAGCTCAAACTTGTGCGCATTGATCTTGAGTTCAGTAATCCAGTCTGCGTCCTTTGTTGCAGGTGGCAATACGACCGGCTTACCATCATACGTCAGGCGCTTACCGGGATAGACGCACGTACGCCACAAATAGCCCATGAGGTTCTTCTGGTCTAGCGCAGGGTGTATATTCGGTGCAATATATTTGGCGTGCCATGCAGGCAGAAGGCTCCAGTGCAGGCCGGGACGATTGTGGTGCATCGCATGGTATCCGTTGTTGAACGCAAAGAAGTTCAAAACTTTACCCGTGAAGTTGCGTGAGTGGTTATAACGGTGCGTCGGGTCGCAACCATCGTGCTGCCAGTAGTTCACACTCACAATGCCCCAAACTCCATAGTGGTGCGGAAGAAAGATCATAATCAGAAACGCCTGCCAGTTGATGTAGGCCAGCAGGGCTTGCGTGCTAAAGAAGAAAACCAACTCCAGCACATACTGGCGAAACCAGGCTGGCTTTACCTGGCGCATCGACTGTGCAAAAGCCTTTTCATCGCGCGTGATGTCAAAAATCATTCTGTAGAAGAAAAATAGTTGGTTGAGCAGATTCCATCTGAAGCGCATCTTGGTAGTACGCATGACATCTTTATCGCCCTGTGTATACTTGTGATGGCTGAAGTTATGCCCGGGAACAAATGCACTGACCGCGTGGCCGTAACAAAAAGACAGCACGTATTGAAACAGCTTGTTCATCCAGCGTTGCTTGAATATCGGGCAATGGATGGTATTGTGCACCATCACTGCCGAAAAAAAGGAAATATTGCACATCGCGATGAAAAGCAGTGCCATCTGCCAAAGTTCGAGGGCTTCCCAAAAGTAGAAAATCGTGAACACCAGACTGCAGTAAATTGCTACAAAAAACAGGGTTCGCCAATCAGCGGCGTATCTCAGCATATCTCAGAGGCGGGCCGCAAAATCAGCCCGTCAAGTAGGTTTTGGTTTAGGGTGTTTTTCCTTGACGCAACGCTTCTGAAAATCAGCTTTTGATCAACACCAGTGCAGGCCTGCATCGCACATTCAGGCCTACTGAAAGCACAACCAGAAGGAAATAAACAATGAAAAAACAACAAATCGTCGCGCTGATCGGCGCGGCAATCATGACATTAGTCGCTTGCAGTTCAACTGAGAAAAAAGCAGAGCCCGCGCCCGTAGCTGCGGCCCCAGAAGTGGCGCCTGTAGCGAACACACGTTCGGTAGACATGGGCGGTTCGGTTGATGCCGCAAACGAAAAGCTCGCCAAGGCAGCCATCGTTGGCTTGCCAGCGTTTGATGCGAAAGGTGCGGGAGCGTCTGCGAAAGACTCGCTCAGCACCGTAAAAGAAGTTGTGGCTGAAATGCCAGCAGGTTATGTGCTGCAAATCACGGGCCACCACAACCAACACCCTGACAAAGATAAGCGGCAAGACGACGGCAAAGGTGGTCTCTCGCGCCAGCGCGCGAAAGACGTATACAACTACTTCGTGAAGAACGGCATCGCGAAAGAGAAGATGACCTACCGTGGCGCTGGTTCTTCAGAACGCGATGAAACTCTCTCGCGTGAGAAAAATCGCCGCGTGACGTTCAAAGTCGTCAAAGCAGGCGAATAGTGCAGGCGGTCGCCGAACTGCTTAACCTCAAAGGTAAGTCCGCTATCGTCACAGGTGGTGCCCGGGGTATCGGTTTCGCGATCTCTGGCCGCCTTGCCGAAGCGGGTGCCGCAGTTCTGGTGGCAGATCTCAACGCTGAAGCCGTAGCAGAAGCGGTTGCGGCCATCACAAAGACCGGCGGCAAAGTGGCCGGTGTCACGGCCGACGTCTCGCAAGAGGCCGATGTGCAGAAGCTCATCGAAGCAGCCGTAAAGGGACATGGCGGCGTTGACATTCTCGTCAACAACGCCGGCATTTTTCCGAGCCAGCTCGTGATGAATATGCAAAAGGCCGACTTTGAAAAAGTTATTCAGGTCAATCTCACGGGTGTTTTTCTGTGCACAAAAAGTGCGGCACAGCAGATGATCGCGCAGGGGCGCGGCGGCAAGATCATCAACATCACTTCGATCGATGCGCTACACCCGTCGCAGGCAGGCCTTGCGCACTACGACGCATCAAAGCACGGTGAATGGGGTTTTACGAAGAACGTCGCGGTCGAACTTGCTCCGCATAAGATCTGGGTCAACGCGATCGCGCCTGGTGGCATTGTTACCGAAGGCGTCAAAGCGATGACGGCTGGTGCCAAGATGCCAGCAGGTATCGACATGGCAAAAGTGATGGAATCATTTCTCGCAAAAATTCCGATGCGCCGCATGGGCGAACCCGATGAGATTGCAAAGGCTACGCTGTTTCTCGCGTCAGATATGTCATCGTATATGACCGGCAGCCAGATCGTCGTCGACGGCGGTGCGCTGCTGAGCTAGCTGCGCCATGCCAGACTGAAGTGCCCGCCCTCGGCTTTATCGAATTTTAGATCAGCGCGGGCTTTGAACGCCTCACGCAAAGCAGGTGTCACCAGAATTTCATACGCTTTCGCGGTGTCTTCGCCGAGTTTGCTCGCCGAATTTACTTCGTGCCCGAAAACATCGACGTCGCCAATGCGCAGAACTTCGCCGTAGCCGAGGCCCACGCATAACAGAACCTGCTCTTCTTCGGTCTTATCTTTGTTATAGTTCAAAAGCTGGCGTTGCATCGCGACCGAGGCCTGCAGAGCTTTCTCTGCGTTGCGAAAAATCACCAGCAGACTGTCGCCCTCTGATTTGAGCAGAATTCCGTCATGGTCTTCAATCAGGGGTATTAACAGCCGCTCTGATTCATAGATCGTCTGCAGAAAATGGATAATACCAAATTTTGCGACATTGCGCGAGAACCCCGAAAGATCGGTAAACATGATGGTCCAGGTCTCGCCGAAAAGGTCCCAGATGCGTTTGTCGATTGTGTCTTTATCGGCTCCCGGTTTCAGCCTGTCTTCGATGAGCTTTTCCAATCTGTCTTCACTCGCGCTTGCCCCGATCAATCTGCGGTATGCCATGTTTTCCCCTCTTTTTTGGGCCGGCGGCCTCATCGGCGCCCAGCTTAGCTTAATGAGGATAACTTAAGTACTGCGCTTGGGCGCGTCAGCACAAATATAGTCCGCCGCCGATACCGCTCAAAAACGGTTGCCACAGCGAATCAGAATGCCTGATCAAGCGACGGACCTCGATGAGCAAACTGCACAAACATACTCTGGCATCCCTGAAACTCGTCATCGCATTCGGCGTTTCGGGCATCTGTCTCTATTACTCGGTGCGCAACCTCGAGATAACGGCAATCGTAAATGAATTGGCTTCAATGCAGATTCTGCCGGTTTTTCTCGCCGCCTTGATTTCTATCGCCGCGCTCACGATGCGCGCATGGCGATGGCACGAGGTGCTGCGCCGCGAACGTGATTTTGCGTTCAGCAACACTTTTTGGGCCAACGCGGTTGGCTACCTGGCGAATAATGTTCTGCCAGCGCGCGCCGGCGAAGTGATTCGTTCCGTCATGCTTGGGCTCAGCGCCGGCATTCGCAAGTCGCTGGTGCTCGCCACGGCGCTGACCGAACGCATGCTCGATGCTGCTGTGCTACTGCTGCTGGCCTGGCTAATGCTTTTTTTCACAGCAGATCTGCCGCCCTCGTTTCGCAAAATCTGGACTGTCGTGCTACCGGTCGTCTTGTCGACGGTGGTCGTTGCATTTGTCGCGCCGTTCATGCAGGGTTTCTGCGTTCGCTGCATTCGCTGGTTGCCATTCGGCGACCCATTCAAAGGTTCACTTGAAAAGTTTCTCGCGGGCATGCTCGATGGCGTGCGCGCCTTTCATCATCCGTGGTTTCTTGGAAAATTCTTGCTGCTGACGTTGGTTATATGGTGTATGGACGCGACGCTCTTTGTTGTGCTGGTGTCTGCGTTTGGCGCGTCGCTCAGTTTGCCACAATCGATCATTTTCGTCGCGACTATTGGTTTCGCAAGTAGCGTGCCTTCAACCCCAGGATACGTCGGCGTCTATCAGGCTATAGCGGTCGCTCTTTTCCCAGCCTTCGGCATTAAAGAGACTCAGGCTTTTCTTTCAATTTCGTTCTTTCAGGTCATGTTTCTGGGCGTTACCCTTGCCCTTGGCGGCGCAGGTTGGGTCATCATGCAAAAGCGGATTGGAAAAGTGCAGCTGGCGCAAGAAATGGCCAAAGCCGAAGAATCGGGCAGTAAATCTTATACGGTTTCATAAATTCGAAACGCTTAACAGGCTCCTTTTTCAGCAACCTGTTAAGCGAATCTCAACAGAAAATCTCTGTACCATGAGCGCGAATGGCTCTCGTTCAGAGAATCTTTGAGCAGGTTTAAAAATTGCTCGACATCGATCTTTTTCAAATCTGCCGTCGAACGAAATATGAAGGGGATTGCCGTTTGCACAGAATCTTGAGCCCAGAAGAGTTCTTCTTTCATTTTTTCACCGGGTCGAATGCCCGAATAGACAATTTTGATTTCTTCATGCGGCTTCTTGCCCGCGAGCAAAATCAGCCTTTCTGCAAGCTCGACAATACGAACGGGTTTGCCCATATCGAGCGCGAGAATACTTTCTGTCTGCTCGCTCAGCGCTGCGGCCTGTAAAACCAACCGCACCGCTTCGGGAATCGTCATGAAGAACCTTTCCATATCAGGGTGCGTCACCGTTAAAGGGCCGCCCCGTTGTATCTGTTCCCAGAAAAGCGGTACGACCGAACCAGATGAACCGAGAACGTTGCCGAATCTCACGCTCGCAGTCTGCAATTTACCTCGACTGGCAAGGCCCAGGTTGTAGACGATCAGCTCAGCAAGTCGTTTGGTTATGCCCATGATATTCTCGGGATCGACAGCCTTGTCGGTCGAAATATTTACCAAGCGCACCGTCTGTGCTTCAGAATTTTCGGCCAGATACCTGTTCACGGCGCTAATCAAATGCCATGTGCCGAGAATGTTTGTTTCTACCGCCTGCAGATGGTTTGATTCCATCAGGGGAACATGCTTGTAAGCTGCGGCGTGAAAAATGACCTGTGGCTTTTCAGCGGCGATAATTTCGTGCAAGCGTCGTTCGTTACGCACATCAGCGATCGCGCAGAAAATATTCTGCGCCGCGAATTCTTGCTCGAGCTGGTAGACGCCATGTTCCCATTGGTCGATGAGTGTCAGGCGCGCCGGATTAAGCGCTGCGATCTGGCGCGAGAGCTCGCGTCCGATGGAACCCGCTGCGCCCGTGACGAGCACGCGTTTGCCACCAAGGGCCGCGATCACCGGTGATGGGTCCAGGCGAATCTCTGGCCTGCGTATCAGGTCTTCGATGCGCAGGTTGCGAATGTCGGGCGCGAACTGCGCCAGCTTCCGCGGTATGAGCTTATAGGTAATGCTCATATGGTGCAGACTATCCATGACGCTGCGCAGAAAGTCTGGCGTTGCGGGCATAGTGAACCAAATTTCTGCAGCCTGGTACCTTTCGGCGAGAGCGCGCAGCTCGCCACCCGCGTGAATTCTGTAAGGGCCGACATGACCACCGGTCTTTTGTTCGTCGTTGTCAACAATAGCCGCGATCTGGTATTTGCCGAGCAGGTCTTCTGCCGAGAGGTCTTGAAGCAGGTGGTAGGCAACCGTGCCCGCGCCATAGATGACCACGGGAGTCAAACCCTGTTTTTTGAAGCGCGTTTCGGGGTTAAGACGAAAATACCAGAACAGCCGGTGCGTCAGCGTGACCGCGTTTTGCAGGGCGAGCAAGACAGCGGCCTGCGCCCAAAACCATTTGCCAGTGGCAAAACCTGTGGCCTGAGTCAGCAGCGCACCGGCGAGCGAAACGATAAAGAGCGTGCGCAATACGTAAAGGCTCAGGTATCTCAGATTTGCCCGATAGAGCTTCAGCGCGCTCAAAGTTGCGACGTGTATTGCCGCAGCGGCAAGAGACCAGTACGGGGGAAAATCCACCGCAAAGAAATACAGCGCATACCCGCCCGCAAGCAGTAGAAAATCACCGATCAGCGTCAGCGTATGCGGTTTCAGTCTTAACTGCATGCGGGGTCATTTTTTATGTGGCACCGGGGCTGCCACATAAAAAATGGTCGAATGAAAATACCTCCCGTAACAGGCGACGCGCTTGCTGATTTGCTGCAGGTTGCTCGCGACCTGAGAGACAGAGATGGTGGATGCCCATGGGACCTGGAGCAGACCCACAGTACGCTGGCAAAGCACGTGCTTGAAGAAGCCAGTGAATTGGTAGAGGTGATCGAGGCGGGTCTCGGCGCAGGTAAAGACGCTGATTTTAAAGAAGAGCTCGGTGACGTGCTTTTTCAGGTAGTGATACATGCACAGCTCGCCGCTGAAGAAGGGCGTTTTGACTTTCACGACGTTGCGCGCGCCATTGCAGACAAGCTCATCACCCGTCACCCGCATGTCTATGGCGATCTGCAGGTATCCGATTCGCAGACCGTTTTGCGCAACTGGGAATCGATCAAGGCGCGTGAGCGCGACAAGAAGGCGGCACGCGCCGAACGGGGCAAGGTTTCTTACCTCGATGGCGTGCCCAAAATTCTTGCGGGTCTGCAGCGTGCCTCGCGCCTCGGCGAAAAGGCGGCGCGCCTGGGGTTTGACTGGCCAGCGGGGCATGAGGGCGAGCGAGCGGTACGGGCGAAAATTGCCGAAGAGCTGCACGAACTCGACGCAGCGCGAGCAGAAGGCCCCGAGCGCAGCGAAGAAGAATTGGGCGATCTGCTTTTTGCGCTCGCCCAATATTCGCGCCTCATCGGTGTCGATGCAGAGGGTGCGCTGCGCAAGGCCTGCACGAAATTTGAATCACGCTTTCGCCATATGGAGCAATCACTCGCCGAACCGCTTGCGCGCGGTGAGAAACTTTCAGCTGTGCGCTGGGACGAAGAATGGAACCGGGCAAAGGCCGCGCTCAGTGCGCGTCATCGTTCAGACGGTACAGCGTGACGATCAGCCGGTAGCCAGAGGTGTCGAACGACTCGTTTGCGGCTTTGTCTGCCCATTTCCACTTGCTGTCGACGCGCGAAAATGAACCGAGCAGCATGCCGTCTGCTCCGCATTTTGCCGCCTCAAGCCGCAGGCGACGCAGAATTTCAGGCCTTTCATAACCAGCCCCATACTGAATGGTAATTTCGCCGAGATATCGGTGGGGCTGTACCGGCACTGCATAACCGACCACGATCTCTTCAGGTTGTTTTCGCTGTTCGGCGCAACCGGCTTCAAAAATTTTCTTGTCCATCGAAAGGCAACACAGACCCGACAGTATCAAGACCATTGCCGATATCTTTATGGCGCTCTGTGAAATGGTCGAAAGCATCTTTTACTTTGCGGTTCGGCTGTGCGCCACACCCTGACAACATGAATAGAGCGAGCGATCGGCTGCGCGGTGCGTTCGAAACCCTCGTGGCAATCGTAGGTGCTGAAAACGCGCGTTGGCCCGGCGACGACCGCTTCGATCGCTACTTGCGCGATGAAACGTACCTGCAAGGCAGCGCCTCACTGGTGCTCATGCCACGTACGCAGGCCGAGGTAAACGCTTTGGTCGGCGAAATTAATGCCCTGCGCGCAGCATTGCCCGGTGAGGCAGCACAGCTATCATTTACCCTTCGCGGCGGTGGCAGCGGACTTTCGGGCGCCGCAGTGCCTGCTCAGGGTATCGTGCTCGATCTGAGCGCGCTGAGTCGCGTGCTCGATATTGATGAAAAGAACCAAACGTTGCGGGCCGAATGCGGCGTCGTTCTGAGCGAGATCAATGCTGCGCTCACCGGTACTGGTCTCTGGTACGCTGTTGATCCCTCATCGCAGGGCATCTGTACGCTTGGCGGCAGCATCGCGACGAATGCGGCAGGGCCTTCGTCGCTGAAGTACGGTACCACGCGTCAGAATCTTGCTTCGGTCTGCTGGCTGAGTGCCCGTGGCGAACGGATTTCAGCGGGCTCTGTACCCGTAAAAACTTCGATGGGTCTTTCGCTCACAGATCTCATATGCGGCAGCGAAGGCCGATTAGGATTAATTCTCGAAGCAACCGTCAGGCTCGCTATGGAGCCACCCGACATAGCGCTTGTACTCGCTGCATTTGCTGATGAACAAGCCGCGGTCGACACAATCACCAAAATTCGCCGCAGCGGTATCAGGCCGCGCTGCATTGAAATGCTCGACGCATACAGTTTACGCCTCGTCGATTTCCCCGTCGGCAAGGCGGGGGCGCTGCTCATGATTGAACTTGATGGCGAGAGCGCTGAAGTGACTGCATCGTTGGAGAGGCTGCAGAATCTGCAGCCGACGGCCGAGTGGGTTGCAGCGCGCGATGAGAACAGCCGCCGCAGCCTGTGGGCGAAGCGCAAGTCGATCACGCTCGAGCTGAAGAAGAGGTATCCGTTCAAGCTCGGCGAAGATATTGCGGTTCCTGTGGCCTCCCTTGCTTCGACGGTCGGTGCCGCGAGACGGCAAGCGGCCGCGCGGGGTATTGAAACTGCGATCTGGGGGCACGCAGGTGACGGCAATCTGCACGTGAACTATCTGCTCGAAAGTGAAGGGCAGTTACCTGACCTCGAGCCCCTGATGGTTGAGCTCGCGCATGAAGCAACGCGCGTCGGCGGGGCAATGTCAGGCGAGCACGGTCTCGGTCGCCTTAAACGCAAGATTGCGCGCAACGTCTTACCTGCGGAATATTTTGCCGTGCAGAGCAGCATCAAGGCGGCGCTTGATCCTGCTGGTATTTTTAATCCCGCGCTCGAGGTGGCCACATGAAGCAGTCATATTTGCGTGAACACGAATTGATATTGCCTGTCGTGCGGCAGGCAGGTGAGGCGGTGATGCGCTTTTACACGAGCCGGCAATACGCCGTGCAGCATAAAGATGCCGAAAACCCGGTAACCGAAGCCGACTATGCGGCGCACCGTATCATCACCGAAGCGATCGCGCGGCTTTTTCCCGAAGATGCGATTCTCAGCGAAGAAAGCGATTCGCCCGAAGAAACCGCTCGCATGCAGCGCGACCGATTTGAACGTAACCGCGTGTGGATTATCGACCCCATCGACGGAACCAGGGAATTCATCAAAGGTCGCGACGAGTTTGCCGTGTCAGTAGGTCTTGTAGAGAACGGCCGCGCTGTACTGGGGTTTGTTCATAACCCTGCAAAAGACTACCTCGTCAGCGGGGCAGAGGGCCTGGGTCTCTTGCGTGACGGACTTCCTTTTACACCAAAAAAACATAGCGAGATAAATCCGCCTGAAAATCTGCCGCGAATAGTCGTGTCGCGCAGCGAATACAAAGCCGGGGAGCTGAAAAATCTCGAGCCATGGTATCCGCAACTCGCAGATTATGCCGTCGGTTCCATCGCGTACAAGCTCGCACTGATTGCCGATGGCACGTACGACCTCGCGATCTCGGTACGGCCAAAAAACGAATGGGACATCGCGGCGGGGGCAGCGCTGTTGAACGTTCAGGGTTTTGAATTGTGGGAGAAAAACGCCCAACCCGTAATTTTCAACAAACGGTCGACTGAATCATCCGGTTTGATTGCAGGTACACGCGCCGCCTGCGATTGGTACCTGTCTTTGAAAGCTTAATCGGCTACTTTTCTTTTTTGAAAAACTTGAAATACATGGTTTCGCAGAACCAGTACGCCACAAGAAACAAACGGTGCCAGCGGTACGGTTTGTTGAGAGTGCGCCACAACCACGTATAGCCCGCGGCCGCCAGCGAAGCCGGTGCTTTTGTTCGCGTACCCGCCAAAGTATCGAATGAACCGCCGACATTGACGACAATCAGGTCGCCGAGTTGAGAGCGGTTCTGCTCAATCCATTTCATGCCGCGATGGTAGCCCATGCCCACAAAAAGTATGTGCGGGTCTGTCTTGCGCACGGCTTCGAGCACGCGGTCTGCCGATTCGCCCTTGATGTAGCCGTGGTGGCGCCCGACGATACGCAGACCGGCGAACGAGCGGCGAAAGTTGGTATAGAGTTTTTCGAGCACTTCATCACGAGAGCCGAGTAAAAAGACGGTATATTCTTTGGCATGTGCAATGCGGATAAGATTCATCGCATAACCAACCATTGAAATAAGTTCGGGCAACGGTCGACCGAGTGCGCGCGACATGTAGAGCATGCCCGAACCATCAGGCAGGTTGATGAAGGCCTCATCGACCATCTTCAGCATACGCTTTCTGAAGCGCACCCAAACGTATCGGTACGGGTCAAAGGGAAATACGAGCTGCGCGCCGAACTGGCCGGTAGATTTGCTTTTTTTCTCGCGCATCTGGTCGAGGCGGTGTATTGAATAGGCTACGAGATCGCCAGAAGTTGCCTGATAAAATGGTATTTTACCCAGCAGCACACGCCGTGCGGCCATGAGGCTGGTGTCGATGTTCTTATATTCCAGAATCGGATCAGAATCATCTTTATTCGTCAGCACGGGATCCAGTGAGAAGTCGTTCCGCATAATTATGTCACTTGTTCACTAGCCCGCCCGCACTAACAGGGTGTCAATTAAAAGGGGGTAGGCGCCCCAACCGGCGCTTTTCCCTCAAAAAAATCCTACAGCAAACTTTAGCGTGGGTCGAAAATAAATTCAGGCCAAGGATGGCCTATATTTCTTTTGCGCGGTCATAAGCCGCTTCTGGCAGCTTATGACCGCGCAAAAATGTTACAAGGAAGTAACTATGGCTCGCAGACTCGCCAACAAGGGCAGGCGAAACTTGCCCAAAACGACAGAACTCGGCAAGCGTTCGTATTCGTCCACAGAAGCACGTATTCACGAATACAAAGAACGTATTCGCGACCGGGATTATCTCGAATTCGCGATCGATCGAATTGCGATTGAACTAACCCATTTTCTCACGAAATAATGCACGACCTGCTGCTCGAAAAGGTGCGTCGACGCAGTGGTGAGTTCAAATCCATTCTGCCGACCAAAGACGACGCAGGCCGCTATATCACCGGTCTGCTAGCTCTGCTCTTTGCGCGCAGCCACGGGGTCGGCGAAGGCCGAAACGAATCGTGGCTGGCCGAAATCAACGCATCACAACAAGAGTTGACCGGGCTGCTCACGCCCTTCACTGGCGCCGAAGCCCAACGCATCGGTGACGAATTTTATCGCCACCATCTTCCCGATATCTATGACGTGCTCTGGCAAGACGCCGAGGCGGCTTATGCTGGCGACCCTGCCGCGCAGAACCTTCAAGAGGTGGTGCTTGCGTATCCGGGTTTTTTTGGCGTCGCCGTCTATCGTATCGCGCATCATTTGCACTCCTTGGGTATCGCGACGCTGCCACGCCTGTTCAGCGAACACGCGCACGAAAAAACGGGAATTGACATACACCCGGGTGCGAAAATCGGCCGTTCGTTTTTTATGGACCACGGCACCGGCATCGTCATCGGGGGCACCTCGGTGATCGCCGACAACGTCAAGATTTACCAGGGCGTCACGCTCGGCGCACTATCCGTTGACAAGAGTCTGGCTTCGACGAAGCGGCACCCGACGATAGAAGAGGGCGTGGTCATCTACGCCGGTGCAACGATACTCGGTGGCGAGACGGTCATTGGCAGAAATTCGGTAATCGGCGGCAACACGTGGATCGTCGAAAGTGTCGCTCCTTTTTCTGTGGTGTACAACAAGGCCTCTTTTCGCGTGCGCCCGGCGCGCGAGGTGACCGATATAATAGACTTTTCGATATGACGCAGCTTGTGTGACGGCCTGCGAATTGCTTGCCGTCTATGCCTCAGAGGTAATTTTGACCTGATGAAAATTCACCACTTGCAGACGGCAAGCTTTTGCCCGCACGGCGGCGCTCTGTTGCACGACCGCGGTCTTGCAGGTGGTGCCGCAGAAATGCTCTGCCATTCTTTGCTGGTCGAAACCAACGACGGCCTGGTATTGATCGACACCGGCTTCGGCACCGAAGATCTTGTGTCGCCGAATGAAAGGCTCGGCGCGGCGTTTCTTGCTCTGATTAATCCCAAATTCGACCCACAGCTCACCGCCGTAAGGCAAATCGAAGCGCTCGGTTTCAAGCGCGACGACGTGCGGCACATTATTCCCACGCATCTTGACCTTGACCATTCGGGCGGTCTGCCCGATTTTCCCAAAGCAAAAGTACACATCTACGAAGACGAATATATCGCAGCAATGGAGCCATTGACTCTCGGAGAAAAACAGCGCTACCGGCAGGTACACTGGAAGCACGTCGACAACTGGCAACGGTATTCGCTCGAAGGCGAATCTTGGTTTGGTTTCCCTGCAGTGCGCTCGCTGACCGGCGCGGGCGACGACGAGATTCTTCTGATACCCGTCACCGGGCACACGCGCGGCCACTGCGCGGTCGCGGTCAATTCGGGCCACAACTGGTTGTTGCATTGCGGCGACGCTTACTTTCATAAGGGCCAGCTCGATCTCGAGCACGAACACTGCCCCATCGGGCTCGAATTCTTTCAGCGCCTGATGGCGGTCGACAACGACGCGCGCGTTGAAAATGTGCAGCGTCTCAGAAACCTGAAGCTGCACAGAGGGCATGAGGTTGAACTCTTCAGCGCGCACGACAAAGATGAATTCGAACGCTTGGCGTCGCGCAAGGTGGTATGAGCCGCAGCGTTACAGATTCTGTGCAGAGGTCGGTCAACGTCTTCTTCTTGCGCTATTTGCCCAATTCTGGCTTTACGAAATTTCTACTTGGTCTTAGCGACTATTACTGGTTCTCACGGCAGGTTTTTCTCTCGGCCTTGCACCTGCGAGGCAAACACCTTGACACGTTCGTGCGCGTTGTGGTCAACCAGGTACGGTTCACCGGCGCACAGGCGCTGCCGATGCTCGGCATTATCGCGCTTTCGATCGGTGCCACGACCATCATTCAGGCGATCACCTTTTTGCCGAAACTCGGGCAAGACAACTTCATCGGCAACCTGCTGCGCCTCGTGATTATTCGTGAGGTCGGGCCGCTTTTAACCGCAATTATCGTACTCGCCCGCTCAGGGTCGGCAATCACCGCAGAGATGTGCACGCAGAAGATGCACCGCGAGATCGATTCGATGGAGATGATGGGCATTAACCCATACCTCTTGATGGTATTACCCCGCCTGTTTGGCGGCATTATCTCGATGGTATTGCTTTCCAGTTATTTTGACGTGATTGCCATAATGGGTGGTTACCTCATTTCGCTCATGTTCACTTCTTTTCCGTTTGTCACATTTGTCGATCATCTTGCTCGCTCGGTTACCATGACCGACCTCATGGCGACCCTCATTAAATCAATTGCCTCAGGTATCGTAATTCCGCTTACGTGTACATATTACGGGTTTAAGCCCGAGACCTTGTTCCAGATTCCGATTTTCGTTTCAAAAGCGGTGATCCGTTCGCTTTTTGTGGTGTTTCTGCTGAACGCCTTTCTTTCGGTCTTGTTCTATCTATGAAATCAGGCGTGTCTCAAAGCCTGTCATTTCTGCACGCTGCAACACGATCGAAGGCACCCCTTCTTGTGCTGCTAGCCTGCCTTTGCTCGTCTGTTGGCGCGCTCGAGGCAGAGACTGGCCGCGCCAAAGCGCGCTTCTTTCCCGCAGATGCGATACAGCCCACGCCGCCTCTGCAGCTTGCGGCAATCGACTTTTTGCTGCCCGGCTACGGCATGTACCGACAGAACGAGACCGGTTACGCCGCTGCCTATTTTGCGACGAACCTCGTGAACCTGGGGCTGGTGTATGTAGCGTACCGCAACTGGCAATTTTATGAATCCGCATTTCGCGCAGCAGAATTACGGCAGAGCACCGAACCCGACCCGTTGCAGTTTGCCGACCCGTCGGGTGGCACCGACTACCTCACGCTGCAAGATATCAAGAATCGCGCAGAACGCGGGCAACTCTTCTTTGCGGTGTCGGTTGTGGCAAATGTGGCGCTGCGCTTTTTAAGCGCGGGGCATACATGGTCAATGGCTGATGAAACAAAACGCCGTGCGGGCCCGCGCTACGAGTTTTATCCCGATGCAGCAGGTGGTATGCGTTCTGTGGGGATGTATTCTTTTTATTTTTGATCGATTGCAGCTTCGCTGCAATCGATCATTGAGGTTTACTGGTTCGCTTTCGCGTTCGACGCCATCGTCAGGTAGTACTGGCGTACATTAAACCAGGTCTCGCCTGTGTAGGCAAAGTTCGTCGCTTCAATGTGGTCAACGCCGGTTGTGAGCAGACCGTATGAAGGGCCGCCTTTCCAGGTGCCCCACTTTTGCGAAGAAAGCGGCACGACGCCGTCATTGTCGCCGCCCTGGCCGTTAAACACGCCGCCCGTCCAGGTGATCGGGTAAGCAAGACCCATGATCGGGTGCTGAATCAGATCGGGCAGGGTGATCTTTGAGCCGTAAGAATAGTATTTCACGCCCGCCATGTTCGGGTTCGTGCTGTTGAGCGCATTGACGTTCGCTACAGTGAGCGATGCAGTCATCGCGATTATGTCCTGGTTGCTCTTGCCATAGATCACTTTCGACAAGACATTCACCACCAGGTTGACAGAAGGCCGCAACCAGGTCGGAATCACAGCAAGCGCGATATCCGCCACCGGCGTACCCCGGTTCACCCCGTTGATGCTGGTAATCGTTGAAACTTTCGAAGCCATGCCGAGCGAGCTCGTCATGTAGCGCGAAACGAGCGCACCCTGCGAGTGCGCTATAATGTGAACTTTCGTGTAACCGTTCGCTGCCATCCACAGATTGATCTGGTTTTTCTGGTCAGTTGCGCGATTCGGCACCGACTGAATCGGGTTTGTACCCGGTGTCAGTACCGCTGCGCCCTGCGTGCGCAGGTGTTCGTCCATGCTGCCCCAGTACTTGATGAGGCCGGCCGCGAGGCCTTTTGTATCGTCAAAGCCAAGCACACCGTGCGATAGCACGATCGGGTAAGAGCCTTTGAGGGGTGTCGAAGAACTGCCCGAACCCGCCCACGCGAAAGAAACTAACAATAAGGAAAAAAGAATAAATTTCATTTTGGCTCCCACCACAAATTACTGGCACCGGGCCGCTTTAGCGGTTCTCCCGAATACTGAACATAGATGTCACTTATTCACTATGCGGTGCCAAAAAAAGGGGGATTTATGCCGATCAGGGCATTGGTTGAAAGTCTTGGGTTTTTGGCTATGGGCTTAAGCCCATAGCCAAAAGAGATTTCAAGAGCGATTTGCCTTTGTTGCGGCGATTTGACTGTTCCTTAGTAAGGCCCGTGCACTTGACAAGGCTGCGCACCCGGCTTTTCAGCTATGGGCTTAAGCCCATAGCTGAAAGGCACGCCCTATGCGGCACCGCACTAATGGATTACACTTGTTTACTTTTTTTGGCACCAAAAACTTCTGGTGGGCATATAGTTATATACAGGGTTGGCATGACCTCTGCCTTTCTGCGCGCTTAGCGTCGTACAAAGGGTGGTGGGTACGTCAAACCGAACAGAAAAGGCCGCAAATGGAGACAACAATGAGCAAATTCAAGAGACACCTGAAAGCAGGTCTGTTACTGGTAGTAGCAGCCGCATTCGCTCTCAATTGTGCGAGGTCATCAAAGACCCAATTCGCACAAAATATGGAAAACGACGCTGGTAAAGCAGCCCCAACTTATGAAGAGTGGGTGGCGCTCGTCGGTCAAGATAAAACCGACCAACTATACGCCGGCATCGGTCAAGACAGCCTCAATTTGCTCACCTACGGCATCGGCCAGTCGAACATGGTACTTCTTATTAACGGTATCACCGTCGGCTCAAAGCTCGTGACTCTCGTCGGTAACGACGGTATCGCGGGCAACGGCCCCGGTTCAGCCACCGGCCTCGGGGCTGTTGTTACGGTTTACCTTCTGAAATCCGTAGATACGCAAATGCAGGCAAACATGTCGTCGAATCTCGTGGGCGGCGGCGCCCCACCGGCAGATCAAGATACGGTCACCAATCTTGTCAACGTCATTAACGGCCTCACTGCAACAGAAATTCAAACGAAGCTCATCGAACTCTTCGGGCCGCTCGGCTTTAACCTGACGCGTAGCCTAGCGGTTGCATCGGCAGGGCCAGTGTACACGCCAGCTGAACAGCAGCTGATTGTCGATCGCATGTCGCGCGTTGTTGCGCACGTTGATCCCGGTGCAGCGACCTGTACGAAAGTTTGTACTCTGCTGACGAGCCTCGCTGCTGCCGATATCACGGGCGCAACGGGCAAACTAAAGGTCATGATGACGTACAATCTCGCATCAGGTATGACTTTGGCAAATAAGCTCGTCGAAACGATTGAAACAACTTCGAACATAGCAAACCTTGTGACTGTGATTCAAGGCGTTACGTTTGCGAACACCTCGGCGAAAATGATGCCGATCATAGACACTGTCACTGATTGTACGAAGATGGGTTATACCATTAATAACGTCACCACTCTGGCAACTCTGATTGACCTAATTAACAACGTTCAAGTACCTGCAAACATGGGTAACCTGATCAACCTTTCAGAAAATGGCGGCACATGGACTGGCCAGGTCAGCCCTGCTGAAACCTGGGGCGTTCCTGTCAAAGCAGCGCCATTCGCTACTGCGCCCACGGCGGCGACAATTACGGGTAACGTCGCAGCGGGCTCGCTCACATCAATTAACGTGACTGTGGCTGGTGCAAACTACCTTCCCGGCATCACGCTGACATTCCCGGGTTGTACCACGCAGCCGACAGTACATTTGCAGCAGTTGGGTGGCGCAATCACAGTAGGCGTCTCGAGTGCTTCAGGCCCGCATTATGTGGTTGCCGGTGGCGCAGGTTGCACGAACGGTGCAGCTCAAGCGGCAACGATAGTTGCTCCTGCAGCGGGCAACCGTACCGGCATGGAGCGCCTTGTCGCGACCATCAACGGTATCGCACCTGCAGCAACGTATTATAAACTCCTGAACCTCGTCGACGGAGTTTCAGATATGAACAAAATGGTGCGCCTTGTGCAAGACGTGAACACTGTGGGCGACGTTTTTGATCTTGTGAACAACATGTCAGGTGTCGTCGGTGCAACTTGTACTGTAGCGAACGGCCAAGATACCGTTGGTATCGCCGGTGGCGGTGGCGCTGGTGCCGCAGCAGCGTCGTTTAACGTATCAAACGGCGTTGCTTACATCCGTGTCAGTGCAGGCGGTGCCGGTTATACTTCGCAGCCCACAATCACAGTTCCAGGTTGCACCGCGGTAACTTTTACCGCAACAATTACGGGTGGTGTGATCACTCAGATCACCGCCAATAACCCGGTGAACAACCTGACCCAGGTAGTTGAACTCATGACGCTCGCCAACATGGCGCGCCTGCAACAGGTGATGGACGGCCAGCGTGCGTTCGACAACACCAACCAAGCCCTTCAGACAAATGCCGCGCTAACTACGACTTACCTTGGTAAGCTCAATGTGCTGATGACCAACCTGTCACAGCCACTCGAAGGCCCCCTGAAAGTTGGCGACCTTTTGAATGGCGTCACCAATACCGACAAGATTATCGACCTGATTTGGGGCGTGAGCGTCACGACAAACCTGGCAACGGTGATCAACGGTATCTTCAAGACCTCTGAAGTGCCTGGCTGCTCTGATGGTTCGGCAGGTACGTTCGTAGGCCCTTCAACGGCTACGGCTTCAGACACCGGCACCTGCGAAAATTCGGGCAATGGATTCTTCTACGGTGAGCGCGATCGCGCCGTGACGACGTTGGTATACCTCGTAGAAAATGTTACATCGTCGGCCAAACTTGTCACGATGATCGACAACATCACGCCTGCAAAAGTTATCGCGCTGGTGAACCATACGGCTACATACAGCCAGCACGCCGATGGCACGGGGCACGTATACCCGCGGGGTGCTGTGGGCATTGACGCACAGGCGGCAGGCAAGAGGCTCGTGAAGATCGTAGAAAATACTACGACGATCTCGCAGCTCGTGTTCGTCACCAACAACGTCAGCTCGATAATCAAAATGTCGAAACTCGTTTCGTTTATGGATATCGGCACCGTGGCAACTGACGGTACCGGCAAACTTGCGGTGCTGATTAACGCGGTAAACGGTCTCAACTGCTATAACTCGGCGACAATTCCAGGTCGCGGCGATACGGTCAACAGCAACCCTGACGACAGCGTCGGTTGCGCGGCACTCGCCAGCCCGAACGCACAGGGAATGGGCAAAATGGTTAACGTGATCGAGTTTGTCGATGGTGCGACAACTTCGGCTGCGATGGTGCAGCTCAAGAACCTGATGAACGACGTTACCGACATCAACAAGATGGCCGACCTCATCAACCAGACGCTCAACTCGTCGAACATCGTGGGTCTGCTCAACGGTGTGACCGACCCGCGTTATGGTACTTCAACGACTGACCTCGTGTCGCTCATGAACAACCTGCCGCGTGGCGAGATCACCAAATTGGTGTCGCTCGTCGGTGAAATCGGTAACGCAACAGGCACGGCGACGGCTACGTTTCCGGGTCAAGACCACGTCTTGATCGCGCAACTGATGGCCGGATATGTCACCGCAAACATCACTACGACTTCAGGTGTCGGCATGGCGACCATGAGCGCGCTCATGGGCACTTTGGGCATCTCTGGTGCCCCGGGCGCGGTGGGCATTACCGGTGGTGCAAACTACACGACCGCACCGGCCGTGGGTGGTCTGAACGCTGGTGGTGGCACCGGCGCAACGGCAACTGCTTCTATTTCGCCGGCATTGGGCGCGGTAACGCGCGTGACGCTGACGAATGAAGGTGTCTGCACTGTTGCACCTACAGGCGCAACGGTGAACGGTGGCGGTACAGGTGCATCAGTAACAGTTATCACGGCGCCAACTTCAGCTTCGGCTACCAACTTTAAGGTCAAAGCAGTATACATTAACGGTGGTGGTTCTGGTTATGCGGCCTCAACGCTTACATTCACAGGCGGTACCTGCGGTACGGCGCCAGCGGCGACGACAACGGTAAACGGCGTCATCGGCGCCTCGGTTACCGCAGGCGGCACTGGCTATACTGACAGCTTCACCGGCGTCACATTTACAGGTGGTGGCGGTGCCGGTGCAACGGCGACAGCGCTTGTTGCCGGCCCAATCAACACGCTCACCAGCTTCTACGGCGGCGCAGGCTACACAACAGGACAAATTTGCCCGATACGCGGTGCGGGTGGCTCTGGTGCAACGTGCACTGTCACGGCTCCGGCCGGCGTTGTCACGGGTTGCTCAGCTATCGGCGCGGGAACTGGTTACATTGATGGCCAGATCGTATCGATCGGTGGTGGTGCGGTGATTCGCGCCACAGTGGTTGCCGGTGCAATTACCGGTTACACGGTCGTCAACGGTGGTTGCGGTTATTCGGGCACGCCTTCTCTGGTTGTGGCTTCGGGTGCCAATGAGTGTGGTACCGCACCTGCGGCCACAACGGTGACGGTTGCAGCGGGTGTTGTGACGGGCGTAACCGGCGGGCTCGGCGGCACAGCTTGCCCTGCCAACCCGACAGTTACTGTGGGTAATGCACCTTACGCAGCGCACGGCGACGGCGCGACGGCGATTGTGGGTAGCGTGACCGGTGGTCAGGTTGTCGCAATCAGCTTCTCGCCCGCAGCAGACAGCCTCGCGCAACTTCTCACCAACACAGAAAAAGCTCCCGGTTCGGCAGCAATCAACTACAACGGTACAACCACCCCGAACGTGTCAGCACGTGAAGGTATGGTGCGCATGCTGCACCACGGTGTGAACCACACGAGTGCGGGTTATCTGATTGCCAACGGCGGTGCGTTCGCGGTGAACAACGTCGACTACCCGGGCATCGGGCCGGTACACATTGGTCAGAACGTTCTGGGTGGCCTCAGCGCGACATCGGTGATGACCGTCGTCAACATGCTGAACAACGACACCACGAGCTTAACTGACCTCGTGACGCTGATCGGTTGCGGTGACCACGTTGAGTACGCTCGCACGGCTCCGCTGACAGACAACGACTTTCACGCTTTCTGCTCAGGCCACAGCCCGAACCTGTGGTAAGGGTAAACATTTCTGGTGCGGCGACGCACCAGAAATGGTCTGAAGAGGCCGCGCAAGCGGCCTTTTTTATGCCTTGATTCAACTGTTGCAAACTTCGCCACATAAACGTCCGATAATAATGAAATGCGCAAGGGTTACCTGACAGTTTTACTTGCGCTCATTGCAGGCAGTTCGCTGTCTGCGGCCACTCGCGTATCGCTCGGCTATGGCATGCAGTTGAACAGTATGTTGAATTCTACGCTCGGCTCAAATGTGCAGAAGCAGGTATTGAATTCAGGCGCGGTGCCGCTCGTGGGGCAGAGCGCCGGCACTGACTACCGCAGCGCCTGGAGCGCGAGCGCAGACGACAGCGTGACCCCCTATGCGCTCGTGAGTGTGCCCGAACTGCGCATCTCATCAGACTTTGACAGCGGTAGCTCGAAGTTGGGGTTTTTTACTTCGCTCACCGGCATCGTGCCGCAGACTTCACTATATTCTGCGGGTAGCTACCAGCTTAAAGAGGGTGCAACCTGCGCCGGCGTACAGTATGCAACCTGCCCGTTGGCTGCAGTGAACTTCGTCGGTGCGTCAGGTACAGGCACGTATGATTCTGAGATCCGCACGAATCTGCGCTTCTATGCACTGACCGGCGGCATGACCTGGGCACGTTCGCTCGGCAGTAAGTGGCAAGGCGACCTGACGCTGGTCGCAGAGTTTGGTGTTAACGTGCAGTCGTTCGCGGCGCGCACCGAATTTTCGGCGACGCGTTGCACCACCGGCAGCTCGATACCGTGCGCGCAGATCGCCGACGTGCGCGCGGTGCAGGGCGAACTCAAGACCGAATCGGTCTATGCATTCGGCCCGGTGCTCGGCGCGACGCTGCGTTATGAACGGCCGCAGGCCCGTTGGTTTGTCGAGGCGGGTGCGTCGGCACTGATCTTGTTCGCGCAGTTGCAGAACACGGGCTATACAAATTTTGTCGGCGGCAGTTCGGTCGCCTTCACGCAGTCTTCTGGCACAATGGGGATAGATACCGCGCAGAATATTTTTGCGGTGCTACCTTCTGTTACTGTGCGGTGCGGAATCAGACTATGATCTGTACTCTGTTGTTGTCGTTTTTGACCTTTCTGGGCCGTCTCATAAAGAATGAATGGGCAGCGGGGGGCCATCTCTGATGCAGCGCTGCGGCCGTACGCACGTATCTGCGCAGTTATGGTTGTCCATAGCTATGACCGCAAACGGCGGGCGCACATGAGAAGACTGCTGATCTTCAGCCTGTTTCTCGGCCCAGCCGGGCAGCTGTTCGCTGAAAAGTGGATCTCACCCCCTGTGACGGTCAAGGCCGAAGGCGAGACCGACGAGCAGGGTAACAAACGGCCGGCGGGTCGCCCCGGCTATTTCAGCATTTACCTCGGCGCTCGTGCGGCGCTGCCGCTCGTTGCCGACCCGACCGCGACGAGTGTGGCCGAATCTTATGCCAACAGCAATATTATCAGAGCGCAAGAGATAATCTACAAGGGCACCGCTCCGGCTTACGAGGCTTCATCCTCATCGTTTTTGACGATGCCTGCGCTGCGCGCCGAGTGGGATATACCTTTTGAGCGCACCGCCTTTATGCCGAAATGGCAGGCTTTTTCTTTGCAGCTTTCATTCGAAGGCGCATCGTCGCTCACTTCGGGGTTGCTCGCCGCGAACGGCAATTTTCGCTATCTGAACGCGCAGGCCCAGCATGTGGCGCTCACCGATGTGACGTATAGCGGTTCACTCAAAGTAACCGAGCGCCACCAGTACCTCGCGCCAATGCTCGGTATCGGTTTTGAGGCCGGCAACCCTCAAGGGGTGCGTTTTGTCGGGTCGTTTTCACTCGGTGCAGCGCTGCAGAACGGCCAACGAGCGTATGACTTCTCGCTGTCTCCGCAGCAGATCAGCGCGGGCGCATACAGTGATACGTATGTGATTACAGCTTCGGCGAATGAGTCTTACACCATGGCGTTCTTGCTCGCTGGTCGCGCAGAAATCGGGGTACGATGGCGGCTAAATGCGAAACTTCACATGGCATTTCTTGTTTCGTGTGCGGCGCACTACGGATTGCTGCGCTACTCGGGCACGGGTATTTTTGCCGAGCGGGCAGGGGGTTCAGCAGAGAAGAATATCTACCAAAAAGTAGTTTCAAGCACAAGCGACGAAGTCTACTTAGGCCTTGTACCGGGTGTTTTTTTGGCACTGAGTCACGAGATATGAACATAATAACTAAACACGTGTTCACTAATTTCTTTCGCTTTCTGTCGGCAGTCCTGGCTGTGTCCGTGGTGGTCTGCCTTATTGTGCCCGGGACTAACTATGCCCAGGAAGCCGGTACTATACAGTTAAAGAAGAAAACTCTCAAAAAGCGCATCGATGCAAAGGGCAACCTCGTCACTGAAGAGGCCGCCGTCGAAGACATGTACAACGAAACCAATATCGGTTCGATTGCACAGCTAGACCCGCGCGCGAATCGTGCGTTCTTCACGCACACGTGGTATATCAAGGCATCGACTACAGTAAACTATTTTAATTTGGGCTCTGAATTTCAGGGCGTCATCAAGCAAATCGAAGGCGCGTTCGGCGGCGACTCGCTCAACATGAAACTTCTGAACGTGAACTCAGATTTTTCGATGGCGAGTGGTCAGAAAGTGCAGCGTGCGCCGACGCACTTCTTGCCCACGGGCAACCTCTCGCTTGGTTTCTACTTTGGTAAACACCAGGTAGAGCTCGAATTCGGCATCGCAGGTTTGGTGCCTCTTAAAACCGTCGACCTCGATACCACGCTGACGCTCACCGACCGCACGCCGATCGGCAGCGCGAACTGCGCAACCGCAGCGGCGTGCCCGCTCGCCAATTTGGGTTTTGTAAACCCTACAACGCGCAGCGGTGAATACCAGTTTCGCATGACGATGAACGAAGACGTCTGGATTCTCACGCCTTCGCTTGCATACGACTATGTGTTTCTGACGCGTAAATGGGGCCGCATGAGCGCGGGTGGCGCAGCGGGCGCCATGATTCTTTCGACCTCGCAGCAGATCGCGTTCAAGGCGATTCGCACCGACATCACGCAGGTAGAAGCGCCGGCGGATTATCTCAAGCAACGTATTCTTCAGGGTTCGGCAAACTCTACCAACGTGACCGACATTGGTCCGATTTTCAGGCTGCACCTTACGTACCGCCCGCCACCGATGTCGAAGTTTCTGAACGCACAAACAGAGTTTCGCATCGGCGCCAATTATGGTTTTGTGTATCTCAACCGTGACGTCGACGGTGTCGGTCAGGCAATACTCGGCGAAACGCTGTACGGAACTTTTCCACTCACATCGCTCGGCTTCAAGAGCCGCGAGACCAATAAGTTTGAAATGCTCGGTGGATTCATTCAAGCGGGGATAGTGTTCTGATGAATATCCGTCGCTGCGCTCTGGATATTCATCGGGTAGGCCTTGCGGCGTTGTTCCTGATTTGGGCGCCTTTGTCCGCTCAAACCCTGAAGCCCTCTGACCCGGCACCGGCAGGTCTGGCCTCAGACCCAATGGATTTTCCCGCACCCGGCGAAGGCTCTTCGATCAGCAAGATGCCAAAGGTCGATGGCGCCCTGGCGCAGATGCGCAAGAAATACTTCTATCTCGGTGAGCTTACCTGGCGCGGTGGTATCGTACTCGCGAGTGAGACCAGCGATTGGGCCGAGAGCCGCAAGTCGGCGATCGAAAAAGATATCTTTCGCCAGGCAAGCGTTTCAAACAACTCGACGAACCAGGCAGTATCGGTGCAGCAACAAGGTGCCATGAACTACATGGTCGGCATTGAGGGCCTGCTCGGGGTTAATCTCGACCAGTTGCCGGGGCTGCGCGACGTTAAGGCGCTGAAAGACAAGAAGTTCTTGCGCGTTGGTTTTCACGCGTACATGGCGCCCTTGTACAAAAAGACAACACAGACCGTGAGCGGTCCGTTTGCGTATTACGATGCGAGCGCTTTGACGCCAACACGAACATACCCCGGCACGGTTCAGGTCGATGAGAATCTGCTCACCGTCGCGCCCGGCATGTCGTTTTTCTATTGGTACGAGCGCGGTCTGTTTGACCGAAAACTGATGCCGTATATCGGCGTCGAAGTCGGCCTTTCGATCGTCTATGGCAAACGTAAGTACGTGATGGATGCGCAGTCTTACAGCGCCACGGTCAACGACGGGTTTAATCCTGCTTACCTCGCGCAATACAATGTCGAGGCCAACCTGCAAGAAAGCATCATCAACGACCTCGGCTTTCGGGTAATGCCCGCAATTGGCTTTCAGTTGCACATCAGCAGCGGCCACTATGTCGATCTGCGCATCGGCTACCAATTGCAGGAATACAACGTGACGATGAACCGCCGTGGTTCGCTCACCGAAACGAAAAAAGACGCGAATGGCAACTTCGCCGTTACGTGGAGCGAAGACTTTCTCGATAAAACACGCTCGGCAAAACTTTCGCAGAGTGGTATTGTGATACTGCTCGGCTATACAGCGGGGTTATTCTAATGGGCATCTGGCGAGAAATTACCAGCATGAATATCATGAGGCGAAGCCTCATGATATTCATGCTGGGCCTTATCGCCGCGGGCTGCATTGGACGTGCAACGCCGCCTGAGCAGGTCAAACTCACGCAGGCACAGAACGAGGTGCTCGGCAAGTTCGCGCGCCAGGTCGGCGAAGTTGAACTGAATATTCTGCTCAAAGACCCGAATGATACCACGCTGCCCGGCATGGTCGTTGGTGATCTGCTCTACATACTTTCGAAAGTTAACGAAGACAAGCTGATTCGCCTCGTTAAAGGCATCGGCGCAACGTACACGCTCGAGCTGATTCTCGCGATTAAACGGGTCGGGTGCACGCGCGCCAACACGGTTCCGGTTGCCTCGGGTTATGGCTTCGATGCGCGTTCGGTAGCGAGCATGAATACCTGCAAGTGGAACCATTTCCATTTGCCGAATGTCATGGTGCAGCTTCTGAACGGGGCCACCGATCAGGGCATGACGACGCTGATCGATTCGGTCAAGCATAGCTTCACGACGCAGAACCTGGCGTGCGCCTCAAACGGTTCGGGGTTTCTCGCCGCAAATCAACCGCTTTGCCCTTCGACGACCGCTGGCGCGGCTGAACCCAATAACAATGCACCATACGATGCGACGATAGAGCACTACGCTTATTTCATGAAGCTTGCATATATTGTTGCCGGTTTTGACACACCAACGCTGGCAGACCCGAATCTTGCATCTGATCCGCTCATCGGGCCCCCTAAGCTCTACGGCTTGATGAACCTGACGCGTGACGGGCGTGATATGGTATTTCTGCTTGATTCGTTCGACAAGAACGCATGTCCAGGCGTCGCCTCAACGACATCGAACTGCGTCTACGTCGACAATACCAATGCACTCACGACATACGACGCCGGTGGCGACCTGTGGGTTGATCTGAACGGTGACGTGCAAATGCAGGGGATCAAGAATCTTTTAAACGTTATCGGTCAGGTAACAGACACTTCAAAGATGGGCACGCTGCTCAATGGCCGTCGCACGACCGCTGCCGACCGCTACAATGTTGCGCTTGACGACGGCCAGATACGCTATTTCACCGATCGCTTGCGCCCAGTAATCGAGCACCGCGCTCCGGTGGGTTGCACAGCTGCTTCATTTCCCGGGACGGCTGCAGAGCAGGCAATGCAGTTTTACGGAACGCCCCACGGCCCGGCAGGGGCCTGGAACACCAAACTTGCTGCGATCATCAACAACGTAAACAATGTTGATCGCATGATGGATCTGATCTACAACATAGATGATGGTTTTGATATTAACCATAACCTGACGATTGCGTGTCCGAACCGTGGAATCGACAACCTGATGGTCTTGCTCAATAACGTGAACAACAACGATGCCCACGACGCGCCAAACACGACGAACAACGAGGTTTTGACGGCATCTTACCTGATTGATAACGTGACGCTGTTCCCGACAGACGCAGATCCCCGGCGCCGAAACAAGGTGAAATACCTCGTTGAGTACATTGGCAATACGTTAAGCGTGCTGCAGCTCGCCTGTTATGACTCAATCTTGCATAAGAATACCTTAGGCGCGCAGACCTGCGATGACCGCGGTTTGGTCAACCTTGTGGCCAATGGTTCGAAAGTGGACGATGCAGCTGTCACTGATCTCAGTGCAGGCGGACGCAAGTTGGCGAACCTTGCAGATCAGATTACCGAAATCGAAGACATGCGATTTCTCGTGCGAAAAGTGTCAATGTCGAACATGACGCAGATTATCAATGGCCTGCAGATCGCAAGTACCATCAACGTCGCAAATCTGGTCAATCAGATTCAAGGCGTCGACTGCTGGAACGAAAACGGCGGTATTGTTTCACCCTCGGTGGCGAACCCTGCCCCTCTTAACGCGTACACCGGCAACTTTGCCATCAACCCGCTGGCGGCGGGGAATAACGACGCTCTTATCAAGGCCATTGTTGAAACCGACGCGACAAACCACCCGACATTCGTCGGCCGAGTACGTTCGTTTGTCGTGATCAATGCCGGCACTGGCTATCCGACGACTTCGAATTTTGCCGTCGCTGGCGGATCGCAGGTAAGTTTTATCGGCGGAAACTGTAATTTTAATCCGCCGACAGCGTATCGCGGCATACCAACTGCAGCTGCAACTGGAGCCACTGGCCTCGGCAAAATGGTCAACGTCATCAACCATATCACCGGCTCGCCGGGCACGATCGTGACATTGATCAACGGAGTCACCGACGGCAACAAACTCGGCATACTGATCAATGGTATTTCGCGCTCGTCGAATCTCGTGGGTGTTGTGAATGCGACGGTCGATGCATCGCGCAACAACAACGCGACGATCAACGATCTGATCAATCTGATGAACACGCTGTCGCGTGAAGACGTACTGAAACTTGTGCACATGCTCGAGAATCTGGGCGACGCACGCGAGATCGATGCGCAGCTGACGGTGCCTGGTGGCGATCATGACATGGTCTCACAATTGCTCGCGCCGTATAACAGCGCCAATATCAATACGACATCGGGGCTCGGTACTGCCACGATGGCCAATCTAATTGCCGCGCTGCGTTACACGGGAGGCAGTGGTTTCCCTGCGGCAGGTGGAAACATAACGATTGGCGCAGTGCCAGTTGCGGCTTACTCGACAACTACCGATGGTTTGGTTTCCGGAATTCAAATAGTCAATCCCGGTGCCGGGTGTACCAGCGCACCTACGGTCAGCATCACAGCCGGAGGCGGCTCTGGCGCAACCGCAACGGCAGTCATTGACTCTGTTGGCCAGCAGGTGGCGAGAGTTACTATCACGAACGCCGGTACCGGTTACACGGGAAATCCGACTGTTACTCTGTCAGGCGGCGGCTGTTCTACCGCGCCGACAGCGAATGCATTTGTGAACCGTGTGGGCTCAGTGTCGATTACCAGCCCGGCGCCGGCATTGGCTGCCAGCCAGAACTGCGACTCGCTGGGTACGACCACTCCTTACTGTGTCGCAAGCGGATCGGTGACCGCGCTCCGCAGCTATTATGGCGGCAGCGGCTATATCGCCGGTCAACAATGTCCCATTGTCGGCGCGGGCGGCACGGGTGGCACTTGCACAGTGCAAGAGACCGGTGGTACATTGACTGGCTGCTCGGCTGTCGGTGGTGGTTCAAACTATGCCGACGAGCGCATCGTGAAGATCGGGGGCAGGGCTGAAGCAGCGGTGACCGTCGACGTCGTCGGGGCGGTAACGACGATCAGTGTGACGAATACTGGCTGCGGTTACACCGTGATTCCGGCAGTTCAGGTGATAGGTTGTACCGTCGCGCCAACCTTTAACGTCACTATTCCTGGTGGTCGCGTGAATGCAACCGTGACGACTGCAGGTTCAGGTTGCCCAGTCGGGGCAAAAGTTGTCATCGGAGAAAATCCATTTGTTACCCATTCTGACGGCGCGAGCGCAATAGTCGATACCATTGGCGGCGGGCGCCTGACGTTTGTCAGCACATCAGAGGCCTCAGTCAACGCTGCACAGCTCATTCAGCTGATCGATCGCGACGCGACAGGTCTCACGAGCGGCACACGTGGCTTTTCTATTACCTACAACGGAAGCGCACCGAGCATTTCGGCTCGCGAGGCGCTGGTGAGATTGTTGCATCATGGTGTGACGATACCTGCGGCGAGCAGCAAAGGCTATTTTGCCGAAAGTTTCGGCTCGGGCAGCGTCGTCGATATCGTTTCAGATGGGTTGACAGACAACCTGAAATCGGGCCTGCCGCTCGCAGGTGCGGGGTTTTGGACAAACGCATACGCCGTAAATCTGCCGGGGCTTGGTCCGCAGCACATCGCAGGATCTATTCTAAATAACCTCAACGGTGTCGCACCGACGCAGACTCTGATCAATATGGTGAATACCAATACGATCGATCTGACCGACACCCTGCTGCTGCTCGGTTGCGGCGACAGGTCGACGTATAGTAATATTTCGGCGTCGCCTTTCTCATGGCAACAGATCTGTTCACAAATCGGTCCCGGGCTTTGGTAATTTCTTGACCGGCTGGCGCAAAAGCCGGGTCGAATTGTTCTAGTTTGCCACTTTTCTACTCATACCTCATCTTTGCTGCAATGCTGTTCTTCTCGCATTGCCTGTTTCATATCTTTTATCTGAACTCTGCCGCGCCCGCGATGGCATGGCTCATTGCGCTGCGCTACACGGCTGCGACGACTTCAGCGGCTATGTTCTTGCCAGGACTGGTGTATTTACTCGCCAAACAGGGCAGCCGGCTGCGAAGTGCAGCATTATGGGCAGGGGGATGCATAACGTACTACTGCCTGACCGTCATCATCGGCGATCTCGCCTATTATAAACAAGCCGGTAAACATTCGACGGTCGAATTACTGTTGTTCTACCAAAACTTCATCGATATCTCGCTGATGGCTTTACGTGACTATCTTTATATTCCTATTGCATATTTATTCGCGGGCGTTCTGTTTTTCTTTGGCTGGCGTCGGCTGGTCCGTCGCGAGCTGTCGCTGCCCCAGCCACTGCAGGCACGACCCTCTGTGCGGCGTTTGCGACATGCTGCTGCGCTGATTGTGTTTCTGATCGTTAGCCTCGTCGCGTTTCGCGGCGGCTTGCAAGGCCGACCGCTTCGCCCGGCAGATGCGTTTGTGCACCTGTCGCAGGCGCACGGTGACTTTGCGCTGAACGGGGTCTATACCTCGTTCTATGCAATCAGCCATCGTAGCATTTTTCCCGTGAGTTCTGGTGCCGAAAGCGTCGCCAATGCCCGCGCATTGATCACCGCGCCAGGTGATCGGTTCATCAGCGACGAGTTGCCGTTTTTTCGCGTTGCTTCTGCAGGCGCAGGCGTCGAGCGCAAGCTCAACGTTGTCTTCATCATTCTCGAATCATGGTCAGCGAAACGTGTCGGGGCTTACGGAGACAAGACGGGCGCGACGCCGTTTTTTGATTCGCTTGCGCAGCGCGGCGTACTTTTCACGAACGCGTACGCGACAGGCCGGCGTTCGATTGCTTCGCTACCTTCGGCGCTCAGTAGCATACCGACTCTTTACGGCTCTCTTTACATCACATCGCCGCACGAACAGAATTTCCAGCGAGGCATGGGTGCAATCTTTGCCGATCGCGGGTACGCGACAGAGTTCACGTATGCCGCGAAAGCGGGGTCGATGGGTTTCAATGCATTCGCGCGGCTCGCGGGTTTTGAGAAGATTCTGACGCGTGAGAGTTTTCCCGCCGATGCGGCGCATGATGGCGTCTGGGGAATCTATGACCACGTCATGTTTACGCGTGCCCTCGACGAAATGCGCGCCGCCAAAAAGCCGTTCTTGTCTGTCGTTTATACACTGCATCCTCACCCGCCTTTTACCCTGCCCGAGCGGCCGACCGACTTTCACGCCACCGGGTCGCGAGCCAGGTACTATGACGCGTTACGGTATTCAGATGATAGTCTGCGTGGCTTTTTTGCCGCAGCACAGAAAGAGAGTTGGTTCAAGAATACAGTCTTTGTGTTAATGGCTGACCACGCCTTTGAAGAGAGCCAGGGGCGCGAATCGTTTCATATACCCCTGCTGTTATACGGCGAGCAGATTCTGGCACCGAAACGCGATGCGCGCGTCGCTTCAGAACTCGACGTACTGCCCTCACTCATTGATCTGCTGCGCTTGCCCGTCGCGCACGGCTCGATGGGCAAGTCGCTTTTCGCAGACGGCGAACGCGCAGCATATGTCGACATGGAACATTCCGCCGGGGTTATTCGTGAGGTTGCGGGCGAGCAGCTCGTGTTCTTGTTTGGCAGCGAAGACTATGGCGGGTACTATAACATGACGCGCGATCCGCAGTGGCAGAAAGTGCAGAATGGTACACCTCTGCCAGCAGAGGAAATGCAGCGCATGCGGGATTATATCGGTGTGATGGGCTTTGCGGTCGCGAAGAACAGAATCGCCCCGGCCGCGCAGAAAATACCCGATAGTTGACATAGTGTCGAAAACGTAGTTTTCGACACTATGCAACACAAACGAAATAAAATCGCGCTGATCGGCGCAGGACAAATAGGCGGCAATCTTGCGCTGATGGCGGTACAAAAGGGACTCGGCGACGTGGTTCTGTTCGACGTTGTCGAAGGCGTGCCGCAGGGCAAAGCACTCGACCTCTATCAGACAACCCCGGTTGATGGTTATTCGAACTCGCTCATTGGTACAAATTCGTACGACGACGTGAAAGATGCCGACCTCGTCATTATCACGGCTGGTATTCCCCGTAAACCCGGCATGAGCCGCGACGACCTGCTTAACACCAACGCCAAGATTATGACCGATGTCGCAACGAATTTGAAGCGCGTGGCGCCGAATGCATTTGTGATCGTGATCTCAAACCCGCTCGACGCGATGGTTTACCTGTTTCAGAAAGTTTCGGGCTTTGCGAAAAACAAAGTCATGGGTATGGCTGGCGTGCTCGACGCGGCGCGCTTTCGCACCTTTATCTCAATGGAGACCGGAGTGAGCGTCGCTGATATCAGCGCGTTTGTGCTCGGTGGTCACGGCGACACGATGGTGCCGCTGCCGCGCTATAGTTATGTCGGCGGTGTACCGCTGCCAGATTACCCGGGCCTGACAGCACAAAAAATTGAAGAGATGGTCGTTCGCACGCGTAACGGTGGCGGCGAGATCGTCGCACTGCTTAAGACTGGCTCGGCATTCTACGCTCCGGCTGCTTCTGCCATTGCAATGGCTGAAAGTGTGCTGCGTGACCAGCGCCGGGTTTTTCCCGTTGCAGTCTATTGCGATGGTGAATATGGCTATAAAGACATGCACATCGGTCTGCCGGTGATTCTCGGTAAAAATGGTGTCGAAAAGATCATTGAGATCAAGCTTACGACTGAAGAAAAAGCCGCGCTCGACAAGAGCGCCGAAGCGGTTGAAGGTCTCAAGGCCGACCTGAAGCGTCTGAACTTTCTGTAAGGTAATTTAAGAAAGTGGCGTAGCCACTTTCTTAAATTACGTCACGCCTGCCGCCGATAATAAAGGGTATGCGGCAGGCGTCTCTCAGGTTCTTGTTGCTCTTCGCCCTCGCCACAACCGGGCTATATGCGGAGCAGGTTTGCGGCCCGGTCACCGTCAGTGCCGTGTCAGGCGCGCCTTTTCAGGCTGACATTGAAAACGAAGTCTGTTCGCAGATCAACTCAAAGTTTCAAACCGGGAATCTGTCTTCAGTGCTTGGTTACATGGCGCGCGCGTACGCGGTTGCCGCTCAAGGGCGCAGCGCAGATTACGCGAGCAATATGCAGGTCTTTTCTTTCGGGGCAGCGACCACGCTCGCGGTCAGCAATATTTCGATTCCGGGCGGGTACGGCGATTTAGAGGCTCTCGGCAAGCGCCTGAGTTCGCAGACCGTGCCCGACGTCGGCACGGGGTTTTCTGCAACCGCGACCCTGGGCATCAGTCTGCGCACGGCGAACCTGAGACGCCGCGGCTGGTTTGACCCGAAGAATCTGAACATCTATACGTCGTTCTTTTTGCTGCCGGCAGTCAGCTACCAATCATATTCTATCAATGCGACCTCAGGCAGTATTTATCTGCAATACAAGCTTTTGCCGATGCGCAAATTGCGTTATGCGCTTTTGACGTGGGGTGGGCTCGACATCGGTCTCGGTTATACGTATTCGACGAGCAAGTTCACCGTTGCGAGCACAGAAAAGCTCGCGTCGATTAATTTCACCAGTAACGGCAAGAACATCGTCTATGAACCGACGGGGTCGCTCGCTCTCGCCTACACGACTCATGTGATACCGCTCGAAGTTTCTACAAACGTTTCATTACTCTATTTTCTTTCGCTGGTGTTCGGTGCCGCTGCGGATTTTCATATTCTCACGAATGCCGAGCTGACGGCGAATGTCTCGGGTGCCGTGAAGGTCGACGGCACTTCTACTGCGGGCGACTACGCCCGCTTTAGCACCACCGAAACCGGCAAAGTAAGCGGCGTTGGTTTTCGCATGTTTGCGGGGCCGCAATTCAATATCTGGAAAATTCGCCTCTTTACTCTTGCACATGCGACAAGCGACCAGACGTATGGCGTCACACTGGGGGCCAGGTTCACATGGTGAGAATCTCTACATTCTTCGCCATGCTCACGGCTATGCAATGCGGCCGACCGTTTGTCATGAAGCCGCAGTCTTATAACCACCCCGTCATGGTGGGCGAAATTCGGCAGATCGGCGGTGAAAAGGTGCCGATCGACGCTGCGCGCAAATTTGATTTCACCACCGAAATTGAAATTCTCGATACGCCGACGGCAAATTCGTTCGACTGGTACCTGACAGAACAGCATAAGCTAGATCACAAACTGACCGCGGCGACGGTCATGGGCGCGCGTGACAGCCGCATCAGCGAGCTGCGGTTTGGCAGCTACGTGTTTATGGCCGGGCTCTTTTATTTTGATAAAGACTGGATTCGTATTTCTGGTAACACAGGAAAAAGACTGACCGCAGACGTCGAACGCGTATACAATCTGAATCCTCAACCGAAGGGCGCCACGAAAGGCAGCCGCGCCGAACGGTATAAATCGACCCGCCCAACCAAGGAGAAGCGCAAACCGCGCCGACGCCGATGAGATTAGCGTTGCTCAGCCTTATGATTTTTTTGACGCTGCAATGCGCCGGCAGCCGGCACACGGTGTCGCTCAATGACATGGCGTACGCGGTTTCTATGACGCCGCAGATCTATGGCTCTGACGGCAGAATCAAAGCCGATGGAGCAGGGGTCGACGTGATCGGCGACATCGAGGTTACACGGCGCTACTGGTCGCTGGTCTACAGCTTTGTACCGCTGGGCGATACTAAAAAACAAGTATACGATTTTAACCAGGTTATCGCGGCGCGCGGCGCGCATGGTGTTATCAACTTTGAGGTTGAGAATGAAGGCTGCGACCTGAACAACTTCGCTTATCTGATCGCGCCGGCTGTTTTGCCATTTTTTCCCGGTTGCAGCAAGATTACCTTCAGGGGCAAACTCGTGAGGCAAAGCGGGCTCTGACGGCAGCGGGCGACGGTTGCGGCAAGTGGCAGAATTTGCCATACCACAAAGCGAATTGACAGCCGCCGCAGTTTGCCGCTGCATGCACCTATGGCGAAGTCTACTGGCAAAAAATCTACCAAAGCCCCCAAAATGAGCAAGGCTGTCAAAGCAAAGCCACCCGGCAAGCCGGTGAAAATCGGCAAACCGGCAGGGGCGAAAGACGCCCGCAAAGTCGTGCACGAGCGGCGCTATGAGGCGCGTAAGCTTGTGACGCGCATGACTTTTGTCGGATTTTCATTCGATACCAGCTATTTACAGCTGCCGGGCAGCCTGTTTGTACCGCAGCTGAGTGCGTTGCTGGTCGACCAGTCGAAAAACGGCTGCTCGCTCGTTTTTATGCGGGGTAATCCGCTGACGGCCAATCTGCTTGTGGGTAGCACCTGCATTGTGCAGATCGAACCCGATCGTGTTTTGAAGGCGACGATCCGCTGGGTCAAAGACCTGGACGCAAAGCTCATGAACGCCGGGTTTGAATTCAGCGAAATTTGACCGCCGACCCCTACCGCTACGGGTGCGCGGCTTACGGCCCCAATGCTTTACGGCCGGTCTTAATTCACAACTTTCGCTCAAATGCTCTCTGACCTGTCGCGCGATCTGCTGGCTCGCAAAATATCCCCCGTTGACCTGTTGAACGAAACACTCGGTCGCATCGACAAACACGATGGTGCCATTCGCGCCTTCATCGAGGTCGAACGCGACGCAGCGATAAAAGCGGCGCAGGCATCAGCTGAGCGGCACGCGCAAGGCAAGACGCTGTCAGTCTACGACGGCATTCCCATCGGCATCAAAGACAACATTGTGACCGAAGGCCGGGTCACGCAGTGCGCTTCGAAAATTCTCGAAGGTTTTGTTTCGCCTTACACATC
This sequence comes from uncultured Leptospiraceae bacterium, assembly GCA_942492915.1. GTDB lineage: Bacteria > Spirochaetota > Leptospiria > Turneriellales > Turneriellaceae > Turneriella. The sequence continues at coordinate 204,907 of OW818662.1, forward strand.
GACGGTCGTACAAAAATTGCAGGCGCTCGGTTTTATAACCATCGGTCGCCTCAATATGGACGAATTTGCGATGGGTTCATCGACTGAGAATTCAGCGTTTCAGATGACACGCAACCCGTTCGATACCGAGCGTGCACCAGGTGGTTCGTCTGGCGGTTCGGCCGCAGCAGTGGCAGCGGGATTTCTACCCGTCGCGCTCGGCTCTGACACCGGGGGGTCTATCCGCCAACCTGCTGCATTCTGCGGTCTTGCAGGCCTGAAGCCCACGTATGGTACTGTCTCGCGTTATGGTCTGGTTGCCTTCGCCTCGAGTCTCGACCAGATTGGCCCGCTCGCGCATAGCGTGAGCGATGTGGAGATTATTCACAACGCAATCAAAGGGCACGACCCGAATGATTCGACGACCATGCCCGATTCGGCTCACCAGAAGTGGAACGGCCAGCTGAGTGAACTGACAATCGGGGTGGATGAACGAATGCTCGAGGGTCTCTCACCCGAGGTGCGCGCTTCGTTTGACAAGACGCTCGCATTTCTTAAAGGCAAGGTGAAATCGGTGCAGAGCGTGGCACTCACCAATCAGAAATTCGGTATTCCCGTATATTACCTTACCGCAACCAGCGAAGCGTCGGCGAACCTGTCGCGTTTTGACGGCATTCGGTTTGGCCATCGCGCCGCGAATGCGAAAAATCTGAACGAAGTCTACGAGCGCTCGCGCACCGAAGGGTTCGGCCCCGAAGTGAAGCGCCGCATCTTGCTCGGTACCTATGCGCTGTCGAGTGGGTATTACGACGCATTCTACGGCAAAGCGCAGGCAGTGCGCGCATTGATTCAAAAGGATTACACAGATGCATTCACGAAAGTTGACGCAATTCTGATGCCTTGCACTCCATCGCCCGCGTTCAAAATTGGTGAAAAGACTTCTGACCCGGTGCAGATGTACCTTTCAGACGTTCTGACGGTGGGTGCGAGTCTCGCGGGTGTACCAGCACTTTCAGTGCCAGGCCCGGCAGAAGGTTTGCCCATCGGCATGCAGCTGCAGGGTGCGAACTTCTCAGAAGACAAACTCTTCGCGCTCGGTCGCGCGATTGAAGCGGAGTTTCCGCAGAAGCGCGTCGAACTAAAATAGGTTTTTGTGGCATATCTTTCTACGCAACCTTACAAGGGCACACGCGATTTTTTTCCTGAAGACATGCGCTTTCGCGAAGCGATGTTTTCTGTGATGCACAAGGTAGTGCGCTCTTACGGTTTCGACCAGATTGACGCGCCGATTGTCGAACCCGTCGATCTTTACCTCGCTAAGACTTCTGAAGAGATCGTCGGCCAGCAGATCTATTCATTCAAGGATCGCGGCGATCGCAACGTTGCCATTCGTCCCGAAATGACACCGACCGTAGCGCGTATGGTTGCCTCACGCTTTCACGAGACCCCTAAACCCGTGCGATGGTATTCGATACCCAACGTGTGGCGCTACGAACAGCCCGGTAAAGGGCGTCTGCGCGAGCACTGGCAGCTCAACTGCGATATCTTTGGCGCTGCCTCTGAAAAACTGGCCGATCTGGAGTTACTCAACCTTGCGGTCGATCTGCTGCGCGGCTACGGCGCGTCAGAAAAGCATTTTAACGTATGCCTTTCGCACCGGGGTATTCTGAACGGTGTGCTCGGTGGCGAGCTCAAGCTACCTCCGGAAAAATGGGCCAGTGTTGCGCGCATCATGGATAAACGCGCAAAAGTGAAGCCCGAGGCATACGCAGCGATGCTCGAGGCAGAAGGTGTAACACCGCTACAAAAGGCTGAACTTGATTTTTTCCTCATCGAAAAGCTCGACTATTTGAAGAAAAAGTATCATCTCGAAGGTGCAGCCTATGTCATCGAGCTGATGGAAGCGCTTGCGGCGCTGGGCTTAGAAAATTTTATCGAATACGACCCCGGTGTCGTGCGAGGATTTGACTATTACACAGGCCTTGTGTTTGAAGTGTTTGATTCGCACCCTGAGAACCGCCGTTCGCTCTTTGGCGGTGGTCGCTATAATAATCTCGTTGGTGCTTTTGGCAAAGAGACTCTCAACGCTGTCGGCTTTGGCATGGGTGATGTTACGCTTGAAGATTTTCTGCGCACGCATGCACTCTTGAACGACAGGCCGCGATCGGTTGATATCTATATTGCGCTACTCGACGAAAATCTCGGAACCCATGCGCTTCAGCTCGCAGCATCGCTGCGCGCCCGCGGTGTCGCCGTCGAAATCTCTCTGGGCGCGGGCAAGCTGGGCAAACAGATTCAAGAGGCTGAGAAAAAGCAGATTCCGCGTGTGGTGATACTCGGCGAAGATGAGGCCAAGAGCGGTATCTACAGCGTTAAGACGCTCGCTACCGGCGAACAGATCAAAGCCAAAGCTGATGAGATCTGAAGCAGTTACGCTTGTGCGATGACTGCCGTCTGCAAGTCGTTTTCTCCGGAGAGCGCGAGCAGCACTTCGGTCAGGTGCGCAGCTGCTTCAAAGTAAGGTAAGAGCACTTCATTGGCGCCTGCCGTTTTCAGACTGCTGATCTGTGAATTTGTATCCGCTGTGGCAATTATGAAAGCCGTGCTGCTGAGCTGTCGGCACATTTGAACAATCTTTTGGTTTGAAGTACCTTTTAGCAGGATGTCAGGAATTGAAGAAACGATAATCTTCGTATTTTCGATGCCCGCGTGCAAGAGTGTGTCCACATGGCTGATATCGCCATAGTGGTGCGCGATCTTCTTGGTCTCAAGATCGCGTACAGTTTCGAGATTAAAGTCAATGACGAGTATCTCGGTTAGAAGCGCCGGTCTGCGCAGCGAAATAAATTCAATCAGAGCCTCAGCACCCCGGTGGTAGCCAAGAATTGTGATCGGCTTGCCTGCCCTCATGTGGATTTCAGCGTGTTTCGCTGCTCCCGGGTGCCGCACAACGCCCAAACCTGTCAAGATTCGCTCAAGCGCGATATAGATCTGGTGGTTGTATTGAATAAGGTACGCAGAAGCGATTGATGTGAATGACATGGCAAAAAGCACCGCGCCCATTGTCTCATGAGTGATGTGTTTGAAGCCAACCCCGAGCGCCGTAATCACGAGAGCGAACTCGCTGACCTGCGCCAAATTCAAGCTGGTGATAAACGAATTTCTTATGTTCGTTTTTCCCAACAAACTGAGTGGAATAACAAACAGAAACCGGGAGACAAACGTAAAACCGATTATGAGCGCGACCGGTGCGATGTACCTTGTATCTGGCCACGGAATCTTCATTCCCAGCGATATGAAGAACAAAGTCAGAAATACATCTCGCAGCGGCAGAATCTTCGCGGTGACATGAAAGCTGTAAGGGAAGGTTGAGATTGCCACACCGGCTATAAGCGCCCCCATTTCCATCGACAGGCCCATTAGTTTGGCAGCACCCGATACGCCGACGCACCAACCGATCGAAAGCATGATGATAATCTCAGGGCTGCGCGCAACGGGTTCAAACAGGCGACGCAGCACGTAGCGGCTGAACAAAAACGCAAGGGTGACGAGCAGCAAAGACTTACCGAGCGCAATAGCGATCGGTACTGCGCCCGGGTTTGACAGGTTGGGTTGAATCGCGAGTAACAGAATTGCCCAGACATCCTGAAAAAGCAGAATACCGACGGTAAGCTTACCCGCGTGCGAGTCAAGTTGCAGCTTGTCTGCGAGAATTTTAATAACGATCGCTGTGCTGCTGAGGCTGCAGGCAAGCGCGAGGTAGAGCGCTTCAAGGTTTGCGCCGTTCAGAGCATAGCCCAGGCTCGCGAAGAACAGCAGACCCGAGAGAACCGTGAGCAAAAATTGGCCCAAGCCCGCCAGGTAAACTCTACGCAAAATTGAAATCAGGTGCGTTGGCTGCATTTCGAGGCCAAGAATGAACAGCAGCAGGATCAATCCGATTTCTGAGATTGTCTCAATATTCTCTATGTTCGTTACAAGTTGCGGGCCGATCTCCGGGCCGATGATGACACCCCCGATCAGGTAGGCGACTATTGCTGGCTGTTTGATCCGCTCGACGATATAGCCAACGACGGTCGCGACGAAGAACGTGATACCAAGATCTTGCAGCAAGCCGTGCATATGTGGCATGAAAAAAATCAATGCGGTCTGTCAAACGTATAAGAGTGTGAAGTTTGCCACGTATATAAGCATGACCGTGGCAAGATGCGCTGGTTTGGTCGCCATTTTAACAGTTCTCTCACAGCTTTCCGCTAAAATTGAATGCAATTTATGCGTGCGACCCGGCGCCGACAGTACATATTTATGCAGCAGGTTGGGCGATGGCATGCGAGGTATCAGCTTGTGCCGTTTCTCAGATGCATTGGCATAATGGGAGAATAATTATGAATATTGAAGTACTCATCGCTGCAATCACCGGGGTGGTGATTCTTTTCTACCTTACCTATACGGTCGTGCGGCCGGAAAAATTCTAGCGTTCAGGAGCATCTATGACAGGTCATGATTATATGCAAATTGCAATTTATTTCGCAGCGCTTCTGATACTCGCGCCCTTTATTGGGCGTTTTATGGCGCGCGTGTTTCAGGGGGAGCGTACATTGCTATCTCCTTTTTTAGCTCCGGTTGAACGCTTCACGTACCGCCTTTCAGGCATCAAGCCCACAGTTGAGATGAACTGGAAACAGTATGCCTTCGCGCTGATGGTCTTTAACTTGATCGGGTTCTTGATCGTTTTTGCGCTGCAGCTATGGCAGTCGCATCTGCCGCTCAACCCTGCAAAACTGCCCGATGTTCCTTTGCTATTGGCCTTGAATACTGCCGTCAGCTTCATGACCAATACGAACTGGCAGGCCTATTCAGGTGAAAGCTCGCTGAGTTATTTGACACAACTGCTGGGCCTTAATGTACAGAACTTTGTCAGTGCCGCTACGGGTTTCGCAACGCTGCTCGCCATGGTTCGCGGCCTAACGGCGTCCATGCCGCCGCGAACCTCGGGCCATACTGCGCCCATGACGCGCGGGCTAGTCAGCAAGGGCTCTGAGTCACTCGGAAATTTCTGGGTAGACCTGACGCGCGCGACGCTTTATGTGCTGCTGCCTTTTTCGATCGTCTTTGCCGTGCTCTTTGCATCGCAGGGTGTCGTACAGAGCTTCAGCCCCTACAAAGCAGTTAAAACATTTGAATTGCAGAAAGATGCAATGTCTGCCGTTGCCGCAAAACCAGCCGCGGGTGACCAACCCGCCTTAGCAGCCCAAGAGGCCCAGGCGGCAGTGACCTCGCAACAGGTACCGCTTGGACCAGCTGCTTCGCAAATTGCAATCAAACAATTGGGTACTAACGGCGGCGGTTTCTTCGGTGTGAACAGCACGCACCCATTTGAAAATCCAACACCCTTTTCAAATTTTTTGCAGATGCTGGCGATACTGCTCTTGCCTGTCGCATGCGTCGTCATGTTCGGCCACATGATTCGTCAAAAAAAGCATGCGTACGCTGTCTTGACGGCGATGTTCGTGATCTTCACAGCAGGTTTCGTGACAATGCTGATCTTTGAATACCGGGGCAACCCGATATTTGGCGGCCTGGCAAACCTCGAAGGTAAGGAGCTGCGCTTCGGCGTCACCAACAGCGTCTTGTGGGGTGCTGCGACGACCGCAGCGTCGAATGGCTCGGTCAATGCGATGCACGACAGCTTTCAGGCATTGCCCGGTATGATAGGCATGTTTAATATCATGCTCGGCGAGGTCGTATTTGGCGGCGTCGGTGCTGGTCTTTACGGCATGCTCACGCACGTGATCATAACCGTATTTCTTGCTGGCCTCATGGTTGGCCGTACGCCTGAATATCTTGGCAAGAAGATCGAAGCACGCGAGGTCAAGTGGGCGATGCTCGCGATTGTCGTGCCTTCGGCGCTCATTCTCGTCGGTGCAGCCATTGCGGTGCTACTGCCTGCCGCATTGGGTAGCCTCAACAACAAAGGGCCGCATGGCCTCAGCGAGATTCTGTATGCTTTCGCATCAGCTGCCGGTAACAACGGCAGCGCCTTTGCGGGGCTCAATGCCAACACGGACTTCTTTAATATCGCTCTCTCGATCTGCATGTTCTTCGGTCGTTTCGCGGTGATCGTTCCCGTGCTGGCAATCGGTGGAAGCATGGCGGTAAAAAAAATCGTACCGGAATCTCCCGGAACATTCCGCACCGATACAACGGTTTTTATCGTGCTGCTCGTCGGCGAAATTGTGATCGTCGGTGGCCTGACATTCTTCCCGGCGCTTACTCTCGGGCCCATCATTGAACACTTTCTCGTGCCGGCTGGCAGGCTATTCTAATAGTAGGGTAGCAAGATGAGTACAATTATTATGAAAAATAGAAACAACCTGCTCAACGGCGAGATTGTAAAATCTGCCTTGTGGGAAGCTTTGAAAAAATTTCATCCGGTAGTACAGATGAAAAACCCAGTCATTTTTATCGTGACCATCGGTGCGCTTTTCTGCACTGGCATCATCATACGCGACTATCTCAATGGTACTGTGTCAAACTTCGTCGTACAGATTACGCTGTGGCTCTATTTCACCACATTCTTTGCTAACTTTGCCGAAGCAATCGCCGAAGGCCGGGGTAAGGCCCGCGCTGATGCGCTCAGAAACACCAAGTCGAACGCGATGGCCCGCGTCATCGTCAATGGCGCAGAACAGCGTCTGGCGGCCGGTGAACTCAAAAAAGGTATGGTGGTGGTCTGCGAGGCGGGTGATCAGGTGCCGGGTGACGGTGAGGTCATCAAGGGAATTGCCTCTGTCGATGAAAGCGCCATTACCGGCGAGTCAGCTCCGGTGATTCGTGAGTCGGGTGGTGACCGCTCGGCGGTAACCGGTGGAACTAAAGTTATCAGCGACCGCATCGAGATTCGCATCACTGCCGAACCGGGCAACTCGTTCATGGACAAGATGATCACGCTGATCGAAGGCGCCATTAGGGCCAAGACTCCCAATGAAATTGCGCTCACAATCTTACTCTCGATTCTTTCGATTGTATTTCTGCTCGCGGTCATGGGCATGTTTCCCTTTGCTCTTTACAGTCAAACCGAAGGCGGTGGTGCCGGTGCAAAAATTGCGACTTCGGTGCCAGTCTTGATTGCGCTGCTCGTTTGTCTGATACCGACAACGATTGGCGGATTGCTCTCTGCCATCGGCATCAGCGGCATGGGACGCCTGATGCGGTCAAACGTACTCGCGACTTCGGGACGCGCGATTGAAGCGGCGGGTGACATCGATGTGCTGCTGCTCGACAAAACCGGTACCATTACGCTAGGTAACCGTATGGCGTCCGAGTTTATTCCCGCCATAGGCGTTGATGTCTGGCGTCTCGCCGATTCAGCTCAGTTGGCTTCGCTTGCAGATGAAACGCCTGAAGGACGCTCGATTGTCGTTCTCGCTAAAGAAAAATTTAATATCCGCGGCCGCGAGATGTTGGCGCAGAATGGCGAATTTGTTCCTTTCAGCGCTGTTACCCGTGTGAGTGGCATCGATATTCCCATGACCGAGGCTAATCCCGAGCGAATAATCCGCAAGGGGGCAGCTGACGCAATCAAGGGATTCGTGGAAGCGCGGGGTGGTAAATACCCTGAAGAAACCCATCGCAGCGTCGAAGAGATTGCGCGCAAGGGTGGTACGCCGCTGGTTGTTGCGGAAAACAGCAAAGTTCTGGGGGTTGTGCATCTGAAGGATACGGTCAAGCGCGGTTTGCAAGAACGCTTCGCCGACCTGCGCAAAATGGGCATTCGCACGATAATGATCACGGGAGATAATCCCCTGACGGCAGCCGCCATTGCTGCTGAAGCAGGTGTCGACGACTTTATCGCACAGGCAACACCTGAAGCGAAACTTGCGCGCATTCGCGAAGAACAGGCGAAAGGGCATCTCGTCGCCATGATCGGTGACGGCACCAACGATGCTCCTGCTCTCGCGCAGGCCGACGTGGGTGTAGCGATGAACAGCGGCACGCAAGTGGCGCGTGAGGCAGGTAATATGCTTGATCTCGATAGCAATCCGACTAAACTGATCGAAATTGTCGAGATAGGTAAACAGCTCTTGATTACCCGCGGCGCACTCACGACCTTCAGTATTGCAAACGACATTTCAAAATACTTTGCGATTTTGCCGGCGCTTTTTGCGGGGCTCTATGCTTCGACTGCGCTCTGGAAGCCAGAGACCGCAGACGGTCACAGCACGGGTATTGCGACGGGAATGACTTCCGGCCCGGCTTCGGCCTTGAACATCATGGATCTCAAATCGCCCGAAAGTGCGATTCTCAGCGCCGTTATCTTTAATGCGCTGATTATCATCGCGTTGATACCGCTGGCGCTCAAGGGTGTTGCATACCGGCCGGCTGGGGCTGACAAAGTGGTGCTGCGTAACCTGTTGATCTATGGCCTGGGTGGCATTCTGACACCGTTTATCGGCATCAAGATAATCGATATTCTGATCAATGCTGTGGGGTGGGTGTGAGGTTGACAGCCTACACAAAGCAAGAGGTACAATATGTTAATAACTAATCTTACCATCGCGCTGCGACTTCTCGCAGTTATGACCATCATCTGCGGGGGATTTTATCCTCTGCTGGTTACAGGCGTCGCTCAGGCAGCTTTTTCCGAAAAAGCGAACGGCAGTCTTGTCTACAACGCAAAAGGCGAACCTGTCGGTTCAGCGCTTCTCGCGCAGAAATTTCGTGATGACAAATATTTCTGGCCACGGCCTTCGGCGGGAGATTATGCCACGGTAGCATCGGGTGCCTCAAACAAGGGCCCAACGAGCGCAGATCTAAAAAAGGTTGTTGATGAGCGCCGGGCTGCGCTCAAAGATACTGCCGGCCAAGATTCTATACCCGCCGATATGCTGTTCGCTTCGGGTAGCGGCCTTGATCCCCATATCAGTAAAGCGGCGGCTCGCCTGCAGGTTAAGCGTATCGCTTCGATAAGAAAGTTTGACGGGGCGAAGACTGCATCGCTTTACGCTTTGGTCGAACGTATGACCGAAGAGCCGCAATGGGGAATTTGGGGAGAATCCCGGGTCAACGTACTCATCCTCAATATTGAGATAGACCTGTGGTGAGCCTGTCGAACCACAAATTGTAAAGATGCCCCTTTCTGGTGAAACCCGTCCCGACGCTGACCTCTTGCTCTCTGCCATTAACAAGGCGGAGAATGGCCAGCGCGGTCGTTTGAGGATTTTTTTTGGCATGGCGGCGGGCGTAGGCAAGACCTACGCGATGCTGCGCACCGCGCACCGCATGAAAAACGAGGGCGTCGATGTCGTTGTGGGTTTTGTCGAGACGCATGGGCGGCGACAGACTGAAACTATGCTTACGGGTCTTGAGGTCATTCCACGCTCGAAGATTACCTACCAGAATGTGACTTTGGACGAATTCGATCTCAATGCTGCGCTTGAGCGTAAACCGCATACTATCATCGTCGACGAGCTGCCGCATACAAACGCACCGTCGATGCGCCATCCTAAAAGATATCAGGATATTCTCGAACTACTCGACGCTGGCATCAATGTGATGACGGCGTTCAATGTGCAGCACCTCGAGAGTGTCGCAGATTCTGTCGAAGCCATTACAAATGTGAATGTGCAGGAGAGAGTTCCCGACAGCTTTGTCGATATCGCCTCAGACATTGAGCTCGTCGATCTGGTACCCGAGGAGCTCATCAAACGCCTCGAAGAGGGCAAGATCTATGCGCCCGATAAGGCTGAGCAGGCGGCAAATAACTTCTTCCGCAAAGGCAACCTGACGGCGCTGCGCGAGATGTCTCTGCACTTTACCGCTAACTTTGTCGACCAGGAGCTGCAGGATTACCGCACGCTCAAGAATATCGGGAACAAGTGGAAAACCGCTGAACGCCTGCTCGTAGCCGTGAGCCCGAGTCAAAGCGGCGAACACCTGATACGCATGGCGCGGCAGCGGGCATTTGAACTCAAAGGCAGGTGGATTGCCGTGCACATCGATCTCGGGCGTTCGCTGACGCCGGGCGCGCAGAAGATACTCATGCAGAATCTGAATCTTGCACGCGAACTCGGTGCCGAAGTGATTCAGGTGAGGGACACGGACGTCGTCTCGGGACTCGTCAGGCTTGCGCGGCAAAAAAACATCACACAGATCATTTTGGGTAAAACTTCGCAGAGCTTGTGGCAGAAGATTACGGGACGATCGATGCTTGATCGGCTCATGGTTTCTTCAGGCGATCTCGAAATACATGTCTCGGGAAATGTTAAAGAAGAGCGTCCCGCGAATAATTTTATCTCCCGGCTGAATCTGACCTCGACCCGCCGCCAATACTTTGTAGCCGTCGCAGCGACCGGCCTCGCCACAATCGCGGGATTTCTTCTGCGCGCGTACATGGAGTACGCAGCCATGTCGCTCGTATATCTTTCGGTCGTGCTCACGCTCGGGCTTTTTGTCGGGCGTGGTCCCCTCATCGTGGCGGCCACAATCAGCGCTCTATGTTGGGACTATGTTTTTATTCCCCCTTACTATACTTTCTATATCGCAAAATTTCACGATTACCTGACGCTCGCGCTTTATTTCGTTGTGGCAATGGTGATGGGTAACCTGATGGCGCGCCTCAGACTGCGCGAGCAGGTGCTCATGTCGCGCGAAGAACGCGTGGCCGCAGTCTATAGTTTTTCGCGCCTTCTCAGCCGTTCTACCAGCCTCGATGAAACCGTCCAAAAAGCTGCCACCTTTATCAGTGAGTTCTTTGCTGGCAGGATTTCGATCAATCTCAGGGACAAAAACGGCAAACTCGAATTGCAACCCGCCGAAGGTTCAAACCGTAAGTTGAGTCCTAAAGAAGCGAGCGTCGCCTTCTGGGCCTTTGAAAACAAAAAGCCGGCCGGGCGGCATACCGATACCCTGCCACTGTCGATTGGCACGTATTACCCCCTGATCTCGACGGGAGGGATTGTCGGCGTATTGGGGCTCAGGTTGCCCAAAAGGCAAAGGCTTCGTCCCGACCAGGAAGAAATCTTATTCGCGTTTGTGAATCACGCCGCCATTACGATTGAACGCGATTTTCTCGCCTCGGAAAAACGCCGCGCCCGCGTCGCCGAAGAATCAGAGAAGTTGCACGCGGCGATTCTGAATTCGATCTCGCATGAATTGCGGACACCCATTGCCGTGATTCGCGGCGCGTTATCAACGATGCAGCTTAAATCGACGGAAAATAACCCCGTGGTGCAGAGCGCATTGCTCACTGAAGCGGATATAGCCGCGCGTAAGCTCAATGTGCTGGTAAGCAACCTTCTGGACATGAGCCGCATAGAAGCCGGAAAACTTCGGTTAAACAGGGCGATGCAGGATTTGCGCGATCTGATCAGAGAAGCGGTCGAAAGGCTCAGTAATGAACTTGCCGAATGTCGCTTCCGCGTCGATTTTCAGGGCGGACAATTTTCATGTTACGCAGATTATGCATTGCTGCAACAGGCGCTCATCAATATTCTCGCTAATGCTGCGACTCATAATAAACCAGGTATTGAGATATCTTTACTTTGCGCCGAAATATCTGACGACACTCTGAAGGTGATTATCAGCGACAATGGCACAGGCATTCCAGCCGAAATACTCGATACAGTCTTTGAAAAATTTGTGCGGTCGACGGCTGCGAGCCCGGGTGGCACTGGTCTGGGCTTGCCGATTGCAAAATCGATAATTGAATTGCACGGTGGTAGCGTGAGCGTGCATAATCGCGCCGAGGGTGGCGCCGTCTTTGAAGTGCTGCTGCCGCGCAAACCCGTCGCAGAGGAAAAATAATTAATGGCCCCAATTCGAATACTCACGATCGATGACGAGAAGCAGATACGCAAACTGCTTAAAATCGGTCTTGAAGCAGAGGGGTTCGAGGTGACCGACGCAGCAAATGCCGCAGAGGGAATCGATGCGGTCGTCAGGCAAAAGCCTGATTTGGTGGTGCTCGATCTGAATTTGCCCGACGGCTACGGGCTCGATGTACTGAAGAAGATTCGCGAATTTTCTGAGGTGCCGGTACTGGTGCTTTCGGTAAAGGACAAAGAAACAGATAAAATCGAGCTGCTCGAAGCGGGCGCCGATGACTATATCACCAAACCTTTTGGTATGGGCGAATTGCTGGCGCGAGTTCGCGCTGTGCTGAGACGCAATATTTTGCCGTCTACTCTTGAGAGTTTTCGCACCGGAGTACTTGAGATTAATTATTCAACGCGCGAAGTGACTGTAGCAGGTCAAAAAATACACCTTACGCCGACAGAATACAATCTACTTTGTCTATTGGCAAAAAATGCGGGTAAGGTTGTCACCACGCAACAGATCATGCGTGAAATCTGGGGGCCGGGGCTTGCTGGTGAAACAGGCTATCTGCGCGTCTACGTGACAACTTTACGTAAAAAAATTGAAAGAGTCCCGGATAGTCCCGAGCTTTTGCTGAACGAACCGGCTGTCGGTTATCGGCTTGTTATCGCCCCGACAATTGAATAAGACGCGTCTCTCTCTTGGCTTTTTTGCGTAAATCAAGCATCACGCGCGCCCGCGAATACGGGTTTTCTTCTTTGTCTGGTGAAACATCGAACGCTGCGATGAGGCAAACAGAAGGTGCGGATAGAATATCGTTCAGTTGAGTAGCCGCGTATAGTTTCTCTGCAGCAGCATAGGCGCGTGCAGCATCGGAGAACATGTATGTTCCTGTTTCGGTTCTGAGATTCAACAGTGCATAGTTGCGTTCGACTACCTTCAGATCGAGCAGGCGAATCCCAGAAAAACCACGCAGCGAAGCGAGTGTTAGCTGTTCGGTGGCGTTTACTCCGCGCAGGTCGTCGGGATTCAGAACGGCGAGACATCCACCTGGTTCAGATATGCGCTGTACACCGGTGAATACCTGCATGCGGTCTGTGAGCGATTTGCCCGCCAGAACTTTCTGGCGAGTCACAGCATACCGGGGATTCGCCAGCGCCAGAATGAGACCGCTCAGAATCACGATCGTCGCCAGGGTTAGTGCAATCCAAGTCATTCTTCGTAAAAGCGAAGGTTTCGTCTTTCGCCAGAGAGAAATACGCTGTAAGATGTTCGCGACCAGCGCAAGCGCCAGGCACCAAAGCATGAACGCTTCGCCGTAAGCGAGCGCCGCGATGAGCGGCAACAGCATGAGCAGGCGCAGCAGACGAGGCTGCGCAAGACTGAGTGCGCCCATGACGAAACAGAGCGCTATCCAGAACAGCCGGCTGCCTGTTACGTGCATGATTGCCAGAGCGAGATCAGCAAAGACGGTGCTTACGCCAAAACCTTCGAGCAGCGCGGCGTCGCGAAATCGATAAAACCAGGCGATCTTGAGATCAAGCCTGCCGTCGGCTGCGAGTGAATAGGTGTTTTCCCATGGCGTGCCGATGAGCGCTATGTAGAGCCCCGCCAGCAGAAACGGCAGCCAGCTGAGCCAGCGATTAATCATGGGAATTCTCTTGCAGATTCTGCGCCAGCTGCTCACGCATCGCACGGGGCATGGGGCGATCGTCGGGGGGGGCTTGGAGCAGATTTCGAATTTGGCCGAGTTGTGCGGCAAAACGCCGGCAATAGACGCAGATTACGTGGTGCATTAGCATGCGCAGCTTCGTGCCCCAACGGACGGGTGTGTCTTGGCTTTGCGAGACAAGTAGTGTGTATTCAGAACATTTCATTGCGCTAATTTAACCGTTAGCTGAAGTAAACCCGGCATTCTCGAGGCAACTGCGCAGATGCAATCTTGCCCTGTAGAGAATCACGTTCAGGTTTGTCGCGGTTACCTGCAAAGCGTTACAGATTTCATGCGTTTGAAATCCGTCAAGTTCGCGCAACCTGACGGCTGTACGCATTATCGGGGGCAAATGTTCAATGCAAATGTACAAATGCTGCTTTAGCTCGCTCTGTTCAAGCTGCTCAAGAGGAGATTTCTCCCAAGGACGGGGCGCCCTCTGCTTTTCCCAATGCCCATTACCCGTGAACGCCTCAGTACCGTCGGTTGCGTCGATAGATTCGTGCAGCGCTTCGCGGGCCCGGGCCCGAAACGTGTCGAAGATCTTGAATTTCAATATACCGATGAGCCAGGTGCGCTGTGAAGAGCGCCCTTCAAACGTGCTGGCATTGCGCAGCGCGGCAAGCAGGGTCTCTTGAATGCAATCGGCGATGTCGTCATCGCTCTCCAGGCGCTGCCTTGCGAATGCGTAGAGGGCGTCTCCATGGTGAGTGAGAAGTTCGTCGGTATTCATACCAGCACCCCGGGCAAACCCAGAACGCGAAACAGGTCGCGCACTTCACGCGCCGGCAACCAGTTTTTGTTTTCTGCCTCAGCGAGCAGCGGCGAGAGCGCGCACGGTTTCGCAAGCCGCTCGGCTAACATATATTGTCCCGGCGTGAGCATCTTCACTTCGACTGCGAATTGCCTGCGGTAGCACAACAAATACTGGGGGTCGCGCTTGGGTTTTTGCAAAATATGCGGTCGTCCTCGCCGCACTCGTACAAGCGTAAATGCGCTCTGCCACATACCTGCAGCCGACGAGAGTCTAACACGTCGGGCAAAGAGGTCGGGCGTCCCGACGGGCACATGCGCATGAAAAAGATCGAAGAGCATACGATCGAGATGCGCCAGGTCGCTGTGCCTTGGACTAAGTTTCAGATATGCTGGCAGATCGCGCGCGTAAAGTGACAGATCTTCGTGCGTCGATTCGTGAGTTTTAACGTACGACTGTAGTAATGCCTTCATTCGTGCCGCACCCACGGCGCTCGTGAGCAGAGGGTATCGGCTGCGTATTGCCGAACCCAGTCTGATCGCGTAGGCCTCGCGGTAGACCCGCAGGGCACCCGCAGGTGACAGGGTGCCTGCAACAGGTTCATCGCTGCGTGGCCGATGCGAATAGATCTGTTTCTGCCAGAGCCTTTCGGCTTGTGGCGAAGATTTGGTCGCCGCAATGCGAGCCTTCTCATCCGGCGCCGGCGGCAGATCGAAACGTTTGGGCATTTGCAGGGGTGTCATCGTCTGCAGGCGCAGCGTCTCGCGTTCAAGGCTGCGAAAATCAGGAATTCTGTCGTCGCGTTCAAGGCTATAAGGTCTTTCGCCGAGATGAAAGCGCGCCTCGCGAAACAGGCGCACAACCGGGGCGTGTACGCTCTCGGCATGTGTATCGAAGAGGTGCGTGCCCAAATCGGTGTAACCAGCAAGATGATATTGTGCAACATGCTTCGGGTCGATAGCGCGCACATATCGGCGGGCGTTGAAACGAAAGTTTGCCGCGTTGACAAAGATGTTGTTGATGTCGAGCAGTAGCCTACAGCCGCTTCGTGAAGCGATGAGATTCAAGAATTCGGGCTCAGGCATTTCATTTTGCGGGTATTCGCGATATGCTGATATGTTCTCGAGCACGAGCGTGCGCTTGAGGTATGTCTGCACAAGATCGATATTCTGCACGATACGTGCCGCCATGGTTTTGGTGCGCGGCAATGGTAGAAGCTCATGGTATTGCCGGGCGCCAAATCGTGAAAAACACAGATGGTCAGAGATCTGAAACGGGTCGATGCGGGCGGCGAGGCGCGCGATTTTTTTAAGGTGATCGGCCCGCACGCCATCAACGCTGCCAATCGAGAGTGCAACGCCGTGCAAGGCAACCGGAAATCGTGAGCGAATTTGTTCGAGCACGAACAGGGGAGCACCCTCAGTATTGATGAAGTTTTCTGTAATCGCCTCGAACCAACCGACCTTTACCGTCGGCTGGCGAAGCAAAAAATTGAAATGCCGGGTTCTGAGCCCCAGGCCTGCGAATTGCTGCGTCTCACATCTCCATTGACATGGGCTTAAACTTGCCTTTCTTCGCTTTGCACTGTGCCTCTGTCATTTTTTTCCAGCCCTGGCCTTTGCACGCGTTCTGCCCGCCGCACCCGTGGTCTTTGTTGCCGCAATCACCCTGCGCCTTGCAGCCGTTGATGCCATGGCATTCACCTTCTTTCGCTTTGTCTTTAGTTTCTTTCGCGCTGACGCCGCCCGCGAGCGCCAGGCCAGCGAGCGCTGCACCCACCAGTAAATTAGTTTTTTTCATGCGATCTCCTCAAGCGGTTGCCTGCTGCAACGGCTCGGCGTCTGCATGCCACAAAGCGCGGTGGTGCGAAAAGCCAAATCTCGTACCGTACGCCTGTTTTCTGCGCGCGTTGAAACAATTTGGTGGCCACGCCGTCATGGGCGACAGAACAATACCGCACAACATGCCCAATAGACGTAAAATGAGGATATCCCACTTAATCGCGCTGCCCTTGCTCTGCGTTATGGCGGTCGCGCATTGTACAGGGCCCGGCAAACGCGCCACTGCAATCGATCGAAACGCAGCCATCGGGGCTTTCGCAACAGAGGTTTCTCAGCCACAGACGCAGCCGGGTATCGAAACAATTCTCGCGAGGCCGATTTTGCCGGCGCACCAGGCGCAGTACTTTGACTGCATCGAAAACAGCGCGGGTGTAACGGCGCTCAGGGCGCAATTTCCCGAATTTGATCTTTTTCCCAAGGTGCCGCATGCCGACCGCGGCTACTATCTCGCCGAAGAGGGCGGCTGGCCATTTGTTGTCGGCTACCATGGTCGCTCGCGCATGTTGCCTGGCAGCACGGTAATTGTCGGTCTGCGCGGCGAGGCTTCGGGGTTTCACAAATCTGCAGCGACCGGTTCGTTCGTGCGCCTCTACCACGATCTGCCCGGTGCGGCTCTGGTCACCGTTGACGAATACCGTTACTTTGAGAGGCCCAAAGTTGCAGGGAAGCTGCTTGCGCCCATCTGCCACAGGGGAAGGTATCCTGAGCGGTACATCAATACCGAGTCGCCGGGTTTTGAAAACGACGGCGGAAAAAGACTGCTGTGGCGCCTGACTGCGCACCAAAATCCCATTATCATCGTTTCGTACAGCAACGCTACCACCCCGCGTAACCAGCTGCTCGACCGTAAGATCATCAATGGCAAAAAGTGGGATTTTAAACGTATCAAAGACTACCGGCAATTCATGAGTGAGTACCTTTTGAACACGAGCTTTCCCGAAGGGGCTTATCCGCACATAAAGGGTTTTATCGACATGGAAGGTAACTATGAAATCACCAAACCCTTCTGGGACCTGCTCGCCTACATCAAGCTCGAAGTCGAACGCGACCCCAAGAAGTTTTTCTATAGCGCGGCGCGCATCGACAAATACGATGCATACGCCGGCCATCTTGCAATGATCAAAGCGCTCGACCTGAACGGTGTCGAAGACGCTGACGGGGTGATACGCTATGCGAACACGCAGCAGAACGTCGTGCTTGATCTGGTAACCAACCCGTACGAACCGCACTACATCGGTACATCGGGCGACATTCGAAAACTCACGAACATGAAAGTCAGCCCAGCAAAACAGATCACGAGGCAAAAAGCGACGCATTTCAAAATGGGCGACTGGACCGTTGAGCGTGTACTGAAGACGACTCCGTTTCTGAAGACTGAGCAACAGGGAGCACCGCAGGTGAGTTATCTGCGCAATTAGCATGAACCTCATGCGCGTCGCAAACTGTATTCAATGGCTCGGCCTGCTTGCGGCGACACCTTCGCTATTTGCGCTGCCAAACCTGACGGTAGATAAATTTTCGCAGCTCCTTCAGAAAACGTTTGTTCCCATTGGTGAAGAACATCGCGGTAAGATATACGATTGCATCGACGAATCGCAATCTGCCGCGCCCGTGCCGCTGAAATTGCGCAACGCCACGTTCAATTATTTCGCACCCACGGAAAATTTTCAGCATTTTTTCGGTGCGTACAGCGGCTGGCCGCTCGTGGTCTCTTTTGCCGCCTCGGAGCGTGACGCCAAAAGGCGAACCGTGGTTGTTCCCTTTCGCGGTGATACGTTCGGTTATCACAAGTCTTTTCTTACGCCGGCCATCATAGAATACACTGCCGCTGACCCGCAGAAGTTTCTGGTCTTTCCCGGTGAGTTTGTTTATGTGAAAAAGCCGGCGGCGGTCACGGGGCCCACTGCCATTCAGCCGGTCATGTCGCTCTGCCACAACCGTTCATACTGGTTTGGTCGCGTCGGCCCGGAGTGGCCTCTTGCCAGCGAGCATAGCTGGGCGCTTCTCGGCGACCTTTTCCCATTTGATGTGGATTTTGAATTTATCGCGTACAGTAACGGTACGGTGAGCCGCAACGCTTTTCTGCGTCGCGACGCGACGCACGAGACAGAACCCTACAGAAACACAGCGTTAGACCCGAAACAGTACCTGGACTACTATATCGAATATCACTCCTCACCACCAACGGCGAGCCGAAAGATCAGCCGCCTGATCGATATCGAAGGTAACTTTCGCATTAGCGACGACCTGTGGGACCTCATCGCTTTTATTCGCGATGAAATTATGCCCGACCCGGGGCGCTCATATTATTCGATTGTTCGGGTCGACAAACCCGACGCGTTTCCCGTGAATGCCATCATGATTCGCGCACTCGGGCTCGAGGCAATCGAAACTGATGAGGGGGTGCTGCGTTACCGCAGTGCTCGCGGCAACGTGACAATGGAAGTGCTCGGTCGCAGTGGTCCGGCACCCTATGGCAGCGGCGCCAATGACCTGTTGCGGCTGACGAAGGTCAGTCGGTTTGCCGGCAAAGTGAAACGCAGGAATGTATCGCATTTTGGTATCATCGATTTTGCGCTCAAACCTACGGAGAAAAACTAGTCAAATGCGCAGGGTAAGCTTTGGTTTTATGCTTGGTATTGCGTTCTTCGCAGGCGCATGCAGCACGACTGCCAGGCTCACGGTAACACCTGAACACCAGACCTTTTTGAGCGACATCGAAGATGATAGCTACAAGAACGCAAGAATCGGCAGGCTGTTCGGTACCCTCGAAACCAACGGTGACGCCATCTGCGAAATGATGTTCCAGATGCGGCCTTACGATGAAACGGCAGCCAAAAAGTTTTCTGCCACACTTGATTTTCGCAAAGACCCTGAAGAAAAATGGTATAACAACGTTTTGCCGACGATGCTCGCCGGCTGCTTTAATTTTTTCAAGATGAACGACCGCGGCGTGCACAAAAGTTTCGGCCTGATCGAAGAGTTGTACCCTGAATCAAAAGACTGCTTCACTGTCGGTTTCACGCAGTACTACATGATGTTCCAGCAGATGCGGTGCAAGCGCTTCGTCGCGCTCGACATCGATTGGCGTATTCTCAAGGCGCATTATGACTTCCAGACCATTGTGCGCGCGAACACAACCGGGGCAGACGCTCTGACCATGCTGAAGACGCTTGAACTCGGCTGGGTCGCACATTTTGATGCGCGCCCGCCAAAGCGCGAGGCCGTACGCAATGAAGTCAGCCTTTGCATGGAAACCGAGAAGGTGCACTGCCTGAGCGCGTTTGAACATTACGCGGCGCAGAAAGAGATTCCGCGAACAGAATTGATGCTCGGCTTCATTCACGATGCGAACCTCGCGCCACGCTCGGGTGACGTGAGCGTGATATTCGCGAGTAACGCACTCGATTGGGAATACACGAACCGCGAGCAATTCGGCAAGTTGCTTGAAACCGCCAACCGGGAGCTGCGTCCCGGAAAAAAAATCGCAATTGTTTACCAGGCCGGCGATTCTGAAGACATCGCTATCTACGAACTGGCAAAAGATGAAGACGGCCTTTATACCTCAACATTGCGCTGCCGCGACAACCTGCGCTGGTCTGATCGCTACAAGAAGTACCTGCGCGGCAAACCAATCTACACGTGGTTCGACGAAATGTACGACCGCGACCAGATCAAGAACACTCCTCGCTGCCACACGGGCGGGACGCGGAAGTATATCACTGACTATTCGAATAAGAAAACCTGAGGTTTTACCCAGCTGCCACCGGTGAGCGCCCGTTCGTGGCCGGCAAAGATACGTATGCCAGCGGGCAGCGAGTTGATAAAGTCGGAATTTTTTTGAGGGGCATAGGCTGCGGCAGCCGGCAACGGGATTTTGTCCCGGCATTCGGTGGCAAAGTAGCATTCGTCACCCGTGAACACGTCAGCAATTCCAGGCGTCGTCGACCAGAGCGCGAGGGAACCTTCAGTGTGGCCCCCGACGGGGCGAATGATCCAGTCGCGCTTCAAGACCATCTCTGCGCCGACTGTGACCAGCCTCTGCTCTGCCATCAGCTGCTTTAGCTTTGGTGGCATGCGCGCGTCTTGTGGCTTGCGCGCTTCTTCTGCATGCACATATACAGTCGCCCGCGTGAACCGATCGACGTCGAGCGCGTGGTCGAAATGAGTGTGCGTGAGCACCACGTGCGTGATTGCATCGGCAGATACGCCGAGGTCGCCCAATAGCACGGTCACCTGTCTGAACTTTTGCAGTTTGAATCGTTTGACGAGTGTGGGGTTGCTAAAACCACAATCTACCAGAATGAGCGAACCGTCATGGCTTTGTATCAGATACGCGAGCCAGTTCATGCGTACCGTGCCCGATTTCTGTCGGGTATTGACTAGCCGGGCCGGGTAGTTGCTCTCCGCGTACTTGAGAGCGTAGATCTTATCAGCGGTGAGTGGCGGCGATCTGACCGGCTGGCAGGCGAAGATGAGAGCCACCATCGCGATTGCCGGCCGGTTCATAGAGGTAATCAGCGGTCTTGTTCGAGAATGCCTTTGGGGATCTTCGACGGAATTTCTATGGTGCTGAAATCGGCGCGGTCTTTTGACACCACCCTGTGCATCTTGAAATAGTCCATGTAGTCGTAATGGGGCAACAGCAGACGCTTCTGGTAGTTGTAAGCGCCGTGCACGACGTAGTGCCAGAAACCTTTGAAGCCTTTGCGGTGCGCGGGATGCCACGGATATTCATGCACCGATCGAAAGGTGATCGAAGCTTCGTCGAACGGCAGCGACAGAATATTCTTTTTGTAGTTCGAATCGTTATAGGTATAGTTCCAGAATTCTTCGGCGTTGCTCGGGTAATAGACACGAATCGGTACGCCGAGCGCGCGCGCCGACTTGCCGATTGAACGCATCGATTTGTCTTTCAGCATGTCACCGGGCACGATTGTTATGCGGTCTTGCGTGTAGAGCAGGCGAATGTAACGGTAGTTTTCGCCAAATCGTAACCAGCCAAACTCTCCCTGCTTTTTATCCGGGGTTGAGCTTGCTTTGTAGTGCTTCCCGAGGCTCGCAAAATTATTGCGGTAAACTTGCTGAATAAAATCGAGATCGTCGCGGTCCTTGTAATATTTTGCAAGAATTTCGAGCGCGACCTTGTTATTCTTTTTCTCAAACTTCGCCAGAAACTCGGCGACCGTCGGCGATTCGAGCACCATCGCGCGAATGATACGGTGCAGAGCGTTGATATTCACATCAAAGTCAAACAACCACACAAACCGGCTGCGCGCCGCTGCGATGTACGAATAGTTCGCGTCGGCCGCGACTCCCGCATAGCCGCCGCCCAGGTTGCGAATGTATGGCGCGAACTGGTAGTTTTGTGATTCATTAGGAGTGAAATACGTCACGGGGTCTTTGCAGTGCGCCGGCGAAGTGTACTTCGCCTTGCAGATGGGTTTATTCAGCGTGTCGGTCGCTTCGAGATTGTGCAGCAGCGCTCGCTCTGAAGCGCTAAGCGGTTGCGGGTCGCCGAGCGCCGCGGGGGGATTTGTAAGTACCCATGGCGGGGCGGCCGTCGAAGGAGAAAAATCTGAGGCGCAGCGAAATGCTATCTTATCACGCGTCGTGTGCCCGAGGGCGGTGGTCTCTCCCGTCGGCGCGATAGTCTGTTTCCGCTTCAGCGAGCTGTGGCACGGAAAAACCCCGCTGCAGATGCCCATTGCGTTAGCTGGTTCGCAGAGGTTGCGGTCTTTTTGCGAGCAGCTTGCCCCCGGCGACAGCGCCCAGTCATTCGACCACTCGGCGAACTCGCTGCGCGCAAAACCTGGTTCACTGAGGCCCGCCTTCAGTTCAGCTACCGTTGGCATGCGGCGACCCGCCCAGGCGCAATAGCGCATTGCCGATTCAAAGTTGAGCCCAACGGCTGGCGCATTGTCGGCGCCGAGCGACCGCGTATTTGCCTTGGTGTAGAAAGTATTCTTTTCGCAGTGCAGGTCGTTCACGCATTTCTGGTAATCAACGTTCGTGACGGGCGCCGCATCGACCGAAACCTTGCCCGAGACAGCCCCGGCGGGCAGATGGCGCGTGACCGCGTCACCGCTGAGGCAGAGTCCCTGAGAACCGGCACAGTTGTCGGTATCGTGGCTCGTGTAGCGAAATGCGGTGTCCGCCAGCTCTGGCGCGGTGGTGGCTTTTTTTTGTGAAGAAGTACAGTGTGCCCACAACAGCAGCGGCAAAGCCGCCTGTGCGATGCGCATCGAACGGGTAAAATGCATTCGTGCAAGCAGGGTAACGAACACAGTCCGTCAAGGAACGTGCAGGTTCTGCCTGCAGAGTCCTTGGGCCGCGCTATTTCTCACTTTTTCACATCCGCCGGCGTACTTGATTTGGCTTGACGTTTTGTGCGCCGCGCAATACGGGACATTATGGTCGCCGAAGCAAGTCGAGCCACTTTTCACGAGCAGGGCCAGACCATTGCGAGCGAATTCGAGACTGGGTTGGTGAGCGGGGCGTTTACCGAAGCCGAATCTGTTGCTGCTATTGTGCCCGAAGGACCGCCCGAATATGTCTTCGATCTGATACAGATCTCGATCCATGCGTCTGCAGGCGACATCGCGCAGCTCATCACAGCAGTCGATACGGCTCGCGCGCGTGGCGCAGAAAATCGCGAAATTCTGCGGGCCATGTTTCGCAGCGATGAAGCATTCGGTACCGGGGTCGAGGGTGAGCAGTTCATGCGTATCGCCGAATCACTCCAGGCAGGCAAAATACCGCTGCCTGTTGTCTAAATGCGACCTGCCGTCATTCTTGCGTTGTTTCTTCTGCTTTCAGCGTGCCGCGAATCGGCCCGCAAATTGACTTCGGCCGAAATATTCTCTGGTGCACCGATAGAGCTTTCGAACGACCAAGTGCTCACAGGCCTTCTGCCACCCGGAGCCACGAAAGTGGTTGTTCGTTTGCGCGTCGCAGAAGCGCAGATGCTGCGCGCTGAAGTTGCTGCCGCGTTGGGCAGCGATTTCACATTAAAGATCTTGCAGAATAACGCAGCGCTCGCAGCGGTTGACGATCAGCCTGAAGATGGGGCCGAAGAACTGCCGCCCGTGTTACTCGCGCCAGGTGAAGCGCAGATTGAAATCAGCGCAAAAAGCGCGCATCAGGCACCGCTGCAATTTTTCTATCGTCTTTTTCGCGCACCCGCAAACGTCGAGCGCGAACCGAACCAGACACCGCGGAGCGCAACCGCGATGGCAGCGCTGCACGCTTCGGGTTTCTACGGGCCCGTAAGCTATGGCCTCGGTGGTGACAAAATTCCCGAACAGGATTGCTTTAGCTACGCGCTCGCGGCGGAAAAAAGAGTGTTTCTCGATGTGCGCCTGAGCGGTGTCGAAGGTATCGAACCTTCGCTGCTTGTCTATGCAGACGACGCTTTGTCAGCGCCATTTTCGCGCACCGGCAAAACAGGTAAACACCTACAACTAACCGGGCTCGATATATCTGGAGCAAAAAAAGTCACCATTTGCGTCATCGGTACGAAGCAGAGGCAGACGGTCAGCCGCGATTACTACGATCTCGTGCTCGCATTCGGCGCGACCGCGAACCATCATGAGGTTGAACCGAACGAAAAGAAAGAAACGGCGACCGAAGTGGCGCAAGGGGCGGTGACCGGTGCGCTCGCAAGTCTCAAAGATGCGGATTTTTTTCAGTATCGAAATCTGCGCGACTATGCGGTGTCGTTGCGTGTCGAACTTCAGCCAAAACCACCGGGGCAAATGAGGCTTATGCTGCATTTCGCTGACGGCCGTGAGCAGAAATTCGAACGAAGCGCGCCGTCGGCCGAAATTGCTGAGAATGTCAGGCTTGAATCAGGTGATCAGTTATTCTTGGCGGTGAGACCGGGCGCTGCGGTAAAGCGGCTGACAGCGCCAGCGACTTATGAGGTCAAGATCAGCGAATCGCAGGCGAGCGACGAGAACGAAGCTGAGCCGAATGGCACGGCAGCATCTGCGGATACCCTCGTCGACGCGACGTATAAATGGGGTTTTATTAATCCACCCGGTGACATCGATTATTACCGACTGAAAGTCACAGGCAAGGTCTACCGGCAGGTACGCATCGAGAGCAAACTGGCATGCAAGCTCATGCTCGAGCACCAGCGTGCGGGCAAGACGCTGAAAAGCATTTCAGCGGTGGGAACTCTCGCGCACGAAGGCGATTTCAGAGACGAAGATTTGCTGCGCCTCGCTTGTGCCGGACAGAAAGCTGAACCTGCAGAACGGGCGTACCGCATCGCGCTCGTCGAATAGATTTCGAGATCTTTCGCAATCCGGTTTTCTGGTTTGCACACCTCGATCGAAAATAAAGCCTGCTGCGTGAAAACGTCTTCGACCCTTGTTCTTGCGCTGCCGATGCTGCTCGGCGGCTTTGTGCAGTTCGTCATCTCGCAGTTCTACCAGAAATTTGCTACCGACCAGCTGCTGCTCGACAGCGCGATCATCGGCGCCATATTTTTTGCCAGCCGGGCGACAGATGCGGTTCTTGACCCGATCTGCGGTTATTGGAGCGATAGGTTAGGCAAGCGCCGCATCTTTATCGGTCTGGGTCTTGTCGCACTCGCCGGCGGATTGATCATGGCATTTCTACCCGCATTAGGGGCCTTTGCGGGGGCGAACGCTGCCAAATATTCGCTGGCAGCGGCTGGAATCTTCACCTTATATTTCGGGGTGACGTTGGTCTATATTCCGCATTATGCATGGCTCGCGGCATTGCAGCGGGAACAGCCTAAACTACCTTTATTTGCCTCGCGCGTGGTCACCGAGAATATCGGCACGATTCTGGGCGGCGTGGCGCTGGCAGTGCTTGTGCCTTTGCAGCAGAAATCGCCTGAAATGATCGTGGTTGCAGTTGCCATCATGGTCGTACCGCTCGCGTTGGCAGGCACGGCACCGGTTGCCGCCTACGGCGAGCCCAAGGCAGACCGCGACGAAGCAAGCCATTCGTTCAGGCGCGCGCTTGGCAAGCTCGCTGAAAACCGCCGCTTCGCACTCGTCGCCGCGATGAGTTTCTTTAACCAGTTTGCGGCAACGACGCTGCTCGCCGTTTCGTTGTATTACACCGATTACGTACTCGGCAACAAAGAGCTTGGTGTCACGCTGGCCGTCGTTTTCTTACTCAGCGCAACCCTGTTTGTGCCCTTTTGGTCATACCTCGCCCGGCGAATCAGCCGGTTGACTCTCTGGATGGTAGCCCTCATCGCGATCGTTGCGGTGTTCCCTTCGGTACTGCTGACGCAGGCCGGACACCTCTGGTACCTGACAGTTTTCGCTGTGCTCGTCGGCGGTTTTGCCGGTGCGGTAATTTTGTTTGTGCCGCAAGAGGTCTCGTTTACCACGAAGGGCGCGGGCTCAGAAGAGGGCCTGTACTTTGCGGCATTTACGTTTGTCAATAAGTCAGCCATGGCCTGCGCACCACTCGTGATCGGTGTTGCGCTGAGCTTTGCAGATTACAAGCCAGCAGAGCGCACGGCATCAGTAAGCAACACGATCACATTTTTATTTGTGGGCTTGCCGGCTTTCGCCTTCATGATTTCTGCAGTGCTGCTGAGATTGTACGCGCGCGCTACGCGGGCCGCAGAACATACGTGACGATCGGTTCTATGCCTGCGGCGACTGGCAACGCGTAATTCGCGACACGGCGCTCCAGGTGAAAGCCAGCGGCGAGCGCCACATGTTTGAGTTCAGCACCGCTGAAAATTCGTTGCCAGTGTTTTTCGATTCCCTTGCCCTCGACCGCGACGGTCGTCTCAAGATAATTATCCTGACGATTATAGGTGTGCGAAAAGGTTATTTCTCCCGACGGGGATCGCATCGTTTTCAGGTGCAGCGTTTCAGCCCGGCCCGGCGTGCAGCAGTCGAAGACGTAGGCTCCCCGTGGGGTAAGAACCCGCCTCACCTCACCAAGGTGGTCTGCCAACTCGGGCAACTCGCGACAATAGTTTATCGACGCGTTGGTTGAGACGGCGAGCGTAAAGCTCGCGTCGGCAAACGGAAGAGCCTCGGCTGAGGCACAGACCCGATCGCCTGACGAGCCAATGAGCATCGCAGGTTCAAGGTCGAGCGCGACGGCAAGAAGGCCGCGCCCGATGGCGATGCCTGACAAAGGCGCGTGCCCGGCAAAAAGTTCAAGAATGCCATGCGGAGCGCTCAAAGCATCGGCTTCGAGCGCGAAATCTAACCATGCCGAATAGGGAATGTCGGCCATCACGTCTGCATAGACGTTTGACCAGAGTGTATATGGCTTGTGCAGGGTATAAAGGTCTATTGCAGTTTGAAATCCGCAATCGCTTCTTTAACACCGCGCGCAAGGTCGTCTAGCTTCAAGAGTTGCTCTTTCTTCTCAGGCGCCGCTTCGAGCAGCATCGATTCGAGCGTGTCGTGCATGAAGCGCGCCATCTGGTCGATGCGGCGAATGCGAGCCTGCAGGCTGTCGAGAAGGTGGTTCAGCTGGTCGGCAGTTTCTTTCAGTTCGTCACTCTCGCGCAAGCGAATGCGCTGCGTTAGATCGCCGTGTAGGGCGTCTTCAAAAGTGCGTTGAATGCGCATTACCGGGCCGGCGATGCGGTGCGAAAAGAGTACGAACAGAATGCTGAGTGAAAGCGCCATAACAAGCGCGAGCGCGCAGAGCGCGAGAATACCGTAAAGTTTCACTTTCTGAAACACAAGCCCAGAAGTCGCATCGTTGCCGAGGGTGGTTGAAAGTTTCTGAATCAGTTCGGCCGTATTCTCAAACTGGTATTCGCGCGCTATACTGTTGACTGCATACATAAAGCCAAATGCCAGCACGAGCACAAAGATCATCAGCGGCACGACTGCGGTCACAATAAACTTGCCCTGGAACTTCAGGTCGATGACATATTTGCGTTTGAGGGGCGAGGGACGCTTGGCTTCGGTCATATTGCGGGTTTTCAGGCTCAGTCACTGCCGTCAACCCTTGCCAGAAAATGAAAAAGGCCACCGAAGGTGGCCCACAGCTCTAATGGTTTGCCCCGTCGCATGCCGTGCGCCGCAGGCCTCGGCGTTTGGCAATACCAAACGCCTGCTAAAGCGCTTCGCTGCCTGCGTCGCACCCGGAAGGCATGCTTTGGGGGCAAACCTATTGCTGGGCCGGAAGGGGTCGAACCTTCGCATGGCGGAATCAAAATCCGCTGCCTTACCACTTGGCTACGGCCCAATTTGTTTTAGCGAGCCGACCGCATGTCGCTCGCGCGAATTGCGGCTTCTCGCCGAGAGGTTGTTCTTTTAAGGGGAAGCAGCATTTCTGCGAAATGCCGCATCCCCTTAACAACCCCTGAAAGCATATACGCGCCAGTTTCGACCGAGACGTGCGCGAAGCACTCCCGAATACGCTGACAGCGCCTGCTGTGAAACCGGTGTTTCTGTGGCGGCAAATAATGCTGCCCCTGACCCTGACATTCCGACAACAAAACCCAAACCCAGAAACTGGTTCACCGTTCGGGCAATCGTCGCCTTGGCTTCCGCAAGCAGCGCGCTCTCTTTCGGGAAAACCGCCGCCGCCACCTGGTCAAAATCGTTCTGCACGATTTTCACACCAAAGACGACCTCGTCCGAATAGGGAATTTCGCTGAGGCGTAAAGCCAATTTAGAAGCGGCAGATTCGCCGCCGGTCGCCTCAGCGACGGGCAATGGCAGGCTTCGCACGTGCGCGAACATGCGTTCTGTCGAAAAGCCGAATGGCGGTACCAGGATGAATCCTGCCACGCTATGTAAATCCACAGCTGCTAGCTCGTGGCCGATACCCGTAAGCAGGGCTGCCTTGCCGATAAGACCATAGCGCCAAAAAAATGGTACATCGGCGCCGAGCCGGGTCGTTTTCGCGAGAAATTCGCCGGATTGCAGAGTGTCATGAATTTGTGCCGCCCTGTTTGGCTGGGCCGCAGCCGCAAGCGAGGCCAGCGCCGATATCAAGGCTGCCGCATCTGACGAAGCACCGCCGAGCCCTGAGGGCGAGGGAATGCGCTTTTGCACGGTGACCCCAACGCATGGCAATTCGACATCCGCCTTGCCGCGCAGCGTGTCTCGCACGAGGGCTATGGTTTTCCATAGCAGGGGGTTCTTGACCGCCCCTAAAGACAACTGCCGTCGATTTGCCGTAGGCTCATCGGTGGGCCAGAGATGACGAACGTTGTCGGCGGCTGACTGTGAAACGTGAATACGGTCGAAGAGTGAGACGGGTACAAACGCCGATTCGAGCCGGTGGTAACCATTGGGGAACCTACCCGTAATGCGAAGACCGAGGTTGATCTTCGCCGGTGCGAAGACCGTGAAATTCGACCGCCAGCGAGCCATCACTTGGGTGCGTCGTCTTCTGCGCCGAGTTTTTTTGCGACGAAGATGAGCCGGTAAAGTGCGATTCCAAACCCGGTACAGATGCCCGTGAGCACAAGCCAGGGTTTGGTGCCGAGCCTTGCGTCGAGCCATTGCCCGCCCCAAACGAAGCCGAAAAATATCGCTGCGAATTCAGCGCCGAGCCAGGTGTAGCGCATCGCGTTCGAGCGCGTCTGAGACTCGTCGGTCGATTCGACCTGCTTCTTGTTTGAAGAGCGCAGCTCATTCTCGCGCTTCTTCAGCTCGGCAATTTCACGGCGAAAACGTTCTTCGTCCATTAATGAAGTCTATCGGGTGTTAGACCGGTACGCTCAAACGCTCGTGAGAACTTCCTCAACGATCGTGTCCTGATCTTTCTCGCTCAAATACGGGTGCATCGGCAGGCTGATCACCTGCTCGGCGATGCGCTCGGCAATCGGAAAGCTGCCCTTCGGCTTACCTAGATGCGCGAACACCGGCTGCAGGTTGAGCGGTATCGGGTAGTGCACCGCGGTCGGTATTCCCTTGTCTTGCAGTTTCTTTTGTACTGCGTCGCGGTCATTCACCAGAATGGTGTACTGAGCGTAGACACTCAGATTGTGCTCTTCAACAAACGGCGTCTTGATTCCCTTTGCTGATAGCAGAGTCGAATAGCGTTTGCCGATCTTCTCGCGCAGCTGAACCTCTTCGGCAAAGATCGCGAGCTTAGGTAAGAGGATTGCCGCCTGTAAAGTGTCCATGCGGCCGTTGATGCCGACGATCGGGTGGTGGTAACGGCGGTCTTGCCCGTGCAGCCGCACATAACCCATAATCTTCGCGAGTTCGTCATCGTTGGTGAAAACCGCGCCGCCGTCGCCATAACAGCCGAGCGGCTTTGACGGAAAAAAACTCGTGCAGCCAATGAGGCTCAGGTTGCAAGACTTCTTGCCTTTATACCCGCCGCCAAAACTCTGCGCGCCGTCTTCGATAACGGGAATGCCGTGCTTAGCCGCGATCGCATTAATTCGATCGAAATCCGCACACTGGCCATAGAGACTCACCGGCATGATCGCCTTGGTTTTAGGGGTGATCGCCGCCTCAATCTTTGCCGGGTCGATGTTGTACGTGCGCTCGTCGATATCGACAAAAACCGGCGTCGCGCCAATCAGAGCAATCATCTCGCCCGTCGCAATAAAAGTAAAGGGGGATGTAATCACCTCATCGCCGGCTTTCACACCCAGCGCCATCAGCGCCACGAGCAGCGCATCGGTGCCGTTCGCAACCGTCAGGCAGTGTTTCGAACCCGTATACGCCGCGAGCTGCTTTTCGAGCTCTGCAATTTCGGGACCCATGATGTACTGCCCGTGCGCGAGCACTTTCGCGATGTTGGCATCGAGCTGCGGTTTGATGCGAGCTTGTTGTGTTTTGAGGTCGATGAAGTCCATATAAGTGTCTCGTTTTTCCTACGCGGCAGGCCGTATAGCCATATGGGCGGCAGGCTGGATGTAATGCCAGTATTCGGATTATCGAAGCGAATCTTTGAGTTTGCGAAAGCGCAAAACCATCGCTCTGATGTGCCGCCCTGGCCAAGATCTACGGATTTTAAGATTGCTCAACAGTTTATAACAAAGCCGTTCGGGCCAGGAATATCGATTTTTGAGGTCTTCTGCGTCATATTGGTAAGCGGCAAATTTGATTTCGGGATGGACGACTAATAGTGTAGTGAAAAGCCGTTCGATCACAAACGGTATGTGTGAACAATTACTGACCTTGTCGGCCAGCGAGTACAGGTATTCGCTCTCAGAAGGAGTCAAGTTCGTCCGCATATAACGCACTGCAGGCTGCGTAAAGCTCATGTACGCCTTCCAAAACTTGCTATTGCCGACCCAGTAATTCGAATAGGCGGTCTGATCAGGTGTATTAATGAGGTTGCGAATATCAACTTCGTAACGGGCGTTTTTCAAGAGTTCAGCAGAAAATTCTTTTAGTCTCGGGTGGTAATGCCCTCCATGGTCCCATACATTATCAAACAAGAGGCTATCCAAGGGAAAAGGATTAATGAAGTAGACATCGAACCCCGGGTTGTCTGCAATAAATCGTAAGAATTTTTTTGCCGCGACGCCCGATTTTTTCTCGAATTTCCACGAGAGATATCCGGTCAGCCCATTAGAGGCAATTGCAGTTTTTTGGTTTTTTGCAAACGTCCAATATTCACGCCATTCGATTTCTTCGTTCTCGGCTTTAAAGTACGGAATAAATTCCGGGGTAAGGCCTGCTTTTTGTTCTGGCCGGAAGTATATTTGGAAGATATTGTTTTTTTGATTGCGTTGCATGCCTTTCATGGTATGTTCTGATGTTGCGTGATTAGTTCGATAGGATAATCCGTTAATTGCACGTGTCTTCGCCAATCACTAAATTGTCCCTGCTTGATAAATCTGGGAAACAAATCTACTTTCATAATCGGACACCGCTCGTTTGTAATGAGCTGCGGCCATAGCATATGAACTGAGTTAATACTTTCCAGTTGCTTAGAGGGTACGTATTTTTCCGCGAGTTTTTTAACTGGTAGATATGCATGCAGCGAGTAACCATCATTAAGGAAAAATTGGCTTATTCCAATTTCATAAAGTTCTATGATCAAGCCTTTCAGTATGTTTGGCAGCATGCGGACCGTTCGCCATTTTCGGAGAAAATTATCAGTGTGGAATATACTCTTATTGTATAAAATGAAATAGCTCATGAGGTGATATTTGATTTCGTACGAATCAGTAATGCCGTTCATATCCGCATTCATTGTTGTCAATGCTTCTTTCAATGGATATAGCGGAGCATATACACTGTCGTTAGTCAGCAGAAGTCTATTGTATCTCTTGAGATCAAGATCAGAATGCAGAAGTCCGCATTTCCATGATCCGAAATCATACCCGATATTTTTTCGAATAACGACCTTCATGCATATTTGGCGCAGCTTCGCTAAGCTTTCTTCGCTCAGGTGGTCTGCGGTTGAAACAAAAACTATCGAAAAGTTTGATTCGTAAATAGCTTGGAGGTAGTGGAATACGTGCGGACTGACATGATTTGTTCGTGAATAATGCGCAAAAATACAAAGATCGCCCCCTGTATTGTTGGCGGTAGCTCCTGGGAAAGTTTGCCGCGCTTGCGGGTTCTCAGGCATAAACCATGCTAGACGGAATAATTTGGCGATGCGCAGCACTAAAATGTAGATAATTCGTCTAATAGTGGTCAAGGACCAAATTTATTACGCCGGGAAAAGAATTTGTTTGGGATACGGGTTTTGGAGAATTAGCCGCGCGTTTTTCGAGGTCTGGCGACCTTTCTGCGACGCATTCGACCGCATTCTTGGTTCATCCAAGGCAATTGACGGGCTGTCGTGCTGGCAGGTTAGGCTTCTAGCAGTTTAATAAGGAACTTGATGAAAGCAGTTATTTTAGCAGGCGGTTTGGGCACCCGAATCAGCGAAGAATCGGAACTAAGGCCTAAGCCCATGATAGATATTGGTGGCAAGCCGATTCTGTGGCACATCTTAAAAATTTACTCGAGCCATGGCATAAACGATTTTATTATTTGTTGCGGCTACAAAGGTTATGTGATCAAAGAATTCTTCGCTAATTATTTCCTGCACACTTCTGACGTCACGATCGACCTGCAAAAAAACAGCCTTGACGTGCACCGCGCCCACGGTGAACCTTGGCGTATCACTCTTATCGATACGGGAGAAAACACAATGACCGGGGGTCGAATCCGCAGAGTGCGCGATTACATAGACGGTGATTTTTGTCTGACATATGGCGATGGAGTCAGCAATGTTGATATTACGGCGCTGATAAAATTTCACCAAGAATCAGGATTACATGCGACTGTAACAGCCGTGAAGCCACCCGGTCGCTTTGGCATATTGAATTGCGAAGGAAATAAAGTGAAAGACTTTGTTGAAAAGCCTGTGGGTGACGGAGGGTTTATTAACGGCGGGTTCTTCGTCGTCAAGCCTAAGGTAATTGATCGCATTTCAGGTGATGCTACCGTATGGGAGCGCGAGCCCTTGGAGGGTTTGGCGCGAGATGGTCAATTGGGGGCTTTTTTCCACCATGGATTCTGGCAACCCATGGACACGCTGCGTGACAAGCGCCAGCTTGAAGATTTGTGGGCGCATAATCAAGCACCTTGGAAAACATGGAGCTGAATTCTTTTTCCGGAGTGTACCGGGGCAAGCGGGTACTGATTACCGGGCATTCAGGTTTTAAGGGCAGCTGGTTGACCCTATGGCTCCACCGATTAGGGGCTGAAATCTCAGGTATTTCTCTACCGAACGAGGCCAACTCGGCGCATTGGCAAAGTTTGCAGCTTAAAATTGAAGAGCATCTGGCTGACATTCGCGATTATAGCGCAATTGAATCATTTATTGCGCAAGCGAATCCCGAAATCATCTTTCACCTCGCGGCGCAACCGCTCGTGCGAGCATCGTACGCCACACCGCTAGCAACCTGGAGCACGAATGTCTTAGGTACAGCCAATGTACTCGAGGCTGCGCGTCACTGCAAAGCATTGCGAGCAGTCGTTGTTATTACCACCGATAAGTGTTATCGCAATAATGAATGGCCTTGGGGCTACCGGGAAACGGACCACTTGGGTGGCCATGATCCCTATAGCGCTTCAAAAGGCGCGGCAGAACTCGTCTGCAGCTCATACCGCTCTTCTTTTTTTCAAGAAAAAGGCGTGTTGCTGGCTACGGCACGGGCAGGAAACGTGATTGGTGGTGGCGACTGGTCCATTGATCGGTTGATACCTGATCTCGTGCGTGCAGTTGCCGCTACGAAAGATCTTGAAATTCGGTCGCCTAGTTCAACTCGTCCATGGCAGCACGTTCTCGAATGTCTTAGTGGATACCTGCTGCTCGGACAGAAGCTCTTGAATGGCGAGAAAGATTTCGCAGAAGCGTGGAACTTTGGCCCAAACGAAGCCGGCAATTTGGAAGTCGTGAAACTACTTGAAATACTCAAGAAACACTGGCCTAAAATCTCCTGGAAGGTCAGGGAAGACTCAGCGCTGCATGAGGCAAAACTATTGATGCTCGATAGCGCGAAAGCACGAGCCTACTTAGGCTGGCATCCGGTCTGGGCAGTCTCTGAGGTAGCGGAAAAAACAGCCAGCTGGTACAAGAGTTATCATGACGAAAAAATAGTGAGTTCAAATGGGCAGCTCGATGCCTATTTGAAGGCCGCGGCAAATTTACAGCTGGCTTGGGCAGTGCATGCGCCGAGCTAGGTGAGAGAGTTATGAAATTCGTGCCAACCACGATTGACGGCTGTTTCGAAATTGAACTCAGAGTTTTCGAAGACGATCGGGGCGAATTTTTCCGCCAATTTTGCAAAAAGGAAATGGCAGAGCAGGAAATTATTTTTTCGGTCGCGCAATCCAATTATTCAAAAACCCGCGCACGCGGAACAATACGAGGCTTGCACTACCAATTGCCGCCTATGGCAGAAGCCAAATTATTACGCGTGACGCGCGGAAAAATTTTTGATGTTTGTGTGGATTTGCGGTTCGGTTCAGAAACATTTGGCCGTTGGCATGCGGTAGAGCTTGATGCCGAAAGTCATGCCATGTTTCTTTTACCAAAAGGGTGCGCACATGGTTTTCAGACGTTAACCGACAACGTTGAAATGTTGTATTTTCACGATGAATTCTATTCGAGCGATCTTGATCGCACCGTGCATTATGCAGACAAATCCTTGGGAATTGTTTGGCCTTTACCTGTTACGGCAATATCTGAAAAGGATAATAACGCAGCATCGTTGCCTGAAGATTTCGGAGGACTGAAGTTATGAATTGCAGATTTGATGGAAAACCTATTGAGACGCTCATGTTAGATTTGGGGCATTGCCCCCCGTCGAATTCATATTTGACGCCGGAGCAGTTGCTGAAGCCAGAAGTCACCTACCCGTTAAAAGTCTACGTCAGTGAGCGTACTTTCTATGCCCAAGTTCCTGAGTTTAAAAGAGCGAGCGAGATATTTAACGAAGACTATGCCTATTTTTCCTCGTATTCCACTTCGTGGCTTGCACACTGCAAGCGATACGTAGACATGATGATTTCCCGCTTTGGTTACGGCGAAAAAAGTCTCGTGGTTGAGCTTGCCTCTAATGATGGCTATTTGCTGCAATACTTCAAGGAGAAAAATGTACCCTGCTTGGGCGTAGAACCGTCATTGAGCGTGGCAAGGGTTGCACGAGAGAAGGGAATTGACACTATTGTAGACTTTTTCGGTGAACGACTTGCGAAGCAGATTGCCGCGGAACGTCGTAAGCCCGATCTGATTCTCGGAAATAACGTATTCGCGCATGTTCCCGATATTAATGATTTTATAAAGGGACTCAAGGCAATGCTCGCGGCAGACGGCGTGATAACGTTGGAGTTTCCGCATTTATTGAAGCTAGTTGAAGAAAATCAATTTGATACAATATATCATGAGCACTATTCGTACTTTTCTCTTTTCACGGTTTTGCTTCTAGTTGAAGCACACGGGTTGCAGTTATTTGATGTCGAAGAACTGTCGACGCACGGGGGGTCGCTGCGCGTCTTTCTCAAACATCAAAATGACGAGAGTAAACCTATCTCAAAATCGGTCGAAGAATTGCGTCAGCGGGAAATAGTAGCTGGTCTCACTAATCTCAACACGTACAGAGAATTTCACAAGAAAGCAGAAAAGGTAAAAGCTGATTTTCTACGCTTTCTGCTCGATGTAAAGCAGCAAGGTAAAAAAGTCGCAGCGTATGGCGCTGCTGCTAAGGGCAATACTCTTCTAAATTATTGCGGAGTCAAACCAGATTTGCTAGACTTCGTTATCGATGCATCGACATACAAACAGGGTAAATACATGCCAGGGAGTCATATCCCGATTCTGGCAGAGCCGGCTCTGAAAGAAAAAAGACCTGATTACATCGTAATCTTACCATGGAATCTGCGGGAAGAAATAAGTAAGCAGCTGGATTATACGCGCGAATGGGGGGCAAAGCTAGTCGTCGCAGTCCCCAGTCTCAAGACGCTTCCGTGAAGATTCTTCTCACGGGAGCGACTTCTTTCACAGGCTTTTGGTTCGCGTCGACGCTGCGTGATGCGGGTCATGAGGTCGTTTGTTTGCTGACGCGCAATGACTCCCGGGATTATCAAGGCAAAGAAGTCAAAAGGTTTAGTTTGTTGACGAGCGATTTTCAATTGGTTTTTAATGCTCCATTTGGCTCCAAACAGTTCGTCGCATGTATCAGAGAAACTAAGCCTCAATTGCTCTGCGTCCATGGCGCACATATACCAGCTTACCGAAGTGCAGATTTCAATCTTGCCGAGAGCCTGCAGGCCAATTTGCGGAACATAGCCGAGGTATCTGCCGCGCTCGCCGAAAATAGAGTGCCCATTTTGCTCACAGGCACGGTCTTTGAGGCTGGTGAAGGGGGGGCCGGTAACGTGTCGGTGCCGGGTTCACCATACGGCCTCGCAAAAGGGTTGATTACCCAAGCCTTCCGCTATTACGCTGGCAATATGGGACTCAAGCTTGGTCACTTTGTAATTCCTAATCCTTTCGGTCCATTGGAAGACCAAAAGTTCAACCATTACCTTGCGACAACTTGGCTCAATGGCGCCCCGGCCGAGGTGCGCACGCCTCTCTACGTACGCGATAATATTCCTGTCGATTTGTTGGCGCTTGCGTACGCCAAAGCATGCGCTTCGATGCCCAGTCAAACTGAAGAGTATCAATCCTTTCAACCTTCAGGCTACCAGCAAACACAAGGAGAATTTACGTTTAGAATGGCACGCGAATTCTCTACGCGGCTGCAGATTGAATGCAGAGTAACGCTCTGCGACCAGATTGAATTTTCAGAACCGAAATCGCGTGTTAATTCATGGAATGTTTTCGCCGAGTTTGGCAAATATTCAGAACAAGAATTCTGGGACAAGTATGTGGGGTATTATCGGCAAATGAGACAGAATAGTCTGTAGCCTTACGAAATGAAGTTGTTCGGATCGGAATTCGCAGTCTGAGCGAGCACCTGATTCCAAGGTACCGCCTTCGACTGAACGCCAAACTGCGAAGCGCGCCGGCGGAGTTCTCGCGGCTCAAAATTTAATGTGCCGTTCGCGATCTGTACCATTTTTCGCACGCATGTATCCAAATCAAAACGTGGTATGATAACTCCAGTGCGCTTAGTCAGTATTTCGGAAACGCCTCCATTGTCGAAAGAGACCACTGGTTTTCCTGCGGCGAGGCCTTCTATCGCCACCAAGGATAGAGATTCTGCGTCAGAGGTAATTAAGAATCCATCCGCTTGAGCCACTACCTTGCGGTAGTGACCTTGGTCACGAGGTTTTAGCCATTGTATTTGTTTCCCCGGCCTTAGGATATTTGCAAGTTTTTCCGCATAGAGAGAATACCCTGAATCGCCTGAACCAATCCAGATAAAATTATCTTGGCTCCGTAGCCGCAGAATGCGATTGGCGATTTCAACAAAACGGACAGGATTTTTATTCGCATCGAGTGAGCCTACCATAATCCAGGTAAACGGGTCGGACCGTTTTCGGTTCGTTTTTCCAGAAGTAGCTCTCTGGTCATCGGTATTAAATTCAGCAATAGGCGAGTGAATGACCGTCACGGCGCCCGTTCGCCCCATGACTTCAAAAACGTTGGCTGCACGTTGACTTGCTGCGATAACATGTCTAGGTGTGTTAATAGTATTCGTACACTCCTGAATATTCAAGAGGGCAAACATGTTTTCAAGTTCATGCGCATGCAGAATAACGGGGATTTTATGGGCCGCGCCAATTGCAACGATGCGGGGCAGGGTAATCGTATTCACATAAATTACTTTTGGCCTAAAATACTTTATCAAGATCCATATGTACACAGGGGTTGCGAACTTTTGGCTTAAATATCGCAAAATTCTGTTTCGAAAAAAACGTTTTGATAAAGGCGCGCGGATTACCCTAACGTGTTGAGGGAGGGCCTCGATGAGGTCACAGTTTCCCCAATCGGCGAAAACAACCGCGCTAAATTTTCCGACGTCGATTGAATTCAACAAATTCGCGAGAGCCACTTCTGATCCCGTTCGGGCAAGGGTTGGTGTAACAAAGAGTATTGTGCTCTTCATGAAACCTCAGGCTCGACTCGCTGGTCGCAATTTCTTCTCGATCAGCCAAACAAAAAAAGCTAACTTCGAAAAAAAAGTCCCTATTTTAATGCGAAAAATATGAGGAATCTTCTTTAGATGTGGGATCTTCTGAAACTTAAGCAAAAAGAAATAGTGGCGCAGTAGCTCTGCAGCGAAATAGTGCGGCCGCACGAGTGTCCCAGAAAGTACCCGATGGCGCCATACGGATTCAAGCGTGCCAGTCAGTTGAAAAAAAATATCATCTGAAAGAGGTCCCAGAAATCGCCCGTAGACGAGTCTGTATAACATTTCTCGCTCACCTTCTGGGATGGGGGACGAGACTACGCGCCCTAAATTTTCTAAAAAAATTCTCTTCTCAGCCGTTTCGAGAGCCGACTTGTTTGAAAAACTTGTATTTGTGCTGTGGACACGATATTTAACGAGAACTTCCTTGAAACTATGAAGCTTCCAATGTTGACTGATTCGTACCCAGAGATCGTAGTCTTCAGAGGGCGGGTATTCGCTCCGATATGCAGGTTCTGGTAGGGCCTCGCGACGGATCATTACCGTAGAATGAGCAAAATAGTTGTTGAATATCAGAATCGTTGGTATTTTGGCCGATCTTTCGAAGAAGATCCATCTTGCTCCGGTCAGGTTACCGCTGGCATTTATCATTTCGATACCGCCCCCCACCAAACCAAAATCGCGATGCTTCTCCAGAAAATCAACTTCCTTTCTCAACCGGTTCGGGTGCGAAATATCGTCGCTGTCAAGGACGGCCAAGTAGCGCCCCTTGCTAAGGCTGATCATACGATTCCTGGTGTATATCAATCCCTGATTCTCTGCGTTTTCGAAGTAACGAATTCTCGAATCAGAAAAATTACTCACGATATTTTTTGTCGCATCAGTCGAACCGTCATTGAGAACAATTAACTCCAAGTTTGTATACGTTTGACTCAGAATACTCGAAATCGCATCATGTATGTATCTTTCAGCATTATAGGCGGCCATCATTACTGAAACTAGTGGTTCGTATCTCACGGGGATTTTAACTGAAGCTCAGTTTCGACATGGAGGGAGTCATAGATTGATTTTTTATACGCCAGAAAATTCACCTCAGCACCTGTGGAATAGAACTGCAATAATTTTTCGACATCTGCGTCACCTGCTGCATTCTCAAACTCAGTCTGAACCCTATTTACGGGAAAATTGATAAGTTTTGGAGTTTGAAAACAGATGCCGATTTTAGTCGTGGCAACGCATTTGCGGAAAATCTGAAGACTGGCTTCAAGAGAATTTGGTGCTTTGAAATTACACATTCCAATCAAAAAGCGAATTTCTTTCGTGTCAAAAATATGTCCATCGACCGAGAGAGGGTAGGCCCAGTCTATACCTGTCAGGCGCCAATTGAACTGTAGCATATCATTTGTAATCGATACAAAATCTGGAGGCTCTTGTGGCGTTCTCATCATGTAGCTGTAGGTCACTCGTGGGTGAAGGCGAAGTGATACAATAGCTTCCGCTGGAACTCTCGTCGGTAAGGTTCTAAGATCGATTGCATCTGTGAATATGATATCGTCTACCAGAAAAAAAATCCACTGCGTTGATACTCTCTTGAGAAGGGATAACAAATCACCGCGGAATGACGTTTCATGCACGAATGTCACAGTGGGAAACTTAAGTCTTAAATTTTGATAAGCTGTCTCGTAGCGCGCGGCCGAACTATGGTATAGTACAACTTGGCCATCCAAGCCGCTGACGTGAAAATGCATACTTTGCAATAAAGCTTGCAATTGGAGAGGACGATCTTTGGAGAAGATTATTGCGCAAAAAGTATCAGAATCCATTTTACCAGGTGGACTCAGCAGAAGCAAAACTCTTCTGCAGATTCTGAAAAAACGGTAAGAAGCCCGCTTCAAGATATTTATCAACTTGTAGAGTGCACGTGACTTGACCATAGTGAATTCTTCAGTGTGAGGTAAACCAAGGATGTTTCGTCAATTGTCGCCCAACAAGTCGAGACCCGTTGATATTCAAATGGTGTCGATCGCGGTATAGTAATTCGCCTTGTCGACTCATATAACAAGTTGAATGATCGCAGAGGTAAGGCAGTATCGAAATGAACGTCAGACTTGGATTCCCCGCGGCCAAATTTCGCACGGAACGAAAAAGTGGCTCAGATCGGGTTTCGAATTCCGTGCGTGCCTGTGAGCACTTATTGGTCCGAAACACCCTGTCGTATTGGCATGTTGATGGATCAAACAAATAATCGGGCACGTCGTCGATAATCGCTACTCGTTTGCCTGCTTCTTGGAGCATCTTAACCGTTGCGCTGATTGCCTGTTCGGGCACGCCACGGTGAAGCCAGTAGGCTGAAATGATGACGTCGCGGATTAGCCTTTCTTTTTGTATGTGAGCCAAGATATTTTGAAACTCAGGTTCGTCTGCAATCGGGAGCCCGCCGCGAATATAGAATGCGATATTGTGCCTTGGTAGATTTTCGGCCAGCCCAATAAATAGATGCTCAGCGTGACTGTCGCCCAGCAACACCATATCGACGGGAAGGTCGACTCTAGACTGTAGGCAACGTACAGAGTCTTCCCATTTCAATGCCTGGTCGCGAATAGTTGCCGGCGTACATAGCGAGAAGTGAGAGGCGGAAAATTCGTGGAAAATTTTATGATCTGTATCGCCCCAGTTTTTTTGAACCAACTGAGCGGCAGATCTGTTTATCATGCCATCCTTCCAGAAAACTGTCAATCCTGCACAACCAATCAAAGTCACGAGAAGCGCAAGTAACGCCGTTTTCGCTTTGGCGTGTTCACCTGAGCGCAGCGGACGTTCAATATATTTGAATGTTAACCAAGCGAGAACAATCGAAGTTGCCACGGCCAACAGTTTCACGGTGTCAGTTGGTGTCTCGCCATAGATTATCCTTGGAACGGAAAGTAGTACCCAGTGCCATAGGTACAACGGAAAGCTAATGAGGCCAAACCAAACGAGGAACTGATTTGACAGAACGTGCCGGTTAATCCATGTCGACTGTGGACTCGCGATGACGAGCGCCGTCCCAACTGTTGGGGTTAAGGCACCAAACCCGGGAAATGCAGTTGTTCTTGAAAAGTTTTGAATGCTGTAAAGAATTAAGAAAAGCCCTAGCCAAGAGAACGCGCCTCTATTGTAAATGTCCTGAACAGCCTTACTATACTGATCAATAAAAGGAAGCCGATTGTGCCGTGTTTGCGTCGAGTCTTTGAAGGGAGAGAAGTATATCACTGACGCGAGCAGCGCCCCGATCATAAGTTCCCAGAACCGTGAGAAAGGTGAGTAGAAAGCCGCAGTGGCGTCGCGTTGAACTAGATAGACGCTCCAGAGCAACGACGCGGCGATTGCTAGCACGATATAAGCGCGAAGGGTGCGGTGATTCTTACGAAACAGCCACAGTAGAACCGGATGTGTGATGTAGAATTGCTCTTCAGTGCCTAGTGACCAAAGGTGCAGCAGCGGCTTTGTCTCAGCAGCGCTATCAAAGTATCCGGATTCTGCCCAAAGCACCAGATTGGATACAAATCCTGCCCCCGCGGCCGTATGCTTTCCCAGTTGCAAGAATTCTGGCGCAAGAAGCAGTAGCCACCCTAACACAAGTGTGGCCAGCAGCACCAAGGCGAGTGCGGGAAATATCCGCCGAATGCGCCGCGAATAGAATGAAATAATACTGAATTGATTTACGGAAAAATCTCGTAAGAGAATACCGGTAATTAGAAAACCAGAGATGACAAAGAAAATATCTACGCCGACAAAACCACCACGGATTTGTTCCGGGAACGCGTGAAAGGCCAACACAGATATTATAGCAATGGCCCGTAAGCCATCAATCTCCGGCCGATAATGCGACGAAGGCGGTTTCATAATGGCAGTCTATTCAGGTCGAATTTGAAACCGGTTGAATACAGGGCTATTGTTTTTGCAACCAGAAGCAGCCACAACCATATTGTTGTGCCGCAACGAGGGCGGGCGTTGCATTTATTACCAGACCTCCCGTTTCCGCAGAATCAGGAATCAGGCAGAATTCTTTTAATTCAAAATCGGTAAACTGGCTCATGATCTGTTCAAAAGAGTAAATCCTATGGGCATTGAATTGAACCCGCGGTTTGCCGACAGGCACCACGAACAGCAGGTTCCCTTTCGGCTTCACGACCCTGCACAGCTCGCGGATTGCCCGCAGGTCACCGTCATAGTCGATTGGATCACCGTATCTTCCGAGGCCAATATGTTCAATAACGTGCATGCATGAAATGCAATCGATGGCCTCATCTTCGAAAGGCAGCCGGGATAAGTTACCGGAATGCGTCTTCAGGTTGCTAAGGGTCAGCTCGGGAGGCCGATAATCATACAACTGAACGGGACAAAAGGCTGAAACGATCGCCGAAAAATACAAAGATGAGGAGATATCAACATGCATAGCCGGTCTGATACTAGCGATGACACGCGCAGCCCACGCGGTGTGGTATACATAATGCCTGTCAAAGTCAGTCGTACTGGTTGCTTCGCCGTAAATGGGAAAGAGATCAGAAGATGTGAGGCTGAATCTTTCAGAGGTTTCCAAGGCTTGGGTTCTGAAAGCCTTCCATTGCCTTTTGAATATTTTCCGATTAGACATGTGGGACTTGAGTTTTCTTACCAATTTATTAAACATTTTTATAGTCTACCTTGACGAGTCTTTAGAGATGGTTTAGCAAAGCCTCCGCAAACTGCGAGGCTCTGTGCAGTGTCGTATGCCGCGTATACACTTCCTTCAGAGCGATGAGGCTACGGCGCTCCCTTTCTGCCGGGTTGTTCAAAGCCTCTTGAAACAATCGAAAATACTCCCGAGGGCTGCGCGCGACGAAAAAAGCCTCCGGTGAGAAGCGGGAAGCTAGCAGCGCTGGATTATCTAGTATCTGCGGAACTCCACAGGCGGCCAGCACGTAGGTGCGTTCATTGAGTTCACTTGGCCATCGTAATTGTTCGGTTAGGTGCAGATTGATGCCGAGACGCGCTCGTGCGTAGATATACCGTTGAATTTCCGCCTCGGCTTTTTTATTCAATTTTGCCCAGCCTACACCGTCGATATAACCAGGATAACCCTTGAATATTTTCGAAAAGTACCTAATATATCTCACCGATTTATCCGGATTTATGGATCCGAAGAAGATATAGTCCAAATCGGTTTGAATTTCAGGTTCAGGGTAGTAGAGTAAGATATTTGCGCCAAATTCAACAGACAGTATTTCATACCCTGAGTCGTAAAAGGGAAGATACTCCCGACGCTGCTTCAGGTATTCAGGCGTACGGAAACTGTAGAAAAAATCCACGCCCTTTGCTTTTGCGTGCTGCAGGCGGCCGGCTAACTCGGT
This sequence comes from uncultured Leptospiraceae bacterium, assembly GCA_942492915.1. Classification (GTDB taxonomy): domain Bacteria; phylum Spirochaetota; class Leptospiria; order Turneriellales; family Turneriellaceae; genus Turneriella. Next base: position 247,910 of record OW818662.1, read on the forward strand.
GTTTCCGTATTCGGCCAGCGATGCCGTCAAACCGAGTTTCATGCCATATTTCAATTTGTATTGAGCCAGCTTGTCCCAATCAATGCGGCTCAGGTATGTTGAATGGTCGCTCGTCAAAAAAATTGTAGGCCTGAAAGATTCGAGGACAACCAAATCCTTGTCTTTCCAATCCAGAATAGCCGTCGCGATTCCCAGAAAATTCAGACTCTGTCGCAGGTTTTCAAACAAAAAATTCCCTGCCGGAGAAAAATCGCGATCTGGTAAATGAATCAATATTCTTAATTGGTTTAGATTGGAATGGTAGTTTTTGAACTTTGCCATTACTTCTTTCCGAAGAGCACGGCCTGTTTCTACAATTTCTCCGGATTCTGCTAATTTGTGTTCGTTTGACGATCTTGGCCTGCTTAAAAAGGTCTTTGCCCATTCAATTACCGAGTCATGGGTGGATATGGTGGTTTCATGAATCTGGCTTTCCAAATGCGAAAAGCGCCATGAAATAAATTTGCGGTACATTCGCCTCGGAAGCTCACGAAACATGTTGCAAATCTTGAATTTCAGATCACAAACCCTGAGTCCAGATAGTGGCGAATTAGAGAATCATAAGTGGCTTTGAATTCCGGATTCAATTGGTTGTTGCATATGACTAAATTATCCGAAAATCTTTCGTCCTTTTGCACATCATTCGTCACACCTGTGAAAACCAGCTGAAACAGGTCCCGCACGTTGTTTTCATCAAAAACGTGGAAATGCATGAATGGATACGCGACCGGATATTTTTCATGAAACGTTTTTTGCCAACCGTGCCTGACGATCGCTGATTGTATGTAATCATCATTGTGTGTCGTATCTTTTCTATCGGTCATCTTTTCAAAATCTTCGATGAAGTGATTCAGTTTTGTCGGTTCGCGATAACAGTCATAGGTATACTTGTAGTGCGGAAGCGCATGGTACTGAATTCCGGATTCTTTTGTAATGAAGTGAAAATTTAGCAAAAGCCAAATCGGATTGGGCGAATGCTCAAGCATATTGGAAGATATGCTGCAATCAAATTTCGCCCTCAGATTTGGCTTGGAAAAAGCTGCATGCATATCGAGAATGATTGTCTTGCGATCGCGGGGAGACGATGTACCATGACGCCAGAAGCTGACTTCCTGGCGCGCGTAACGTTTGGCGACGTTGAAAATGTTGGAAAATGATGCAAAAGTTTGTACGTTACCGAAACCACCGTCGATGACGTTGATGTCGGTTACTTGGCAGTCTCTATAACTGATAAGTTGATCAACACGGCCACCCACTCGTGCAACGTGACCGCGGATTCTATCTGCTACGTGTGCAGAAATTTCAGATTGTAAAAGTAAAGACATAAGCTTATGATTCTCCATGCAAAAGTAGTTTTCGCCGTCAACTATTCCAAAGCCTTGCCTGATATGCTCAGCCCACCAAAAATCGTCTCAGTTGTTTTAGGCTCATATAATCGGCTGCGCTACTTGAAGCTGGCCATAGCCAGTATTCGTGCGGAGCTTGAATTCTCAGGAGTCGCATTCGAAATCATTGTCGTCGACGGGGGCTCAACCGATGGATCTGTGCGTTGGCTCTGTAGACAGAAAGACGTTCTGACTATAATCCAGCATAACAGGGGTAAGTGGCGCGGACGGTCAATCGAACGACGCTCTTGGGGTTATTTCATGAACCTGGCATTTAGAGCGGCTCAGGGAAAATACATCTGTATGGTCAGCGATGATTGCCTTATCGTGCCGGGAGCCATTAGAAATGGCATTCAATATTTTGAAAAAAGGCTTAAGGCCGGTCAGAAAGTCGGGGCAGTGGCGTTCTATTGGCGTAATTGGCCTGAGCTTGGCGAATATTGGGTAGGATTGACCTTTGGCAACAAGACCTTTGTAAACCATGGCCTCTATCTGAGATCTGCGCTTGAAGAGGTCGGCTTCATTGACGAAGACAGCTATGCCTTTTATCACGCTGATGGCGATTTGTGCATGAAATTGTGGCATAAAGGCTACGAATGTCTAGACGCGAGAGAATCATTCATTGAGCACCACGGGGTTGCAAACGTTAAAGTCAGAACTTCTAACCTTGAAAGGCAGCAACGCGATTGGGCCACTTATCAGAATCGATGGGAACCTGTTTTTGGTCCGCAAACGCAATCACGTATTGACATCAAATTCGACGACCCTTTCAAGACCTTCAAGAAATTTGGTACGCGACGTCCATGGCTGGTGCGACAGCAGTTGGGAAAAATAAAAAGAAAATTGCTTGCTTAAGGCTTCATTTGACAAAAATTGTTTATTGTCGCGGTAACTTTTCGAATATTTTCTTCGGTGTGAAAATACGAAATTGGTACGCTAAGAATCGTTCGATGAATCTCGTCACTGACCGGAAAATCCGAGTCTTTGTAATCTAGAACCTTATTTTTGCGGAGCTCGAGCAATGCTGTCTGTCTGTGCGGCGGTACGGGATAATGTATTTCGGTGCCGATACCTTTCTCAGCGAGGTAGGCTTTCAATTCATCGCGCCGCTCAGACCTAATCGGATAAATATGAAAGACATTCGTATACCCTTCACTACTCAATGGAGTTGGTAATTCGGTAGCTAATGTCGAGCTATAGATGTATGCCAAGTGTTGTTTATGCGTATTGATTTTCTCGAGATACGCTAATTTGATCAGAAGAAAGCCTGCTTGAATTTCGTCGAGCCGTGAATTGTAGCCAACGATATCGTTATAGTACTTAACCTTCGAGCCGTAGTTGCGAAGTTTGCGCAGCTTCTCGGCAATTTCAGCATCGTTGGTCAAGATTGCACCTGCGTCCCCAAGGGCGCCCAGGTTTTTTGTGGGATAAAAACTAAAGGCATTAGCATGGCCGAAATTACCGACTCGAGTGCCGAAGTAGGTTGCACCGTGTGCCTGGGCACAATCTTCAATAATCTTCAGGTTGTGGCGTGCAGCAATATCGAGTATTTCATTCATCGGACATGGTCTACCGTAGAGGTGGACGGGCATGATTGCGCGTGTCCGTTTAGTTATCGCTTTCTCAATGCATTGTGGGTCGATATTATAGGTGAATAAATCAGGCTCGACCATTATTGGTACCAGTCCGTTATGTAATATCGCTAGAACAGTTGCTATATAGGTATTCGAAGGAACAATGACTTCCGTTCCTCTCTCGAATTCAAACGCCGCGAGCGAAAGTATCAACGCATCAAGGCCTGAAGCGACTCCGATACAATATTTACTGCCATTCCACGTCGCAAAAGCATTCTCAAATCTCTCAACTTTGTTGCCAAGTATATACCAGCCGCCGTTTATGGTCTCCCGCGCCGAGTCGGCCAGCTCTTGTGCGAACGGAGCATTCAATTGCTTCAAATCTTCATAGGGAATCATCATGATTGGCTCGCGAGTCGCGTGAATTCTTCGTAATCGCGGACATAATCCGCTTCGTCGTAATAATCTGACGCGACAACCAGCAGTACGCAGCCACTGGAAAAATCTTCCATTGTATGCCATAACATTTTGCCGAGACGAACGCCAACGTTGACCTTATTCATTAGTAGTTTCTGTTGTGCTTTACCGTCATCAAGCCCCAGAGTAAAACTACCCTGTAAGCAGAAAATAACCTGCTCAAGTTTACGATGCGCATGCTTGCCCCGAACGCTGATAGAATTTTCCAGGTTCGTGATATAATATATTCGCTTAATGTCAAAAGGTACATCACGCAGCGCTTCCATAATAACAAGGTTTCCGTCGCGCTGGTCATGTACCAGTTTGAGATTTATGTAGCCAGAGTTTTTGACGGAAATTGCCTTACCCATTTTTGACCAGCTTTCTACGGTAGATGGAGAGCAGTCGAAATGCCCGGTGTGCTTTGAGGCCAGCGAATAACTTCTTAAATTTTGATAATCGGGCGTCATTTTCTTTCATAAATTCATAAACGTAGTTACCCGGGAATGGCCAAAACACATATCTGTCAAGATTGTATCCCGCATCGACGAGGATAGAGAAGATTTTCTCTTGCTTCGTGAAGTTTGAGTCGGCTGACAGAGAATACCTAGTATCTCGCCTTTTGTATGCTTTTCTCAAGAAAAGCCGGTCTTCTTGCTTTCTTACTTTGGGGATTATCATCCTATCAAACTGCATTTCCGAAAGTGACTGTGGCAAAGACGGCATATCGGTTAGGCTGGTGTTGATATTCGATTTTTGCTGTGAAAATAGCGACTTAAGATAAGTTGCATAGATAGAGCGATACGCATCTCGGCCGATATGATAGCCGGGAAAACCTCCACTATGAAACCAGTTTCCTTCGGCATCAAATCGAAAGTCGTGAAAATGATAGAAAACCAATGGAGTTGCTTTTCCGGTTGCCTTTTCAAAAATGTGAACTTTTCCTCTCACTTCGCTGACATCAAAAGTTGATAAATTCCAGGGTGCGAGCCCACCACCAGCATGTTTCAGAATGCGCAAGTTTTTGAATCGTTCTGGCCAGTCATTCAAGTACATCTGGTCCCCAAATTTGCCGTCTTCGTAATATGCGTGACACCATTCGTTACAGGCGCGGCGCCACCACTCGAGTGCTTCATTGCCATATCGATCATTGCGAAAGCTGACATACTGTACGCAGAATCGCCCGCTGGTGCTGCTGTAGTCGTAATCGGGGTGGTATCGGTGTTCAGTAATGAGAATAGACTTACCTTTAAACTCTCGTTGCAGAATTTCAGGTTTAGCGAAAAAGAAAATATCCGCATCCAGATAAGTGCACTCGGGCAATTCGAAAGTTTGCATGCAGAACCTGATGATTGAGGGCGTGCAGGTCCAACAATATTCCTGAAAAGTTCGCGAAAGTTTGACCTGTTTTAATTCAGCGTCTTCAAATTCATTGAGAGTGATGACGGTCATGCACCTGAGCTTAAGATTTCGCAGTGTAGTCGCGGTCGCATCATCCATGGCGAGAACAAAGAGGCGAAACGATGCATTCACGCCCAGCAGCGAATCGTACAGGGCCAAACCCCGCGAAAGGTATTTGGCGTTAAATAGAGTGCAATAATTGTGCATATTCTCTGGGCAAGTAGGTGGGTTTGGATTTGGTTTAGCTGTGAGGGCTACGTCCGTTTAGCCTGGCTTTGCTTTTCTTTTCGAATCAGTATGATATTATCAAGATATAGCCCCTGATTACTGGGAAGGATTGTGGCCAAAAGCAGCGTCAGAAGTTGAATAGGCGCAAATACAAGAAGACGCGCGACAAAGTAGACATACTTGTTTCGCGAAAAATAGTAATACATGTACGTACAGAATAACTGCCCCAAAGCTGAAATAAAATTTCCTGTTTTTAATTGGTCTACGACCACAAAACCGTGCTTTTCAACTAAAGCTCGCAGACCAAATGAAGTATATCTCGCGTAATCGTATGGCTGCTCATGTTCATCCCAGAGAAAAGGCACTGTTATGATGCAGAGTCCCCCGGGTTTTAGAACCCTGTGAATTTCTGAAATAAATAAATCGGGCTCAAATACATGCTCAAGCACTTCGGTGGCCAAGGCAGATTCGAACTGCCGGTTCTTGAATGGGAATCTACCACCGTCATAGAAAGCATCTGCTTTAGGGTTTTTGTTCGCACCATCTTTCCGATAGTCTAACCCGACATAGGTGTCCACATCAAAAAACGACTCATAAGGTTTTGAACCGCACCCGATATCGAGAAGTTTACCCCCCGAGATATGCTGCGACGCGCGCTTGATATTCTGATAAAGGTACCTTCTTGTGATAAAAAAAGGGTTTGTGCAGATATACTTGAAATCGGGCAAGAAATCTTTATCCATTGTGTTTCCTTATGAACATCATTGCAAGATATTTAACTGTTGCATTTGGTAGGGTTTGCGTATCGTTGCCTGCAAAGTTCTCGAAGAGTTCATATTTCTGACCGACCAAATCGATGAATGATTCATAATTGAAGAACCACGCAGGATAGCTTGCCTTATAAATCTCGTCTGGAACATGTTCGATCGTCAGACGATCAGGTGAACCATCCATAAGGAAAGGAGTGCGATCTAGGATTATGAACTCAAAATTATGGTCGAGCATGGCGCGAAGGTGTTTCTTCGGATCATCAAGATAAGGCAGTACACTGGATAACAATAGGCAATTTGGCTTACGGGTGTCTTTGCAGCCTTCTATGCTTTCGAAGAATGCCAGGCTTTCGTCTTCAAATTCATTACGGCCGCAAGCCACAAAATGCGATTGCTCAACGATGCTCCAGTTTACCTTCTTGAGTCGGTTCAGAAATTTTCGGTTCTGAAAATATGTGCTTCCGAGAGAACCACCATAATCGACGATATTCAATTCGCCGTTTGATGCACTGCTCACGTAGAGCAAAAACGCCACGAGAGGAAGTGAATATTCGACCTTGTCAAATAGCACTGAGTCGCGTTCGTAGACAGCCTCGCCATTCTTCACTTTCAGCAGCGCATCGCGAACTTTTTCAAGAATCGCCGGCGCGTCGTATCCGCTACACTGGCTACGTGCCTCTTCCCATGTGGCGTAATCTCCGGTGAACCATTCATGGGCTCTACCTGATTGGCCAAAAGGCAGCAATCGGCGCAAAGCTCTCAATCTTCGCAGCATACGCAGAAATGGAGTCATCGAAAAGGTCTCATTATATTTCGAATCAGGTTCTTGATTCTCGCGGCCAATCGTGGAACAAGTCGTTGCTTAGGAAACGCCTCTTTGTAATAGGCAACTAAGCCATTTCGCACGTCAACGTCCTCTCTAGTTTCTATTCTTTTCACCCGCGTCGGCACTTGTGCGAGAGGGGTGTCGAGAAAACTTCCATTGCCGAAATTCGTGCCGCTACCATCGTTACCTATGTGCATAACATGAGAAACACCGGGATTCAAAGTCAGCATGTTTTTCAGATAAGCTGCGGCATGCCAGCGTATCGCCCACGAGCTTGTTTTTCCCGCAATCTGGCATTTCAGCATTTCTACGTATGGGTACGTGTTATCAAAATTGAAAGCATACTCTAGTTTTTGCGCTTTAAGTTTCTCCAGCAACACAGCGCCATCTGATTCAAAATGACGCCAGGCGCGCCTCCAGGTAGCCCAACCCAGACAATCAGTGCCGCGCAAGAAGAACGTCTCGGGCAGGGGATTATTCAAATTATAGAAAAAGCCATGTATGCTTGCGACATCCTCATTATCAGCATAGACCTCGAGCGCCCCGTTCATATATTGTAAAAAGAACTTCGAGGTAACCAGGTCGTCTTCGAGAACGATGATGCGCTCATGGTGCTGCAGCACCTCTTTGACAGCACTGATGACTGATCGCGCTAGCCCAAAGTTTTCTGGCCTTTCGATCACATGAATGTTTTTGAATCCTGATAGGCGTTTCAGATAGTCGCGAACTTCAGAGACGGCTTGAATATTTTCTTCGTTCTTTGCCGCATCGGAAAATACATAAAGTTCACTGGCTGCAGCTTCGCGATTCTGCAGCAGAGCATCAACGGTTTGCCGCAAATGCCAGGGTCTGTTATAAGCGACGATGGCAATGGGGGCAAGCGTATCTGTTTGCATTGACAGAATCTACAACCTGCCGTCTACTTCGGCGGCCGGGAAAACATATTTGACATCGAACAAGATGGCGTCTGGTTTACCAAATCGCCGAATTTCTACGGTGCCAAGTTCGCGAAATTCCTTATGGGCGACGGCTATAATTATCGCATCATAGATTCCGGGAGGTACGCTTTCGATAGGAGTAATGTCGTATTCGCGTCGCGCGTCTTCAGGGTCAATCCATGGATCATAAAGGTCTACCTTAGCATTGAAACCCTGAAACTCTTTAATTATGTCGATAACCCGCGTATTACGAATATCGGGACAATTTTCTTTGAACGAAAAACCCAGAATCAAAATGCGCGAATCGACGATATGAATGCGGTGCTGCGTCATCATTCGGGCAACGCGGTTCGCGACGTATTCACCCATACCATTGTTGATTCGCCGGCCTGCCAGAATAACCTCAGGTATGTAACCCATCTCTTGTGCTTTGTGCGTGAGATAATAGGGGTCGACACCAATACAATGGCCACCGACCAGACCGGGCTGAAACTTCAGAAAATTCCATTTTGTTCCGGCTGCGGCAAGAACTTCTTGCGTATCGATGCCTAGTTTATTAAAGATGATCGCAAGTTCGTTGACGATTGCGATATTCAGGTCGCGCTGCGTATTTTCAATTACCTTGGCGGCTTCGGCGACTTTGATTGACGAAGCTTTGTATGTCCCGACGGTAACGACCTGCCGGTAGAGTGCGTCGACGAATTCAGCGGTTTCAGGGGTTGAGCCTGACGTGATTTTCACGGTATTCACAAGTCGATGCTCTTTATCACCAGGATTTATTCTCTCGGGGCTGTAGCCTGCGAAGAAGTCGACATTAAATTTTAATCCAGATTCGCGCTCGATAACAGGAATACAATCTTCTTCAGTTGCACCGGGATAAACTGTAGATTCATAAATCACAATGCCGCCTCGCTGAATCACTTTGCCGACAGCCGCGCTGGCGTGCAGCAACGGGCTTAGGTCAGGCCTGTTGTGTTTGTCAACGGGCGTGGGTACGGTCACGATAAATACATTACAGCTTTTCAAAGCTTGAAGATCATCTGAATATTGCAGATGCGTTGCACCGGCAAGATCGTGATTGCTCAGTTCTAGCGTGTTGTCATGACCTGATTGCAATTCTTTTATGCGGTGCGCATCGATATCGAAGCCTACGGTAGGCAGCGTTTTTCCGAATTCTGCCGCGAGGGGCAGGCCGACATAGCCGAGGCCAATGACGGCAATTTTTGCATTCTCAATTTTCATAGTTTACTTCTTTCTGAATATACCTAACCAGCCATCTACTTTTCCTAACAGGCAGAAGCTCAGCAAGAACATCAAATGGCTGAAAAAATTGAAGGCATAAACAAACGTAGATCTGAACCCAACAATATATAAGCTTCGGCTGTATCGGATTTCGCGTGAATTCTTACGAAACCAGATGTCGACCAGCTCGATCTTGTGCTTATTATAGTACTGTATTTGAGCCCCGTGGCCACCCATAATCTGCATAAAGCCGGCAGGTTGGTAAGGTTTGACGTGATCGAAATCGTCATAGAAGTAGGGGCTGTGCAATGGAGTGGCAATAATCAGGTATCCGTTTTGATTCAGGCGATTCACATATGTATCAAGAAAATCGAATAGAGCGTCAGGCGCAAAATGTTCGACGACGTGTGACATCAGTATTACGTCATATCTTGCTTTCGTTTTCTGGAAGTCTTGAATTGAAAGACAATTGAGACCTGCTTTGTTATTCTGTTTAACGATTTCAGGGTTAATATCCAAGCCTGTAATGTTCGAGAATCCGGCTGTTTTCAAGGTGCGCATATTTCTACCGTAGCCACAGCCGACGTCAAGAATACTGGCTGTGGGCGATACGTATTTTTCGAATGTCTTGCGTATCTTCCGTGTTTCCAGATCGAAGCGCCAACCCAGGGTTGCGTTGCCCCGTGCCCATACTTTCCCGAAAAATGTCCGTGATTTTCTTAGTGTATTCATCAATAAACCTTTTGAACTTGTTTTTGCGCCATGATTACAAACTTAGCTAATCGCGTTGACTTCACGTACGATCAGGCCGCTGAATTCGGTTGAAAAATCGTGACTTGAATCAGATGTGACGCTGAAAGAGATGATTGAATTCACTTGGTCGACATTTTCTATTCTGATCTCTGTCCAGACCGAAGATATCGCAAATTGCCGGCGGTTATGTTCGATCGAACAATCGCCCGAGCCGATATACTTCGCGACCATGCGAACGGCAGCTGTTTCGGAAAGCGCGATTGCAAAATTAGCCAATGTAAACAATCCTTCGGCCTTCGCAGATTCGCTTCTCTCGTCGATCGAAACCATGAAGCCAGTATAGAAATAAGGTAGATCAGCGGTAGAATTCCACGATATCGTATCTGGCGGCGAGAAATTCAGTCGCTTTCTCAGGATTCTCGCGGGGTTTCCGGCTGCCACCGAATAAGGGGGAATACTCTTCGTCACGACGGCATTCGCCCCGATGACAGAGCCTTTGCCTATGGTTACGCCGGCTTTTACCCACACGTTGAAGCCTAGCCAACAATCGTCTTCGATGATTACCGGTCTGCTATGCGCCTTACGCCGCACCGGGTCAGACATAACCAATGCATCCTGGTCTTTAATATTTAAAGGTGCGAATAGATCGAAATAGTGATTTCCCGAGCTGACTTGCACATTCGCAGCAAAAGTACAATAGCGGCCGATGTGAATGTCACCGAGAATATTGCATCCATCCTGAATTGATGTATGGGCGCCAATCGAAAGTTCAGATTCTGTGGCAGCCAATTCCGCATAGCGGCCGACGTAGACATTTGCCCCGATCATCAAGGTGCTATTTGGAAAAACGATGATATTGGTGCCCTCGCCGATTCTCAAGTCCGGTGGCTTTTTGAACTGACCACGAGCATCTACATATGGTCGCGATCTCGTGTTAGACGGGTTTTGGTCCATTGTCGCTATTATTATCCGTCTAAGTAAACGGATTAAGAATTTTTCGATTATGGCTCGCACGTTAAGATAGATATTTTCTGAATATTTTCGGATACTTGGCAACAAAAGTGCTTGCGTCTTTATTTTCAAATCTTGTGAATTTTTTTTCTGAATAGTATGCCCCAAATAGATGGTCGCTAAAAGTCAGCTGAAACATCAACCGGGCGCCTTTCAAAACTTCCTTGCCCCTATGTAGGCCGCGCGTGTCTTCTACTATTAGAGTGCCTTTCTTTGCTGTAAATTCATGAATCAAACTTTCAGGATAATTGTGCCTGATTTCCTCATCTGTCATTCTGGCATAGCCTCTTCTTAGAAGATGGTGTGGTATTCTTCTTGATCGGTGGGTGCCCTCAACGAATTGATGGGGTCCTGATTCTGGTGAGACATCGGTGATATAGAAGAAGAATTTTAGCCACTTAATATGGTCCATGTCGAAATGCCACATTGTTGCCGCTTCGGCGTTCGCCTCTTTTGAGAAATCTGTATGCCACCACATTGCGGTAACGTTGGCACACGGGATGCAACCAAGGTATTCTTGTGCCAATTGAACGATTGATGAGTCTGTCATCAGGCCTTGAACGATCGGATCATTAATGAGCTCACCTTCGTCAAAGTCATATCGAATCGTTTTTGGATTTTCCAGATTAACTTTTTCTTTACCTAATATTTTGTTTGGCACAGCTTCTAAGGGGCGCAACATAGCGTCTCTTTGAGTACCAAAACGATGCAAATATCGCACGATGTCATCTGGCAAGACGTCTGGAAAGATGTGATAGCCTTTCTCTCTAATTTCACGGGCTATTCTGACCGCTTCTCCCTTATTTGAAAACGGAAGAATTCCCGCTCCCGAAACACCCTTAGCTTTTCTGTTGAATTTTGAAATCAACCAGTGGAATATGTCACTCGAAACGCCTCTGGTGTTACAGAAGAGATTGATCATACTCTGCACTGATTCATTTGGCGTGTAGCCATTCTTTTTGAGAAATCGAAAGCCCCTGATTACGTTTCTAACGTCCCTCAATCCCGATTTAATTCGCCCCAACTTAAATCGGAGTTTTTGCAGTAATATTATCATGCTAATGCCTCATTTCAATTATTTGGTTGCTCTCGCTGGACAAATTCTAACAGACGCATTCTCAACCCGCTTGAAGTGCCGACTGAATGCCAGTCTTTCCCGAAGCGAACCATGCAAACAGCATTTACCATATTCTGAATCATTTTCCTTTCTATTTGTGGAGCAAGACGTGGCCTAAGCGGTAGCATCACTTCTTCTACAGAATTTCCAGTAACAATTCGCTCAGCGATTTGCTTAGCGTTTGCGACAACCTTGCGATGGCCAGCGAGCGAGCTTTCTTCGAAGGTGCGGCGATGGCCGAAAATTCGGGTAAAGACCCGAGTGATCAAGGTAGGTGGCCCCAAAAAATTCGAGCCCAAACCGTCGGAAATATCGAATACACCTTCTTCAAGCTCAAAAGCAAGCCATCGATAGGCTTTGTAGATTCGTTCAGCAGAAAAACCTGATGCGAGAGCGTTGTCGACGGCAGAAAAATACGCAGCTGCAGATGTCGCTACAAAACCAAGTTCGTGCTTTGGGTAAAAACCCATATCCGAGACGTACGTCAGGTTTGGCAATCCCCAGGTAGCAAACTCTTTACCTGCGGATGACCATGATGTTAGCCCGAGATCGACCAATTCCAAGAAATCATATAGAGACAATTTATCCTCGGGCGTATTAACTCGAACGTTCGGCGGCAGATTTGAGAGTAATGCCAACAGTTGTGCCGCATGAACAGACTGCAAACTATCGCGTCGGTTTGGAAACTCTCGCGGATGAATTCGGATTATGAGAAATAGATCTGCTCTTTTCGCAACAAATTGGATAGTCTCGCTAAGCCAAGTTAGCTGGTCGGGAAAGGCCATCGTGAGTTGTTCAGGTATGGCGCCAACAGCCTGGGCCGCAGAGAGTTCGTCATAGCTGCTGGTTGCTGCTAGGAGGACGCGTTGCGTCGGTTGGATATCGAATCGAGCTCGTAAAGCTTCTGCGCTGTGACCGCTATTGCCTCCACCATAAACAAAAATATTCGAACCTTCCAATAGCGCAATCTGATGAATCCTTGCGCTATCTAAACCTGTTTTGGTCGCGGTGAGTTTTCCAAATATTTTGTCCCAGAGTTTGGCGCGATCTGCGAACTGGGTGAAAGAGTCTGTTCTTGCGACGTGCATTTGCGTCAATCTAGTGGTCCAGTTGCTACCGGCATAGAGCGAATAGCACGGAATTCCCAAACGCTCTGCTTGCAAACGAACCACAAGATTTATTGCATATCCGCTGTTATAGAATAAAATTCGATCTGGCTTCTCTGCGGCGAGTAGCCGCTTGCCTGCAAAGAAAGATCTGAGTACAGATTGAAGATGAAGCTTTAGGTATGGCCAGTCGGATACATTTAGCGACTTCCAGCTTTTTTTGTGATTTAAGAGATAGTTATAGAGGGATGCCCTACCGACTGCAAGACCGTCAATTTTCATATCGATCACATGTTCTGCTGTCATAGACTCAATCATAGATTTTATATTGGTCTCGTCTTCTTTCGTCAAATAGCTGCTTAATTGCGATTCGGGGAATCGGAACCGGCTACGGAGCAAATCTAAATTGCTTTCGCATTTTGCGCAAATCGATGACTTGTCTTGGACTGACATGCTTTCGTCCAGTCCTGTCGATTCCATCGATACGCACCAAGAACCCAAAATGCGGCCGCATGTGACATAATGTATTTCCATGTCATGTTTCTGCAACGCCTCCGCAATGATGGCCTCCGGAAAAGCGTGCAACCAGATATAAGAATGTGGCGAAAAAAACAGAGTCTTCATGAAACAAACATCCTCTCGATGCCCCGCAAAGGAATTGTCGGCGGTTTACCTTCGGCGGGTATCGCGCACATTACTCTTTTGCCGGCAAATATAGCTATCGCCATCACCATACTATCACAGCCGATGATAATATCTGCCCAAGCGCAATCTTGCGCAACCGATTTTGGAGTGGAAAGCATGATGTTCAGATCATGGGCGTATTTTTCTATAATCGAATTATATTTGTCCTGATACTCCGACGGGTGAGGGCGGACTCTGAATTCATTGACTTCGGCCGTATTTACTTTTAAGAATGCAATTGCACTTTCGATAGCCGAGAATTCTGTATATCCAAAAGCTTCCGGATTCCCAGTTTGCTTTTCAGCAACAATCGAAGTGGGTTCAGTGCAATACAGTATATTCGTGCCATTTGTCTTCGCAGCTTTGGTTTCTTGCAGGCTTTGTATTTCCGTCACCTCTTTTTCAATATATGCGTTTGAGACATACTTGATCTTGTTTCCGGGAAAATGTTTCTTAGCTATTGATTCTGCGTACGAATCGCCCACCCATATTTCATTAGGTAGAGTTTGCTGCCCATTAAGCGTAAAGCGCTCTGAATAGCCAATCCAATGATCAAGATAAGCAATACACTTTACTTTTGCGGTCGCGCATGCCCTATGAACAAGTTTTTCCAAGTCAACTGCCCAGCTTGTTCCAGTTATTACCAGCGTAAACGCGCGCGGGTTAGCAAGAAACTCATCCAAACTGATCATGTCAACAGAAGACCCAAGATTGCGTTGAAAAATTTTTATCGCAGGGCCATCGAGTAGAAATTTTACTGGCAATCTCCAATTCTTTTTAATCCAGCACGAAACAATTTCACTGCCACCAGCATCATGAGCAACAGCAAGAAGATCAGGCATTACAGTGAAACTGCCCTGACCCGGTTTTTAGCTTTACCTCGATCAAATTTTCGTAGGGAATAGGGTCGTAGTAAACCCCATCCGTTTGAACAGAAATATTTCGGGTGTTCAGGTGGTTTTCCATTGCGTGTACTAAAGCGCGAGCAATAACGCTTGCCTGATGGCTTATCATGCGTGTACGAATCATTTCATACGATTCAAAATATCTGACGGGCATTATCTCCGAAAGAATTATTGGCCCTTCATCTATTCCGGTGGTCATGAAATGCGCTGTAGCGCCTACCGGATCGCCGTTAAATATGCTCCATTCCAACACCGTACAACCGCGATATTTTGGCAAAATACCAGGATGGCAGTTAATGACGCCTGACGTTGAATCAATAATGGGTTGCTTCAGAATTCTAGGTGTGCCAGCTGAAAGTAGATATGCCGGCCTAATGTGATTGATGAGATCGAGACAGGCATCACTGTTGTGATTGGGCACGAAATAGCACGGAATTTTGGGGAATTTTCCTGAAATCATGTCTACATATGGATAATTTCTATCAATACGCGCTCTGCTAATCTCTTTAGCGCGATCCGAAATGGCGCCATCAAATATAATACTAAGGCTTACGTCTTTCAGATTTCTCGTGACATGTTCGATTACTGGCACAGTTAACAGCGAGCCAACTGTTGTCAGCAGGCTAATATTATCAGGCATCAATGAACTCCATGTGGCTCCAGACTTTTCGGAATGCTGTAACCATTAATTCAACTTCTTGATCGTGTAGCGCATACCCACCGGAATAGAATCCGAGATAAGAGGCATCTTGCAGCTCTTCGGCCACCGGACATATTCCCTTCTCATATCTAACCGAACTTTCAGAGTCTGCCATTTTCCACGGGAATCCATTTTTGCCATAGGCGATACGCTGCTGATACATCGGCAGCAAGTGTATGTTCAGGTATCCGGTTCTTATGCCTTCAACCCCTTCTGCGGCAAGCGCGGCGGCAATCGATTGGCGTTTTCTCTTGAGTTCTTCAGATTCAAGGCGCATACCATAGACGTAATAGACATGCGAACGATCGGGGTTCGGGTTGGGAACCTGCAGACCCGCAAGGTCTTTTAGGCCGGCATTTAGTTTTAGCCCGGCCGAATATCTCTGCGTCGCGATTGCCGGTAATTTCTTGAGTTGCTCGATGCCGATAGCAGCTTCGATTTCACCGAGACGAAAGTTGAAGCCGATCAGGTTGCTAAAATCCGTTTCGCCTTTCGGCCCCGCGACGGCCTCTGCGTGGTTGCGTATTAGCTGCATTCTTTCAGCCAGTCTCTGGTTGTTGGTGACGCACATGCCGCCTTCGCCTGTGTGAATGTGCTTATGGTAGTTGAAGCTGAAAACACCGATATCTGCCCAAGTGCCCACATACCTATCGTTGTACTTCGCCCCCGGGGCCTGCGAAGCATCTTCGATCACGATCAGATTATGCTCTCTTGCAATCGCCATAATTTCTGTCATATTGGCCGAATAACCAAAAATATCCGGCACGACGATTGCCTTCGTGCGAGATGTGAGCCGCTCACTGATAGAATTGGGATCTATGTTGAATGTAGCGCGTTCAATATCAGCAAAAACGGGGATGGCATTCCATACAAGAATTGCCGTCGCCGACGCGCACATAGTCCACGGGCTCACAATCACTTCATCGCCGGGTTCAATTCCCGCAGCACCCAGCGCAGCAATTAGGCCAGATGTTGCTGAGTTAACGCTCACAGCGTACCGAGTATCAAAAAACTGGCTCCAGGCAGCTTCAAATTCGCGCACTTTTGGCCCGCCGTAGAATTCTTCAGTCCAAGAGCCGAAAAATGCAGAGAGAACACCGCTTTCTAAGACACTCTTGCCTGCGGCGATTTCTTCAGCTCCGAGGGAAATATATGGTCTCAGTGGTTCAGTTATTGTTTTCGGGCCACCGAAAAGTGCCAGATTATTTTTGTTCACTTAGTCTTCCCTAGTAACCTTACGTAGTTGCAAAAGTTTTTCGACATTTTTCTGCGTTTCCAATGCAGACACACCGTCGGAAACTAGCGTCTGTTGGCCTGTCAGGCATCCGTACAAATGGTCAGCAACATGCCATTGGTAACGCATAAAATCGGTCTGAATCGAATCGAAGTTGTCAGCTAGAACTTTGTACCCGTCAAAAAGATGACTGCTTTCTGCTTTTTGTATGCGAATTCTTTCGCCACCTTGTTCATAGCGAATAATCCCAATTTCCGTTAAGAGAATCAACTCCTTCACGGAGAAATCATTCTCTCGCCCAGCCATAAAGTAAACGTCGCACTGACCAAATCGAATCAAGAAATCAGGTTCGGCATCATTTGCCCCGAATGGCATCCCTGGCTTCAGCAGCTGCAATTCAGTTATTTCACCGAGAAGAAACCGGCACAGATCAATAAAGTGCGAGCCATTATTCAGCAGGCCTTTGGCGTACCAGACAATACCTTTTCGAATCTGGCCATATACGCCAGCATTGATACGTTGCTTGAGTTCTGTCGTGCCAGGTTCGAATCTGCGTATGTAGTTAACCGCGATTTGACAATTGCGATCTGCAGACAACTTGAGTATGTTGATGGCATCGCTCAGATTCGACGCGAGGGGCTTTTCAAGCAAGATCAGAATCGGATCGATGCTCAGGCATTTTTCAACAACGCTATTGTGTGATTGAGTTGGTGTGCTAACCGCCATCACATGCGGCTTAAGATGCTGAATTGAATCGACATTACTAAATGCGGGGACGCCGAATTTCGCTTCGAATCTATTTCGCGCATCGGCAGACTGATCGACACCTGCTTGTAGGGTAAAACCTGAATGCTGGCTGAAGGCAGCAGCATGCGTCAATACCCGGTCAGTTTTTTCCAAAGGAGCGTCATAATCGTAACCTTGACCAATGGCCCCTAGACCGACGATTGCGACTCCAAATTTCAGAAGAACTCCTGATAGCTATCCGATTAGATCCCAGCTTACCGCTGTGCCACGTTTTACGGCTTTGTTAGCGTGTTTTCCCATGATTCTGTCCAGATATTTTGGTGAGAGACCATATCCGGGTCTTATTGCCCGAAGATTCTCAGCTGTGAATGCTTCACCTGCCACCATATCTTTAACTACATACAATGATCTTCGAAAAATAAGCGACGCTTTTTCTTTTTCACTTACCCCGTAGCTCACATGACCTAATGACTGCCATGCGCGCTCAGATTCGACTACCAGAGATGCCATCTCCATGGGTTCCATTGAAAAAGTAGAATCGACACCACCATCTGCCCGGCGTATTGTGAAATGCTTCTCGATAACAGTTGCTCCATGGGCTACGGCGGCTAGGGCGGCGCCGATACCCATGGTGTGGTCAGACAGACCGATTTGGCAATTGAATAGCTGCCGCATATGCGGTATAGTCAGTACATGGCTACTTTCGGGTGTGGCGGGGTAAGTGCTCGTACATTTCAGTAACACGAGTTTGTCATTTCCTGTTTGTCTGACCGTCTCAACGGCTTCGTGTATTTCGGCAACACTCGCCATACCCGTTGAAATAATGATTGGTTTGCCGGTCTGGGCAACACGCTTTATTAATGGAAGGTCAATATTCTCAAATGATGCAATCTTATATGCAGGCACATTGAGCTTTTCCAGAAAATCGACAGACGTCAAATCGAATGGTGTGCTGAAACAGATGATGCCCTTTTCTTGAGCTCTGGCGATAATAGGTGCATGCCACTCCCAAGGTGTATGCGCAATTTTATACAGGTTGTATAGAGATTCACCTTTCCAAAGGCTATTGGGATCAGTTATGAAAAATTCGCCATCATTCTTGTCTATGGTCATTGTGTCGGGCGTATAAGTCTGAATTTTTAGGGCATGGGCTCCCGAGGCCGCCGCCGCGTCCACAATTTCAAGTGCTTTTTCGATGGATTGATTATGGTTTCCCGACATTTCAGCTATAATGAAAGGCCGGTTTCCATTTGATATGCCGCGGTCTGCGATATTAATCATGCGATTCTTCCTTTTTGATTTCAAAATTGCCTTGAACGATGTTGGTGCCGTGGCGTGCAGCGGAAAACTCGATTCGAAGGTTACCCAGTTTCAAGAAGGATCTTGGATAATCTGGTGCATCAAGCATGCGAATAAAATCGTAAACTGTTGAAAGCTCATTCGCATTTAAACATGACAAATCACTCTCTGCCGGCTTGCGCCGCTTGAACTGAACAATTTCACCAAGCTGCGGAACAGGCTCCAAATCTTTGCGAAGTATTTCAATTATCATGTCTTTGATGATTACAGATGCTCGTCGAAAAATTTCGTAGGCTGAACCGTCTAGGTTTAGTTCGCGTTTCAGATAAATGGGGCCCGCATCAATTTCTGAGACGCATCTTATCGCAGAAATCTTGGTTTTCGAATGCCCCCTGATAATAAGATTCTGAAGGGGGCTGCCTCCACGTCCGTAAGGCAAGTCAGTCATATGGAATATGATGACATTAGTTTGTCTGATTAGCTCTTCTGGAATGATGTGCGACCAATGAGGTACAAATACGTACACCGGTCTTTCTGCCGATATAATTTCCGTAGAAAAAGCTGACTTCTGCGTTATCAATCGGACGTCTGCAATTTCCAATAGCTCTTTATCTTCGGCGATCCATTCGTTCCATACTCGCGATGTTAATAAGAATACTTTTCTGCGCATATTACCAGAGCCGGCGTGCGAGCATAAACGCTTCTGCTGCGTGATTTCCAGAATTAGCGCCGCGCCAGCGAGCTAATGCATCGACGCTTTCATAAGAGCGGGCATGTGGATACGGCCTCATTTCAGACGCGTACATCTTCAATGCTGCCCGTTTCTTAGCCAAATCTTGCTCGGTGAGACCGACGTAAACATTGGGTAGAAAGACGCTGCTTGAATAGGGCATTTGCCATTCGGTGCTTGACGGTGTTTCGAAAAAGAAAATCTCCCGCACACTGAGGCCGGGCAACGGGCGGCTGGCGGTCATTACTGCTTCCGCGGTAATGCGATGGTCAATATTCAAGTCGTTTGGGAAATGTGTAAAAATAATCTCTGGTTTATAAGCAGCAATACGATCTTCAACGACCTTGATGACGTCCAACATGTCTATACTATCCATGCGGTTATCAGCGAATGCGAGCAGCTCGATGCTGGTTGCCCCTACCTGCTTGCCTGCGTGTTGGGCAGCTTGATTAAGTTCACTCAAAGTTTCGGCATTTTGCTCTCTGTTCCGCTTTGGTTCCCTGCTCGTTACGCCTTCAGCCATAATGATAATATGGATAGAGTAGCCTTGTTGAGCCAGTCTGGCGAGAGTGCCCCCGCAACCTAGAATCTCGTCATCTGGGTGTGCGGCAAAAACTAGTAATGATTTCATTAGGATATAGCCCCTGTCTTTTCGATTTTCAGCAAGTACTTGTGGCCGCGCATTTCGAAATAGGCCGGATACTTATTGTTGTCTACGGTTCGAAGTAAGTCGAACTGCTCTTCGAGACTTTTTTTTACGTCGAGTTGAGAGTCTACGTGCGTTCGTCTCTTGTAATAACTAGACTTACCAGTTTGCTCTGCGCCTGTTTGAATAATTCGAGGGTATTCGCGACAGAATTTGAGACATAATTCGAAGGTCACCCTCGCTTGGGTGTCCCGTAATTCTTCCACCAACTCATGACCGGAAAATTCCATGTGGTCACGCAAGTAAACTTTGCCTGCATCAATTTTTTCAGCAGATGCTTCTAATAGTGTGATTGGTATCCGGTTTTTCCCTTCAATTATTTGCCAAGTCAACGGTGACCAACCTTTTCCTTCTGGCAGATTACTTTCGTGAATTACAATGGTATGTTTATTCAATGATAGCATTTCGGGCTTGATTATGGATGAAAAGCTCAACACAAAGCACAAATCGCCATGTTCAAGCTGATCTACGGTATGAATATGTTGTACGGCGTGGTGCAAGTTCTTTAGAGCATTCAGAAAAGTGACCATCCTTGAATTAATCCAAGAATGTTGGTCCGATAGAACGGTGATCTTCATGCGACTAGTGATGTGTAGCCTGTGCCAGCTGTAATCGATTCAGGGGTTGCGAGCCGCATTCTTTGCCTCGAGTCAACAGAGCGACACTTCTCGACTTGTGTAATCAAAAACCTCACCGCGTCCTCTGCTCTGTCGCAATATTCCGCGATTATATTTTCCCGCATCCAGCCATGTGCATTCATACGCTGATTTTCAGCGACCTGAAGTATGATCATCGGCACGCCGCAGCGGGCTAGCTCATTTGTTGTCTGCCCTGCCGCGGTAATTGCTAAGTCGCTACCTATCATCAGGTGCTGAATCTCCTGTGCAGAGAGACTTTCATATAGATGAATGCCGTCGGTCTTTAAGCGACGAATCTCAGCTTTATTCATGAATCCCGGCCCAATAATAACATGTAATTCGATTCCATGCCAAAACTTTGGTTGAAGCTGCATAATTTGCGGCGTGATATTCCAACGGTCTTCAGCTCCCAGAGTAACAATCATATTCTGAAGGTTCGGTCTTATCTTGGGGATTGTGAATTTTTCGCGAAACGGTCTGCGTAACAGAATGTATTCTACCCCGGTCATTACGGCAGCGGCTTGCGCACTGTAGTCAATTAGATTCCCTCCAATTCCGGGATTAATAATTTTGGCAGGTGGAGGGTATAGTAGTCGATTAAAGTCATCGAAGCAATAGAGCTTCGACACAGTTTCAGCCAATTTCATATAGACAGACTTCTCGGCGAGGTACGAATCTATAAACAAAATTGTTTCGGCATTTTCGTTATTATATGCCGGTAGGGCGAAATTGCGCCTCCAATCTCTAGCAACTATCTGGAAGCCATCAGATGCCTTCGGTAGTGGCATGTCGTCCGAAATGACATGCATAACAACTTCACTGCCTGATTCAGACAATACCTCTGCGAGCGCCACACACCTCGTGAAGTGTCCCAAGCCCGTTGTGGAGGTAGCTTCCGTAAAGATCGCAATTTGCTTCTTCATGAAGAGAAGGGCATTGCATTTAGAATTCTTTCGGCGCGTTCCCAGTCCTCGGTGGTATCAATATCTTGCACGCGCCATCTGGGCAACGTAATAAAAGTCGCGTTCGGGCTAAAAATAGGGATACCAGTCAACCAGGCGCTGGTTTTGCCCCAATAGAACTGGCCAGCGTCGTGATATGCTTCTGGCAAATCTTGCGAACGTGTATTAAAATGTTCAGGGAAGAACATTTCAGTGCCGCCATCCGGTAGTTTCTTGAATGATCGAAAAATGGGAAATGCAAATGAGGTTCCTGAAAAGACATAATCCCATTTGCCCGTTTGAAAGAGTTTCGATGCAGCGATTAGATCGTCCTTTTGTATGAATGGGGCGGTTGCATATATGCAGCAAGCTGCATCAACAGTGTGCCCCTCGCCTTGCAGCCATTCAATTGCATGGGCGATAACTGGTATCGTAGGTGTAAGATCATTCGAAAGATCAGCGGGTCTCACAAATGGTACCGAGGCTCCGTTTTGCCGTGCGATTTGCGCGATTTCACTGTCATCGGTTGAAACGACAACCTGATCGAAAAGGCCGCAGGTGAGAGCAGCGTCGATGGAGTGGGCAATCATGGGTTTGCCATTGAACTCTTTTATATTCTTTCTGGGAATTCGCTTACTTCCGCCTCGGGCTGGAATAATTGCGACTTTATTCGCCATTTAGGTAAAATCCTCAATTACTCGAATCACGTGATCCTGCATGTCTGAAGTGAGTCCACCATACATCGGTAAACTGATAACTCTCCGATAGAACTCCTCTGCTTTTGGCAATTTGCCTACCTTGTGGCCGAGCTGTTGGTAATAGGGCTGAAGGTGAATCGGTATATAATGGACCTGTGCCAGAATGCCGTTTTGATGCAGATAATCATACAACTTTGCTCTGCTTTCAGTCTTCACAACATAAAGATGATAAGCGTGTCCGTTCGCCAGGTTGCTCGCAATCAAGGGACGCACAGGTGAACCTTGCGCGCTGAAGGCGGCGTCATACCGGGCCGCAATTGCTCTGCGCTTTGCCAGTTCGGCATCGGCGCGCTGCAGTTGTGAAGTGCCAAGCGCTGCGAGAATATCTGGCATGCGGTAGTTATAGCCAAGGCTTTGCATCTCATGGTACCAGCCACCTTGTTCAATATCGGTTGCTTTGTTCAAGAAATGGGTCGCATCGCGTGTAATGCCATGCGTACGGAGTGACAGAAGCTTTTCATATAGTTCTAGAGAATTGGTCGTGACCATACCACCTTCGCCGGTAGCAATGTGCTTCACCGGATGAAACGAAAAAACGGACGCATCACTATTGTTACCGTTTCCGCATTGCTGTTTCACGCCTTTGCTGTCGGTGAAATATGCACCGGGGGCGTGGCATGCATCTTCAAGAATCCATAGTTGGTGCTCGTCAGCAAGGGCCCTTAGTTTTTCCAAGTCGACCGGCAGGCCGGCAAAATCGACCGGTATGATGCCCGCATAGGTTCCCTTTGGTGACGCTTCGAGCAAGGTTTTGACTGATTCAATATCGATCAAACCTGTATTTTCATCTATATCAGCAAACACAACCTCTGCACCGCAATACAGAACGCAGTTGGCTGTGGCCACAAATGAAATGGGTGTTGTAATGACTTTTTGTCTGGATCTCAAACCCAGCGCCATTACTGAAAGGTGCAGAGCCGCCGTGCCATTATTCACCGCAACAGCAAATTTTGCACCGACATAAGAGGCAAATGCCTCTTCAAATTCTTTTACCCTTGGCCCTTGTGTGAGAAAATCCGATTCGAGCACCTGACGAACAGCCTCGATATCTTCAGGCTGAATGTTGTGGCGTCCGTAAGGAATCTTTTGCATGTATCGCTCGGTCAGGCAGTTGCGTGTTGGGCGATCAGGTCGCGAAGTTGCGTTGCCGACAGCCATTCGGTGTTCTCACCGCTGTTGTAGCGAAATCCCATTTTACAGGGTTTTCCTTTGAAATGTTTGACAAATTCTTCGACGCTCCACGCCGGCTTGAACGATGGCAGTATAACAAAATACTTATCAAACTCTATCGTACTGAGTGCATCTGTTTCGGTAATCATCTCTTCATGCAGCTTTTCGCCGGGTCTGATTCCGACGACCCGCGTTTCGATTCCCGGGGCTACGGCTGCAGCAACATCCATAATTCGGTAGCTGGGAATTTTCGGTACAAAGATCTCGCCGCCCCACATATTCGCCAGCGCGAAAAAGACCAACTCAACACCATCTTCGAGTGTGATATTAAATCGTGTCATGTCTTCGTGCGTAATCGGCAAGAACCCTTTCGCCTTGTGCTGCTGAAAAAATGGAATTACCGAACCCCGGCTTCCCATGACATTGCCATATCGAACGACCGAAAAAGTGATGTCATGGTTACCTCGGTAATTATTCGCCGCAGTAAATAGTTTGTCCGATGCCAGTTTGGTTGCACCATAGAGATTGATCGGGGCTGCCGCCTTGTCGGTGCTGAGAGCCACAACTTTCTGCACGCCTTTGTCGATCGCAGCCTCGATGACGTTTTGCGCACCCATGATATTGGTCTTAATCGCTTCGAACGGATTGTATTCAGCAGCAGGTACTTGCTTTAAGGCAGCAGCATGAATGACGAACTCGATACCTTCAAGCGCCCGTGCAAGCCGCTCTTTGTCGCGCACATCGCCGATAAAGAAACGAATCTGCGGGTATTCTTCAATCGGGAACTCTTGTTGCATTTCAAATTGTTTCAGTTCGTCGCGCGAGTAGACGACTACCCGTTTAACATCGGGATACCGTTGAAACACAGTTCGAATGAACTTCTTGCCGAATGAACCGGTGCCACCGGTGACGAGAATAGATTTTTTGTTGAGCATTTTATTTCCGTTTGATTGCCATGATTTTTGAGTCGAGATCAAAATAGCCGAATGCGAGATGCGGGTCTTTGGAGTAGGGCAGAATCTCCAGATCAGGCAGCCCAACATTTTCGTCCAATACGTCGAAATAGTTTCTGAAAGCCTTGTCTGCAATGGCGATGTACAGGCGGTAATATTTCGCCCGAAGATTAATCGATTTGATAAGGACTTCAATGGTTCCGGATGCACCAGAGACTATTCGCTTGTTCTGAACAACTTCCTTGAAATTTGTCACAATATTTCCGGTATCTGGTGAAATTATCGCCACGTAGATGCCGAGACCTTCTGCGGGCATTTTGGCCTTCCAGTCAACCCGAAGAAGCACATTTTCACCGTGGCGAAAACTCCACGTTTTTCTTCCGTTGCCAGAGAATGCGGAAACCTTCTCCAATTGAACACTACCATTTGTGCGATTCAATCTGTCAGATTTTGCAGCGTCGCCATAATTTTCGCGTGTTCTGATACGCTGCTTGTAAGTATTGATAACAGAGCCGGCATTCCCGTGAGCAATGATCTGCCCGGCTTCGAGCAATAATCCTTTCGTACAGATTCTTCTGATCGCGTCGAGTGAGTGACTCACGAACAGAATCGTTCTGCCGCTCTCGGTGCTCACGTCTTTCATTTTTCCAAGACATTTCTTCTGAAATTCTGCGTCGCCCACCGCCAGAACCTCATCGACAACAAGTATATCTGGCTCAAGGTGCGCCGAAACGGCAAAGGCCAGGCGTACGTACATGCCCGAAGAATATCTTTTTACCGGGGTGTCGATGTGGGCTGCAACCCCTGAGAACTCAATAATTTCATCGAGCTTTCCGGCAATATCCCGGCGGGTCATACCCAGAATTGCGCCATTAAGAAAGATGTTCTCTCTTCCCGTCAGCTCAGGGTGAAACCCCGTACCCACTTCGAGCAGGCTGGCAACCCGACCACGGAGACAGATGCTGCCACGCGTCGGCGATGTCACTCGTGAAAGAATTTTGAGTAGAGTCGATTTTCCCGCACCATTTCTGCCAATGACGCCCAGAACTTCGCCGGGTTTAACTTCAAAAGATATATTGTTCAATGCGAGAAACTTTCCAACCGGTGCCTTCTCCGACGCGAAGACCTTCGCATTCGGGTCTTCTTTTCCCCGAAGTTTCGCCCAGCCTGACTGCAAATCTTTGAACAACATGCCATGGCCGATCGCGCCAAGCCTGTATTCTTTCGAAAGGTTTTCAACTTTGATGACTGATGACATTTTTAAGGATAACCGAATTTGTAAAAGCTTGTTTAAACGGTGTCCATAAAACTTTTTTCGACACGCGTAAAGATCACGAGGCCGAGAAATAATACGGCCGCAGTTACCGCCCAACTTACCAGCATGTCTGGCGCATGCATTTTGCCGACACCCATAGTGATCGCGCGAAAGTTAGTTATGACGTCTGCCATTGGGTTTAGGTGGTATAAGAAGCGGTATTTTTCAGGCACCTGCGAAAGCGGATACACAACCGGCGTGGCATACATCCACAGCTGAACACCGAACGTAACGAGTAGATTGAGATCACGGTATTTCGTCGTGAGCGACGACACAAGAATGCCGAAACCTAAACCGAGTAACGCCATTTGCATCACGAGCAGCGGCAGATAGACCAAGTACGGCGTCGGCCGCACCGTTTCGCCTTGCAGGCCGAAATAAATATAGAAGCAGATAAAAAGTGAGATTTGAATGGTGAACTTGATTAGATTGCTCATCACAATCGACACGGGCACCGCGAGCCGTGGAAAATAGACTTTGCCGAATATCGCCGCATTAGCGACGAAGGTGTTTGAGGTTGCTGTCAGGCAATCAGCGAAGTAGCTCCAGCAAACTATGCCAGACAAATAGAACAAGAATTGTGGAACACCGTCGGTGGGTATATTCGCGATACGCCCAAAGATTACGGTGAAAATGAGCGTTGAGAACAAGGGCTGAATTAGATACCATAGCGGGCCCAGAATTGTCTGCTTATAGACGGCGACGAAGTCTCGCTTGACGAAAAGCAGAATTAAATCCCGATAACGCCAAAGGGCACCGAGTCGCAAGTCAAACCAACGGCCTTTCGGCTCAATAATTTCATCCCATTCTTCATCGTTCTTGACGGGGTTCATTTCATGGCCTCACCGTTGTGCGCTAACTGAAAGTCGGCATATGCGCTCTTAAGCCCAGATTGAAGCGCCGTCTTCGCCTGCCAACCAAGCTTGATTAGTCCAGCGCTAGCCATCAACTTACGCGGCGTACCATCTGGCTTGCTTGTATCGTACAATATCTCGCCCTTAAACCCCACAGTCTCTGCCACCATCGTCGCCAACTCACGAATCGTGACATCATCACCATAACCCATATTCAGCACCGGCGGCACCCCATCATTGCGATCTTGCGCGCAGAGTTGCGCAAATGTCTCTTCCGGCAAATTCATCACATGCGCGCACGCTTCGCCCAGGTCATCGGCAAACAAGAACTCGCGCCGTGGCGTGCCGGTGCCCCAAATCGTTACCGAAGGGCTACCGTTTTGCACGGCTTCGTGAAACCGGCGGATTAACCCCGGTATCACATGGCTGTTCTCTGGGTGGTAGTTATCGCCGATGCCATAGAGATTCGTCGGCATTGCGGCGAGAAATTTGGTCTTGTATTGCCGGTTATAGCTCCAGCACATTTCGATGCCGGCTATCTTAGCGATTGCATACGGCCGGTTCGTCGGCTCGAGCGGGCCGGTCAGTAGGTAATCTTCTTTTAGTGGCTGCGGCGCAAGCTTGGGATAGATGCAACTCGAACCTAAGAACAGCAGGCGCTCGACTTTGTGCCGATAAGCGGCATCAATCACGTTCGTCTGTATCTGCAGGTTCTGCGTTATAAACTCGGCAGGGTAGGTGTTGTTGGCGATGATGCCACCGACCTTGGCGGCAGCCAGAAAAACATAGTGTGGATTTTCTTTCGCGAAGAAATCTGATACCGCTTTTGAATCGGTCAGGTCAAGTTCTGCGTGAGTGCGGCCAGTGATGTTGCTGTAGCCCGCTTTTTCTAACTGCCGCCAGATTGCTGACCCGACCATGCCGCGGTGGCCGGCGATGTAAATTTTTGCGTCTTTACGCATTTAGTTTTCACCCGCCAAAGGCGCAGAGTAGCCGTGCTTGCGCAGCAACGAAACTTGTTTTGCCTGGCTGAGGTCAGCTTCAACCATCTCGGTAATCATTTCATCGAGGGTAATTTCGGGCACCCAGCCGAGTTTGTTTTTTGCCTTTGCCGGGTCACCGAGCAGCGTTTCCACTTCGGTTGGCCGGTAATACCGTGGGTCAATACGCACGATCACGTCGCCGGGCTTGACCGCGATCGCTTTTTCTCCCGATACCGATATGACTTTGCCAATTTCTGTTTCAGCGCTGCCCTGCCATTCGAGTTCTAGACCTAGTGCAGCCGCCGACTTTTCAATAAAACGACGCACCGAAATCTGTTGGCCCGTAGCGATGACAAAGTCCTCAGGAGTATTTTGTTGCAGCATGAGCCACTGCATGCGCACATAATCTTTCGCATGGCCCCAGTCGCGCAGCGCGTCGATGTTGCCCATATAGAGACATGTGTCATTGCCCTGCGCAATATTCGCGAGGCCGCGCGTGATCTTGCGCGTCACAAATGTTTCACCGCGGCGCGGTGATTCGTGGTTAAACAAAACGCCGTTGCAGGCATAGATGCCGTACGCCTCACGATAGTTGACCGAGATCCAATAAGCATAGAGCTTTGCCACAGCGTACGGACTGCGGGGGTAGAAGGGCGTCTTCTCTGACTGCGGTATCTCTTGTACAAGGCCGTAGAGTTCTGACGTGCTCGCCTGGTAGTATTTCGTTTTTTTTGCGAGGCCGAGTATTCGTATCGCCTCAAGCAAGCGCAGCGCCCCGAGCGCATCTACATCCGCCGTATATTCAGGGCTCTCAAAACTCACCGCCACGTGACTCTGCGCGCCGAGGTTATAGATCTCATCGGGCTGCGTCGCCTGCACGATACGCATCAGGTTGCTGCTGTCAGACAGATCACCATAGTGCAGTACAAAGTTGCGGTTATCAATATGCGGGTCTTGATAGACATGGTCGATACGCTGCGTATTGAATGACGATGCACGGCGCTTGATGCCATGCACTTCATAACCCTTTTCGAGCAGAAACTCGGCGAGGTAAGAACCATCTTGACCCGTAATGCCGGTGATGAGCGCGACCTTTTTCATGCTGTCTCTTGCAATTCGACTTCTTTCTTTAATTCTTCGACCGCTGCCTTGAGCTGGTCATACTCTTCCATCTTGCGCCTGAGGTAGCGAATGGTCACGCTCGCCTTTTGTTCAATGCCACTGGGGGTAAGCAGGTAGGCGTACGAAAGTTTATTTTTGTTGTTCTTGAAGTTCTGCGCCTTCACCCAGCCCTTTTCGATGAGGCCCTTGAGGCAATAGTTCGCCTTACCGAGGCTGATACCCAGGTGCTCTGACAGCTCGCGCTGGTTAATCTGCGGGTGCGCCGCGATCGTCTTGAAGATCTTATGTTGCAGTTCGTCGGTCATAGCAAGGCAATCACAGGCGGCATCAGCCGCCTGTGATTGCTAAAAATACAGCTTCGCCGGGTCAGTCACAGACTGATTCTTTGATATGAGCACAGAAGGCTGTGTTCAACGATTGAACAGATGGCGGAATTTAGACGTTTTGACAACAATTTTTGACCCGTAGACTATGGGCCCGTTCAGGCACCTACAGTTTGCCGAGCTGCTCCACCGGTATCTCAACCTGCACCGACTTATTCAGCCCGGGAAAAGCGACGACCACCATAGCCTTGCCCTGAATGCGCTCAATTACCGCTTCTTTGCCGGCAAACGGGCCTTCTTTAATGCGCACTGTTTCGCCAGCCGTAAGCACCGACGTGTCGCGAATTATCAGTGATTCGGCGAAGTTGTCTACTGCAAGGCGGAGAAGGTCCATATCTGCATCGCTAATGATCGCAGGATTGCCTGCTGTCGTAACAAAATGAATTGCCTGAGGTATTTTCAGCACGCTGAGGGATTGCTGGTCAAATTCAATTTTGACCAGGAGGTACGAGGCGAAGAGAGGTTCTTCGACCCACTTGAAACGGTCAGACCATTTCTTACGCGTCCGCAGCAACGGTAAGTAGCTCTCGATGCCAAGTTTATTTAAGGCGCCCTGCAATTTCTTCTCTGAGCGGGGCCTCGTGTAGACGGCGTACCAGTGTGTCTGCGGCGCCGCTGTCATCTGGCGAGCGAGCGTGATTCGTATTTCATCCGTCAATAAAATAGCGCGGGCGAACCCGATGAATCGGTTTACCCTTAGTCGCTTTGCAGCGGATTGCTCCATGATGCCCCCGAAAAGATTGATCATCTCGGCGCGGTGCCGGGCTCACGGATTCTCGCGATAAGACATTCAGACGAGTCTAAAGGAAAGTATAAAAATGAGTGATATTCGGAAATCAGAACTGAAGGGCTCTGAACACAAGTGCCACATCGCAGTCGTTGCGATGATCAGAAACGAAGAAGAAATTATTGAACTTTTTATTCGTCACGCATTTTCTTTTTGCGACCGCATGTATATATGCAACCACAACTCATCTGACCGCACGGTCGAAATCGTTAACGCGCTCTCTGCAGAAGGCCTTGATATTCATTTGTCGCACAGTACCGCCCCTGGTTACCCGCAAGAACAAATTACCCACGATCTTATTCAGCGGGCCATTGCCGACGGAGCAGAATGGATTGTCCCTTTAGACGCCGATGAGTTCCCATTTAGTGAGGCTGGCTCAATACGAGAGACTATACTCTCTCTTGATCCCGATGTCGAATGGCGTTACCTTTGGCGCAACTACTTTCTGAGCCCGACAGAGAAGACAGTTGAACGCAATTTTTTCAGCCGCTTTGAAATGTATAGTGATAGCCAGGTTGGCAAATGTGTTTTTCACAGCAAACTCTACAAGAACAGATATTGTCGCATAACCAAAGGGAATCATTTTCTCAAATTTGCGGGCAGGCGTAACTTTCCTCAGGTTAAGTCTATACCTAACGTGAAACTCATCCATTTTCCCGTGCAGACGCTGGGCAAATGGGTATGGAAGAATCTACTGTATATCGTCATTGCCAAAAACCCAGGCTACGATGTGGTCGCGCATTCTGGTTGGATAACCCCTGATCTGAAAAACCTTGCTGAGCACTATGCCTGTGGAGGCAATTTTCTCAAGGGAGCGCCGCCCATAGGTGAAATCGCGACAAAATATACCGAGGTGAGTCGCTTTGCCTCGGCGGAGCATTTCGTCATCGCACAGCTAATGATCTCGTATCGCGAGTATTATGATCGAGCGGATCGCGCCGGCTTAAATCGTTTCGGAAAAATGGACAAATTCCGTGATCTCTTGCGATACGGTTTCGTCGCAGCACTTTCTACCATTTGGGGTGTCATCAGACGGGCGCGGTATAAGTACAAATCGCCGCACGGACAACAGCTCACTGCAGGTCTCGGTGGTTATTACGTCAATTTTGATGACTATTGATTGCAGTCTTTAGTCGCAAAAGGCGCTTTACGCCGGTGACAGCAGGAATTTCCGTTCTCGAATGGGCTTAAGCGTCAGAAGCAAGAAAGTAATCAAGCGCCTCTTTCCCATGGGGTTGATTTGGTTTGTACTGAGAATGGTAACAGTTCTTGCGATCAGGCTCTACTCTTTTAAATTTCGTCCATTGATAATACGCAAGGGCACATCCGATCAGGAAGTTTTCATGAGCATATTCGTGCTCCGGGAGTTCGCTCTACCTGTTAAGGTAAAGCCTAAGTTGATCATCGATGCTGGAGCCTATACCGGACTTTCAACGCTTTACTACGCGACCAAATATCCCGGTGCAAAGATCATCGCTGTCGAGGCCGAAAGATCAAATTTTGAAGTTTTGGAACGCCATACCAGCAGATTATCAGAAGTCACCAGAGTGCATGCTGGCTTGTGGCATCGAAAGGCTTTTTTGAAAATTGTCGACCGCGGTACAGGAAAGTGGGGTTTTGGAGTTGAAGAAGCCGCAAATGGCGAAAAATTCGACATTGAAGCAACGGATATTGCTACGCTGCTGAAAGATTCTGGCCTTGAAAAAATCGACATTCTCAAATTAGATGTCGAAGGGGCAGAGAAGTTTATCTTTTCCCATAATTCGAAACAATGGATTGAGAAGACCGACATCATGGTCATTGAGTTGCACGATAGAATCATACCAGATTGCACAGCTGCGCTATATTCGGCCATTGAAAAAGATGATTGGTATGAGTATATAGACGGCGAAAAGGTTGTTCTGATACGAAAACATTTGCGATAGTTTTAAATTGGCACAGAATTTCTGCTGCTTGAGCAGCCAAACGGACGGCCGTTTAGGGTCATGCAAATCGGTTTACCTCGCATTTTGCTTAGCCAAAGTGCACAATGTCGGTAAATAGAAAAATCGTCTGCCTCGGCGCAGGTTATGTCGGCGGCCCGACGATGGCAGTCATGGCGCTGCATAACCCCGACGTGCAGATTTTTGTGACCGACCAGAACGAAGGGCGCATCGCCGCGTGGAACAGCGAAAAGCTGCCGGTATTCGAGCCTGGTCTTGACGAGGTCGTGCAGAAGATACGCGGCAAGAACCTGCACTTCAAAGTGATAAATCCGCAATTGCTGGCTGAGGCTGACATTGTATTTGTCTGCGTCGGCACGCCCACGAAAGAATATGGCGAGGGCAGGGGCATGGCGGCAGACATGCAGTACACTGAGCTCGCCGTGCGCGACATCGAGAAGCATTGCAAGACCGGCACTATCATCGTGGAGAAAAGTACGGTGCCCGTAAAAACGGCAGAGGCGATCTTGAATATCGTCAACACGCAAGATAATGACAAGCGCTTTGAGGTCTTGTCGAACCCCGAGTTTCTTGCAGAGGGCACGGCGATCAAAGACCTGCAGAATCCCGATCGCGTACTGATCGGCCACGCCGAGACCGAAGGTGGCAAGGCAGCAGCCGAAACTGTGAAGGGTCTTTACACTGCCTGGGTTGCACCAGAGCGCGTGCTGCTCACCAATGTGTGGTCGAGTGAACTTTCAAAACTAGTCGCGAATGCGTTTCTCGCACAGCGCGTGTCTTCGATCAACAGTATATCCGCACTTTGCGAAAAAACGAATGCGTCGGTGAAGCAGATCAGCCGCGCGATCGGGACCGATGCGCGCATCGGCTCGCGCTTCATTGAGGCGAGCGTCGGTTTTGGTGGTTCGTGCTTTAAGAAGGATATCTTAAATCTCGTCTACATTTGCCGTCAACAGGGTTTGATCGAAGTTGCCAATTATTGGCAGGCCGTGATTGATATGAACGACTACCAAATGCGCCGCTTTGTCTCGCAGGTGATTGAAACACAGTTTAACAGCGTCGCTGGCAAAAAAATTGCGATTCTCGGCTTTGCCTTCAAGCCCGATACGAACGACACACGTGAATCGCCCGCGATCTATGTCTGCAAGCGCCTCATCGAAGAAAAGGCGAAACTTTTTATTCATGACCCGCAGGCTCTCGATCACGCGAAGGTCGACCTCAAGGGTATCGACTCGACCGTCACTTACACAGACAAAATCGACGAAGCGGTCGAAGGCGCGCATGCGCTTGTCATTCTCACGCAGTGGAAACAGTATGCGGAGCTCGATTACGCGAAAATCTATGCCAGCATGCAGAAACCGGCGTTCATCTTCGACGGCCGGTCAATCGTCGACGCGCAGGCACTCTATAAAATCGGCTATAACGTTACACAAATCGGCATAGCGCCATTAACCTATTTCTGATTTGCCGCGCTTAGCGCGGCAAATCAGAAATGACCCAAAGCCAATTTTTCGTTTTTTTATTGCCACCTAAAACGTCTAACTATATTATGTCACATAGGTTGATAAGAAAAGCTTCAGGTTTTTCACATCGGCGTCGACAATCTACGAAGCCGAGCCCAAAGGGGTTCGGTCGGGGTATACAAACGGGTGTCTCTGCGGAGACTATGAAAACAACAACAGTAACCACCCGTTTGATTGCAAATGCAACCGCAGGCAGCTCGCAGAGGGGCTCCCGCGAATACCAGCGAAAGCCCAGTGCTTACTTGGTGGCCAGCCATCAGGTAAGCATTGCGGTTCCGAAAGGGCCGAGCTTTCGTGAGATTCTCGAAAGAGAAATGGGCCCTGCGACGGGGCTCAGGGCAGGCTCAGCCGGCGCAGGGCAGACAGCGAAAGCTGCCAGCCAGGCCGAAGCAGAGACGACTCAAATCTTGTCAGGGTACTGGGCGTAGCTTCGGCTGCCCAGTACCCCTGATACGACCCACAAAAAAGTCACGACCAGAAACGCAAAAAAGGCCCAGGTGAAGTTCGCTTCATTGGTTGCCGCGATGCGTTGCGGATTGATTAAGTTCCACAAGGCAAATACCGTGACGATCACGAGGCCCGTGTAGCGGTATGCCTGCGCTTTGCGCAGCACGCGCGGTTCACGAGGCAAAAGAAACCACATGAGCGCAATCGTGGCGATGAGACATCCTAATAGTATGATAGCAAAGTCGTCGCTGTAAATGCCGTGTTTACGTTCGTCGTCGCCGAAGCGAATGCGGTAGCCTCGCCAGGGCACAAAGGTAAAAAATGCGACCGCGACGGTGAGTGCGGCGAAGGCACGTTCTGAAAACGGCAGGCCCTTGAAACGAGCCCAGCGGCTTTTAAAAAAATCGGCCGCGATGCGGCCGATGGTTGCGGCTATCTGTGCGTAGAGCACAAGATATCCCGCGATCGAGGAAATGAATTTCTTGAAGAAATTCATTTAGCCCCGATCCCGGGGCGGGATTTTCGCTTCTAAAGGGGTTGCGGCATTTCTGCGAAATGCCTTACCCCCTTTAAGAATCCCCCATCTCATAGCAGCCTTATTTCATTGTCGCAGAATCTTTGATCACGTACGAGCCTATTTCATTCTTCTGAATCTGGCTTGTGCCTTCGTAGATCGTGAGAATCTTCGCGTCACGGTACATTTTTTCAATCGGGTAGTCTTTCGTGAAGCCATAACCGCCGTGCAGCTGTAGCGCGTCGTTGCAGATCGAAACCGCCGCTTCAGACGACATCAGTTTAGCCATCGCTGAGTAACGTGCAGATTCGGGGTGGTTGTTGAGCGAATATTTTGCTGCGCGGTATGCAAGAAGACGCGCCGCTTCTATCTTCGTTGTCATGTCGGCGAGCATGTGCTGCACGGCCTGAAAGTTGATGATCTTCTTGCCGAACTGCTCACGCTGGCGCGCATATTTTACGGCTTCTTTGTAGGCGCCCTGTGAGAGGCCCGTGCCCATCGTTGCGATGAAGGGGCGTGAAGAGATAAGTGTCTTGATGGCGTGGATAAAGCCGACGTTTGGCTTCAGACCCACAAGATTCTCTTCTGGCACTTCCATGTCTTCCATGATGACCTGGCGTGTGTGCGAGCAGCGAATGCCCATTTTTTGTTCGAGCTTGCCGAACGAGAGGCCTTTGGTGTCTTTTTCGACGATAAAGCAAGAGATGCCGCGCGGGCCTTTTGACTTATCGGTAATGGCGAACACTGTGTAGATGTCTGCCATGCCGGCATTGGTGATCCACTGCTTGGTGCCGTTCAGAATATATTTATCGCCTTTTTTGACCGCATGCGTCTTGAGCGCGGGCACGTCAGAGCCTGCACCGGGTTCGGTAAGCGCGAACGCTGCGATTTTTTCACCCTTCGCGAGCGGGGTCAGGTATTTGAGTTTCTGCTCTTCTGTACCGCCGTGCTCGATTGGCAGTGCCCCGAGTTTTACGGCGCCTGCGCTCGTTGCGACGCCAAGGCAGTATTCGCTCATGATTTCGATCGCGAGAACGGTCAGAAACGGCGACAGGCCGAGGCCGCCGTATTTTTCTTCAAACATGATGCCGAAGAGCCCGGCTTCGCCGAATTTCTTGAAGATTTCAGTGGGGAATTTTTCGTGCTCGTCCATTTCTGCACGGCGTGGCAGAATCTCATTGCGGCACAATTCGTGCGCCATATCGAGCATCTCTTGCATTTCGTCGGTGATCGTAAAATCTAGCAGTCCTTCATATTGTGGCATTTCTTTCTCCTTAGGGGTATGCAAACATATTCAGAGTGCCTTTGGCACTCTGAATATGTTTGCGAATTCAAAGACATAGCAAAATTTCTGAACACTCGGACAAGACGATTCCCGCAGTCTCGAATTCATGCGCTGCATTGAATCATCGAAAAATAATTGACACCTTGTTCAACTTTGTGCACGTTTACAAAGTTGACGGATTGTTCATGATTGACATGAGTGCACTAAGCACCCAATCGCAATCTCGTCGGAGGTAATATGTTAAACGAAAAGCAGATGCGCACGACGCCTACCAAACGCTCGGAACAGATTCCCGTGCGCAAGCCGCAGTGGACCTTTAGCGAGCTTGTGGGGCAAAAACCGCGGTCCGATTTCGGACGCATGATGTTCGGGGCGATGAGTCTGGTTTTTCCCGAAGGCGAGCGTTTCTTTATACGCAGCGTGAAACATTTTGCCTCGCAGATTCACGACGCAGGCCTCACGCAAGACGTGAAAAATTTTATCGGGCAAGAAGCGCAGCACGGCAAGTTACACGAGACTTTTAATAAGGCAGTGCTCGGCCATGAGTATGATATCGAGCCGTTTTTGAAATGGTATAAATCCACAATGTTCGATTTTGTCGAAACGCAGGCGACGAAGATTCTTGGCCCGAAGCTTGCACTTTCGATCACAGCGGCGGCCGAGCATTTCACGGCGACCTGGGCCGCGCATGGGTTAAGTTCGGGCTACCTTGAGGAGCATATCACCAACCAAACCCTGCTCGACTTTATGCAGTGGCACGCGGTCGAAGAAATCGAACACAAGCACGTGGCATTCGACGTTCTGCAAGACGTCGACGATTCGTATCCATTACGCGTCGCAGGTATGCTGTTCTGTGCAACGCTCTTACCATTCGTCATCAGCGTAGCTTTCGTCTCGCTCATCGCACAGGCGAAAAATCTCGACATTTTCGCATTCTTTCGAGATGCGATGTCTGAAGGTAAGAACGGCGGCATCATGTCTTCTTTCTTGCCGGCAATAGTTGAATACATGAAACCGGGTTTTCACCCGTCTGATCACGACGACTATGCGATGGCCAGAGCGGTCGCCGATCGAATCGAGCGCCGCATGGCAGAAGTTGCTTAAAGATTTCTGAGCGAAGGAGAATTCGATGCCAACAAAAATACCAGCAATAAGTCTCGGCGCGAAAGAACGCGTGAATCGCATCAGCAGTTCGATACGCAGGGCCGATCGCTATCTGCGGCGCCATTTTCCCATATTGAACCACCAGAACCTGATCGGTTTTTCCATCTGGTTGGGGTCAATCGCGGGCATGCTCGGCATGGCAGCGCTCTATTTTTTCGATCTTGCTCCGGCGTGGTCTGTGATTGTCGTTAACGCGATTCTCGCATCGTTTCTGCACGAGCTCGAACACGACCTGATTCATTCTCTCTACTTCAAAGAAACATGGATTGAGAAACTCATGATGTGGGGCGTGTGGGCGTTTCGGGTCAACACCCCAAGCCCGTTCTACCGTAAGAAAATTCACCTGCTGCACCACAAAGAATCAGGCCAGCTCTCGGACATTGAAGAGCAAATGATCGGCAACGGTATGAAATGGGGCCTGAAGCGCATTATCGTGATGCTCGATCAGGGCCTTGCGTTTCTTATCAATGCACGCCGGGTCGGCAAGACTGCGCCGAAACTCAGCAAAGCAGAAATGGCGCGCGCGGCTTTTCCCTTCACGTATATGTACCAGGCGACATCGCTGCTCTTCTTGAACGGCAATGCCTACCTGCTTGCGATGCCATACATCGAGCCCGGCTTTCAGGCAAATGCAACATTTGTACAGGTGATGACGGTGGTTAACTTTCTTGCAGTCGTCATCGGTCTGCCGAACTTTATTCGTCAGGGTTCGCTGCAGATCGTCTCGTCGAGCATGCACTATTTCGGCGACGTTAACCCCGACGCGAGCGTCGGCTTGCTCGAACAGTGCCAGGTGATGACGGCGCGCTCATGGTACATGCTGCCGTTTCAATTGTTCTGCTTCAATTTCGGCAGCACGCACGGCATTCACCACTTTATCGTCAACCAGCCATTCTATCTGCGCCAGCTTGCTGCTGGGTATTCGCACGCCGCAATGAAAAAATACGGTGTGCGCTTCGACGACTACGGCAGCTTCACGCGGGCAAACAGATACCACTTGCCCGAAGCGGAAACTCGAAGTGGGTCGCACCCGCAAACTGCAGCAGCTCAGGGATGAAGTTGCAGACTGTACGCCGCCGCGTCGAGGTTGACGCGCCGCTCGAGGCGGTTTTGAGTCTCACCCTCGACGCAGCTCGGTATCCCGAGTTTGCGCCGTCGATCAGGTCGACAGAACTTTTGTGGCATGATCACCAGAGTCGCAAATACCTGATTCGGTATGAATCCTCAATACCGGTAATCAATACCACTGCGGTGTCAGAGCAAGAAGTGGAATACGACATCGCGAACACGGTGTTTCACTTTCGTGAGACGAAGGGAAATTTTGGCCGCTTCGAAGGTTACCGCAGGCTGAGCGCGCTTGCTGGCGGCCGCTCAGCGATTGAATCTGAAGTGCGTTATTCATTCGCCGGCAACAGGCTCATGGCCTCGCTGGTCAACAAAGCGACGCAGGGTGTCGTGCAGTCGAATTTGCAGCACATTCAAGATGGTATTAAGAGGATTGCAGAAGCCGGGCAGTCTGAACCGCTGCGCCTTGTGCTCGGCCGTTTGAACGTGACGGCACAGATGCTGGCAGCGCAGGGGGTCACCCGCGAGTTTCTAGAGGCCCACGGAATCGACGGTCTCGAAATTGCCACCTAAATTCGCCGACAGCGCTGGTTTACATGTATACTGAACGCATGAGGATTGAAGAAAACGCCAATTCATCGGCCTCGACGGCTATCTACGAGGCGCAGCAGGCTGCCCAAAGAGAAGCCATCAACAAGGTTGAACCCGTGCAAAAAGACCAGCCCGCGCAAGCGACCGGTACTGCGGCAACCGTCGATACTTACGCATAATTTCGCTATTTTTCGCGCCAAGGGCGCGAAATAGCCGAAAATAACCTATGGCCGTAGATCAGGCAACCAAAAAGCTCTATAACGAACGTATCGGGCAGCAAAAGCTGCAGATCGCTGAATACGAAAAAGAACTCGCCGCGTACAAAAAGGCGATGACGACGAACAAAAAACTCAAACCTTTCTTTCATTTGGGGAACATCGCACAGCAGTTGCAGATTGTGAATCTGCAGATGGAAATGAACGAAATTTCTGAACAGATGATGCAGGTGAAGAACAACTCGTTTCTTGACAATGCCCGTAAGAATCTTTATAAGATTTTCGCTGATCTCGACGCTGTGGTGAAAGGCGATATCGACGAGGCCGTCGATTTCAATCGTGACGAGCTCGACAAGATTGCGCCGTTTTCGCCGAAGCAGCGACTTAATCTGTACCGGCATATTCGTCGCGCGATCGATAAACTGATACAGGCATATGGGGCCAATACGAAATGGTTATGGTCGTTTCCCGAACTTTATTCGAAGAGCGCAACGCTCGGCAAGAACATGATCGACTTTCGCGAGGTGCAGTCGAAGCGCGACCCGCGCGAAGAGTTTTTCTATGACCGCAAAGAACTCGTGCAGATGGTCAAAGACGACCTGCTCGACGCTTCTAACCGTTATCGCGACAAATACGAAATTTCAACGAAGGCGACCGGTGACATCATAATGGCGATCAAGTTACTCGAAGGTTTGCGCCGCATGGCCGTCGTGGTGAAAGACGATGCAATGGCTGCTAAGGCGAAGACCGGCATTGAAGCGTACAAGGCGCGGCTCGAAAGCGAAAAAGAAGAGAAGAAATCAACCGTAAAGAAATAGCGGGTGACCTGACGTGAGTACCAGACCTTTGATAAAAAAGCCGGCCCGGCTGATGGTGGCATTCTACAATCTGATTCCGGTTCTGTCGAATGGTTTTGTCGTAACTGCGCTGAACCTCGGAATCGGCAGCCTGATCTATGAACAGAGCGAATACGAGAAGTTCAACAAACTCATATTGCAGCAGCCTCTCAATAATTTCCTGGTGAATATTCTCCCGTTTCCGATTCTGATGCTGATTCTGAATGCGCTGCACTGGCAATCGTATCGCGTCTTTCGCCTCGCAGCAGATTCTGAGCAGTATACGTTGGGTCTGCGTCGCGTCGTAAATGCGCCGTTCAATATCGGCTTTTTCAGTTTCTGGGGATGGATGCTGGGAACGATTTTGGCGCGCACGATATACGTCATAGAAGACATTCCACAGAGTTCGCTGATATTTGCCCGCGTGTTCGGAATCTCGATCGTCGCGGGTTTGCTCAACTTTGTTCTGAACTATTATCTCGTAAGTCTCGTCAACCGGCGTTTTTTCTATCCCGAGCTGCTTCCGGGTGACACCATTAAACATGTGCAGGGTATTCGCAAATTGACCCTGAGGTTCAACCTCGAGATTTTTGTTCTGGCGGTTGCGACCGGGCCACTACTCATTCTGGGGCTGGGATTGATCAACATGCAGGGTCTCGCCCCTGAGGCGCAGCGGCCATCTTACCTGCTGAGCGTGGCGCTCATCTTCGGGTTGGTGTTGCTCGGAATTTTTATGAGTACGCTGCTGGCGCGCTCATTACGTCGTCCGCTGAGCCGCATGCGCAATGCTGCGCTTTCCATACGCAGCGGTGATTTTACCGTGCGGTTGCCCGTCGACACCACCGACGAAATTGGCGATCTCGCTCAAAGTCTCAACGAAATGGCCACGAGCCTGGCCGAAAAAGAAAAAATCCATGACTCGTTCGGTCGCGCCGTTGACCCTCGGGTACGCGATTACCTGTTGAGCCATGGCGACCAGATGGGCGGTGAGCAGGTAGAGGCGACAATTCTGTTCAGCGATATCAGAGGGTTTACTCAGTTTTCAGAAACGCGCTCGCCTGCAGAGGTTGTCGACTGGCTGAATACGTATTTTGAAAGAATGGCTGACTGCGTACGGCGGCACGGCGGTATAGTGAACAAGTACGTGGGTGACGCCATTCTGGCCGTCTTTAACGCACCGCTGCCGATTGAGAACCACACGGTTGCAGCGTTAAATTCGGCGAAAGATATGCTCTCTGAGCTCGAAGGGCTCAACAGAGAATTTACGCAGCGTGGACTTTCTGAGATCCGCATTGGTATTGGCATACACACAGGGCCGGTCGTCGCGGGAAATATCGGCAGTCGTGACCGCCAGGAATACACGGTAATCGGTGACACCGTAAATACCGCGTCGCGCATCGAAGGCCTTTGCAAGAAGTTTCATGCGCCGCTTCTGGTTAGCGAGAGTGTCTTCAACGCCAGCGGGGCCGGGCAGGGGTTGAAGCGTCTCGGTCGCGCGACAGTCAAAGGCAAGACTGATTTTTTGACGATCTATGGTTTAAGCGCAGCCCCCGAAAACGCTTGACGCAAGGGTTGTTTCTTACGGCAAAATCTGCCGTGCCTGCAGTGACCCGCTACTTTGTTCTGACGCTGATTCTGCTGGCGCTGCCCGCGACTCTGTCAGTGAACGCGGCACCCGAGGGCGATAGCGCCGAAATCAGCTGGAAAACGCTCAGAGGCTTCAACCTGAAGACGGGCAAGATGTCTGATATGCTGACGAAGTTAAACGGCAAGACGATTCGCATTCCCGGTTTTATGGTGCCGCTCGACGATATGGATTATGAATCCGTTGGGCGTTTTCTTCTGGTACCCGACCCACAGGCCTGCATTCACGTGCCACCGCCGCCGGCGAACCAGATGATCTACGTCGTCATGAAAGGCAAAAAGAAAGCGCCCGTTACCTGGGGTATGCCCGTTGTTTTATCTGGTGAATTGAAAGTAAAATCAATCAGGTCGCAATTCGGCGTTGTGTCGTTTCAAGTCGCTGGCGAATCAGTAAAACCCTACACCGGAAAATGAAACGCTTGGCATCGGCAAAGGCAATCAATATACACGATCTGCGTTTTGG
Source organism: uncultured Leptospiraceae bacterium (assembly GCA_942492915.1). GTDB lineage: Bacteria > Spirochaetota > Leptospiria > Turneriellales > Turneriellaceae > Turneriella. The sequence goes on from OW818662.1 coordinate 289,355, forward strand.
TTATGCCGGTCGTGCTGTGCTCGATCTGCGATCTCTGGCCATAGCACGCGGCAGCCATACCCTGATTTCTGGTGACAGCGGTTGCGGCAAGAGTACGCTCATGAATTTACTCGGCGGCGTGCTTGCGGGCTTCAGCGGAAATATCGAAGTGCTTGGCACAGCGCTGTCGACACTCAGCTCTTCTGCGCGTGACCGGTTTCGGGCGCAGAATATGGGTGTTATTTTTCAGCAGTTCAACCTAATCCCTTACCTTACGGTTTTCGAGAATATCGCACTCGCCCCTCATCTCGCGGGTAAAGCAACCGACCGGGCCCGCATCGGCGAAATGATGGAGCACCTGCAGATTGCCGAATATGCGGGCGTTGCGGCTGCGAAACTGAGCCACGGTCAGCAACAGCGCGTCGCGGCGGCACGTGCTCTGGCGGCCGGGGCGGCGATCGTGCTCGCCGATGAGCCGACCTCGGCACTCGATGACCACAACGCAAAGCTGTTTCTCGATTTGCTCTTTAAAGAAGCTGAATTGCATGGGACCACTATCGTTGTCGTCTCTCATGATTTGCGGTATAAGAAACGCTTTGACCAGTTTGTCGATCTGGCACAGATAAATCGAGCTCTCAAGGCGAAAGGTAAGGCGTCTGCATGATACCGCTGCTATTCAAATCGCTGAAGCACCGTCTTACGATTGCGCTGTTGACGGCTCTCAGTGTGGCTCTCAGCGTGTTCTTGTTCGCGTCGGTTGAAAAAATGCGCGATGGTGCCAGGTCGGGTTTTTCGCAGACCGTCAGCGGTACGCACATCGTTGCGGGCGCGCGTTCGGGGCAGATTCCGTTATTGCTTTTTTCACTCTTTCACCTCGGTTCGCCGACGAGCAACGTTTCGTACGCGAGCTACCTGCGTTACAGGCAGCACCCTGCAGTAGCCTGGGCGCTGCCTCTTTCTATCGGCGACAGCCATCGCGGATTCAGAGTAGTGGGCACAAGTCCCGACTTCATACGGTATTTTCGCTACCGCAACCAGCAGCCATTAAGAATGGATGCAGGCGCTTTTACCCTCGCACGGTTTCGGGCAGTGCTTGGCAGCACTGCAGCGCGCGAACTCGGCTACAAAATTTCAGATAAGCTCGTGATGACACACGGTATCAGCGACGTTCAGGGTATTCACGACCACGATGAAAATCCGTTCATTGTCGAAGGCATTCTCGAACCCACGGGAACTCCGCTGGATAAGGGAATTTACGTCTCACTCGCGAGCATAGAGCATATGCACGCTTCTGAAGCGCACGATGGCGAGCACCATAAAGAAGACGGGAATCTGCAGCGGGGCATGCCTTCGGTCAAAATCGACAAGATCACAAGCTTTCTCATTTCTGTGAAGCAACCTGTCGATATTCTGCCGCTGATGCGACAAATTAATGAAGATGCGGCAGAGCCATTAACGGCAATCTTGCCCGGCGTCGTGCTGAGCGAAATCTGGAGCATGATGGGTTATGCCGAAAATATTCTGAAGCTCGTGTCGCTAATGGTGATGCTGACCGCGCTTTGCGGCCTTTTTATTGCACTCTACGCTTCGCTGGCCGAGCGCTACCGTGAAATGGCAATTTTGCGCGCACTCGGCGCGTCGCCGCTGCGCATTGCCCTGCTGCTAGTCGCAGAAAGCCTCTTGCTGACCGTTTCTGGACTAGTCGCAGGCTACGTCATACTGGCTCTGGCGGCGCTGGCTCTCAAGGGTACATTGCTAAGACTATTCTCGGTGACGATCAGCGTGCTTCCACTGACGCAGCAAGAAATTCTCTTCGCCGCTTTTCTGGTTCTTATCAGCCTGGTTGTAGCGATGGTACCAGCCTGGGTGCTGTACCGGCGCGCACTCGGTGAAGGTCTGCAGGCCAGGCAATAATGGGACGCCAACCTCTCGATAAGGCGCGCGAGCTCGACCCGAAGGTGCGTAGCGAATACCTGACGCAGCTGATGCCGCATTTCATCGAGCATGGCATGAGCGTTCACAGCATGGATTCGATCGTGCAGTATCTGCAGATCAGCAAAGCGACCTTTTACCGGCATTTTCGCTCACGGGATGAACTCTTTGAGCTTTTCATCGATCACCTAGTAGATAAGATACTCTCGTCGCGCTTTTTTCTGCACAACAAGGCATTGCCTTACGAAGAGCGTTATCTGCTGACGTTTGCGGCGATCTTGCACGAAATTGGTGGCATTGGTTTTCTGCTACTCGCCGACTTACGCAACAATCTGCCACACCTGTGGGAGAAAATACGCGAGACCTACGGCATCTACGAAGAAGAGTTACACGTATTCTTTCAAGAGGGGATTGACCGTGGTTACGTGCATAAGGTTAACCCGTCGATACTCGCGCACATGATCATTCTTTTCTTTCGCGAGCTCATGCGACCCGAATACCTGCAGAGTCTGAAAATGACGCTCGCCGAAGCGTTTATGGCGACCTTTCGCATTCAGGTACGCAGTATCGTGAGCACCCCTGATTTCTCGTTTGAGGCAATGGAAGAGCGAATGCGTACGATGTTTCCCGAACTCGAAAATCTTTTCCGGAAGCTATAAAAAAAGGCCCCGAAGGGCCTTCTTTATGTAGCTTCCCGATGAAAATCAGGCTGCTTTTGCTATCTTTACAACTTCTTTGAAAGCTGCAGGATCGAGAACCGACATTTCACTCAGGCTCTTGCGGTTGAGACCGACCTTGGCCTTAATAACACCCGCGATAAAGCGGCTGTAGCTCATGCCTTCTTCGCGGCAGGCCGCGTTGATGCGTGCGATCCACAGTACCCGAAAGTGGCGCTTCCTTTGCTTGCGGTCGCGAAACGCCCACATGTCGGCCTTGATTGCCGCGTCTTTCGCGGTACGGTACAGGCGACGACGACCGGCCCTGAAGCCTTTCGTGCGTTTGAGTATTTTTTTTCTGCGGTTTTTGTGTATTGTTCCGTTGGTGGCGCGCATCTCTGTTCCCTTACTTTATGCCGAGCAGGCGTTGAACACGCCCCTCGTCAGCTTCATGCACGTAGGTTGCCGTTGCAAGGTTGCCCTTGCGCTTAGCGGTCTTTTTGGTAAGAATGTGATTCTTACCCGCTTTCATACGCTTAATCTTGCCAGTCGCTGTTACGCGAAAGCGCTTCTTGGCAGCCTTATTGGTCTTTTTGCCGTGCATTGTCCAGAATCGAATAATCAGACAACGCGTCAAACCGAATGATGTTTTGAGCTCCTGCGTCGCGTCCCGAACCCAAATAATCAAAGATATTGACGCACCGTCTCATTTTTCGTGCATCGCACTAGTCGTTACGGGCAAAGCTCGGCGCGCCGCGATATTAAAGTTGTCGGCTGATGTGCGACGCACCAAGGAAAATATGAAAATTATCAAACGCTACGCCAATCGTCGGCTCTATGACCCAGAAACTTCGCGCACCATCACGCTAGATGAAGTCGCGCAGTATGTGCGCGACGGTATCGATATCAAAGTCATCGATAATACCAACGGTGAAGACATCACCCGCAAAGTGCTCGGCCAGACTTTTCTGAAGCTGAACGAATCGGACCATATCGGTAACCCCGTTCTGCAGAACCAGATGCTGAAGCTGCTCATTCGCGAAAGCAAAGGGGGAGTTCTCGAAGTGCTGAAAAAACTGGTGCTCGCAGGGGTCGGCATGACACAAAGCACCCCTGACGAGCGCAAGACCCTGCTCGAAATGTTGATTAATCCATCTGAAGCGCATGAACAAGAGCAGCGCGCTTTTCTGAAAGGGCTCGCTGATAAAGGGCAGCAAGAAGCGGACCGTGTGCTGCAGAGCATCTCAGGCCTGGTGTCGAATATTTCACAATCCATTCAGGATAACATGGTGACGGTGCTAGACCCGAATGAACGGGCGCGCAAACTCGACAAGTTGCTCGGACAGATTGAAACCATACAAAAATCGATCAGCAAGTTCAGCAAGAACGGCACGCCAGAAGAACCGGCCAAAAGCAACGCAAAAGCCGCTGGCTGAAACTGACGGCATGATCTGCGGGGACGAAGCCCTATGGCTGTGATCATTCCACCCCCGCGACAAACTCTCATCAGGCGTTTTGGCAGCCTGGCACTGTTTGTCGTGCTGGCCGCGGGCGCAGGTGTCTTTATATGCTACCGTTTCGGCGAGACGACGCTTGAGAAAGCGGAACGCCTCTACTCGCAGAAAAAAATGAGTGAGCTGCGCGATTTTGCACAGAAGCGCCTCGCAGCAGGTGAGGTAAGTCCGATTTTGCTCGGTCACTACGCAGTAGCTGAATTTACTGTGAATTCGAAGAGTAACCTCGGTTCGCTCATGAACAACATCGCGGCAGCCGACCCGCGGATTATTTTTCGCCGCGAAGCGCTTGTTCGCATCGCAGACATGAGAGAGAATAGCGGCAGGGCAGGTGAGGTGGTGCAGCAGGCGCTTGCGCTCGAAGCGCCGGTCTCTTCAGAAACGAGGCAAATAATCGCATCGCTGCTCAAGAGTTCTTCACCGCTCGTCGCAGCCGATCTCGATTTTGAAAAGCTTATGGCGCTTTTCCCCGAAGCGGTGCGGCAAGTCAAAGCCCGCGAACTGCAGTTTCGCGCAACGCCTAGGACAGAAGGTGCTGTCGTGCGCCGCCTGAAAGACGGTGAAACTCTTTTGGTGCGCACCTCGGGTGAGCTGACGACGGTTTCAGGCAAAAAGGGCAGGTGGATCTACGCACTCGACAGCCATCTCGAATCTGCATGGGTATTTGACGCGTACCTTGAACGCGAGGATTGATCTGGAATTGTGCTGCGCACTAACGCAATTTGTTCTCTAGATTTTTTGCTTGCCGCCGCTTGCCTCTGACGGCGAGTACGCTATGCATCCGTTCACGCGCGCACTCAACGAGCGCAAGAAGCAGAAAGGATATCTTTTTATTCCGTACATCGCGTACGGCGACCCGGATGCGAAAATCACCTCTGAAATTATTACCAAGATGATCGAAGGCGGCGCCGCAACCGTCGAAATCGGGCTGCCGTTTACCGACCCCGTCGCAGACGGACCCGCACTCGAGCGGGCTTTCAAACGTTCGTTGAAACACGAATTCAGAATCGTCGACGTGCTTTCGATGCTGCAGAAGTTACACAAAAAGTTTCCGGCTTTTCCCTTCACGATCATGAGCTATGCGAATATTTTTTACCAGGCAGGTTTCAAGAGCCTTCTCGAGAAACTCTACGAGTGTAACGTTCAGGGTGTCATTATACCCGATATTCCGTACGATGAGAAGAAATACATCATCGAGCGGGAAGGCCTCGCAGACGTGTTGAATCGTGTTGCGTGGATTGATTTCGTGACGCCTACAACTCCGACGAAAAAAATACAAGAGATTGCGCGCGATGCGCAGGGTTTTATCTATCTGGTCTCGTACAAAGGTGTTACCGGGCAGAAGAATTTTACTCTGAAACCATTGAAGCCTGTGATCAAGGCCATACGGCGCGCAACGCGGGTGCCGTTGGTTGTCGGTTTTGGAATCAAAGACAAGGTACACGCGAGCGAAGCGGCGCGATTGACCGATGGTTTTATCATGGGCACGGTTTTTCATGAAATGATCGAGCATAACATTGAGCGGGCACCAGCCATACCGCATGAAATCGGTTGGGCTTTGCCGGGCATGCTGCCTTGAGCTGCGGTGAAGCAATCGACACCCTGTCGCGCGCCCGAGTTTAGCTAATCGATGCATACCGCCGAACAGATCGATCTCAGTAACAGAAGCATTACTGCACACATTTTTAGGGCGGCAGCGAGCGAATCGCCCGCCGTCATTTTTTTGCCTGACCTGACTGGTGTTGGTGAAACACAGCTTGAAACAGCCAAATTGCTCGCCGGTGAAGGTTTTACTGTTGTGGTGCCCGACCTCTTCAGCGACGAAGGTGCTGCGCGCTATTGTTTGCGCATGTTCTTTGATGCAGCTTTTCTGACCAACCAGACCGGCAATCAGGGCGTGAAAGAAGTTTTTGAGCTCATCGACCACGTGAAGCGCCTGCCCGGTGTCGATGCCGGCCGCATCGGGCTGATCGGCCAGTGTCTCACAGGGGGTTTTGCTTTGCACGCCGCTTTGCGCGACGACATCAAGGCACCCGTTGTCTTTCACCATAGCTTCGGTTTGACCGGTAGCGGCTTACCCGAACTCAGCGGTCGCGCGATCTGCAAGCCCGTGCAGGGGCATTTTGTGCAGATCGACCCTATGTGCCCGAAATCGCGGGTCGAGCAATTGCGCGACCAGCTTGGCACGTATCTTGAAGTGAACTATTACGACTGGCTGCCACACGGCATACCGCACTTTTTTCGCCGTACCGACGAGGGCCGCCGCGCGTACATTAACATGGTGCGTTTTTTGAAGATGCAACTAGCCATCTGACGCCGTGGTTGGCCAGAGGCTCAAAAACCTGCGGCCTATCGACAACCTATATTTGACGCCGCGTTTCGACCTCCGTTACGCTCCATAACAAATGGCAAAAGAAGCGCACAAGATTTATAATAAAGAGGGTGGCGCAATTCGCGAAGAACCCTGGATCTTTCGTACCTATGGCGGGCATTCGAACGCGCGCGCAACGAACGACCTTTATCGCAAAGGGCTGGAGCGCGGCCAAACCGGCCTCTCGATTGCGTTTGACCTGGCCACGCAGTGCGGTTATGATTCTGATCACCCGATGGCGCGCCCCGAGGTTGGCAAAGTCGGTGTACCGATCAATTCACTGCTCGATTTTCGCATGCTGTTCGACCAGATTCCCATCGAAAAAATGAACACGTCGATGACGATCAATGGCACAGCGATGTGGTTGCTGTCGCTCTATATCGCGCTCGCTGAAGAACGGGGTGTGGATATAGCACTGTTACAGGGAACCACGCAAAACGATATTATCAAAGAATATCTGGCGCGGGGCACTTATATATTTCCGCCCGAGTCTTCGATACGCCTGATCGTCGACATGTACGAGTATTGTGTAAGGCATACACCGAAGTGGAACCCCTCGAATATCTGTTCTTACCACCTGCAAGAAGCGGGCGCCACACCTGTGCAAGAACTGTCATTCGCGCTGGTAACTGCCATTGCAATTCTAGATGCCATCAAAGCTCGCAATTGTTTCAGCGAAGCTGAGTTCGAACAGGCGGTGGGCCGCATTTCATTTTTTGTCAATTCGGGCATGCGCTTTATAGAAGAGATGAGCAAGATGCGCGCGTTCGGGGAAATGTGGGATGACATCACGCTCAATCGTTACGGCGTTAAAACAGAAAAATTTCGCCGTTTTCGTTACGGCGTGCAGGTTAATTCGCTTGGCTTAACGGAAGAGCAGCCCGAAAACAACGCCTGGCGCATTCTCATCGAAACGCTCGGAGTCACCCTCTCACAAAAATCCCGCTGTCGCGCGCTGCAGTTGCCCGCCTGGAACGAAGCGCTTTCATTGCCGCGTCCATGGGACCAGCAGTGGTCACTGCGGTTGCAGCAGATTCTCGCGTACGAGACAGATCTGCTCGAGTATCCTGATTTATTCGATGGTTCACCGGTCATTGCCTCGAAAGTGAACGCTCTTATTTTAGAAGCCAAGGCAGAAATTGAGAAGGTGCTGACGATGGGCGGTGCGGTTGAGGCGATCAAATCGGGTTATATGAAATCACAGCTCGTGAAGAGCCAGGCCGAGCGCATGAGTAAGATCATGACCAACGAGCTCAAAGTTGTGGGTCGCAATATTTATGCCGAAGGCTTACCTTCACCGTTATTGGGCGGTGAAGACGAAGGTATATTCAAAATCGATCATTCTGCTGCAGACGAGACGCTCGACAATCTGAAAAAGGTACGCGAAACGCGCGACGACGCAAAGGCAAAAGCAGCGCTGGCGCAGCTCGAAGCCGATGCGCGCGGCAACGTGAACCTGATGCCTGCTTCCATTGCCTGCGCGAAAGCGCTTGTGACTACCGGTGAGTGGGCGACGGCGCTACGGAATGTTTTCGGAGAATATCGGCCAATGACAGGTGTCGAAGGCCAGAAACTTTCGCTCAGTGAAGACAGAGTGCAGTCGGTGCGCAAGCATGTCGAGCTGTTCAAAGAAAAGCACGGCCACCGTCCGCGATTCGTACTGGGCAAGCCTGGCCTCGACGGGCACTCGAACGGCGCCGAGATGGTTGCTGTGGCAGCGCGGCACGTCGGTTTTGATGTAATCTACTCAGGGATTCGTCTGACGCCTGAAGAGATCGCGCGCGCCGCTGTCGAAGAAAATGCAGACCTTATAGCAATGTCCATCTTGTCGGGTTCTCACCTCGAACTCGTAGAACAACTAATGAAGACGCTCGTCAAATACAAAGCAGAGAAAGAGATTCCGCTTGTGGTCGGGGGAATCATACCTGAATCCGATTTCGCCCGGCTAAAGGCGCTCGGGGTTCAGCACATCTTCACTCCGAAAGATTATGACCTGATCGCGATCATGGAAAAGAACCTTGAAATCGCGGAGGCGTTCGCTTAACAGCCATTCGATGGTGTCCGCTTCGCATCAGGCGTCGACCAAAGATGACACTAAGGGCCGTGCGCCCGCTGGCTCGTCGATGATCCATGGTGTTGCGGAGAGGTACGTTTACCGAGCTGCATTTAGCCTGTTTGTGAGGCTCGTACGTCGTTTTTCGCTGGGGGCAGTTCTGGCTGCAGTGACGCTGCCCGTATTTCCTGTGCTCAATTACTACGCATTTCTCTTTATCTCGGGAACCGAACCCCGAGGCGCTCGGGAGTTATATGCGGCTGAGTGGTCTGCGTTCTGGTGGGGTTTCTGGGTCACCTTGCCTCTGTACGCAGTGCTTACCGGAGCGTTCAGCCGACTCGGCATTCCTTCAGCGATTACGGCTTTGCGGCAGGCTGAACCTCTGCTCAGAAAGACGATGGCCGAGGCTACCGCTGAAGAAATGCGCTCGCTTCTCAGGTTGCTGGCACAGGTTCCGGTCAAGTTTGGCTGGGTAGCGGCCAGCGCCTACATCGCGCAGGCGTTGTACATTTACGCGCATAGCTACCTGATTCGCGGTGATCTTGGCAGAATCGGACTCTTCGCCGTCATTGATCTGCTCGTGGTCGTGATGCTGGCAGGCCTCGTCTATTCGCTCGCCGAATTTGCCTGCAGTTACCTGCGCGTACAGGTTAAGCGCCAGCTTTCCGGACTTGATGAAGCTTCAAATGACTTGATTACCGGCCGATCAGGAGTTCTGCGGTTTATTTATCTGGGTTTTGTTGCCGCCACCTCAATGATCGCGCTTGTCGCGTTTCTCTACGCAAAGAGTGATAGTGTACTTCTTGAAGCCATTCAATTTGCGGCAATTACGTTTGTCATTTGTGGCACCCTTGCATTTATATATTTTTACACGTGGACCTATTCCCTCAGGCAATTGAGCGACGCGACACACGCCGTCGCCATGGGAGGACGAGGGCACCTGCCGATGATGTCCAATGACCGGGAACTGGTCGATGTCGCAGTCAATTTTGACGCGGCAACATACGAAATCAATACGATCAGAAATTACCTGACCGAACTCGTCGATGAAAAAACCCGTACGCTGTCAGAAGCGTACAATGAACTGAAGACTCTGAAATCCCGCCAGGATGGTGACTATTATCTCACATCTAATCTCATTGAATCTCTGACCGAGTTGCGCCCTGAAAGCGAAACTGTGGTTCTCGATTCGCTGATTAAACAATACAAAGTATTCGAGTTCATGGGCAACACCAAAGAGATCGGCGGTGACATGAACGCAGGGTATTCGCTGCGCCTGCAGGGTGAAAAGTATTCGCTGGTGGTCAATGCCGATGCGATGGGAAAATCGCTTCAGGGTGCGGGTGGCGTGCTTGTGCTGGGGTCTGCGATTCGCTCACTGATCGAGCGCACACACATTACCGAAGGTCTGCGAAACCTGTCGCCCGAACGCTGGCTCAAGAATTCTTTTCTCGAATTGCATCGCCTCTTCTCAAGTTTTAACGGCAGCATGATGGCCTCGATGGTCTGTTTGCTGGTGCACGATAAGTCAGGCTATACGGTAATGATCAATGCAGAGCACCCAAAGGGGATTCGGCTGCGCAACAACCAGGCCGAATTCATCTCAAATCATGAAGGTCTGCGTAAGCTGGGCAACAATGCCGTCAAGGGCAGGCTCTGGGTTGATACGTTCGTACTCCATTCGGGTGATGTCGTTATTCTTGGTTCAGATGGTCGCGATGATCTTGTGGTAGGTTACGATGCCGACCAACAACCGATCATGAACGAAAATGAGCGACTCATACTTTCCATTGTGCAGGCGGCCGAAGGTGACCTGCCGCGCATGTTTGTGGCATTGCGCAATACCGGCGAAATTGTCGATGACATATCTTTACTTCGTATCGAGTTTACAAGGCGCACGACTGGCGACGACCAGACTTTGCTCAAGAGACTATGGAGAGAATACAGCGCAGCGAGTGAGCCCGCTGAAGGGCTTGAAGCTCTGAGAAAAATTCTGCAGGTCGACGCTGACAACATGGGGGCATGGCGTGCGCTGCTGAGAGTGCACATGCGCAACGAAAACTTTGTCGATGCAGCTTTTATCGCCGAATGTATGGTGCGCATCAGGCCCGAAAGGGATTTTCTCATGTATTCTGCGGCGCTGCTCTATTTTCGTCTCGGCAATGCCGAAAAGGCGCTCAACTTTGCCGATCGCCTGACGCTGCGAAACTGGCACATAGAACGTTACCTGATTCTTCTAGGCAAAATACACGAATCCCGGCAAGATGAACCCGGTATGCGCGAAGCCGGCATGTTATTGCAGGAGCTAGCTCCGGGCCATGCCTACGCCAAAGTACTTTTGGGCGGCTCTTCAGCGCATTAGAAGACATCAGAAAGATTAAAGCGCAAAATCCACGGCGCTCAACTGCGGAAACAAAACCATAAGCAGTCTTTCCAGACCAACGGCGATGCCGCTGGCCCCTCGCATTGCACCCAGATTCGCGAGAAGCCTCTCGTCGGGTGTATGTTCGGGCATCTCGCGCAACCGGCGGATTTCATTGTACGCTGACCATCGTGCGCGGATTGTTTCGGCGTCGTATTCTTCTGAGTATGCATTTGCGAGTTCAAGGCCGTGGTAGAAGAGTTCGCTGCGCATTGCCACGCCATTCTCTACCCGGGCCATCGCTGCGAGAATATCGGGATACCCCGATACGATAACGAGTCCCGGCCGCTTTTTGATCTCAGGCAGAATCAATGAGTCAAACAGCAGATTGAAACAGACAATTTCACCGTCGAGTGCATTCAGGTGCTGGGGTATCGTGTCGAAGAGGTGGCGGTAGAGCGCCATAAATGAAAAATTACCCGGTGGCAAAGGTCGCTTAAGTGCTCGTTGCAGCTCGTCTCCGGCGTGTACTTCGCTGGTTTCAAGGCGAAAATCCTCAACTAGAAGCCCCTTCGCAAGAAATGCGATAAGTCGCACGCATTGTTGAAGAATATTTTCAAGGCCGGCCTGCTTTGCATACCACTCGATCATCGTGAACTCAACCGCGTGGTTCTTGCCGGGGCGATCATCGCGAAACACCGGAGTAATTTCGCAGATTCCGCGGGCTTCGGGCGACGCCTTTAGCTCGGCCGAGAAAATTGTCTTAAGGGCGAACTCGGGTGAAGTCGCGAGGTAGCCATACCGAGTGCCGTTATGGCCGTGAATCGCAAATGCATCGATGTAGGGTTCCATCGCCGGCGCCGACACGATGCGGTTGGTGCGCACTTCAAGAATCTGCTCGGCCTGAAAAAATGTTCGCGCGAGGCGAATCGCCCGGTTGCGCAATAGCTGCGCGGTCATAGTGGCGGCGGTTCGCGGTGCAACACATCGAGCGCATGCGCCAGGTTTTCGTGGTTCTGGTACCCCTGGCAGAGCGGAAAATATTGCCCCTCGCGTCCGTAAACCAGCGTCGGAAACGATTCTGCGCCTATCTCGCGGGCACGTTCAAATTGGGCTTCGGCCAGTGCAAGAGCACTGCGGTTTTTTAATGCATCTGTTGACGATTCGGCTACGCCAAAAGCGGCAAACAAGTCACGATAACTTTCAGCATCGCTCAGTACTTTGCCCTCTTCGAAGTTCAGTTTGAGCAGTGCGTGTGCCAGGTGCATGGTGTTCGTTTCAGGTTTTGACGCGGTAATAATGGCAAATGCCATCGCAGGCATCGTGGAATCCTGAATGGTGTTGCGCTGCCTCAGCAGCGCGCGGTGAGCCGGAGAGAAAACGGCCCCGGTCATTTGCTCAACGCGGGGTATGGCGCGTTCAATGTAGTCTGCAAAATCACCCAGCGGGCCGATGCGCGACCCAAGCATCAATCCACCTGACAGCGCTGAAAAATCAAACCGGTCGGCAAAATCGTGGGCCAGGCGCGAAGCCACTTCGGCCATGCCCCAGCACCAGCCGCAGTACCCGTCGAAAACATAGACTATTTCGGGTTTGGCTGGGGGCATCGTTCTTTGATTCGCCTCGACGACAGGCTGAAAAGGGGTAATGTGGGCACACCAGGACTTGAACCTGGGACCAACGGATTATGAGTCCGCCGCTCTAACCAACTGAGCTATGTGCCCGAAGGGCACATAGCTCAGTTGCTAAGTGCCTTAACAAATTTGAATTTAAGAAAAAGACACACCGTCAAGCGGGTATTAAATATCCTATGGTTATTGATATCGACGGAAACAAGGGTATCTACGAAATTGGCTGCGGCATCTATGACGTGACTGGCCCTGCGGCCGAGGTCGGTATGATGGGTTTTGCTGAAGTTGCGCAGACGACGCAGGGAATCTACATGCGTCTCTGGTCACGTGCGTTTATCATCGGCGACGGAGAGAGGCGTGTTGTCTATGTTTGCGCCGATCTTTGCATGATTTACCAGGCCGTGAAGCAGGCCGTTGCAGAACGGGTCGGCAAAGATGCCGTGTTGAGAGAGCACTATAACGATAAGAATATTCTAATCAGCGCGACGCACACGCACTCAGGGCCTGGTGGCTATTCGCATCATTTTCTCTACAATCTGACAACAAAGGGTTTTATTCCGCAGAATTTTGATGCCATTGTCGAAGGCATCTTTCAGTCGATCAAACGGGCGCACGCAAATATCGAGCCGGCAAGAATTTTTATGGGGAGAGGCGAGCTTGATGGTTATGGCTTTAACCGCGCGACCCGCCCTTATGCAATGAACCCGGCAGCGGAACGCGAGCGTTATGGCTCTGATCTCGACAAAGAAATGACGCTGCTCAAATTTGTCGCAGCAGACAACAATAGAGAGCTCGGCATGATCAACTGGCTCGGCGTTCACCCGACGTCCGTTGGCCCTGCGAACCGGCTCATCGGCGGCGATCATAAGGGCCTCGCCGAGTATTGGTTTGAGAAAGCAAAAAATGCGGATCTCAAAAGTGCCAAACCCTTTGTCGCCGCGTTTTCTCTGGCTCCCGCCGGTGACGTGTCACCCAACCTGTGGGGCGTTGCCGACGGTATTCACGACTATGAACACATGGAGGTTATTGCGCGCAAACAATACGACAAAGCCATTGAACTCTATAATTCAGCCACGGAGCAGGTCACGGGACCTGTGGATGCGCGCCACCGCTATGTCGATTTCTCACGTCTGCATATCGATGCGCTGAACGTCGATACGGTGCCTGCCGCGATGGGCGCCAGCTTTCTCGCGGGTAGTACCGAAGATAATGAGTCACAAGTGAAAGTGTTCCATGAAGGGGTGACGGTCGATTCGCTGCAGGGCAACGAGCGCATAATTTCATCAGCAATTGATTCTGCCTTCGGGGCAGTCTGGCCAAAAACTCTATCCGAAGATTTCATCAAAGGGCATGCGCCCAAAAAAATTCTGGTGCCCACCGGGCTTGCGAGCTGGGATGGCAATCCCTGGACACCGCAGATTTTGCCCGTGCAGGTGGTGCGTCTGGGACAGTTGGCAATTGCGGCGCAGCCCACTGAAATCACGACAATGGCCGGCAGGCGTATCGTGCAGACGCTCAAGGATGTTTTAGGCAAAGCGGGCGTTTCACATGCAATTGTGGCGTCGCATTCAAACGCGTATTCGTCATACGTAACAACGCGCGAAGAATACGCCGGACAGGAATACGAAGGCGCTTCAACACATTTTGGTCCCTATACGCTTGAGGGCTTTCAACAAGAGTTCGCCCGGCTGGCAGCAGCGATGGTTGAGGGCAGCGGGGTGCCGCAGGGTGTGTATCCGAAAGAATATAAATTAACCCAGCTGTCGCTGCAGCCAGGCGTCGTTTACGACGCGCCTTCGAGCGGCCGCAAATTCGGCGAGGTACTCGTCGATGCAAACGAAAAATATTCAACAGGCGACGAGGTTGTTGTCGAGTTTCAATCCGCACACCCGCGCAATGACCTGCTGACGATGCAAAACTTTGCGATTGTGCAGCGCAAGGTTGCCGGCAGCTTTGAAGACTATCTCGGTGACAGAGACCCGCAACTGACATTCACGTGGCAACGTATCAAAGGTGCCGAGTCGAAGGCAATTTTGCGCTGGAAAACGTTCGGAGCAGAGCCCGGCGAGTACCGCCTCTTGCATCGCGGCGTGGCGAAGGCGTTCTGGTTTGGCCGCAAAACTCGTTTTGAAGGGGTTTCGCGTACGTTTGAGCTAACAAGCTAACGGGCCGGCGTGGATCGTCCGCTGCGAAAAAAAGAAGTTGTCCGGCCATTTTCCCGGGTCTGCACGGTATGATCATGAAACTACGCGCGCTACTCTTGCCCATTTCTGTTCTCGCCACGCTCAGCGCCAACAACGATGAGCAGATTCGCTGCGACGGTAAACTTTTGGGGGCGGGGCGTTCCCGAATTGAAGTATTGCGCTATTGCGGCGAACCGCAGGATAAAGTCGCATTTCTCGATGAGCGGGTGATACACCGCAGATTTTCCAATGTAATTGTGGGCACCTTCAGAGAAACCCGCCAAACCGGCACGTACGTCGATACGTCGCGCAGCGCTGTCGCTCCCGATACTAGCCAGCGCGATAAAGAACCGCCGGTGCTCGCGGGCCAGCAGCCGCAGCAATCGGTACCGCAACACCAACATGATGAAAGACGCATCGTGACTGACACAACCGTTCTCAGCCAAAGCTCTTATACGCTCGTGTCTTCGTATTGGGAATGCCAGAAACAATCGGTCTTTGTCGACGAATACACCTACAACTTTGGCAGCGGCAAGTTCATGACCTTTGTGCGGTTTGAAAACGGCCGGGTGAAAAATATAAAATTCGGCGAATACGGATTTTAAGCATTGCGCTGCGTGACCGATAAGTCACGCAGCCAATAACTACTTGTAACTTCTCTGGCTTGGGTGAACCACGTCGAACTTGAGTTCTTCTTTGTGCAGCGTCTGTGGCTGGCTGTCGCCCTTATATTCCCAGGCAGCGACGTAGGCAAAGTTAGCATCATCGCGTTTTGCTTCACCGTCTTCAGTCTGGTATTCTTCGCGAAAGTGGCCACCGCATGATTCGTTGCGGTTAAGTGCGTCGCGAGCCATGAGTTCGCCAAGCTCGATGAAGTCTTTCACGCGGCCCGCCTTCTCGAGGGAGTCGTTGAGTGAATCGCCGCTGCCCGGAACGTTGACGTCTTTTTTAAAGTCTTCTTTTACCTGTTGAATCTCGCCAATTGCCTTTTCGAGGCCCTGCTTCGTGCGGCCCATGCCGACGTATTCCCACATCAGGTGGCCGAGGCGTTTGTGCAGTTCATCCACCGTCTTTTTGCCTTTGGTCGCAAGCATTGCGGATGTCTGAGCCTTAACATTCTCTTCGGCTTCTTCGAATTCTCTGCCTGCAGACGAAGGGCGGTCGAAACCAACGCCGGCCAGATAATCGCCGATTGTTGCGGGAAGAACAAAATAGCCGTCGGCAAGGCCCTGCATAAGCGCCGATGCGCCGAGTCGGTTTGCACCGTGGTCAGAGAAGTTAGCTTCACCGCCGACGTAAAGGCCGGGTATGGTCGACATCAGGTTGTAGTCAACCCACAGGCCGCCCATTGTGTAGTGAACCGCAGGGTAAATTTTCATCGGCATTTGGTAAGGGTTCTCGCCCGAAATCTTCTCGTACATTTCGAACAGGTTGCCATAACGCTCAGCTATTGTGTGTTCGCCAAGGCGATCAATGGATGCCTTGAAGTCGAGAAATACGGAGAGGCCGGTCGCGTTAACGCCATAGCCCGCATCGCAGCGTTCTTTCGCGGCGCGTGACGCGACGTCGCGTGGCACGAGGTTACCGAATGCCGGGTAGCGGCGTTCGAGAAAATAGTCACGGTCGCTCTCGGCGATTTCTTTCGCGGTGATTTCACCGCGCTGCAGCCGTTCAGCGGTTGCTTTGTCTTTGGGTACCCACACACGACCGTCGTTACGCAGCGACTCGCTCATGAGCGTCAGCTTCGACTGGTAATCACCGCTCGTCGGAATGCAAGTCGGGTGAATCTGTGTGTAGCAGGGGTTCGCGAAAAAGGCGCCGCGTTTGTGCGCGCGCCACGATGCGGTGACGTTCGAAAGCATCGCATTTGTTGAAAGAAAGTAGACGTTTCCATATCCGCCTGTTGCAAGCACCACGGCGTGCGCTGCATGGCGCTTAATCTCACCGGTGAGCAGGTTACGAGTGATGATACCTTTCGCGTGCCCGTTAACCACCACAACATCGAGCATCTCATGCCGGTTGTACATCTTGACGGTACCTTCGTGAATCTGGCGGTTCAGCGCGCTGTAGGCGCCGAGCAGCAGCTGCTGGCCTGTCTGGCCTTTTGCATAGAACGTACGCGAAACCTGCGCGCCGCCAAATGAGCGGTTATCGAGCATACCGCCGTATTCGCGCGCGAAAGGCACGCCTTGCGCCACGGCCTGGTCGATTATATTTACGGAAAGTTCGGCGAGGCGGTAGACGTTGCCTTCGCGCGCACGGTAGTCACCACCCTTAACTGTGTCGTAAAAAAGACGATATACCGAGTCGCCGTCGTTGTGGTAGTTTTTCGCGGCGTTGATACCGCCCTGAGCGGCAATCGAGTGCGCGCGGCGCGGGCTGTCGTGAAATGAAAAAGCGTGCACATTGTACCCGAGTTCGCCCATCGATGCAGCCGCGGCAGCGCCCGCAAGGCCCGTACCGACAACGATCACATCGAGTTTACGCTTGTTTGCGGGGTTAACTAGTTTCAGTTTTGACTTATAGTCGCGCCACTTGGTTTCAAGTGGGCCTTCGGGAATCTTGGCGTCGAGTTTCATTTAATTGACGCAACTAATCGTCTCGTTATGGAGTAAACTAGGAATCAATAGCACGTGCCCTCAGAAGAGCCTGCCAGGTAGATCAGGTAACCGGGCGCGATGGAGGGTAGCGCGCACCCGTGCTGGCAATTGCCGCAGCCGCCAGTCACCTCGCCTGACGCGCAGGGCCACGCAAGGGCCCTGCACAATTCAGAATACGTTCAGATATCGCAACTGGAAGAAAACGGGTATCGATGCGAACCCCAGAGGAATCGCGATAGAATAGAGCAGGCCGATTTTCTTGATCAGCGGAGTATAGCGGCGGTGGTTAAGCCCGAGCGACTGGAATGCGCTCGAGAACCCGTGATTCAGGTGAAACGCCATGAGCAGCATCGCCAGCACGTAAAACCATGCATAAAAACCACCCCACTGTGTCTCAAACGCCGATTTTACGGTGTGGTAAAAAGCCATGTTGTCTGGTTCGTAGATGCGGTGCTTCAGCGTGAACGAGTTGATATGTATAATGAGATAGATCAGAATAATTGAACCGGTAACGCCCATGTACTTCGAGAAAGCAGAAGCGCGGCCACCTGAGCCTCCCTTGTAGCCTATCGGGCGCGCGGCTTTGTTGCGCATTGTGAGCAGCAGAGCGTCTATGATATGTACCGCAAAACCGAGAACCAGCGTAACCTCAAGCACGCGGATAATCGGCGAGGTGCTCATAAAAACGGAGTACGCGTCGAAAGCTGCACCGCCATCGTTTTTAAAGAGTAAGAAATTACCTGCAAGGTGAACCGGCAAAAAACTCACGAGAAACAAGCCCGAAAGGGCCATCAGATACTTTTTGCCCAATGAGGTTGCCAGAAGTATAGGTGAGGTTGCGGTTGCCTGTGACATACGCCAGCGCGGGTGATTCAAATAGTGCGAAAACAAAAAAAGCCCGATCCGCTGCGACGCAGCAAGAACGGGCTTCTCGAACGGCCGTGCAGGCTATTTGTTGCTTGAAATTATGTGGAACAGCTGGTCTTTGAATGCCAGGCGCTTTTTCTTCAGGTCTTCCATAAAAGCGTCAGATTCAGGGCTGCCGTTGCGCTCCAGTGTTTCGATCTTGTGCGTGACTTCAGCGTATTCTTCGCTGAGTTTGCGAAAATGGTTATCTGACGTCTTCAGCCGTATAATCAGGTCGCGGTGTTCGGGAAATTCGTGGTGTATATCGTGGTGTGCTTCTGCCATAGAAGCAGTTTTGGTTCACGAGACGCGCCGTAAGCCATTTTTCGGTAATGTCTTGGCCGGGTGTTCAGGCTGCCCGTCAGGGTCGCGATATGCTGCGGCGTAGCGACGAGCAAAATCTGCGTTATCCCGTGCTTTTTGTACACGGGCTCTTTTCCAGTAGCCGTACCTGGCGCACGACGGTAAATTCGTTCATCGAAGACTATGACCTGCGCTTTGGCGGTATCATCTCAGCCAGGCAGCCCGAAAATCATCCGTTACCTGTTCCCGGTGATTTTTATACCTGGAACTTCTCGAGCAATCATCACCTGACCTATCGGCAGCAGGCCGAAGAGTTGGCGGCCGGTATACAGCACATTCGCCGTCTGAATGGAGCTGAGCAGGTCGTGCTCGTTGGCCACAGCATGGGGGGACTCGCTGCACGCGCGCTGGTGCAGCTCTGCGGGGCAAACGACGTGTATGCCCTGATCACCATTGGCACTCCGCATTACGGCAGTCCGCTCGCGCTGCTTCGAGGTTCGACGCACCGTGAGGCGCGCAAATTGATCAGTAAGCTCACGAAAGTACTTGCCCGGGCCGATGCGCCGGGCGAGACGAACCCCGGTTTTATTCGTCGAATGTTGCGGCGACTTTTTCGCATTTCGACAGAAGCGCAGGATGAAGTCGACAGCTTTTTCTCAAGCGAGGCCTTTCTCGAACTCGCGCCCGGTAGTGCTGCTCTCGAAGAGCTGAACCGCGCAGAACTACCCTCAATGCTGCGCTACGTGTTTATTACGGGTAGCCTCACCGATTTTGCCGCGTTTCCCGACCCGGTGTGGATCGCCCGCTACCGAAAACTCAACAGTCTCTGGAAACGCCTCGCCGCCCATACAGTGCAAAAAATCTCGAATCGTTATTTGTTTGAGCCTTACGATGAGTTCAAAAAATATCTTGATCAATACCTGCCCGATGCCTCAGAATATTCTGTCGCGCACCTCACTGATTTTGACGGGGCGGTGCCTGTGCTGAGCCAGATCATTGGCCACTTCAAGACAGCTCCCATTCTGAAAGCCGTGCTGCCAGTTTATGCAAGTCACACGCGTCTCACCAAGCGACCGGCCAAAATCTTTCAGGCGCTCGCTGTCTGCGGCGCTGTCGGGGCATCGCCTAAGTGAATTGGATTGACGCGGTGTGTTAATCTTGCTTTGAGACTGAACTACATTTGTTGCGCCATAGCACCGAAGACGGAGACCTCCGCAATTCGCGGACGAACTGCTGCGGTCACAGCTGGATACTCCAGCTTCGCTACGGGCGCCGCAAAGCCGGCGCCCGTAGCTCAGCTGGATAGAGTGTCAGACTACGAATCTGAAGGTCAATGGTTCGACTCCATTCGGGCGCACAATTCACAAGATTGCTTTCTCGGCGAAACTTTCGCGGGCTTACTTTGGGGCGAGCGCAGCGCGCCTCAAAGTAAGCCCTTCATCAATATTGCAGCAACCAGTGACAGAATAGCGTAGAATTCGGGAAATGCGGCGAGAATCATCGTCTTGCCGAAGGCGTCGTGACCGCTGCCAATTGCCTGAATGCCGCTCGCGCAAATGTTTGCCTGCTGAATCGCTGAAACAAGGCAGACCATACCCACTGCAAGACCGGCTCCGAATGTGATCGCTGCATTGAAAACCGGCATTCCCGCCTTAACGTCTGCCGAATACAGAATGAACACGACAAAACCATAAAGGCCCTGGGTGGCTGGTAAGCCAGCGAGCACCAGTCCGTTGCCGAACGCTTCGGGTTTTTTGCGTATCATGCCGAGAACAGATGCGCCGCCGATCGAGAGCCCGATTGCCGAGCCGATACCTGAAAGGCCGATCATAAGCGCGAGCCCGGTGGCTGCAAGAATTGTTTCCATTATTTACTCCTATGTTGTCCGTGGTATCGTGTCGGCGTTGAGGTTCGCAGCCCGATACCCGCGTCGCTGTTCGTGTTTTGATTGTCTGGTATGGCGCCGAAACGGGTTATAGGCCCGGCCGCCGCCGCGAAAATTAATATTCTTGTAGAATTCGACAAACGTGAGTCGCAGCGGATGCACAAATGCCCCCAGTATTCCCAGTGCGAAGTTTAGGCCGTGACCCACGAGCAATATGACGATCGTAGCGATGATCCAGGGCGATGCATAATCGATCGCGCCGTCATTTTTGGGCAATACCATGAATGCGATTTGGTTGAAAGCGTTTCCGAGCAAACCACCTGCGAGCGCGAGGGCGAATAGCCGAATGTACGAAAGCAGGTCACCGAGAATACCAGTGCAGAATTGATAAAAATCCCATAGCGCGGCGAGAGGTCGCAGAAAGAATTTGCGGTCGGGATTACCGAAAAGAAAAAATGCAATGATTCCGGCGAAAAGAATCGTTACGCCTGCGCCCGACGGTATTGCTGAGATGCCGGCACCGATTTGCAGAGGACCGACGGCAAATGTGCTGTTGAAACCGAGCGAGAGAAAATCCTTATGCACAGCGATGACTGCGCTGCCCGTAACGAGGCATAACATTCCGAGAGATTTCCAGATATAGCGCAGGCCCTGCAGCAGACCTTCATTGACTGCCTGAAAACAGAAGGCGACGAGAACCTGAATTGCGCCGAGCACGAGCGACAGCGGCATCGCGGGAAACACTGTCTTGCCCTTTACTGTATACGCGGCAAAAATTGCCGGGTTCGCGTCGGCTGCAATCATAGCATCCCGGCCCTGACCGAAAATCGTGGCGCCAAAAAAAGAGTTCATCAGCAGACCACTCAAAATCGTCGCGAGCGACAGAATAATTCCGAGTGGGGCAACGCCGCGCAGTCGCGCGCTGAAGAGGGCAGAGACCGCGAGCGCGAGCAACAACAGGCCATAACCCACATCACCAAGGCAGAACCCGAAGAACAGCGTGAAAAAAGGCGCAAAGAGCGGCGTCGGGTCAAGCTCGCCGTAGGCCGGAAGCGAAAAAATCCGCGTGATCGGTTCAAAAAATCGAAACAGACGCATATTCCTAAGCGCGACGGGCACCGCCGCGCCAGCAGGGGGGTCATCAATCGTATAGGCAAGTTTCTCAGATTCCAGAAAATTTCTCATTTTGGCCAGCTGCTTCTCAGGGAAAAAGCCCGTCAGATAGAAGAACGTGCCTGACTCGTGCCGGGCGAGCGCCTGCTTCGCAGCCTCAAATTCCAGTCTTGTTCTTTGTGTGGCGATGTGCTCGCGAATCTGTGGGGTTCGCGCAGCCATAGTGGCAAGCGTTGCCTCACCTTCGGCAAGTTGCCTTTTCAGGGCCGAAAGTTCAGCGTGCATTTCTGCGATACCACGCCCGGGAATCGCATGCTTCTGAAAAGGCCACACGGGCGCGTCGCTCTTGAATGTTACAAGAATAAAACGCTGGGTATTCCCGGTTTTGGTCAGTGCGATGACCTGATGTTGACCAAAATCGAATTGTCTGTAGAGTCCGACGGAACCTGAAAAAAGATGTATTCCGATTCCGTGTGTGCGCAGCCCGGCAATCGTGTCGATCGGAATCTCTCCCCATGGTGTATATGCTTCCAGTTCAGAAGTCAATTCTTTGATCGCATTGAGTAATCCGGTCTTCGCGAGTATGAGACGCTCTGCTTCTTTCAGGATGGCTCGTACGCTCGCGTCTGCTGTGCTGCCGGCTTGCGCCGCTTGCGCGCTGCTTGCTGCATTCTCGACCGCAGCAAGCGTCGCATAAGCGGACATCAATTCGGGCGGCATGTCGCGCAAGGTGCCGGCCGCCGTCTGCAAATTGATATCGACGAGGCCTGTTTGCTGCAATCCATACAACGTGCGCTTTTTCTGCGTATGGAAAACAAAGAGTTGCAGTCTTTTCATGCGCACGATCACGAGAGGCTCCCGGTCGTTGCCTTTCGGCGAGAAATTTTCTGCGCTGCCCGCGAAAGATTGTCGCGGTCATCGAGAAAACCGCGTATTTTACGCAGCGCTTCAGAATAGCCCGGTATCTGAATTTTTTCGTAGAGATTTACTTTCTGTGTGGCTTTCTTGCGCGCCGCATCGAGTACCGCAAGGTTCTTTGCTATGGTTGAAATACGCAATTGCAAGGCGACAAGATTCTGCAGCAAGTCTGTTCCTTTTACGACCCACGCGCGCTGGTGAAACAGACCCGCTTTGACTACATGGAAGCGGATTTCTGATATAACTTCGAGCGTTACGCCTGCGACATGTCTCGCGCTCTGCGCAATGGACTCAATCTGCAGCAAGCCTGGGTATTCATTCCACAACAACAAATCTTCGCGATTGGCGTCTTGCGAGTCACGCAGCTCTTGCTGCAATCTGCCTAGTTCATCTTCTGTCTTGCGGATTTCAAGGCGAAGAGCGGTTTCTTTCGCTTTCAAAGTCGGCAACGCGCGCACCCGCATGGCCAGCTCACGCTGAATTTTCTGCAATGCAACGCGATTCAGCTGGTATTGCATCGCTTCAGATCGCTGGCCAGAACTTATCGATGAAGGTCTGTTTGATGCCCGTTTCTGCTTTTTCGAAATGCCGGGCAAGAAGTCGCCAACCCGTATTCAGCATTTCATCGACGGGAATATTGACATCGATCGCAAGCAATTCTGCGGAATATTCCCGGGCAAATTCGAGAGTGCGCGTATCGTAACGCGTCAGTTCAAAACCATTCTGTTGCTTGGTGAGCGCATTGGCGGCGTCGGCGAAGAGTCTTACCAGCGCATTCATGAGCTGCGGGTGGTCTTCACGCGTTTTTTTACCTATGACGATTTGTTTGAGTCGCGAAAGCGATCTGAATGGATCGACAATGACCTTGCTGATCGTGGCGTCGCGGCGCAAGAAAAGCTGGCCTTCGGTAATGTAGCCCGTGTTGTCGGGTACGGCGTGTGTAATATCACCCTGGTTGAGCGTGGTCACAGCGATAATCGTTATTGAGCCGCCATTGTCATACTGTGCTGCCTTTTCATAAATGCGCGCAAGGTCGCTGTAAAGCGAACCCGGCATCGAATCTTTTGAGGGAATCTGATCCATCTTGTTTGACACAATCGAAAGCGCATCGGCAAATAGTGTCATGTCGCTGAGCAAGACGAGTACCTTCTCGCCTTTTTCAATCGCGAAATATTCAGCGGCCGTAAGGCACATGTCGGGAATCAGCAGTCTTTCAATCGGAGGATTTTCCGTCGTGTTGATGAAGGCCGTGATGCGATCATGTATTCCGGCATTGTCGAAGACGTTGCGATAGTAGAGAAAGTCGTCATTCGTCAGGCCGATTCCCCCGAGTATGATGCGGTCTGCATCAGCGCGTAGGGCGACTGTTGCCATTACCTGGTTATACGGTTGGTCGGGGTCAGCAAAAAAGGGAATTTTCTGACCCGCTACGAGGGAATTGTTGAGATCGATACCCGCAATACCGGTGGCGATCATAGAGAATGGCTGCAGGCGGCGAACAGGGTTCACCGCCGGGCCGCCGATATCGACGATGCGCCCGTCGACGGGGGCACCCCCGTCAATCGGCTCACCGTACGCATTAAGATAACGCCCGCTGAGCTCGCTGCCCACTGCAAGCTGAGGGGGCAGGCCGAGAAAGAATATATGCGAGTCGGTCTTGAGACCGTCTGTGCCGGCAAAAACCTGAAGGGTCACTTCCCGGCCGCTTAATTTGACAACCTGTGCGTGGCGCCCGTCGACAATCGCCATCTCTTCCATGCCGACTCCCTCTGCGGCGACGGCAATGGTCGCTTTGGTAATGCCAGTCAATTGCGTGTAAACCTTTCTCATGATGCAACTTTCCCGGCGGTAGAGTTTTTTAATAGCCGCTCGTCAAGCTCGGCGCGGTATTTTTCAAATTCGCTGTCGTGAAACTTGCAATAGTTCATTTGGCGCAGCGTATGAATGATTTTTTTGAAGAATTCAGGCACATCTTCGAAGTGTTTGAAAGTATAATCCCGACTGCAGATTTCTGCGACGAGATTCAGCATGAACTTCTGCCTCTCGAGCGGCGTGTTCTGGTCGATGCGGTCAAAGGCATCCTGTTGCAGAATCACGAAGTCGACGAGCTCGCCTTTCCATAGCGTGATGTGGTACGAAATTGGTACGCTGTCGTCGCCTAAAATCGCGATCTGGTCACTGACTTCGACGCTGCGCCGCAGAACGTCGCGAATACTCTCGACCAAATCTGCCCATCCGGTCTGCATGCTCGTTTCGAGGGCCTGCCTGAATTCGGGATATTCCAGATATTTGGAGTATGAATCGAGCGGGTCAATCGCAGGGTAGCGTTTTGAATCGGCGCGCTTTTGTGCGAGAGCATAGTAGCAGCGCGCGACTTTACGCGTACTTTCGGTCACTGGCTCGTTCATGTTGCCGCCCGCAGGTGAGACTGTACCGATAAAAGTCACAGAACCCGTCGCACCATTGTTTAATTCGACAAACCCGGCACGCGCGTAGAACGCTGAGATGACCGCCGAAAGATCCATCGGGAAAGCGTCGGGGCCGGGCAACTCTTCGAGACGGTTTGACATCTCGCGCAGTGCCTGCGCCCAGCGCGAGGTTGAATCGGCGAGCAGCAGAACTTTCAGGCCCATCGCCCGGTAATACTCGGCAATTGTCATGCCGGTGTAGACTGAAGCTTCGCGCGCGGCGACCGGCATGTTCGAGGTATTGCAGACAATCGTGGTGCGCTCCATTAATTTGCGACCCGTTCTCGGGTCATCGAGTTCAGGAAACTCTTTGAAAATTTCGACGACCTCATTGGCGCGTTCTCCGCACGCCGTGATAATGATCAGATCGGCAGCTGCATTCTTGCTGATCGCGTGCTGCAAAACTGTCTTACCGCACCCGAAAGGGCCGGGAATAAACCCGGTGCCGCCTTCGGGAATCGGGTTCAGTGTATCGACTGCGCGAACGCCGGTTTCGAGCAGGCGCGAGGGGCGTGGCTTATTCTTGTATGCAACGATCGCACGCTTGACCGGCCATTTCTGCCGCATAGTGATGTTTGTGCGCTCGCCTGATTCATCTTCAACCACTGCAACCTGGTCGTCGACGCGGTATTTGCCCTGCGGGGCAATGCTCTGCAGTGTATAGCGCCCGGTCATGCTAAACGGCACCATAACCTGATGCTTGATCCATCCTTCTGGTACTGAACCGAGCCAGTCGCCCGCACCAACGCCACTGCCGACAACGGCCGACGGAGTAAATTCGTAGAGGGCTTCTGTGTCGAGCGGTTCAGCGTGTTTGCCGCGTTCGAGAAAAAGTCCTTCGAGACGATCGAGATCATTCTGCAGACCGTCGTATTTACGCGAGAGCAGACCGGGGCCAAGGGAGACCTCGAGCATGTGCCCGGTGAAAATTACCGGGGTACCTGTTTTGATGCCGCGGGTCGATTCGAAAACCTGTGCCTGCGCCACTTTGCCTGTGACGCGAATGACTTCTGCCATGAGGCGCGTGCCATCATGCTCTACGTAACAGATCTCGTTCTGGCCGACAGCTCCCAGAATTTCGATGCTCACGAGGTTGCTGACAACACCGATGATCTTACCTGTTGTCGGGCTGGTCATGTAGATACCACGCTGGGTACCGGGACTGAGGCATCACGCAAAATTCCGGTAATAAGTTCGTCGAGTACACGGGCGCCTTTTTCGGGGCTGAGCTGCCGCCATCTGTGCCGCAGGCTCAGATCAAGATAATAGAGCAGAATCTGATCGAGTGAAAAAGTTTCGGTGTCAGGCAACGCAGAACAGTGCTGTAAGAGTAAACTGTCTATTAATTTTTCCAGGGCGCTGAGTTTGCCGGCGGCCAGTAGTTCGCGGATTTCATGTACATACGGGTGCGTGCCCGCAAGACCAAAATCTTGCAGTTCAGAGGCAGCCAGGGCCGCTGACAGGTCGTAGTCGCCGACCGTGACGCGCATGACCTTGAACCCGTGCATACGCGCGTTGAGCGCCAACACAATGTTCTTTAGATCTCTCTTGAAGGCAAACATTGAGCGAATGAAACGGTGAGAAAAATTCAAGCCCGCTTCGTAGTAGAGCGTAAGCAGAAAGTTTTCGCGATCGCGCACGCCTCGCGGGGCTTCTTTTTCTGATTCGAGAAAATCGCGCATGTATTGGGGCAATTCTGCTGTTCCTGCATATGTGTCGATCAGCATGTCGTCCAGGTCTTCGAACGAAAAAACCGCCGGAGCGTAAAAGTGTACGGGAGTCTTAGGTAGAATGCCGTCTCGCTTTCTAAAGAGCCTCAGCAGATTTTTGTTGTCATTTCGATGCAGAAGAAAGCGAAATGTTTCGAGGTCTGTTGGGTGCAGATTCTCTTCGATGAGTTCCCGAATCTCTTCGAGCCTGTCTGCGGCGGCATCGTCAGCATCGGGTAGTGAATTGATGAGGTAGTAATAGTTTCTGTCAGTCATTGCCCGACCTGAAAAGTTTACGGGTCGCCTCTTTCAGGTGCGGTTCAAGCAACGCGAGAACTGAGCTCTCATCGTATTGTACCTCGTAGCCATCGCCCTTGACCGTAATAGAGATGCCTTTGAGTTTTGAAGATTCACTCAGTGTTATTTTCTGCAATTGGTTGCCGAGCGCGTCGCCGAGCAAGCTCTGCAGGGGTGCGATATGCGTAGCGCCTGCCGCAATCACAATGCTCTCGCCCGCAGAATTTGTCATCAAGTGTGAAATCAGGGAATGTGCAAATTCTGCATCAGAGAAAGCAGCCTTGACCGGCGTCTTAACGGTTGCGCCCGCGAGCACAGTCGAAATTTCGCGTTTGAGGTCGCTGAGCGCACGTGAGGCTGCGAGCTTGAGTTCTCCCTGTACATTTTGCAGAATTTTTCCGGCTTCGTCGCGGGCTTTCTGAATGATGGCTGAAGCTTCGCCCTTTGCATTCTCACGCAGGTCAAGTGCGTGCTTTTCGGCTGCGGCTATGATGCCGTTCGCCTTGGCCTCTGCTTTGCCAACGCCCTCAAGGTAAATGCGATCGACTAAGCGTTCGAGCGTGTTTTCCATCGCCCGCAAATCCCTTCTTTGATAGCTTCACGGCAAGCAATTTTTGCTCGCCGTGCGGGGCACGTTCACGAGACGAAGAAACAGGTCATTTTGGGGCAGGGCAGGCCCCAAATATCGCATCGTAGGCTGAATATTTATTCGTTTCATAGTTTTTGCCGTACATGGGTATTTTCAGCGTTTGTTTTTCCATTTTCCATACCAGTACATCAGTTTTGGGTGCCCGCGCGTATGGCGGTTTCCCCTTGAATTCGATCACCAGGACTGTACCGGTTTTCGACCCCGAGAAATGCGAGACTTTCTTCGATTCGTCTTCATACTGTTCGGTTATGAATCTGCCGCCCGAGATCTGGTTATTGCGAACTTTGAACGAAACTACCTGCCGTGATTTTAATCCGTCATTTGCAAAGCAGTACGCTGCAGAACCGCTTGCCGATAGGGCATCGCAGACGGCCAGTATTCCCGCGACGAAGGCAAATCTCGTAAACATATGGGAGTATTCAGAAACTTTGCCGCAGGGCTCAAGCCTAATTGCGGTTTGTCGCAGCCGCGGCGGGAGACCCGAGATATTTGACAAGTACGGCGTCATAGTCGGCGCGCGCTATCCAGTAATCGACCTCGGCACCCACGAGGCGCAGCGAGACTTCGGCTGCTGCCTGCTCACGCAGATTGACGATCAGCAGAGTGGAGTCACCCAGATCGAAACGTGATGTTTTCGGCGCGCGCGAGTTTTTCAGCTAACACAACTTCTTCTTTGATGATCTCGAGGCGGCGCAGCGCGTTCTCAAGTGCTATCAGCGCGTCGTTCGCCTCGACTTGAATTTTGTCGCGCAGGTAGCTCAGCTTCTGTCCCAGAATCTCAATTTTTGTCTGCGTGCCGCCAATCTTGCCGTCTTGCTTACGGGTCTGAAGCGGCACATTGAAAACGACACCAAACTCGGCCTCCCACGGGTCACGCCGCAGCGTGCCCTGCTGCATATCGCGTGAGCCTGCGATGATCAGGTCGATCTGCGGACCTCGCTGATTCTCGTGAAAGCGCAGCGCATTCGTTTCCAATTCGATTTCGTTTTCGATCCGCCTTACCTCTGGCCGATACTTCAGCGCGTATGACTTGTCAGTATCAAACGCCGCGCTGTTGACAGGTGTCTCAGGCGGAAAACCAGCTGGAAGTTGTCCGTCTTTGGGTGAAATCATCGCGCCATCGGTCTTTCGGTAGTAGAGCGAAAGGTAGAGCGCCGATTTTTGCAGCAGGCGGTCCGCCGCGGCGATCTGCTCCCTGCGGGCGAGTATAGCCCGTTCGTTCTCTTGTTGTTCGATTGCGGGTAAGTCGCCGAGCGCGACCCGTCGCCTGATCTGTTCTTGCCGCAGCTCGGCGATCTTGAGCAGGTCGCCGACGATCTTTCTGCGTTTGCCGGCTGCGACCCAGTTCCAGTAGCTTGCGGCTGCATCGCGGTAGACATTCAGCTTTTGTTCGTCGAGTACATTCTGCGCGATGGTCTTGTTGATCTCGCTCTGCTTGAGTTCGAGTCGGTCGCTGTCGGTTGCACGGTCGCGCCAAATGGGTATGCGCCCGCCGAAACGAATTTCGCCTCCGGGGTTGGTGCGCCGCGGCGTATAGTAGTCGGGAAAATCACCCTGGCTCAGGCGATATCCGGCAAAGAAGGATGTTCCCCATATCGGTGTTGGCTTCACAATATTCATTTCGCCCCGATTCGTATTGTAGTATCCGGTTGTGTTGTTCACTGACCCTTTGAGTGCAAGGTCAAATGCGCCCTGCGCGGCGAGAATGTCAAATTCGGCCTTGCGGATTTCGCGTGTTGCAAGCAGAATAACCGGGAATGTTTTCTCAAGATTCACAAACACGTCACCCAGTTGCACAGCCGCCTGCGTTTCTTCGGTGCCCGCGCGCAGCGCTGTGATGGCGGCGAGGCTCGTTAGCAGCAACGAAGCGCCGAAGGCACGTATCATTTTTTACTCCGCATGTCTTCAGGTATTTCGGGCGGAAAATCATTGAACTTTCGCCAGAGCTCGTAACCGACCGAGACACGGTTCAGAAAAACCCAGCCCCGGGCTCTGATTCCCTGCCGCAGCATGGCCGTGTCAGGCCACGCTTCGCCCTGTTTTTCGTCGGGAACCAGAATAACGCGAAACTTACCGTGCCCGTCGTCGGCATTGTCGACAAACTTGACCTGCGCGGGAAAAGTGCCAACCGCACCGTCTGGCCAACCCGAAATTTGCAGAGCCGGCCAGCCTTGAAACATCACCCGCGCATCTCTCCCGTCACGCAGCAGCGTAATGTCGTTACCGTCAATCCAGAGTTCGATCGCGCGACGTCCCGATTCGGGTATTAAGATACAAAGCGCCTTACCCTCGCGGACAAATTCGGCTTCATGTGAAACCAGAAGGCGGGTGATGATGCCGTCTTTCGGAGCGATAACTTCCTGGGTTTTCTGCCGCGAAAGGCGCATTTCGACTCTTGGCAGATCTTCGTTGCTGCGCGCGAGGTCAGATCGTGCCGATTGCATCGTCGCACGTGCATCGTTGATTGCCGCGTCAGCGTCGCGCGCGATACGGTTCGCGTCACGCTTCATCGCCTTTTTTTCTTCTTCGGCTGACTTGAGGCCTGCGACAGCCCGCTGTTCTTCGGTCTTGGCGCGCTTGAATTCCAGCTCAGCAAGTTCGACGTTTCGTTGCGAAGTTAATCCCTGTTCGAAGAGCGATTTCTGTCGATCGTAGTTCGCCCGGGCAGTATCCAGCGCCGCCTCCGTTGCGGTGACGCTTTGCTGAGCCTGCCTCACGCGCTCACTCGACATCGCGACCCTGTTCTCTGCCGCGCTCATCGCCTCGCTGCGAGCGAGCTGCATCGACGTGACGCGGCTTTCGACTGAGTCGACGCGGCTGCGCGCCGCGCGCACGCGGTCGGTCAGTGCAAATCGCTCTTGTTCCAGCCTCTCGGTCATCTGGGGATCAAGGTCTGAGATTGTGACCAGCTTGTCTCCCTTCTTGACCAGGGAGCCCTCATGCACGTGCCAGTGGGCGATACGGCCTGCAACAGGCGCTTCGATTGTCTGCTGGCGGTCGGTAGGTGAAAAGGCGACCACCCGGCCTTCGCCGTAAGAAGTCTGCTGCCATGGCAGAAAGAGTACGAACACAATTGTCGCGGTTGCAGAAAAGAAATACCATCTCAGGTTAAGCTTCTGCCAGCGCGGATGTAGGTACCTGTCAAAATCTATTCGTTCAGCTGTGTCTGTGAATGGTTCCCCGGCTGTAACTGTGAGCTGGCGCAGTTTCAGCAGGGCATCGCTGACGTTGAAAAAGTTCTCAAAGTATTTTCCGAACTTTGACATGGTGTCGAGCATGCGCGAAACGATAATTTCGGCTGCGACGAGCTGCCCAAGACTCATCTCTTTCTTTATTACGAGGTAACCACCCAGAATGAGTACAATGCCGTTGCCAAATACGTGAAGTGCCACCAGGCCCACATGCTGGCGAAACACCACGGCGAACAGTGCCGAACGTTTTGCCAGATATTGCGTGCTTAACCCTTCAAAGTCATCGGTCGGCAGAGTTTTTTTACCAGCAGCCCGACGCCGGGCGACATCTTGCAACCGGTGCAGTATTTTGTATTTGCTTTCTGATTCTGCATAGCTCGGGGCAAAACCCCGTTTGAAAAGAAAGTAGCCAATGAGGTATCCCGCTATGAGCACGAGAAATATATTGAAGTAGATGAAATAGGGATGGTAGAGCGCGATGACGAACATACCGATGACGATCGCGATGAGCGCTGTCGTACCGTCAGTGAGCACCGAAACAAGATTCTTTTGAAGAGAAAACAGTTCAACAAAGTAGTTCACGCGTTCATGTTCGTTTTCCGTGCGGATATTCATCGCCGCCTGACCCGCCGCTTTCGCCGTGCGGACAAATAGCCTGCGCTGCAGAATTTCAATGAACCAAACCTTAAGAATGTGAACGGCTGCTCCCGCGAGCAGAAAAGTAATAAGAATTATCGTAAGAATTATGACCGGCTGTAGCAAACCGCCAAACGAAACCGCGTTGATAAGATTGCCCACCGCAATGGGTACAACCAGACCCAGAATACCTTGCACGATACCGAAGCCAATAATGCGAAAAAATTCACGCCGCTCGAGCTTGTAGAGTTTTCTAAGTTCTTCTAAGAGTGTGTTACCGCTGAATCCCATCGTTGATGGGTTAATATACAAAAAACACGCAGCAGGTATCGCAAAAAATGCTTCCACGGTGACAGAAATGCTTCGACATCGAATTCATGTGGGGTCTGCGGGGCCGCCTCGTGCGCGTTCGGTTCGTCGCCAAGATGACATCCTGTCAGCGCCGAACCTTCGCGCCTCGTGCGCGTTCGGCATATTCATCAAAATGCATTAGCTTTTTTTTTGAAAAATGAAAAAAAACGCTGCGCTTTTTTGAAATCGTTTATCAAGTAAAAAAATAATCCGTCGACATTAATGGTAAGACTGGGCAAGGAAGCCCGGGCATTTCAAGTTTCACGGAGGAAACGTATGATTATCAATCACAATATGTCGGCAGTCAACACGCATCGCGTGTTGAAGTTCCAGAACTGGGCTCTGGATAAAGATATGGAGAAGTTGTCGAGCGGTATGCGAATTAACCGCGGTGGCGACGATGCATCAGGTCTTGCCGTGTCTGAAAAGATGCGTACACAGGTTCACGGCCTGCGTCGTGCTGAGCAGAACACAGAAGACGGGATGAGCTTCATCCAAACGACAGAAGGGTACCTGCAGGAAACTGCCGAACTCGTGCAGCGCATCCGCGTTCTCGCAGTTCAGGCCGCCAACGGTATCTACACTGACGAAGACCGCCAGCAGATTCAGGTAGAAATTTCTGAACTGATCGACGAAATCGATCGTATCGCATCACAAGCTGAATTCAACAAGATGAAGCTTTTGACCGGTTCTTTCGCACGTCTGAACCCAACTGCTTCTATGTGGTTCCACATGGGTGCAAACATGCACCAGCGCGAGCGCGTGTTCATCGAAACGATGACATCTGCCGCACTGAAACTGAGAAACCCAACAGTGTTGACTTTCGTATCGATCTCAACACCGGGCAAGGCAAACTCAGTGATCGGTCTCTCGGACGAAGCGCTGCGCATCATCAGCAAGCAGCGTGCTGACCTCGGAGCGTACTATAACCGCCTCGAGCATGCAGCGAAAGGCCTCATGAACGCTTACGAGAACATCCAGGCGTCAGAAAGCCGCATCCGCGACACCGATATGGCAGAAACCATGTCGAGCTACACACGTTACCAGATTCTTACTCAAGCTGGTACCGCGATGCTCGCGCAGGCGAACCAACGCCCGCAGAGCGTGTTGCAACTCCTCCGTTAATTCGGCGGAACCCAACCACCCTGACGGGTGGTTGGGTACTTCATTATATGGCCGCTGGCCCTATAATGAAGTTAACAGCTTCGCCGTACCACTCTGCGGCCTGAGCGTCCCGAGGGATGTTCGGGCTTTTTTTTTGTTCACAACCCACTATCCACCTGCCATTTTCTCTATCGCAAGGCCGCGCAAACGACGTTAATAGTATATGCGGATTGTCGTAGATGATGAATTATTGAACTTTGAGCTGAATGAAACGCTGCCCTTTGCGCAGATTCTCGACAAGCTGCAGGCCTGGGCCGAATCGCAGGGCCTCTTTATTATTGACTACCGCGTCGCCGCCAAACCCGAATTTGCGGATAAAACCGACCTGACATCTGATGAGATTGAAGAAATCAATCTGCAGCTCGGTGACCAGCTGCAGCTCGTCGAATCAAACCTGCGTGAGCTGATCGATTATACCGACCGGGCCGGCCTGCACATCGCGCGAGTCATTCAAGAAGGCAAGATTCTGACCGCCGATGAGGATAGAGACCTGAAAAACGGCGGCGCGTTTATCGCCGAGTCGTTCGATGCTCTGAGCAAATACCTTCAGCCTGAGAGCGCCGAAAGTATCGCAGGGGCGCTAAACACGTTGAATACGAATCCCGATCTGATCGAAAAGATTAACGCGCTTGCATTGCTGCAGAACCAATTGCGCCTGTGGCTGCGATACGCCGAATTCTCGCGTGTGTCACCCGCAGAAGCCGCCGAGAAGGTGATCGTGTTTCGCGAGAAACTGCCCGCTCTGCAGGCAGAACTGGAGCAGGTCGCTGCGAAGCTGACCCAGGGAAAAGAACAGGACGCGCTCGTCTTGCTCGAAACAATTTCATCGACACTCGTCGACGCTGTTGTGCTCATGCGAAAGGCGAACGACGACAAGAAATTTGCGGGTGACAGACTCGTAAACGTGCTCGGCCAACTCACCGCAGCGATTGACGCGCGCGATCTCGTGACCGCCGCCGATATTGTTGACTTTGACCTGCGCGATTTGTTAAAAGAGATGTAGGCCGGCTCGGTCTGGCACAAGTCCCTCTCGGCTAATGGTCGTCGCCAACCTGCGCGACTTCAAAACGATCGACCTTTTCTGCAAAAAATAAATCTTTGAGGCTGCGCATGCTGTCGGTCATGTCTGAAACGAACAGATTTACAACGGGCTTTTCTGCGCCGCCCAGGAGGTTTGCCTGTGAAAGCAGTCCATGTAATGTTGTGGCTGTTTCAGCAGCACTGTCTATCAACTTGAAATGCGGATACAGCCTGCGAATGCTCGCGGCGATCAGCGGATAGTGGGTGCAGCCGAGCAGCAGGTATTCGACGCCGCGATCTGCCAACGGCTGCAGATAGTCGTGCAAGATAAGATCCGCCGCCTGGCTCGACGCATACCCTTCTTCAATAAGTGGCACGAGCAGAGGGCACGGTTGGCCTATGAGCTGCTGCGAACCGCCGTTGCGCGCGAGTGAGGCGTTGTACGACCCGCTCGCGATTGTGCTTTTGGTGGCGATGAGTCCCGCGACTGCCTGCGACGGCGCCTCAGAGGTGAGGCTGCGCACAGCCGGGTCGATCACGCCCAGCACGGGGATATCGGTGAGTTCACGAATTGCTTCGAGTGCGTACGAAGAGGCGGTGTTACACGCGACAACGATTGCTTTGATGTCTTGCTTCAGCAGAAAACGCGTGATTTCGCGCGAGTAACGAATAATAGTACTGCTCGACTTGTTGCCATAGGGTACGCGCGCCGTGTCTCCGAAATAGATGAGATTTTCACGCGGCAGAACGCGGTGAATTTCTCTAAGCACGGTGAGGCCACCGAGGCCAGAATCAAATACCCCAATGCTTTTTTGATTCTGCGGAGTCATATTCCCGCAGCTGAGCCGCGAGCATACGATTTTGCTGAGCTCTGCATAAGGGTCAGGCAGTCTTGTCCAGACCGAAAACCGTGTGAATGAGCCGCAGCGCTTCTTTACCGCGGTCTTGCGAGATGACGCACGAGATCTTAATTTCACTCGTTGAGATCATTTCGATGTTGATATTCTGTTCGGCGAGCACCTTGAACATGCTCGCGGCGACGCCGCTGTGCGATTTCATGCCGACACCCACGGCCGACAGAATGGCGATGTTTTCGTCGGTCGAGATGGTGCCAGCGCCCCATTTTTTGATCAGAGGTTCGAGCCCGGCTTTGGCTTCGCCGACTGAGCTTACCGGCAGAGTAAACGAGATAGTATTCAGTTTGTCTTTGCCGGTAGATTGTACGATCACGTCGATATTAATACGTTTTTCGGCGAGTACCTCAAAAATTTCAGCGGCAACTCCCGGACGGTCGGGAATATCGCCAATCGTCATGCGTGCATCGTCAGATTTCAGTGTGACACCGGTGACTTTGAGTTTTTCCATAATTTGGTTCTCGCTTACGACTTTTGTTCCTTCATTATAATTGAAGCTCGACTTGACGTGAATGACAACATCGTATTTCTTGGCGAACTCGACCGAGCGGCTGTGCAGAACACCTGCGCCGAGTGATGCGAGTTCGAGCATTTCATCGTAGCTAATCTGGTCGAGTTTGTGCGCCTTGTCTACCTTGTTCGGGTCGGTCGTGTAAACACCGTCGACGTCGGTATATATTTCACATTCTTTCGCTTTAAGAGCTGCGGCGAGTGCAACCGCGGTTGTGTCTGAACCGCCGCGACCGAGGGTGGTAATATTCTGGTTCTGGTCAACACCCTGAAAACCCGCGACGATACAGACCTGGCCCTTGTCGAGCTCTTGCGTTAGACGGCTTGCGTCGATGCTTTCAATGCGTGCATTGGAAAAATTACCGTCGGTGATGATGTTCACCTGTCCGCCGGTGAAGCTGCGCGCCGGCACATCGATCTCGTGCAGCGCCATCGCCAGCAGCGCAATCGAAACCTGCTCGCCGGTTGAAAGCAACATGTCCATTTCGCGTTTCGGTGGCGTTGCTGAAATTTTTGCCGCCAGATCGACGAGCTCGTCTGTCGTGTGGCCCATTGCCGATACGACGACCACCAGCTGGTAGCCTTTCTCGTGATAGCTCTTGATGCGCGCCGCCACACGCTTGATGCGTTCAGGGTCGCCGACCGAAGTGCCGCCAAATTTCTGTACGAGTATTTTGCTCATGTTCGCCGAAGAATTCGGGCCAGAAACTGCGATTGAGATACCATGTCAGCTCTGTAAGCGATAGCGGCTTCCCGTCAGCCGTAAACAATTGTGATCTTATCGACGGCCTTTTTGGCTCGGGCCCGGGCCTCGTCGCAGCTTATACCCGTCGCGAGAACAACGCCCAGCCTGCGTTCGCCGTCGATTTCGGGTTTGCTGAACAGGCGGATGTTTACCTGCGCGTCAGCGAGTGCAGCTTCAAGCCCGCTATAGCTGAGGTTCTGTGACCTGCCTTCACCCAAAATGACATAAGAGGCCGAGGGTGCCGTGACCAAGAGTTCAGGCAGCGGAAGACCCAGCAACGCACGGGCGTGCAGCGCGAATTCAGAATAGTTCTGCGAGATCATCGTGACCATGCCTGTGTCGTGCGGGCGAGGCGAAACTTCGCTGAACCAGACGGTGTCTCCCTTTACAAACAATTCGACGCCAAAGAGGCCATACCCGCCCAAAGCATTCGTGACCGCTTCGGCGATGCGCTGCGATTCGGCGAGCGCCAAAGGGCTCATCGCGTGCGGTTGCCATGATTCGTGGTAGTCGCCGTGAACCTGGCGGTGGCCGATCGGAGCACAGAACGTCGTGCCCGTCGCAGACCCAAAGCCTCCATGCCTAATGGTTAATAGGGTAATTTCATAATCAAAATCTATGAAACCTTCGGCGATCATACGGCCCGATTTGCCGCGGCCGCCTTCGAGCGCGTACTGGAAGGCCGGTTCAAGTTCGGCTTCCGATTTGACCACGCTTTGGCCCTTGCCCGACGAACTCATGATCGGTTTCAGAACGAAAGGAAATCCTAATTTTGCTGCGGCAGCCTGAAGCTCAGCGAGAGATTCGATAAAAAAGTATGGAGAAGTGCTGAGGCGCAGCTCTTCGGCCGCCAACCGGCGAATGCCCTCTCGGTTCATCGTCAGCTGCGCGGCCCGCGCAGTGGGCACAACCTTTACCCCGAGCGCCTCAAATTCAGCCAGCACTTCGGTGGCAATCGCTTCGATTTCGGGCACAATAAAATGAGGATTTTCTTCTCTGATGACCGCGCGCAGTGCGTCGCCATCGAGCATTGAAATTGTATGCGCGCGGTGGGCAACCTGCTGGGCCGGCGCCCCTTCGTAACGGTCAACCGCGATCACCTCAAAGCCGAGGCGCATGAACTCGATGGCAACCTCGCGGCCCAGCTCACCCGAGCCCAAAAGCATAACCCGCGTCGCGTCGGGTTTTGCGGGGGTGCCAATGCGAATCGCCATTTCATGACGCGCCCCGCCTTAGAGACATGTTGAAAACTCTTTGCGCCTGAATTGTCTGCAGCCTTGCTGCAGACAATTCAGGCGCCACCTCGCAATGTGACATAATTCTTGACACCCGCCAATTTCAGGCGGGCATAGCCTATGGAAATCGGCCTCGCGGTCTTGCTCTTCGTCTGTATGACAGCGTTGCTCTACGTGATACTTTCGCTCAAAATCACGAGGCAGGTAGATCTGCAGATCAAAGAGTTCTACAAAACGCGCATCCACAACGACATGAAAGAATTCTATCGCGATATGGAAAGTTATGCTGCAATGTTCGATACGCGCATCGAGCGTTTTCAAACACTCATGCGCCGCGGTGAAGAGGTCGCACGCAGCATCGACGCCGAATCGCACGTGCCCCAGAATCCGGTCGAGGCTCCAGTCGTTGCAGTCGAAGCGGCCGCAATCGAGAGCGCGTCGTCGAAGATTAAAAAATCTGTAATGCCGGTTGACGCACGCAGAAAAACCCGGGCGGCGGCTGAGCCCGTGGCTCCCGCAAAAGGTAAAGGCGTCAAAAAAACCGTCGTGGCACCTGCGGTGCTGCCGAAAAGCCAAGGGGCACACGCGAAGATCGCAAAGCCTGAGCCTAAAAAAAGCCGACCTGAAATCCCGCCGAAATATTCCGTGCAGGCAAAGCCAGCCGCAAGAACTGAGTCCCAAAAATTTGCAGAACCAGCGTGGGTGACGCCGATGCCGTTGCCTCAAGCGACGCGCGAGCCACATTATGAAACCGCGGACGACTCGGCTATTGCTGAAGAGTTGATGCGCGATCTTTTCGAGCGCGACCAGCTGAATCTGACGCCCGCGGGGCGCGAGAATGTTTCGGCCCCAACCACGGCAAAAGCGCCTGCGGTGCAACTCGCGGTTACCAGCGGAAAAAGTGCTGAAGAAAATGCACCGGTGAAGAACTTCTTGTCGTCGATCGGCAAGGCGCTGAGACCCATGGTCTTTGGTGAAACGCCGCAGCATGCGAAGCCTGGTGCAGTTGCGAGCTCCCCTGAAGCCAAACCGACGATAGCGCGCAGCATAGCAGCTGCGCCTGAACCGGCGCAGTCAGATTTTTCAGCAGTGCTGCGCCGCGCTGAGCAGATCAAGGCAGAAAAAAAAGCCGAGCGCGAGCGCGCAGAAATTTCAGCGCGTGCCGAGTTCTATGCTAGCGGCGACAATTTTCAGCCGCGCGCCCGTACGCCGGGTGATCAACCGCGGGCTTCGGCAACTCTGCCAACGCACGATGAATTGCCCCGACCTGCTTTGGTTAGGGCTGAGGCCGAACTTCCGGTAACGCCAACAGTTACACCGCGCAACAATCTCGCGGTCAAAGAACTCGACGCGTACACTAAAGGTTTTCTCATTGAATCGCTGGTGAGCGATAACGGTTACCGCAAGCAGGCCCTGCGCGCACTCACCGAAAATAACGTAACGCTCGATGAAATTGCGCGTCTCAGCAAGATAGACATCGGTGAACTCGAGCTGATGCGGCAGTTAGGTCGCTTCTAAGCGATGCGCTCTGCAAAAATTCAAAGTTCGCTGTTGCTGTTCTCGGCGTTTCTGATCGCTGCGTGCGGTCTTGTTTACGAACTGATTGCAGGAACAGTCTCAAGCTACCTGCTCGGCGACAGCGTTACACAGTTTTCGCGCACCATCGGCGTGTACCTTTTTGCGATGGGGGTCGGGTCATATCTGAGTCGGTTTATTTTGCGCGATGCGATCGAAAAGTTCATCGATCTCGAAATTGCGCTTGCACTCGTCGGCGGTTTCGCTGCGCCGCTGCTGTTCGTCGTGTTTTCGTTCACAGCGCATTATGCGTTTGTGCTCTATGCACTGCTGATTGTGATCGGCACGCTCGTGGGTCTCGAAATACCGCTACTGCTGCGTATTCTCAAAGACCGCATGAATTTTCGCGATCTCGTGGCGCGCGTGCTCTCGCTTGATTATATTGGCGGCCTTGTCGCGGCGGTGAGTTTTCCGATTTTGTTGCTGAGGCCCGAAGTCGGCCTCATTCGAGCTTCGATTCTGGCGGGCGTTCTGAACGTGCTCGTGGCATTTGTCGCCATCTACGTGTTTCAGACGCAGGTGCGCCTCAGGTTGCTGCTCGTGAAGGCTTGCGCGGTATTGCTTGTGCTGGTGATCGGGCTGGTCTACTCGAAACCCTTGCAGGGTTTTCTCGACCAGGAGCTGCACAACGACCCGGTGGTGTACAGCGAGCAGTCGCATTACCAGAAAATTGTCATGACGAGCTGGCATGAATACTTTTCACTTTTTTTGAACAACAACCTGCAGTTCAACAGCTTCGATGAATACCGCTACCACGAAGCGCTGGTGCATGTGCCGGTGCAGATGGTGCTCGACCGCCGTGTCGCCAATGCACAGCCGCTGCAAGTGCTCATCATGGGTGGGGGGGATGGGCTTGCGATACGCGAGTTCTTGCGTTATAAAAACGTGGCTCGTGTCGATCTCGTCGACATTGACCCGGCGATGACGAAGCTCGCGAGAGAGCACCCATGGCTCAAAGAACTGAACGGCAACGCAATGTCTGACCCGCGGGTGCACGTCCACCACGAAGATGCGTTTATTTTCATACAGAACCCAAAGAACCTTTACGACATTGTGATTCTCGACTTTCCCGACCCAGGCAATTTTGCAATCGGCAAACTCTATTCTGACATGTTCTTTCACCGCCTGAAACGTGTCATGGCGCCAGGCGCTGTT
Organism: uncultured Leptospiraceae bacterium; assembly: GCA_942492915.1. Taxonomy (GTDB): domain Bacteria; phylum Spirochaetota; class Leptospiria; order Turneriellales; family Turneriellaceae; genus Turneriella. Next base: position 329,380 of record OW818662.1, read on the forward strand.
GCGGTTACTCAATCGACTTCACCTTTTGTTGCGCGTACGGCCTTCTGGTGTATACACAATACCGTCGAGTCGCAGGGGTATAAGACGTTGCCATACCACGCATACGTACCGAGTTTTGGCGAGTGGGGTTTCGTGGCATTTTCGCGCGAACCCCTGCGAATGCCGGTGAAGCTGCAGCTCGCCGAACAGATGCGCTTTCTTACCAAAGAGGTGCTGCAGTCGATGGCGTTTTTTCCGGCTGATATGGCGCGCGTACCGACGGAAATTCAGACGCTCATGACGCAGAATCTCGTGCACTACTATGAGCGGGAATGGCACCGTGCCACGCGGTGAAGAACCCATAGCGATACACTGGTTCAGGCGCGACCTGCGCCTTACCGACAACACGGCGCTCAATGCCGCGCTCACCTCTGGCCTGCCCGTATTGCCGGTCTTTATTTTCGATGAGAAAATTCTTAAATTACTGAAAATCAAGAACGATGCGCGCGTGACGTTTATTCACGACACCTTGCTGAAGCTTGATGCTGAATTGCGCAAGCGTGGCTCGATGCTATATGTGTTTTTCGGCGATCCCGAAAGAATATGGCACGAGCTGCTGTTGCGCTTTGATGTGCAAGGCGTTTGGTGCAACGAAGACTATGAACCGTATGCGCGCGAGCGCGACACGACGGTAGCCGGTTTGTTAAAAAAGAGCGGTGTGGATTTCAATACGTTCAAGGACCATGTCGTCTTCGCTCCTCATGAGGTTCTGAAAGACGACGGCAAGCCGTACAATGTTTTCACTCCTTATTCACGCCGCTGGCTGAGCGCATTCGCCGAAACCCCGCCGGGCTACGAGTCGGCAGTTGCCAAAGGGAGATTCGAACCATTCGACCCTGAGCAGCAAAACGTCACGCTCGAACAGATCGGCTTCGAGCGCTCATCCATTGTCGTGCCCGCGCCGTCGATGAATACAGAAGTTATTTCTCACTATGCAGAGACGCGCGATATTCCCGCGTTACCGGGCACGTCGCGCCTCGGCGTTCACCTGCGCTTCGGTACGATTTCGATAAGGCAGCTTGCGCTTGTCGCCGCAGAACTCAGCCAGAAGTTTTTGGGTGAGCTGATCTGGCGCGAGTTCTACCAGATGATTATCTGGTACTATCCCCAGACGACGAAAAAGCCGTTCAGGGCAATTTACGATAAGCTGAAATTTCCCGGCAGCGAATCTGATTTCAAGAAATGGACGCGCGGTGAAACGGGTTATCCGCTCGTCGACGCCGGCATGCGCGAGCTGGTCACCACAGGCTTTATGCACAACCGGGTACGTATGGTCGCTGCATCTTTTCTGACCAAACATTTGCTCTGCGATTGGCGTTGGGGCGAGCATTTTTTTGCGCAGCACCTGCTCGATTTTGAACTCGCCTCGAATGTGGGTGGTTGGCAGTGGAGTGCGGGTATCGGGGTCGATGCTGCGCCGTACTTTCGTATCTTTAACCCGAGCGAGCAGCAGAAGAAATTTGACCCCCAGGGCGAGTACGTAAAACGCTGGCTCGCCGATGACAACTTTTTTGGCACTGCTGCGCGAACACCAATAGTCGATCACAAGGTCGCACGCGAGCGCTGCCTCAAGTTTTTCTCCACAGTACATCTCTGAAATTCTTTTCGGACGAAAGGGAACACATGTTCATGTTTAGAAAAACTATCACAACCACCATTATAGCAGTTGCTACAGCAGGGTCAATCGCGGCAGCCGCAGGGGCGTACCCAATCACGCCGAACCAAGATGCCGATTTGCATAACCTTGGTGCAGGTGTCAATACGCACGAGAGCGAGTACACGCCTTACATTACACCCGACGAAAAGTTTCTCTTTTATCAGTCGAACCGTGAACCGTCTGCAGGCTCCGAGGGCGATTTTGATCTTTGGTATTCGATGAACAAGAATGCAGAGAAGGGTGGCGACCCGCTGTTTGAAGTTTCAGGCAACGTCGGCCTGCCGGTCAACTCTGAGAATCTCGACGGGCATCCGTCCCTGCGTCGCTTGCCGACAGGCGAGTTTGAGATGTACTTTTCATCGTTTGCTTCGGCGACGCGCCCGGGCCCGCAGCTTACCAACATCTACCACACCATCTGGAAAGCCGGCAAGTGGTCTGTGCCTGACGCGGTAACCGAGGTCAACACTGATTTTCACGACCGCATGCCGTCGATTTCGCAAGACGGGCGCTATCTGTTCTTTTCATCTGACCGCCTCAGTGGCAAAGGCGGTGACGACATCTGGTTCGTCGAACGCGACGAGAAGACCGGCCGCTGGGGTCAGCCGCAGAACGCCGGCAGCGTGAATACGTCTGCCTCTGAGGTGACTCCGGCTATTCATTCTGACGGCATCACCCTCTATTTCTCTTCGAACCATGCGGGCGGTGTCGGCGGCTATGACATTTACTTTACGCAATCCGTCGCAAAACTCGAAAACCCCGAAGCGGAACATATCGCAGCAAAGGGTTGGGCGAAGCCGCTCAACCTCGGCAAACCCTTCAATTCAGAATTTGACGACGAGTACCCGACGGTAATCGGCAGCGGAGAGCGAGTATACTTCACCTCGAATCGATCAGAAGGTTTAGGCGCGTTTGATATCTATCGTGCGCGTGTGCCGCTATTCGCACGGCCAACGATTCGCCTGAGCCTGACCGGTAAGGCTCTGATTGCGGGTGGCAAGCGGGCCGTGAGCGCAAAGGTGAACCTTGTCTCCGGTGAGATCAGGCAGCAGGCAGAAACATCAGCAGATGAAGGCGGCTCTTACAAACTGCAACTCATCAACCAGAAGCAATACCAACTGCAGGCCGAAGCGGCGGGCTTTCGCAAAATTGCCGAAGACTTTGATACGCGCACGCGCTATGACAAACCCGATATCGCCAAAGATTTGCTATTTGTACGTGATATCAAACTTCCCCAGGTGATAAACTATCTTGTCAAGATTGAAGATGCAGACGGCAAGCCGGTTACGGCTAAGGTGAAGTCGCGGCTGGTGCCGGTGCAGAAGCGTCTTATTGCACTGAAGGCCGGCAAGAAACAGACGTTGCTCAAAGTTGATGATTTCGGCGGCAGCGAAGAGAAGGCCTTAACTGCGCTTGAAGGTTACGTACTCGAAGTTCAGGCCGAAAGAAAAGGTTTTGAGCAACTGAAAGAGAAGCGCAGTCTCAGCGTCGAGCTTGACCGTTTTAAGAGCGAAGTTCCCGAGACCATTGAGATTCGTTTTGTGATGGCCGCGAAAGGGCAGCCGGCTGCGAAGATAACCCCGGTTGTCGCAGAGCCCGAGAAAGACGAGGCAGAAGCCAAAGAAATTGCAAATGACCCGAAAATATCGGGCGGCACGTTTACCTTTCTCGGCCGCGTCTATTTTGCGTCTGACGCGTCTGATACGGCGCTCGGCAACGCAAAGGCCGTGGCCCGACGCAGCGCTGCAGAATGGAAAAAGAACCGCAAGGGACGCATTTTCGTCTATGGCCACGGTGACAGCCAGGGCGCGACGACACACAACAAACAGCTCTCCGTCAAACGCGCGGCTCTCGTGAAGAAATTGCTTGTGGCAGAGGGTGTGCCTGCATCGAAAATTTCAACGCAGGGCGCAGGTGAGTCACAGCGCCTTTACCGTAACGACAATACCGAAAGCAAGCGCCAGAAGAATCGGCGCGCAGAGATCTATATTTCGGTACCCGGCGGTGTTCTGCCGGCAGACGAAGCCGCGGTGAAAGAGCCCGAAAAGCCTGCTGCAGACAGCGCCGTTGAAACGAAACCGGCTGCCCCAGCGGCGGCGCAGCCGGCAGAAACGGAAAACTGACAGCTCTTTAGAATAACCCGGCGATCACAGTCGCGGCGAAGGTCAGGCTGAAGATACTGTTCACGTTGAAGAACGCGATCGGTATCTTCTCGTAGCGCGGCTGCGAAACCGAGCCGATCAGGTAGTGCTCATAGATGAGCAATCCCGCCAGAACGGCAAACAGCAGCCACGCGAGCGGCGACAGCTGCAAGATATACAGCAATAGGCCGCACGATGCGAGAGCGGTGATATGCAGAGCGCGGCTTACCCGCATCGCCCCGGCGGCGCCAAAGCGCGCGGGTATCGAGTGCAGTTTTTCCTGGCGATCGAAATCGATGTCTTGCAGCGCGTAAAGAATATCAAAACCCGCGATGTAGAAGCAGAGCGTCGCAGCCATAAGCCATGATTCGGGAGTGACAGTCTGCAGCAGCGCGATCGAGACTGCAATCGGCGCCATGCCGATCGCACCGCCTAGCCAGATATGGCAGAGCCAGGTGAACCGCTTGGCGTAGCTGTAACCTGCCACAATCGCCGCAGCAGGCAGCGCCAGCCATGCGGCGACCGGCGCCAGAAACCAGGCGCATGTGAGCAGCGTTACCAGAGCGAGCACCGCAAAGAGACGTACCGTGCTGACAGACAGCTTGCCTGCAGGTATCTCCCGGTTTGCGGTGCGTGGGTTTCGCGCATCGATCTCCCGGTCGATGAGCCGGTTAGCAGCCATCGCGAAACTGCGCATCGCGGTGAAGGCGGCAATGATCAGCAGCGTATTTGTGGCATTCAGGTGAACGGCCTCGCGATGGCGCACGCCGATGACGAAAAGTTGGGCAACAGCGAACGGTAAGGCAAACAGCGTGTGCGAAAAACGTATCATGCGCAGAAAGTGCGCGCTTTGGTGCAGCATTACCGTGCCACGGTCTCGACAATCTCAAGGCCATACGCGTCGAGACCGACGACGCGTCGCGGGTTGTTGGTGAGCAGGCGAATCTTTCGCACGCCGAGGTGGCTCAGAATCTGCGCACCGATTCCGTACTGCCGCAGGTGTGAGTTTGCCGCAGCAGGTTCGCCGGTGAAAATCTGTGACGATTTTTGTCCCAGAAAAATGAAGACGCCCTTCTTGGCCTTGAGCAGTGCCTGCATCGCGCTGTCGATGTCCATATAGTTCTTGCGAACGGGACTCTGAAAAACATCGGCGAGAACATCTTCACGGTGCACCCGCACCAGAACGGGGGTTGATCCGCCGACTTTGCCCAATGTCAGCGCCACATGCACGTTGTCGTCAGTGGCGGAGCTGTAATAGTACGCGGTAAAATCGCCCCATCGGGTCTTGAGCTTACCCTTCTGCACGAGCGACACAATCTGTTCGCTGCGCCGGCGGTATTCGATGAGCGCTTCGATTGTCAAAATGGGCAGCTTGTGTTCATGCGCAAACTTCATGAGGTCGGGCATGCGCGCCATCGTGCCGTCGCTGTTCATAATCTCGCAGATGACTCCCGCAGGTTGTTTGCCCGTGAGCCTGCAGAGGTCTACAGCGGCTTCGGTATGCCCTGCGCGCACCAGCACGCCGCCGTCACGCGCCACCAGAGGAAATATGTGGCCGGGGCGCATAAAATCGCGCGAGCGCGAAGCCGGGTCTGCTAGTTTTTTGATCGTGAAATAACGGTCGTGCGCTGAGATACCGGTGGAGGTTTTTTCTTTTGCGTCAACACTCACAGTGAAAGCCGTGCGGCGCACGTCTTCGTTGCGTTTCACCATCGGCTGCAGGTTAAGGTCTTTTGCGCGGGCGGCGGTGACCGGCACGCAGATGAGGCCACGGCCATGCTTGGCCATGAAGTTCACCGCCTCGGGAGTTGTATCTTCTGCGGATAAAACAAGGTCACCCTCATTTTCGCGATCTTCAGAGTCGGTGACGACGAGCATTTTACCCGCGCGAAAGTGCGCGAGTGCCGTTTCGACATCGGTAATGCCCGATTTTTTAGAGCGAAGCAACGGCAGCGACTTGAGTCTTTTCAGCATATGCCCTGCGCCGCGGTTGTGCGAGAGATCGCGGCTATTTGCTGCGGTTTTCTTCTGTCTGTTTTTCGACGATATTCAGGTGCAGGGTAGGGGTAATAAGAATACCCATCGCAAGAATTGGCAGCAGTGCGAGAATCGTCGCCATCCACAGCATGGGCGAGAAGGTCACTGTGAGGGCGATAAAAGTAACAGCGCCGCCGAGAATCAGCAACTTGTCGATCAGGGGTTGCTTTTTTGCAGAAGATTCCATATCGGCTGAAACCATCATCGCAATGGCGCGTCAATTCAGAAAGAGCTTGCTTGCGTGACGGCGAAGGCAAAATAAGACGGTGAGCCTCAAGAATCTGCTCCAGCTCAGAACCGAGACTGAAAAGCTCGGCAGCCGGCCGGTCAATTTTCTGACCTTCAGCGGAAAAATCACGTCTGACAACATCTTTGACCTGAATTCAAAAGTGAAAGCAATCTTTGAAAACGGGGTCTATGACTGCATTCTCGACATCTCATCGCTCGAATATATCAACAGTACCGGAATCGCTCTGCTGCTGACCATTGCGCGCACCGTAGAGCAGAACCGGGGCAAAATGCTGCTCACAAAGCCGACCGCGTTCGTGCAAGAGCTTTTCGACATGACTGATCTCAGCGGCCGTTTCTCCATTGTAGGTAGCCTCGACGACGCGCGCGGCCAATTCGTAAATTGATCCGACTTGAACTGGTACGGGCCGAATGGCCAATGCGTCTGCAAGGTGACATTGAGACCTTTGCGGAGCAGATTCCCCAAATACAGACGGCGCTGCGGCCGGTTGAGCCCAAACGCAGGGCAAAACCCGCACCCGGGCAGAAAATGCATGTGCTGATTCAGCTCACGGGCGACGCCGTCATTGCGCGGTTAAATGAGGGCTATCGTGGCAAAAAGGGCCCAACCGATGTTCTTTCATTCTGTTACGCAGAGAAGGGTGGGATAGTTTTCAGTCACGAGCCTTACGGCGAAATCTATATTTCGCACGCGACGGCGAAGCGGCAGGCGCGCTCGCTGCGGCATAGCCTGGCGCACGAGCTTCTGGTTCTGGCGGTACACGGCGCGCTGCATGTGATGGGGTATGATCATGAAAAATCAGAACGCGGCAGGCGTGAAATGCAGAAACTCGAAAACGCGGTAATCACGCGTCTTGCGGCAACAGATAAAAAAGGATTGATTACACGCTAATGGCACGACGTCGCAAATTCACCAGCACGCTGCGCAAGGTTTTTGGGCGCAAAAAGTCTATGCGTGAGAAATTGACGCAATTCTTCAAGGCGAATAAAATTTCTGCGCGCAACGAACAGATGCAGATGATTCTTGAAATCATGGAGCTGCACGAAACCCGTGCCGCAGATGTCAAAACTGCCGAGGTCAACCTTACCAGCGTCGCCATTGGCGCCTCTCTGAAAGAAATCGAATCGGTGTTTCGCAAGACTGGCCATTCACGAATTCCCGTATACGAAAACCGAGAGGGACTCAGGCACTACCACGGCGTGCTGTTTGTGAAAGACCTGATCGCGCTCACGCCGACGCAGCGCAAAAAATTCGACCTCGCGAGCCACCTGAGAAAGCCGCTCGTGGTGCCCGAGTCGCAGAGTATTCTGTCGCTGTTGCGTGAGATGCGTCTCAACCGACACCATCTCGCGCTCACGGTCAACGAACACGGCGACGTGACCGGCATGATCACGCTCGAAGATATTCTCGAAGAGATTGTCGGCGAGATTCAAGACGAATATGACAGCGTCAGCAAACAGGTTCTGCAGCTCGAGCCGAAAGTCTACAGAGTCGACGCGCGCATGTCACTCTCTGACCTCAACGACGAGCTCGCACTCAACCTGCCCGAAGAAAAATTTCATTCGCTCGCGGGCTTCGTCTTGCATTCGCTGACCGGTGAGCTGCGGGAAAAGGCCAGCTTCAATTATGGCAACGCGCGATTCACTTTGCTTAAGTTCAAACACCGCCAGGTGAAAAGTGTCGTCATCGATCTGTCTGGACGTGCCACCGCGTGAGTGCTGCGGGCAACAGGGCACGCGCGATAATTCTGAAGAAAAAAGTTGCGCCCGGCGAGTCGTTGTATCTCGATTGTTTGCTCGATTCAGGTGATCTGCGCTCGTTCAAGATTCCGGGTATCTTGAAATCTGCCAAGCGTTCAGCTTTTCATTATGAACCTGGCGCGGTTCACGAAGTCATTTTTACCGCAAAGGCAAACGAACGCGTCATACCGCGCAGCATCGAACTCATATTCTCGCCTTACGAAGACACGCAGGATTACACTCGTCTCAACGCAGTTGCCGAAATTGTACGCCTCGCTGACTATCTCAAGGCCGGCCCCGAAAGCGCCGAGTTCTTTACAATTCTCTGCGACAGCCTTGCCGCTTTACCCGATGCAGGCGATGCCCCGTCGGTATGCCTCGACCTCTGCTACTGGAACCTGATGGTCGCGCTCGGCCTCGCGGCGAACCTCAATGACGAAGAACTTGAAAACACCGTAGCCTACGATCTCGAATCAGGCCCGCTCACGGCGCAAGAATTTGCCGAGCGTCCCCGTGCGGCATTTCTTTTGTCTGCCGAATGGCTGCGCGGCCTCTATGGCGAGACCGCAGACGCAAAAGTGTCTGCGGCAGGGCGTGAGACAATCAGAAAGTTCTTATCGACTGTTTGAATATCATTGAAACCTTTGGCCATGATTCGTATCGTAGGGCTTGTTTTCTTGTTAGCGACTTCTGTTGTAGCTGCCAAAGTCGCGCACGTAGCAAGAACCAACAAGCAGCCGTTACCGGCGAATAATCTGGAAACAGTCCCGATCGGCACAGAGATATCAGTACGAATGCGTGATTCGGAACTCTACTGGCAAGTGCGCCTAATTGCCGTAGATCACGATTTCATGCGTGTCGCAATCCGAGAAGAGTATTATACACTTGCGTATGGAACGCAATACCAAGACAAAATTGAAAGTCTGCAGCGGCAGAAAGTCTTTCGCGCTTTTGGGGCCGGCAAATGGTATTCTGATCTGCCAATGACTGATACAGACCATGTGAGGTTTGATAACTATGTTGATTTTGTCATGGCGCGAGGCGATATAGTGGAGACCCATGATGGTCACAACTATGTGGGGTTTGTCACTTCTGAATCGGATATTGAATTAATCATTTCGATGAGCGAAGGTCCAAGGCCAATATACAGAAATGAAATCCGTTCCTGTCGCATCAGGGGCAAAACGTGCGATACGCCGGCGCATATCGGTCCCGCCGTTGTTGCCTCAGCCAAAGGAGCCAGGAATTTCACCGAAGCGCTCGAAGCAGCGATGCCTGCCGATGCGAAGGGGAAATTCTTCGGGGTTTCGGCATTTCAAAATACGAGTGGCAACAAGACTGCCGAAGCGATGGCATCATCTCTCAAGTCCAAAGCAGTGGCACACCTGACAGCATTGGGATACCGCGTCGCCGATCGCGAGACATTACCGTCGGTGCTAAAAGAAAAGCAGCTGTCTCAGCAGGGGGTGCTGACGGGCAGCGACAAGACGCTTGAGCAAACAGTGCAGAATGATTATATCATTTCGGGTAACCTTGAAAGCGGCGGTTCAGGCAGCTACCAGGTCGTCATCAATATTGTTTCGACCCGGTCACTCGCGGTCGTTTCAAGCAAGATTGCACAGGTCGAGGCGACCGAAGGTGCGAGCAATCCCGATGCCTACCGCCATAATGGTTTTCACGCGAAATTCTTGCTCGGGCCTGGGTTTGCGTCTTATGGCGTGAGTAACGTCGGTTCTTTTGACTCACTCGCACTTTCGGGTACATCGTTTATGGTGCAGCTGAACGCGGGGTTCGCCATCGAAGAGAACCTGATTCTGGGCCTGAATGTTGGCTCGTCGTTTACGAGCGAACCCAATATTTCCGCCAGCCCTGACATTCTCACCGAAAAAAGGCTGTCAGGCCGCACCTTGGGGCTGTCAACCTGGGGCCCTTCCCTCACGTATTACACGCGCACCAACTACTTCATGACGGCAATGGTCGGGGCAGCGACGGCAATCTATGAAGATACAAAGCAGGCTGTTTCAGTGAAAAACGGTTTTGCCACCGGGCTTTCGTTTGGGCGCGAATGGTGGCAGAGCGAAAGTTTCGCGATGGGTATCAGCCTCAACCTGATGTATTCTTCGATCGCGCTCACCGACCTTGAACTGCTGCTCAAGACAACCGGCGGCGACGTCAAAGATTCTGATTTCAGAATGTCACAGCTCGGCGTGTACCTTGCGTTCAACGTCGCGTATAAATAAGCGAGACGCCTAACGCATCGGCTTAGCAGGGCCGCAGGCGCTGCGAAATCAAAGTCGATTTATTCCGTTCAGCGCCGCGACCCTATAGGCCTCAGCCATCGTCGGGTAGTTGAACGTCGTTTCGACAAACCACGTCACACGGTTATTCGGTGCCGGTTGCGACATGATTGCCTGGCCGATGTGAATGATCTCAGCCGCCTGATCGCCGAAACAGTGGATACCCAGAATTTCGAGCGTCTCACGGTGAAAAAGAATTTTGAGTAAACCTGCGCTCTGCCCGGTAATCTGCGCGCGCGCAATATTGCGAAAGTGTGCCTGGCCGACTTCATACGGCACCTTTTCTGCCGTGAGTTCGCGCTCAGTTTTGCCGAGCGAGCTGATCTCGGGGTTGGTATAGATCCCCGTTGGAATTCTTTGTACCAGATTGGCAAACGATGCGCCGCGCGTGATGTGTAGCGCGACGAAGCGGCCCTGGTTGAACGCTGCGCTCGCGAGCGCCGGTGGGCCAGAGACGTCGCCGACCGCATAGATGTGCGGCAGCGCGGTCTGAAAGTTTTCGTTCTTCTTGATCTGGCCGCGGTGGTCGATTTCAATTGCGCTCTCAAAACCGAAGATTCCATCGCTGTTGCCGCTGCGGCCGTTCGCCCACAGCAGCGCTTCTGATTTGATGATCTTGCCTGACTTTAGGTGCAGGTGAACCTCGTCGCCGACGCGTTCGACGCGCTCATACTCTTCGCCGTGCTTGATGACGATACCCTGTTCGCGCAGGTGATAGCCCAGCGCATCGATGATCTCGTCGTCGAGAAATTCGAGCAGCTTCGCGCGATGGTTGATCAGCGTCACCTTGATTCCGAGGCCTTTGAAAATAGACGCGTACTCGCAGCCGATGACGCCCGCACCATAAATGGTCAGCGAGCGGGGAGTGTAAGCGAGCTCGAGCACGGTATCGCTGTCGAGAATGTGGTCGTCAAATGCGATGTCAGGGGGATGGTAAGGCCGTGACCCGGTGGCGACGATGATCGAATCGGCTTCGATGGTTTCTGTACCCCTCACACCCATATTGATCTCGATTTGATTTGGCGCGATCACGCGCGCACGGCCGGTGTAGACCGCAACGCGGTTGCGCTCGTAATAACCCAGGTTGTGCGCCGCTTCGCGATCGATTATTTTTCGGGCAGCCGAAAGCATACGCGGAAAATCGAGCTCGCGGCTGCCGCCTGAATAGTGTTCTTTGACGAGCGCATTGGACTGCGACTCGATAAAACGCTGTATGGTGTGCCGCAGCGCTTTAGAGGGTATCGTGCCGCGATGCAAACACTCGCCGCCGAGCGAATCGTTGAGCTCAACGATCGCCGTTTTTTTGCCGTCTTTCGCGCACTGCATCGCCGCGCCTTCGCCGGCAGGGCCCGAGCCGATGATGACGACGTCGAATCGCGTCACTCTGTTTCGTCCTCAACTTCTTTGCGCTTCGACGAGTGAAAGCTGAAGCCGCGCTTCGAGGTGCTCAGCCAGCGTGACAGGTATTCAATCCGCCCGCGCTCGGGCGAACCTTCTGGTAGCGACGGCAAAAGTTCGTTGGCAATTGTCTCAATCGCGATGGATGTAGACAGGTCACGCAGGTAAAAAATCTGAAAAGCCTGTTTGATCGCAGCGCGTTCTGGGGGCGAAAACCCGCCGCGCTTGAGACCCACGAGATTCAGCCCGAATGCGAGCGCGGGGTTGCCGTTATTCAGCGTAAACGGCAGAATATCGCGTGTCGCTTTGCTTACCCCGCCAATCACCGCAAACGCGCCGACGCGCACATGTTGGTGCGCCATGACGAGACCCGAGATCAGCGCATTGTCGCCGACTTCGACGTGGCCTGCAATGCCCGACTTGTTCACCATAATGACATTGTTGCCCACATGGCAGTCGTGCGCAACGTGCGCGTCGGCCATAAAATAACAGCCGTTGCCGATTGTCGTCTTATTGCCCTTCACCGCCGGCTGGTGCACGGTAATCTGTTCGCGAAACACATTGTTATCACCGATCACAATTTCTGCTTCAGCATTATTAAAGTGCACATCTTGACCGTCTTCGCCGATCGTCGCCCCGGTAAAGAGGCGATTATTTTTGCCGAGCGTGACACGGTTCAGCAGGTTCGCCTTGACGCCGATCACACAGCCGGGGCCTATCTTCACGTCAGGGCCGATGTACGCCTGCGCGTTGACAATGACATCGTCGGCCAGGTTTGCCGGATTTTCAACAATAGCGGTCGGGTGAATTTTGGGCATGCGTTAGCTTTTCGCTGCAGAGCAGGCGGTAAAATGGATTTTGTTGCGATTGCGAAGCGAGACAGGACGTCAAAAATGACGAATACGTCACATTGTCCACGGCAGATTCTGAATTTTTGCTGTCCAAAATGTCTAAGGCGGGTCGTTTCGGAAAAGTTCTGCTTCGGTCTGAATTAGCGAGCAGGCCCTATTAATGCGTGTTGGGAGTTCTTATGAGATTGTTTCCTTCGGTTCTTATCCTTGGCTTGGTTTCGGCGACCGCATGCGGTGGCGGCAAGGGGGCAGGTGCATCCGCTGATGCGGCAACAACTACAAGTACAGCCTCTACCGCTTCAGCTGTGAATAACGCTGCGCAGGCGCCGCCAACAACATCGGCCAGCCCAAGCGGCGGAGCGTTCAATTCTTCTCAAGTCGTGACTCTAACCTGCGCTGATAATCAGGGGAGCGGTTGCAAGCGCGTTGTTTATACAACCAACGGTACGCAACCCACATTTTCGCCTGTGAACGGCACTGTAGTCACTGGTACGTCGACAACGGTGAATATTACGGCCGGGACAACCACGCTGCGATTTCGTTCAGAAAACAACGCCGGCTATGTCGAACCCGATAGGGAATTGGTTTATGCAGTTTCTTCTACAGGATATACCTACGCTGCGACATCCGCTGGATTGGCGCGGGGTATAGGGCCGAATCCCACCAGTTTTACAAACGAGGTAGTAGGCCAGTCTATTCTTGATTACGCTACTGATTCAACTACTGGCATGATATACGCCGGTGCGTCAAACGGCTTGTACTTATCCAGCGACGCTGGCGCAACGTGGACGCGTCGTACAACGACTCATGGCCTCGGCAACAACAATGTGCGTTCGGTAGCCGTTGCGGGCGGAAAAGTTTACGCAGCTACCGATGGCGGCATTTCAATATCATCTGATAACGGAGCTACGTTTGTGAACAAGACGACAGCTGATGGACTGGGTAATAATTTGATATACAGAGTTTTCGCCGTGAACACGAATGTCTACGCGGCTACATTTGGTGGCCTATCCATATCAACGGATTCAGGTGGGACCTTTTCGAATAAGACGACGGCAAACGGCCTCTTAGCCAACAGACAGAGGAGTGTATTCGTTTCTGGTAGTACAATTTACGCAGGCAACTCTGCTCTTAGCATCTCTACAGACGGGGGAAACAGTTTCACGAATCGTACATCAGCTAATGGACTTGCATCTGGTGAGATCGTGGGCATTTATGTTTCTGGAACCAACGTATATGCAGCGCTTTATGACGAAAATATGAACAATGGTGGCCTTTGTATATCGACAAATGGAGGTACAAGTTTTGTCACGAAGAATTCGGGCAACGGTCTTCCAGCTAACGACGTGAACAATGTATTTGCCTCGGGTAGTACCATCTATGCCGCCACGACAGCAGGTGTCTCCATTACCAGCGATAACGGTGCTACATTCACGAACCGAAGTACTGAGGTGGGTTTAACGTATACCTATGCGGTATATTCAATCGGGTCAACCATTTATGCTGCTACGGGTAATGGTTTAGCCGTATCGACCAATGGGGGTACTTCATTTTCGGTCAAGACACTGGGTATTGGCATCGGAAACAACAGTGGTAATACAATTATTGTCTCTGATGGAAAACTATATTACTCAACTGGTGGCGGCCTATCGGTTTCTGCAAACAATGGTCAGACTTACACAAATAAAAATAAAAGTAGCGGGTTGCCGCAAGATAATATAAGGGCTACCGCGGTCAGTGGTAGCAGCGTCTACGTAGCTACGGATGGCAGCGGGCTCGGAGTCTCTGCAGATGGCGGCGCCTCTTACACGACAAAAACGACCGCAAATGGATTAGGTAATGATTTCATGTATCAAGTTTTTGCCGTTGGATCTAACGTCTATGGTGGCACTGCCGGTGGTCTTTCCGTTTCAACAAATAGCGGTAACTCGTTTACCAACCGTACAACCGCGGATGGTTTGGGTAGTAACGATATCCGCCACATTTATGTCAGCGGCAGCAACGTCTACGCAGCGACCCATAGCGGTTTTTCAATATCTACAAATGGGGGCGTTTCGTTCACAAACAAAACCACCGCAAACGGCCTGGGAAATAATTATTGCTATAAGGTATTCGTTGATGGCGCTAACATTTACGTTGCAACCATAGGTGGTGGCGTGGCGATTTCCACGGATAGCGGCGCTAGTTTCGTGTCTCGCACGACCGCGAATGGCCTTGGGCAAAATACTGTTTATTCTGTTTTCGCCAACGGTACGAATATCTATGCAGCGACTGGCAATGGTTTGTCAATTTCGACAAACAGTGGAACAAGTTTTTCCAACAGAACGACTGCCGATGGATTAGGCGATAATACTATTAATGATGTACTTTACGTGCCTTAAGTTAGATTCTTTTTGAATTTTCGTGAATCGACATAGCTGCGTTCAATCGTGCTCTGGCTGCAGCGCGTGCACAGGCTTTAAAGCAGGGTTCTTTCGTGGCCGGCGGCAAACGATGCCGTTTAAGGTGCTAACGCGCGAATGAAATACCAAACTCTGAACCAGCCAAGCCATTGATGGTACTGTTTGCCGCCATACCTGGGGCCCCGGCTGCACCATGAAAAATGAAAGCCCGGCCGGCATCGGTCGAAACAAAGTTCGCGCCGATAAGCATATCGGGATAACCATCGCCATTTACGTCTGAAGTGCCGAGTCCGCGCGCAAACTGTTCGCCAACAGCCGTCAGGCCCGTTCGCATGTAGCCCGCGGCCGCAGGGGTCGTGACAGACAAAGGCGCTGCCTGTCCGAAGAATATGGCTGCATAACCTGCGTTGATGGCCGCACCATGTGCGCCAACCATAACATCTTCAAAGCCGTCTGAGTTTGTATCGCTAATGGCGATAGCAGTCGTAAAGAAAACGCCATTGGTTACCTCAGTGATGGTCGTCGCAATCGGTGCTGTATTATTCTGTAAAGGCCTCGATGAAGTTGCACCGTAGAAGACCCGCAATAGACTGGCTGATGCGGCAGCACCATAGCCACCCATAACCAAATCGGTTGCGCCATCGCCATTGATGTCCCCAGCCGCCATACTGCCACCCATGAAGTTATTTGCAGCGCCTGTTGAGATTGTATTCCCCGGAAACGTTGCAGTGTACGTTCCCGGCGCGAACCCTCCGGCAGTCCCGTAGAACAAATATGCCCGCCCAAAATTCGTAGAAACCGCAGGAGCGCCGATCGCAACGTCACTAAAGCCGTCGTTGTCGAAATCGCCGGTCACAATACTGCTGCTAAATTGCCCGGTGGCTGCCTCGCCCTGAAATTTCACGGGTGCGGCTGTAGATGTGGCGGTTGCTATCCCGGAGGCACCGCCGTAAAAAAGATAGGCCATGCCGAGGCTTGCGCTCGCAGAAACTGCTCCCGCTAGCAGATCAGAATAACCATCTGCATTGATGTCGGCGGCAGCCAGCGGCGATGAAAATGCCTCTGTGCCATTACCGACGATCGTCTGGTTCGCCGCAGTTGTGTCAATTGCAGTAATGCCGCCGGGTCCTCCATGGAATATGTAAGTTGCACCCTGACTTCCATTATAAACGGTTGCGGCGACGGCCACATCGGCAAAGCCATCGCCGTTAAAATCACCAAGTGCCGCATTGCGACCGAATCTGCTCGTCGGTGCGGGCATTGTTGCACCTTGTATTATTCGTGCAGCGGTAGTCGTATCGACGCTTGTTATGCCTGCACCAGAGCCGTGGAAAATAAATACCTTGCCTCGGTAGGCTGTGTCCTTAAAGGCCCCCACAACCACATCTCCGTAACCATCCCCATTAACATCCCTATTATTCCCCTTGCGGACGCTGATGGAGGTCGTAGTTGTTATGTTGCCCGCCGCATCGCTCGCACGAACACGAATCTGGTGCTGTGTACGGTCGCGCCAGGTCGTGCCACCCATTGGCAGCGCGAACTTGTATGTGCCGGCGCCGTAGGTGGCCGGGTTCCAGGTGCCGTTGCTTTCAAATTCGAATTCGACGAGCGTAACCGCAACGTTGTCGGCGGCCGGGCCGATGACGTGGCCGGTGTGGACCGTGCTGTTGTTGCGCAGATTCTGTATGCTGATCGTCGGTGGCGTGTCGTCGAACATGACGTTTGTCGTCGTGATCGTCGGCGCCGCGTTTGTTGCTGCGTCGGTGCAGTTAAAGGCCATGCTGTAGATTGCCCCGCTGACGAGCGTGGGGTTGTTGGTGATGAATAACCCGGTATGCGCGCCGGCGTTGAGCTCAGCCCCTGTGAGTGGCTGCGCATGCGGTGAGCTGCCGTCGGCAACGCCGCCGGTCTGCGTCCAGGTGATCGAGGCGCTCGCGCAGTTTTCAGAAATGGTGAAGCTCACGAGGTTGTCTTTGACGAACGCGCTGGCTGCTGGCGCCGTGGCGCTGATGGTTGGTGCGGTGAAGTCGTAGGTGACATTTGTCACAGTAATCGGTGTCGAAGCGTTCGCCGCTGCGTCTGTGCAGTTGAACTGCACGCTGTAAACCGCGCCGTCGACGAGGGGCGGGTTGTTTGTGAGCGTGATGTTGGCCTTGGTGCCTGCTGTTAACTCGCCACCGGTCAAAGCCTGAACGCGCGGTGAGCCGGGGTCTGGGTTGCCGGCGGTGCGCGTCCAGGTCACATTGCCTGAGGCGCAGTTTTCAGAGAGGGTGTAGCTCACCTGAGTGTTATTACGAAACGAGCTGCTGGCCGGCGACACGGCCGAGATGACGACCGCGCTTGGGTCGTAAGTGATGTTCGTGCGCGAGATGGTTGTCGCGACATTACCTGCCGCATCGGTGCAGTTGAAGTCGAGTGAATAGATTGCACCGTCGACGAGCGTCGGGTTGTTCGTGATCGTTATGTTTGTGTGCGTGATGGCAGTCATTTCACCGGCAGTGAGCGCCTGCACGTGCGGCGAGCCGCCGTCCGCCGAACCGCCGGTACGTGCCCAGGTGATCGACGCTGAGGCGCAGACTTCGGTGAGGTCGTAACTCACCTGCGTGGTACTCACGAATGCGCTATCGAGCGGAGCAACGCCACTGATGGTGGGAGCGACATTGTCGAACGTGACGCCGGTCGAAGTCACCGTCGTCGCGCTCTGTCCCGCTAAGTCCTGGCAATTGAACGCGACGCTGTAGGTTGTGCCACTGACGAGGGCGGGATTGTTGCCGAGCGTTATGTTGGTTTTCGTGCCTGCGGTCAGTTCAAGCCCTGCGAGACTCTGTACATGCGGCGAACCGCCGTCGGCGACACCGCCAGTGCGAGTCCAGGTGATGTTGCCCGTTTGGCAGTCTTCAGAGAGGGTGTATGAGACCTGCGTTGTCGTTCTGAACGTGCCCGTCGTCGGCGCGACACCTGAAATCACTGGCACGACATTGTCGAATGTCACGCCCGCTGCGGTGACAGTCGTCGCGGCGTTGCCTGCAGCGTCGGTGCAGTTAAATGCGATGTCGTACACGGTTCCGCTGACCAGCGCCGGGTTGTTCGTGAGCGTGATCGAACTGTGCGTGCCGGCAGTGAGCTCGGCGCCGACGAGGCTCTGCACGCGGGGTGAGCCCGGGTCCGCAGTGCCGCCAGTGCGTGTCCAGGTGATAGAGCCGACTCCGCACGATTCAGACAGCGTGTAACTCACCTGTGTGTTCGTGACATAGGTTGCGGCGGCCGGCAATATTGCAGAAATTACCGGCGCCGTCGAGTCGATGGTATAGACTGCAGTCGCGATTACCGAATTGTTCATCGTGGCCTTGCATGCCATGGCGTTGAGCGTAATTGAAGCGGGCACGCTGATCGATCCGACGTAGGTCGTGCTGCCGGCGAAGCAGGTGGCGGTTGCACTGTCGCAATCCGCGTTAGTGCCGTCGTTGCGGTAGCAGATGGTTGCGCCAGATGTGGATGTAGTCAGTGTGACATTCTGCGTCGCATTATAAGACCCGCCCGCTGGTGCAAATACAGGAGCAACAACTGTGTTCGGCGGAGTCGTGCTGACTTTTTCGAGCGCATCTGTCGGTGCCCAGTTGAAGTTGCGGCAACCCGCTATGGTTAACAGCGCGAGCGCAGCGATGCAGTGCCTGACGATGGGTTGTAATATGTACACGTTTGTTGACCAAATGCCGCTGCAGTGGGCCGCAGCTGCATATCCTTTAGACGCGCGACGACTGAAAAGTCAACAGAAACCCGACAAAAAAAAGCTGGCAAAATTTGTGCGGCGCGTAATTTCATGCCGTCCAAGCCTGGGTTTCTGTCAGCAGATAGTTTGTGCCCAAAGTACCGTCGGCAAAGAGATTGATGCTGCTAAGAGCGCTGGTGTCGAAGTTCCAGCGCGTCACCTCCATGCCATGTATATTATATACAGGGTTGCCGCGAAAAACCCCCGTCGGTGTGTATGCGCGCAGAATTTCATAGTCGTGCGTATCTTGAAAGAGCTGCCTCAGTACCAGTCGCCGTATACCGAGCCGCCTTAGTTTCGCAATAAAATCCTCAATTTCATGCGCGTTATGTTCATTGACGACGCAACTCACCTTCACGGGAATTTTTGACGCCGCAACGAGCGCGGCAAGATCGGGCACGTGACGGCTACCCATCATTCTTTCGTAGGTGCTCATTTCAAACGAAGGGAATGAAATACAGGCACGGTCGTACGCATTGAACGTGCCGATTTTGCGCAGTGCGAGCGCCCCGTTGGTGTGGATAGAGATACGAATTCCGGGCATTTCGCTGCGCGCGAGCTCGATCAATTCACGTTCATACGTGTAAAGTTGTGGGTCGGTCGTGGTACCGGTGAAGACCAGCTCGCAAATATTATGTTCATGCACTGCCTTGACCAGAGCTTTCCAGTTTCGCGGAGGGAAAACATCGAGGTTGTATACGTTCGCGTGCGGTGCAACTTCTTTGCCGATGCAGAACGGGCAGAAGCGATTGCATGGGCCCGCAAAAAGTATATTGGCAAAATCAAATCGCGGCATTCGCCTCGATTTGATTTCGTGCAAGCAAATAGGCCTGCACCGACGGGGCGAAAAAGAGTGCGATCGTGCCGTTGAAATGTTTCGCACCTTCTTCGGTGAGCGACAGGCATGCACCGCCCGTTAAGGGAATTTCGGTACCGTTTTCAGATTGCGTATAGTGCATCAGACCCTGTTGTAAGGCAAACTCCACAGCAGCGGGATACGCTTCCTCAAGAGTTAAGCCAAAACGTTCTTTGAAGGCAGCGAGATTGATCTCGCCGAAATAGAAACTCACCGCAATCATCTTTGCCATCATGTGTGCATGTGGCAGAGCGTAGAGGTCTTGAATCGGCAATACTCCTTTGTCGATATCTCTGAGGTAGGGCGATAAATTTTTTCCCGCCGCGCCCGAGTTGTAGGCGATCGTCGTGGGTGAATATGTCTGCGCACCGAGGCCGAGGCCGAGGTACGGCTGGCCCGTGATGACGCGGCGCGTGAGGTACGCGCTCGTGCCCGTTTCTCTCTGTATGCGGCTGTACGTATTTTTGCCTGGGTTTGCCCGAAAGCCGGCTGCTGTCAGTATTTGCTTGGCGAGCTTCGCGTGTTCGCGCGCCATGTCGAGCGTTACGCGCCCGGCCTGGTGAGAAATGCGCGTCAGCTTGTAGCGCATGCGGTAGAGCGTGATGTAATCAGGGGCAAGCGCAATGGCATGTTCGAGCGTAGCATGCCACGATTCAAGAGATTGATCGGCGAAGCCGTACATCAGATCGAGATTGAACTTTTCGAATCCTGCTGCGCGAATATGCCCGGCTGCGCGGTAGTGGTGTTCGAGGCCGTTGGTGTCGCGGCCGAGAGCCTTCAAGAGGTCGGGCTGCGTTACCTGCACACCCATGCTAATGCGCTCGATGCCCATTTGGCGGTAAGCGTGAATCTTATCGGGTTCGAGCGACGCGATGCGCGGGGTGGTTTCGATGCTGATCGCAAAACCGGGGCCAAGAGCAAAGTTTTGTTTCACCACGTCGATGTGCTCGGCAATGAATTCAGCCGCAGGAAACGAAGGTGTGCCGCCGCCAATATCCCACCCGTGCAGCGTGCGTGGCCCAAACAGGCCGGCGTACATTTCGGTCTCTCGGTTCAGCGCGGTCATGTATTCGCGGGTGCGTTCGAGTTCAGATTTGCCCACGACCGTGTATTCGCAGAAAAAACAGCGCGTCTCGCAAAAGGGAATGTGAGAATAGAGGCAGATGTCGGGTGTATCGGTGAACGCCCTCTCCGTAGTTTCCCGGTGCAGCGAACGCTCGATGCGGTACGGCTTAAAGGTTTGCGAGTGTGCTATCGGGTACGCGGTGTTCGAGATGTGGTGGTTCAGTTCACCGGCTGCAAACACGTCTTCGGGCGCGTAACAGGCGCGGTCGGCCTCGACCGGTGGGGCAAAATTAATGGCGCTGGCAGTCGGCATCAGCTGGTCTTTTTACCGCCGAGAATGTTGACGGCATTGAATCCCCGGGCTTTGAGAATGCGCATCGCCAGATGGCCTCGGCGCCCCGATTCGCTGAGCGTTGCCACGTATTTTGCCCGCGCCTTTTTGAATTTTGCCTGCAGCTCTTCGGTGCTGTCGCGCAGGCGTTCGAGCGGAAGGTGAAGGTCATGAAAGCCGGCGTGCCGTGCCTTAAGTGAAACATCGAGAACGAAATATTTTGCACGCGCCGCGCGAATCTCTTCGTAACTGACCGTCGCAGTCATGCCGCTTTCTTTCTGCAGAGCGACAGTTGCCGCGACGTTCAGCGCGTCGCGTGTTGTGCCGAACGCCGGTGTGTACGCGAGGTCGAGCATCGCCAGATCGTTTAATGTCAGTTGCCCTGCGATAGCGGCAGAGGCGGCATCAAGTCGGGATTTGATGTCTTTGCCCGCAGCCTCAAGCGCGATGATCTGCTTCTTCTTGCGATGGTAAAATAACTTCAGGCTTATGTCTTCAGAACCGGGCATATACGGTTCGCTGTTGCGGCCATGAACGAACACCGAGCCGATGTTTGCTTTGCCATATTGACGCATAGCCTGCGCGCAGGTAGGTCCGACACGCCCGACTTCAATGCCGGGCAGACGAATGATCTGGCTGCCGGTCATGGTGGTGAGTACAGCTTTGCCGCCGGCGGCGTTTTCACCCGCGACCTGCGCTGTTTTGTCTGAAACAGCAGCCTGCGGAACCCAGACGTGTTCTTTGCCCTGCGGAATGCTGACGCAGATGCTGCAAGCGTAGATATCTTTGATATTTGTCTCGCAGCGGTTATTGATAGCGATCGAACCATCGCTTAGAAGTTTGATGCCGGCCTTCTTTAAGAGTTCTGTGCGTGGCCGCACGCCGATAGCCGAGACGACAAAGTCAGTCTCGATGCGCATGCCGTCGACTTTCACTGCGGTAATCAGGTCGCCCTTGATTTCGAAATCCACCTGTTTGAAACCTGCCACGATGCGCGCCTTGTGTTCTTGCGCTGCTGTCGTGATCGCCGAAATTTCGGGTGAATAATCGGGCAAGAATCGCAACTTCTTCTCGACAAGAGTTACGTCGGCGCCGCCTCGCACCAGGCCGTCGAGCGCTTCGGCGCCCATCGAGCCACCGCCGAGAATGACGAAGCGATTTCTGCCGCTGTCAAGCTGCGCGCGTATTGCGGCAAGGTCATCGAGCGTTCTGAAATAGCGAAAGTTTTCCGCGGTTTTGAGTCCGATCGGGTGCAGCGACGCTGCGCCGGCGGCGAAAATGAGTTTATCGTAAGCGAGCACCGTTTCGCCATTCGGGCCTTTGAGAACCAGCGACTTCTTTTTTGCGTCGAGGTGAATGACTTCGGTACGCGTACGCACGTCGATATTGTAGACCGTGCGAAAAAAGTCGTCGCGTTCGCGATTCAGGTCTTCGAGTGATTTGACTTCACCGCTGAGGTGCAGCGATAGCCCTGTCATCGCATAGCTGACACGCGTGTTGCGTTCGAGCAGAATGATGCGCGCGTGTTCGTCTGTTTCTCTGGCGCGCGCTGCCGCTGTCGGGCCCGCAAGGGCTGCACCGATCACGACAATCGTTTTAGCAGGTGAGGAGTTTTTGGTCTTCTTGGGTGGCATTGCCGTTAGCATGGCTTTTTCCCGGTGTGCGTAAACAAGAAAATTTCCCGGTCTGATTCACTGCCAGACAATCGCGGTCTTATTCTTCGCAAAGCGACGATTTTTTTCCGCACGGTGAGAAAAAAGGTGCACTTTCTGGTATTTATATAATAGGGGGAGAATAACTCCCGCAAAAGGAAGGAACAAATGAACACAATAGAAGAAGAACTTGCCGGGGAAACCATGCCGACAGAGAAAAAGACCGAGGGCAAAAATACGCGAACCCAATGGAACTGGATTCAGCTCTCGGGTCGCATCGCGTCGGATATCGAGAAGAAGACCGTGAAAGACCAGACAGTGATCAGCTTCACGCTACTCTTTGACACGTTGCGTAAGACAGACAAAGAAGGGTCGCACGCGAACTTCATACAGGTTGAGCTGTGGGGAAAAATGGCAGAACTATTTTACCCGCTTCTGTCTAAGGGCATCGAGATACTCGTCACGGGTGAGCTTTTTCAGCAACGTTGGGTGTCGAAAGAAAACCAAAAAGCGCAGAAATATTGCATCTCGGCGCAGGCACTCGCGATCAGCGACCACACCTACCGGCCAAGTTAAAATATTGACGGGCGCGAAACCGGGCATTAACTTGCTGCTGGAAAGGGTCGATTATGGCAATTGAAACATTGATCACTGTGGGGGCTACGGTAATCGTAGGTCTCACGTTGGCGATACTGTTTTTCCTTATCGACTTTTTCAGAACCCGTGAGCAACGCGACTGGCGTGCTGATCTGCGTGCGTTACAGCTCGAGAACAACCGCTACTTGCAAAAGGTGCACGACGAAAATACCCGTTTCTTTCGCAGTATGGGATTAACGCAGCAGCAAATTCTCGAACGCGTCGACCGGGTCGATTAGTTGGCTTATTGTACCGGCGTCACAGCCTCGTCATGCGCTGTGACCGGTACTTCTTCAATGAATTGAAACGGATAGCCCAGAAATATTCGACGCCGCACGGGAATGCCTGAACTCGCCAGATAGCGGTCGTAATAGCCCTTGCCGCGACCGAGACGGTTACCTTTAAGATCGACGAACAGCCCCGGCACAATAACTATTTCGGGTTCGGCGAGATTGCCGGCTTCATCAGCGAACCACATTTTCTCACCGTCAACCTGCGGATAAACAAAAGCGGGAGATTCGAATGCCCGCGACGCTTCGACAATTTCCCTCACTGGCAGCTCTACTTTCATCGGTGTGTAGACAGCCACAGGCACATCTCTGCGTTCTGCGGCAGTAAAATTTGCAAGTGCATATGCGCCGAGCTGCCCTGCTATGCGTTCGTGAATTTGTGCGAGCGTTTCATCGTCTTGAGCGGCGAAGAAAGCCTTAGATAATACATTGAAGTGATCGCGCATTTGCGCTTTTCCAGTAGCTATGGGCTTAAGCCCATAGCTACTGGATTCATCAGAAGTCTCAGTCAATCTGAATCACCCCCAGTACCAGCATTGTTTTTGCGGCCAGCTATGGGCTTAAGCCCATAGCTGGCCAAATGCCAACTCAGACCACAAAATTGATCATCTTGTTCTTCACGACAATAACTTTGCGCACGGTCTTACCTTCGAGAGCCGATTTGACCGCATCGACGCCGCGTGCAGCACTTTCGAAATCCGCATCGCTGATGCCCATCGCGAGTTCGGTGCGCCCGCGAATCTTGCCGTTGATCTGCAGCACCGCTTCGAAGCTCGATTCGACCAGGTGCTCAGGGTTGAACTCGGGCCAGGGCGCGAGTGCAATGCTTTCGGTATTGCCGAGTGACTGCCATATTTCTTCGGCGATGTGAGGGGCGAACGGCGAGAGTACTTTGATGAACGCGGTTGCGGCCTCTTTGCCGATCGATTCGACCCGATAGGCCTCATTGACAAAGATCATCATCTGCGAGATTGCCGTGTTGAGCGAGAGTGTTTCGATATCATCGCCCACTTTCTTGATGGTCTGGTGCAGCACTTTCAACACTGCCTTTTCATCTGCGGGCATCTGCAGCAGTTTCTCATTGAGCTTCGGGGCCGCGGTTTCGTCTTCGGTATTTCCGAGATAGAGGCGGTACACTCGGGCCAGAAAGCGGTAGATGCCTTCAATACTTTTTGACGACCATGGTTTCATCTGTTCGAGCGGTCCCATGAACATCTCGTACAGTCTGAAAGTATCGGCGCCGTATTCAGCAACCACAGTGTCAGGATTCACCACGTTGCCACGCGACTTAGACATCTTGCTGCCGTCTTCGCCCAAAATGATGCCCTGGTGCACAAGCTTCTTAAACGGTTCGACCGAAGTGACGTATCCCAGATCATAGAGCACTTTGTGCCAGAATCGTGCGTAAAGCAAGTGCAGAACCGCGTGTTCGGCGCCGCCAACGTAGAGGTCGACGCCGCCATTCAGCCAGTACTTTTCTTTTTCAGCGGAGGCGAAACGTTCTTTGTTCGTGGTGTCAGCAAAACGCAGATAATACCATGAGCTCCCGGCCCACTGCGGCATCGTATTCGTTTCGCGACGGTACTTCTTACCATCGCGCGTGTAATTCACCCAATCGGTCAGGTGCGCAAGCGGAGATTCGCCCGTGCCAGCGGGCTGAAAGTTCTGGCTTTC
The DNA here is from genome assembly GCA_942492915.1 of uncultured Leptospiraceae bacterium. Lineage (GTDB taxonomy): Bacteria > Spirochaetota > Leptospiria > Turneriellales > Turneriellaceae > Turneriella. The sequence goes on from OW818662.1 coordinate 354,461, forward strand.
GGGTAAGAGCAGTGGCAAGTCTTCGTCACGCTCGCCGCTCATCGCACCGTCTTCATCGAAGCTTACTGGTACGGGCTCACCCCAATAGCGCTGGCGCGAAAACAGCCAGTCGCGCAGTTTATAGTTTATGCGGCGAGACCCAAGGTTTTCTTTCTCGAGGTGCGTAATGATCTTTGCTTTTGCCTCGGGCGTCTTGAGCGAATCGAATAGCGGCGAGGCCATTGCGATACCGTCGCCAGAAAAGGGCAGTTCTGTCTCACCGTTCGCGGCTTTAACTACCTGTCTGACAGGTAGACCAAACTGCTGCGCGAACGCATAGTCGCGTTCGTCGTGCGCCGGAACCGCCATGATAGCACCCGTGCCGTAACCCATCATGACGTAGTCTGCAATGTAGAGCGGAATTGGTTCGCCGGTCAGCGGGTGTGTCGCGTGCGCACCGATCATCACACCAGTCTTCTCTTTCTTTGCGGCGTCCATCTGCCGGTCGAGATCGGTTTTCACCGCAGTCGTCTTGCGGTAGTTGTCAATCTCGTCTCTGTGTGAGGCTGAGGCTACCTTGTCGACGAGCGGATGTTCGGGCGCGAGCACCATGAACGTTACGCCGTAGAGCGTGTCGGGGCGGGTGGTGAAGACCTGTAGCGACACATCATCATGTGTCGCTATGGCAAAATTAACCAACGCCCCGGTCGATTGGCCGATCCAGTTTTTTTGTAACTCGAGTGTGCCTGCGGGCCAGTCGACGTGCTCGAGATCTGTCAGCAGGCGTTCGGCGTACGCGGTGATGCGCAGCATCCACTGGCGCATGGGTTTGCGTTCGACCCTGTAACCTTTGCCGACCCATTCGTCGACTTCTTCATTTGCCAAAACAGTGCCGAGTTCTGCGCACCAGTTGACGGGCATATTTGCGATGTAGGCCAGGCGGTGCCCGGCCATGAAATCCTCACGTTCTTTTTTCATTGCGTCACCCTGAAGTTCGGCAGGAATCGCGAGTTCAGAAATCGGCCGCGCCTTTTTCTGCGCGGTATCGTAGAAAGAGTTGAAGAGTTTCAGAAAAATCCACTGCGTGAACTTGTAGTAGTCGGGCGAAGTCGTGTCGACTTCACGATCCCAATCATACGAGAAGCCGAGCGATTTTAACTGGCGGCGAAAGTTGTCGATGTTCTGTCGTGTGGTAATCGAGGGATGTATTCCCGTCTGCATCGCATAGCGCTCAGCGGGCAGTCCGAAGGCATCCCAACCCATGGGATGAAGCACGTTGAAGCCCTGCATGCGCCGCTTGCGCGCAATAATGTCGGTCGCCGTATAACCTTCGGGATGCCCCACGTGCAGCCCGGCGCCAGAGGGGTAGGGGAACATATCGAGAACGTAATATTTGGGTTTCGAAAAATCTTCACCCGTTTTGAAAGTCTGTTTGGTTTCCCAAAACAGCTGCCATTTCTTTTCTATAGCGGTAAACGGATAAGACATACGTGCACACGAGTTACGAATTTCAGACAGGCTGAAAACCATTTGTAGATGCCCACACCGCGGCCGGTTGGCCGGGCGCGCTGCTTCGATTGCTGGAAAAGCGGTGTGTCAGCCGAGGATACGCTGCAGGGCAGCGTTGTTCTCATCGGTTAAATTTTCGAACTCCATGCCAAAACGCATGCCATTTTCCTGTGTGCTGCGGTTCATCACGCGCGCCGCGAGCGTCGTGGCATTGTCAGAAGAAAACTGTGCGTCGAAGACGACGCGGTCGCCGTTGTCGGCCCCGCTCATCAGGTTGCGTTGTGCACTGTAGAGAAAGCCGATACCGCCGTGGCTGATATCGACGATCTTGCCACTGACCAGATTGGTGGGATAACACTTGCGCTGGTCAAGGTCTCGCTCAAGGCGGCGCGTCAGTTGCCTGACCGCATGGTATTGGCTCAGGTTCAGGGCTGCCCGCGTGCTGTGTATCAGAACATACCCTACAATCATGACCCCTCGGTAGCGAACCGGTTCGCAGATCTCACCGACAAAGTCGTCAGGCAACCCGTCAGAGCGCATCACCTGTTCAAATTCACTGTAAGGCATCGCGACGAGATTCTGGTCGTCGCCCTGACGCTGTTCGCTCATTTTCGGTGCGTAGACAGGCAGGTTGAAGTCTTGCAGCTTTTTCATGCGCACGCTCAGCCGGCTGGCTTTCTGCAGTTCAATTTTGACGACGGTCTCGGGTATAAAATCGCGGATTGCCTTCGCGTAATTTTGAATCAGCTGATCGCGTACGGGATTCGCCGTCGAATTCACGCGATAGAATTCATTCTGCGGAATGCAGTTCGTTACAATGCCTGCATGCTGGCTGCCGCCTGGAACCTCGACCCGGTTTTCGTGACGAATGCCGCGTTTGGTCAAATAGAGCCGCATAGGCTTCAGAATTTCAGTGCCGCGTTCGGTGCGTCCGACGACCGAACATTCGAGGGTCATAGCATTGTCATCTTTTTCGAGCAGCAGCGTGCGCGCAGCGGCTTCAGGCAGTTGATGCAGAATTTCGAGCTGCGGGTGCATGTATTGCAAAACTTTGCCTATGTTCTTCTGGTTGTTCTCGATAATGTGGATTGGCAAGCGCGAGAACAGCTTCTCCGTTATTTGGTGCAGCTGCGCATGATCGATGATTTTGCGCGCCTTTGCTGATTCGGGGCTTTCGGGAGGATTGTGCATACTATTGGTTAACGCCTCGTCGGTGTGACATAACCCATTTTCAGAGATAAGTCAATTCGTATACATACGTATGTATACCCGCATTCGCGCGATGCCAGTATCTTTACGGCGTATGAGGTGTTTGTGCGGTGCAATTGCTTCTTATGAGTGCAAAAACCGTATTTATTACCGGTGCTTCGAGTGGTTTTGGGGCTGCAATCGCGGCTAGACTTGCTCTACCGGGAACGAACCTGATATTACTCGCGCGGCGTTTGGGTCGATTGCAGGCCCTCGCTGCAAAGCTGAGCGTGCCGTGTCATCTGATCGAATGCGACGTGCGCGACGGCGAACGGCTGAGTGAAGCCGTCGCTGCTCTGCCCGAAGAATTCTCGCAGGTCGATATCCTCATCAACAACGCGGGCCTCGCGCTTGGTCTCGAGCCAGCGCACAAGACACAGTGGCCCGACTGGCAGCAGATGATCGAGACGAACTGTGCGGCAGTCGCGCACCTGACGCGTCTGATCGCGCCGCAAATGGTCGCGCGGCAGCACGGGCATATTGTGATGATTGGTTCCATTGCGGGTAGTTATGCGTACCCAGGTGGCAACGTCTATGGGGCGACGAAAGCCTTTGTCGAACAGCTGTCGCGCGGGCTCAGAGCCGATCTCGCCGTACACGGGGTGCGCGTCACGCACATTGCGCCCGGGCTAGCGGGACAAAGTGAATTTTCGCAGGTTCGTTTTCATGGCGACGAGGCCAAGGCGGCCGCGGTCTATGCCGGTACCGAACCTCTGAGCCCGGCCGACATTGCCGAATGCGTCGCCTGGGCCGTGCAGCAGCCAGCGCATGTGAATATCAACAGCATCGAGCTGATGCCGACATGCCAGGCGTCGGGGCCGCTGGCTCTGTTTCGAAATGAAAATAGATAGCTCAGCGCAACAAGCCGTCAGGCATCGCGCCAAGGCCTTCACGAATGAGTGTAGGCGGCCAATCGCGCACGTCGAGAATCGTCGAATACTGCGCAGTCACCGGCCCGCATTCGACCACGGCCTCAACGCGGTTTTCGTAGCGATCGGCAATCTCTTCAAAATCGTGCATCTCTTCGGGCGGCATGTCGAGCGAACTACCAATAAGGGGTAATTCGAGCTGGGCGAGCAATGCAGCGATGAGAGGATGTTCGACGATACGAATGCCTACGGTGTTTTGTTTTGTCACCGCATAGTGTGGCAGACTTTTCGCCGCGTCAAAGATCAGCGTATAAGGGCCGGGCAGAATTTCTTTCATCAGGCGAAAGAGCTGGTTGCCCTGCGTGCGCACGTAAGCGCTCATTTGCGAGAAGTCCCGGCAGTAGAGCGTTAAGGCTTTTTGTTTGGGCAGGTCTTTGATGCGGTGAATTTGTGCAACGCTGTCTTTGCTCTTGGGCAGCGTGACGAATGCGTAAACGGTATCTGTCGGCAGTACAATGAGCGCTCCGCCATTCAGCTTTTCAACAAGCTGTTTGACGAGACGCGGTTCAGGATTTTGAGGGTGTAAATAGAGTCGCATACGCGACTCTATTTACGGGGGGAATTTACAGCCAGATCATGGCTCCCAGTGACGCGCGCCAGCCGGTGCTGTTGATATCAGACGCTGTGACGGTCGATGCCAGTTCTGAAGGAATCGATGCTTTCAGCGAATTCCAAGTCGGGCCGCCTTCGGCGAATATATAGATCAGCGGCAGCACTTTCAGCGTTACGCCGAATATCGTGTGTCCTGAAGTACCGTAGTAGAATGCATCTGCCGTTGCATTGATACCTGAAACGAGGTAGGTGGTTTTCACTGTATTACCCTCGTAACCGAAGCCGATGCGCCCGTACGGCGTAAGACCGATCAGATTGCCGACAACGTCAAGATACAACGCGATTTCGCCGCCCGCACGCAGGTTCTTCATGTCACCGTTTGCAGCTGAACCGCTTGCTTTGGTGAGCGTGCCATAGTCAAGGTATGGTCCGGCAGCGAAAGTGACGAGCAGGGGCAGGCCCGCCGTGAAACGCGCAAATGCGCCAAAGCCGAGGCCAGAATACTTCTGCGTGTCGGTGCCCTGCGCGTAGCTGAAGCTCGAGTAGTTACCCTGCGCCCCGACCTGAATGATCGAGAAAGCGGGCGCTGTCGCGCCCAGTACGATCGCCATTGCGGCGATTAGTTTGAGTTTTTTCATTGAGTATTAGACGTAATCAGGCCGCGCGGCGGTCAAACTTATTTTCTTGCGGCCCTTTGGCGAAATTAGCTGTATTGCCGGCTTCGCCGGCAATACAGCTAATTTCTGCCCATTTGCCCGCGCACCGGGCAGATGGTTTAGTGCTTGTCTTGGCACGGTGGCTACGTGTAAGAGACATAATTCAGGCAGCAAAATGGGTGCTTTTGACGCAAATCTACCTTCGGGGCGAACCTACCGCGCCCATTCGCCTGCAGAGCTCGCGGCAACTCTGGCTCCCGGCCAGTGGCTGAAGAATTTTATTCCGTTCGAAGAAGACGCTGCCCAGCGCTCGTGGCTAATGCCTTACATGATGGCGCACGGCGCGAGGCCCGGTCGTAAGGTCACCGTGATTGCAGCGATTCACGGTGACGAACTCAATGGGGTACGCATTCTGCATGAATTGGCAAACCTGCTAACCGGCGCCGAAATCAACGGCTCACTTTGTCTCGTGCCCGTCGCAAACCTGATGGGTTACGCCAACCACTCGCGCTACCTGCCCGACAGGCGAGACCTGAATCGTATGTTTCCAGGACTCAAAGATGGGTCTGAAGGTGCGCGCCTTGCGTATTTTCTGTGGACAAATTTTATCGCGCAGACTGACTATATAATTGACCTGCATTCGGGCAGCTACAACCGCTGGAACTTTCCACACCTGCGCGGCAACATGAAAGACGAAACGATGCGTGACTGGGCTCGCAATATTGAAGGACAAGTAGTGTTGACCAGTACCGGAGTTACCGGCAGCCTGCGTAAAGAGGCCGGCAAGATCGGCAAACCCGTATTTCTTATTGAAGCCGGCGAAGCGGGGCGCTTCGAAAAAAGTATTCTGCAGCGCGGGCTGCGCTTATTGCTGCAGATTCTGGTTTCACTCGAGAGCATCGACCGCACGCTGATGGACGAGATCGCAGAGCGCCTCGACAAAGAATCAGCGGCTCCAGACCACCCGACCGGTTATTACCGTAAAGCGGCATGGCAGCGTGCGACACACGCAGGACTCTTTATGCCACAGGTTGCACCGGGCGACCGCGTGGCCGTCGGTCAGCCGCTGGGATTTATCACCGACCTGTTTGGCGAGCAGCGCGCCGAGATTCTCTCAGAGCACACCGGTTTTGTATTGGGCATGCACCTGCACCCGCAGGTAGTGCCGGGCCGTGCGCTTTTTCATATTGCATATGATTTCAAGCAACTTTAGAAAGCCAGATTCACTCTGCCGCGGAGCGCGAGAGTGAATCTGGAACAATACCTCGATTCGCTGCGCAGCAGTGAATCGCAGAACATTCGGGCGCTCATCGAACGCCCTGAAAAAGCGGCGCAGTATGCTGAAATTCCAAAAGCTCTCGGCCCTGAGCTGCGCCGGGTGCTCAAAGAGCGCGGTATCGAAAAACTCTATACTCACCAGCAGCGGGCAGTTGATCTCTATCTTGCGCAGAAAGACTTTGTTGTGACGACGCCAACAGCCTCGGGTAAGACATTGTGCTATCTGTTGCCCATTCTCCACTCGAAGCTCAAGAACCCCAACGGCAAGCACCTCTTCATGTTCCCGACGAAGGCGCTCGCGCAAGACCAGCTCGCCGCGTACCGAGGTTACGCCGATGCGCTCGGTGCTTCGTGGAACGTGAACACATTTGACGGCGATACTCCCGAAGAAGAGCGGCGCGCAGTACGCAAAGCGGGGGATTTTATTCTCACCAACCCTGATATGCTGCATTCGGGCATCATGCCGCACCACACGATTTGGAAGTCGTTTTTTGAGAATCTGGAAACAATCGTCATCGATGAGATGCATACCTATATCGGTGTGTTTGGTTCGCATGTCGCCAATGTGCTCCGCCGCCTCAATCGCCTGCTTGAACACTATGGAGCCAAACCCAGGTATATATTTTGCTCAGCGACGATAGCCAACCCTGCAGAGCTGGCAAACCAACTCTCGGACAGGGACTTCACCGCGATTACAGAATCTGGCGCGCCTGAGGGTAAAAAGTATTTTCTCTTTTATGATCCCCCTTTTTATGAGAAGCTGCAGATCGCCGAGTCGCCCTATAAAGCTGCGGCGAGAATTGGTGCGGGCCTGATTCGCAACAATATTGCAACGATCTTTTTTGCGCGTTCGCGCAATCGTGTTGAGATTTTGACGGAGTTCTTGCGCTCTCGTCTGCCAGAGAGCCTGGCTCGCAAGGTGCGCGGCTACCGTGGCGGTTTTTTACCGCTCGAGCGCCGTCAGGTAGAACGCTCGCTGCGTGAAGGCACGACCCTTGGTGTTGTGTCGACAAATGCGCTTGAGCTCGGTATTGATATAGGGGGATTAAACGCCGTTATCTCTATCGGTTACCCGGGGCGCATGAGCTCGCTCTACCAGCAGTTCGGTCGCGCGGGCAGAAAAAAAGAACCTTCACTCGCCGTGCTCGTTGCGTCGCCTTCGGCGCTCGACCAGTACCTGATGCGCAACCCTGAATACCTGTTCGAGAGCAAAGGCGAAGCGGCAATCGTCAACCCCGATAACCTGCTGATCTATCAAGACCAGATCAAATGCGCCGCGTACGAGCTGCGTTTTGAAGAGGGCGACAAGTTCGGCAATTACCCCGTAGACCAGTTTATGGAAAACCTAGTCGAAGAACGCGTCATTTTAAGTAAGGGTGGCACATACTTCTGGACAAGTGATACGTACCCTGCGGCGAATGTTTCACTGCGCTCAGCTGCTACCGACAACTTTGTGATTGTCGACAAAACGCACGCGGGTAACGAAAAAGTGATCGGCGAAATCGATTATTTCTCTGCGCCGCTTTTTATACACGATGAGGCGATCTATATGCATGCGGGCCGCCACTATTACGTTAACATTCTCAAATGGGAAGAGCGCCGCGCCGAAGTCACCGAAGTCAAATCTGACTATTACACCGACGCGCACGAAAAGGTGCACCGCAGCATCTTGCATCTCGACGAGAAACGTGCAGAGAAGAAACTGACGCAGCATTGGGGTGAAGTAACGCTGAGGCGCCAGGCATATCTCTACAAAAAAATCAAAATAGAGACTTCTGAAAACCTGGGCTGGGGGCAGATCCATACGCCTGAAATTGAAATGCACACACAGGGTGCGTGGCTCGATATTGCCCCTGAGGCTCTGCCGCCGTTACCCGCAAACTTCATGAGCGCGCTGCTCACGCGCTTCGCGTATTTACTCAGGCAACTCGCTCCTCTGATCGCGCTATGCGACCGCCGCGACCTTTCAGTTTCATCGAGTTACCGCGATGTGCACTTCGGCGACCACGCAATCATTTTTCACGACAACTATCCCGGTGGGGTGGGGCTTTCACACAAGCTTGTCAGCAACTACGACGCGCTGTTTGAACTGGCACGGCAAACGGTAGAGCAGTGCGCGTGTGACGCGGGCTGCCCCTCGTGTATCGGCGTTTGGGACGCAAAAACCGAGGGTGACGCCGATTTGCCCGACGACCTGAAATCACCGGTGAAGGTTTTGCTGAAGAATCTGCAATATCCCGATTGACAATTCGTAACGCTCGTCAGGCGCTGGAGTATGTTGCGCCGTTTGCTGCCTCTGTTGCTGGTTGCCGTGAGTTGTTCAAAGCCCGTTGATTTGAAACGCGAAGAGGCTTTGTACGATGCATATGTCAGTGCGTTGCCTGACCTGCAGGTGGTGCCCACCAACCGACCGGTGACGCTCAAAATTCTGTACGCTGAAGATCCCCATTTTCCCCGATTGGATGCCACGGCCAGGCAGCGTGTCTATACGAGCGTGTCGATGCTCGCGCAGCAGGCATACGGTTATACGCTCAGCATAACCGAAGCGAAACAAACGACAGTTGCTGACTATTTTTCCGCTTCGGCAGCACGATTCAAAGAAAGCCCGATTCGGTATCCTGCGCTCGCATTCTTGATCTCATGGTATGCAACCGACCGTGATGCGCGGGTGGCAGAGACGATCGGGGCAGCCTTGAAGAAACATGGAAAGCCAAAACTCGAAGAATATCTGGGGCGAGATACCGACGCAGAATCGGCGACCCGGGTCTTCTTAACGAAACTCGGTACGATGTACTCCGAAACGACGGCGAGCGGCAAGCCACTGATCAGCGCACAGAACCAGAACGAAGAAGCCTGGTTATCTTATGGTCATTGGTCGACGCTGCTGCAGGGTGAAAAAGATTTTGATTTCATTTTGACCAATGTCGGCATCATCGGCGCTGATAATGGTATGCCGCTTTATGTGATTGCACGCGGCGGAGTCACTAGCGCATTTGTCGAGAACAGCGCACATCGCCCTTACCAGGGTGTCGGCGTACTCGGGCTTTATCCCTTTCTCGCCGAGACAGCGTATTTTAATGCGCAGCGCGGGCAGTTGACACAATCAGAAAAAGAAGAGGCGATAGCCTGGCTTTGGCTGCACGAGCTCGGGCACCTGTTGCTCAAGAAAGAAGAAAACTATGATTTCGCCGACTCGGTACACCGCGCACCGCACAACCTGCGATATTACGACTGGGTAAAAAAAATAAGAAATACCAAGAATCACCGCAGCGGAGAAATTGCCGCAATGAAAAAATTCTGAGGCAACGGTTCAAAGCGAAGCAAGTTGAATCTTCTTCACCGGCACGAGAAGCTTCTCTGACCAAACAAGCCTGAAGCGGTTGCCCCGGCGAAGATCGGGGTAATCCGCCGAGGGTAAAACGCCGCGCAGGTAATTTTCGGTCAGAAAATGTACCTGCCCGCCTTCGATTCGTTCGGCAATCGCCGCAAATGACTTACCTTGCATACGGTGGATGTAGCTGTCTGCCATGGCCTGCTTGAGGCGTGCGAGTTCTGCCGAGCGTTCACGAATAATTGATCCGTTTACTTCTTTATAGATGCGTTTGGTCGCCGAACCTTCACGCCGGGAGATCAGGTCGACAATCGGCGTGTTGCGGCGTTTCGAAAATGGAAAAATATGAATATTGGCAAAGTCAGCGTCACGGCAGAATTGGAGTGTCTCTTGAAACTCCGCGTCACCTTCTGAGGGAAAGCCGGTAATTACGTCGGTGCCGATGTGCACATCAGGGCAGGCCGCGCGTACTTTTTCGATGCGGCGCATGAAGTTCGCGGGAGTGTAGCCGCGGCGCATCGTGCGCAGAACGAATTTTGAACCCGATTGCAATGGAATGTGCAGAAATCGCGCCATTCTTGGGTGCTGGTAAAAAGCAGCGAAGCGGTCGTCAACGTCGCCGGGTTCAATAGAACTGACGCGCAGATGAAAATCTCCTGGCAGATTCAAAATCTCTTCTACCAGACCATGAAAACTTTTTCCCTGATCGGTGTACCAGCCGATGTTGACGCCGGTCAGAACGAGTTCGCCGAAACCCGAGTCGATTAGCTCGCGCGCCGCCTCGACCGTTTCGATCGCATCGCGCGAGACCCCGCGACCGCGCGCCTGCGGTATCTTGCAATAGCTGCAGCTCTTATTGCAGCCGTCTTGAATCTTGAGCGTAGCGCGGCTCTTGAAATCGTGGCGGGATGAAAAAAAGAAGCGATTGTTCGCGGCATCAAGAGCCTGCTCGCCTTCTTTCAGGGCCTCAGCAATCTGGTGTTTTTTGTCGTTCGAAACAACGCGGTAGACGCCCGGTAGAGCGCGCAGCTCTTCTGCATCGGTCGTGGCATAACAACCCGTAACGACAATTTTCGCCAGCGGATTCAGCCGGTGCGCACGCCTGATCGCCGCCCGGTTTTTGTAATCGGCTTTGTTGGTAACGGTACACGTGTTGATGACAACAAAGTCCGCCTCGCGCAGATTCTGCGTCAGCGTGTGTTTATTATCTTCAAGGTTTGCCTTGATGCCATCGCTTTCAAATTGATTAAGCCGGCACCCGAAGTGAATGACCGCGGTGCGTGGAGGCACGCGGTCGGCACCGGACAGGATGTCCTCTTTGGTGCTGACGCTGGTTCTTGGAAGAACGCCGTTCGCACGCGACACGATGTCGCTCTCTGTGCGAACCGCGGTCCGTGGAGATGGCAATGAGAGGACATCCTGTCCGCCATCTCCGGTTGCTTCGTGCAACACCGGACGCACGAGGTCGGCACCGTTAATCTTTTGTTCCGTTTGGCTCAAGGCGCTTTGGCGGTTTTTACGCGTTCGAGGTTCTTGCTGGCGGCTGCCTTAATTTCTGGATTCTCTGAGCGGCTCAGTTTTTCATAACCGGCGACGATGTCTGCCCGTTTATCTTCGGGAAATTTCTGTTGCGCCCACTGCAGCTCGGCAATGGTCGCGCGCAGCATGGCATGCACTTCAGAATCACGCATCGATTCGGCGAAGCTGAGCGCGATGTCGGCTTCGGCAAGATTGCCCAGGGCAATGAGGGCTCTCGTTTCTGTGATCAATCCGCCATATTTAATGTCGCTGTTGTCGCTCTGCTTTGCCTCGCGGGCGAGCCCGAGAGCTGCCGACGGTTTGCCGTAACCCAGCTCGGCGCGGGCAACGTGCAGTGTCAGCGAGGCGGGTACCGTTTTGCCGTCGTCTTTGATGGCTTCGGCGTAGCGATAACCGGCTTTGCGCGCCTCGCGGTATTTGCCCTGTGCGATCAGCAGTGAAAGTATATCTTCGCGCACATCGCTGCGGGTTTCGTTCTCGTCTGCGACGATGCGCAGGTGCGCCACTGCGTCAGCGTAGTTCTTCTTGCCCGCGTGGCAGTGCGCCACGAGAATACGCAGTTCGGGTTTACCTTCGGCATCTTTTATTGCAGGCCGTATCGCGGTAATGCAGGCGTCGTAGTTTTTCTGTTCAAAGTATGCGAGCGCCTTTTCGTAAGCGGGTTCAGGCGCTGACTTTTGCGCGAGTACCGGCTGCAGGGCAGCAAGAAGCAGAAGTTTTAGTGCGGTGCGCATACGAGGGCACGGCTGCGCAGCAGAGACACACCGAAAAGCAAAAGAAGGGTCGATTTGCCGCGATTGATTTTGAGGTGCGGCGTATATGCCGCGCCGAATCTGGCGCCGTGCTCGTGCGTTTGCCGAACCCGTGGAATATTGACCTTTGGCTGCTCAAATCTGACGAGACGCGGCCGCACCTCGGGGGCAACAAATACCACAAGCTCAGGGGCTATCTTGCAACCGCCCGGAAGGAAGGCACGACCCAGCTGGTCACGATGGCAGCCGCACATTCAAATCATCTGCGCGCGTTTGCAGCGCTGTGCCGCCGCGAACGCCTCAGCGGCACTGCGCTCATACGTGGTGAAGAACTCACCGACACGAACCTGCATTCCGCTGAGTTGCAATACGCAGCCGGGCAGGGTGTCGATCTTCACTTTATATCCCGCGCGGCGTACCGGCAGCTGCGCGAAGCCGGCCATGCAAAAGCGCGCGCGGCAATTGTGCCTGATCTGAGTTGGGACAAAGCCGTCTATGTGCCCGAAGGCGGCCACGGCGCCGCAGGTACCGTCGGTGTGGCAGACTGGGCGCGCGAGGCAGCAGGCTTTGCGAGTGTCTACATTGCCTGCGCGACCGGCACGACCTGCGCGGGATTCTTGCTTGCAGCGCACCCAAACCAGCAGGTTTGCGGAGTGTCAGTCCTCAACAACGCCGATGCAGTACGCGAAACAATCCGCGCCTTGGCCACGGGCCATGAGAAGCGCTTTGAACTTGTTTCCGGTTACACACTGGGTGGCTTTGCCAGGCAGAGTGATGAATTGCTAAAGCTGTGCGCAGAATTCAGTGAACTGTGGCAGGTCACGATCGACCCGACGTACATGGGCCGGGTGTTGATGGCGCTCAGAGATCGTACGTTAGCCGGGAAAATTTCGGGTCGGGTGCTGGTTGTCTACACGTACAACGAGTGAAACTTGCCGAGAAATTCGCCGAGTGCGCCCTTGAATCTATCAGGGTTTTCGCTCTGCGTCTTTAAGAAGTTGTCTATGATTTCAGAGACCTCGTTAGTTACCTGCTGGCATTGGGTGGCGAGTTCGCGGCCCTTGTCGGTGAGCGATATTAACTGGCTGCGCGCATCAAGAGGGTTCGGCGTCTCTGAAACGTACTGAATTTTTCTAAGTTTGCTTAGAAGCACGCTCATGTTTGCGCGCTCGCGCATCGTGAGAATGCAAAGATCGGTGGCAGATTTTGAACCGTGTTCGAGTAATGCGGTGAGTATGGTTGCGTATGGGACGGTCAAACCCAGTTTCGAGAGTTTGCCTTCGAGCATCGACGCCGCAATGCGCCCGCCACGAATCAGCAGTACCGCGCTCGGCGCGTTCTGGTGAGACATCAGCGGGTTAGCGGGCATCAACATGCTATTTTCCCGCGTTTCGTTTTTCGATCACGACGACCGTGTTCGGCGCCGCCTGCATGTATTCGTATTCAAGAATCTGCTTTTGGCCTTCTTCGCTGAGCGCGTAGGCAACGAACGCATCTTTGCGCGCGTTATCGGGTACGTATACGAGAGACAGAGCGCGCGCGAGCCGGTACTGGCCTTTCTGAATATTTTCGACAGTCGGCAACATAAAAGGGCCTTCTTTGGTGAGCGCATATTCGATAATTCGTATTTTTCCCTTGCCTTCAGATTTCGCAACGCCGACGCCCATGTAAGCGATCGCTCCGGCATTGCTCGCCACAAAGTCTAAAATCTCGCGGTTGTCGCGCTTCACGGTTGCGGTCGTCACGTATTCGGTATTTTTGAATGCACCATAAACCGCTTCGCCGAGATCTTTGCGCCGCAGCACGTGCTCGCGCACATAGGCTTCAGTGCCTGAGTTGCGGTTGCGCAGCACAGGTAATATCGCCATGTCGGGGCCGCCGAGCTCTTTCCAGTTGGTGATTTTGCCCGAAAGAATTTGCGCATACTGGCTGAGGTGAATTTGCTTAATCGGGTTCTGGTTATTCACCACGATTGCCAGACCATCGTAGCCAATTTCTACCTTTTCGTATTTACTGATATCGGCGAGCGCCTCGAGGTGAGTCTCTTTGATCTCGTTCGAAGTCATCGCGATGTCGATGCGGCCGAGCGTCAGGTCTTCAATACCCGCCTTCGAACCGCCACCGCCGACCTTGGCCTCGAATTTGTTTTGCTTCTGGTTAAAGCCAGTCGCGAGCAGCTGAATCGCGTCTTTCATGGTCTCAGAACCAGAAATGAGGATTTCTTGCTTTTTTGAGCAGGCTCCGCTGGCCAAAATGGCTATGGAAATCCCCATCAATGCCCGTGAAAAGTTATTTCGGATAATTTTCATATTTAGTTAATTGCCATAATACAGAACTAAATTGTCGTGACAAGTGATTTTGGGTGGTTTAGAGCATTCTCACCCTCGGATGGCCTGGGATATCAGGAGCGGTGTTCTACAGTCTTTCCTAAAAACTACTCGTAAGTCATGTTGAGCAGTTTAAACTGCCCGTTGACCTCAACGACGGCCTTGAAAAAGTCTGTTGTGATCATCGAGTGTATGGTTTTCTTCTCTGGATTGCGAAAATCGGCATAGAGCGGTATATCCCGGTACAATTTAATAGCCCCAAGATTCATTACCTTCTTGGACTCACCAATTGTGAACTTTACGAGTGGCGCGCCGCCGAAGCGCGCAAAAAGCGCTTTCGTGGCTTTAATTCGGTCTGGCACAGTCCAGCCCCAGTAATCTTCTTCGCTGATACCGCCGACTTTTTTATTTGCTTCTGGTAAGTAGGGGTATACAGATCTTTTGAACTCTGGGTAAGAAATGAGGCGCCCTTCGAAGCATTTCTGGTCATTGGTCTGAATGCAATTCAAATGGTATTGTACCAGATCTTGTATCGACGAAAAACCTTGTGAGAGCGGCGGCGCTTTTCTGCCACAGGCCACGATGATGGTGATTAAGATAGCGATAGTCAATTTTTTCATCGTGGCCTCTGGAAGGGGCGGCTCAATACAATGAGCCGCCCAAATGCGTTTAGTTAACGGGGAACGAAGTCCACGTATCAGCCCATGTATCTGCGCTGGTGAATGCGCCAACATAGGTCGCTACCGCGAAGTCGGTACCGTTTGGTGCCGCTGGTGGGTCTGCGTGGGTTGTAACCGTGATGTTTGCAGCCGGTTTCAGAGCAGCCACTGAAGTCCAGGCTGTGTTGTTAGCAACTGCGCCGTGTACCAATCTCGCTGCCGTTGAGCAATCGAGGTTGGTCAGGTCATTGTTAGTACTGCCATCAGGAAACGCAGCAGCCAATGTCAGGGTACTGTTCGTGCAAGATGCAGGATCGTTCGCTGCGCAGACGAGTGGATCGCCCTGGCCATCTGTGTAATTGCCGGTGTGGCCAGACGCTGTATAGAGGCATTCAACAAAGTTTGAAGCAAATGCTATGTCAACGTTTGCAACGTTTCCAGTCGAATTGGTTGCAACGGCAATTACCCCGTTATCACCCCAGAAGTGTGCAAGATACGAATTGTATATTCTTACTCCGCCTGAGGCGCGTATTGAAATTGCACCTTCTTTGGTCTTGCCAGAAGTGCCTACCATTGTAAAGTTAGAAAGAATCCCGTTTGATGCCCGCGATGCGTCTGCGCCCAGTCCGTCATACTCGATTGCCTGATCGCCGTCTGTTGGTACTGTCACAGCTACATAGCGTGCGGTACCTTTCCAACCTTCGTCAGCGTCAAATCCGTCGTCTTGGTTGTTTGAAATTACGAGGTAGCTGAGGTCAACTGTGCCCCCGAAAATTTCAATGCCGTCGTCAGAACCACGGTGCGTCTGAATGTGATCTAGCGTTGTGCCTTTGCCCACACCTGCGAGAAACAGACCGTTAAATTCTTTGCCTGTTGCGATTTCCCAGCCTGCGAATTCGATACGTACATATTGCAATGTACCGCTGTTGCTGCTTGAATCATCGCCGCCATAAGGGCCAGTGAATATTTCTGAGTCTGTGTTCGTGTTTATCCCAGTAACGGCGTTTACAGGCGCCGCACCATGAATCACAACCCCACCCCAGTCAGATGGCAAGCGTGCTGATACAGCAGAGTTGCTGGTAAATACAATCGGGGCCGCAGGGGTGCCAATTGCCGTAATCGTTGCACCGCGTTTGATAATCAGCGTCGAAAACGGACTCTTGACGGCCTTGATTGTCGCGCCTGAACCGATCGTGATACTGCAGCCACTGGGTATCTTGACAGAACCTTGTAAGGTTACTGTTGCGTTTGCTGCGATGGTTACATTTTCACCAGCATAGGTGCTCTCGGCTAGGGTGCCGCCGTTGGCCACGCTCAAAGAGCCGCCACTGCAAGAGGGGCCTGAGCTAGATGCGTTGCTCGTTGTTTCTTCTGATTTTGCGCATGCGACGAACAGCATCGACGCTGCTGCGCAAGCCAAGATCAGATTGATCTTTCCTGTTTTCATTTTATCTCCTTTAAAAATCTCATTTTCCAATTTTTTGTTAGAACTTAACCCCGTAGCTGAGGCCGAAGTAGATGCCTCTGCGGTAGCGCTGAATCGGCTTCGAAGAGTCGCCAGTACCCTGGTTCTGTTGAATTTCAGGGTCCAGCAGGTTTGCTAAGGTCAGCTTTAGCTCAGATTTCTGAAAAATCTTTTGGCCAATCGTCGCATCGAGAGTGCCGTATGATTCTTCATACACACTTTCGAGGCCGTTAGTGCCTACCGTTACGATGCGGCGCCCGAAAATATTGTACAGCACTGTCGCGCTCGTACCCCATTTTTCATGATCGAAGAAAAGACCTGCGTTGATAATGTAAGGTGACATGCCCTGCAATGGGCGGCTTTTTTCGGTTTCTGTCGTCGCAGTACTCAAATCGATTTGCGATTTAACATAAGTTAAATTGGTGAGAACAGAAAAGTGCTCAAGGTAGCTCGTGATAAAATCCAGACGCTTACGAATTTCAAGTTCCCCACCATAGAGAAGGGCCCGGTTTTGGTTCTGATAGGTGAAAACAAGGTCGGTGCCGACGGATTCTACTGTTGCTTCAATGGGGTTCTGGATCGTCTTACCAAATGCAGTAACCGCGATAATTTCACCTGAACTTGGAAAAAACTCCCAACGCAGGTCATAATGCGATATGCTTGCCTTTTTGATGAGCGGATTTCCTTTAATGACGGCCCCGGTTTCCAGGTCGTCGAAGTAGCGATAGTTTGCTGATTCAACAAAGTCGGGACGATTGATACTCTGTGCAAACGTCAAACGCAGGTTATTCTGGTCATTCCATGACCAGATTAGGTTCGCTGAAGGCAAAACCTCCAGACCTTTAATGGTAGCAGGATACCGTTGCTTCTTATCATTTGGAGCAAATTGATTGTAACCGGCTACGTTCTGGACCCAATCTTCAACCCGAACTCCGGAAACAAAGCGCAGGGTTGGTACAAGTGGCATATCCAAGGTCGCATGGCCGCCGGTGCTGAATAAATTTCCGTCATAAGCATCAATGCCAGTCGAGAGCGCGGTGCCAGTTGTTTCATCAACGCGCACACCGGCCTGCGACGACACAATACTAGCTGGTTGAGTCAGATCTACGCCACCCGTGTTGATGAACAACATGTTGAAACGGCGACTGCGGTTATCACGGAATTTGTATAAGACGTCGGCGCCCAGCGTCAGATTGGATTTCAAACCAGACCATTGAAAAAACGGCAGAGTGTATTCAGGCGTAACTTGCACAGATTGTTCGTCATGGCGATTAAAGTAGCGGGTGAAAGGTTTCGCAGGGTCTAGCTCACGTGAGTCATTTCGCTTCGTTGTGCGGGTATCGGGTTGGTTACGGAAAGTGTAGGCATGGGTTGCAGTCCAGGTGAACTTATCACTCTCTGTAAGCAGGTTCGTCACATGATCTCCGCTCAACTGATTGAAGAGCACCGTTGTTTCATTAAAGTTCAAGATCTCTTTGGTGCTCTTGAAACCCGACGCACTCGAATCATAGCGCCCCGTATTCACGCGCGCAATATCGTTTGACTGATGGGTGTAGAAGCTGCTATACTTGATTTTCTGGTTCGCAGAGAATTTATATGCTAAGGTTCCCTGAACACTTTTCGTGGTTGAATAGGTAGACTCATTATACTTATAGTTAACTACATCTGTGCCATCGGGCTTATAACGGTAGTACTCGCCGTTATTGATGTTCTGCGAGCTTTGGTTAAAGAAGGCCGAAAAGTAAACTCCCAGCGCGCGATTATTCCCAAGATCGTAGGTGTTTCCGAATGAGCCTGAAATTTTCCCGGCAGGTAGACCCTTGGTTGTGTCCGCTTCCCAAGTGTTGCTGAAATCTTTCGCAATTTGAGCGAAATCTGAAGCTGAATAAGTGCTGTTAAAAACAGGATTGTCGGCGCGAATTAACCCTGGTAAGGCTCTTGTGCCATCGTCATAACCAAAAAAGCCGAGCTTGCCACCATCGTATGACTTAAAATCCTTGAAGGTCGTGATTGAGTTTCCACCTATGCCAATTGAAGCTGAAGCTTCGCGCTCCTCTGGATAATCTTTTGTATTCAGTTGTATCAGGCCTGCACCAAAGTCTGCCGGCATGCTCGGCAGGTAAGTTTTGCCGATAATCATGTTATCGAGCAAGCCTACCGGAAACACATCAAGAGGTACCACTTTTTTCGATGGCACCGGTGATGGTACTATAGCGCCATTTACCTGAACTACCGAATAGCGCTCAGACATGCCGCGAATAAATACATACCGGCCACCCACGATCGATACGCCGGTTACACGTTTCGCCGCATCGGCCGCGTCACTATCCGGACTCTTGCTGATTTGTTCTGAAGAGATGGCGTCCTGGGCTCCTGCGGCTTTTCTTTGCTTTGAGAGCAACGACGCCGCGGTGTTATCCACCCGCTTCGCCGTCACCACAACCTCTGACGAGACCTTGTAGTTCAGTGTGACGTTCGCGACTGCCGCTTTGCCGGTGCCGACGTTGACTTTCGTCGCCGAAGGCTGGTAGCCGGTGATCTGGTAGGTTACTGTTTGCTCACCGACGGGCACGTTAGTGATGACGTAGTTGCCGTCGATATCGGTGATGCCATAGACGCCGAGGTCTTTGATGACTGCGGTGACGCCGATCATCGCCTCGCCGTTCGCCGAGTCGAGCACGCGGCCGCGAATGGTGCCGGTGGCGCCATTGGTTGCGACGGCTGCTGGCGCGGCTTTCGCAGCGGGCTTGGCTCCCTTGCGCTGTGCGCCGATGCCGCTGATTGAGACGAGCAGCATAAGGGGGATTAATCCCCTTACTGCTTTGGTCGCCGTGCGGCTGAGACTACCCTGAATTGTGGGGCTCTGGTTCATTTTGTAACTCCTTGTTTGTGCGTTGCGTTATGGTGTAAAGTTATATTTAGGTATTTAGCTAAACGTCAAAGTTAATTGGCTGATTAACTATGCAGGCGAAAAAAGAGGCAGAAATTTTGTTTCTGCCTCTTTCGCATGGGTTAGTTGAGAACGAATTTTACGCGTTCATAATACTTGACCACGATTGCCTTGCCGGCCGGGCCGATAGACGGCTTGAAGCGTTTGGCTTTGTAGGTTTTGGCTGCCGCTTCGTCGAGGCCCATGCCCAGTTTCTTGCCGACCGGTTTTGCGCGCAAGACCTTACCGTCTTCAGAGATCACGATCTCGAGCGTGACAGCGCCTTCGATACCGGCCGACCGGGCTTCTGACGTATAAGCTGGCCTAATCTCTGGCGAGAGGTCGACCGGCATAGTCGCACCGCCCACCGCCGCGTTGACCGCACTCGAAATGCGCGGGTCTTCTTGGTTCGGGTCTGGCGGAGTTTTATCTTTCAAAAACTCGTTGCCGAAAACTTCATCGACTTCTTCGCGTGGTTTGGCGTTCTTTTTCTTGAACGGTTGCACCACGTCGCCGAAGTCAACGGTGACGGCGAGCTTGTCGAGTTCTGAGTCGTCTGGGCTCCAGTCGATTTTGACGACCGTGATACCGATCGACAACACGAGCAAGATCGCCCCGAGCCAGATCGCCTTGTTGCGGCTGACCCAGGGAATCGTCTCATAGTTTTCAAACGTGTTCGAAAGGCCCGGGTAGACGAGCCGGCCGTCTGACAGGCGAATGCCGTCAAAGCTCACGACGCCGCTGCGTGACGAGCGCTTGAGGCCCGTTGGGGAGTCAGTCATCGTCGCGGTCATATATCCTACTTGCCTTTTTTGGCCGAATCGACCGCCAGACCGACTTTGCTGATGCCTGAGAGTTTGACGTCATCTAAGACCTTGAGCATGTCGCTGTACTTCGTGTCTTTTTCCATGCGCAGAATCACGGCAACGTCGGGTTGTGCCTTCTTGGCTGACGTGAGGCGCGGCCCGAGCTCTGCGAGGTCTTTGACTTCTTTGTCGCCGATATAAACTTTGCCGTTCGGCTTAATCGTAATCGCGACTTTATGCGGTTCGCGTTTCATTGCCACGGCGTTTACCTTCGGCAATTGAATCGGCACCGTGCGGTACTTGGTAAACTCGGCAGTGACCATCAGAATGATCACGAGCACGAGCATGATGTCGACGAGGGGTACGACGTTGATGTCGCCAATGACCTCGTCGCCTGAGTCGTTGCCTACTTTGGCTGCCATGTTATTTGCCCGAGCGTGTCGCTCTACGCAGTGCGACGATGATGTTCGTCACTTCTTCTGAGTTTGACATCTTGCGCTTAATGACCGATGAGAAATAGTTGAAGAGCATCACGCACGGGATCGCGACGCCAAGACCCATCGCCGTGGCCACGAGCGCTTCAGAGATACCTTTCATGACAACCTGCGGGCCTGCGTCTGCAGCGCCGGCCAAGTCGCGAAAGGCTTTCATGATACCGAGAACCGTGCCCAAAAGGCCGATGAACGGTGCGTTGTTGCCGAGCGTTGACAGAATCGGCAGGCGCGCGCTCAGGTAGCGGCGTTCTGCCACTGTAGCTGCGTTGGCGTATGACTGAATCGTATCTTCGTCGTGCTGCCAGCCTTTCAGGGTTACCGCAACGATGCGGCCTTCGACGCCATATTTCGCGTCAGAGACTTCTTTTGCGAGTTCTTCGCCCGTTGCCGGGTTCTGGCTCAGCTTTTCAGTGACCAGACGCACGAGTTCGGCGTTTGCCGACTTGCTGTTCAGAATCACCCAGAGGCGGTCTGCGCCAATCGCGAGTGCCACGAGAAAGAGTGCCATGAGAATCCACAGCGCAGGGTCTTTGCTGTGAAAGATATTGGCGTCGCCGGCTTCAGCGAAAGCGGCGGCTTCTTTGTTGCCTTCGGCACCGAGCGGGGCCGTTTCAGCTGCGGCTGGGGCGCCTTCAGCAGGCGCTGCAGCGGCCGGGGTCGCTGCTGGTGCAGTTTGTGCCGCTACAGACATCGTCACGAAGACGACGCCCAGCGAGAGTGCGAGAAAAAGCAGGGTCTTGCCGGTGCTTTTGGGGCTGTTTACGAGGTTTTTGAACATTGTATCTCCTGTTTTTTGGGTTCAAAGTCTGAAAAAGCGCCCGTCAGGCGTTTTCTCAGACCTTGCCATTACCCAGCTGCGGCTGTATATTGAGAGTGAGATATATTGTAAATTGTAAACTTAGCTAATTAACTAAGTGTATGCAATTGGTGCGGTGCTCAGAGTTTCCTGATAAGGAAACTTTGGGTATATTTCGAATTGACGCCGGCGTCTGCACCGGGGTAAGCATACGAAATGCGAAATTTTCTGGGTCTTTTTGTGTTTCTGGCGGCAATTACGCCCACATTCGGGGCGCTTAAAAAAGTTATTATTCTCCCGATTATCAACATCGATAAAGACGCCAATTTCGCTTACCTGGAAGGCTCTATTACCGACAGCCTCAAAGAGCGTTTGCGTGAAAAATTTGCGTTTGAAGAGCTCGCCGAAGAAAAATGGGCGCTGGTTGCAAATGAGAATTTCATCCTTCGCGACGATTTTCACACCCGTACGGCAGCGATGAACCTCGGTATTCTCGCGAACCAGGACATTGTCATCAATGGGGGATTTAAACCCGTGAACAAAAAACTCGCCGGGGGCAAGATTAAATCGAGCATCCATGCGACGGCGCACCTGTTAGACGTTAAAAAGAAGAAAACGATTGCGACGATTGAGCTTGATCTGCCGGCAGACAGCGAGCTTTTTACGGCCGTGGGCCAGGTTGCCGACCGCATGGAAGCCGAAACGCGCAAGGTGATACCGAGCAAAGAAGACGCCGCGCGTTCGGGTCTGCAAGCCGAAAGCGCACCCTTTTTCTCTGATTTCAGTCTTGGGCTGCGCGGGGGAGGCGGTGTCTACGTAGCGGGGTATGCGAAGTATTTCAGCGCACAGCTGCCTGCTTTGGGGGCAGTATTGCATGCAGCAATGCCGCGCTTCGGCGGTTTAACCACTGAGCTCGGCTTTACGTTCATGGGGCACCGTCTTAAAGAGGGTAACGATTCTGCGATTCAGCAGTTAGGGGCCTCGGGCACGACCTCTAATTATATGGCCTCATGGAGCCTTGGCTACCGCATGGGGCTCTCGGCGCGGTGGTACGTTGAACCGCAGGTCGGCGGTGGTTATGTCATGCAGAGCACGACGGTCACGGGCAGCGGTATCAATTCGACGCTCAATAACGGTTTTCCGTTCGCGCGCGGGGGACTCGCGACCGGTTTTCGGGTCAACCAGCTGATCGACGTCTCGGTGAGCGCCGAATCGCTCGCCTACATTGAAGAGGGCACTTTGACATATGTACCGCTTGCGCTTGCCGGGGTGCATTACAAGTTTTGATTTGCGCCTTATGTCGCTTAGCCTTTATAACCAAATCCGGTGAGCGATAAAAAAAAGCAGCGTCAGACCGGTAAAAAAGCACCCGCTTCAACCCAACACTACCCTAAAGAAGAATGTGGCATTGTCGGCGTCTATAACGTCGAAGAGGCTGCGAACCATGCATACCTCGGCGCGTACGCACAGCAGCACCGTGGCCAAGAGAGCGCCGGCATCGTGTCGTCTGACGGCGAACGTCTCTACCGCTATGCGGGTATGGGCAAAGTTGCGGATGTATTCACGCCCCAAAAGATTAAGCAGCTTTCGGGTCGGCACGCTATTTCACATAATCGCTATTCGACAACCGGCGCGAGCTTTTTGCGCAACGCGCAGCCGATTCGTTTCGAATCGCGCCTCGGCACCATGGCGCTGGCTCACAACGGCAACCTGACGAATGCACAGACAATTCGCCGCTCGCTCGAAGACCTGGGGTCGCTTTTTCAGACCACGATCGACACTGAGGTCATCAGCCACCTAGTCGCTCGCTCGCGCGCCGACAATTTCACCGACGCGCTGATCGAGGCAGTCACGCAGATTCGGGGCGCATATTCTCTTGTGGTGCTTTCGGGCAATACCCTCTACGCGCTGCGCGACCCGAATGGTTTTCGTCCGCTCGTAATGGGAAAAAAAGACGATGGTTACATTTTTGCGTCAGAAACCTGCGCGCTCGATATTATGGATGCCGAATACGTGCGCGATGTTGAACCGGGTGAACTCGTCGTTGTGACCGCGCGGGGCGTGACGTCGCTTTTTCCCTTTGCGAAAACTTCGCAGAACCTCTGCATCTTTGAGTACGTCTATTTTTCGCGCCCCGATTCGCTTGTGTTTGGCAAGTCCGTTTACAACACGCGCCTGCGCATGGGTGAAATTCTCGCAGAAGAGTCTGGCGTAGAAGCCGATCTCGTCATGCCAGTACCTGATTCATCTTCGGTTGCGGCGTTAGGTTATGCCCGCAAAAGCGGATTGCCCTACCACATGGGCCTCATTCGTTCGCACTATGTTGGCCGCACGTTCATCGAGCCCGATCAGAAAATTCGCGACTTCGGCGCAAAGATCAAATACAATGCTATCGCAGCGGTGGTCAAAGACAAGCGCGTTGTCGTCATCGACGACAGCATCATGCGCGGCACGACGACCCGCAAGATCGTGAAAATGCTGCGAAACGCCGGCGCGAAAGAAATTCACGTGCGCATCGCAAGCGCCCCGACACGGCACGCGTGCTATTACGGCATAGATATTCCGAGCCCTTCTGAATTGATTGCGGCGACGCACACAATAGAAGAAATCGTGAAATACCTGCGCGTCGATTCACTCGCGTACCTGTCACTAGAAGGTATGCAACGTGGCGCCGAGCAGACAGAAGGCGGCAGTGGCAACGCGGGTTATTGTACGGCATGTTTCGACGGTAAATACCCGGTGAGGCTTGATGAAAACGAAGCGATCTACTCCAACCAAAAAACGCTCTTCAGCGAATACGAAATCGAAGAAAGCGCGTAATAAAACGCGAACTGGTTTGAGTGCCGCAGGCACTCAAACCAGTTCGCGTATACTGATTGTTGCGGGCGAAGAATCGGGTGACCTGCTTGCTTCGGCAATCGTGCGCGAGGTATTAAAGAAGAAAAAAATCAAACTGTGGGGTTGCGGCGGACGTCGACTGCGCGAAGCTGGGGTTGACGTGCGTGTAACCTCAGAAGAACTCTCGACCGTCGGTTTTCTTGAGGCGGCTAAAAACTACAGGCGCCTGACGAAGGTCATGGATCGCCTCGTTGACGAAGCAGCGGCGAATGGCACCGTTGAAGCATGGCTTATCGATTTTCCCGGGTTTAACATCATGCTCGCTGGCAAACTGAAAGAGAAGGGCATACGCTGCACGATGATCGTCTCGCCCACGGTCTGGGCATGGAAATACAAGCGGGTATTCAAGATTCGTGATCGCTTCGAGCGAGTACTCTGCCTCTACGATTTTGAGCCTGAAATCTATAACGAGATCGGCGTCGAGGCGCATTACATCGGGCATCCGCTGACGAGCGAAACTGCCGATTTCAAGAAGCGTATTTTGCGCGACGGAAACCCGCTGAGAAAAGTGCCGCAGCTGCGCGAAATTTTCAAGGCAAAGCGGCCGATTGTAGCCATCATGCCGGGTTCACGCCCCGCGGAGATTGAGCACCATACGCGGCACATTCTCGACGGGGTCAGACTATTTCAGAAGAAGCATCCTGAATATGTGTTTCTGCTGCCTGCGGCGAATGAGAATATTCACGCTCATCTCTCAAAATACGAATTGCCCCCCGATACGTACCTCGTCGAATACAGCGCGCCTTACGTCTTGCAGGCGGCGAGCGCTGCCATTGCCTGCTCAGGCACGGTGACGCTCGAGTGTGCCCTATTCGGTGTACCGCACCTGATTCTTTATAAATCCTCTTGGATGTCGTACGCGATCTTCAAGGGCGTCGTGCGCATACCTTATATTGGCATGGTGAATGTGCTGGCGGGCAAGTTCATCGTACAGGAATTCTTGCAGCACAAGTTGAAGCCAAAACATATGGCAGACGAACTTGAAAAGATTCTGCAGAACGTCGACTACCGCAAGACGCAGCAGAGCGAGCTTGCCAAAATCTCCAAACGGCTGACGGCTTATGAGCCTGCAAAGCAGGCGGCGAAGATTTTGATGGGTGAATCGTGATGGCGCAGGCATCACGATTCACCAAAAAATACTAAGCCTACGGCATCTATGGCCCGAAAATTGAGGTATGAAAGCCTCACTTCTTTTGATTTCGCTGTTTGCGCTCGTTGCCTGCCGTGCACCCCAAGCTCGTACGAGCCCTAATGATCCGGCGGTCACGGGTGCCCAAAACCGTGGTGAAGACCCTGTATTGCAAGACGGCGTGCCGGGTGAAGAAAAGACACCAGCGCTGACCGCAGAAGGGTATGCCGCATGGTACGGCAAAGAACTGCAGGGCCGCCCGACGGCGAGCGGCGACCTGTTTGACATGAATAAAATGACGGGGGCGCACCGTGACTACCCGATGAATTCGCTCGTATTGGTGAAAAACCTCGAGAACGGCAAGAAGGTGATGGTCAAGGTCAACGATCGTGGCCCATACGTTGACGGCCGCGTGATGGATGTCAGCTTCGCAGCGGCGCGCGAGTTGGGCTTCGCCGAGAAGGGCACGGCGAAAGTACAGCTCGAACTCGTACAGGCGGGCGAAGACAATTTTATGGCGAAGTCACAGGGATGTGACGAGGCCGACGTTGGCAAGGACGGCATCTGCGCGTCGGCCAAAGCCAAACGAAACAAAAAGAGCCGCAAAGGCTCCGAAGAGATTATTGAACCGGCAGCAGATGTCGATGCCGACGAAGCCAGCGACGAAGAAGACGACAGTAAGATTAAGTCCGTCGGTTCTAATAGTGAGAAGATCAAATTTCTCGATGGCAAAAAGCCAAAAGGCTTTACTGTGCAGGTCGGAGCTTTCAAGAAAAAAGTCAACGCCGAGCGCCATCGTGATGAAATTCTCGAAGCGTACCCGCAGAAGGCGTTTATTGCGACCAACGGTAAGTGGCACTTCGTCTGTCTCGGCGATTTCAAGTCACGCAAGCAGGCGAAGGATTTTCTGAAGAAACTGAGCGACGACGGTATCGAGGTAATGTACCGCGGCAAAGTGGGCTGAGACCAGCGCGTCAGACACAAAAAAAGGGCCGCATGGCCCTTTTTTTGTGTCTGACGCTTTCATTAAATCTTGCCGATAATCAGTAAAGCCGGGTTGATTATGCTGAAATGGCTCAAGAACTCTGAGAAATCCTCAACTGCCGATATGAAGGGCGAAGTACGCCCGCCGTGGATTCAAAAAATCCGCGTTCCCGTCACCGAGCAGCAAGAAAGCGAACTTCAATGGAAAAGCCGCCTTGCTGAGAAGCTCGGTGAAATGCGTCACGAGGCGCCACAAGCAAAACCTACACGTGTCGCACAGGTGAACGGCTATGCGTTTCACATTGCGCCCCTCGACATCGCTGCAGCAATCGTGCAATCTGAATCAACTGCAGAGGCAGACATGCCCCGCATGCCGCAGGCAGAAGAAACACCGCCGCAGCGCGTGACGATCGGACCGAAATCTGCACCTGCAGAATACGCCTACCGCCTCGAGGCAGCGCCTGCAAATGCGCCGCAACCAGGCGAATATACTCTTGCCTATTCGACGCTCGACTATGCGGGTGGCGATGAGTTCGATCTCGAGCGGCTGTTCGACGCCCCTGATTTTGAAGTCTCGCGTCCCTGGTCTGCTCCCGACGCGTCGATCGACGCGCTTGATCCCTTGTTGCGCGCTGAGCGCACTGACCCGGATGCTCAAGAAGAAGACGCATCTGAAATTCTGACGATGGATATGGCTGTCGCTGAAGAAGCAACTATTGAAGACGAACCAGAGCCCGTCTCGGAACAGAAACAAACAGAAGCCGCTGCATACGCAGCATCGCAGGCTGCAGAGATGCCGCACACAGACGGCAAAACCAGCGTGCGGCTCAGGGCAGAGGCACTCATTAATCGCGAAGTCGCTGCAAAGCCGATGCCGGCCCCGATCGACCGCGCGTCGGTGACGCCGCAGGTTCGCGTCAATCGCCAGCGCGAGATACTCTTCCCGTTGCTCAAGACACAGAAGCACGCGCTTGAATTCTCGAATCCCGCCGAGGCACAAAATGTAATTGCAAAACTCGAAGAGACACTCGGACAGTTCTCGATCGAAGGTCGCGTTATTGGCATTCAGCGCGGGCCGATCATCACTCGCTACGAGCTCAAAATGGCCGCAGGCATTAAAGTGAATCGCATTCTTGCGCTCACCGACGAAATTGCAATGGCGCTCGAAGCGATGCGCGTGCGCATCGAAGCGCCGATTCCCGGGCGTTCGACAGTGGGTATCGAGATTCCCAACAAACAGCGTGTCAAAGTATTGCTCGGCGACATATTGAACGACGTTGGGTACAAAGAGTTTGGCGGCGAGCTGCCGCTACCCCTCGGGCGCGACATTGCGGGCAATCTCTTGCTCGAAGACCTGACGCGCATGCCGCACCTCTTGATTGCAGGGGCCACAGGATCGGGCAAGTCGGTCGCCGTGAATTCATTTATCTCGAGCCTTATTCTGCATAAAACTCCCGAAGAGGTGCGTTTCTTACTCGTTGACCCGAAGCTCGTCGAACTCTCGGGATACAACGACATTCCGCACTTACTGCATCCCGTAATCACCGAGCCCAACAAGGCGATTCTCGCACTGAACTGGGCGGTCGAAGAAATGGAACGGCGTTACGAAGATCTCGCAGACATGAGCACGCGAGACATTCGTTCCTATAACGAGAAGGTCCGCTCGCAAAAAGGCAAGAACAAAGGTACCCCTGAAGAAACTCCAATTATGCCTTACATCGTGGTGCTCATAGACGAGCTTGGTGACCTGATGATGGTTGCCGGCAAAGAAGTCGAATCATCGATTATTCGCCTTGCCCAAAAGGCGCGCGCAGTAGGCATTCACCTGATACTGGCAACGCAGCGCCCGTCGGTAGATGTTATTACCGCGCTCATCAAAGCCAACTGCCCGGCGCGTATCGCGCTGCAGGTGGCGCAGAAAACCGATTCACGCACGATTCTCGACGGTAATGGCGCCGAGCAGCTGCTGGGGCAAGGCGACATGTTGTTTCGCCATCCTTCTAAAGCGCAGCTGATTCGTGCGCAAGTGCCGCTGATCGAAGACAACGAAGTTGAGGATGTCGTGGCGTACGCGAAGAAGCTCGCGAAGCCGGTGTATATTACCCTCGAAGACCCGAAAGGCAAAATGGGTGAACTCGAGGCCGGTGACGAAGAGCTGTTTGAAGAGGCGTGGCAGATAATTGCAGAGAGCCAAAAAGCCTCGGCCAGCTACCTGCAGCGGCGCCTGCGTATCGGCTATAATAAGGCAGCACGGCTCATTGAGGCCTTTGAGGCGCGCGGCATGATCGGTCCGCAGATTGGGTCTAAGCCCAGAGAAATCATCGGTACAGGACAAGGAAGTCCGGGCCGCGCGCTGTAAGTCTGCACCCAATTGTCAACTCGCAGCGCGAGTTGACAATCAGGCTCCAAATGTTAATAAGTCCGTATGATGAACCGGCTGCGGAACCTTTTCCGTAAGAATCCAGATAGAATACAATACCGGCACGAATTTGTCGCCGACATGGATCGGCAGCTCAATGGCTTTGTTCGTATTGGTTCGGCTATTGCGATATTCGCATGGCTTGATTTCGCGTTCAATACAGATAAAAAGCTGCACCCCGAATTTCCCGAACTGCTGTACTTTCGTTTGGGGCTGACGGGCATTGCAATTCTTGTGTTTTTGGCTACGTTTGTCCCGCAACTTATGCGCTTTGGTGCACTGTCGATCAAGCTGCTCATTGGCTACGTGATTGTGGCTACTTCCTTTTTTACCGGGCGCATCGCTGATGATCCCAATTATGTTTCGGGCCTGCAGATTGTGGTGATGATTCCGATTGCGGCTCCCGTTGCTTTTCGCCTGTTTCTTGGGCTGGAAACGATTTCAATTTTGACCTTTGTGACTTCAGTGCTCATTCATACGCCGAATCTCAGCACCCCGGCGGCCGCCTATTCGATGAATAACCTGCTGATCTCTTACGTGATTGCCATTTCGTTTTCTTTTATGCTCGACCGAATTCGGTTTGGGTCATTCATGAAAACGAAAAAGATCGAACTCAAGAATATCGAAATTGAAGCGCAGATCAAGCGCATCAACGAACTGAAGACTCAGCAAGACGGTGATTATTTTCTGACTTCGCAGCTCTTACATCCGCTGGCACTCAATGAGGCGGTGCCTTCCCGCATTCGTGTTGAATTTCTCACCGAACAAAAAAAGAAATTCCAATTCAGGCAATGGCATTCTGAAATTGGCGGTGATATCAGTTCTTCGAACAGTGTCGTCTTGCGCAACAAACGTTACGTTGCGTTTATGAATGGCGATGCAATGGGCAAATCAATACAGGGGGCTGGCGGGGCGCTCGTTTTGGGTACAGTATTCAAATCATTTCTGCACAGAACCCAGCATGACGAAATGAGCCGGTTTGTTTTTCCTGAACAATGGTTGCGCGACTGCTATGAAGAATTGCATCACGTGATGATTTCATTCGACGGGCGAATGCTTGTTTCGGCCGTCATCGGCCTCATCGATGAAGATAGCGGACTCTTATATTACATCAACGCCGAGCACCCATGGATTGTCATCTTACGCAATGGAGAGGCCTCGTTTATCGAAGAAGAGATGACGCTCCGCAAACTGGGTATGCCTGAGAACGAAGAGTTGTTTCGCGTCAAAACGTTCCGATTGAATACTGGCGACGTGATCTTCGCGGGTTCAGACGGTCGGGATGATATATCAATGGGCCGGGACGAAATGGGCAATTCCATGATCAATTCTGATGAAACCCTGTTTCTTCGCACTATTGAATCGGCGAAGGGCGACCTGCATGAAGTCAGACGCCAGTTGCAAGAACGCGGTGATATCACCGACGATTTGTCGCTCATTCGCATTACTTACGACGGCACCGGACACGAATCCGTTACGAAGGCTGACCTCTCAGTCATCAGACGTTATGCACAGAACAAAGATTACGAAGGGGCCGTAGCAGAACTTGAAGGTCTCTATGCGAATAACCCGCATGACCCGAAAATTGTCTATGAGCTCGCATTACTGAATTCGCGCCTCAAACGTTTCGTGCAGGCGGCGGCGCTGGGTGAAGAATATTGCAATTACGACCCCTCTGATCTCGGTATGATCTACCTGACATCCAGGGCGCTCAAATACTGTGCCAACGGTGAGTTGGGCCTGCTCAAACGGGCCGCCGACTATGGCGAAAGGCTGATATTGCGTGAACCGATGAGCTTTCACGGCATCGTCAATCTGGCGGACATCTATCGCCGGCTGGGAAAAAAAGACAAGGCCGCTGCGCTTTTCAAAAAGGCGCAGGCATTTGACCCAGAAAATCGAGCAGTCAAGCGTCTAGAGGCGCTGCTTGCATCGTGATAGACCGGCAGGTTCAGGTTAGAATGGATAAGCGCAAAATTCTCATGCTGGCACCGGTTGCCATATTGCTCGTACTGGTTATTGCCTATTTTTGGCCTGAATCAGACGAAGACAAGAAGAGCAAAGCCCTCAGAACGCAGGCATTACGCGCCGCGCAGGCCGCCAACCCGGCGTCAGGTGAGTACCGCATTTTCGCCGAAGAGAGCAAATCTCTGTTCATGCAGGAAAACATGTATACTTATGCGCAATTGATCGAATTGGCGCGTACGGGACGAATTTTACTCGTTGCCGAACTCTGGAAGCTCAGGCACAAATGTGAAGAGGGCGCCGCAAAGCCTGAAAATGGGAAAGCTGATGCTGAACCTGCATCGCCCCGAATGAACATCGATGAGTGTAATCTGCGCATCGAAGCATTTCTGCGAGAACAATATCCGGCGCCCGAGAATGAAAAAATTCTGAAGCTCTTTCGCGACTACCTTCGCTACGAAGACACAATGCGGCGCTTTAGTCTTCCAGAGAATCTAACGGTCGAAGAGCGAATGGCGCAGATTAAGAAGAAACGCCGGGAGGTTTTTTCTGAGAGCGATGCACAGCTGGTTTTTGGCTACGAAGAAACGCGGGTAACCACGCAGGAAGCTTTGACAGAATTTATCCAGAATTCAGCCTCGATGCCTGCCGACCAACGGGTGCAGAAATATTTTGAGTTGCGTAAAAAATCCCTCGGAGACTATAACTCTGCTTTTACAGAAACGGAACCCGCTTATACCCGCTACGAAACGGAAATGGTCTTGCGCGGTGATGAAATGCAGAGAAAAAATTCAAGCGCATCAGAGACGCAGGCGCTGCGTGAAAAATATTTTGGCGCAGAAGCGTCTAAGCGCATGGCCCAGGTTGATAAAGAAATTCAGCAAGAACGCCAGAAAATTGAAAATTATGAGGCGGCCGAGCAGAAGCTGATCAAAGAAAACCCGTCGCTGCCCGAGGCAGAAAGAAAGGCAAAAATCAGCGAATTGCGAAAAGGAATGCTCGGAAACGAAGAGGCCGAGGCATATGAGCGCCGTATGCAATTTGAAGAATACCTTCGCGCAAATAACCTGAAATAATCTTTGAAACGCATCGGTAATTTCTACCTGCGGCAATCAGCGTATGCTGCATTGCATGCTCTTTTTCTGCTGCTGGCCTTGTCTCCATTCGACCTGTGGCCTTTTGGCTTTCTGGCGCTGCTGGTTATGCTGCAATCGGTCGCCGAGCAGGTTGAAGAAACACGTCGGCGTGTTGCGATAGCTGCGCTGTGTTTTTCAGTTGCGACGACTTGTATCACTTTCTTCTGGATTTTTGCCACAATCCACAGGTATACAGGTCAAAATTATGCGCTGACCAGCGTGCTGGGTCTTGCTTATACGATTCTTTTTCAGCTGAAGTTTGGTGTCGTATTTTTTGCGCTGCGCCTTTTACGTCTTCAGCATGCGCATTCTTTCTCAGGAATGTTGGCGTCGGCTGCAGTCATTGCCGTGGCCGACGCGGTGGCTCCCGAGCTTTTTCCCTGGTCATGGGGAAACGCGATTGCGGCAGAAGGCCACCTGCGCGAGCTGGCGGCGCTGGGGTCAGTCTACGCGATGAGTTTCATGGCGGCATTTGTCGCCTTTTTAGCAGTGAACTTTCTGAACCACGGGCATGGCAAAATGCAGTCAGGCGTTCGGTTTTTCTTGCGGCCGACCCTGTTTACCCTCGCAATACTCGCATTCTGTGTGGCGCTCCGTTACTGGCCTGAGGGCCGCGCCAGCAGGCCGCCTCTTCGTCTTGCGGTCGTGCAGACAAATATTGGCGCCGCAGCTTCGGCTAAGCAGGAGGATGCGGATTTCGCAACGGACGCAGTCAACCGTCTGTTTAATCAATCCACCGAGGCATTGCAGATCTATGCGCCGCTCGACCTTTTGATCTGGGGTGAAGCGTCGATGCCTTTTCACAGCGCAGCCAGAGACGTGGCAAATCGTGATCTCTATTCGCCGACTTTCGACGGTGTGCTGGAATACCTGAGGCGCAGGGCGGGAGTATCGGTAGTTTTTCAGGATATGTACCGCGGGCCTGAAGGTCTTGCCTCAAGGTTTTCGGTGCGGGACGCCGCAGAATCTCAATACGAACAACAGTATTTCAAACGGCGGCTCGTGCCCTGGGGAGAATACCTGCCGCTGGAGCGGTCAGTGCCGCGGCTCAGAAAATGGTTTCCCGAGGCAGGTCGATTTTCCGCGGCACGGGACGGCTCTGAGCTTTCCGTTGTTCTGCCGCTCGCGGGCGGGGGCGCCCCCACGCGCTCGTCTCTCGTAGCAGAGTCGGCATGGCTGCAAGATCCGCAAAAAATCAGAAGCACGTTTTCGTTGCCGGCGCGCGGGCATGAGGTGACGCTTAAACCTCTGCTGTGCTACGAAGCGCTTTATCCGGCGGACGCGCGTATCAAAAGTGCCGATATGATCGTTAATCTTGCCAGCGATGCCTGGTTCGGCGATGGAATCGAAGGTGCCCAGCACGCTGCGGCGACGAAACTGCGCGCCGTCGAGAATGGAGTGCCCATGGTGAGGGCGGCGATGAGCGGTATCAGTTTCGCAGTCGACTACCACGGGGACAACCTAGTCCCGCAGACCGGGCAGGGAAGACCCGAATTGCTTTTCGCCGAAGTCGCGCTTCTGCGGCGGCGAACGCCTTTTTCGCGTTTCGGTATGCCAGTATTCTATCTACTGATGTTGGCAGCGAGCTGGCCGTGGCTCATGCAGCGGTTTGTATTCTCGCGTACTCGAGAAAGTATATAGGCGCACCTTCGTTTCTGTGCAGTGTCTCAAAAAAACTCCGTGGCCTGCCGGCAATATTCCCGCGGGCGCAAAACGCGCCGTTCATATTCATCCAGTCGCGAGTCGCTTCGAAGGCCTGCATGGCCTCACGTGCATACGGATAGCTGTCGGTAGCAAATGTCAGGCGGCAGCCGGGAGCCGCAAGGCGCGAGAGTTCACTGACAAATTCTGCAGAGATAAACCGATGTTTGTGGTGCCTGAGTTTTGGCCAGGGGTCGGGAAAATTTATGGTGATCAGGTCGAACTGCGCATTAGCAAAAATATTTGCAAAGAACCATGCGACGTCGAGCACCAGATACCTGACGTTGTTTATGTTTTCGCGCCTTTGGTCTCTGCCCGAGCTGATAACCCGCGCGAGTTTTTTTTCGATAGCAATGACCATCGTATCGCCGTGGCCCGCAGCGAATGCCCGCGTGAACTCACCCCAGCCACAACCGATTTCAAGCGCAAATTTTGCATACCCGGTAAACCCACCGCGTATTTGTAAGGGAAAGCTGTTCTGGTCGAAGGGTAGGGCAAACTCTCCGGCGCGCGATGCTTTCAGCGCCAGAATACGTGCGAGTTTTTCCTGTATGGGGTCGGGTAACGCCTTCGCCATCGGTCGGTGAGCAATTGGGTGTAAACGCAGCGCCTTAGGCAGCCTGCGGCACGTATTCAACAGTCACAATTGATCCCACGGTCTTTGCGCCGGGAATGCGTCCGGTTGAACCGTCTGTTTCATGAAATTCGATGTCGAGTCTGCGTACCAGATTCGAGATAATTCTGAGTCCGCGGCCGAAGCGCAAATGCTCAATGAGAGTGCCGTTCAGCGGAATCGTCGCCTTGCGCGCTTCGCGGTATTCCTTTAGGCTTCGCAGAAAGCTTGCAAGGTCTTTGCCTTTTGGGATCTCTTCGAAAACATCGGTGATCTTGAAGCCGCCACCGTAATCGAGCACGCTGATGCTGAATACATTGTCTTTCATAGTCCATTTCAGTACTATGTTCTCTGCGCCATTGAGCGCGTAGCTTGCGAGTATCGCATTCGCCACCAGTTCATCGGCAACCAGCGCGAGCTCAAAAATGCTTTGCTCAGAGAGATTGAACATTTGCGCCACGGATTCTACATAACCGCGCACGTGCGCAACTGCCGAAAGATCGGCAGGAATAAAGCACACACCCTTCTCGTAACGGGCTTTCCCGGGCCAGTTACAGTAGAGAATCTCGGTTCTCTGTGTCGGAGAATTTGTATCAAATTGTTCCAACGTAACTATAACTCTCACGAAGCCTTCTTGAGGGCAATCATTTTTGTCAGGCGCTCGGTAACGCGGGCTTTTCCCAACAAGTTCAGATATACCGGCAGTTCGAGGCCTTCGAGGCGCCCTGTGGCTGCAAGGCGAACCGCCATAAAGAGGGGTTTGCCCTTCAGATTCAGCTCTTTTCCGATCGACTGAATTGCCTCTTTCACAGCGTTCTGTTCCAGTATGTCTGTCTGACCGCCCATCTGCTCAATTAGACGCAGGAACGCCTCGGCCAGCAACGAAAAATTTTCAGCGGTAAAATATTCTGATGCGACATAATTTTCCGTGCGCGGTGCAAACGGCAGATAGAAGTCAGCCAGGTACTGTTTGATTTGCCCGAGCGTATCGAGGTAAACCCGAAGCGACAGCAAGATTTCGCGCAGCCGTTCATTTTTTGGGGTGCATTCGCTCTCTGGCACGACGCCGGTACCCGCGACAAACGGTAGTATTTCTTCGATAAAGTCGTCGTCGGGTGTTGCGCGAATGTGCTGGTTTGAAAGCCAGTTCAGTTTCGACTTCGGAAAAAGGTATGCTTCAAGTTCAGAGGTTGATGCCAGGGCTAGATCCACATCGGCGGCTTTTGCCAGATCGAACACGTCGAACATTGCCGGCGATTTGCTGCAGCGGGCCACATCGAAGAGCGACTTCTGTTCTGCGATCGACATATACTCGCGTCCGTCTGGCGATGACCAGCCCAGCAACGCCATGTAGTTATTGAATGCGCGGGCCGTATAGCCGAGGTCACGAAATGCGGTGATGGGTGTGGCTCCGTGGCGCTTTGAGAGTTTCTTGTGGTCTGAACCGACAATCTCGCTGACGTGTGCCCACGCGGGAACTTTCCATGCAAAGGCATCGTAGACGAGTATCTGGCGTGGCGTGTTTGACAAGTGGCCGACACCCCGAATCACATGCGTGATATCCATGAGATGGTCGTCGACGACGACTGCATAGTTATACGATGCGTAGCCGTCAGACTTTACAATGATAAAATCGCCGATCAAGGCGGTGTCGAAGCGAACCGTACCCTGTACCATATCATCCACAACGACTTCTTTAGCGGGAGTGCGAAAGCGAATCGTATGGCCTATGTTCTGTGCCTTTTTCTCAGAAATTTCTGCTTCGGTCAGGCTACGGCATTTACCGTCGTAGACGTAAGGCAAGCCCATTGCCTCGCGCTGCTTCTTCTTGCGGTCGAGCTCATCTGCTGAACAGAAGCAAGGGTACGCTTGTTTGTTTGCGATCAGCTTCTGTGCATATTCTTTGTAGAGATCAAGCCGTTCAGATTGTTTGTAGGGGCCGTGCGGCCCGTCCACCTCGGGGCCTTCATCCCATTCATAACCAAGCCACTTGAGCGAGTCAATAACCTGATGGTAGCTCTGCTCAGTCGAGCGGGCCTGGTCAGTGTCTTCAATGCGCAGAATGAATTTGCCCTTCTGCGCGCGCGCATACAGATAGTTGAAGAGGGCTGTACGCGCGCCGCCGACATGCAGGTAGCCGGTGGGTGAGGGTGCGAAGCGGGTGCGGATTTCAGACATATACGTTTATTCTTCTTTTGACCCATGGCATTCCTTCGAAATGCCATGGGTCGTATAGTGGTTTACGACATGTCTCATGGGCCGTCTGTGAGTGAGTTCTGCCTTGCGGCAGGCGGCCGACCCAATGAAGCGAGATCTGCAGCGGTTCCAGAATCAGGTCTTTGATGTGCTTGTGCTCGGTGGCGGTGTCAGCGGCGCCTCGATCGCCTGGGATGCAATTCTGCGTGGCTTTTCCGTTGCTCTGATCGAACGCGCTGACTTTGGCCACGCAACCTCAGCCTCGACATCAAAACTAATCCACGGTGGGCTCAGGTACCTCGCGCAGGGTGATATTCCGGTAGTGCGTGAGTCGCTGAGAGAGCGGCGCTACCTTGAAGGCAACATGCCGCATCAGGTTTTCCCGATGCCGTTCGTGATGCCTTTCTATGATTTTACGCCAACCCCGCGCTGGATGCTCGGCGTCGGTCTGACGCTTTACGATTTGCTCGCCTGGGACAGAAACTACATCGATGATCCCGATAAGCACCTGGATAAAAAACGCTGGCTTACCCGTGAAAAGGCCTTGCAGATTGAACCTGGTCTGAACCCGCAGGGGCTCAAAGGGGCGTACCATTATTACGACGCGCTCAATCGCCACCCCAATCGGTCAAATCTTGAATATATATTATCTGCTGCGGCACGCGGGGCGCAGGTTGCCAACTACGTCGCGTGTTCTGATTTTATCGTCGAAGAAACGACGACGGGCAAGAAGGTATCAGGGGTCATTGCCGAAGACCGTATCAGTGGAAAACAATTTCCTGTACGGGCGCGCGTCACCGTAAATGCAACAGGCCCGTGGGGTGATATTGTGCTCTCAAAGCTCAAGCGCAACAACGAGCATAAATTAGTTCGCTCAAAAGGTATTCATCTGCTCTTTCCGCGTTTTCACAAAAATTCGACAATTGGCATCGAAACACGCGATAAACAGCATATCTTCCTTATCCCGTGGGGCAAATATTCATTGCTCGGCACGACAGACACCGAGTACAAAGGCGACCCAGATGATCTGAATGTGACCCGTGACGATGCACAGGCATTTCTCAATCAATATAACGAATATTTTCCACAGAAAAAGGTGCTCGGTGACGTGGTTAATTCTTACGCGGGCCTGCGTCCGCTCGTCGCAGAAAGTTCTGTGACCTCGACTTATAAGGCGTCACGTCGTCATGAAATCGTCTACCACAAAAAAACTGAAAACGTTGATGGATTGGTGTCTGTGTTCGGCGGCAAATGGACGACTTCGCGCGCGCTGGCCGAAGAGACGCTTGATCTGGTTGAAAGAAAATTTGGTTTTCCGCACCGCAGATCAATATCGCACAAAACACAGGTCGTGGGCGGTGCTGTCGGTCCGCGGCTTGCCACCTATATAGCAGAAGCGCATGCCCGCTGGGACAGGGTTTTTGCACCGCAGCTCATCGAACACCTGATCGAAATATACGGGGCGCTGTTTGAGCGTGTGCTCGACTATGTCATCAAAGACAAATCTCTTCTGCGCCCGATAGAAAATGAATACCCGTTTATTTACGCAGAAATTTATTACGCGGTCGAACAAGAGATGGCGCTGACGCTCACCGATTTTCTGAAGCGCCGCTGTGGTCTCGGTAACATGGGATTTATTTCCGATTCAGCGCTGCAGGCTGTTGCCGCACAAATGGGTGATCTTCTGCGCTGGGACAACACGCGCCGCCGCGAAGAAGTGGCTGAATTTAAAAAATCGCGCTCGATAATCGGTTAATGAGTGCTCACGCAGAACTTGAAAATTTTCTGCGCAAGGCCGACATCAAGTTCAGTCGCGGCGTAAGCCTCAGAGAATACACAACCTTTCGACTCGGCGGTGCCGCCGAAATATTCGTTACACCCGACCGCCCGGAAAAGCTGGCTGCCTTGCAGCAGTGGCTACAAATGCATCGCCTGCCTGTATTCTTGCTCGGCGGCGGGTCGAACCTTCTTGTTTCTGATTTGGGTTTTTCGGGGGCTGTTATACACCCTGATTTCGGTGAAGATATTGTGGTGCGCCATGAATCGTATGAGCGCCTGCAGGTTTATGTTCCTGCGAGCGCGCGTGCTCCGCTTGCGGGAAAAAAAATATCAGCGCAGGGCTTTACCGGTATCGAGTTCTTGACGACGATTCCTGGCCATTTTGGCGGCTCAGTGATACAGAATGCGGGCTGCTACGGCCATGAGCTGAAAGATTCACTGGTGAGCGTTGAAGTCGTGCACAGTGGCGAGGTGCGTCAATTTTCTGCATCCGCCTGTGATTTTAGCTATCGGGATAGTCTGTTTAAGCACAACGACGGCTATTGGATCACCGGTGCGATGCTTGAATTGCCCAAAGGAGATGCAGTGGCGATCGACGCACGCATCAGCGACTACAAAGCCCGGCGCATTGCATCGCAGCCAAAGAACCGGCGCTCGGCCGGCAGTATCTTCAAGAATCCTGCGCCCGAAGTTTCGAGCCACAAAGCATGGCAACTCATTGAAGCGGCGGGACTTAGGGGTGTGAAGCAGGGCGGAGCAGAAATTTCACAGGAACATTGCAATTTTATTGTGAATAATGGCAGCGCGACAGCCGGCGATGTTTATGGCCTGATTCGTCTTGCCGAACAACGCGTGTTCGAAACGACCGGAGTCACCCTCGAACGCGAAGTCGTGCTCGTCGGCGAATTTTAAAGCAAATGATCGCGCGCGGTGAGCGCGATCAGAAAAACATCAATAGGCTTTTGCCGCTTCGTTGTATGCATCCGGTGAAATGCCCGTTTCAATAATGTTTTTATAGTGGTCAAAACTCTTGCGTTTCTTGCGCGCGAAACCGTTCTTATAATCTGTTTCGACGAGACCAAAGCGGGTTTCATAGCCTTCTGCCCATTCAAAGTTGTCGATCAGTGACCAATGAAAATATCCGCGCACGTCTGCGCCGGCTTCGATTGCCGCCGCAGTTTCAGCGAGATGCGTGGTGATCAGGCGCTGCCTGAGAATGTCATCGTGTTTAGCTTCAGCGGTGCCTGATTCCAGAATGTATAACGGCAGTCCGTATTTTGAATTCGCCGAAAGCAGAATTGTTTTCATACCTATCGGGTAATCGGCCCAGCCGAGCTCGTTTTTAATCTCGCGCTCATCGGTTTCGTCGTTATTCTTTACTTCAAATTTAGTTGGCGAGAAAATGTTCGATTTTATGTAAAAACGGCCATAGTAGTTCACGCCGATAAAATCCTGCGTGCCCTTGAGTCCGTCGATTGTCTCTTCGATGTCTGTGTTCGTCACTTTGAGCACACCGGTCTGAATCGCGTCTGTGAAGTCCCAAATAAAGGCCTGCTCGACCTTGCCGGCGATGATACGGTCAAGAATTGCATAGTTGCGGTACGGTGCAAACTCGCGTGTGTGCTGCGTGACGCCCACCGAGGCCTTAACCTTCTGTTTCGCCGAGAAATCCTTAATGATCTT
Source organism: uncultured Leptospiraceae bacterium (assembly GCA_942492915.1). Taxonomy (GTDB): domain Bacteria; phylum Spirochaetota; class Leptospiria; order Turneriellales; family Turneriellaceae; genus Turneriella. The sequence continues at coordinate 394,213 of OW818662.1, forward strand.
GTACGCCAGCGCATGCGCTCTGAGCAGCGATTGCATGACGGGGGCCACCGCTTTTTCATTCGGGCGCTTTTCCATCGGTGGAAATATACCTTGCATGTAACCCGAATAAATGTACACCATTGGTTCGTTGAGCGTCGTCCACACGCGCACGTCTTTGCCCCAGCGGTTGACCACAAACGTCACAAATTGGCTGAAATGCTGCAAGGCGTCTGTGCGTTCCCAGCCGCGCTTGCCGTCTTTGTCAGTAAAGAACCATCTCGGCGAGCTGAAATGGAAGAGGGTGACCGATGGTTCAATGCCGTTCTTTTTCAGCTCAGCAAAAAGTTTGTCATAGAAAGCTACCGCAGCCGCGTCGGGCTCGGTCATGTTCTCACGCGGAAACAGTTTATCCCACGCAATCGAAAAGCGGTATGCATTGTTGCCCATTTGCTTCATGAGAGCCACATCTTCGACCACCTTTTCATTGTGCGCGGTTTTGTTTTTGATGACATTGGCGGGCCAAAGATGCAGGTCTTTGATCGCGGCGCCCGTAACGGGTTTGCCTTCACCTGCGTAACTTCTGGCAATCAGGTCAGCCCAGTCGCTCGCGGTGGTTGCCTCGAGCTGTTCGGCTGCAGTCGCAGTGCCCCAGAGAAAACCTTTGGGAAACTTCAGTGTTGCGGGAATTTGCGTTCGCGTCAGTTTTTCCGAGGTGCGTGATTTGCCGCAGGCAGCCGCAAAAAAGGTGCAGGCCAAAATTACGTAATGGAATTTGCGCATCGCGTATGGCTATCGGAAACGGCAGACGTGTCAAACGCAAATCGCAGGCGCTTAGCCCATCTTCTGCGTCAGCATGCCGACGAGGCTTGTAAACTCTTCGGGCATGAGGCGTTTTGCGAGGTCCATGGCATGCGCGTCGAGGCCGATGAGCAATTTCTTTTTTTTACCTTTAATAGCGCCCAGAATTGCTTTAGCGGCATCTTCTGCTGAAGTGCGGGCAATGCTGTCAAATCGCGATGTGATATGTGCCTTGTCATTGCCGCCGGGTGAAGAGTGCACTCTGGCATTTCGCACGATGTTCGTTTTTATGCCGCCCGGATGCACCGAGGTTACCACGACGTTTGAACCTGCGAGTTCCTGGTGAAGCGTTTCGTTAAAGCCAAACACCGCATACTTGGAACAGTTGTACGGGCCATTATTCGGGAAAGGAACAAAACCGTTAACGCTCGAGATATTCACGATAGAAGCTTCTGGCCGGTTTTTCAGGTGCGGCAAAAAAGCGAGCGTGCCATAGACAACGCCCCAGAAGTTCACGTTCATGACCCATTCAAAATCATCATACGATACCTGCTCGAGCGGCTGCAGCACGGCGACCCCTGCATTATTGATAACGATGTCGACCTGGCCGTGCGATTTGATTGCAGCTTCGGCGAGGGCATAAACCTGCTCGCGCTTTGCGACATCCACCACATGCGGGGTGATTTTGGTCTGCCCGTAAAGTTCACCAACGGTCGCTTCAAGATTTTTTTGCACCACATCGGCCAGCACCAGCTCGGCGCCCGCTTTAGCCAGTTGGTGTGCCACCTGCTTGCCGATGCCTGAACCGGCACCGGTCACGACGGCGACTTTATTGCGAAGATCTTTCATTAGGGCAGGGGCACAGACTTGACGCGAACGTCAAGGTTTGTCGACCCTCGGCGCCAGGGCTTAGTTGGCCGCTACGACTTTGTCGACGCTCACGAGGCAAGATTTATCCATCGGTTTGCCCGGAATACCCCCCGGCGCGACGTCGCCCTCGATGGTTACCTTCGAGCCATTGCCCAGAATTGCGCCCGTGTCACTCTTAATCTTCATGTCAGATTCTTTATAGTCGCTTTGCAATTTCTCGACGTGGTTGTCCCGCGAACCCACGCGAAATGATGCGAATATTTTTTCGCCCTCACGGTTCGGTTTTCCGTATACGTAAACCATCATCGTATTGCTGATCATGACACTCTTGGGTGTTGCGAGATACCCCGTGAAAGCGACATGGTGAAAACGCGCATACTTTTTCTCGTCATAAAACGGTGCAAATTTATCCGTGCAGACGGTTTCGAATGTGGCTTGTTCCAGGGGCTGCTGGTGTTTCTTGTAACAGCCCGCCGAAAGCAAAGCACCAAACAGCAGAACTGTGTTGAACAGAATTTTCATGTTCTGTTACTTCACCGTCTGCGCCAGAATCTCTGCGACGTCGAGGGTTTTCACCGACTCTTCTTTTTCCATCGATTTCACGCCGTCTGCTACCATCGTGATGCAGAACGGGCAGGCGCTCGCAACAGTTCTAGCTTCGGTCGCAACCAGCTGCTTTGTACGCTTGATGTTGACGCGTTCGTAGCTGATTCCTTCGGCTTTCAGCGCCGCTTCGTCGCGCGCGTGCTCTTCTTCTTTCCACATCTGCGCGCCACCGGCACCGCAGCAGAGACCGCGTGACTTGTTGTCGACCGCTTCGACAACTTTGCCACCGGTTGCTTTTTCGAGTATCGAGCGCGGCGCAGAGTACACGTCGTTGTAACGGCCGAGATAGCACGAGTCGTGGTAGGTGACGAGGCCGAGTTCTTTTGCCTTCGACGGGTCTACCTGAATCTTGTTCTCTTTCAGCAATTTATCGAGATACGTTGTATGGTGCTCAACTTCATAGTTGCCGCCCATCTGGGGGTATTCATTCTTCAGCGTGTTGAAGCAATGCGGGCAACCCGTGACGATCTTCTGCACGCCATAATTGTTCATGGTCTGTATGTTCATGCCGGCAAGCGTCTGAAAAAGGTATTCGTTGCCGGCGCGGCGTGCGGAATCGCCCGTGCAGTTTTCTTCAGTGCCCAGAATGCCAAACTTGACGTCGGCCTTGTTCATGAGGCTCGCAATCGACTGCGCAATCTTCTTGTTGCGGTCGTCAAATGCACCCGCGCAGCCGACCCAAAAGAGAACGTCTGGCTTCTGGCCTTCTTCGTTCCACTTTGCCATGGTTTTGATATTGAGGCCTTCTGCCCATTCTTCACGTTTGTGCGAGCCGACACCCCATGGGTTTGACTGGTTTTCCATGTTCGTGAGCGCTGTCTGCAGTTCACCTGGCAGCGCGCCTTCAGAAAGCACGAGTGCGCGGCGCATGCCGATAATCGCGTCGACCTGGTTGTTACCCACGGGGCAGGCTTCAACGCAGGCATAGCAGGTTGTGCATGCCCACAGTGATTCTTGCGAGGTGTAGTTGTCGATCACGCGCAGCTCAGGCATCGCGGTGATTTCTTCGTCTGTCTTGCCGGCCTTTTTCGCCGCGTCAACCTTGTGCATCTGCTCCATGAGCGCATGCTTGAGGTCGCCCATGATGCTCTTTGGGTTCAGCTGCTTGCCCGTGCGGTTCGCAGGGCATTCGATTGTACAGCGACCGCATTCGATGCAGCTGAGGCCGTTCAGGTGGTCTTTCCAGGTGAAATCTTGTACGTTTGCCGCTCCCCATACTTTTGCGTTTTCCGTGTCGAGATATGAAAGCTGGCCCTTTGGTGTTTCTTTTTCAAACCAGAAGTTAACCGGCGCCCAGATAAGGTGCGCGTGCTTTGAATTCGGTACAAATGCCATGAACGCGAACACGGTCAGAATGTGTGTCCACCAGCCGCCGATGTAGACATAACCTGCGTTTGCCGAGGTGACGCCCCATGACGCGAGCAGGGCACCGACGCTTTCACGAATCGGCAGACCATGCGAATGGCCTTTTAATATGCCGTGTGCACCTTCTGCCACGAGAGTCGAAATCATGAGCGTCGAGATCATGGTGATCACGATCATTGACTGTCCCGAAGGGCGGTCGAGTTCGTATGCGCGGTAAACCCAGCGGCGCAGCGCGAAGAACGCAAGGCCCGAAAGTACTAAGAGAGAAAAAACATCAAGCGCATAGTCATAGATAAAGGCAAAATGCGGAATTACCTGACCCATGAGGTCAGGTATCGAAAATTCGTACCCCGTCGTGCCCACGAGCGGCATCTGAAACGGGCCGAAAAAGCCACCAATCAGCTGGCTTGTGGTGTGGCCGCCATAAACGAGAAAACCGTAAAAAATGAAGATGTGAAAGATGCCGCGTACGGGCTTCTTCATGAGTTTCTTTTGCAACAGAACGTTGACGATGACGTTCTTAACTTTCTGGCCCAGCGTCGATTTAATCTCTTGCGCCTGCCCGAGGTGGGCATAACGCCAGTATTTCATGACCGCATAACCGGCGTAAGCGAACGAAGTGATGAATGCCACTGCAAAGAGGGCAACCTGTACGATTTCCATGGGTAATAATCGGAAATTTTAGGGGGAGTGTAAAGAGAAAAGCGGCGCTGAGCGCGCCGCATTTCCCTTGTTGAGAATGGTTCTCGACTTACATGACGAGACCACTCGCAATATTCGGGCTCTCAGGGTTTACGACAAGTTGCTGCTTTAGCGGATGCACAAGCAAGTCCATATCTTCAAGCGGAATCGCACCCAAGAGCACTTTTTCGCCCAGCACGAGTGCTCCGGTGAAACAGCTGCGGTTGGCAAAGCGAATCTGCACGGGGCCCACATAAGGGCAGAGCACCTTCTTATGGTCAGCTAAGGTGACCTCGCGCTTCTCGAGCTCGGCCAGATTCAGCTGAATTCTCACATGCTCAGGTATGCAGAGCATGAAAGCCCCGGTGTCGACCAGAGCTTCTGTCGACAAGGCGCTCAGCGATGCATCACGTGGGTTCGATAACTCGATTGTTGCGTAGACGAGCCCCATACCTTTTTCTGGCGGCTGCGGGTCTCGTGTCAATGAATTCTGCTGCCCGGTCGCGAAGCCACTGGGTGCTGACCGCCGGGCACGACTACGAGATACCAAGAAGGCTATGGGGTGGCTGGCTGAGTTGTTCTCGCACCCAAATCATAACTTATGCCTAGTTGAATCATCGCACCGCTCACATTTATTTTTTCGTTCGTGCCATCATTGCTGATTTTTGAAACCGAACTCAGGTTGTAGGCCATATTCAGAATGAGTCGGGTATTCTCGCCCAGCGGCATGCGGCCACCTGTGCCTACGATAAGACCGAAATCCCCAAAGGCAGATGTGTTCACGTACGCCAGCTCATAGCCGACGCCTACCTGCACAAATGGGGTGAAAACCCCACCTATCTGATAAGGAATGTCGATGCGTGAATTGAGCATAAACATCATGAGCCTGATGGTGAGTGATTTATCAATTGCTGTCGGATTAAAAGCGTAACTTTCGGGTTGTGTACTCGAAGGTGTGTCGTATGACGTTTGATAGTAATCCACGCTGCCTGAAATCGAGACCAGCTTGTCAAAGTACCCGCCGAAGGTCAGGCCGCCGAGAAATCCGAAGCGGGCCGGGTCTTTAGGGCTCATGCCGCCAAGTCTCACATCAGCATAAGCCCGATCAGCAGAAATGGCAGAGACTGAGGCACAGCTGAAAAGGCATGCCATCATAAATTTGTTCATCTTCCAGCAGGGGCTTTATGGGCCCCTGCTGGCAAGACATTAAAGCTATTCGCTTTTGCGGTTCCGGAAGCCTGCTATCAGTTTCCTTTTTCAGGAAACTGTTAGAGATCAGATGCGAGCGAATGCAATGGTTTTGGTGCGAAAGTCTCTTTTGGCACAGCTTGCTGGCTCTTGATCGTGCGTGCCTTAATTGCCTTCGGCACTTCTTTAAAATTCCACACGAGACCGAAGAGGCCCAAAAAGCGCAGAATGTAATAGGTCATGTCGATCTCCCACCAATAAAAACCCATGCGCGCAGACGCCTGGTAATAGTGGTGGTTGTTGTGCCAGCCTTCACCCATGGTCGTGAGCGCGAGCAGCCAGTGGTTGCGCGATTCGTCGCCGGTTTCATAGCGCTTCGTGCCCCACTTGTGCGTCAGTGAATTGATCGTGAAGGTTGAGTGGTAGGTGATGAGTGTGCTCAGAAAAAAGCCGATCCAGAGGCCAGGCCAGCCGGCGATCAGAAACGAAACCACACCGAGAGTCCACGGGGCAATCCAGTCGTGTTTTGAGATGAATCTGATTTCGGGGTATTTGGCAAAATCCTGAATGTCTTCGATCGGCACGCGCTTGTTTTCTTTTCTGAAGATCCAGCCGATATGCGATTCGTAAAAGCCGAGTTTTTTCATTGAGTGAATGTCGAGATCGGTGTCGCTGTACTTGTGGTGGCCGCGGTGGTGGCCCGACCACCACAACACGCCCTTTTGGCCCGTCGTCTCGGCGCCGAATGCCAGAATAAACTGAAAGATGCGGCTTGTTTCAAATGAGCGGTGCGCGAAATAACGGTGGTAACCCGCAGTAACGAAGAACATCCTCACCCAGTAAGAGACAATGCAGAGCACGGCGGCTTTCCAGGTTACGCCGGTATAGATCGCCGCGAGCGGAATAAAATGCATCGCGATGAACATCTTGTCGCCGCTGAACCACGAGCCGATCTTTGAACGGCCGGTGATGCGATCGGCTTCGGTAAATTGTGGGGGCTGCGTGCCCTGAACGGGCAAATCTGTCGTCGTCTTCATATTTCTGAGATGGCGAACCTGCAGCGCGGGTTGCAAAAAAAATGAGGATTTCTCTAATATCCGTAGAGACGCGCTATGGCGCGTCTCTATAATTGCGCGTATGCAATATACGCGCCGTGAATTTCTGCGTTACGCCGCTGCTGCGGCGGTACCCTTTGCCACCGGCATGCGCCTCGATGCATCACCGCCTGCCCCCGATTTAAATCGGGGACAAGCGGTCGCAATTATACCGTCAACCGGTGAGAAATTGCCGCGTATTGGTCTGGGTACCTACCAGATTTTTGACCAGTTGGAGCCGCGGCATGCTGCGGCTCTACTCGGTCGATTCTTTGCCCTCGGCGGCCGGCTCGTCGATTCGTCACCCATGTATGGCCCGGCAGAAGAGGTGACCGGCACGGCTTCGGTTGCCGCCAACATCAACGACAAACTCTTTCTCGCCACCAAGGTGTGGACCTCAGGCCGTGAACGGGGTGTTCAGCAAATGCAAGAGTCGCTCGCAAAATTGCGCAGAAAGCGGCTTGAGCTCATGCAGATACACAATCTGGTCGATTGGCGCACGCAGCTGAATACTCTGCGCAATTACAAAGAGAGGGGCATCTTTAAGTATATAGGGCTTACGCACTATTCTAAATCTGCCTTTGGCGAATTGAAAAAAATAATCGAAACCGAACCCATCGACTTTTTGCAGATACCCTATTCGATTGCCGAAACAACCGCCGCGATGGGCAATCGTTCGTTGGTCGAGACCGCGGCTCGGCGGCAGGTCGCCGTTATTGCGAACGAACCATTTGCGCAGGGCCGTCTCTTTAGCAGCGTCAGGGGCAGGGCAGTGCCGCCATGGGCCATCGAACAGGGCATGACAAGCTGGGCGCAGTTCTTCTTAAAGTTTATTCTGGGCGATGAGCGCGTGCAGTTCGTTATTCCCGCGACCAACAAGCTGCTGCATCTGCAAGACAATATGGCGGCCGGGGTGGGTGATTATCCCGTGGCAAGTGCGCGCGCCCGTATGCAAAAAGAATTTTTGGCGACACGGTAGCACCGCCGTATATGCCGTCTCACCGATGTCGACCGAACGCTGCAAAGTGCTGATCAATGAAGTGCCTGAAAAGGGATACGCGATTGTCTTTATCAGCGGCATTCTGAATCTTTTTACGGCGAAGCAGGTGCGCGCCGAACTCGAACCGTTGCTCGCGCGTGAGCGCGTGCGGGTGATTATCGATATCGAAGAGCTCGCGACGATCGACTCGTCGGGTATCGGTGCGCTCGTGAATTTTATTCTGGCGATTCGCAAACACGAAGATGCGCGCGTCGTGTTTACCACACCGCGGCAGGTGGTGCTGCATATATTTGAAGTGACAAAACTCAAATCTTTCTTCACGATCATCGAAGATATTAAAGAAGCAGAAGCGTACTTCGCATAATCTATCACAGATGTTTGTGACACATCTGTCATAAAAGCACTCTGCACACACAACATTCGTTTACCCTTATTTTGGCGCACCGAGCACCCTGATGCCAATCTATCTTGAAAATGCAAGCCGCGTTCAACGGGGCCGCGAGGCGTCTTGGAACACGGCTTGCATGAGAAACGAAAGCAAGATTTGCGTGAAGGAGTAAGCACGAAAAACATGAAATTAACAGGACTCTTCCTGGCACTTATTACGGTCTCGGCCATCTCGGCTGAAGAATCGGTTATCTTTGTCCATGGCCGCTCAGGCAGCCACTGCGACTCGGGCGGCGGTTATACAACCGACGTGAACAACTATTGGGGCACTGCGAAAAATATCACGACGTCTGCGTCGCGGTATTACGTGGGCTATGATGGCGCATCTGACCCGCGCACCTGGGGTTCCTGTCGCGCGCAGTCAAAACTCTACCAGGTGCTCGAAGCAAAATGCAAAGGCACAAACTACTGCACGATTGTCTGCCACAGTGCAGGCTGTTATGCATCGGAATATTTTATCGACAAATCTGCAACCGCGTATAACATTCGTCGCGTCTGGGCGTCGTCAAGCGCGGCAGGCGGTTCTGAACTCGCAAACGCCGCTTTCTGGGCGTCGAACGACATGGTTGCCGCGCTCAAGACTGGTAACGCGCGGGGGTCATACAACCACAATAACATGAAGGGTATTGGCGTATACGCAATCGCAGGCTATGAAGCGACCTGGACCGGCGCCTCAGTCATTCTGCCCGGCGAAGACGACGGCGCGGTGTCATACCACAGTACCTGCGGACTCAACACCACGGGAAGTTTCTCTAACTGTCTCGGTGCAACGCGCTACTCATACCACTACATCTGGAGTGGTCGTGCGTCGGGCACTGAATGGTCGAGTTCAAAAAACGGTTACCATAAGGTTCACACGGGTGATGCAACCAATTCGATCAACACTGCTGCAAAGTTGGAATACAACGCGTGCCGAAGTTTGAATCTGGGATGTAAGTAGTCAAATCTGCCAGGGACGCTTTGTGTCCCTGGCAGATTTACTGTTCGCCCTGCACCTGACTTTCCATCTCTTTGATTCGCGCCTCTTTATCGGGTGACGTCCATTCGGCGTTGCTGAAATCTTTTAAGCTATATTCTTTTGTTGTGGTGTACGACTTCGCGGTGTACGGCATGTAATACAGCAGCGGTTCTTCGAGCGGTGTGGCATTCGCAACGGCGTCCACTTTTCCCGGGTCGCCTATCCAGCGTGCGGGAAAAGGCAGGTTTTCGCAGGTGCCGCGTAAATCGCGCATCGTGAAGCGCCCCTGATAGCCGTTGTCGTGAAATATTTTGCCGAAAAACACGAACGAAACAGGGTGGAGCCCTGGCGCGAGCACAGAGTTCACAGTCACCCAGTGTGTTGGGTTGCCGCGTGAGTCGTAGAGGTTTGCCTGAAAGATAAACTTACATTCACGTTTTACATCCACAATAGTATCGATGACCAGGCTGCCGTTATCGAGCCTTTCGCTGAAGGTATCGGTAAATTTTGCGGGGCTGACCGGGCTTGAGAAGAACGTGTGCGAGACTTCGATCGGGTCTTTGTTCCCTTTTGCCCTTATCTGAACAACGAGCTTCAGGTTGCCCCAGTATTTTTTGTCTTCGCCAGGAATCTTATAGCTGAAGGTGGTGATGCCGTCGTCTGCGGCTCCGTCGGGCGGGTATCCCGAATCATTGAAGTCGGGCGTGCCGAGGCGCGAGCGCGTCATCATCGGGTCGCCGAGCACGAAGACGTCGCCGAGACTGTATTGTAATATCGCGCCGTTAGAGTCCGTGACCTTGAGCGCAACAATAAGCTCATCGCCGAATGTCAGCGTGTGCCGGTTCGCTGTGAACTGGTAGCGGGGCAGGCCTTCATAGTATCTGCGCAGTTCGTTTTCAATTTCGCTGTCGGTTTTGCCCGATTGTTTGAGTTCTTCGATACGTTTTTTCACGCCACCTTCATTTCTGAGCGAAGGGTCGTCGATGAGCGGCAGAGGTTCGTCGACGAGTTTCCACGGATCGATCAGGTCGACCATGGTGCTGTCAAGCGGGCGCGAATAATCGGGGTATTGCGCGTGGTTGCGATAGGCTTCAAGCATCGCGCGCGGCGATGGGTTGCGGTTCAGCATGCGTTCGAGCTCTGCTGGTGTCGCGAAACCCTGGCTGCCGAGGCGGCTGAAGCTGCGTGGCAGATTGGTCTTCGCCTTCTCGTCATTGCGGGTAAATGACCAGAAGAAGACAGTGCCCATCGCAACGACGACGAGAATTGCGGCGTGGTACCATTTGAACTTCATCACTGCCGTTCTGCAGCGCCTGTGTCAGGCGGCAAGTTCTGAACGCGATTAGCCCATGAATTAAATCATGGGCTAATCGCCTTTTACGGGATTCAGAAGGGAATGGGAAAATCACGCCGCACTTCGGCGATGTCTGCCAGCATTTCTTTGCTCAGAACAAGGTCATGCGCTGCAATGTTGGTCTTCAGTTGCTGCATATCCGTCGCGCCAATAATGGCCGATGTAACAAACGGGCGCGACAGCACGAAGGCAATCGCCAGTTGCGCGGCATCGAGGTTGTGCTTTTTCGCGACGGCGAGGTAGCGATCGACCGCCGCGTGCGCCTGCGGCGTGTCGCGTTGGTTGAAGCGGTTCGAGAGCGTCCAGCGGCTGCCCGCGGGGCGCGCGCCATTCGCATATTTACCTGTGAGCATTCCCGCGGCGAGCGGTGACCATGCGAGCAGGCCGACTTTTTCCCTGATCGATATTTCCATGAGATCGGGTTCGTGCAGGCGGTAGAGCAGACTGTATTCGTTTTGAATTGATTGAACGCGCGGCAGATCTTGCGTTTCGGCTGCGTGCAGGTGTTTCATCGTGCCCCATGCCGTTTCGTTGGACAATCCTACATACCTGATTTTGCCGGCGGCGATCAGCTCTTTAAGTGTCGTGAGCACCTCGATGAAGTTGTCTATTTCGTGCTCGTTAGAGGAGTTCTTAATTTTATAGGTCCATTGCTGGCCAAAATGGTATGAGCCGCGGTTCGGCCAGTGCAACTGGTAGAGATCGATGTAGTCGGTCTGCAGGCGTTTGAGCGAAGCTTCGACCGAGGCCGTGACGCTCGCCCGGTTGATATCGCTGCCGTCGTGAATCCATTTGAGGCCGTTGCCGGCAATTTTGGTGGCGAGAATAACCTTGTTGCGGTTCTTGCGCGCCGCGAACCAAGTGCCGATCATGGTTTCGGTCTTGCCATAGGTTTCGGCAGAGGGGGGCACGGCGTACATCTCGGCGGTGTCGAAGAAGTTCACGCCCTGCGCGAGGGCATAATCCATTTGTTCATGTGCTTCGGCTTCGGTGTTTTGCACACCCCAGGTCATCGTGCCGAGGCAGATCGCGCTGACGTCGAGGTCGGTTGTGCCAAGGGGGCGGCTGATCATGGTTTTGCGATGCAGTAAATCGTGCCGTTAAGCGTACAACCTTGGACTGTACCCGTGTTTAGCCATGAAGATGACGTACTGTTGAAGTCACCCACTACAGAATTGTTCACGGACCCTACGGTGAAGTCGCCACAATTATTGCTGCCGTTGTTAAAAAACTGGCCCCCTGCCTGCGTGCCTGTCCATACCAGAGTTGCAGTTGGTGTCGATTTGTTTTCGGTAAGATTCAGAGGAGCGAGAAGATTTCCACTGAGAAGCCCGGCATAACCCTTGGCAATAATTTGTCCGTTTGTATTTGCCCATTTGGGGCCGCCGCTCGGCAGAGAGCAGTTCAAGAGTTGGCTCGTTGAACCAGTTATTCTGCACGTCATATCATAAGCCGCCGCGCTCATGAGTGCAATATAGTTGTTGCTGTCCCGTAATCCGGCATTCCCGGCCATGGTTCGGCAGGCGCAGTCGGCTCTAAGCAAACCCTGCGAGCCACTGCAGTTTACAAAAATACCCGCGGAGTAAGTACCCAGTTCACCAGCTGTGTTGACTGAACCGACAAACGCCGTCAGAATTTGCGCGCCTGCGGGGTTCTCAAGAAGTTCGGCCAGCCCGATGTTTGTGCAGCTGCCGGTGAGCGCCAATGCCACGGTGGCGGCCAGCGCCTGCACTCTAATCCATCCCATTTAGAATGTGCCCGTAATCACCAGAGCGGCGCCGACCGTATTTACCGGTTTTGAATCGTAGTACATTCGCCACTCGGCATCGACGCCTACAGACAGAAATGAGAAGATCAAGAAATGCAGACCCGAGCGTGCCATGAAAAAGGGATTCTTGACCTGCTCATTGACAGACTGGAATGAACCAGTTCCGCAAGTCGTATTGCTAGTGCTGCATGTCGAATAGACGTTCAGTTTGCCGAAGTAATAGCCGGCGCCCACAAGATTTGCCCAGCGCCAGCGCGGTGACAGGTCAAAAAAATACCCGACAGTCGCCGCAGCTGCGATGTGATCGAGGTTGGTTTGGTATGGGGTGTTCTTGCCAAAACTTCTCAGACTGCCATATGAAGCGAACAGTCCCGCGTGCAGGTTGTTTTTCAGGCGGTAGTTGCCAAATACACTGAGCGACGGCTCGGTTTTAACTTCGGCATTTTCGCGGCTCACAAGGGGGTAGATAGGGCCGGCAGAAACGCCGATTGTCCAGTTGATATCTTGCCATGTCTTGGATTTCTCGGTCTTGTCGAGCTGCGTTTTGCCTTTGGTCTCGACGGCTTCTTTACCTTTCGCCTGCTGCTGTTCAAGAGCGACTTTGGTGATTTCGGCGACGATATCAGTTGCGACTTTGTCTGCTGCCTGAAAAATTGTGCTATCGACGCGGTTTTCTACCGCTGGCAGCAATCTGAATTTGTCAGTTGAACCAAGGGAGATATTTGTGTGGATTTCGATTTCTTCTTCTTCTTTATTGTACGTAAAGTCACCGTAGATCAGAATATCCACATCTGCCTTGCGGCAGATGTCTGCGGCTTCTTTGGCGCCAATCTGGCCTTTATTTTTTGCCCGTATCTGTGCAGCCACAGGGTCAACTTTTGTAGAATCAACTTCTGTAAATTCGAATTTTTGGTGCATCGATTCGGTTATCGCTTCTTTGAGCGAGCCTGGCATATATTCAAAGTTCTTGGTGCCGGTTTTATCTTGATAAAGCAGAATGGCAACACGGGCCGCTTCGGGAGAAGCCTTGGCCTTTTCGGCCGGTGGTTGTGCCACCTCTGTCTGCTTTTTGGCCTTTTTCTTCGCGGCTTCGGCGGGCATGAATGTGAACGCAAGGGATGCAAACGAGCCCAGGATCAAAAGTTTTTTCATCTTAGGTATTGGACGAAGCAAAAGCGAGAATGTCAACAATAACCCGGCCCGAAGTCAGCCCCAATCAGGTTTATGGGTCAGCCGGTGTTTTTTAGCCCTGCGGCGATGCCGTTAATTGTGAGCAGCAAGCCGCGGCGCAGGGCTTCGCTCTCAGGCTCTCGCCTGAGGCGCCTAAGGTAATCGGCCTGGAGAATATTCAGCGGATCAAGCCAAAGCGAGCGAAACTCGATTTCGCGACGCAGATTGGTGTCATAGCCGACAAGATTTTGACTGCCCGAAACTTCTTTCACGCGGTTTATGGTATTCGCCAGACGCTCGTGAATCTGGTTCGCTACGGGCTTAAGCGATTCGGCGACGAGCATCGAGTCATAGTGTGCGGCGATGCGCATGTCTGACTTGATCAGTACCATCTCAATCAGATCGACAAACGAACGAAAGAAGTACCAGTCGCGGCGCATTTCAATCAGCGTTTGGCGTTTCGGTGAATTCAGTGCCGCGGCAAGCGCCGTGCCAACACCCAGCCATGAAGGTAGCATCAGGCGCACCTGTGTCCACGCAAAGATCCAGGGAATCGCGCGCAGGGCTTCGATTCCGGTAGACATCGAATTCCGGGGTTCGCCTGGGCCTTGCCGCGATGCAGGCGGGCCGCCCGCCCTGCGACGAGCAGGTCTTGAGCCGATATTCAGGTTGCCGAGCTCTTGTTCGGGCGTCACAGCCCTGAAATAATCGATGAACTCCGGTTGGTCGTAGACGAGGCGGCGGTATTCTTTCGCGGCATTGTCAGAAAGCGAATCCATGAGCTCGCGGTATTCGGCCGGCGGGCCAGGCGGCGGCTGAAGGCTTGCGCGCAAGACTGCGCTTGTGTAAATCTCCAGGCTGCGCCGTGCAACCGAGGGTAAGCCGAATTTTGCCTGAATCATTTCACCCTGTTCGGTGACGCGGATACGGCCTTCGACCGACCCGGGAGGCTGTGACAGGATCGCGAGGTGCGAGGGGCCGCCGCCGCGGCCAATCGTGCCGCCGCGCCCGTGAAACAGCGTGACTTCAATTTCGGCCTCACGCGCCACTTTGAGAATTTCTTCCTGGCAGCGGTAGAGATTCCAGGCAGCTGTCAGAATTCCTGAGTCTTTCGAGCTGTCAGAATACCCGATCATGATCTCTTGCTTGCCGGCAATAAGTGTGCGGTATTCGGGAATCGCAAATAATTTCCGCAAGACATGCGGTGCGTTGATAAGATCGGCTATCGTTTCAAACAACGGTACAACGCGCAGAGGCTTCTTGCGTCCGGTAATCTTTTGCAGCAGGTGTACAACGAGAATATCCGAAACGTTTTTCGCCATCGAGATAACGTATGCGCCGAGAGATTCGGTGCGGATGCGCGCAAGCATTGAGAAGGTGTCGAGCACCTCCCGGGGTTCTGCATCACAGGTGAAGTCGAGCGGTATCAGGGGGCGGCGATCATTCAGCTCTGCGCAGAGAAACGCTATCTTTTCATTCTCAGGGTATTCCGCATAACTGCCGAGACCCAGTGCATTGGTGATGGCAGCCATTGCATCTGCGTGCCGCGATGCCTCTTGCCTAATATCGAGTTTGACGAGGTGCAGGCCGAAAACAGCAAGCCTTCTCATCAGATCGGTCAACCGGCCGTTTGCGACCGCGTGCATGTTGGTGGCAATCAGCGATTCATACACAACATTCAGCTCTTTGCGCAGTTCTTCGGCGCTGCGATAATGCCCTTTGGTTTCGGAGTGACCCCGCTGTAACAGGTCTTCGAGCCTTGTACGTGTTGATGTCATTCTGTTGTGAATGCCCTTGAGGTATGCCCGGTAGGGTTCATGTGCGTTTGCAGTCAGTTCGGCGAGACGCGCATCGCCTGTTTGCAACGACAACTCGAAGCGCAGGCGATCGATCTCCCGCTCGTACAGGACAGATGCCATCCACTGTGCGAGCCAAACGGAGCGTTGGGTGACTGCTGCGGTAACATTCGGGTTACCGTCGCGATCGCCGCCCATCCATGAGGCAAAACAGATCGGCACGGCATTCAGCGGCAATGGGTGCCCGGTCTCTGCCTGCAGCAGGTCAGAAAACTCGCGTAAGAACCTCGGCAGCTCTTGCCAAAGCGTCTGTTCAAAAACCAACAGCCCGCCATAAGCTTCGTCTGTAGGGGTCGGCTTCTTCTTGCGAATGGCGTCGGTTTCCCACATGCCAAAAATTTCGCGGCGAATCGCCTCGGTATTCAGCTGCTGTTCGTATTGCGGCACGTCGCTGTAGTCGCGAACTTCGAGGTGTCGCGCGATACTGGAATATTTTTGCAATAGCGAACGCCGCATGATTTCGGTCGGGTGCGCGGTCAACACGAGCTCAATGTGCAACACGGTCACCGCGCATTGCAGTTTTTCAGCTGAAATGCCCGCACCGAGCAGTGAGCGCAGCGTCTCACCCAAGTCACCGAAGCTTGTGCCCGCGCTGTTCTTTCTGGCAAGACGCGTCTTCTGGTGCTCTTCGGCGATATTGACAAGACTCAAATAACTTGAAAGTGCCCGGGTCACTTTTTCTGCGCGTTCGGGATCGAAATCGGCGACAATCTTTTTCAGCGCTACGAAATCCGCATCGCTGTCGCTCTGCCGGTATCGCGCTGCCTCGTTCAGTACCTGGCTGAGCTCACCGAAAAAAGCTTCACCTTCGCGCTGGCGAATAACTTCAGAAAGCAAATCATGCAGAAAATTGATGTCGTCTCGTAATGAGCTCTGCGGATTTTCAGCTTTCATGTTGCATCTGCCGTAAGGGCTCCTCTGCCCTTACTTGTGTAGCAATTATCACGCCTGAAAAGGCGAACCGGTTACGCTGTGCCGGTTCGCGCTTTCGGAATCAGGGGAAACTTAAAGGCACCCAGACCGACAAATTTCTTTTCGCCAATCGGGAGCAGCAATAAAAGTCCCATAAAACCGAAGAAGGCAAATCCCGCCCAAACCCACCGAACCAACGGATTCAACCAGACCTGAATCACAAGTTTACCCTTCTCGTCGCCACCGAGCTGCAGGTAGACATCGGCATTGGGTTTGGATATAATTGCCGGTTCAGATGTGTTCTGCGTGTCTGAATACCGGCCTTCTCTGAAGTTGTACATCGGGTACGTGCGAATTTCTGTAGTGTCCCGTCCAATGAGGGTGTTGTCGCGATAGACCGCGACCGTCACCATGCGCGTGCCATAGAGCGGAATGCGCGCACCTTCGGGCTGCCCTTTCTCTTCATATTTTTCGACGTGTATTGTATAGCCGGCAAATTCCTGTGCTTCGCCGGCTGCGAGCATGAGCCTGCCTTCGGTACCGAACGCGAGGCCTGCAAAACCTGAAAAGAGTATCGCGAGAGAGATATGTACCATGTAGCCGAGAAACCGCCGCTTGTTCTGAAAGAGTACGAGAATCACGGCAAGCGGTAGGTTCTCGCCGCTGTACGCCCTGCGGGAAAGCGCAGCTCGCAGCCATTCTTCGAGAACGCCGGCGATTACAAATGCGGCTGTCGCAAAAGTGACGATCGCAAGAGTTTTTGACGTGTTCCAATCGGCTGACGAACCGCCGACTATCCAATACGCTGCGATTGCAACGAGCGCCGCCGACGCCACTGGCAGCCGCAGGTTTCTTGCGAGAGAGCTGAGGCTGGTGCTACGCCATGCGAGCAGGGGGCCGAGGCCCGTTAAGAACAGAATCAGAATTCCCATCGGCGCCATAAACCGGTTGAACCATTCTGCGGTGACCGATTCTCGGCGGCCTGAGATTGCTTCGCTGAGGGTTGGGTACATCGTGCCGAAAAAAATAATGAAGAGTGAGGCGAGCAGCAAAACATTGTTGAATAAGAAACCAACTTCACGGCTGAGCAGAGATTCAATCGGCTGGGAAGATTTCAGTGAATCATAGCCGCGAATAATTGCATAGGTGCAGAATATCATCGTGATGATGATAAAGCCCAGAAAGAACCAGCCTAGATTCGACTGTGCGAATGCGTGCACCGATTGAACGACTCCTGATCGGGTGAGCGCGGTGCCGACAACCGTCATGATAAATGAAATCGAGACGAGCACCATATTCCAGATCTTGAGCATGCCGCGTCGCTCTTGCACAATGATCGAATGTAAGAACGCAGTCGCGGTGAGCCACGGCATCAGCGATGCATTTTCAACCGGGTCCCACGCCCAGTAGCCGCCCCAGCCGAGTTCTTCGTACGCCCACTTGCCGCCGAGCAAGATGCCGACCCCGAGAAAAAACCAGCTGAAAAGAGTCCAGCGGCGAACGTAGCGGGTCCATGCAATGGAAACCCCCGTAGCCGTGGGGTCTGCCGGCCGGTGCAGCAGAGCCGCCATCGCAATGGCAAACGGGACTGCGAACGAGACGTAACCCAGATACAGAATAGGGGGATGTATAATCATTGCCCAATGCTGCAGCAGCGGGTTTAATCCGCGCCCCTCTGCATGCGAAAACAGACGCTCGCCTTCCTGAAACACTCTGAATGGATCTGACGACGGTGCAAAGCACCCGATTGCCGTGAAGAACAGCGAAAGCGTCATGAGAATAACGAGCATCCACGGTTCGAGAGCGGGCTCTGCCTTGCGAATGTGACGGATTGCCATGTATGAAAACAAAACAACGAGAAAGTTCCACCAGAGCATCGACCCTGCCTGACCCGCCCAGAGTGAGGTGAAGCGATAAAAAACGGGAAGCTGCAGGTTGACGTGTTCGGCGACGTAGACGATCGAAAAATCTGCAGTAACGAGCATGTAGAGCAGAATCGCGACGCACAATGAAACCGCAATCAGGTGCAGCTCGAGCGCCGAGCGTGCCGACGCGAGGTAGGCTTCGCGGTCGGGCCGTCTGATGTGCAGCGCGGCCATGATCGCCGCATACGCCGATGTGGCGAGCAGCAGGTTAAAGACGAGCGAAGCGAAAATATGCATTATTTGTCCCCTTCAAGAATTGCCCCCGCGCCGGGAAATTTACCGTGCGGACTTTCTTTCCATTTTATTTCGATCGATACTTTGCCGATTTTTTCTTTGAGAAACGAGGCGATGACACGCGCGCGCAGATTGGCGAGCCGTGCCTGGTTTTTTCCTTTCGGGTCACCGAAACCAAATATTCTGAGGTGCTGGCCGGGGCTGATGCCGAGAGCAAGCAGTTGTCTTTCAGTTCCTTCAGTAAGCCTGATCGAGCCCCTGCTGAATGTGACCAGCAGCAGTATTCGATTGGCATCAATATCGGAATCGTCTGATTGTTCTGCGTGCCGGGTGACCGCTCGGCCGCTGATATCGATCGATTTGGCTTCGATGCGGCGCGGCGCAATCACAACCGGGCGCGATGACAAGACCTCTTCGGCTGACAGGTGCGACGATAAAAGCAGAAGCACAGTGAAAAGCAGCAGTGGCTTCACTTGACCACCTCTACCGAATATCTGCCTGCCGCAGCATCGGGGGGAATCTTGAATTCGCCCGTGTACTGAAATCCGCCGTCGATCGGGGTGCGAGTGAGTGAAATCGTCTCGATGGTCTTGCCCCCGGCAGTTTTTAGGCGGGCCTTGAGTTTCAGGCTGCGTTCGTCAAAGTAGTTCACCGCATAAGCCTGCGCCGGTTCAACTACGGGCGCGCTGCTGAACTTTTTCCACATCTTGAGATTCTGCAATGGAAACCGGTATTCGCGTACGGCACCGTCGACAGATTCACTGATGATAATCGCAGTAGTGCCTTCGACGAGCACCTGCCCTGGGCTTGCCTTCACGTATATTTCGCCCGGCTGCAGTTTGATATCGCTCAAATCAAACTGGAATGCGAACGAGCCTTTTTCTGCGCGCACGTTGTACGATATCTTCTGCTCTTTGTCTGAATCGTTGTGATGCCAGAGGTAGAGCAGAATTTCTCCCGAGTCGCCATTCGTGACGAAAACCGCGGGCTCGCGCTTCTGAAGAAAGGCCCCGAGCTCGGTCGCCACGATCTGCGTTGCGCCCCCGGCGATATCGGCCGGGTTCCACCAGAGTATGACGGCCGAGTCTCCCGTGACGCGCCGGTCGGCGCTGACAGCGTAATCCCACAGCGTGTCGGCAGCGTGAGGCCAGTTAGCAAACGCAATGCGGTCGGGGGGAACAAGTCCTTCGCCGACCATAATGTTCTGCAGGCCCGGTTCGAGTTGTGAACCAATCTCTTTTTGTTCAGGATCAAAGATTTGCCACATGACCGACGCCGTCGGTGTGAACTCGACCTCGTTACGAAACAATTGGCTCGAACTGCCCGCGGGAATCATGAAGGGCACGCCGTCATTGTGTCCCGCCCAGGTATCGAGCATGAGTCTTAATCCCACTTTATGTTTTGCCCCCGACAAATTGTGGATCTCATAACTGATGCGCGTCTTTATGCGATCACCAGCCGGCTCGGGTTTGATTTTCTGAATAATTTTTATTCCGGTTTTGGCTATCGCCGTCTCGCACACAAGAGTACCGTCAGTTGCCTTGCTGCGTTTGCTGTTCTGTTTTTCGAGCCTGTAGTCAGTACCGTCGACGCGCACGGTTGTGAAAGTGGTGCCGATGCCATCGGGCAGAGAGTCGTTCGGGTGGCCATAGAGCAGATCAAATTTTCTGCCGGCATAGCTGCCCCCCGCAGTAAATTGTCCGTTCGCAGAGACGGCGACTTCGCTGCCGAACTCTTTTGCCTGTGAGCCGCTTGTAAGCTCTGCCTTTCGAAAGTTTTGTCGAACTCTGTCATAACCATCGTTGGCAAGAATGGGTTTTGCTTTGATGACGTATTCAGAGGGGAAAAGCGTAATCGTCGACTGGCTGCCGAGTCCATAGGCTGCGGTGAGTGCGCTCAGAAAATCTGCAGCGTAATACGCAGCGCTGAATTTGAGCTTGTTGCGCGGCATGTCTGCGGTTGCAGAATTCACGCGAATGCGCGCGATCAGGTAGGGGTTTTCATAATCGACTCCCGCGGCGGCGAGCGCCAGATCTGGGCTGTCAGCCTCGAACAAGAAAGGCGCTGAGACAGGGCAATTGCCGGCGACATAAACGGGAGACGCAAACCCGCGTGCGGTTATGAGTTTTTCTTCGGGTTCGGTGATTCGCAGTGCGCACCTGACCTCAGGGTAGGCGTCGACAAAATCGGCGGCAAGACTGCGACTCGTCGGGTCAGAAACTACCTGCGGCGATTCGCGGCGCAACTCGGCAAATTGCTGAACCAGCCCGGCGTATTGCGACTTATCTGTTATGCCATTTTGTCTCATCGCCGTTGCCTTTTCGATCAGAGATTGCAGATCACCTCCAGGTTTAGCGGGTGCGGATGCGCAGGCTATCATCCAATGGACGCAGGTAAGCAAAATCAAGGCGCGCATAGAGTAACTTTGCCGTGTCTGCACAGGGCGACAATCATTGCGCCGAATTAGCACAAGCAGGAAAAGCACGGGCTAAACGAGCTGTACTCGTCAGGTTACCGGCTCAAGCCAGGCTGTCACCGGCGGCTTTGAGTGCTTCCGTTGCCCTCTGCATGTCCGCGTCGGTCAGGTTCTGGTCGTAAGACAGGCGAATCACGCTGAGCGCCTGCAATTCGCTAAACCCCATTGCCAGCAGCGCCGCCGAAGGTGACCGTGACCGCGATTTGCACGAAGTTCCGGTTGAAACGGTGATACCCTCTTTGTCGAGTGCCATAACTAGAAAGTCGATCGGTATACCCGGTAAAAGCAGCAGTGTCGTGCCGGGGGCGCGCTCGGTACCCGCACCGATAATTGCAAATCCCTCTTTGTGCGCAAGCGCGTTGCTGAGCAAACTTTCAAATTTCTGCGAGCGTTCTTTCCACACTGAAAAATTGTTCAATTTGATCTTGCGCGCGAGTGCGAGTGACAGAGCGACGATCGCCTCGGTATTGTGACTGCCGGCACGAAAGCCGTGTTCCTGATTGCCGCCTGCAAGTAATGGATCACCCTGTGACAGAGATTTTGCCTTCGGAGTGAAGATGAGCCCGGCGCCGAAGCCCGCGCCCACTTTGTGTCCCGTGGCTGTCACGTAACAGCCGTTGTCTGTCAGGAATTTAACGAAGGTGGGTGCAAGGCAGTCGGGCGCATCTGCGGCCAGCTTGGGCAAAAGCTGCGAGGCATCTACGACTACCGGTATCGACGCCGCGGCGAAGCGTGGCACCAGATCTGCCA
The DNA here is from genome assembly GCA_942492915.1 of uncultured Leptospiraceae bacterium. GTDB lineage: Bacteria > Spirochaetota > Leptospiria > Turneriellales > Turneriellaceae > Turneriella. Next base: position 415,644 of record OW818662.1, read on the forward strand.
GGGGCATTATGACTCCACTTTCATTTTGAACAGCCATCGTGATCGCGAGGTCTGTTCTGGTCAGATCTGTCATGTTTGCGCTGTCGAGTGAGCCATCGCGTAGGGCAGGTAGCGTGGTGATTACCGAATTGCTGAGAAGCCGCAGCGGTTCGGCGACCGAAGGGTGTTCAAAGGGCGAAACCAAAACGCGAAATTCGGCTCCCCGTTTGCGGCGATGCAATTCGCGCAGTAACAAATTGTTTGATTCAGTGGCCGAAGAAGTGAAAATAACCTGAGCCGCAGCGATCCCGAATTGCGAGGCGATATTCTCGCGAGCCTGCTCAATTCTCTGGTTTACCCTCTGCGATTCGAGCGAGAGACCCGATGAATTACCGTAATGTTCAAAATAGAACTCACGGGCCTCTGCCAGGGCCCCGCGGTCAGGCGGGTGGGTCGAATTAAAATCGAGATAAATTTTCGCTTTCATTACGAGAAAGATCCAGATGAAACCGCAGCCGCTCAAGGTCCCGTCGAATTGCCGGGTCGCGCACACTTTTGGCTTTGAGTGCGTTCGCTATGACATTCTGCGCCCGTACGAATTCGCCGCTCCTCACTGCCGTTTCGGCGAGCGCATAGAGGTAATCTTCTCGTTCTGTTATGCCCGGGTCATCGAGCGAGAAAAGCTCGTAATGGCACTTACGCGCCACAACGGAATTGGAATGCCGCGCCTCGGCCAGCAATGCTTCGATCAGAGCCGTGAGCGTGCGCTGGGTTTTCAGCTTGAAGTAGGCTTCGCGCAGGTTCTTCAGCTGAGCACCATCGTACGCGGTACGAAAACGCGTTGCATCGAAATGCCGTATGAGCAGCTCTCGGTAGCTCAGGTCTTTCTGCAGGTGTTCGACAAATTTTGTGTCAAAAAGCTCTGGTTGTTTTTCGTAGAGCCTGCCGCTGTCGCTATCATAGAGTTGCTTTTGTAACGCATACTCTCTGTAATCCAGCGCCCGCGACCACAGCGCGGCGGTTTCCCTTAGGCCACAAGTCGCACGATGAATCTCTTCAGCGAGTTCGATTGCCGGTAGATAATCAGGCTTTTTCTGCATCGCCGGCTCTACCGATTGTACGTAGATCACCATCGTCTTACGCAGCGCTTCGGTTCGGTTCTGCGCAATTCGGGCTGCTACGCTGCGCGAAGCCGCGAGTTCGCCGAGCGCCGTCGTTCTGTCGGTGACCTCGACCGATGTGCGGTAAGAGCCGCAGTTTGCGTAAAGCCCGTTGAACAGACTGAAGATTACCGTCTCACTTTCCCGATTGAGAAAGCCCGAGTAGGGTTTGCGTGAGACTTGCGCAGAAAAGATTTCGCCTGATGCTGTCTTGCTGCCCGCTGTGTCAACCGCGAGCTCGTGCAACGAGCGCCAGGCGGCCTCTGTCAGTGCGCGAGCCTTGTCTTCGTTTTCGGCGAAGGCAAAGGGTCTTGCACCATGCCTGACGGTATCAGACCAGTCGGGCGAGGAGAAGATGCGAGTCAGGCCTTTCAAAATCTTGAAACGGGCTGAAAAAATGAGGGCAAAACATATGAGCAACGCCGCAGCAATGCTGCCGTAACGCGCGAGCGGGTTGTTCCAAATGCGGGCGAACAGGTATTTCAGCATATCAGTTTGCGGATGCAGATCCGTTCTGCGCCGCTGCGGCCAATTCTGACGGGGGACGTGTTTTCCAGCGGCGGTGTACCCAGAAATACTGTTCTGGATATTTTCTGATTTCTTTTTCCATCTCTGAGACCCAAAGCTGCGTCAGTTGCTGGGCGGCGTCGCGTGACGAGGCAAAATCAGATTTTCCCGCGAAACGGTAGAGCGTGCGCGCGTAAAAGAGGTACCGTCCTTTGCCCTGAAAGATACAGAACGCGACGACCAGCCTTGCTTTGCCGAGGTATGCCATTACCGCAGGCCCCATGTGGGTCGAAGCCTGTTTGCCCATGAAGTTGACGAAAACACCTTCGCCGCCGGCATCCTGATCGGCGACGAGCCCGATGGGCTCTTTGCGCCTGAGCAACGGAACGTACTTTTCCGATTCTTTGAGGTAGATTGCCCCCCCACCGCCATAACCTTCACGAATTTTTCTGACCATGAAGTCAACGTAAGGGTTCGAAAGTTTCTGCGCGGCAAAAAAGATCTTCAGCCCTACTGAAGCGTACGCTGGTATCGGAATTTCCCAATTGCCGAAATGACCCTCGGCGAACACGATGCCCTGCGACCGGTCTTCGGCAATCGCCAGCGCCTCTTCGCCAAACGTTACGTATTTTCTGAGAAAGCGCTTGTTTTTCATTTTCCACGATTGCATTAATTCAAAAAAACTGCGAATAGTGTGGTCGAGGTTGTTATTTACAAAACTATTGAGTTTTTCTTCTTCAGTGATCGCGAGTATCTCGCTCACTTGCGAGCGTATACGGCGGCGGGCTGAACCGAGTAACGGAGAGAGCGCGATGCGAAAGAACCGTGCAACGGAATGCAGCATCGAAAACGGAAACAGATTGATGATGACGAAGAGCAGCATCACGAACGCAAACTCAACGACGTGCGAAATTCTTTTTTTCAGGGGAAAATGCTTCTTTTCGTCAGTTTGGCTCATGGCTTCTTCTCTGTTTTTGTCCGCACTCTGGCTTCACGCTGCGTGGTTGCGCGCGCCAGTTTTCGGTAGCGGTAGTTAAAGGTCTGGCGGGGAATTCCCAGCAAGAGTGCGGCGTCAGACTGGTTTCCATTCGCCTCGCGCATCGCCCAGGCGAGAACGCGCGCTTCTTCGGCGTTCAGAATTTCGGGCAGCGTCTTACCTGCGTACTCGGCAGCGCCTTCGCTCGCCATGTAGAGTGCGCTTTCACCACCGACAGCGGGCATTTCCAGGGGTTTTACCGCTTCTCTGGGCTGCAGCCAGAAGATATAACCCACAGCGCGCGAAGCGGGATTGTCATAGTCACGAATCGCTTTGCAGAAAACCTGATAGCCGCGCGGGCCGGCCTTCAGTGTGACCGCACGCTCGATATCGAGTTCGCCTTTCATCGCACTTTCGGTAATGGCGTCTTTGGCCCGCTGTATCAGATCAGTGCTCGAAAGGTTTATTGCATCGCGCAGGCGTATGTCTGCAAACGACCGGTTATGAAACATTTCGTTGCCCGCACCGTCGCACGCCATCAGGGGCAGGTCGAGCGCGGCGAGAGTGTTTATCGCAAGCCGGCCGCGTTCGATTTCGCGGTGCAGGCTTTCGCTGATCGCACGGTCGTTGCGCCCGCTGGGGGTTGCAACTGGTGCGGCTGGGGGGGCAGGCTGTCTAAAGACCGGCGGCGACTCGCGCACGATCGTAATGGTCGGCGTCGGCGCTTCAGTTTCAGCAGCAGGGGCGGCATGCACTGACGCGGGAGCAAAGGCTCGTTTGAGAGAGACATCCTCATTTTTGTGTTCGGGCTCACGTTCGGCTGGTGGCGCGGTTGGCGACCAGATCTTGACCTGCGGAATTTTACCCTGCGCCTGCAAAATTTCGGCCCGACCCCACACGGCGTTGAACTCGAACTGGCGGTTGACTGTAGCGATGCCGTTGCTTCGGCTTTCGTCGAGCCGGCGCAGCAGTTCTTCGGACGATTCAGCCGGTTTCATCGTGAGCAACGCGCCTTCGGCCTTGATCTCGCTTAGGGCTTCGATCAGCGCCAGGCGGTCAATTTGGCCAACGATGCGGCCGCGTTCAACCACGGGCAAAACGTCTGTTTTGTATTCCATGAAAGTGCGCATCAGGCGATGCAGAATGTCGGCGTTAAGAAGTTCGGGCGCGCTCACCGGGGCGAACAGTGTAACTCAAACGTGCGCCGTACAGAAAAAAGCGCCTTCCATAAAACTGCAGGTGCGGGCGGTGATCGCCGGGTTTTCCGGTAGTGTTGCCCGAGTAGCTGACCCGGTCTTTGAGCGATCTCTGCGACATCTGCACGGGGGTGAAATACTCGTCGCAAACCAGCATGCGTTTGCGGCCTTTCGCGTCGACGTATGCTACGGCGAGTTTCGGCAATGCCGAATTGATCGCTCCAACAGGCAGTGGTGAGGATTTATAACCGTTCTGTTGTAATTTCTCTGCAAGCGGGCCGGGCGCCGTTTTTTTAACCAGCTTCTGCACGGGCACAGCAAAATGCATACCCGCAGATGCGATGAGCAGCAGCTTAACCGGTTTCATCTGCCGCTTGCGCACCGGCGCGGGCTGCGTTACCACTGCCTCGGCATCGGGGTATTTTTCGCGTAGTCTGACGAGTTCAGTTTCAGATTCAAGCGCCGCGCGAATCTTGTGGTAAAGCCGGGGTTCGAGCATTTCTGTCGCGAGATTTGAGCGCAGGCGGCCGAGTAAGAACCCGAGCGCGTTGAAATGCCTGCGTTCGGTCTCATGGCGCAGCAGCAGATCTTGCAGCAATGTTTCAATGAGCTTCAGACGCTTGAGCGCCGCCGCCTGCGGGTAGCGCGCTAGTTTAGCCTGCACGCCGGTCAGGGTCGTCAACAAAGCCGCGTAAGCTGCTTTGAGCGAATGCCGATGCTTGTCGGCGGCCAGAAAGACGCCTTCGCTTTCACGAGCCTCTTGCTCGATTTCATTGAAGAGAATTTGCAGGTTGTTCTTCGGCATGCGAGGTGTTTTATGCCAGATGCAAATAGTGCGCAGCGAGCAGGTGCACTGCCAGTGCGCACGGCGCCGCCGCAATGCCCGCGGCGACATCGTCGATCACGATGCCGTAGCCACCGGGCAAATCTTGCAGTTTGTGTATGATCCAGGGTTTGGTGATATCAAAGATGCGAAAGAAGATGAAGGCTGCAAGATACGCTACCGGTGATGCGGGAATCAGCGCGCACGCAAAAAAAATGCCGGCGAACTCGTCGACGACAACTTCACCAGGGTCGTCTTCTCTCCATTCTGCGGCAAAGATGCCCGATGCGTAAACGCCGAGCGCTGTTGTCAACAATGCGGCGCTGAGCGCCCACCACGAAACGGGTACGGCACCCCAATAGATGAGACCTTCACCTGGCAGCAGGCGCGCGACGATAAAGCAGATGAGTGCTGCGAAAATCGAGCCCCAGGTACCGGGTGCCTTGGGCAAATATCCCGAGAAAAAACCGGTGGAAATAATTTCATGCCACGTGACCGTAGCGTGGCGCGTGAGAGCCGCAGGCGCCATGTAAGTTGTAGTGGCTGTTGCTATCGGTTCGCTGGCTCGTGGCGTGGCAGTGCTACGAACGGGAATGCGGGTTGCTTTTTTCTTTTTTGTCGCCATGGAATTATACGTTATAGCCAGCGACACGCTTCAGCGCTGTGCCTGGAAAATAGTGGTCGAGAATACGTTTGTATGAATTGCCGCGTTCGTCGGCCTGATGCTTTGCGCCCCACTGGCACATGCCGACGCCATGCCCGAAGCCGCGACCGGTGAGCACGATCGCATCGCCTTTGCGGGCGACACCAAAAAATGTCGATTTGACTTTGATGGCCCCGAGCGCCATGCGAAATTTATCGGCGCGGACTTTTTTTACGCCCGATGCAGTGACAATCGACAGGTTCTTTACCCGCTTCGACGGGCTGCGTTCGGCTACCGTGACATTTTTTATACCGCGTGTTGCGAGCCGGCGCGCAATTTCTGAAAACGGAATTTTCACCTGCCATTTGTAGACGGGTGCCGTTGAGCAAAACGGAGAGTTCTGTACATTGAGATAGGGAACGGGTTTGCCCCAGACCTCTTGAGCTGAAGCGAGAGTGCCGCCGCACGATGAGTGAAAAAATGTCTGCGCAAGCTTGTCGCCGTGGTAAAGCACTTCGTCATGCGTTTCGCTCACGGCGTTACGCGCCCCGGTGTCGCCCTTTTTGACTCCGCCATAAACCTGAAAGTTAGTGGTGGTGTCGACGTCGAAAGATTTGCCCGTGCGCTCTTTCATCTTCACGAGCAGATACGTGCGCGCGACGACTGCCTGCGCTTTGAGCGCCTCAGGGTGCCAGCTCGGGCTCATCTCGTGGCTGACTACAGATGTCAGGTATTCATCCATCGGAACATGGTTCACATACAGCCATCCCCCGTTTTCGCGTTTAGCCTCGAGCGCCCCGAAATAGCGTTTCGACTTGAGCACGAAGAAGCTCTTCGGCTTCAGCACTCCCTCTTCTGCGAGGGTGACGGTGCCGCTGCCGCGCCGTGTAGAACGGCCAGAGGTGAAGGTGTAGTCGTCCGCCTTGACCTGCAGAGCTTCGCCAGCATGTAGTTTGACGCGCACGGTGATACCGCCGCTGGCATCGTGCGGCAGGCTTGTCGAAGATGAGGATTTTCCGCCGTACTGAGAGAACTTACCGCGCCCGGTCGGCGTACAGGCTGTGATGAGCAGCGTCGCCACGATCAATAAAGAGGGAATATGACATTTTCGTGTGAAATCCGCCCAAAACTGCATATTCGATTATCGGCATGAGACAGGCCAAAACAAGAGGCTGCGGCTGCTGCGAGCAGACCCGCTTAACGTGCCTGGCAGTTTTCTTCTTAAGTAGGCTGCTAGAAATAGACGGTAAGAGCGGGCGAATAGGTGAAACCGCCAAGATTGAGAGCCAGTGGATCGGGCAAATTCAGATGACGAAGAGGTGTCGTCGAAACTTCAATTGCGCCTGAAACATAACCTGCCCTCAGGCTCAAGGCCATTCGCGGTGTTATGAAAAACTCCAGCCCGGCAAATAATTTCAGGGCAAAGAATTCATGTGTCAGAAATGGTCCGACTTCGTTAGCTCCAAAGCCGTTGCCGCGGCTGGGCAGAAAATATCCGTGTAAGGTAAGACTCTGAAAATCCGCGCCGGGCGCGAGGAAAACCTGCCACCGCCGGGAAACAGGGTAGGTAAGGTAAAGATGCAGCGGCACCGAAAATCCCTGCGCGACCACACGCATCGGGGCAGTCTGCGCCTGTGCTCCGTTGGCGCTCGCCGTTGACGTGACGCTTTCAAAATACCGTGCCTGACCATAGACACGGGCAAAACCTGCGCCCGCCATGATATAGGGGCCGAAGCGGTAGCGCAGCTCGATACCCGGCAGCGCCGACATGACCGTGTCGTTATCGCCCGGTATCGGCTTCGCAGTCGTCGAATTTCCCGCAAGAGTCGTTTGCATGAAAAGCGAAAGACCGATGCCGTCGGTAAAGCTGAATTCCCGGTCAAGGCGCCGATTTGTCGCGGCTTCAGATTCAGCGTCAGCAACCTGCAGCGTCGCCGCATATTGCCGGCCGGTTGCAACGTCTGTGAGTCGCGCGGCCAGCTGGTAGCCATCACTGTTGCGCGTGACTTTTCCCGAAACCAGAGCATCAGCGTTGGCCAGCCGCATATCGCTTGGTTTCGAAGCCGTGAGACCTGATTGATTCAATTCCATCTCGTGCAGCACGGCGTCGAGGCCGCGCCTGTCTATCAGCGCAAAAACATTTGACCGCGAAAATGCGGAGTTCAGAAGTTCGCGCAGCGTTTCAGCGGTTTTCTTCTCACCGCTATCGCCGAATTCGAGTTCGAGCACAGCCAGATTGCGGCGGACGCTGACTTCGTTGTCTTTGCGGTACTGGGAAGAAAGTTTCTCGGCAAGGTGCGCTGCCTCGCGTTCGAGTGGCGCGGCAGCCAGGGGAGCAATAATGATCGAACAGACAAGAGTTGTCACCATTCCGTAGCGCATGTGCCAGCGCGAGCGTCCGCATTGGTCGCGTCAATAAATAAATAATTAAAGATCGCTAAATCATCTATTCGTCATTGCGCGCAACACTAGCTATCGAGCGGCTCATCAGAACCACTGCGCCATGAAGGCGCCCGATTTCTTTATGTATTGCCGGTACAGCTCGGGCACTTCTGGCAAGACGGAGCGGCGAATCGAGTCGGTTGAATCTATGAGCTTTGCATATTCACGCAAAAAGGAATTTTTCCCGAAAAGATCATCGGGAATTTGAGTTTGAATCCAGTTGAACCTCGTGAACAAAGGCGCGGTTGCCACATCGACGAGTTGCATGTCTTCGCCGGCAAACCACGGACCTTTGGCTTCTGCTGCAAATTTCTGCAGTCCGTCGCTGAGCGCTGCCATTTTCGCTTCGGAGTCTACCTGGGTCTTTGCGTGTGTCCACTGGTATTGCAGGCCGAGCAGGTGCGATGAGAACTCTATCCACGCACGTGCTTTTGCCTTTTGCAGCGGGTTGGTGGGGTGCAGTGACGGTGGATTCACCTCATCGAGGTATTCCATAATGATGGCTGATTCAAAGAGTACTTCATTGCCCACCTGAAGCACCGGTACTTTACCCAGCGGCGATATTTTCAGAAACCATTCGGGTTTATTCATGAGATCGATGTATTCGATGTCGTAAGCGATATTCTTTTGATTGAGTACGATGACAGATCGCTGCACAAAGGGGCAGAGGTTGAAACTGATGAGACGGTAGTTTGCCATAAGCGTCACTCGCAGGTACCCGCGTTCGTCGACATAACGTTCGTGAGTTCGGGCGCAAACTGCACCGTATAGAAGAAAGGCGACGGTCCCGTGCAATTGTACGGTGTCTGGTCATGCTTCAGCGGGGAGTACCAGGTGTCGGCATGTACCTGCAGCGCGTTGTTTTCGAAGACGAGCTTTTTGAGCGCGACGGAATTGGTCTTGCCGTCAGCTTTGCGCGCCGTCAGGTAAGTGCCACCCACGACCTCGCCGTCAGTCTTGCGCAACTTCAGAATCACCAGAACTTTCGCGCCGCCGCCGTTGCCGTAAAATTTCATCCATCCTGCCTGGGTGAAGCGCGTGAAGGCTTCTCTGTGGTTTGCACCGCCATCGGTAGAAAACGCGACGAACAGATGCTCTTTGTCGCCCGTCGCGGCGACTGCACGTGCGTCAACGGGCGAGGTGTCGATATCACGCCGGCAGAATACCTGCCTGCCGTTCTGAAAAAATGCAACAATGGGGTTCTGGTCTTTTTTTGAAATTTGCAGCGTGCCAAGTTTCACGGTACCGTCTTTGAGCTTAGTCTCTTTTACGAGCTTCGCACCAGATTTGTCAAAATCACAATTACTCACCGCGCCAAGGTGCGAACCTGCCACGCCCGCAAAAAGTATAATACCAGCCATGCGGATAGAGAAGCGTAAGGGTGTTGTCGTTCGCATGCGTACAGCCCACATGCAGTTAACGCCTGTAAACCATATTTGCGGAACGCCTGCTGCTGACCGCCGGCATTAGCCGAGCGCTCACAAACGAGCAGCTCTACGCACCAAAGGCTCACTATCTTGACGCGCTATCGGGAAAGTCCGATCTTTCACATATGATTCCTCTCGAGTGGTCTGTTGAATACAGCACGGGCATTCCCAAAATTGATTCGCAGCATGCATACCTGTTCGAACTCGCCAACCGGCTCTCGCGGGCTCTGGCGAGCGGGCGCAGCGACGACGTGCTCGCAGGTATCGTGCAAGAGCTCACCGAATATGTGAATACGCATTTTACATATGAAGAAAGCGTGATGGACAAGGCGAATTACGAATCGGCCGTTCAACACAAAGATATGCACCGCAAGATGAAAGAACAACTTGCCGAGTACGTTGTACAGCTGCAAAACAAGACGCTCACAGCACAGATGCTGAGCAAGTTTCTTGAAGCCTGGCTCACGGGGCATATCATGCACGAAGATATGGCATACATTCCCGCCGTTGCCGCCAGCGGAATCGGGCAATAAGAGTTCGCTAGCTCGCGGCGCCTCGCAAAAGCTGCGAGTATATTGCTTGCGTAGCCACTCAGTTTCCCGGGCGTGACGCTACTGTGAATTTTCTTTCGCTGGCCTTTCTCGCGTTTTTCATCGCGACATTCTTGATTTACTGGAACCTGCCGCAGCGGATGCGCGTGGGTTTCTTGATTCTCGCATCGCTCTTTTACTACGGTTTTTACAGTCCGGCCTTTTTGGCGCATTTTCTGATCGTGATAGCGGTGAATTTTCTGGTAGCTCGCCGGCTTTCTGTGTCCCGATCAAAGTTTTTGGTCTCAGCCGCGGTCGCACTCAACGTCGGCCATCTCGCATTCTTCAAATACTTCAATTCGGCAGTGGCTTTGCTCGCACCGCAGGGTGTCGCTTCGCCCGAAATGCTCAAGGTCGTGATGCCGCTCGCGATCAGCTTTTACACATTCCAGTTTATTTCATTTCAGGTAGATACTTACCGCGGACAGATAGATAAGCCTGAAGGTGCGCGGTTTCTTCTCTTTATGCTGTTTTTTCCACACCTGATTTCGGGCCCGATCTTGCGCTCGTCTGATTTCTATCGCGCGGTAGGGCAACCCGTCGAATCGCGCGAAATGCAGACGCGCGGCCTCTACCTGATTTCGCTCGGGCTCGTGAAAAAACTCTTTATCGCTGATGTTCTGGGTTATCTGATCAATCCGGTTTATAAATCGCCGGCGGATTACGGGAGCGTCGATGCCTTGCTCGCCATTCTGGGCTATAGCGCGCAGATCTACTGCGACTTCTCGGGTTTCATCGATCTCGCGCGTGGCATGGGCAAACTTTTCGGCTATGACATGCCCAATAACTTTCGCAGTCCCTATTTTTCGACCAGCTTTTCAGAACTCTGGACGCGCTGGCATATAACACTATCGGTATTCATTCGCGAATACATCTATTTTCCATTAGGCGGAAACCGTGTTTCGCAACCACGGCAGTATTTTAACCTCATGGTCGCGATGGTGCTCTCGGGCATCTGGCATGGTGAAACCGTAAATTTTCTTATATGGGGCGCACTGCACGGACTCTACCTGACCGCTGAAAAGCTCCTCAAAGTTGGCAAAACCCCCGCGAATCGCGCCACCTGGCTCTTACGTAATCTTTGGGTGATTTTCGGCTGGAGCTTCGCCTTCGTGTTCTTTCGCGCTCCCGATCTGACAACGGCGCTCGCGGTCATAGGGCAGGTGTTCGCCGGCAAAACCGCCGCGTTGACTGTATGGCTGGTGCTGCTGCTGATTGCCGCCACCTGGCTCGTGCAGTATCTCGAGCACCGGCGTGAGATGATGCTCACCGTATTGTTACCGCGGGCGGCGTACGTATTGCCGGCTCTTGTGGTTCTTCTCTATTTCATGATTTCCCGCATCCAGATACCGAGTGAGGCCTTTATCTATGTCCAGTTCTGATACACAGAAAAACAACATGCGGCGCTGGCTTTATTATCCGCTGCTGCTGCTCGTGCTGCTTTTTGCCGCCGATAAGCTGCTGTTGCTGTCGGGGAAAGAAAAGTCTGGTTCTGTCGAAGGTGCGGGCATCGCGCTCACCGAAACAGCGCGTATTCGACTCGACAACGAAGCAAGTTTTGCCGCAAAAAAATCAGGCACGCGCACCGTGGTTGTGTTTGGCAGCTCGCGCTCAGAGCGATTTAACCTGTTGAAGCAAGAGGCGAGCATTTCAGAATACCTCGATAACAAAGCCCGCGCACAGATTCTCGAGACGCAGTTTCTCGTCTACGCACAGGTCGGCGCGCAGATGGTGGCATACTATCACGCACTCGACCACTTGTTTCGGCAAAACTCTATTCCCGACGCGATTGTGCTCGAACTTGGGCCCGAGCTGCTCGAGCTTGAACACAAGAATAACCACGGCAAATCTGAGTTTATTTTTTCAGACGAATACGATTTCGAATATTACAGGCTGCTTGAGAAATTCGGCAAGAAATCGGTCGCCGAAGAGGCAAGGGCGCGGCTGCTTTTCGCGGGTTATGCACTGAAGCCGCGCCCAGAGCTGGTGTTGCACGACTACCGCGCGAGGCCGCAAAACGAACGACCTGAGTATTCGGTTCTCGAAAAATATTTTCGCACGTATAAAGACTATCTTGACTCAGATCTGACGGGCAAGTTGCGCGATGAGCGCATCGGGCAATTCTTGTCGATGTACGAAGGTAATTACAAAATTTTTGCTGTCGACCCCCTGATGCATGAGTCACTCAGGCGCATCTTACAGCTGGCGCGTACAAAAAATGTGCCGGTGCTGCTCTACAAACCGTTCGTGCATGAAGAACTTAGGCGCGTGCTCGACAAAACGCCGTACGCACCGGCAATTGAAAAGTATGCGAAAGAATTTCCCGGCAACGGCGTTCGGTTTCATTATGCGAGCCAAGACGATTACAAGTGCAAGTTTTGGTCAGATGCCAGCCACTATTCAACGCGCTGCACACCCGAAATCATGTACCATCTGCTTTCATTGCTAAAATTCTATTAGCAAATTTATGAAAACGCCGAAATCAAGAGCGCAATTAACCTGATTCGCGCGCATTCACCCGCGCGGCTCAGAATTACGCGCCCGCCGATTGCACATACGCTGTGAGCCACGCCCAGTAGTCGGCGTCCATGGCAACGCTGCCATTGCCGCCGAGGGTGGTGATTTCGGGAACAGTATAAGGATGTTCTTTTTTGATCAGCGCAATGGCCGCCTCGCAGGCCACTGAAGCAGTTTTAATGAATAACTTGCACTCCGTATCGCGCACGATCTTACCCTCCCAGAAATATACTGAACGCATTTCGGGAAGAATATTCACGCACGCGGCGAGTTTTGTGTTAATGAGTGCATCCGCAAGGCGCTCGGCCGATGCAAGATCGGGCAGCGCCGTGAGAATGATGACGGGAAAACTCAGTTCGCGCCGGCTTTTGGTTTCGTCATGATCTTTTCTTCGCGTGGTACCGCGTAGTAATATTCGGGATCATTCGAAAACGTCAGAAAACCGACATATTCTTCGTATTTGAAATAGTATGTCAGTTTGTCTTTTTCAGACTGCTCATAGTTAGAGGCAGAGATTTTAACTTTTTCAGGGTTTGCATAACCGTAATAGCGCACGAGCAGGCGGCGAAGCGAGCGCTGCATATTCGACTCGAGAAACTGCTTGCGCGACTCAGGAGTATCTTTACCTTTTTCGATTTCATCTTTCGTCTTGAAATATTCATCGCGAATCGGGCCGGCTGAGAGTGACGCAGCGCCAGCGCACACAAGTGCTATGATCAGTATTCTCTTCTTCATTGAAACTCCTTTGTCAGCGGTTAAGCCCTGGGGTGCGTGGTATCAGCCCGCTTTTCGCCCAGGCGATTTTCTTCACCCGCGATGATACGCCTGATATTACTCTTATGCTTGTAAATCACAAAAATACAGGCAACGCACACGAAGACAAAAAGCTCCAGGTCTGCGGGCAGAGTATGGTTGATGAAGAAAAGCCCCGGCAGCAGCGTCGCCGCGACGATCGAACCGAGTGAAATATAACGGGAGGCCGCCACAACGAGAATGAAAATGGGTAATGCAATGGCGACGGCAAATGGCAGCAGGGCGGTCATGACTCCCAGGCCCGTGGCGACACCTTTGCCGCCACGAAATTTCAGCCAGACGGGAAAGACGTGGCCCAACAGCGCGGCAAAGGCGCCTGCCAGTGCGTAACGCTGCACCTGCGGGTCATGGACCAGAATAACGTGAAGAATCAGTAGCAGAGGTACAAGGCCCTTGATCGCGTCAAAAATTAATATCGCCACCCCCCAGCCTTTGCCGAGAAGCCGCATCGCGTTCGATGCGCCGACATTGCCCGAGCCCACGGTGCGTATGTCGATACCTTTAACCGCGTAGCCGGCGATGTAGGCCGTTGGTATAGAGCCACAGAGATAGGTGCCGAGCAAAACTAACGCAAGGGTTGCAAGTTCCACAGTGGCGAGTGGCGATCAGCCCGGCGGCGTCAAGATATTTGGGCTGTGTTAGTTCGTTGCAGAGAAAAGGTCGCCCTGGTCTGTTTTGACGACAAGCTGGCCACGCTGCGTTATGAGTTGCAGTTCGCCCGGTGATTCTTGCAGTTGCCAGTAGTGCACCGCTTCGCCGGTCTCGGCTCGCAGCAAAGTTATCAGGTTGCCCTGAGCCATGGCGATATAGTCGTCAGCGGAAGCCAGCGAATTGACACGATCAAAGGTGCTCATCCACCTGAGGTTACCGACTTTGTCGAACGCCCAGAGTTTACTCGATGAACCGTCGGCAGTCGGTGCGATCACACGATTGCTCGTCAGCAGAGGACTGTTGGTCGCTTCGCCGTGCGTATCGCCCCGCCACGCGAGATCACCGGTCATGGCATTGAGAGCGAGAATGCGAGTTTTATCGGCAATAGCGTAGATGTGTTCGCCGCGCCCGTCGCTTACAGGTTCAAGCGCCGTAATCTGCGAATCAGTATGCACCATGTAGTCGATGTGTCCGTCGGCAATGTTGAGCCCGTAGATACGCCCGTCGGCGCATGCGACCGTCAGTATCCAGTTCTTAATCTGCAGCGGAGATACGTCGATGCGATCGCTCACGTTCTGCATCCACACAACTTGCCCGGTATTCGCATTGATGAGGTAGACTGCCCCGATGGTAGTCGCCACTCCGACGAGCACACCGCTGCGGTCGGCAAATGCGAGCGGCGCTGAAGTAGATGAGATTTCAGGCAACATTTGCTGCCAGAGCACGCGGCGCGACCAGGTGTCGATGGCACTCAGGCGATTGTTTAGGTCGAGAGTCAGATGAAATTCACGGCCGTACGCGGGCGTGATCTGGTTTTCCCAGATGGTTTCTGCGGCGTCAGGGCTGACCCTTTCAATAGCAGGATTTATACCTTTCGGGTTGCTGCCTACCACAATGAGGCCCATGCCCCCGCTCAAGAAGAGGCAACCGACTATTGCGGGCAATAAGGCCACTGACGGTACCAGGCTGCGCTTTCGCTTCGCGTAGACCCTTGAGGCTACGGCCACTGAATCTGGCACCTGGCGCGAATTCATCGCCGCAACGCTGTTCTTCGCCAATACTGCAAGCAGCCCTTCCATACGTAAGCTTACCTGGTGGAGCGGCAGTGTCCGGAAAAAAGTTCGCTTTTACCGATCTATGCGTGACCGGCTGAAAGCCACCCAAAAATCCGAGGCTGTTTTACCTTGACGCACAAAATCTGTGATCTGCCTTGGGTCAAGGGCTCAGCAAAACTGTTATCAGTTTTGGGAACCCCGGGGCCTTTTGCAGGGTCTTGGGGTGTAGTACTAAAAACCACACACAGGAGTTTTGACGATGAAACATACCAAGATTTTATTTACTGCGCTGGCAGTTGCCATTTTGGCCGCCAGCGGTTGCGGCAGCGCAAAAGTGGCAGACGATCCACGGGACATAATCTACCCTTCAAGCGTAGAAAAAGCAGATGCTGACGCAGCGGTCGCCGATGCACAGGCTGCATACACCGCCCTGGGCGAAGATGGCAGCGCTGAAACCGGCAAGGCCAAAGAGTTTCTGGACAAAGCGAAAGAATTCGAAATCGAAAAAGAGCACGAAGCGGCCTGGGCCGCAGCAATCAAGGCAAAGTCTTATTGTGCACTTTCTAAAGTGTTGCAACAGTCACGCGCGGCGGGCCTGAAATGACGCACCTTATTAAGGAGAAAAACATGAAAAACTGGATTAAAGCAATAATTTTAATGACGGCTATCTCCCCCGTATTCGGCGGAATGATTAAAGAAGCACAGGCGCAGCGTGAAGTTGACGACGCGAAGCAGGCGCTGGCAGCGATGGAAGCGCGTAAAGAACTCGCGACCTTTCTACCCGAGCAAGACGCCTACCGCGCGCGTATCTTTTTCACGAAGGCGCAAAACTTTCTCAACGACAGCGAATACGATAAGGCAAGCTTCTACGGCGTGCTTTCGACAAACTTCGCTAAAATGAGTGTTGCCCGCGGGTTGCTGGCAAAAGCAGAGCGTGACAAACTCGAGGCAATGGCATCAGGTCGGGCGCTTGAAACAGTTGTGCCGACACTGAAGGGCGCAGGCCTCAAACGTAAAGGTGCGAGCCCGGTATTTGCAGGCACCTACGATCTGAAGGCACTCTACAATGTGAAGCGCGCTCCGAAAGTAGACGATGTTCCGGCCCTCAGCGACGACATGCAGGCAAAAGTGGGAGACATCTCGACAATTCTGGTAACGCAGAAAGATGTCAAAATTCAACTTATTGCGAAAAGCAAGAACGATGAGCTCGCATCAAAATACGGCGCTAGCATTAAAGACGCGCTGATCGTCAAAGGCGTTGAAGCGGCGCGTATCGATGTGGTGACTAAAAAGGGCAAAGACTCGGTTGAACTGACCCTCGATGGTGTGAACGCCAAATAAACCTGGTGATAGCCTTCACCTTAACCGGTGAACCATCGAAGCACGCACCGTCAGGTGCGTGCTTTTTTTTTGCCCTGGTGCCGCGTCAGCCGACCTTCAGAATCGTCGCAGATTCTTTCGCCCGCGTTACGGCTGTATAGAGCAGGCGGTGGTCATCCCCACGATCTGCGTTATGCCCGAGTACGATATAGACATCATTATATTCAGAACCCTGGCTCTTATGAACCGTTATCGCATAGGCGATCTGCCAGTTACGCAACCTTGCGAGTGGAATTTTTCTCACCACAGAGCCGCTTTCAATAATGGCAAAATCATGCAGGCCGTCGCTCATGATGCAGCCGGTGTCTCCATTAAAGAGCTGCAGTTCATAGCTGTTTGCGGTAATCATGATCGGTGTCAGATGACGATTCTTGCTGCCGGTGACTCTGGCAACTACAGAGCCGATATGTTCGTTCAGTGCCCTTGTCCCTGAGTTTCCCTCATTGGTTTCGCAAAGTATGATTCTGTGCTGTATGCGCGCGAGCGCTTCGCGCGCTGCGGCGTTCCATGTTTCGGGAATCTGGTTTTGATCGGCAAGTTTTGCGCCGAGTGCGCGAAATTCAACAGAGCAAAAGTTTTCCCGCGCGTATGAATCCGCAAAAAGGTAAAGGTCCCGGACACTCTGCAAATTTCGTATCTCGATACCTTCTGCGTCAGGTGAAATCGCCTGAAGTCCGCCCTGTTGCAGAGCCGCGTACGTGGCGCCTTTGGCGGCAGAAAATCGGTGCGTTTGCGTTAAGTGCAGATGCGCTATCAGCTCCCTCGCCTGTAAAAATTGCAGCGCCTCAGCGATGGCGATGCCATCGACGGCAGGTAGCTGACCCGTGTCGCCGGCGAGAACAATCTGAGCGTGCGCGGGCAGCGCGGCGATCACGCGCGAGAATAAACCAAGATCGACCATCGAAATTTCGTCGATAATGAGCACGTCGACAGGCAGCGGGTTCAGAGCATGGTATTTAGCCCGGCCGCCGTCGGGGCTCATTTGCAGCAACCGGTGGATTGTCAGACATTCGATCAGCATATTCGGCTGACTGGCTATTGCGGCAAAACGCGCTGCAGCTTTTCCTGTGGGGGCGGCGACCTTTACCCGTAGCGGGGTAGTCCGTTTCTGCGATGCGAGCGCCGATATGAATTGTGTAATCTGGTAACTTTTTCCCGTACCCGGCCCCCCGGTAATCAGCATATTTTGTTTCTCCCGAACTTCATTCGGCGAAGGGCGAAAGGGGGATTTCAGAAAATATCGCAGCATTGGCTGGTAGCGGCGTGGAATTAGAAAGGTACCGGCGTTTAATGGCTCCAGGACAAATTCACCCGTCTGTTCAAGCGATTGCCGGTCGCTGACCCAATCTGCCGCCTCGATCGCAATGGCGCCTTTGAGCAGCGCATCGATAATTCTGCGGCGTATTTCATCGTTCGCTGAAATGCCCTGCCAGATACTCGCGTCGTCCGGCAGTTTCTGCGAGAGGGAGCCTCTTTCAGGCATCGGCATACTCCTTGAATTGAACTCCCACCGATTCGCCGCTTTTCAGATAACGCAAGAATAGAAAATAACAGCCTCGAACCTTGCGGCCGCTGCCCGGGTATTGGCGTTGCAGGTACAATTGCAGGGCTTCTCCGTAAATTTCGCGTTGCAGCGAATAGTGCGCGTCAATGTATTGATCGAGCTCTGCGCCGCTGACGTCAGCTACCGAGTTGCTCTTGTAGTCGAGAATGTAATAATCCGATCCATTCGGCGTGAAGACCAGGTCCATAAAGCCATGCATCGTCCGGCTGATCTTATCTGCTGCCATCGACCGCAGCACGGCATGCGTTGCCTCGCTGCTCCAGAAAGGCATTTCGCGCCACAGATTAACCGGATCAACATCGCTCAAGCGGGTTACACCGCGATTCTTGCCCATTTGCAACGTCGCATTCGCGCAATGAAACATGATTTCGACGATGCGCCTGGCGACAGGTTCTGTCTTGTCGGTGGCGACGAGTTTTGTTCGAATAAGTGCCTCGGTAACCCGGGCCAGCAATGCTGTCGCTTCAGGACCGCTTTCCGATTTCAGATTCGCGAAAATGCATGTCTCAAGCAGACTATGCAGCAATTGGCCGATCTCAGCGCCGCGAGGCAGCACGTCGTCGGGAAACTCCAGTGCGGTGAAATCTGATTTGGCCAGTGAGGTAAAAGACCTCTTTTCCCGCACACGCTGCAAAATATCGCCATGATCGACTTTGAGAGGCAATGGAGAATTCTGCAGTTCGTCGAAGAGTCCCGGGTCGCCGTTGTCAGGCTTTTTCGGGGGCGAAACAGGTGCTTGACGAGTTTTCCCTCTTGGCCTGTCTTCGAGCGTTGCCAAATTGTAGACGACGACGCCGTTTTGTTCAGGGTTTGTTCGGCTGAGCCACGGATACAAAAAAGCAGCGACAGGCCCTGGGGACGATTCACGTTGCGCCGGCAATGAATATGTGATAAATTTGTGTTTCGCACGCGTCATTGCCACGTAGAGCAGGTTCAGCTGCGTAATCTCTGATTCTTCGGCACTCGTCATGAGTTTATTCTGACCAGCGTCGAACGCATCGACGTCTGCTGGTACGACTGCGTTTTTTTCCCGGTCGTGAAAAAAAGGATAGTCTTTCCAGCGTGCGTCTTTTGCCCCATCGGCCAGAACAACGACATTCCAGTCGAGCCCCTTAGAGCTTTGTACAGTCAAAAGTTGTACCGCCACCCGCGAACGCAGCATATCGCTCGTGGCCTCTTCGGTTGCGTCTTTGTCTTTAAGAGCGCTGATCGCCACGCGCAGCGAATACAGGTCGTAGATGTCCCGTCCGCAGCGCGACAACAGATTCTGAAACAGGGTGCGCCATGCATGGTATTGAACCACGTCGCGATCAAAATTTAATATGGTGTGCAGCGGCCGAAAGTCCTGGGCCAGGGTTTGCAGAAACCTGAGTATCTTGCCTTGCGCGAGCATCGCGGTCAGCGTTTCATAGTACCGCACTGCATCCGCATGGCCATAGAGAAACAGCGTCGAGCTTGCCTGGGAAAAGCCTCGGCCAAATTCGTGCGCAAACGATTCGGTGAAAACCTTGAGATGCTCTATATCAAGTCGGCGCGAATCAGGTTTTTCGCCATAGTAGGCATAGTCAATGGCGAGAGCGCGCAGTTCGTCAGCGACAGCCTTCAATGAAGCATGCTTGTATGCAATCACCGCGATTGTCCAGTCTGGCTGTTTGCTTCTGATCTCGGCGATGCGATCGGCCACGCGGCGGCAATATTTTGCAGCGTGAACTGTCTCGAATTTTTCCGCGTGATAGATTTCAATTCCGCTGCAGTCGTCCCGCGTGCTGAGAGATTTGCTGCCGCTTGCCGCTTCGTAGTAGCTGAAACCGGCCCTTTGCCACACAGCGCTACATTCTTGCGCTGTGAACAGGTGGTTGAGTGGCTGCAATATTTCGGGAATGCTGCGATAGCTGCGCGTGAGGTCATCGGTCATGGCTCCGAGTGCGGTGAGTTCTGATTTAGCCTGCAGATAAACAAATACATCTGCCCCCCGAAACTTGTAGATTGCCTGTTTGGGGTCACCCACAACGATCATCACGCGACGATCTGCGGGTGTGGTTTTCAGAAACAGGGTCTTGAAAATTCGCCACTGTACTTCATCTGTATCTTGAAATTCATCGATGAGCGCAAACGCGTAACGCTGTCTGATGGTGGCGGCAAAATTATCATCGGTGAGAGAGTCTGCCATCAACGTGATCATGCGCGAAAATGACAGCGCGTTGCCGGCATCGGCTATTTCACGCATTCTCCCGACGATTTTGGCGAGCGTGAAGCTCAGAAAGTCTGCCAGGGACGAAATTTCTGTGATTTCCGGGGCTGGTGGATCGAGAGGCAAAGCGTTCATGCTGAAGCACCAAAGCGCGCGGTTGCTCATCACTTTGTCAAAAGTTCTTTCACTGCCGCCCGCGCCGAATTCGGCCTCTTTCAGCAGCGAGGCGAGAAACTCCGGTTCGATTTGGGACCAAACGGTGCGATAAACCCATTCGCGCGCCTCTTCAAACAATTCGTGGTCATCGGCGCTGTCGCGCCCTACGCCTGCCAGCGCGGCCAATTTATCGTGCGCAAGACTTTTGAGACAAAAACTGTGGATAGTGCCAATCGCATTGAGCGAAAAATTTTCTGTCGCCCGTTTTGCCGCGGCCCCTGGCATCTCTGATAGTCTCTGGTAGATTCGCGCTTTCAGTTCTGAGGCCGCTTTCTCGGTGAAGGTGACGCAAAGCAGTTGTTCGATCGTGGCCTTTTCTGTGGCGATAATTTCTGCCACCAGATTTACAAGTCGCGTTGTTTTGCCTGAACCTGCCGATGCCTCGATGAACAGATGGCGGTTTGCTGCGACGAGGCCGGCCACGTGCGCTATTTCTGATGCATCGATCATTTTGCCTTCCCCTTGGTGGTTTGACGGCCGCCATTCGCCGTGGCAGTTGCCGCGGCCAGAGGCCGAATAAACTCATTGAAGAAATTCACGCTGCGCTCATCGGCGCTGAGACCAAAAAAACGCTTCAGAAATACCGATCGGGCAGGGCGACGGGCAAACTCGCTGTCGAGTTCTTGCGAGTCGACTAGTCTCTCTGCGCTCAAATCGGCGAGGTTGGCATAAGAAGTTCCGCTCAGGCTGAAGAGGTCAAACCAGAATATTTCCCGCTTCGCGTAAGAAACAAGCAACTGCGAGAGATAAGCAGCAGGGTCGAGCGGTGAGATGATCAAAGGGCTGACACTCTTGATTCGTGCATCGAGCCGATCGGGGTTGCTTTTCGGGCCTTCGATCGAGTATTCTGCGTAAGAAAAAATTCCCGAGAGTGTCTGCGTGCCACCGCACAGCTGCAGCAGACACAGCGCGAGATACATTTCCGTAATGCGGGAAATTCGCTTCTGCTGCAGGCCTGAAGCCAGCCGTATGATATCACCGGTCGAGGTATCGAGTAAGAGGCCGTTGATTTCGCCGGTCACGACGATGCCGCCAATCGCTGGGGCGGGAAAGTACCAGCGATCGAGACGTTTGTTGTCTGGTTTTATGAATGGCTCCGAGAGGCCTTCTGCAAAAGTAATATCAAGACGCTTGTATTGAGCAGGTAATGATTTAGCAAACGCCCTCAGCCTCGCTGCATTTTCATTTTGACCCAGCAATTGCAATGCCTGGTCGAAGCCACCTGCAGGCAATTCTCCCCTGTCTTGAAGGCTCTTGACAAAACTTATCGGTTCAACCAGCGGGTGCTGTGCGGTCAGGGCGTAATCGAGATAATATTCGCAGAACCAGGTGCGCGCCGATTTGCTGAAGGCGAGGCGGGGTTCGACGAAGCGAAACTCCGCAGGTTCTTCTGGAAGCGTTACCGTTTGTGACAGAATATGCAAAACGGGATTACAGACGAACGCGAAAAGCTCGCGCAAGGTAACGCCAGAAACAGGTTCGGCGACGGGTGAGACGGGTAGCAAAATTTGTGTGAGGTTTCCTGCCGCTGTTACTGGAGTGCTACGCAGCGCATATAAAGTCTGCAAATCGTCGTCGGCTGCGACTGGGTAGGGTGGGGCTGCGGCGGTATCAACGACAGTCGTTGCAAATTGCAGCGCATCGCTCAGATTCAAGGCGAGCGCCGCGATCGTGTCGCGAAATTTTGAAAGCATCTGTGACGGGTAGAATTGTGCACCGCTCTTGGGGTCGACGTTGCTATACGCCAGTATCAGGCGTTGGTTTGCGCTCATTGCAGCGGTCACCAGAGTAATGGCGAGTTGCTCGTCGGCGCTGAGTCGCGTGTCTGCATCGCGGTAATTCGCAATCATCAACTGTGTGTCATCATCGCGGGTGGTGACCTTGTCGTTTAGATCAAAAAGTACCTGAACCTTCCGTGAAAAACATGTCGCGAAAAGTTTGGTAAATGCGATGCCGTCCCGGGCAGAGGTGTGCTGCAGATCAATGCCGTCTATATGCCGATCTGCCGCAGAAACAACCTGCGAAAGAAGCAGAAATTCAGCGCCAGGAACAGCCTCCAGTTTATCGAGAAAAACTGAAAACACCGAATAACCCGGTGCGCCGTCAAAACCGGCCTCGGCGCCGAGCAGGCGCATCGCGGCAAACAGATTGTGGCCGCGCAGCTGGCCAAGATTTTTCGGAGCGTCGAGCAAGATCGCGAGCGAACCTGCGAAAAGTTCTGTCTGCGCGGGCGAATCGCTGAACCTGAGCGGTGCCAAGGCGGATTGCATGTCGCAAAAGAACACTGACCGCGTGATGCGGTCCAGCGCCGTTTCGAACGAGAAAGCCGACTGTTCGTTTGGATAATCATTCCTGTACCCTTGCGCGCGTTCCAGTACAAGGCGCCATGTTTCGACGGTTTCTGAAGTCAGGCCGTAGGTGGCCTTAACAACAGCATTCTGCCAGAAGCGCAAAACGAGTTCCCGGTCAATTCCCGAATCGGCTGCATTGGCGAGAATCTGCCAAAGTTCTACGGTGTCATGTGGCGCTGTGATTGCCGTAGCCCGGCAGGTCGCCGTCAATGAGCGCATTCCGCAGGCGCGTTCGAACGCCGCGAACTGGGTGTCAGCGTCGCTCAGCGCAACACCGATTTCTGTTTGGTGCAAATTTGCATCGGCGAGCAGGGCGTCGTGGCAAATGTCACCGATGATCTCAGCGGCCCGCCATAAACCAGGCAACGCACAGATAGCCAGCTGCGTGCCCGACGCGGGTTTGGTGGGTGTCTCCTCATTGTGAAAAATGACATTCGCGGTTTTCGCGGCAGTTTTCAGCGCGTTTCGGTAGCGCCCGTATTTTTGACCGACCAGACGCAGCAGCGAGTCGTCGCGGTTGTTCAGATTTTCAAAGTCGTGGGCGATCAGCCTCACAGGCACCACTCGTGCAATACCCGCGAGCGCGCGCAAATGGTAAGCAGAGAGCATGGGCATACCAAAAAGGAAAAGTCCGCCCTGGTTTGCCGTTGGAGCCTTGAGCATAGGCGGATACTCTGCCGGCGAGAACAGCGGCGATTTGTAACCTGCCCCGTTCAATCGGAGCGAAATCACGTTCCACATTTCGGCGGCGGCAGAAAGTTCAGGTTTACGGCTCTTGCTCAGCGAAAATATTGTATCGGGAATGTGTAACAGGTAATCATACCACTCACCCGCCAGCTTATACGCAAGTGCCGAGGCGCGTGCGGCGCTCAGCTTTTTCGTGTCGTACCCAAGGGATCTGACCATTGATTCGTGCTGCGGATCTTGCAGTATGCCGAGCACCACCATCTCCAGGTCGAACATGGTTAATGGGCGCGAAGCCTCAGGCGGCTCGGCGACGGCTGTAAACCAGCTTTCATTGGCTGCCGGCGGCAGATCAAAACGGAGTCTCGTATAGAAATTTTCGATCGCACTTTCCAAAAATGGAAAATTAACACCCATCAGCACTCCGCTCTCAGCAATGATCTTCTGCTGCAGAAACGTTTCAGTATCCAGATTGCCGACGACAATTGTCTGCGGAGTCTGCGGCTCGAGTTTTTGACGCTCTGCGTGCAACCTAACGGCGAGCGGAGCGTAGAGCGCCTCAATTTGATGACTGTGAATGTAGTCGAATCGCACCGGTTATTCCAGCGCCTCTTGAAGCAAGAATTCAAATTCTGAACGCTCAATCTCGTAGGCACCAAATGAATCAGCTATCTCTGAAGGTACCTGAAAATCAAAAAGTACGACCCCTTCAGTCATCAGCTGCTCGTACATCGCCACGAGCGCGATTTTACCGGCGTTGTCTTCGAGATGAAATGTCGATTCAAGAAACGCTGCTCGGCCTAGAACGACACCATAGATGCCGCCCACGAGTCTGTTGCCAGAATACGCCTCCCATGAATGCGCCCAGCCGAGTTCAAACAGGCGCTCGTAAGCAGCACGCATCTCATCGGTAATCCATGTTTCATTTCGGACATCTGCGCAGAGCGCAATCACTTCGGCGAATGCATGATCTTTTCGAATTGCCAGATTCGAGCGCCGCAGAACCTTTTTCATGCTTCGACTGACGTGCAGTTCGCCGGCGCACAGTATCGTTCTCTGGGGTGGTGAACACCACAATATCGGAGGTTTCTCGTACCAGGGGAAAAAACCATGCGAGTATGCGTAGAGCAGCGTATCGGCTTCAAGATCGGCCCCGGCGCCGAGGTACATCGAGTCGCCCAGCGTTTCTGTGGGGGGAAACGCGTAACGACTGGTGAACTGCCGAAATCGGGGCAGGCCTTGGTTCGCACGGTTTGAGGCGTCGGATACGGGAGTTGGCAAATTTGGTTTCGGCGGCATCTGACTTTTCGGCACTGGCGTAAGTTCAGTTACCCCCCCCAGCAGAACGATATTGGAATAAGCGTGTCATTGAAAATAAAATATTACGGTGTGCGGGGTTCATTGCCCGTCAGCGGTAGCCAGTTTGACAAGTTCGGCGGTAACACAACCTGCTGCCTGGTCGAGCACAAAGACACCCGCATCGTGATCGATGCTGGCACTGGTATACGCATTCTGGGGCTTGAGCTGATGCAGACCGACCTGCCCAAAACCGGTGGTCGCCTGAATATGCTATTTACCCATACGCATTGGGACCATATTCAGGGTTTTCCCTTTTTTGTTCCCGCATTCTTACCTAACGTAACACTCGACGTGTACGGCGAGACCAAGACTGTTCCCGGTCTTGATGGGCGTGATGAAGAATGGAATATCGAACGGGTACTGCACATGCAGCAGCATTTCATCTATTTTCCTGTCGGCACGAAATATATGTCGTCAAACAAAACCTACCACGCCATTACCCCCGAATCGCGTTTTCGCATTGGCGAGATTGAAGTATCCTGTTTTGCCCTGCACCACCCGAATTCTACACTGGCCTTTCGGTTTGACGTTGATGGAAAGTCGTTTGTTTTTTCGACCGATGTCGAGCACAACGACGACATGCTCGAACGTCTCGCCGAATTCTCGCGCGACGCCGACGTTTTGGCGTACGACTGCCAGTACACAACTTCAGAGTATCACGCAGGCAAAGTAGGCTGGGGTCATTCGACTTACGAGAGCGCGATCACGATCTGCAAACGCGGCTCCGTCAAGAATCTGCACATGATACACCATGATCCCCTGCATAGCGACAACACCCTCTTGCAGATGGAGGCTGACGCAAAGCAGCTTTTTCCTGCGGCGACGATGATTCCCGAAGGCTTTGAGTACAAAATTTCATGACGCTGCGTTTTTTTCTGAGGCAGGCTGTAGCCGCCGCTGCCACACGCGTGGCGCAAGTGAATAACTGGGTAATGCCCGAAGGTTTTTCTCCGCGCATCGATTACACACCTGATTTGAAATTCGGTCATTATGCGACACCTGCCGCGATGGAACTCGCGAAGGCGTTTCGTCAAAATCCGCGTGCAATTGCAGAAAAGTTGATCGCGGGCATCGACCCTGCGCCATTTGAAAAAATTGAACTCGCCGGTGCAGGATTCATCAACTTCACGCTTAAACCCGCAGCGCTCGGCCAGGTCGCGACTTTCACGCAGCTCGGCGACTGGCTAAAAATCAACGAATCGGAAACTTCTGCCGAAAAAGTCATATTTGAATACGTTTCTGCCAACCCAACTGGACCCATGAATATCGTCTCAGCCCGCGCAGCATCGGTGGGTGATAGCCTGACACGTGTGATGAAAGCGGCCGGCCACGAGGTCACCCGCGAGTATTACGTGAACGACTACGGCAATCAGGTTGAAAAACTTGGGCTGTCTTTTGCTTACCGCTATCTGCAGAAATTTAAACAGGCGGCACTGCCCGATGACTGCTACCAGGGTGAATATATTATCGAATATCTCGACGCGATGCTCGCCGCAGGAGAGGTGCCCGATGAGATTCTGCTCTCCGCCGGGAAGGTTGGCACATTAGACGACCAGGCATGGCTATCAGGCGCTGCCCGGTTCTTTACACCCAAGGGTGTTCAGGCCATTCTGCGTGAGCAGCAAAAAGACCTAAAGGCATTCAATACTGAATTTGACCGTTTCTTTTCCGAAGCGACGTTGCACCAGAGTGGCGCAGTGCTCGCTGCCTGCGAAACGCTCGAAAAGAATGGCAAGATCGCGCTCAGTGAAGGCGCAAAAGTTTTTGTCAGCACCGCATACGGCGATGACAAAGACCGGGTTGTCGTGCGCTCTGACGGCAGGCCTACCTATCTGCTCGCCGACATCGCTTACCATGCCGACAAAGTCAAACGTGGCTTTGGTACCATCATTGATATCTGGGGTCCCGACCACCACGGTTATATTGCGCGGCTTTCCGGTGCTCTCAAGGCGCTGGGCTTCGGTGAAAAAGCGGGTGAGCAGTTCAAAGTCATTATCGCACAGCAGGTGAACCTGCTGGAAAACGGCGAGCCGGTGGTGATGTCGAAACGGCTGGGTAAGTTTCAGACAATGCGCGATCTCATACAAAAGATTCCCGTCGACGTTTGTCGCTACTTCTTTGTAACGCGCGGCCTCAGTACGCATCTTGATTTCGACCTGACACTCGCGCTCGACCAGTCGAAAAAAAATCCTGTCTACTATGTCCAGTACGCGAATGCGCGTATCCATTCAATTTTTCGCGAATGTGGCGCGGCACCTGCAGAGATCAATCTGCAAATATTGGCAGAACGTTCAGCCGGCCAGCCCGAGCGCGAGGCGTTGCTCTTCTGGCTGTTGCGTTTTCCCGAATTAGTGCAGGATATCGCGCGCAACTATGAGATCCAACGGTTACCCGAATATCTCTACCAGACGGGCACCTTGTTTACCTCGTTTTATCATGCGAAAAACAACCGCATCAAAGATCTCGTTGCGGTGGCGCCTGAAGAGGCGCAGGCAATGCTTTCACTCTGTAACCTAACGACGCAAGTGATCGAAACCGGTCTTGCCCTCGTCGGAATAACCGCTGTGCGTGAAATGCACAGAGATGAAGAGCAATAAAAAAGGCGGCCAAGGCCGCCTTTTTTATTGCTTATGTGCCTAAACTTATTTAGACAGTTCGGCCATTGCGAGTTCGCAATCTTTCTTGATGCCTTTCTTCTGAATTTCCATCAGAACTTTGCAGCCCACGATGTCGCCTTCTGGTTTGCAGTTGGCTTTCTTCACTTTAGCACCTTTCATGCGGCCTGCGAGGTCTTTACCTACAGCTGAACCAGCGAGGGCAAAGTTATCAACAGTTGCAGCAGCCTGAATGTTTGCGCCGCGGCAGATTTCGATCACTTTACGCTGACCGTCGATACGTGCAGCTTCTTTTGCCGCCGCTTCTTTCTGCAGTGAGCTCTTGAGGCCAGCAGGTGAAATGCCGTCGCCTTTAACGATCAGTTTGTCATCGCCAATAAAGCCTTCTTCGAGCGAGTCAACAGAGCCTTCGCCCTGGCTGATGTCTTGCAGGCCTTTTGTGCCGCCGCAGTATGTCGCGAGAAATGCAACTGCGAATAATGCTGTGTACGCTAATTTCTTCATGTTTTCTCCTAAAATCTTGATTTTACCCCGCTTTTGGCCGGGCTGCCCTTCTGGACTTATTGCAGTATTGCGTCTTTGCAATCCCGAGTCAAGCCGAAAGGCCTATTTGCGGCCGGCGGTAGTTAATGAGGATTTATCCCCCTTCTGGCCGTCGGTCGCGGGGCGCCAAACGCCCCACAGCCATTAGACGGCCGGCACGGGTGAATGGGTCATTTTTTTCATCATGGTTGTCCGCCTGTCTGTATCACCGGCCGTGAAACATGCTCATTGTAGATCGCGAAGGCACGGCAGAAGAGGCAAAAAAACTTGGCCTCAAAGATGGGGAGTTCGACCTGATCGTGGGGCATTTAGGCCGTAAGCCATCTTTTACCGAGCTTGCGATGTTTTCGGGCATGTGGTCGGAGCATTGTTCGTATAAAAACTCAATCCTACTCTTAAAGAAGCTTTACTCAGAATCAGACCGCCTGCTCGCGAAGCCCGGCGAAGAGAATGCCGGCTCGCTGAAGATCAATGACAAACAGGCTGTCGTCTTTAAGGTTGAGTCTCACAATCACCCGTCGGCGGTTGAGCCCTACCAGGGTGCTGCCACAGGTGTCGGCGGCATCATGCGCGACGTCTTCACGATGGGCGCGAGACCGATTGCGACGCTCAACTCCCTGAGGTTCGGGCATCCTTCGAAGGATGCGCGAACCAAGTACCTCTTGCGCCGCGTCGTCAAAGGCATCGGCGACTATGGCAACAGCCTCGGCATCGCCAACACCGGCGGAGAGATTTTCTTTCACGAGAGTTATACCCGCAATCCGCTGGTGAACGCGATGACCGTGGGCGTGGCCGACATCGACAAGATGGCGACGGCGAAAATTCCCGGCCCCGGCAAGTGGGTGGTCTATGTTGGCGCGAAAACCGGCCGCGATGGTATTCACGGTGCGAGTTTTGCCTCGAAGAATCTCAGCAAAGAATCTGAAGAAGAGCGCAGCGCGGTGCAGGTGGGCGACCCTTTTCTGGAAAAGCTCGTGATGGAAGCGACGATTGAATGCATTCAAAAGAAACTCGTGCTCGCGATTCAGGATATGGGGGCCGCAGGGTTAGTCAGTTCATCGTCAGAGATGGCGGCATCGGGCAACGTCGGCGTGCGCCTCGACCTCGAAAAAGTGCCTGCGCGCGAAACCGGTATGGTGCCGTTCGAATTTTTGCTGTCAGAAAGCCAGGAGCGTATGCTCATGGTGATCGAACCCGCGAGCTGGGAAAAAGTGAAGGCCGTCTTCGATAAGTGGGAACTCGACGCTGCGGTGATCGGTGAAACGACTGAAGGCAAGAATCTGCAGATCTTCATGGACGGCAAATGTTACGCCGACCTGACGGCAGAGATTCTCACGAAGAAAGCACCACGCTATGAAAGAGAGACGAAAGCCGTGGCGATGAAGCAGGGTGCTCAAGATCTCGACCAGCTTGAAAATCTGCTCAACAAGTCGGATTTATCTGGTGTGACGAAACTTTTCGCTAAATTACTTTCTCACCCGAACCTCTGCTCGCGCCAACCGATCTACCGGCAGTACGACGCCGACATTGGCCTGCGCCGCGTGATTGGCCCCGGCCAGAACGGCTGCGTCGTGCGCGTGCCCGATTCAGAATCGGCGCTCGCGGTAACCATCGACGGCAACGGCTACTATATCGCAATTGATCCATATAAAGGCGCGCAGCACACCGTGGCCGAAGCAATCCGCAACGTCGCGGCAACCGGCGCCGAACCGCTCGGGCTCACCAACTGCCTCAATTTTGCGAACCCTTATATTCCCGAGAACTACTGGTTCTTTGCGCAGGCGGTCACCGGCATGTCCGATGCGTGCCGCGAATTCAAGGTGCCGATTGTGAGTGGCAACGTCTCGTTTTACAACGAATCTGAAGACGGCCCGGTGCTGCCGACACCGACTCTCGGTGTGGTCGGCTTGATCGAAAATGCCGCCCATGCAGTTCCTGCGGCACCTGCGGATTTATCCTCGAAGCTCAACCTCTATCTCTGCGGTAAATTTGCCCCGTCGCAGCAGGCGAGCCAATACCACTATGCAGAGGGAAAACCCTTAGGCGGCCCGCTGCCAGAGTTGGACCTCAAGGCAGAAATCGCCGGCGCGCAGAAAATGGTCACACTCGCGAAAACCGGTGCACTGGCCTCGGCAATCGATCTCTCTGCCGGTGGTCTCATGCGCGCTGCGTGCCGCATTGCGTTTGCAGAATTTGAGTCGAGTGGCAATATGCCTTCGCTCACACTCGATGTCGCCGCGCTGGGCAAGGGGCTCGCCGACACTCTGCTCTTGGGCGAAACCGCGCACTCATATCTCGTCGCCGTCAGCGACACGAACGCCGCTGCGCTCGAAAAAGAGCAATCCGCCGATTTTCCAGTGGTGAAGCTGGGCGGCATTGCATCGGGTGGCGGGAAGATGACGCTGGGTAAAACTGAACTTCTGTTGAGCGAGTTGTACGCCGCTTGGGCGGGTGGCTTGAAAGAATATTTCCGATAACGCATGAATTGAGTACCTTGTACTCAATTCATGCGTACCCCCGACTTTCCCGTAGACCCCCAATTCACTGAGCGCTGGTCACCGCGCGGCTTTGACCCCAGCGCAAAACTCAGCGAACAAGAACTCAGGACCCTATTTGAAGCAGCACGCTGGGCACCCTCATGCGCCAACGAGCAGTCGTGGCTATTTTACCACGCGAAAAACGATGCCTCACGCGATCTGTTCCTTAGCTGTTTGAACGAGGCGAACCAATACTGGGCAAAAAACGCGAGCCACATCATCATCGTCTGCGCGCGCAAAACTTTTGCTGCGAGTGGCAAACCGAATGCGCATGCGTGGTATGACGCGGGTGCGGCGTGGATGTCACTCGCGCTGCAGGCACAGAAAATGGGTTACCACGCGCACTGCATGGCTGGCATTCAGCATGGCGTCATTGCCGAAAAATTGCAAATTGATACTGCGGCAGTTGATATCGTCACAGCAATTGCCGTCGGCAAACAGGGCGACGCATCGCATCTGAACGACAGGCATAAAGCGCAGGAAAATCCCAACGCGCGCAAGCCGCAGGGCGAATTTGTGATTGCGGTGTAAACGTGGCGCTATCTGCTGAAGTACAACGACTCATTGCTGACCTTAAGCTTGCCGAGCACCCCGAAGGTGGCTGGTACCGCGAAACCTACCGCTCGCCGCTAAAACTGGAAACAGAAAAAGGGAGCCGCAATCTCGCGACGCTGATTTATTATCTGCTGCCTGCCGGTGTAGAATCGCGCATCCATAAAGTTTCTTGGGACGAAATCTGGCTGTGGCAGGGTGGGGGAGTGCTTGATGTTCGATCCTATAATGGTGAAAAATATCAATCCCACTTATTAGGCCATGGCGCCGGCGCATTGCCGCAGCACCTGATGCCTGCGGGTACGTGGTTCAACGCGGTCGTGACTGAAGGAGAGTACGTGCTCGCAGCGTGCATGGTCACGCCGGGGTTTGATTTTTCTGATCTTAGCTTCGGGACTCCATAGGGATAGGTTTAAACCTACCCCTACGAGGGTTGGATTTTATTGTAGCGTTTGCTACAATAAAATTTGACGACATGTTCATTTTTGCCGATATTGGCATTATGGTTAAACGCTTACCCCGGCTGATTCCGTTCACCGAAGAACACGATGCCTTTCGCAAGATGGCGTCCGATTTTTTTGCCAAAGAGTGCACGCCGCGCATCGACGAGTGGGAGGCCGCAGGCGAAGTCACGCGCGATGTGTGGGAGAAAGCCGGTTCGCTCGGCATGATCTGCCCCAATTTTGCCGAAGAGTATGGCGGGCTGGGGCTCGACTTCTTTTATAACGTGATCGTCAACGAAGAGCAAGCCAAGGCGGATGTTTCGGGTTTTGGCCTGCCGCTGCACGCCGATGTGGTCGCCCCGTACATTCTGCATTTCGGTTCGGACGAACAAAAGAAGCGCTGGTTGCCCGAAGTGATTCAGGGCAAAAAGATTCTCGCGATTGCGATGACCGAACCCGGCACGGGGTCAGATCTTGCCGCTGTTGCTACACGCGCGGTAGACAAAGGCGACCATTTCATTCTGAACGGGTCAAAAACCTTTATCTCGAATGGCCAGCTTTGTGATCTTTGTATCGTCGCCGCGCGCACGGGCGAGGGGCAGGGCGGCATTTCGCTGCTCGTCGTCGAGCGCGGCATGCCGGGTTTTGAACGCGGGCGCAAACTGAAAAAAATCGGTATGCACTCGCAAGATACGTCGGAGCTCCATTTCAACGACGTCAAGGTGCCCAAGGCAAACCTGCTCGGCCGGCAGAACGCCGCATTTCGTTACCTGATGCAGGCGCTCGCGCAAGAGCGCCTCGTTGTCGCGATGGCGAACATGGTTTCTGCGGAACGTGTGCTTGATCAAACCGTCAAATACTGTAACGAACGGCGCGTCTTTGGCAAACCTGTCGGCAGTTTTCAGAACACGCGCTTCAAACTCGTCGATATGTACGTCGAGCAAGAGGCTGCGCGCAGCTATCTTGACCGTGTGCTGATGATGCATGCTGCGGGTGAAAAAACCACGGCAGAGGCATCAGCCGCAAAATTGCAGTGTTCTGAGTTGCTGCAGA
This sequence comes from uncultured Leptospiraceae bacterium, assembly GCA_942492915.1. Classification (GTDB taxonomy): domain Bacteria; phylum Spirochaetota; class Leptospiria; order Turneriellales; family Turneriellaceae; genus Turneriella. The sequence goes on from OW818662.1 coordinate 447,911, forward strand.
AGCATGCGTCCGCCTGCCTGCAGTTCTTTGGCGGCTACGGTTTTATGATGGAATACCCGATCGCGCGCGCGTATACCGACAGCCGCGTGCAGACAATCTATGCAGGTACTTCTGAAATTATGCGCGAAATCGTTTCAAAAAATCTGGGGTTAGCAACATGAAAGACACGAAAGAATTTATGGCCGCCGAGGCCGTCAAAATGAACGGTGCGGCGGTGGGCATACCCACACGCAACCTGCAGTTTAAGCACCCCGAAGAGGTACCGCGCTATTTTGCCTACAACGGCAGTGTCGTGGGCACTACGCTCAAGGCTGTGTTCTCGGCGATCTTTCCGCCGGGTGAGCGATTTTTTGTCGAATCGGTGCGGCACTTTCGTGACAAGGTGAAAGACCCGGTGCTCAAGGCAAAGATCACCGGGTTTATCGGGCAAGAGGCGATGCATGGCCGTGAGCACGAGTGTCTCAACGAGTGGTTTGAAAAGCGTGGCTTCGATATGGCTTTTCCCGAAGCGCAGATCAAATTCAGCCTGTGGCTATGTGAGCGCTTCTCGCCTTCACAGCAGCTCGCGATCACGACGCTCGCAGAACATTTCACTGCGCACCTCGCCGAAGAGTGGCTCACGCACGAAGAGTTTCGCGGCAGCACACACGCCGAAATGCTCAAACTCTGGACCTGGCATGGCATCGAAGAGCTTGAGCATAAAGAAGTCGCCTATGATTTGCTGCAGCAGGTAAGCGAAAACGAACACCTCGAGCGCATTCTCGCGGTACCGATTATTGTAACCTGCATGGTGCCGGGTATTCTGGCGTCATGGGCGTACCTTGTGGCGCGCGAAGGCAAACTTTTCGGCGTGCAGCGCAACCTGAGCGACCTGTGGGCGCTCTTTAAACCCGGCGGTTTTCTGACGAACGTGCTCGTGCAGATGCCACAGTTTTTAAAGAAGGATTTTCACCCCAACCAGCGTGACACACGCGCGCTGGTGGAACGCTATCGTCAGGAATATTTTTCGGAGCAGGGAGTAGTGGCGGCGGAATATAAAAACCGGCCACAAGTGGCCGGTTAAAACGTCATCGGTTTGTAAGCGAAGCTTACAAACCGATGACCATACCGCCGTCTACTCTTAATATGACGCCGGTAATAAAGTCCGCGTCAGACGATGCGAGAAAGCGCACCGCTTTCGCGATGTCGGCTGGTTCGCCGCGTTTGGGTAGCGGGGTTTGTTTAATGACTTCTTCTTTCCACCTGTCGGGCAGGTTGCTCGTCATGTCAGTCAGAATAAAGCCCGGGCAGACGGCATTGACAGTAATGTTGCGCGAAGCAAATTCACGCGCTGCAGTCTTCGTGATCGCAATCACTCCGGCTTTAGCCGAACCATAGTTCGCTTGGCCCGCGCTGCCGACGAGGCCCGCAACTGATGAGATGTTCACGATCTTGCCATACTTGGCTTTCATCATGACTTTTGTCGCCGCCTGAATGCCGAAGAACACACCCTTGAGATTCACGTTCTGCACGAGATCCCAATCTTCTTCAGACATGCGCAATAGCAGATCGTCGCGAATCGCGCCGGCGTTGTTCACCCAAATATCTAGGCGGCCGAGTTTTTCTACCGCTGCATTGGCGAGTGCGGTCTGCTCATCTTTTTTCGTGACGTTGCAGCCGACGCCGATCGCCTTCACGCCATACTTTGCGGCGATTTCGTCGGCGGTCTTTTGCGCACCCTCGGCGTTGATATCTGAGATCACTATGTTGCACTGCTTTTCAGCGAGTGACTCTGCAATCGCACGGCCAATACCGCGCTGCGAACCCGTAATAACGGCGACTCTGTCTTTAAACATAGGTCGAAATCTATCGACGCGTTATTGGGTAAAGTGCTATTGTAGCGTTTGCTACAATTCAACCTGCAGCGCAGGCGCTGCAGGTTGAATTGTACCTTGTACTTTTCGCCCTGAATGAGAATCGCGCACTAACGCATGGCGACGAAAGAACTCGGCTCTCTTTATAATCCACAGGGACTGCAGGAAAAGTGGTACCCGGTGTGGGAGAAAGAAGGGTACTTCGATTACCACAAGAATACCGGTAAGAAGGATTCAGAACTCAAACCGGAAGATTGTTACAGTATTGTTATACCTCCCCCCAACGTCACCGGTTCTCTTCACCTGGGCCATGCGCTTAACCACACACTGCAAGATATTTTAACCCGCCACCAGCGCATGCTCGGCAAGGCTGCGCTTTGGGTGCCGGGCACCGACCACGCGGGCATCGCGACGCAGAACGTCGTCGAAAAGTTGCTCGCGAAAGAGGGCCTGCGCCGCGAAGACATGGGCCGCGAAAAATTTGAAGAGCGCGTCTGGCAGTGGAAGGCCGAGTCGGGCGGCATGATCACGCACCAGCAGCGCCAGCTCGGCGAAAGCGTGAACTGGGAAATGGAACGCTTCACGATGGACGAGGGGCTAAGCCACATCGTGCGCCGCGTGTTTGTGCACCTATACAATGAAGGCCTGATCTACCGCGGCGAGCGCATGATCAACTGGTGCCCGAAAGACCAGACGGCGCTCTCGAACATCGAGGTGGAGCACAAGGAAGTGAACGGCCATCTTTATTACGTGCGCTATCCGCTCGAGGGGGTAGAGCACGATGGTAACAAATACCTGCTCGTGGCGACGACGCGCCCTGAAACCATTCTGGGCGACGAAGCGCTCGCGGTGCACCCCGAAGATGAGAGATATGCGCATCTGAAAGGCGCGAAAGCAAAAGTTCCATTCATCAACAAACTGATTCCGATTGTGTTCGACGACTCCGTCGATAAAGATTTCGGCACCGGTGTGGTTAAAGTGACGCCCGCGCATGACTTCAACGACTTCGCGACAGGCACGCGCCACAAGCTGCCGTTCACCAACATCATGACCGACTCGGCGCACATGAACGACCTCGCCGGGCCATACAAGGGACTCAGCCGGGAAGCATGCCGCAAGAAAATCGTAGAAGATCTGGAAGCTGGCGAAATGATGGAAAAGATCGACGCGCACAAGCAGAGCGTCGGCCACTCGTACCGTTCAGGGGCCGTCGTCGAACCGCGCCTGTCACTGCAGTGGTTCGTCAAAGTTCGCCCGCTCGCCGACAAAGCCGTGAGCGCCGTCACCTCAGGCGCGACCCAGTTTTATCCCAAACGCTGGGAAAACCTGTTCTTCGACTGGATGCAGAAGATCGAAGACTGGTGCATCAGCCGCCAATTGTGGTGGGGCCACCAGGTACCTGCGTGGTACTGCACCGACTGCGAAGGCGTCACCGTCAGCATCAGCGACGCCACCGAATGTTCGCACTGCAAATCGAAAAACATCAAACGCGACAAAGACGTGCTCGATACGTGGTTCTCATCGGCGCTGTGGCCGTTCTCAACGCTCATGCCACAAGAGATACCCCAGATCGATGCCATGTGGCCCGAAGGCAAAGTGCCACAGAGCGACATGCTCAAGAATTTCTACCCGACTTCAACTCTGGTCACCGGCTTCGATATCATCTTCTTCTGGGTGTCGCGGATGCTGATGATGGGCATGCATTTTATGCAGAAGACGCCGTTCGACAAAGTCATCATCCACTCGCTGGTGCGCGACGCCAACCGCCAGAAGATGTCGAAGTCGAAAGGCAATGTCGTCAACCCGCTCGAAAAGATGGATGAATACGGCACCGATGCCTTCCGTTTCTTTCTGATCAGTATCATGCCCGACGGCAAAGACATCATCTACGACGAGGCACGCCTCAAGGGCTACCAGGCGTTTTGCAATAAAATCTGGAACACCGCGCGCTTCATCATGATGAACACGCCAGAGAACTACGAGCTGCCCAAAGTCGCACCTAAACTTTCGGCGATCGACGAATATGTGCTGCGCGAACTCAATGATTGCATCGAAAAATGCGACACCGCGCTCGCAGGCTTTCACTTCTCAGACTATGCACTCGCGATCTATGACTTTCTGTGGAAAACTTTCTGCGACCAGTATCTCGAAATGAGTAAAGTCGCGATGAAAGACGAAGCGATGAAACCCGGTGCGCTCTATACGCTCTACACCGTCTTCGGCGCGGCGCTCAAACTCTTGCACCCCGCGATGCCCTACATCACCGAAGAACTCGCCAGTTACCTGCCGGGTTATGACGGTAAGTTACTCATCGTCTCCGAATGGCCCAAGGCGCATGGCGTCGCTGAAAAGGGCGGCAATTACACTGCTGTCATGCTCGAGATCGCGGGGAAAATCCGCCAGGTGCGCGCCGAACTTTCGGTCGAACCTGGGGCAAAAATTACCGTCTACGCAGCGCTCGAAAACAAAGCTGAGTCGGATTTCGTGCGTACCAACTCCGCATTTCTCACAAGCCTCGCAAGGCTCGGTGAAGTAAAATTTGGCAAACCTGAGGCCAAAATGATCCATGCAGTCGTCAGAAAAGGCGTCGAGGTCTACCTCGACCTTGCCGGCTCGATCGACATCGAGCGCGAAAGAGTACGGCTTGAAAAAGAGATACAGGGCATCGAGAAGGGTAAACAGTCTGTTGAAGCGAAACTCAGTTCGCCACAGTTCGCCGACCGCGCCCCGGCGGAGCTGGTTGAAGCCGAAAAGCAGAAGCTCGTCGACTATAATACCCGCCTTGACAGAGTACGCGAGATGCTGTCATCGCTCTCCTGATCATGTCAGTATTCAAAGAGCGCGTTGAGCGCAAATTTCAGGTTATCGAAGATCCAGCGAAGCTGCCGAACATGCTGCGCCAGTATGCCGCTGGCAAAACGTATCTGATCAAGGGATTTTACGAAAAAATTGAAGTGAAAATTCTGGATTTCAAAGAGCCGAATTTTCTCATCGTCGATTCTCTGCGGGAAATCGAAGGCGACATAACCCTTTATCACACCTTTAACAAACAACTCGAGATTGTGGGTGTCGTCACAGACAAACTCATTAACACGCAGTATAAAATTTCCGTTGGGCATATTCGCATCGCAGCAAACGAAAGAAAATCGCAGCGTTTTGCGATGAGCTCTGACCTTGTCGTCGTGAACAATATTCGCGCTGCGCGCAACACTATCAACGCTTCGCTCTTTAATGTGCCAACGTCGGTAAAAATACACCGGAAAAATTTCAACAAAGGTTAAGCGGGTTTGCAGACGAGGTCAAGGTCAAGATCTTCGAGAAGGCCGATGAAAAGACCGAACTTGTGCGCAAGACGAACAAGATTTTGATGGTGCATGATACACAAGATCTGCTCTCTTATATGCCTGAAGATACCGATGGCTTCGTTGACTACCGCGAACACCTGAATACCGAAATTGGTACTGTGATGGAAGACTATCGTAAGAAAAAGATTATTTCAGAGATGATCGTGCCAATTATCTATCTCGGGCACGACGGCGCCTCGATACCGCTTGGGTATATACAGCTCATCTCGCACCAGAAAAAACTCGGCATGGATACGGCCCTTGAACTCAAAATGCTCGCGTTCGAAATGGTCGACCAGATGCGCGATTCTAACACGATGCTTATCAACAAGCGCCAGTCCGTGGGTGATATCTCGCGCGGCGGAATGCGGCTCGTTGTGACCGATGCTGAACTCAAGAAATTCTTGGTGCACCAGAAGGGATTCAGTTTTGACGTAATTTTCAAGCTGCAGCAGCCGATCACAGTATTCACGCAGATCAGTTACACAGGTGTGACGCCGCAAAACGATTTGGCAATTGGTGTCAGCATCAGGGGGTTCTCGTCGCGCAAGGGTGAAAGCGATCGCTACCACCAGTATATCGATGGTCTGGCGAAAACGCCTTAGTCAGGCAGAAGAGTTCGGCGCACCCTAAAATCCCCTTTACATCGCGGAGAAATACAATCAGCCGGTAAACTATGCGCGTAGAAGATATTTTGAAAGCCAAAGCCGAGCCGATGCCGAAGGTCAGGCAGTCAGATTCGGTGCTCGCCGCTGTCAGGCATATGCTCGCGATTAAAGAAACAGGCCTTCTGATTGCGACACCGGCCGGCGAGGTTATTGGAATAATCACACAAAAAGACGTGCTTCGTCTGATCGCAGAACGCTACACGCAGCTCGAAAAGGTAGAAGTGTGGGAGGTCATGTCGAAAAGCCTCACCACAATTTCTGCCGATGCGCCGCTCGATCAGGCGCTCGGCTCGATGACCGAGAACCACATTCACCACTTACCTGTAGTGCACGGCGCAACCACGATTGGGCTGATTTCGCTGGATGACATTATATCTGCCCGGCTCAAACGAACGGAATCTGAGGCGCAGCTGCTGAAAGATTTTATCGCTCAGCAATAGCCGGTGACTACCCGCGGATTCTAAGGGTGCCCAAAGAAATTACGCACTGCATTCTCGCTGAGCGAGCCGCGCACACGCTTGCCGCTTCAGCGCCAGAGCGCAAGCACCGCGTTGGTCGTGAGATCTATTTTTTGACCGAGAAATTTCCGCAGTTGCTCTATTTCGGATCGATCTCGCCCGATATTTTCTTCTACGATATCAAGCTTCCGTGGGAAGTAAGAGTAAGGCACCGCGGCCTCGTCTGGGGAGAGCTGATACACGGCACGCATGGTGAAGATTCTCTCGCGCACGTTTTCGCGATGCTCGATATTCTTGGTGACCCTTCGTTACAGGGGGATATAAACCTCGGTCGCGCGTTTTCCACTGATGAGCATGACGCCCTGTTGCTGTTTGTACTCGGCTATCTGTCTCATGTCGCACTCGATACGGTGATGCACCCGATTGTGTACTATTTTTCTGGGAATTATTACGATACTGACCGGCGCGAAAAGTTGCGCGTCGAGGCGCGCCACCGCGCCATGGAAACCGTGCTCGACCTCTATAATTTGTCTGCGCTTGATTCAGACCTGAAGAGGTACCGGGCAAAGCAGAAAATGACGCTACCCGAAAGATGGAAAGACCTCGTGCTCGCATTCTATGCGCGCGCGATACTGCGCGCGTGGCCCGAGCAGGCTGCAGCCGAGTTCGGCACCGCAGACGCAGCAGTGAGCAATATCCGCCTGCATCCGTTTTTTAAGGTTGTGAAGCGGTGCTATAAGAAGCAGAACCGTTTCAATCGTCTGTTTCAAAATGCCGGTGTCGCGCGTTCTGGCCTGTGGTACAACCACAAGCGCAAAGACAAGCTACACTTCAACAGCAGTTTGCTGTACCCGGCCGCGTCTTACGGTGCATATCTCGCACGCTCGAAAGGCAATAGTTTCAAAATATCTGATCTCAAAACCTATCGCGATCCGCTGACAAACCGTGAGCGCACCATTTCTCCTGACTATCTCGTGAAACGCGCAATCGCGCGCGCCCACGCGTTCTATTTGGCAGCATGGGGCTACGCGCATGGGAGAGCAGACTTGTCGCGTACCCGTGCCATTCTGAAGGGGTACAGCCTCAACAATGGCAGAGTCGCCGTGCCCACGCAGGCGATGCGGTTTTTTTCTCCGTTACCCATCGATGGAAACTTTCGTTACTTGCGGGTATGATTTTTGGCCCAGGAGCGACCTATGAAAATTATTTTTGGTGTCACAGCATCGATCGCAGCGTACCGCGCCTGCGATATTGTGCGCGAGCTGAGTAAAAAAGGGCACGATGTACATGTCGTCATGACACGCACCGCCGCAACCTGGATTAATCCTGTAATGTTTGAGGCGCTCTCAGGAAACCCGGTCGCCACAGACGCGGCGCACGATGCCGGGCACGGCCTCAGTGCAATGGAGCACATCGATCTGCGCACCAACGCGAAGCTGCTCATGGTTGCCCCGGCCAGCGCCGATTTTATCGCGCGTGCTGCCCACGGCCGTGCGGATGACATTCTTGCGGCCACGTTGCTGGCCTACCAGGGTAAAGTGGCTCTCGCACCGGCTATGAATCCTTCGATGTACGCGCACCCGGCGACGCAGGCTTCACTGAACGTTTGCCGTAGCTATGGTTATACCATACTCGATTCGGCCAACGGCGAAGCAGTGTGCGGCGATGTTGGTCAGGGGAAGATGATGGCGTTGGCTGAAATTATCGCAGAGACCGAGCGGCTGCTGCGTGATACTTAGATGCCCCCGGTAACTGCTTTGTCGGCTGTGAAAAAATTATTTCTTTGCGGTTGCCCGGGCTTTCTTTTTTGCCGGTGCGGATTTCGCGGTTTTACGGGACTTGCGCGCCGGTTTTTTCTCTTCGGGTTCAGGCGACCCTTCGGTCGCTGAGCTGCGATTCATTTTTAACAAATCTCTGAGGCCTTTGCGCGCCGGTTTTTCTGTTGCGGCCTTGGCCGCCGACTCGGCCTTTTCGTTCACGACCCGGTCTTGCATGTCGACCAGGTCCTGGGCTTGCCTAATTTTCTGCGTGAGAATCTGGCGAATCTGTACCGCGCGCAGCGGTTTTTCAAGTACCGGGAAACCATGCGTCCGTTGCGGCACTGCGTCCATGCGGTGGGTCAGAATGACAAAATCACTCTCGGCGAGCCCCGGATAGCGTTTCACTGCGTGCGCAACGAAGTCGGTGCCTTTCATGCTCGACTCCGTATTTTGCTCGACAATCACCAGAAAAACCCCGCCCTCATTGTATAGCTTCGCCGCTTGTGAAGCTCTTTCTTTGCCTGATTTGACCGACTCAATAACAGCACCGGCTTCATCTGCTGCAGCGTGCTCCGGTTTTTCAGCCTGCAAACGATTAAAAAACACGCCTGATTTATCCAAAAGCTGAATCGCGTCATTGTAGCGAAAAGCCTGCGCAAAGTCGAGTGGCAGATCACGCAGCATCACCTTGAGGCTGTCGATGAAGCTGTGATTATCCTCGATAATAAGGACCTTGAATGTCATTAGCTCCCAAAAATGAGAGTCAGACACGCGGACAAGCGTTTGTGCTTTTCACTCTGTCTGAACCGCCCGTTTGAACCCATGGTCGTCGTCACCGGGGGAGCTGGATTCATAGGCAGTGCTGTCGTCGCCCACCTGAACAGGCTCGGCGAAAACGACATTGTGATCGTCGATAATCTGGTCGATTCGACAAAATGGAAGAATCTCGTTTCACTCAAATATCGGGACTATATACATAAATCTGCCTTTCTTGCATCACTGCACGCGGGACAATACAAGAGTGCCCACGCAATTATTCACATGGGGGCCTGTTCTGCAACCACGGAAACCGACGGTGACTACCTTATGGCGAACAACTATGCGTACACGCGCATGCTCGCTGAGTACGCGCTCGAAAAAGGTATCCGGTTCGTGTACGCTTCAAGCGCGGCGACATACGGCGGTATCGAAATGGGGTTCGACGACGATGACGCAACGAGCCTTACCCTGAAGCCGATCAATCGTTACGGTTATTCGAAACAGATTTTCGACGAAGTGGCGATCTTGAACGGTTGGCAGAAAAATATGGCGGGCATCAAATTCTTTAACGTGTACGGTCCCAATGAATACCACAAAGGTGATATGTCGAGTGTCGTCTTCAAGGCTTTTCACCAGATTTCTGAAAACGGCTTTTTGAAACTTTTTAGGTCAAACCGCCCCGAATTCGGTGACGGTGAACAGAAAAGAGACTTCGTTTACATCAAAGATTGCGTCGATGTGATTGTGCAACTGACTGAGAAACGAACTGCAAACGGCATCTTCAATCTCGGTTCGGGGGTTGCCCGCAGTTGGAACGACCTGGCCAAGGCCGTGTTTGCGGCTCTCGGCAAAGAAACAAATATTAACTACATCGATATGCCACCGCAGCTCGCGGGCAGTTACCAGTATTTCACCGAGGCCAACGTCGCGAAACTCGCAGCGGCCGGCATCACGCTGAAAAAGACGACTCTCGAAGACGGAGTGCGTGACTACGTTTTGAACTACCTGAAGCCCGGTGAACTGCGCCTGCAAGACCTGCAGGCTTAAAAAAAAGGAAATCCATGAACGAAACAGCGAAACAGATCGACAAACTCATCAGAAACGTACCGGACTTTCCGAAGCTTGGCATTCAGTTCAAAGACATTACACCGGTTTTGCAAGATGCGGCGACGTTTGCACTCGTGATCAAAACTCTGGCTGATGAGCTGCGATCTGAAAAAGTTAACGCAGTGGCAGGCATTGAATCCCGTGGATTTATTTTTGCAAGCGCATTGGCGATTGAACTTGGTGTCGGGCTGGTGCTGTTACGAAAGCCCGGCAAACTGCCGTGGAAGACATTGCGTGCAACCTACCAGCTGGAATATGGCACTGACGCAATTGAAATACATGAAGACGCTGTTAAAGCAGGTGACCGCGTGGCCGTGATTGATGACCTTCTCGCCACGGGTGGCACTGCGACAGCTGCTGCCTGTCTGCTGCGCGACGCCGGTGCCGAGGTAGTTAAGTCATTGTTTGTGATCGAACTCGACTTCCTGAATGGTCGCGAGAAACTACGCACTGCCGGCTTTCCGGTCATCAATAGCCTGTTGCATTATTGACCAAAGACACGATGTCTAAGGGGCGGCAACGGGCACGAGGCCCTCTGTGTTGACGTCCAAAGACACGATGTCTAAGGGGCGGCAACGGGCACGAGGCCCTCTATGTTGACGTCCAAAGACACGATGTCCAAGGGGCGGGAACGGACACGAGGCCCTCTATGTTGACGCCCATTTTTCGTCTTGCCGGCGTCTACGTACACCTTCCGTTTTGCGACGTCAAATGCGCCTATTGTGACTTCTATTCCGTCGCCGCGCGCCACGTCGATGCAGCGTTTTGGCCGCGTTACACAGAAAAACTCAAATCGGATCTGGCGCACCAGATTCACCTGTTGCGCGAAGATTCTCCGGGTATGCGGCTCGCTTCGATTTTTTTCGGCGGGGGTACTCCATCAAAGGCGCCGGCGTTCGTGTTTCGCGAAATCATTGCGCACGCTGAATCTCTTTTTGAAAATCGAATGCCTCGGCTTGAGATCACCGCTGAGGCGAACCCCGAATCGCTTACGGCAAAAGTCGCCGATGAATGGGCCAAGGCAGGTATAAATCGCGTCAGCATCGGTATGCAGAGCCGGGATGCTGCAGTGCTCAAGTACCTTGGCAGGCTCTACAATCCTCAGGCCTACGCGGGCGTATTACAAATCGTGCGCGATACTGGTTTTACGAATATCAATACCGATTTTATCACCGGGGTCCCGGGGCAGACGTTGCGCAGCACTCTGCACGATCTCGATTTTGTGATTGCAGAGGGCGTTTCGCATGTGTCACTGTACCAGTTGACGATTGAACCCGGTACGTTGCTCAGACAGCGCATCGAGTCGGGCAGGGTACCGCGTCCCGCTGAAGGCAGGCAGCTGAGGCAGATGCAGATTGCGGCGCAGCATCTCGACCGTAAGGGGTTTGGGCGGTATGAGATTTCAAATTTTGCGAAACCCGGCCGCACCTGCCTGCACAACCTGATCTATTGGACTAACCGTCCATACGCGGGCATCGGGGTTGCCGCGCATGCGTTTACCGGTGCGCGGCGTTTTTTCAATGTGCGGTCGCTCGAGAAGTATATTGCGCCATCAAATTTACCACAAGAAGACCCGCAGATTCAACCGCGTGACGCGTTGATCAATTCGCTGCGGCTGCTGCGGCCGATCCCGGTCGCCCGGGTGAAGCGACTCTTCGAGCCTCATCTGCACAAACCGGTCGAAGCGGTGCTTGCGATGGCAGAGCAGCGTGGGTGGATGCAGATTCGTGGCAACACGATGTTGCTCACCACAAAAGGGATCGCCTTCACTGATACGATTATCGCCGACTTGTGGAATCTTTGAAGCCGATTTAGTTCCACAAAATGGGGGGACGTACGTCGACGACATATTCACCGACTTCAGCAGAATTTGGACTCGGTCGGTATTTGATCGTCGCTCTGATGTAACGCGGTACCTGCCGCCTCGATTTGTAATCCCAGCTTTCTTCGTAGTCGACCCCGTTGTTCGAGCCTTCGACGCGAAATTCTTCGATATAATTGAGCAGCGGAACCGCAACGCCCCGATACAGGTTTTTGTGGTCGATAAACATGTCTTCGGCGCGATACAGAGTGTAGTTTAGGCCGTCGAGGCTGCGTTCGACAAAGTACGAGACCATGAAGCTGCGGGCCTGCAAAACCGAAGGGTTTGCATTGAGTGCTGCCGAGGGGAAAACGAATGCGTCGAAGCGTTTGCCGCCGTGCAATTCTTTTTCAACGAGAAAAATCTGCCGCACGTTGTATTTTTCAAAAATCAGGTTCGCCAGATCGTAGCTTATGGCAATTCCCAGGTCGATGACCGCAGCTGACTGGCTTGATTCACGCGTCTGCTGCGTTGTTACCTTCTTGACCTGCATGTAGACGCCCATCAGCGTTGTGAAGATGAAAGCGGCAAGACCGATCACGATCAGCATCTCGATCAGCGTAAAACCGGCGCGTTGGCGATGAGCCCGCATCAGATGCCGAGGCCTCTGTAATAGTCGAGCGCGTATTTTTCTTTTTCAGCCCAAATAACCTCGACATGAAAATGGAGCAGTTTGAAAGTGAGACCCGTTGCGCTTTTTGCCGAGGCGTTTCGTTCTTTAAAATATTTGCCTGCCGCGCTGTTTGCGACGGCACTGCCGGCGCCCAGCTCATCGGCGATTTTCTGCAGATCAAGTTCCTGTTCCCGAATGACATATTCGAATCTGTACCCGGGCGAACCGGGTATGTCACCGCGTCCGCTGTCGGTTTTATTGAGCGCCTTGATCTCGTGCATCTTTTTCTTGGCCATGGTGATTGCTCGGTTAAGGCTGAGCGCGCGCTGGCGCATCGCCATGCCGTTCACAACACTCGTAATCAATAGGCCTGTCATCGAAGCGGTGATCGCCATCGCCATGAGAACCTCGATCAGCGTGAAGCCGCGACGCGTCTTTTGCAGCAGGTAATGCCGTATTCGGCGACTCAGTCTCATTGGCGCAGCACCTTTTGCCTTTCAAACTGCTTTAAATCGGGCAGGTGCACCGGCTGAAGATTGTACCTCGGAACGTAGACATAGTTCGGGTTTGTTTCGCCGAACTGTAAGATGACCGAATCAGAGTTTCCTGTTGAATAGAAATGCACATAAATAATAGGGCCGGTAAGCTCAAGACCCGAACTGCTCAGAATCTTCGTGAGCACCGTTGGTATTTTCTTCTCGCTGGTAATCCATTTGGGTTTAGGCTTTTCCTGTTCTGCATTTTCCCGGTCTCGCTCGCGGTCAAAGCGGTAGCGCTTCATCTCAGCGAGCTGCTGCAGCGAGGCGTCGGGATTCAACTCGAGTTTTGGATCGTATTCGCGCAGACCGAAAGTTTTCTTGTCGAGGTTGATCTCGAGCGTGAGCGTCTTTGAGTTGATGATCGCCTGCCGCCGCGCGTCTTGAAAATAGCCCTCAAAAGCGATATCCTGGTTGCCCGAAAGGCGTGCGCTCATGAAACTTGTCAGCAGATTGTATGCGAGAATAAACAGCGCGCCCCCGATGGTGAGAACCACCATGAGTTCGACGAGAGTAAAACCGGCGCGTTGTGACGCCCGGCGCATGCGGGCGAGCGAGGCCAGATGTGAAGGTGAGTCAGTCACGTGCGGTAGCAGCGCATAAGGCGGTCGGTCTGTCAGCGAAAACTGCATTTCGGTAATTTAGGGCGACGTATTCTGATTCAGCTCTCAATCCTATTTTTCTTTGCAGGCTGAGCAATTTTGCAAATAAACCCCATGGCGCAGAAAAAGAAACCAGCCCTTCCCGCGAAGGCACCGAAGGCGGGGCTGCCGGCGTATCCCGAGAAGATAGCCAGTCGCATTACCTCGGCAGAAGGTACGAAAAAAGTGCACGTTCGCTTTGTCACGACGCAAGAAGCGAAAGAGACCAAGGCGCTGCCGGGTTATTACAAGGCAGAACCTGGCAATACGGCGATGCTTGCTTCGGGGCTGGTGGTTGGCCTCGGCGCTCTGGAAAAACTCGATGCGGAGTTATTTGCCGATACAATTGCGGCCGCGCTCGCCAAGGCGGCAGGGCAGCTAAAGGAATATGAAATTCTAATAAGCCAGCAGGTCTACGAAAAGGTCGGCTTTAGAACGGCGCTGCGCCTGTTGGCAGTCGCTCAGAATAATGCCGAATATCCGACGGATTTTCTGAAAGGGGGCGATGCGCGCAAAACGGTTGCGGTGAAAGAAACCGTGGTCGTCGTGCCGAAGAGTTTTCTGGCGGTTGCCGATTCGGTCTATGCGTCGGCAATCACAGAAGCCCGGCACGTTGCCGCGATGCGCCAGGCGCAGGCAATGCCAGGCAACTATTTGACCCCGCAAACGATGGATGCGCGCACTGCCGAAATTGCGAGCCGTTACAAGCTCACGCGCAAATCATTTGGCCGCACCGAGCTTACGCGTATGGGGGCAGGCGGTATTCTTGCGGTCGGGCAGGGTTCAGAGCGCGAGCCGAGGCTCATTGTGCTCGAATACCGGCACGTGAACGCCAAGAAGACGCTCGCCCTCGTCGGCAAAGGCGTGACCTTCGACACGGGTGGCATTTCGCTAAAACCGGGCGCTGACATGCACGAAATGAAGTATGATATGTCAGGCAGCGCCATGGCTATCTCGGCGCTCGCCGCGATAGCCGAGCAAAAGATTGCAGTCAACGTCGTCTGCGCGGTGGCGATGGTTGAGAACATGCCTTCGGGCAACGCGTTTAAGCCGGGCGATGTTTACACCGCACTCAGCGGCAAGACGGTAGAAGTGCAGAACACCGACGCAGAGGGTCGGCTCATTCTCGCCGACACGCTGACGTATGTACAGCAGAACTACAAGTGCGACCTGATCATTGACATGGCGACGCTGACAGGCGCGTGTGTGGTCGCGCTCGGGGATTTTTATGCCGGTATGTTTTCAAACAACACTGCAGCGCGCGATATTATCACTGCCGCAGCCGATGAATCGCGCGAGCCTGTTTGGCCGCTGCCTGTCGGCAAAAGGTACCGTGAGCTTCTGAATTCAGACATTGCCGATCTCAACAACATCGGTGGTCGGTATGGCGGCGCTTCGACAGCGGCCGAGTTCTTGCACGCATTTATAGACGATGGTCAAATGTGGGTGCACCTCGATATCGCGGGGGTGGGCATGATCAAGAAGCCGTTCAACGTCTACACGGCATCGGGCAGCGGTTACGGTGTGCGGCTGCTGTCAGAGGTGGCGCGAAAGCTTGCCGTCTAATCCCAAATGCGTATTTTCTGTAACTGCAGATAATTGGAATATTGAGGAGCAAAAATGAAATTCAAGGCAGATATTGGCATTATTGGCGGCACCGGAGTTTATGGCGTCGAAGGCATGCGCGTCACACAAAAAGTCCGTGTCAAGACCGCATGGGGGTATCCCTCTGACGAGATAACGCTCGCTGAGTATGAAGAAGGCGGCAAGTCGATAACGCTGGCGTTTCTGCCGCGGCACGGCAAAGGGCATTTTATACCACCAACAAAAATTCCCGCGCACGCGAATCTCGCTGCACTGAAGATGCTTGGGTGTGAGGCCGTTGTCGCGTTTTCGGCGGTAGGTTCTCTAAAGGAAGAAATTCCTCCTGGTCATTTTGTACTGCCGAATCAGGTCATCGATCGTACCCGGCACCGCCGCGACACGTACTTTGACGAGGGTCTCGTTGTGCACGTCTCGTTCGGCGACCCGATGGATGCGCAGTTGTCTTCGATACTCGCGACCGCGATTCGCCAGCTGTCTTTGCCGCTGGCTGAGAACGAAACGCTGATCTGCATGGAAGGGCCGCAATTTTCAACCCGCGCCGAGTCGAAGCTCTATAAATCATGGGGCGCAGGCATTATTAACATGAGCGTGTTGCCCGAAGCCAAACTGGCGCGCGAACTTGAGATGCCTTACCAGATGATCTGCATGGCAACCGATTACGATTCATGGCGCGAACACGACCATGCGGTTACGGCAGATGAAATTATGGCTGTGGTGAAAAAGAATTCGGACAACGCGCAGCGTGTGTTAAAGGCTGCACTGCCGCACCTCGCGGCAAAAAAAGGTTCACTGAACACCCTCTTGGGCTCTGTCAAGTTCGGTATCATCACTGCGCCTGAAAAACGCGCAACTGCGCTGCGCAAAAAGTACAATTCGGTGCTGCCGGGATATTTCTGACCGACAACGGGCGAAAAGACTTTTACACGACCTCGCCCTGTTCGCGTGTAGCGTATGGTCTCGCATAACTGGCCTCCAAAAACGCAGGGCGCCGAGCGACCGCACATCGTCATCGTCGGTGGTGGTTTTGGTGGCCTGACTGTCGCACGCCGGCTGAAATCGGCGCCGGTCTATATCACTCTGATCGATAAGGCGAACCACCATCTTTTTCAACCGCTGTTGTACCAGGTGGCAACAGCTTCGCTTTCTCCCGGCCACATCGCGATGCCGCTGCGCGCAATTTTTCGCAGCCAGAAAAACGTGCGCGTGCTGATGAACCGCGTCGGTGAAATACGCGCGGGTGAGAAAAAAATCCGTCTTGTGTCAGGCGACGAATTTAGCTATGATCATCTTGTGATCGCAACGGGGGCCCGGCACAGCTATTTCGCACACCCCGAATGGGAAAAGAACGCACCGGGCCTCAAGAGCCTCGCCGATGCGCTGCATATCCGCCAGAAAATTCTTGCTTCGTTTGAGAAAGCCGAGGCGATGCTCGCGATCGGCAAAGAAGACGATGCGGAGCTCAAAAAGTTACTGACCTTCGTCATTGTCGGCGGCGGCCCGACAGGTGTCGAAATGGCCGGGGCGATTGCCGAAATTGCGCACCACACGCTCAAGAAAGAATTTCGCGGAATCAATCCTCGTTCTACGCGTGTGATTCTCGTCGAAGGGGGTGAGCATTTGCTGATGGCGTTTCCAGGTTCGCTCGGCGAGAATGCCAGGCGCGTGCTCGAAAAACTCGGCGTTGAAGTGCGCACCGGAGCAGTCGTGAAAAGTGTCATGTACGACGGCGTTTACATTAACGATGAAATTGTCTCTGCGGCTAACATATTCTGGGCAGCGGGAAATACGGCGTCGACGCTGCTGAAAACTATGGGCAGCCCGCTTGATCGTGCGGGGCGGGCCGTCGTGAATGCAAAATTGTCTCCCGATCTATATCCCGATATTTCAATCATCGGCGACGCCGCGCACTGCCTCGACAGCGCAACGCAGCAGCCGTTACCCGGGGTGGCGCCGGTCGCGATTCAGCAGGGCCAGTATGTGGCGCGTAAGATTATCGCCACGGCCAGGGGCGCAGGCTTACCCGATTTTCACTATTGGGATAAGGGCTCGATGGCCACCATTGGCCGCGGCCGTGCTGTAGCGAAAGTCGGGCGCCTGCACCTGACGGGCTTTATCGCTTGGCTCATGTGGTCTCTGATTCACGTTCTGTATCTGGTCGGGTTTCGCAATCGATTTGCGGTCATGATCATTTGGATGTACAGCTACATCACCAACAGCCGCGCGGTGCGTTTGATAACATCTGATGAACTTTGAGATTCTTCGCCGGTCGATTTTTCTTGCGGTCTTTGCGACCCCTCTTATCGCGTGCGCTTCGAAATCACAGCGCAAACCTGAAATACCCAGTTTTGAATCTGCCGACGAAAAACTCAGACCTTCGGGAGAGTTCGAGGCGCATAGCGACGAAACGGTGCGGACAACTGTGCCCGCGCAGAGCCTGAAGAGCGACCCGCCGGTTATGAAACCGCAGAAGGGCAAAAAGCGGGGCAGGTTCCAGTTCAGCGGTGACGAGTTTATCAAAGAAAGCGGAACTAATCCGTTTGAGAACAAGAGCGATACCATTATTCGCCTCAAGGGCCATGCGCGGCTGACAGCGAAAAACGTACGCATTTCTTCGCCGCAGATTGAAGTTTACGGCGACGACGGCAAGATGGCGTACGCAAGGGGACCGGTAGAAATCGTCGATACGCGCAACGCGACGCGCATTACTGCTGATGAGGCACTCTTTATTCGCGGCGAGAACCGCGCCGTGCTGCGGGGCAACGCAAAGCTTATCGCCCTGGTCTCGGGTAAGAAAAAGCAAAAAGAAAAAGTGCAACTCACCGCCGCAGAGCTCGAACGAAACTTTGACTCGTCAATTTCTCTCGCAAGGGGCAAGGTGGTGGCAACTTCTGCCAGGGGAATTCTCTACGCTGACAGCGCTGAGTTTGTAGAAATACAAGACACCCTGCGTTCGCGTGAAAATCCGCGCATTTTCTCTGGTGAAGATCTGTTTCTCGCCGACAACCTGCAATGGAACATAGCGAAAAATACGGCGGAGTTTCAAGGGCACGTGCGCGCCTATTTCAGTCGGGCCGAAGAAGGGCAGAAAAAGAAGAATGTCGATTCTGCAGTCAGAGCCGATGAAGGCACTCTCGTACAAAATGACGCATTGCCGCACGGGCAGCGGTTGACTTTGCGCAAAAAAGTATCGATCGAGCGTAAAAGCTATTCGGCATACAGTGAAGAAGCTGAAGTGTTCGGAGCCGGCGCTGAACTCGTCAAGGCGCGGGACCAGGTTGTGCTGATTAACCGCGAAGAAAACAGCAAGTCATTCGGTGACTATTTTGAGTGGCTGCGCGAAACCGGATTCATGTCGCTTGCTGCCCGCAGGGGCCAGCGAACCCGAACCATTCTCTACAATAAAAAATCTGTTGCGACCGCTGAGATCGCAGCCGCGAGCATTACCCGGGCAAATTCTGTCTCGAACCCGCAGGCGCGCGGTGACGTGATCATCAGGCAATTCAGCAAAGATGCTTCAGCGCCGCCTGTGCTGATGGGCGCCGAATGGGCAGAGGTGCGCCGCGAACAGAAAATTATACAGCTGAGCGGCAGCCCCTATGTGGAGGCCGAACTCGGTCGTATCGGTGCGCGGGATATTATTTTACACTATGAAGACCAACGCTATGAGATGCTCGGCATCTTGCCGGGGGTTGTTGAAAAGCGGATGACGGACTCAGTCCAGGGAGATTAGGTATGGAAAATTGCCTCTTTTGCAGAATCGTAACGGGAAAAATTCCCTCGAATCAGGTGTATGCTGATGCGGATACAATCGCGTTCAGGGATATTAATCCTGTTTCACCGGGGCACATTCTGCTGATTCCGCGTCGCCATATGGACAACATTCTTGATCTCGATGACGCCTCGGCTCTGGCTATGCACCGCGCACTGAAAGAGATTGTTGCCGCAGAAAAACTTGAAAAGGGGTTTCGTGTTGTCGCAAATACCGGTGAACACGGTGGACAGACTGTCTTTCACCTGCATTGGCACATTCTCTCAGGTCGGCACATGGGGTGGCCTCCGGGTTGATTACGAACGAAGCCTCTCACAGAACCCGCTCCCACCGGGTATTTCGGCTGCTTCGCTGGACGGTGTTGACCTTCGCCGTTGTCTTTGCCTTGCTGACGGCGTGGTTCATTTTTCGTATAGAGAAATTCATACTCGATCAACTGCCGAGTGAGGTGCGTATCGGCACCCTGTCGGTGTCGTTTTTTAATCGCAAGTTTGTGCTTTCTGACGTGCAGATCTACGCCAAAGAAAAAGGCGCATGTGACGGCCGGGTGCTCGTCACAGCGGCGCGCATTGACGGAAGCTTTCATCTGAGAGCCCGAAAACTGCATACACTGACGGCCTCAGCACTGCAGCTGACAAAAGATGCGTTCGACCGGCGCTGTCTCGAAAAGCCAAAGGTGCAGAGCGATTATGGCCCCCGTCGGTATATTGCCGACGAAGGCCTGGTCATTGATGTAAAAGACGCGATGATTCCGGGGGGCAACTTCGGTACGCTCAGGGCGACTTCGGTGATTACCGCCAAATACCTTGATGAGCGTGATTTTCAAATCGCTGCAGATAGACTGCAGATCACGGGCACGCGGCTCAGTATCGATGGGCGAAAGATTCATATAGATTTCAGGCAAAACACCGAATCCAATGCGTTACACACGGCATCGGGAACCTTCACCGCCCGTTATTCAGATTTGTCCAAACTGCCGAAACTCAGCAACCGCAAATTCAGCGTGCGTTCGGGAGAAGCAGAGTTGAAGCTGACCGCTTCGTACGCGGGGTCTGAGTGGATGCTCTTCACAGCAGTAGAACTCAAAGGCGTGCGGGTCAGCGGCCAGCCGTTGTACAATATGCCGATGGGTCTTTTACAGCTGACCCCTGAAAACATGTGGCCGATGGCTGAAGATGCGCCGGGGGTGCTGGCCTTTCAGTTCAAAACGCTATCGACAACCCCGAAGCTGGGTTCAACGTACGCTGCCGATATCAAGATCGCGCTGAGAAACAAGATCAGGGGAAACCTCAAGAAAAAGATTCCGGTCTTACCGTTCTGACCCATTTGGAGCATTGTCAAAAACGCTTTTCGTACAAACCCCGCCCCGTGTATGGTCAGGTATGGAAAACAACGTGCTGGTAGATATCGAGAAAGGGCGGGGTGAGGTCATTCGTGTCGAGGTAGGTGAGTTTAAGGGCAAGAAGCTGCTGCACATTCGCACCTGGTATACCAATGAAGCCGGCGAGCTGGCCCCCACGAAGAAAGGCGTAGCCATGAGTTACGAGCAATTTCAGAAATTCAAGACTGTGCTCGGGGCCGTCGATGATATAATGAAGAATGAGTAGTCCAGTCTCTTTGCCGGCCAAGCCGTTTTACGCTCTTTCACGGGTGCCGGTTCGTTCATGAGCACAGAACTCGTCAAAAGGTTCGGTTCGACGTACAACGCCGGGCAGACCATTTTCAAAGAAGGCGATCACGCCGAAGAGATGTTCATTATCCATCAGGGGCAGGTGAATATATCCAAACGCGCGCGCAACGCAGAGCAGATTCTGGCGACTCTGCGCGACGGCGAGTTTTTCGGCGAGATGGCTCTTTTTACCGACTCGGCGCGTTCGGCCACGGCGACGGTGGTGGTCGAGAGCACAATTCTGCGTATCGATAAAAAATCCTTCGACTACATGGTGAACGGTAATACGGCGTTCGCCGTAAACATGATTCGAAAACTCTGCGAACGCCTTCGTAATGCAGACAACCAGATCAGCGAGCTTCTGGTGTTTAGCCGTGAAACGCGCGTGCTCAAAGCTATGTCAGCCTATTGGAACCTCGAGGGCCATAAGGATGCATCCGGTGAAGTGTTGCTTCTTCCGTATCTCGGCTTCTGCGACTACCTCAAGAAGACCTACGGCATCACGGTAGAAGACGCGAACCAGAGCCTTTTGAAACTTAGAAACCAGAATCTGTTGCACATACGCAAAGACGTGGCTGGCAAGCAGTATATCTCGTTCTCGCCGAAAATTTTCGAGTATTTCAATATCGTTTGATTGCCTGCCGGGCTCTTCGATTGTCAGAAGTCAAGAGCCGCGCGAGAGCATCAGGTAGAGGCTTGTAAGAATTACCTGCTGTCGGCCCGCATCGGTCGTCTCGCGGCAAAGCGCGTCGGCGCGTACCAAAGCATCCATCACCAGCCGAATGCCGTCGGGTGAATATTTGTTGATCAGCGTTGTCCAGCGTTCGGCACTTTTTTTCAGCGGATAGCCCGTCATCGGACGCGTTGATATTATTTGCCCGATCTCTGCCAGCTGCATACCTGCATCGCGATAATAATGGAACCGCAGTGCTTCGCTGAACAGTCGAACGAGGGCGGCAACCAGTTGTTCACCGCTTTCGAGGGCGTGGCGCTGCAGCAGCTGCATACATTCGCCGATGTTGCGGTGCGCTGTATGGTCAAGCAGCTGAAAATGCAGATTACTTTCCGCGTTTGTGGCAACTTCCTCAACGTCTTCGATGCGAATCTCTTTTTCATGCAGGCGAAAGGTAAGCAGCCTGTCAAAGTTTGAAAAAGCCGTTTTTTGCTGGCCTGCTGATTTATCGACCAGATGCTCGATCGTGTCGCGAGTGGCTTTGAACCCCAGCGTCGCCGCCCGCGAAACGAGATGGTCAACGAGTTCTGAACCCGTCATCGCTACGTCTTCGTAGACCTGTGCAAGGTCTTCGACTACCTGAAGTTTTTTCGGTATTTTTTTCTCTCTGAACTGCAAGACCGTGACGGTGAATTCGGGAGCCTGCGGAATATCGTGCAGGTAGTTCTGCAGGGTGCGCGCGTGCGCGTCGATACGTTTCAGAAGAGCCTCTGCGTGGCGCACGAGAATCAGGCGTCCCGCCGGGAACATCGGCATCGTCATCAGTTCTGCGTGCCAGCTCGCGCTTTCGTTATCCATGCCCGAAATGTGCACTTCATCGCAGGTGCCAAATTTTGCTACGAGCTTCTGCCGCATAACAGAGAGCAACTCTTCGAGCTCTTCTGCGCTTTCGCCGACGTAGAATATGTAAGGCACATGCTGAGTGCCACCTTCAAGCTTACGGCAGAACGCGGCAAACTTGCCGCTGGTTTTTCCCGCAGTTGGCATATTCTAGAGGC
Organism: uncultured Leptospiraceae bacterium; assembly: GCA_942492915.1. GTDB lineage: Bacteria > Spirochaetota > Leptospiria > Turneriellales > Turneriellaceae > Turneriella. The sequence continues at coordinate 470,285 of OW818662.1, forward strand.
TCCCTGATGATGCAGGTGCGGCGAAGGTATTGTTTGAAGTGATATCGTTATAAGGCGACACAAGGTTTTGCTCAAAGTAGAGCTGCGCGGCAGCCGCGACCATCGCCGCATTGTCGGTGCAGTATCTGTTTTCGGGTATTGTCAGCGACACCCCCAGCTTTTCACACTGCGACTGCAATGCACGCCTCAGTCGGCCGTTCGCGAGCACCCCGCCAGCGGCTATGACAGGTAGTGCGCCCGTCGCCGCGATTGCATGGCCTAGATTTCGCACGATGTGTTCGACGATTCTTTCCTGATAGAAGAAGGCAAGCGCGGGAACCTCTGCGGGGTGCTGCGCGTCAAAACGCCGCAGCAGTGCCGTCTTGATGCCGCTGAAGCTGAATTGCACTTTCTCGCGTTCGAGACTCTTTAGAATCAGCGGAAAAGGATTCTCTGAGTCGAGCAAGAATTCTTCGCCGGTCTGAATCCCCCTTTTTGTCAGAAACGCCTCTGCCTGCCGCTCGATTTCGGGGCCACCGGGATACCCAAGTTGCATGATCTGCGCAGCTTTGTCGAGGGCTTCTCCCGCCGCATCGTCGAGCGTATCGCCGATGAGTTCAGTGCGCCCCGGCCCCAGAAGTCTGAATATTGCAGAATTGCCCCCTGAGAGTATCATACCGATTGCAGGGTATCTGATTTCATGACCCGATAATTGCACCGCGGCGAGGTGCGCTTCGAGGTGGTGCACGCCGATGAGCGGCGCGCTAAAATGCCTCGCGGCAGCCCGCGCTGTCTGGTAGCCGACGAGCAAGGCGCCCACAAGGCCTGGCCTCGTCGTCACCGCTACATAATCGAGGTCGCCCGGTGCAATGCTTTTAGCATTGAGGATCTCAGCCAGTAACGGTGTAAATTTATCCAGGTGAGCGCGGCTCGCATACTCAGGCACGATGCCGCCGTAGGGGCGGTGCATCGCAATCTGGCTGAATAACGGCGCGCTGATGACGCGGCGGCCGTTCTCTACCAGCGCTACACCGGTTTCGTCGCAGCTCGATTCAAATGCCAGCCCCAGACCCATGGGGCAGTGGCTGCTTGCAGCACATGCCGAAAAAGGTTTTTCGCGGTGTCTCATCGATTATTCACGCATACTCTGCCATGTTTCTTATTCTCTTTGTTTTTGCCCGCATCGTGATGCTCTTTAGCTTGCTCTCTGAGGCACCAGACGCCTTTTCGCTGGGCCTGTTTTTTATTTCAGGGGGAATCATCGACCTTCTGGTTTGGCGTTTCGTAACGACGCGCCTCAGGCAGCGTATTTCTTCGCCGGCGCTTGCCCTCACTGCTGACACCCTGGCAAACCTTGCCTACGCCATTATCTGCATAATGGACCTGCGGGTGTTCACCGCGTTTCGGCGGCCGCTTGACCTCGCGCTCGTGCGCGAAGCCGTTTCGGCGATGCCGCTACCCACAATGCTTTCGTTGATGAGCATACCTGATATTCTATTTTTGGGCCTGGCGCTGCTGACCCCTGCAATGCCGCTGCTCGCGAGATACATGAATTTGCCCGCGTTAAGAATCAGAGAATTTCACTTCAGCCACGTGGCGAAATTTGCTGTGCTGGTTGCCTGTTTGTTGCTGCCGCTGTTTGCCGGCCGCTGGGCGCCGCAAATTGCCGCGCCGATACTGAGGGTCCCGGGTCTGCTGGCGCTCAGCCAACTGCACGGTCCGTCGGGTCTCGGTGCCGAGCCAGCAGCCGGCGGGCAACGATTTGAGGCGCATGGCATTGCCATGCCAGAGGTCTATCATAAAGGTTCGACGGGAAACGCGGGCAAAACAAATATTCTGGTCATTGTACTCGAGAGCACCGGGGCACGGTACGTGTTCGATGAAACGCTCACGAAGCCGGGTGCAGGCAAACCCATGCCGTTTCTGCATTCAATTGCGGCCAAGTCGCTCTACCTGAGCCGGCACTACGCCACCGCGAACAGTTCACCGCGCGCGCTCTTCTCGCTCTTCACCGGGCTTTACCCTGAACCCGCGGTGGATTTCTTTTCCCTGAAGCGGGGTTTGAAAATCAGAGGATGGAACACCTTTCTCGCGGCGGCTACGAGTTTTCTGGTGACTCCCTGCACCACCGAATGGTATTTTCCGATGGGGCTCTTCAAGAATAATGGTTTTTCAGAAGTTATTGGCAGAGACCAGCTCACCTTCAAAGAGAACCGTACCGAACCTTCCGATGCACGCAACGAAGAGCAGACGGGTGACTTTTTTGCGGCGCGTCTCGCAAAGGCCGCAGAACCTTTCGTGGCGACGTATGTGAGTTTTGCCCCCCACTATCCGTATCACGATTATGGCCAGCGTTGGCGCATCACCACGGGCACGACCCGGCTCGATCGTTACGTGGACAATTTGCGCTTACTCGACGCACAGCTTCAGAAATTCTTTACCGTGCTCGAAAAGAAAGGTTCGCTCAGGAATACGGTCGTGGTGATTGTCGGGGACCATAGCGAAGCATTCAGGCAGCACAAGGGTAACTACATCCATTCATTGCACAGCTATGAAGAGAATCTGGCAGTGCCTGCACTGTTTTATTACCCGCCAGCGATCGCACCGGGCCGCATCGACATTCCGACTTCGCACGTCGACATCGGTCCGACACTGCTTGATTTGTTGAAAGTTGAGCATTCACCGCGCGATTTTCAGGGTACCTCACTTCTGCGCCCCGTGCATCGTGAGTTCATTTACGCCTACGGAAACGAAGAGACCGTCACCGTCTATGGCAAAGATCTGAGCAAAACACAGCGGCTGAAGACAGGTATATGCCGGGTGTTCGACCTGAAGTCAGATCCCGGAGAACAACAGCAAAAGAATTGTGAGGCGCTCAGCAAGGCCCTGGCAGCCGCCGTGGCTTACCGAACGCACCAGCTCGGCTGGCTTGAGCAACTGCAGCGCCGGGCCGAACGCTGATGTTGATTTAAGAACGAAAATTGCCTGGTGTGGCTATTCGAGTTCGAGCGTTGCGTCGAAAACCTTCTCGAAACTCTCTTTTTTGCGGTTGAACGCCCAGCGTTCCATTTGGCTTTCTGTATTCGTATCAAAACCCATGCGCCAGGTGCGCGAGTCGATTTTTCTGCCTCTGAGCCCGGTAATTGAGCTCGAATAGCTGCGGTCGAGGCTGTCTGCGATGCGCAGCAACACAGACAGTTTGATCACGATCTCTTGCTTTCGTCCGCTCAGTTTCTGAAATTCCAGATGTGAAGCTTTCGGGGCCGATTTGCGGTGGTAACGCGCGGTGTGCGCAATGATATCGCGTTCGTCGTTGTTATAACCCGGTAGGTTCATATTGCCCAGCAGGTATAATGCGTGCTTGTGGTGCTGAGAATAATCAATAAATTTTCCAATGTCATGCAGCATCGCGGCTGCTTTGAGCAGGTCACGCGTCTCAGCGGGCAGTTTATGTAGCTCAACGAAAATATCAAACAACTGCGCCGAAAGATCGGCAACATGCTGCGAATGCCCGCGATCCATCTTGTATTTGTCGACAATTGTTGTCAGGCCCGCTTCGCGAAACTGGGCCTGGCTGCGCAGGTAGACGTTCTTATTGACCTTGTTGTAGACGTAATCAGCAAGGGCCCCGTCTCTGAGTCCGTTCGGCGAGACCATAAAACGCGTCATGCGCGTGTGCTTCAGCAAGGCCAGAAGCAGGGCCGCCCCGGGCAAGATGATATCACGGCGACCTTCATCGATGCTCTTGAGCTTTGCAAGTTCTTTGCGGCTCATCTGTGAAAGCTGATCGACGACCGCGGCGAAATCGCGAACTTCAATCACAGGCAGCCTCAGGTCTTCGCGCAGAGTGACACCCATCTCGCGCAAGATTTCGAGAATTGTGCGTGCAGTACCACCGGTCGAGAGACCGGCTTCCGGTTTAAAACGCGAAATATCAGCCAGAAAGGGTTCAACCGACCGCTGCACGTAGCGATCGATCAGCTTGACCAGATCTTTTGCCTCGCTGGCGAACATTTCTCGCAGCCTTACGGTTCCAAGCCTCAGGCTTTCGACGAAATGGATGTCATTGTCATTGCAGACGAGTATCTCGGTCGAACCGCCGCCGATATCGTTTATCAGAAAGTTTCTACCCCCCAGCGAGGTATGCGCCCTGACTCCGCTGTAGACGAGCCGCGCTTCTTCGAGGCCAGAGATGATGCTGACATTAATCTGCGCTTCGCGCCGTGCGCGTTCGATAAAATCAGTACTGTCGCATTCTCGCAACGCTGCTGTTGCCATGGCGACTGTCTGTTTGCACTTGAATTCCTGGGTTATGCGGTGAATTTCTTTCAGCGCGCCGATCGCGATTTCGGTGTTCTCCCCGCGCAGCTTGCGCGTCAAGAAAACATCGGCACCCAGGCGCGCAGGAAATTTCTCGCTGAACACAAGATGCGACAGACCTTCGCTGTTGACCTCGAAAATTTCGAGTTTGATGTTGTTTGAGCCTACGTCGACGATTGCTATGTTCAAATGGCGTCCTTCAGAGTTTCTGAAGAACTCGGTTCAAAATCTGCCGCGAATGGCAAATCAAAAATATCGAGAATCACCTGCGGAATGTCGGTCAGCGCCTTGACGCGCTTTGCGAACTGCTGTTCGTGCCGGCCGTATGTCCAGGTTCCGACGGGGTTACGAGTGTGCGTTTTTATTGAAAGGTCTTCGAGATTGCCATGGTCGGCGCTGATGACGACTGTATCGCGAGAGGTATCGAGCTCTTCCCACACGCCGCTCAGGAAACTGTCTACCTGGCGAATTATGCGCTTGGCAGCACCCCATGATTGTTCATGGCCGACCTTGTCGGTAAAAAAATATTCAAATATCACGAGGTCATAATTCTGGGCGATCTGCACAAGCTTGCGCCCATTGATCTTCGGGTCGACAAACGGAACTTTCAGGCCATTCTTGCGCAGAAACCAATTATTGAGATCCATATAAAGGCTGCGTCCGGCGAGGTAGTCTTCGGTCGTGAAATAGGGTAGCCCCGAGTGGCGTTGCATCAGCGATGAGGCGGATAGCATACGTTCTGCCCGCGGGTGTTCAAGGCGCTTCAGGTACCAGCTGGAATATGAATTAATCAGCGTCGCCTTGAACCCCGCTTCATTCATCACTTTAAGAATATTCTTTTGTTTGAAGTAGGGCCTGAGCGTGAACGTCGGGTAGCCATTCACATGCCGACCTAGTATTTGCGGTCCGTTGTAGCCCGTAAAAAGTGCCGTCTGCCCGGTTGCTGACTGCGGCAATCCCGGAATTCCCATGTGCGCGTCGGTTGAAATCAGTGTTCCCGGCAGTTTATACTCACCCCCGCCGTGGCCCGCGAAAAAAGGGTTATCAAATCGGGCGAACGGATTTGTCTGTTTGTCGGCCGTGCCGATGCCGACTCCGTCGAGAAAAATGTAGATAATCGGCCCGGGTCTTTTCATATTTTTCGCTCGAGCATGATTGCACCATAAGTGCAATCATGCTCGTGATTTCTATGCTGGCTGCGCGCCAGATAGCAGGTCTTGGCCGAACGCAGGCGTAGATGGGTTCGAAGGTTTTGCGTCGCCATTCTTCTCAGAAGGTGGCGGAGGCGGGGCGAGCGGTTTCAGCTTGCGCCCACTCATGATCTCGCGCAGCTCAGCGCCTGTGATCGTTTCACGGTCGAGCAGCGCCTGCGCCACCTGATCGAGACGCTTTCTGTTCTTCTTCAGCAGCGTGCGACCACGCTCGAAGGCTGTGTCGATTATGCGTTTGATCTCAGAATCCACGAGTTTCGAATACTCTTCAGAATGGTCACCCTTGCGCGAATAATCGCGTCCGAGAAATACTGCGCCGTTGTCGGCCCCGCTGAGGCGCATCGGTCCCACGCGGTCTGACATACCCCATTCGGTCACCATCCGGCGCGCGATTTCTGTCGCGCGTTCGATGTCGTTGGCTGCACCGGTGGTCACGTCTTCAAATTCGATCTCTTCGGCGAGGCGGCCACCCATGAATACGACAAGCTGGTCGAGCCAGTAATTGCGCGTGCGCATGTGCTTCTCTTGTTCTGGCAGGTGCTGCGTCATGCCGAGGGCTCGCCCGCGCGGCATGATCGTTACTTTGTGAATCTCTTCTGAATGCTCCAGCAGTTCGCCGAGAATTGCATGGCCGGCTTCGTGGTATGCGATGATTTTCTTCTCTTCTGGAATGATGAAGAATGATTTTCTTTCGGGTCCCATCATCACTTTATCGCGTGCATTGTCGAGATCGAGTTCAGTCACCTTCTTGCGGTCATTGCGCGCAGCGAGTAAAGCCGCTTCGTTTATCAGGTTTGCAAGGTCGGCGCCGGTAAATCCCGGGGTTCCACGCGCCACCTTTTCGAGCGATGCACCTTCTTCGAGCGGAACCTTGCGGCCGTGAATCTTCAAGATTGCTTCGCGGCCTCTGAAATCTGGTGTGTCGACGACTACCTGGCGGTCAAAACGACCGGGGCGCAGCAATGCGGGGTCGAGCACATCGGCGCGGTTCGTCGCTGCAATAATGATGATACCGTCGTTTTCTTCAAAGCCGTCCATCTCGACGAGCAGCTGGTTCAGCGTCTGTTCGCGTTCATCGTGCCCGCCACCGAGGCCAGCGCCGCGCAGACGGCCGACGGCGTCGATTTCGTCGATGAAGATGATGCAGGGTGTCTGGCGCTTTGCCTGCCCGAAGAGATCGCGCACGCGGCTTGCACCGACGCCCACAAACATTTCTACGAAATCAGAACCTGAAATAGAGAAGAACGGAACACCGGCCTCACCGGCGACAGCCTTAGCGAGCAATGTCTTGCCGGTGCCCGGCGGGCCAACGAGCAGGACACCGCGGGGTATTTTGGCCCCGATTGCCTGAAACTTTTGCGGGGCTTTTAAGAAATCCACAACTTCTTTCAGTTCTTCTTTCGCCTCTTCAACGCCAGCCACATCGGCGAACGTCACCCGATTTTTCATATCGGGGCCGATTTTGGGACGTGACTTGCCGAACGTGAGTGCGCGGTTGCCGGTCGACTGCACCTGACGAGCCATCATGAACCAGAAGAAGCCGACGATCGCAATCCACGGCAGAAGTGGCATAATCGTGCGCCAGAAAAAGCTTTCTTCAACAGCCGAGCCTTTGAAGTATTTTACCTGCTTGGTTTTCAGAAGTTCGAGCAGTTCGCCGTCAGGGTAAGGTATTACCGTCTTGAAGGTAAGCTCTTCATTCTTGTCGTTTTTGAAGCGCCCCAGAATCTGGTGGCCCTGAATCGTGAGCGGGCTTTGTTCCGTCGTGATGACGGCCTGCTTTTCAATCAGGTCGAGAAATTTGGAATAGTGGATTTCCTGGACTTTGCCCTGTTGTTCCTGAAAAACTTCATAGGTCAGCGCAGCCATGATGACGATCAGCAAAATCAATGCGATGTTCTTCATAGTCTTGTTGGGGCTTCCTGAGCCGAGTGGGCCGGGCTTCTGTGGTGTCATGTTTGTCGTATCTCCGTTAAAGAAAGGCTGAGCGCCTGATTTCAGTACGTAAAGGCTGATAAGTAGTCAATATCATTGCCATTCTGGCTTTCTTGCACTCACAGAATAACAAAAAACGGGGGTATTGCCAAAAATACTTGACCCCGCTTTACTCATTTTGCCCACGCGTAGGTATGCACGAAAAGAAAGAAGAACTCAAAGATCAGCTGAAACCATCGGTTTACATGGTTTCGGCAGACGACGATGACGATGATGATAAGCCTGAGAAAGATGCTGACGACGATGAAGAGACCGTGGGCGGCGAGCGCGAAATAGCGATCAGCTATGCCTGCGAAGATTGTGACTATCGTTGGGAAGTCTACCTCGAAGAAGAAGACGATGAACTCGACGATACGCAGTATTGCCCGATGTGCGGCAGCGCGAACACGAGCCAAATTTGAAAATGGTTCTTTACTGAACCATGTCTTACCGCCTGAATACGCTGGCAATCGCCGGCATTCTGATTATTCTGTTGTTACTGATTAACAACCAGCGTGTTCAGGTGCAGATATTTTTCGTAAACACCATGCTGCCGCTCGGGGCCATAATGTCGTTCTGTATGGCAGTGGGCGTTGCGGTTACTTTCTTATTCTTAAGTATTGCTAGGTCATACACCCGGCTGGCGAAAAAGAAACTCAATCTGTGATGTAACTCTGCGGGGGCACCCGCAGAGTCATTTTCGTTTAGCCGCCCCGCTGAAGGCGCGCTATACGGTCTTCGAGTGGTGGGTGCGTAGAGAAGAGCGCGAGAAATCCGCCTTTGTTCGAAATCTTCATAGACGCCATTGCCGGCGCCTGCGAGTTATCGACGAGTTCGTGCGTGCGGCGCAGCCGGTCAAGCGCCGCGATCATCTTCTGGCGGCCCGCGAGTGATGCACCGCCTGCATCGGCGCGGTATTCCCTGAAGCGTGAGAACGCGGCAACGACGAGCGAGCCCAGCAACGTAAAGAAAATATCAAACACGAACGTCAGAATGAAGTTGAGCATACGCGGAAACGCATTCTCTTCGTCGCTGCGGCTGACGGCAGTGCTGATAGCGAACGCGAGTACGCGTGAGAGAAACATGACAAATGCGTTCACGACGCCCTGAACGAGCGCCATCGTCACCATGTCTCCATTGGCAACGTGCGCGATTTCGTGGCCGAGCACGCCTTCAACTTCGTCCCAGCTCATGCTGCGCAGAAGTCCCGTCGAGACAGCCACGAGCGAACTCGAGCGTGTCGGGCCTGTCGCAAAAGCGTTCACTTCTTCTGAGTCATAGATCGCGACATCGGGCATAGTGGTAAGGCCCGCAGCGTGCGCCAGGCGGTGTACGGTTTGAACCAGCAGTGCCTCATTACCCGACGCCGCGCGAGGATCGATAATGGTAAGACCCATCATCCATTTCGCCATGACTTTCGAAAGTGCGAGAGAAATGAATGCCCCGACAAAACCCCATACGAGGCAGATGATCATCAGCTTCTGCATGTTGAGGCCATAGCCCCGGCCGGCGCGCTCGACGTAGTGCGTGACGCCAAATACGCTCAGCAAGATCGAAATCGTCGCCACGACGAGTATGTTGGTCAGTATAAATAGAAATACACGTTTGAACATTTTAGCTCCTTAAAAAACCTTACGAACCTGAAAATATCCATGTGCGCCGCTGTCGGCCAATTTTCGTTTTATTCCCGCGCTTCGAACCGCACAAAAACCGCTTCAGAAGGTTCAGATTCATGGTCGGCAAATTCCTGCGCGTCGCTGTATGCGTTGTCACAGGCCGTCACCCAGAAGTAGAAGCCGATCGCTGGTTCGAGAATCGGAAACCGGTTCTTGAATCGCGGATTCCGATCGGCATAAAATTTGTTCTGCGCCAGCACATCATTCGTTATGGCGACCCGCACCGGAACGCGGTGGTGTATGGGTTCACCCTTGACGATGCCCCCCACAGTGGTTGTATTTTTGAAGTAGACAGCGCCTTCAGCTTTGTACGCTTTATGCCCGTAATAAATGATATAACGGCCGCCTTTCACCACGTCGAGTTCGCTGTTGGGCATCAGTTCGAGGTCTACCGATTCTGCAGAGACCCGGGCGACTTTCGGGGCCAAAGGCCGCGACGGCGGGGGATTTTCCCTGTACTCGAGAGTGAACGCTTTGATAGCCGGCGTCGCCTCACCTGAATTGTCTGATGTGAGCCGCGCACGCAGCTGCAGAAAACGGCATTTGGTTTCGGGCGCAGCCGCGAGCTTCATAAAGGGGAGCGCGCTCTCAGCGAGCCTTTCATCGAACCGTTTGTTATGGCAGCGAAAGCTCCACTCTGCGTGTGTACCCTTCGGGATTTCTGCTTCCGCAAGCAGTGAATTGATATTGCTCGCTGAAAAACCCATGTCGTAGATTGCTGAAAGAAGCGTGCCGCGGCGCTGCGTGTAACGGTCGCCATACGGGGTGAGCGCTCCAAAATGGCGCAGGTCTTCTGAATTCAGCACGCGGTTCGTGAACATCACGTTATCTGCATAGCCGCGAAACGGCGAAAACATCACCAGCGGTGCCGCGCGCAGCGGCGTGAGGTTCAGCACGAAATGGTCGGCAGCTTCGCGCTTCAAAAAGCGTACTGCCTGTTCGCGGCCGTTGACATTGAGTTCGATTCTGCCATGCGCTTCGTCGTAGATGAGAAGAACCTGGTTACGCTTTTGCGATTTTACCTTGTCGATCGAAATCAGCTCGAGGCTGTCGAGTACCGCTTCTTGCGCAGAACCTGGCGCGCCGATTCGGCTGAGCAGGTTTATCAGCTTCACGCTCACATGACCATTTTGCAGAGCCACCGAGAACAGAAAATGCCGGCCACCTTTAAAATTTTCGCGGCGTAAGAGTTCGGCGTTGGCTGCGTGCGGTTCGATTTCGCAGGCAAAGGTAAAATCACCGGTTTCGCTGCGCTGCGTGTTTCCCGACAGGTTCAGGTAAGCGGGTAACTTCAACCTGATCAGGTGCGACGGCAATGTAAAGAGGCCCGCATTGCCTGTCATGCCCTCGCGAGCAATAATTTCGAGGCCAGACTTGACGAGCAGCGACTGGTGTGCGGGGTTTGAAAACAGTGCAGGCGATTCAAAATTCATCCATAAGTCGTCGCCCGTTGGCTCGCGATCGCTGCGCCTCGCGAGTCGAATCGTACTTTGCCGGTTAAAATTCGCGCGTTCGAGATCGGTCAGCTGAAAGTTCAAGAAACTCTCGCCCGCCGAAAACACCTTGCGCCGCGTGGCCGAAGGCCTGGTGCCCTCTTGCGCGCTCAGCGTAAACGCGGCAAGCAGAAGACCGAGGCCCGACAGCAGCGTTACGCTACTCGAGCCCGGATATTTTTTCCACGCGCCGCGCATGCCTGCCACCCTCAAATTCTGTATTGAGAAAAATTTCAGTCATGGCAACCGCTGTCGCTTCGTCGACAACGCGGCCACCCATCGCGAGCACGTTGGCGTCGTTGTGCCGGCGCGCCATTTCGGCTGTGTACGCATTGTGGCAAAGCGCAGCGCGTATACCCTTGATCTTGTTGGCCGCGATGCTGATGCCGATACCGCTGCCGCAGATAAGTATGCCGCGATCGAATTCGCCAGTTGCGACGCGACGGGCAAGCGCCGCGCCAAAGTCGGGATAGTCGACCGATTCGTTGCCGTGGGTGCCCAGATCGGTCAAATCGAGGGTGCTAAATTTTTTCTTGAGCGCGTCTTTGAGCTCAACGCCCCCGTGGTCTGCGGCGATTGCAATTTTCATGTGTACCAGTATGCCCAAAGCATCAGCACTGCCTGCAGGGGAAGTCTGAGCGCGAGCGCCCACTGCGGAATGCGCATGCCCGCGCCGCCGCTGTTGAAGTGGTAGAGGTTCGCCGGGAAAACCGCAACCAGCAGTGCGATAACTCCCCATGCGGCCCAGGCCGAATAGGCGGGCAGAAGCAGCAGAATCCCGAGGCCGATTTCAGCCAGGCCGCTCAAATAAACAATCGGCCGGTGCCACGGTACATAAGGCGGCATGATGCGCAGAAAGAATTTGGTTTTAACAAAGTGCCCGATGCCTGCCAGGGTGTAGAAGCCCGCCATCACATAGAGCGAGACGGTTTTAATTTCCATGCGGCATTGCGCCAATGAGACATAACATTGCAAGAATATTGCGGGCCTTGCAGGCACAGCAGAGCTGCGCCTGCAAGGCCCGCAATTTCCCATCTACTCGATGCTCGACGCCCTGTCTCATGCGCCTGTTTCGGTGAGCCATGAAGCTCGCCAGCCGCCTCGAACTCATTGAACCGTCGCCGACGCTCGCCATCACGGCGCGCGCAAACGAACTGAAGGCCGAAGGCAAAGATATCGTCGGCTTTGGGGCGGGCGAACCCGATTTTGATACTCCGGCGCACATTAAGGCAGCGGCCATCGAAGCGCTGAACAGCGGTTTCACCAAATATACCCCCGTGTCGGGTATTCCCGATCTGAAGCAGGCGATCATCGCCAAGTTTCAGCGCGATAATAAGCTGGATTTTAAACCCAACCAGATTATCGTCGGTACCGGCGGCAAACAAGTTCTGTATAATTTCTTTCTGTCAGTAATCAACGAGGGTGATGAAGTTGTCTGTCCCGCGCCGTATTGGGTGAGTTATAAAGATATTGTGCGGCTCGCGGGTGGTACAATGAAATTGATACACACGAGTTTCGAAAACGGCTTCAAGGCGACCGCGCAAGATATCGAAAAAAATGTTACGGCGAAGACCAGGGTTTTTATTTTGAACTCCCCCTCGAACCCGACGGGCGCAACGTACACGCCTGACGAAATTCGTGCGCTCGCAGCGGCGCTCGAAAAATATCCCGACCTGCTGATCGTCACAGACGACATCTATGAAAAGCTCAGCTATGGTGTTGAAGTTCTGAATATTGCGACTGCGTCTGAGAAATTGCGTCCGCGCACAGTCGTTATCAACGGTCTTTCAAAAGCCTATTCGATGACCGGCTGGCGCCTCGGCTACGCGGGTGGCCCCAAAGAGATTATCGGCGCGATGGATATGATACAGGGGCAATCGACGTCGAATGCAACGAGCTTCTCGCAGAAGGGTGCAGTCGTGGCTCTCAACGCAGAGCAGAAGTGCGTCGAAGACATGCGCGTCGTGTTTGAAAAACGCCGTGATCTCGCGTTCGACCTGCTGTCTGGCATCAAAGGCCTGCGAGTTTTCAAACCGCAGGGCGCGTTTTATCTGTTTCCCGATATCGAAGGGCTAAAGGCCGCGCCGGGTTGGGCAGATTTGGCGAAGCGTACAGGGGAGACAGATACGGGAAAAATTTTCAGCACCGGCCTTCTGAATGAAAAACTCGTGGCGGTGGTCCCGGGGTCGGCGTTTGGTTATGAAAACGGCTTTCGTATCAGCTATGCGACGAGCGAAGCGCAGATTGAGAAGGGTCTCGGTCGAGTGCGCGAGTTTGTCGAAGCGCTGTGGAAGTAAAACGGGCCTGTCAGGCGAAAGTGTCGACAGAACCAGACGCGAGCGCCTGACCTGCCTCTTCACCTGCTACCTGCAGCATCTTTTCATCGAGCGCAAGCTTTGCGTCGTTCAGCTTGACCAGCATCTGGCTCATGTCGGCCATGCGGGCCGAAAGATCAGAAATTGGGTCAATGTTCATATGTTATTCTCGCCATTGTGGCAGCGCTAACTTGAATTGCGGCAGAAACTCTTAGCCTGGCGCGCGCCGCAGCGTTGAACCATCGGGAATTTGAATCCTTTTGGTACGGGCTGACTCGCCGCTGGCGATCGTTACTTGCGATTTTGCCACCCCGTAGAGTTCGGCGACCTTTTCTATAATTGCCCTGTTCGCCTTGCCGTCTACCGGCGGTTCATGGATCTTCAGTACCAGCGTGCCGTCAGCGTCGAATTCTGCCCCGAGGCGCTTGCTGCGGGGTTTTACACGAACGTCGATGATCACAGCTACAGATCGTAGTCGTAAATGCGGTACTTCTTGTATTCGATGCCGCTGAAGTGCCCGAACAGATTGCGCAGGACCATATTCTCTTCGAGAACAAGTGATGCCTCGACTGCGCGCACAGCAGTATGCTCGTACAAGTAGTTGCGCGTCGCAAAGAGTACCATTGCATCGATGCCTTGCTTACGGTATTCGGGCCGTATGCCAAAGAACATGATGCGAGCGCGAGAGATGCTCTTCTTGCCCAAAAAGAATCTGAGCAGTCGTACGATGTCTGAGTTACCGAAGATGCTGCGCTTGCGCAGAAATTTTTCATTCAGATCGAGCAGGGTGCCGATCACGGCAATCTCGCGGTCGCCGTCCATGACGAAGAGCAGCAGATTGGGGTCGGCTACCATCTTGAGGGTTTCAGCCATAACCTGACCGTCGTCGCTCGTCAGCGGCAGAAACGCCCAGTTGTCTTTCCATGCTTCGTTGTAGATCTCTATAACTTTGTCGACTTCGGCACGCAGGTTTTTCATATCCATCTTGCGAATACGAAAGCGAGACCGAGTCGTCATGCGTTCGAGCAGTTTATTGTCTCTATCCCACTCGATGCTCTCAACGGGATTCAGGTAAGCGTAGTAGTCTTTTGCCTTGTACATGCCGAATTTCTCAGCCATCTTCGGGTAAAACCATTTCGACATGGTCAGCTCAACGGTCGGCGCGTCCTGAAAACTGTTCATTGCCCACGATTGTATCTCGTGCGTTGCATTACCATATTGTCCCGGGCCGCGCATGGTTTTGACGCCCTGATTGCGCAGCCAGTCGGCGGCAGCTTTGAAAAGCGCAGAGGCAACCGCATCGTCTTTCACGCTCTCGAAGAAACCAAAATTGCCGATCGACGACTTATGGTAATCGTTATAGATCTTGTTGACCGACGCAGAAATGCGCCCGACGATCTTGCCGTCGCGGTAGGCAAGCCAATGCCTGACAGTGGCATTTTTGTGATAAGGATGATCTTTTGTGAACAGGCCTTTTACCCCGAGCAGTCTGCTGCCGAGCAGTTCTGCATTGAGTTGCGGAATATACTTCTCTCTGAGCGAGTAATGCTTCCATGGGAATTTTGCGAACTTTTTGAGAAGCCCCTTGTTCTCCAGACCAAACTCAACGAGAGATAAATCCATACAGCACAATCTGCCGCCGAAAGACCCGGTCAAGGCCAATCACGATACGCTGCGGGGTTTAGGCGGCCCGGCTTTCAGGTGTTCCGCGATTTTGGGCAAAAAGTCTTTTTCGAGGGTTTTGTAGATGCCGCTCTTAAAGGCCACAATCTGGTCGGTCACCGCAGCCATCGGTAAAAATGCGACTCGGGCGAATTCTTGCGTGTGAGTCTTTAGGTTCGCCGCTTCGGCAGCATTGTTCCAGTACGCAAGAAACCAGCGCTGTTTTTGTCCGCGAAAGCGGTCGGTAAGTCCCGGGATTACCAGCGTCGGGGGAAAGTCGTAATAAAGAAAATCTTCTGTGTGCGCAATAAAATCCGCATCGGCGATTCCCGTTTCTTCGTAGAGCTCGCGCCTGGCCGCTGCCTCAAACTCTTCGCCTTCATCGACACCGCCCTGGGGGTATTGCCACGAACCTGGGCTGTCGAGGCGTTCGCCCACGAGGGTGAATCCCTGTGCGTTGAAGATGACGATGCCGACATTCGGGCGGTAGGGCAGTGCCATGGGGTGCTGTTTGGAAAAAAATCGGCTGCGTATAGCGTTTTTCGTGCTGAACATAACTTGACCGCCGCGCTCGCAAACGCATTCGGGCAGATGGCATACAGTACAATCAACGAAATTTTTTACCAGTCAAACCAGCTTTACGGCAAGAAGAAATTGTTCTACGCCAAGACCGAAAAAAAAGACTTCGTCGGCACAACCTACGGCGACGTGCTGAAAAACGCTGAGAATCTAGGCATCGCCCTTATGGATCTCGGCGTGGCACCGGGCGACAAAATCGGCCTGCTGGCAGATAATCGCGTCGAATGGATCACGTCTGACATTGCCGTGCTGCTTACCGGGGCAGCCAACGTGCCGCGCGGTACCGATGTAACGCTCGATGAAATCAAGTATATTATGTCGCATGCAGAATGTAAAATCTGCATCGTCGAGAACGACGCCACGCTGAAAAAGCTCGAATCGGTCATCAAAGACACCGGCGTAACCACAATTATTGTACTCGACCCGAAATTCAAGGGGGCGAAAGAAAATATACTGACGCTTCAGCAACTGCTCGAAAAAGGTGCTGCGTTGCGGGGCGAGAAACTCGACGACCTGAAAGCGCGCTCTGAAAGCGTGAAGAGCGACGACCTCTTTACGATCATTTACACCTCGGGCACGACCGGCATGCCGAAAGGCGTGATGCTGTCACACGGTAACATGGTCTATAACATTAACGAAGTGCCGAAAGCCATCGGCCTCAGGCCAGACGATAGTATGCTGTCGCTCTTGCCCGTCTGGCACATCTTTGAGCGAGCGGTCGATTACGGTGCAATCGCGAAGGGAATTCCCATCTATTATACCAACGTGCGTGATGTGCGCGATGATTTCGCCAAAGTAAAACCCACGTTTATGCCTTCAGCTCCCCGCCTTTGGGAGAGCCTCTACCAGGGCATCATGCAGCGTATTGAAAAGTCTGAGCAGGCGCGCAAGGTCATGTTTGAGACCGCGTACCGCATCACGAAAGAATACAAGAAGGCGGTCGATTACCTCGCAGGCAACGAGCTGATGCAAAAAGCCGAAAGCGATTCTGACAGGCTGTCGCGTACAGCAACGTCTGCCCTGACGGCGGCGAGCCTCTACGTGCCGGCGCGGCTTGCCGATCGTGTGGTGTTCTCTAAGATTCGCGAAGCGATGGGTGGCCGTTTTCGCGGCAGTATATCAGGCGGGGGCGCGTTACCCGCGCATGTTGACGAGTTTTTTAACGTGATCGGCATTCCAGTTTATGAAGGTTATGGCATGACCGAGTGTGCGCCGATCATTTCGGTGCGCACAGAGGGCAAGATCATTCAGGGAAGCGTGGGCTTTGTGCCAAACGGTACTGAAGTGGCGATTCTGAACGACAAAGGCGAGCGGGTTCGCACCGGGGAAATCGGCGTGATTCACGTTCGCGGACCGCAGGTCATGAAAGGCTATTACAAGAATCAGGAAGCGACCGAAAAAGCCATAAATAAAGAAGGTTGGCTCAACACCGGCGACCTTGGTTTTTTCAGTTTCAACAACACGCTCTCGATTCGCGGCCGTGCGAAAGACACGATCGTTCTGCTCGGCGGCGAAAACGTCGAACCGGTGCCGATCGAAAATAAGCTGCTCGAAGACGCGCAGATCAACCAGATTATCGTCGTCGGCCAGGACAAAAAGACTCTGACCGCGCTGGTTTGGCCAAATTTCGATAAGGTGAAAGAGATTGCGGGAATTACCGCCGATGCTTCGTCAGATCTGAACAAGAACAAAGAACTCGTCGATCATTTCAACAAGATCGTCAAGCGCCAGGTTTCGGCCGATAACGGGTTCAAAGGTTTTGAGCGGGTAACCGATTTCCGTTTTTTACCAAAGCCGATGGAAGTAGGTGATGAGATTACCAACCTCTTCAAAATGAAACGGAATGTTATCGCAGACAAGTACGCAAAATTGATCGATAGCATGTACTGAGAGACGAATGCGCATAAGAGCCGCACGCCGAACCCCCAAGCCAGCTGCCTTCGGGAAAGCCCGCGCGCGCAAAAGAAACGCGCACCGGGTACGCACCGACCTATCACCGTACAGCGCGCGGCCGGCGCTGCAGAAGGTCAATATTGAAAAAATTGCAGTATTCTTGCGGCGATTTCCCGAAAAATTCAGTACTGCCCGTTACACGCTGCTAGAGATAGCAGACCGCATACTCGAAAAAGAAGTGCAGATGCCGCGCCCCGCAAAGCTCAAGGCGCATATGGTGTTTATGATGCTGGTCAAAAAGCCTTCGCGTATACGCGCAGGCGTAACCGGCGCCTGCTTCGAATGGCAGGGGGCGTTTCGGGGTGGATATCCCACCGTGACGACGGTGAACGCCCAGCGCGGCGATCGTTTGAACGTCGATGCGCGCAAATACATCATGGAAAATCCGGCGCAGGGCAAGCGCCGCAACTTTCGCACAATTCCGCAAAACGCGTGCAAAAACGATAAATGCGTGAATCCCCGTCATGTTCGCATGGTGCCGTTAAACCCCGACAGCCACCAGGGCGAAAACCACCCCCGTTCAAAGTTCACCGACAGACAGGTCGTCAAAATGGTCAATGAATACAACTCCGGTTCAACGGCTAAAGAGATTGCTCACAAATACGATATCCAGCTTACTTACGTTGAACAGATCATGCGCAAAGAGAAACGCACCGAAGCGACTCAAGGCATGAAAATACGCGGCCGTTTCGGAACGCGCTGAGAGCCCCTTCGGGCGCTATTTTGCGCAGATCTTGCGCGCCCTGCTACTTTTACTCGACACGCCGTTTTTGAAATGGAGTCGAGCCTATGGCAATAAAGATAGGTATCAATGGTTTTGGCCGAATCGGCCGTAATGCGTTTCGCGCGGCCTGGGGCCGCAAAGATGTCGAGATCGTCGCAGTCAACGACCTGACGGACACGGGCACTCTCGCTCACCTGCTGAAGTATGACAGCGTATTCGGCGTCTGGGGTGAAGAGGTTTCGCACGACAAAGACCATATCATTGTCGGCGGCAAAAAGATTCATGCGACAGCGATCGCAAAGCTCGAAGAGCAGAAATGGGGCGAGTTTGGCTGCGACATCGTGATCGAGTCAACCGGTCGCTTTACCGACGCGCACCAGGCAAAAATTCACATTGAGAAGGGCGGCGCGAAGCAGGTGATTATTTCTGCGCCGGCAACCAACGAAGACGGGACCTTCGTGCTCGGTGTGAACGAGAAAAACTTCGACAAAGCAAAACACAAAGTTATTTCAAATGCATCATGCACTACCAACTGCCTGGCGCCGGTGGCAAAAGTTCTGCTCGAAAATTTCGGCATCAAGAAAGGCCTGATGACCACGATACACAGTTATACCAACGACCAGCAGATTCTTGATCTGCCGCACAAAGACCTGCGCCGCGCTCGCGCTGCCGCGCTCAACATGATTCCAACATCGACGGGCGCCGCGAAGGCGTTGTCGCTCGTGATTCCCGAACTCAAAGGCAAGCTCGACGGAATTTCGATTCGTGTACCGACACCCGATGTGTCAGTCGTTGACCTTACGGTCGAGACTGAGAAATCAACTACGAAAGAAGCGGTCAATGCCGCTCTCAAAGCTGCTGCAGAAGGTCCATTGAAAGGCATTCTCGGTTACACAGAACTGCCACTCGTCTCAAATGATTTCAAAGGCAACCCGCTGTCATCGATTGTCGACGGCCAAATGACTGCGGTCATTCAAGACAACATGGTGCGTGTGCTGACGTGGTATGACAACGAGTGGGGCTATTCAACCCGCGTGATCGACCTCGCTGCGCTCATAGGTGTCTGATATAGGGGAAGCGTAGCTTCCCCTATATCACATTAATTTAACGCGTCTTCAAACGCTTCGACGACGTGGCGCATCACCTTGATGCGCGCGTGGTTCTTATTATTGGCTTCAACAAGTACCCAGGGAGCGTGCGCCGTTGACGTGTTGGCGAACATGTCGCAGGCTGCTTTCTCGTATGCGTGCCACTTGTCGCGATTGCGCCAGTCTTCTTCGGTCAGTTTGTACTGTTTGTAGGGAGTAATTTCGCGGTCTTTGAAGCGCGCGAGCTGTTCATCTTGCGTTGT
Organism: uncultured Leptospiraceae bacterium; assembly: GCA_942492915.1. Classification (GTDB taxonomy): domain Bacteria; phylum Spirochaetota; class Leptospiria; order Turneriellales; family Turneriellaceae; genus Turneriella. The sequence continues at coordinate 489,522 of OW818662.1, forward strand.
CGCCAGATAAAATTTGCGCACGGTGACGCCCGCGTGGTGTAAGGCAAGTTCAAAATCATTGATTTCTAAATACGCGCGCTGCCATTCATTTTCAGTACAGAATTTTTCGATGCGTTCGACGAGTACGCGGCCATACCATGAACGGTCAAAAAAATGGATCTTCCCGTCGCGCGGAGTGTTGCGCCAGAAGCGCCAAAGATAAGGACGTGCCTTCTCTTCGTCAGTCGGCGCCGCAACTCCGATTACCCGGTAGTGCCTCGGGTCGATGCCGGCAATGACGCGGCGAATCGCTCCACCTTTGCCGGCAGCGTCGGGACCTTCGAAAACAAAGAGCAGGCTCTGCTTTGACGACGAGAGCCGATCGCTGAGCGACGCTACCCGAATTGTCAGTTCTTCAAGTTCAGTCTTGTATGCATTGTCTTCAATATTTTTTGTTTGGTCGAGATCGGCGATGAAATTGCGCTGCGCTGCTTTCCAGCGCGGTCTGACCTGCGGCTCTGCCGTACCCGCAGGGTGCAGCGCATGGCGCATTCTTTCGGCGAGCACTTCACCGGCCGCCAGCTCGCGCGAACGTTCAGATGCCGCGTCGATAATAGTCCATGGCGCGGTTGTTGTGTGTGTCTGTTCGAGTATTTCCAGGTCAACTTTCTGAAAACGTTTGCGTTTGCGCGCGAACTTGCGCGCCAGCGATGAGATGCGCCAGCGGGTTGCTGCCTTGGCTTTGCGCTCTTTTGCAATTGTTTTCTGCGCATCGAGCGAAAGGTACATCCAGAATTTGATGAGGATTATCCCCTCTGCAATAAGCATTTCTTCGAGATGGCGAATTTCACTGAGACTTTTTTCAAAATCTTCTTTGCCAATGCGCTTGAAGACGCGGTCGATGATCGGCTGCGTATACCACGAGCCGAAAAAAATACCAATGCGGCCACGCGCAGGAATTTTCTGCCAAAACCGCCACAGCGGCGGGTGCTCTGCTTCTTCGCCCTGCGCTGTCCAGAATGCGTTGGTTTCGATGCCCCGCGCGTCGAGCCATTCAAGCAGTTTGCGGGTTGTTTCGCCTTTACCCGAACCTTCGACCCCGTTCATCAGAATAAGAATGCCGCGGTTTGAGACAGCCAGCTCTTTCTGTAGCGCGAGCAGGCGCAGGCGCAGACTCTCTTCGCGCGCTTTATACTCCGCCTTTTCAATGGGTAAAGCAGGCGCCATGTTTCGTAAGACAGGTTTCATTTTGACATCCGGTGCCCAAAAAAATAGACCATTCGGCCGCAGCAATGTAAATTTGACCGGCATGGCTGTTTCACCGATGACGCTCAAAGATTTCTTAAAGAAGTACCCTTGGCAGAAGAGCGAAACCGGCTCGCGAAAACCGCAGGATTTTCTGTGGAAATTTTCTCTGGCCGAAGCTGCCAGTGACCTATGGCCATTTCTGATTGATACATCCACCTTCAACAAGTTGCTTGCTCTGCCGCAAATGACCTATTTCGAGAAGAACGGCAGGCTGTTCGGCAGCTCGGTCAACGCAGGAATTCTCTCTGAATGGGAAGAGGTGCCCTGGGAATGGGAATACCTCAAGGGCCTGAGTAATGCGCGCATCTACTCGAAGGGTTTTGCCACGTATGTTCGCAGCCGCTATCTGCTCGTACCTCAGGAAACGGGCACCGATCTGTATGTTTATTTTGGCTGGGTGCCGAAAAATTTCTTCGCAAGGCTGCTCTTGGCAGTTGCGATGCCAAGGCTCAGAAAAGATTACGACCGGGCGCTGGCGAAAATTGTTGATGCGATTCATACACGCCGTGGCTTTGAAGCGCGGCAGCAGGCAATCTATGCTCTCGCGTCGCCCGTCGACGGCGAAGCCGAGGTGACTCAGCGTCTCGAAGCTCTGGTAGCCCGCGCGGTCGAGGCCGGGGGTAATGCAGATGACATGCATGTGCTGACGAAACACCTTGCGCACGCGAGCGACGAAGAATTGAATCGTGTGCGACCAAAGATTCTGACGCGCCGGCTCAATATGCCACTAGGGCAGGTGTTGCAAGCGTCTCTCTATGCGACGCACGCCGGCATACTTTCTCTTTCATGGGATGTCACCTGTCCTCATTGCCGGGGCGTGCGCAAATCTGTGGGTTCACTCGGAGACTTGCCCGCCGAAGAGCGCTGCGACGTCTGCGACATCAACTTTTCGACCGAAGACCTTGGCAATCTCGAGGTCATTTTTCAGGTGAATCCCGAAATACGCAAGGTTGAAAAGAAGTTCTACTGCGCAGCAGAACCGGCGACAAAGCGCCACATCTATCTGCAGCGCCGCGTTGAACCGAATGTTTCAATTGATTTGAACACAGAGCTCGAAGCAGGCGAGTATCGTGTGCGTATTGTCGGTGATAACCGTTATACGCCTGTTTCCGTGGGCACTGGCATACAGAAGAGAATTACTTTGGCGCCGGGATCAGCGCCCGCGAGCACACTTGAGCGGCCTGAATTTGTTTTCGCCAATGAATCGGCTTCACCGCTAACGCTGATCGTCGAACGAAAAGACGAAGACAACGATGCGCTGAGGCCGTCAGAAATTTTCGGTCTACAGCTATTTCGAGATCTGTTCGGCAGCCAGACACTTGCCGAAGGACTCAAGATCGAGCTCGGCAATCAGAATATCTTGTTTACAGATATCGTCGGCTCGACTGCCTTATATCGCGCGAGCGGCGACGGTGTGGCATTTGGGCTCGTGCGTAAACATTTCCAGAGAACATACGATATCGTGCGGCGATACAACGGTGCTGTCGTCAAGACGATCGGCGACTCCGCCATGGTGGCCTTCACCGATGCACTGCAATGCATCAGGGCGGCTGTAGAGATACAGCGCCAGTTCAATGGCGATGCCGCGACGGGTGGGGTGTATTTACGAGTCAGCATTCACAGCGGTCCATGCCTCGCGGTGAACCTGAACAGCGGCATCGACTATTTCGGCAATGCGGTGAATTTCGCGGCAAAGCTACAGCAGATGGCCGGAGCCCGGGAAATCGCATACAGCACCGATTTTGCGCAAGACCCCCGGGTAGCCGATTACCTTCGCACGAACAACTTCGATGCTGAAATGCGGCAGTTTAATCCGTCGTGGGCAGAGCGGCCGCTGCAGGTGCCTGTGTTACGCATCGCCTGAACTCGTTTTGATTTGACGCTGCAAAGCGCATTCAAGTGGCTATTGCATGCGATTTTCTGTTTTTCTGCTGATTTTGGGCGCTGCCCTTTTATCTGCGTGTAAGACGACTACCTCTGGCGCGGGTACTCCAGGTGAAGGTAGCGGGGCTGCCAATCTTGTGGCAAACCAGCCTATTAAAGCAGACTCAGCGCATTCGGGTTACCCTTCGGAGGCTGAAGTCGCAGCGATGCGCGAAGCCTTTTTCAATCGTCCGCTCGAGAATGAAGAGGTCTTTCGCGTTTTCGTGACCTCAGACGGCTTCACCCGCAAGCAGGTAGCCTTTGCTGAGAATATCAGCGTTAAAGAAGACCCGGGCGGAGACCAGTCGATTGCTGATGAATTTCGAAAATTCGACATGGTCAACAGCCTGCAAGAGGGGCAGATCAGGGTCGAGCTCTACCCGACGACCGGTAAACCCTATAGGGTGCGGCAGTCAAAGCCCTCGATCATGAAAGAAACGGACAAGATCATGAGCGATGATCTGACGCGCTGGCAGTTACAATTCGCAAAAACAGAAATCGTTCCGAAAGATTTTCGAGTCAGTTACCAGGTGCTGCTTAGAAAGAAGATCACCCGCGAACAGGCGCTGAAAATTCTCAGTGAACAGAACAAGAAGAAAAAATAGGCGGCGGCATGTCTGATACAGAAAAAAAAGAAATCATTATTCGGGTGGGGCTCGACAAAGACGCCATTCCCGAATCGATCAGCTGGCTCGCTCCCGGGGCATCAAAGGGTGAAGAGAAGGCTGATGCGTTCATGCTCTCGCTGTTCAGCGGCGACGAAAAAACCACACTCGGTATAGACTTGTGGACAAAAGAAATGCTGGTCGGTGATATGAATATATTCTTCTATCAATCCTTAAAAAAGATGGCAGATGTTCTCGAAAGAGCCACGCAAGACAAAGAAGCGGCTCAGCTCATGCGCAACTTTAGCCGTGAATTCGGCAAGCACGTCAAGCTGCTGCAAGACACATGATTATTGCGCTGTCGCTGCTCTGCGTCGCGGCTATGCTTTTCGGCATGCCGCTCTTTATCGGCCTCGGCACACTTGGCACAATTTACCAGCAGACCAATGCGGCCTCGATTGGAACGGAGAATTTCGCAGACCTCACGAGACAGCTGACAGTGGTATTCAGCGACCCGTTCTCGAAACTGACCGGGGACCAAAGCGCGCTGTTTCTGACGATTCCATATTTTACCCTGACGGGTTACTTGATCGCCCACTCAAATTTTGCCAGGCGCGTGATTAATCTGTATCTGATCGCGGTTCGCCGCATTGGTTCGGTGGGAACCTTCGGTCTGGGTGTCGTCGCGATTCTTATCGCCGCCCTTTTTACGCCTTTGACCGGCGCGTCGGGCGTGACGATCGTTGCAATCGGTGGAATCCTTTTTCCCATTCTGACGGGCGTCGGCTATACAAACAACCGCGCGATCGGCCTGATCACCGCTTCGGGTTCGATCGGGTTACTATTCAGCCCGAGTCTGCCGGTGATGCTGTTTGGTATCATGAGCGAGAACAAGGCCGACATTAATGAACTTTATCGCGCGGGGGTTCTGCCGGGCCTTGTGCTATTACTGGCGCTTGCGGTGGTTGTGCTGCTGCATTCGTTTACCGCGAAGACTGCGGCGCAGACGACGCTCTTGCGTGAGCAGCTCGAAGCAGCCGTCTTTTCAGGTCGCGATGCGTTAAAGCTCACGGCCGAACTGGCGGCGATTCCATTGCTCTACGTGCTGATGCATTCGCGCTTTATGATCATCACCGAACTCGGTGTGTTTTTTCTGCTCTATTATTTTCTTCTGGAAATTGTTATCTTTCGCGAAATCGGCTGGACGAAACTCGTCACTGTTTTCGAAGAGGCAATTTCGATGGTTGGATCAATCATCATGATTATTTTTTTCGCGATGATTTTGACGAACGCGTTGCTCTACGATGCGCTTCCCGCGAAAATGTTCGGTTTTATCAGCCAGTATATACATTCGCCGCTCACTTTTCTCATGCTGCTGAATATCTTTTTGCTGATCGTGGGCGCGCTGATGGACATCTTTTCGGCAATTATCGTCATATCACCGCTCGTGATCCCGATCGCAGAAAGTTATCAGATTCCGATGCTGCATCTCGGCATCGTATTTCTGACAAACCTCGAGATCGGCTACCTGACCCCGCCAGTGGGATTAAACCTCTTTCTGAGTTCTCTGCGCTTCAAAAAGCCGATGAGCGAGGTTTACCAATCGGTAATGCCATATTTGCTCGCCCTGATGGCCGCGTTGCTGCTCATCACTTACGTTCCGTGGCTCAGCCTCTGGTGGAAATAGCCTATTATTCAGCTCAATCGCTGCTTGCCAGCTTTGCCTTGAGGTTATGCGGCGCTTGCAGATGCCTGCCGCGAAACCTGCATGGCGGAAAACGCCGCCTTCTTGCCCCCCGGGAGCGACAGACGCACTATATTCCAGACAGTTGAACCGAATTGTCTCGACAGCGATCCCGTGTTATAGCTGAGGCCATAGCGGGCGGCGAGAGCGCGCACGCGGGGCGCCACCTCGGGGTAGCGGTTGCTGCACATATCGGGAAACAGGTGGTGCTCGATCTGGTGAGACAGGTTGCCTGAAAGAATGTGGAACAGTTTACCGCCGCCAATATTCGCCGAACCATGCAGCTGGCGCAGGTACCATTCGGCCTTTGTTTCACCGTCGAGTTGTTCTTTTTCGAAATAGTTCACACCTGAAGGAAAATGCCCACAGAAGATGATCATGAAAGCCCAGATATTGCGGATAATATTTGCGACAAAGTTCGCCCCGGCGACGCAGAGAAATGCCGTCAGAGGATTTGCACCGAGCGGCCAGGCAGCAAGGGCTGCGACTCCAGGCCACATGATGTAGTCTTTTGTCACCTGCTTCAGCACCTTTTGGCCGATATGCTTCAGCTGCGGTATTACTTCCCTGACGGGCTTGCCCTTTTCGAGTACGTCGATAAAACTTTGTTCATGCAACGCGACACCTTCTTCAAAAAGTACCATCAGCAGAAATGCATAGATCGGCTGCGGCAGATACCGCAGACCCCACGGCTGGTCTGCTGTGACGCGTATGATACCATAGCCCACGTCGAGGTCTTTGCCGATTACGTTTGTCCAGGTGTGGTGCACGACATTGTGCGAGTGCATCCAGCGGTCTGACGGGCTCATCGTGTCCCATTCCCAGGTGCCCGATTGAATATTCGGGTCTTTCATCCAATCCCATTGGCCGTGGAGCACGTTATGCGCAATTTCCATGTTCTCGAGAATCTTGCCAAGACCAAGCAATGCTGCACCCGAGATCAGGCCACCGATAGCCACAGACCAGCTACCGAACGACAAATTCCACAGTGGTACAATAAACAACGACGCATACATGATTAGCCGTCCGACGAGATCGAAAGTGCGTTGCGTCTTGACGAGGCGCAGAATATACCTGCGGTCGCGGTCGCCGCGGTCGGCGAAGACCTCGTCGCGAATTGCGTCCATCTCGCGGCCGAATTCTTCGACTTCGTGGGGTTTCAGATGCAAAAAAGTTCGTTTGGTTTTCATTGTGGTCTCCTTTAGTTACTGGTCAATTTCACATTTTCCATGCGCGGCCATGACGCAGGTTTGAATCTTTGCGCCGGCGTCGCTGACGAGGTTGCCGTTGCGCAGGTCGCGCACACAGCCTGAGACCAGTGTGGTGTCACAGGTGTGGCAGATGCCCATGCGGCAGCCGTGCGGTGGGTTGAGGCCTGCATCTTCGGCGACTCTGAGCAGGCTCGTTGCGCTATCCGCTTTTGCTTCTTTGCCGCTGGCCAAAAATTTCACCGTGCCACCCTTCGCCGATTGTGGAATCGCCGCGACCGCAGCGCGAAACTCTTCGAAGTGCAGGCGCGACTGAAGTTTTGCCTTGCTGAAATGCGACTTCACGGCTGCGAGCAGGTCCTGTGGTCCGCAGGCATAAACTTCGCGCTCGCGCCAGTCGGGGCAGAGTTTTGTCAGCTGCGCCGCGCTGAAATGAAATTTCTTACGAGAGGCGTTGCCGAGCTGACGCGTGTAGACAGGCGTGTACTTGTATTGCGGAAATTTTTGCTGCAGCGCCGTGAGCTCGCCGCCAAAAATAGCATCGTATGCATGCGGCGCGTAGTGTATATGGACTGTATCGAGATGACGCTCCTCAAGTAGCATCGATTGCAGCATGCTGCGCGCCGGCGTTACTCCGCTGCCTGCAGTGATAAACAGAATTTTAAGCGCTCCCGAATCGGGTAGATAGAAATTTCCCTGGGGCAGGCCGACAGAAACGTATTCGCCGACTTTCAGATTGCGCACGAGGTGGCGAGAGAGCCTGCCACCTTCCAGAATCTTGACGGTAATCGTGAAACAGCCGTCTTCGCGTTCAGGGGCAGACGAGATGCTGTACGTGCGGTGGTACTGCCTGCCGTCGATAGCGAGGCCAATACGCACGTGCTGCCCTGCGCGACCGGTTCGCCATGCGGCACCCGGCCTCAGCGTGATCGTACGCGCGTCTTTGGTTTCATCCCAGACATTTTCGACGCGCGCTTTGATCGATTGCGACGACCACAGCGGGTTCATGAGTTCTGTGTAATGCGACGTGGTGAGGGGGTAGGTGAAAAGATTTGAGAATGACCCGAAGATGCGTTTGGTGATACTTTTTTGCTGCACAGGAACCTCGCTTCTGTCTCTATATCTAACGGCGTTAGATTGTAAAGCTAATTTAGTTAACACTCGTTCATTAACTGTTCGCTGGCTTGATCAGTTCCCAGCGGCGCCGTTTTTCGCTTTTTCGGTTCAGGATGCCTGCTAGCAGTTTCCTTTTTCAGGAATCTGCTAGATCTTTCCGAGCGCCTGTTTCAGGTCGGCAATCAGATCACGGGTATCTTCAAGCCCCACCGACAAACGTATGAGGTTATCGTATATGCCTTCTTTAAGGCGGGCGTCAGAGTCCATATCGGCATAGCTCATCACCGAAGGCTGGTGCACAAGCGACTCGACGCCGCCGAGCGAGGCGCCGAGGGTCGGCAGCTGCAGTGCTTCAATGACCTTTGTCGACGCCTTGAGTCCTGCCGCCTGCGTTGCATCTGCACCCTTTACCTGAAAAGACACGATACCGCCGCCGCCTGAGAGGTAGCGCTCTGCCAGCGCAAAATCGGGGTGCGATGCGAGCAGCGGATACCAGACCTTCTCGACCTGTGGCTGGTCTTCGAGAAAGCGCGCGATTTCAAGCGCCGAACGGTTGTGTTCGCGCATGCGCACACCGAAGGATTTAATGCCGCGAGAGATTAGGTAGCACTGGTGCGGGTCGGGGTTACTGCCGAATAAATTGCGCAGTGATCTGACTTTTTCAATAAGTTCTTTTGACCCGAGCACTGCGCCCGCGATTACATCGTTATGCCCGTTCAGAAATTTTGTCAGGGAGTGCGTGACGAGATCGGCGCCGTGGTCCAGCGCGCTAAAATTCATCGGCGATGCGAAGGTTGCGTCGATAACAGTCAAAATATTCCTTTCGCGCGCGAACTTAGTGAGCGCTGCGATATCGAGCAGACGCAGGTAGGGGTTTGTTGGCACTTCAATAAAAATCAGCCTGGTTTCTGGCGTGCACGCCGATTTGACTGCATCGAGATTCACGTCGCAATAGCTGGTGGATATGCCAAATCGCGCCAGGTGCTGGTCGAAAAGTTTGAACGTGCCGCGATACCCTTCGCGCAAAGTTACCATGTGGTCGCCATTACCGATCAGGCCGCAGATTGCAGTGGCAATGGCATTCATGCCACTCGACATCACAACGCAGTCTTCTGCGCATTCGAGCGAGCAGAGCGTCTCTTCGAGCGCGCGCTGCGTCGGCGTACCATAGCGCGCATATTCGGCGAGGCGGTTCGATTTTTTACCGTAAAAATCCCACAGACCTTCGACCTGATCGAACGCATAACTCGCCGTCTGGTAGATCGGAGTGATCAGCGGTTGGTGCGGGTCGTTCCCGTTGTCATGGCCCGCATGAATCGAACGCGTCGAAATTCCTGATTTTGGCAGCAGGTTCTTTCTGTTTTTTTTCACTTCAGGCGACCTCTGCTCTTACTTCTGGGCTGCCCGATCGAGAAAACCTGCTACTGCATCTTTCACCGCAGCGAGCGTGGGTTTCAGATCAACGGGCAGATTTTTATGTGCAGCTTCTGATTCGGGAGAATGGTAGGCAATTTTGAAATCGGCAAATTTTAGACCGTGAGCGGTTGAAATCACGACCGCAGATTCGTGGTCGCGTATTACCTTGGCGGCTTTCAGTTTCTTGAACGCAGCCAGCGCGACTCCCGTGTGCGGGTCAACGAGCAGGCCTGCACGGTCGCCGAGCGCCGCGGCGTCGGCGAGTTCACGCTCTGACGCCTGTTCGACGACACCGCCGAATTCTTTGAGCGTCGCGATGGCCTTATGTACAGAAACCGGGTTGCCGATGCGGATTGCAGACGCTGCCGTTTCTTTGGCGGTGATGGGCCTGAAGTCTTTGAAACCATTCTTTGACGCGAGGTAGAGTGGGTTAGCCGCTTCTGCCTGCGCGACAGCGATACGCGGCAGCGAGTTCACCAGCCCCAGCTCATAGAGCATCTTGAGGCCAGCACCGAGCGCAGACACATTGCCGAGGTTGCCACCCGGAATAATAAACCAGTCGGGCAAAGTCCAGCCGAGCTGCTGCGCCACTTCGATGCCGACTGTCTTTTGCCCTTCGATGCGCAGGCTGTTCATCGAGTTCGCAAGATAGATGTCTTTTTCCTGTGTCAGCTGCTGTACTATTTCCATACAGCCATCGAAGTCGGTATCGAGCGCGAGCACGAGTGAGCCGTTTGCTATTGGCTGCATCAGCTGCGCGAGCGAGATTTTATTTTTCGGCAAAAGTATAACGCTCATGATTCCCGCATAGGCGGCGTAAGCGGCGAGCGCGGCAGAGGTATCACCTGTCGAAGCGCAGGCGATTGCGCGAATCGGCGCACCCTTCTTGATCATGTGGTTTACCTGCGAGACGAGTACCGTCATGCCGAGGTCTTTGAAAGAACCCGTGTGGCTGTTGCCGCAGAGTTTTACGAAAAGATCGTTGTGCGCGAACTGGCGTGAAAGTTCAGAGCCCGAAAATAACGTCGTCGCGCCTTCGCCGAGCGTGACTATATCTTCAGCGGGGATTTCGGGCAACACCCATTCGCGTTTGCCCCAGATGCCCGAAGCGTCGACTTTGTTCTGCGAACGCCAGCGGCTCTCAAAGAGTTCGCGCCAATCTTGCGCCGATTTTTTCTTGAGTTCTGCCATGTCATGGCGCACCTCGAGCAAATCGCCCGACCCGGGACAGCGGTAGATGATCTGATCGAGCGAATACCTGTCAGTGTATTGCGGATTTATGCTTTGAAACCAGACTCTGGACACATGCGCAAGTCTGCCCTCGAAACGTGCGGACAAGAAGTTAACGGCATAAAATGCTTGGCCGCCTCGCACCCACGGGCGGGCATGACCGATGAAGAAGAAGCCAGCGGCTCTCTACACCGCATTCGCCCTCGCGTTTATCGCGACGCTGCCGTGGTCACCATACCCGGGAAGCTTCGCGCTCAAGGTTTTGCCGATCTTGTTGCTGCTACTGGCAGCGGTAAATGCCAGAGCGTTCAGTGGCCGGTGGCTGCTCATCGCTGCAGTTGTATTTTCTGGGGCGGGTGATGTTATTCTCGACCTGACGTTTTCTGGCTATTTCATCGCAGGCCTCGTCTCATTTCTGACCGCGCATATTTTCTACGTCGCTCTGTTTCTGCGGGGGGCTACATTTCGGCGCAGCATGGCACTGGCAACCCTCGCTGCGGTTGCGTTACCCGCCGCCATGGCAGTTTTTCTCTGGCCGCATCTGGGCCCGATGCAGCTGCCCGTCGCTGTCTATATTACAGTAATCGCTTCGATGCTCGTTACATCACTGCACAGGTCAAGACTCAACGCGACCGTTGTAGCAGGCGCAATAGCGTTCGTCATCTCAGACAGCATATTGGCGCTGAACAAATTCTACTCCCCCTTTGCCGAGGCGAGATATGCGATCATGGCGACGTATTACTTTGCGCAATACCTGATCGTGAGCGGCATTCTGGAAGAACAGGGGGATTAGCCACCGCGAGAAGCCTGTATTTTCATTTTCAACTTATGCCGCAATTTTAAGCAAACCCGTGCTGCAGCTTCTTTTGACTCCGTTACAAAAGCATGTATCGTGGTTCAGAATTTTCAACTATACATCTTTCAGGCTTGTCGCAGCGGCGATAACTGCGCTCTTGCTGGCATACCTTTTCGGTCCGCGTTTCATAAAGTTTCTGAGGCGTCTGCGGTTCGGCGAGTCAGTCAGAAGCGACGGCCCTGAATCTCACCACGCCAAAGCCGGTACACCGACAATGGGCGGCATGATGATCATGGCGAGCATGAGTGTCTCGATCTTGTTGTGGGGTAATCTGAGTAATCTCTATGTGATGCTCGTTTGGCTGGGTACGCTGGCGCTCAGCGCTGTGGGTTTCATCGACGACTACAGCAAGTCTGTTCTCAAGATCAGCGGGGGTATGCGGCCGCGTACGAAATTTTTCTGGCAGATTGTCATCGCGCTTGGCTTTGCGACCGTCGTGTTCATGTTTCCCTACACTGCGAAAGGCGCCCCCGAACAAGCAACGAACCTGTACGTCCCGTTTGTAAAAAATCCGCTGTTTAACCTCGGTGTATTCGCCGTGCTCTTTTGGACTTTTGTCGTCGTGGGTACCAGCAACGCAGTGAACCTGACCGACGGCCTCGATGGTTTAGCCGCGGGTATTTCGGTGGTGGTTATTGTCACGCTTGCGCTAATTGCGTATATCACCGGGCTCGAAGAAATCACCCGGTATCTCTTGCTCGTGCACGTACCCGAAGCGAACGAGGTTTCGGTATTTTTGGCGGCGCTTGCAGGGGCCTGCGTCGGGTTTCTCTGGTTCAATGCACACCCGGCCGAAGTGTTTATGGGCGACACGGGCTCTCTCGCGATCGGCGGAGCAATCGGCATGACCGCGATTCTGATACACCGCGAGATTCTGCTCATGATACTCGGCGGCATATTCGTGGCCGAGGCTTTAAGCGTGATTCTGCAGGTTGGGTCTTATAAACTCAGACAGAAGCGTATTTTTCGTATGGCGCCACTGCACCACCATTTTGAACTCGGTGGCTGGCATGAAAACAAAGTGGTTATTCGTTTTTGGATCGTCGGTATTCTGTTGGCGCTGATTTCCATCTCGAGTCTGAAGATTCTTTAAGCAGGCGATTGTCACGCTGCAACGCGCTTCGTATCTGCTTAGCCAGAACTCGCCGAAACCTGATCACTTGCGCGCATACAGAACATAACTTGAAGTCAGAGGTCTGCCTAGCCAGCGTAATTTTGACTTGAAGTGGTAGAGTGACATGCGCCAGAAACGCGCGAGATCGCTCAGCTTGTGTACGCTGCCCCATGACTTGCGCCATTTTGCCAGAAGCGAAAAATCCACGGGAAAAAATTCTTTGAACTCAGTGAAGCCGATTTCTTTGAGCAGGCGCTTCAGGCCCGTCGCAGTATAATAGACGAGATGGCCCGGCAGGTAGTAGTGGTAGCCGCTGCCTGCGCTGATGGCCTGCAGCCCTTCGAAGTTTGCCGTCTGTATGACCAGTACGCCACCGGGTTTGAGAAGCGAATATGCCGCCGCCAAATCTTTGCGTGGGGTCTGCAAATGCTCGGCGACCTCGATGAGTGTGATGACAGAAAAACTTTCGCGCGCAAAGACGTGCCCAGCGCCCCGTGGCAGGTGAGAGAGATCGCCCTGGTAGAGGCGGGCGGGGTTGCCGAGCGTTTCTGAGATTCTATTGCCTTCTTTGACAGCGAAACGTGATACGTCGAGGCCATAGCTTTCGAACGCAGCTGCGGCTGCGCGCGAAAGCGCCCCAAAAGCGGCGCCGACGTCTAGAAATTTCCCGGCAGCGACTCGTTGCGAGCCGCCCTTCACTCTCGCAGGTGATAACTGCAAGAAACGCCGAATCGATGCCAACCGCGCATTGTGTACGAAGCTGTGGTATTTCTCTTCGCGGCGTTCGTCCTGGTAGCTGAATGTTGCGGTGCCCGCATAGTATGCTTCGTCGTAAAACTCATTGGCAGATTCAGGCATCGGATGCTGAAATTCAGAACCGCAGTCGCCGCATCGGTGCACGTCAAAGCGGTGCCGTTCGATGGTGTACCTGAATGAGGTTGTCGCTGATGCGCATACCGGGCATACCAGTGCGGATTGCCTGACGTGACGTTTCGGTCGCCGCTTTTTCATTTTCGCGCGAGAATCATGTGGTGCGCGACCAGGTAGACTTCACCGAGCGGCTGGCGCGAGATAAAGCCATATTCAATCTGCGAAAACGCCGAAAAAAGTGCAGTAGCCTGCGCACGCGAGTACAGGTTCGCATGACCACTCTGCAGGTCACCGGCCCTGAGCTGTTCTTTCAGGTGCGTGTCTGCGTCAGAGCGCAATGTGAGAAAAATTTGTGCACCGGGTTTCAGCACTCGCCAAATCTGTGCGATCGCCTCGGGTACTTTTTCGGCTTCGAGGTAATGCAGTACACCCCAGCAAAGTATAAAATCAAACCGCGCATCATTAAATGGCATCTGTGGCAAGGTCAGCTGCGTGACAGCTGCAAGGCCAGAAGGCAAAAGCTGCAAAGAAGCTGCCGAAAAATCCGCAGCGCACACTTCGCTGAAATGCTCTGACAGCAGCGGCAGGTGGCGCCCGCTGCCCGAGCCCAGGTCAAGCGCGACGCCCCCCACCGAAGGTGCTGCGTAAAGTTTCTTCAACACCCGCACGACGTTTTCATCGGGGTAGTGCTGGCGCGCGCGGTCACGCCCGTAGTGTTTATCCCATACGGATTCGTTATTCACGCCTCACCACCCGGCATCTTGTTACCTGCATGGGATTGCGGCTGAGGTCGCTTGTATAGCATGTACAATTTTGTGTATTTGGTGAAGGTCGCCACCGCCGAGTAGTAGGTGATGATCAGGCCCGCGGCGCCGTCGAGAAACGAGAGTTCAAAGAAGAATTTGCGGACCAATACCCAGAAAGCCCTGAAGAACGCACCTATGAGCGTTACCTTCTTGCCGCGTGCGAACATCGCCTGCGCCGCGATTTCAGAATAGCTGCGTATGGTCTTCAGGTGGTCGTCGATAGAGCGAAACGAGTAGTGCAGCAGGTCACCCTTCAGCTTGCCGGTCGCCTCTGAAGGTAGCTGGATTTTTTCGTGAACCCGGTCGCCCGTCCACTGCGTGCTGGTCTTGTCATAAAGCCTGATTTTGTCATCGGGGTACCAGCCTGAATGGCGGATGAATCGGTAAATATACCATGTCAGTCGGTTGAAGCGGTAACCCTTTAGGTGTTCAGGTGGATTTTTCTTGAGCGCAAGTATCGAAGCTGTGAGTTCAGGTGTCAGTCTTTCATCGCAGTCCAGATTCAAGATCCAGTTGTGCTTCGCCTGAGCGGCGGCAAAATTCTTCTGAGCGACAAAGTTGTCGAATTTACGATAGAATATTTTTTTCGTAAACTTCTTTACTATCGATACAGTCCTGTCGGTCGAATGGCTGTCGACGTAGATGATTTCATCAGCGACGCCGGTAAGTGACCTGAGACAATCCGCAATATTCTGTTCTTCGTTAAGACCGATAATGCAGGCAGAAAGTTTCATTAGTTTTCAGACCATACTTAATCAGCAGCGTCAGCCGCTGGTTAGGTATGGCATTGGGTTCACGGGGTGTTCCATAATGCGCACTTCATAGTGCAGGTGCGGGCCGGTCGCGCGGCCCGTCGCCCCGACGCGGCCGATCATCTGGCCTTTTCTGACGTTGTAACCGCAGCTGGCGTATATGCTGCTCATATGCCCGTAGAGTGTTTGAAAACCAAATGAGTGCGCAAGCTTGACCGAAAGCCCGTAGCCGCCGCTGTAACCGCAACCGATCACGCGTCCGTCGGCGGCGGCATAGATCGGAGTTCCTGTCGCGTCAGCAAGGTCGACGCCGGTATGAAAGTCACGCGAGTGCCCGAAGGGTGAGATGCGCCCGCCGAAAAATGAGGTAAAGTGGCCGCCTGCAAGCGGCCAGTAATAGGGCAATGCCTGCTGTACGACTTCGCGCTCTTTTAGCAGTTGCTGCAGCATCGCGACCGCACTACGCGTTTGGTTGAGATCGAGTTTGAGCTTACGGTATAGTGTGATTTCAGGGTAGAAGTAGAATCCTTCTTCTTGTGATTTTCCCTGCGCTATTTTTACCGTGGTTTCAAAATTGAGAAATTTGACCGTGCGGTTCTCTTTGTAGCTGAGGCTGCGGGCAAAATCTTCGCCTTCTGCGTCGAGCATCTGCACGGCGCTTTCATGCAGCGTGTCATTGTCGAGAAATATAGGATCGTCCCCTTCGTGCAATTTTGCTTGTTTGATAACTTTGCCGAATTGTTTCTTGAAAAAATCCTGCTGTACGACCATCTCGTGGTACTTTTGTACATAGAGTTCGCGTTCGTTTATGTAAGCCCGGTCGCGGTCTTGCAGTTTGTCTGCCTCACCCTGAATGTTGCTCTGCAGATTCACTGCAAACACCGAGGCCACCATGATGAAGATCAACGAGAAAATGGCCAGAGCAATCACATAGTTGCTGAGCTGCATGTTGACGATTGCCTTATCGTTGTGCGGAATCACCAAAAACGTGATTCGCTCGTTGCCTTTTTCGCGCAGCCGCTTGCGCATCGCAGCGGCGCGTTTTTCAATACGCTGGCGTATGCTCAATTGCGTTCCCCGAGAATTTTGCCACCCTCGGTTTCCATCATTTTGGCTTTGTCGAGAATCAGCCCGTCACGGCTGTCTGCGGGCATCGGCATACCGCCGTCCAGATAGATCGCCCCTTTGGGGCAGGCCTCTTCGCACAGGCCGCAGTAGATGCAGCGCAGCAGGTCGACCTGAAATGATTTTGCGTACTTATCTTCTGGGTGCAGGTACTGCAGCTCAGGAGTCACTTCGGCGGCCACAATCTGAATAGCGTCAGCAGGGCAGACCCACTGGCAGCAATAGCAGGCGGTGCAACGCTCTTGTCCCTTTTCGTTTCGCTTGAGCCGGTGCAGCCCGCGAAAGCGTGAAGACAGCGGCAGTTTTTTTTCAGGGTACGAGACCGTGACCATACGGCGCAAAAATGCAGATTTCAAAAAGTGCTTCAGCGTCACCCACATGCCGGCCGAAATCGACATGAAGTAAAATTTTTCGTACCACTTAAAGGCGTATTTTTTGTGAACCTGAATAGTTGCCATTATGTAGTTACCTCTGCCGCTGCGCGTGGCGCGGATTTCAATCGTGACAGAATCTTGCCCGGCGATTCGAGGCCTTGTACCGGCTTCAAGACAGCCGTTGTCGTCTTTGCGGTTCCGGTCTTGTCGATGAACCGGCCGGCGTGTTCGGGAAATGCGAGCATTGGAATTGCGAGCGCCGATCGCAGCGCAGCGGAATTTGCGTGCGTGGTAAAGACGGCTGTCTTCACCCAGGCAGCTGCAGACTCAAGTGCAACAAAAAGTTCTGCCTGTTCAACCGCACCGGCGATGGTTAGACCCTGTACGTTTGCGTGAATCTCTCCCGTTTGGTATGCATGCGGTGCTGAAAGTTCGCCGATCACCAGAATCAGGTCTGCATTGCGGATTTCGGATTGTAACGCGGCGAAATCGGCAAGTTCTGTTGCGCCCTTATCGCGAAGATATTTTGCATTGGGTCGCAGATCACCGCTGAGCAAGAAATCGTAACTCTCGTTGCCTTTCGCAAACGCGGCTGTCGAAGAGCGAAAGTCCCATTTGACCTGTTTGCCCGCGGCTCGCCATGAATTTATTTCTGCCGCTATGTGGTCGACGTCGTCGCAATTCTCGCTGCCGCCACCGACGACGAGTATGCTTCTCGCCGCAGCGATCTTGTCTGCGAGTGCAGGCAGAACCTGTTTCGAAGTGGCTTTGGCGCCGGCTTCGACGTAGTGCAGCAGTCGGTTTTCAGAAAAGTCTTTGCCCGAGAACCGGCCATAGTCGCAGATGAAGTAGTCATCCGCACCCTGATCTTGCCGAGGCATATACCGATACAGCGCATTGTTTTTGACGTTAGTCGTAACCTTGCAGAGCGTGGAGCAACCATGGCAATGCGACTCCTGCGACTCGTACCACCAGACGCGCGACTGAAAAAGCGTATTTTCGTTGAGCAGCGCACCCACCGGACAAATGTCGGCGAGCGCTCCCTGGTAGTTGTGGTTGAGGTACGTTGACTTATCGCCGCTCGTTTCGGGAGGCGTGTAGGCGATGATGGTGTCGTTGCCGCGCGCGAGCATCTCGAGGTCATTTACACCAACGATCTCGCGGTCGAAGCGCACGCAGCGATAGCAGAGAATGCAGCGGTTGTGGTTGATGAGAAGATTGGTACCGATCTTCTCTTGCGGTATGTTGCGCTTCTCTTCTTTGTAGCGGGTGGTCTCGTGGCCGAGCGCGAACGAATAGTTCTGCAGCCGGCATTCGCCTGCTTTGTCGCAGACCGGACAATCGAGCGGATGGTTAATGAGCAAGAACTCCATCACGCCCTCGCGCGCCTTGACGATCTTCTCGCCAAACGCGTTGATTTTCATGCCGTCTTTGATGGGGGTGTTGCAGGCGGCCTGAAACTTGGGTACCCCCTCAATCTCGATGAGGCAGATGCGGCACATGCCGACTACGGAGAGTTTTGAATGGTAACAAAAGTGCGGAATCTCAACGCCTTTGTCTTTGAGAGCGTCGATCAGGTTTTTTTTCTCGTCGACCTCGTGTTCGGTCCCGTCGACGAAGATCTTTGCCATGGGCACATTCTTGAATGCGAAATCAGGGCGTCTATTTCTTGTTATTAAGGCTGTCCCATTTTTCGAGCACCGCCGGATAGTTCGCAAGCAGGCGCTTCGCCGCTTTAGCAGCGGTTTTCGGCTGAAAACTGCGAGGCTTGTGAATAGTCCGGCCGTGAGTGCTTACCAGGTGCGTGGTGCAGGTGCCGAAGAATTGGGCAGCCTGCATCATGCGTGGTCAGAATAACCTTATTTTTGTTTACGAACGCGCTTCTGCGGCAAAGCGGCTTTGCACTCGGCGCTCAGCTTGTCGCGGTTCTTGAACAGGCAGCGCATCGAGTGCTGCTTTTTTTCGTCATCAGCCTTACAGAACTGCTGCGTGTCTTTTTCGCAGGTCTTCATTACCTGCTCGTAACGCTGCTTGCGTTCGGCGCGTTTAGCCTTGAACTGCTCTTTTTTAGCCTTGCACTCAGCAGAGAATTGGTCGGCATTTGCCTTTATGCAGGCGCGCAGCGCCTTTTTGTCGCCTTTGTGCGCGCCGCAGATGCGTTCAATATCGGCTTTGCAGGCCCCGCCTTTGCCGCCTTTGCGTTGTTGGTTGCCCTTTTCAGCAAATGCGGGTGCCAGCGCGATCAGCGCGGCGAGAATGATGGTAAGTATACGGTTCATGAGATCTCCTTTTAGATTCATTAGTTAGTACGCTTTAGAAATCACTACCGGACTCGTAAAGAAGGTAAGATTTCGCTCAGAGCCTGCCAATAACGGCCTGCGCCCGGCCTTCGATGCGAAAACTTGCAGGGTCGGCCGCGAAAGGCTCATATTTGGCATTCAGAGAATAAAGCAGGATTTTTTTACCTGACCTGACCATGCGCTTGATGTAGGCTCGGCCGTTGTCTGAACAGGCGACGACGCTGCCGTCTGGCACCTCGGTCGCGGTCTCAAACAATACCAGATCGCCGTCGTGAATGCGGGGCTCCATCGAATCGCCGTGCGCGCGCACAAAGAAGGGTGATTTCAGGTTGATGTGCATAAATTGCGGTGGCAGCTCGATGCGCTCTTCGACATCACCCGAGAGCAGGGTGCCTGAAGGGCCGCAGCGCGCGAGACCATAGAGGTTGACCATGAAGAGGCCCGATTCTTCGGGCGGTTGCCTGACGCGGTAGTCGGCGGGGTTCATTGGGTTTCGCTCGATATAGCCTTTCTTTTCAAGCTGCTGCAGATGAAAGAAGACGAGGCTCGGCGTCGAGAGCCCCAGGCTGTCTTGCAGCTCGCGTATGGTATAACCCTCACCCGAAAGTCGGGTCAGAAGTTTGAGTAGTTGTTTTTGTGTGGGATGTAGTTTTTTCATAGAACAAAAATAGAACAAAATGGTTGCTTTTCTATTCTTGTTCTATAGAGTGGTTGTAAAGTAAATTCCGACTGTCTTCGCAGCCTGCGAAGACAGTCGGCACGAGAGGAGCGAGCATGTGGCATCAGACAACAAATTTCAGCATCGGGGTAAATCCTCACGCCGGGTTAACACTCGGCAATGCGTACCAGCTTTGGGACTACAAGGGCAACAACCGCTCGGTAGCGTATATGACCGGCGCGCCGGCGGTGTTTTCGCTCGCGCAGGTCTGGCAGACGCGTATGGCTACTCTCGGCATCAAGACGCACACCATCGACTGCGCGATGCGTTTTAATACATACGCGATCTCTGACGAGGCTTTGCGGCTGCAGGTCGCGCCCGAGTCGATCGCCGACAGCATCACCATTACCCGTGCCTTCACACCATACCAGATTCTCGATGCAGTGCAAGAATTGAAAAAAAATGAAGTCGTCTTCGTTCTTGCACCTGCGAAACAGTTTTTTGACGGCGATGTCGCCTTCGATGAGGGGCTGTTTCTGATCCAGAAGCTGGTGAGGTTTTTTGCCAATGCGCATGAGCGCGGGGTGGCGCTCTTCGTCGTCGAAAGGCCGTCATACGCCGCACCCGCGTTCAGCACATTTCTTACCGATATGAAGCCGCTCGTCGCCGGCAGCAGCTTTAACCTGGCGAATGCCGGGGCCGCCGATGCGTGGCGGCTGCGCTACAGTTCACATGGCAGAATCAGTAAAGAGATTCTGAGCCTGCCCGGTTCGGCGCGTATGCGCGAAAGTGCAGGCAGCGCGCATTTGCTCAAGAATACACCTCTGTCCGGCCAAACCGCGCAGATGCAGTTTGCATTTATTTGAATGTTCATGCACCGCGTAGCGGTGCATGACATAAAAAGGAGAAGAAAATGAAAAAGAATAAAAACTCTCTTGTCACCAGCAACCCAGAAGAGCTGCACCAGCGCCTGCTCAAGCTCTCGCTGTGGGATTCCCTCAATAAAAATCGCAAGCAGCCGATTTCTTTTGCGTTTAAGGTAAACCCGCACGACGTCATTAACCGCGCTCTCTCTGTCGAATACCTCGCGCGCATGCGCCAGCGCGAAAGCTCGTGCTGATATGGGCCGCACTGTCGTCCCTTATTCTCTCGTTATCGAACAGGTCATGCATCGGTTCGATAACTACCGCCGCACGCTGCGCCGCGAAGACCGCGAAGCCTTCGATGACCTCATGCGCGTTGCCAGAATGCAGGTGCAGGCAGGCGTCATGGCGCAGCACCCGAACGCCTTCGATTCCATGAGCATGGCGATGCTCGTGCAGCTCAAGCGTGAAATCAACGAACTCAAAAAAAATATAAAAACCCAGGGAGAACTATATGGAGAGGTGGAAACAAAATAACATAAAAACGACGGTCTCGTTGCCAGAACCACCACTCGCTGCCTGAGCATCGGTCGTGCAAATGCACAGCATCGCGCCGCGCTATGACTTCGCGGGCTACCTTTTCGACGCCTACAATGTCGGCGACCAGGTCTACCTCTGGTTGCTCGACGATATGCGGTGCATTCTGCAGGTTGCTGACACGATTCATCCGGTTATTTATGTTCACGCGAGCCATGAAATTTATAATAAGGTCTGCTCCAGGCTCGCCGCAATCGGCGCGCTGGCCTCACGGCCGCGTCTCGTAAAAAAACTGCTCTTTTACGAGAATCGTATTGTCGATGCCCTGCGCGTTGAAATTGCTGATCCGGCGATTCTTCCGGGGCTCAAACGCAGGCTGTTCACTCTCTATGGTCGCTTTGACATCTACCATTCTGATCTCGATCCGGTGACGAGTTATCTCTCGTCGCATAACCTCTACCCGCTGGCTCCCGTTAAAGTGAAAACAAGAATTGCCGAGCGCAGCAACCGGCTCGTCTCGATCGAAGCTTCGGGCAGCGCACTGGATTTTGAATACCGCGTACCGGCGCTGCGCATTCTGAAAATGGCCCTGCAGCACAGTCATCGTCTTGGGGTCAGTGCTGCTAATCCGATAATTCTGCAAATTGAGAATCGTGAATATAAACTCGCCGAACGCCGTGGCGAAGAGTATATCCGCAAAATAAACGAGATTATACGCATCGAAGATCCTGACTGTATTATCTCGGCCTATGGTGACCAGGTGATTTTCCCCTTTTTATACGAGACGGCGCAGCAGAGCGGTGTTCGCCTCGAACTCGACCGCGACCTCGCGGCGCCGATCAGCCGCAGTATTCGCAAGAAAGGTTCGAGTTTTAATACCTATGGCAGCTGGATCTACCGTTCCGCTTCGTATCCGTTGTACGGGCGCTGGCACATCGATCAGCATAACTCGTTTACTTTTAAACACACCGATCTTGCGGGCACGATCGAATTGGCACGCATCAGCCGCATGGGAGTACAGCGCCTCGCCAGAGCTTCGACCGGCAATGCGCTGACCGAAATGGAAGCCGATGTCGCGATCAGAAAAAATTATCTCGTGCCGTGGCAGAAGAGCGCCCTCGAAAACCGCAAGACATGGTACGAACTGCAGCTTTACGATAAGGGCGGGCTCATCTACCAGCCCGATATTCGCAAGGGTATTGTGCGGCATAACGTCGCGCAGCTCGACTTTTCACAGATGTACCCGACGATCATGCACCGCCACAACGTCTCACCCGAGACGATTAACTGCCCTTGCTGCAAAGACGACGCGAATGCGCCGCGCGTTCCCGAAACCGGTTATCATATCTGCGTGAAGCGTCGCGGTGTGGTCTCCGATGCGCTCGAGCACATTCTGGCGAGAAGGCGATATTATAAGGCGAAACTGCGAGAGCCTCTCGATGATAGGCTGCGTGCAATTTACGAACAGCGTACCGACAGCCTCAAGTGGATGAATGTCGTGAGTTTTGGCTATCTTGGCTTTCGTAATGCAAAATTCGGCAAGCTCGAAAGCCACGAGAGCGTCACCGCCTTCGGGCGCGACAAGCTCTTGCGTGCGATTGAACTTGCCGAACAGCATGGCTTCGAACTGGTGCATGCCATCACCGACTGCATTTTTATCGCCAAAAACGACGGGAGCAATTTTACACCCGATGAAATCAATGCGCTCTGCGCCGAGATTTGGCGTGAAACCGACGTCGAAATGAGTAACGAAGGCATCTATTCATGGGCGCTGTTCTTGCCCTCGCGCACCGACAGCCGCATGCCTGTGGCCAACCGCTATATGGGCCGCTTCCAGACGGGTAAGTTCAAGTTGCGGGGCATCGCGGTGCGCCGTAAAGACATGCCGCAATATGTGGTGGATTTTCAGCGTGAACTGCTGCTCTTGCTCAAAGACTGCCTGAACGCAGCCGAAGTTACGGCACTTTTTCCCAAAGTGCAGGAGCTTTGCACAACGTATATGGAGCATTTAAGGCAGAAAACGGTGTCATGGCGTGAACTGCTGCTGCGCCGCACGGCGAGCCATGATCTTGACGACTACCAGGTGATGAACGGCACCTCACTCAGCATGCGTGCACTGCGCGAGGCAGGCATCGCGGTCTCACCCGGAGAAAAGCTGCGATTTCTGGTTGTTCAGCGCAATCATGCCGATGCGTCAAAACGCTATATGGCAGAAGAGGTGCTGGACATGCGAGGCGCCGCTCACGTTCGTTACGACGTGGACTACTATGTGCAGTTGGTCTTCGAAGCGTTTCATGAAATTTACGCGCCTTTCGTTCAGCAAAAAATTCTATCCCCACGCGAAAGCCTGCAGCCGCAATTCTTCGATGAAACTTATAAACCTGCTTGACCGCGATATGGCGTTGGCGAGCCTCGCTCAGATACATGACTGAAACTAAACCTTATGTCGCCTTTTTTGATCTCGACGATACCCTGCTCGCTGACAATAGCGGCAAGGTGTTTTGGGATTACTGCGTGCAGAACAAAATTTATTCCCCGCTGCAGATGGGGTTTCTGGGCTTTTCGCTCTTTCTGTACCTGACGGGTTTTGCCGAAACAGAAGAGTTTGTTCGAAGCTGGGCAAAATGCTTCAAAGGTTGGGAAACGGCTAAAATGGAATTTGTGACCAAAGAGTTGTTTGATCTAAGAATCCGCAACCTCATTCGCCCGCAGGCCCGCGAGGCAATCGAACACCATAGACGTCTTGGTGCAGAAACAGTCATCTTATCTGCTTCGACACCATATGTGTGCGATCCGGTCAAAGACCACCTCAATATGCACGCCGCGATCTGCACTCCGCTGGGCATTGAAAACGGACAGTTCACCGGCAATCTTGCGGGACCGTATGTTTTCGGCGAACAAAAACACCTGTCGGCGCTCGATTACTGCGCAGAGAAGGGGTATGACATCACAAGTTGCTTTTATTACGGCGATGCCTATACCGACAGGTTTGTCATGGAGGCGGTCGGCACCCCGGTCTGCGTCACACCTGACAGAAGGCTGCGGGCGCACGCCCAGGAAAATAACTGGCAAATCGTCGAGTGGTAAAGTGGTCGGGTGCGGCAGCGGGCCCTTTTGCTCGCCACACCGTCCCGCATTTTGATTACGTCGTCTGACAAAAGGTACATGGGCACCTATACTTTTTCACCTTCGTTCGAGCAAAGATTTCTTGAGCTCGAGAAAAAATTCCCACGTCGCTCTTCCCTTGTGCTGTGGTCGTTGCACCTGGCGCAAGAAGATATCGGCTACATCACGCCCGAGGCGGTCGATTATATCGCCGGGCGCGTAGGGGTCTCTCCTGCCTGGATCAAGGGCGTGGTTTCCTTTTATTCGATGTTTCGCGAGAAACCCATCGGAAAATACCACTTGAACGTCTGCAGTAACCTTATGTGCCAGATCAAAGGTTCAGACAAAATAGAGGCAGTGATACACGAAAAACTGGGTATCAGCGATGGTGAAACCACCACAGATGGCAAATTCACATTTACGCGCCAGGTAGAATGCCTCGCGGCATGCGGATTTGCCCCTGCGATGCTGGTGAACAATGACTTTTATGAGATGCTCACCCCTGAAAATGTCTCCCGGCTGATCGACGATCTTGCGTCAAAAGGTTGACGATCTGTCTTATTTACCGTTTGTTCCGTACTGCTTAATCATTGAAGCGTTTGCTGCCTTAGCTCAGTCGGTAGAGCAACTGCCTTGTAAGCAGTAGGTCGTCAGTTCGATTCTGACAGGCAGCTAATTGAGCGAAATGTAATCGGGGCCAAAGCCCCCGATTACATTTCGCCATATGGGTAGGTGGCCGAGTGGTTAATGGCGCCAGACTGTAAATCTGGTCTCTCCGGAGTACGAAGGTTCGAATCCTTCCCTGCCCACATAATCTCTAGCGAATCCTCGCAGAGCCCAGTTGTCATCAAGTTGATAGTCTGGTTTTTCTATTTTCCTAGATTCTGAAGGGAGCAAATCATCCAAAGCAAAATGATTTAGATTTGCTAGAAATGAGTATTCGTTTAGGTATAGGGTAGAGTAGGTTGGGTTTATCCATACATAAGATGCGAAACTGCGTTTGAGTATCGAGTTTCTACCTTCTGCTACCTGCGAATGAATTCCGTTCTTACTCCACCTTTGTCTGGACCATTTGTTGCGTTTGTCCGCAGACTTTCGGGAATGATTTATCTTTCTGTGGTTCCATGAGGGTAGGGAATAACCCATGTCTGTGAAGATAGGGTTATGTACTGGGATGTATTTGAATACTATAGGGTTAATTGTTTCTGCTTTTGAATTGGGAATGGAGTCGTAGAAGACCGGACCTTTTTTGGTAGCGAGAGTATTTACTAGAGTGCCTACTTGCTTGCCTCCCAGTGATTCAGACATGTAGATACTTGAGGTTTGACCTTTGTGTTTGAATCGTTTTCTGCCTTTGTTTGCAAGGCTCCCGCAAGAATATAGGACTACTGTGTCTGCTTGGGGTATGGGTTGGTCTTTGACTAGTTCTGTTAGGTCTTGATTGCGGTCTTTAGGGAATCTGAAGTTGTGATATTTTAGTTTGTTGTCTTCATAGAATTTCTTCTGCATTCTTGGTATCACATGCGATGCGAAAAGCTGAAGCCTGCGCTTGAGTTTTATGGCAGTAGTGTATGATACTCCCAGTCTCTTGGTAATTTCGGTGCTGGTTAATACTTTTGGATATTGTAATTGTGATTCCTTGAGTAGGTAGCTAAAAGTCCATCTGGGTAACTTCAGGTGGTGTAAGGGAGTCCCCGAAAGTCTGGTTTGTTGCTTATGACATTTTGGACATCTGAGTACTGAATCTCTGTTGCTTTCTAGTTTTGCCAACCTGGCTCCACAGCAGAACTTGGGATAGAACTGATCCAGTAGCTGATCAGTAAGCTGAGTGTAGTAGTGGGTGTCTAGTTGTAGGGATTGAGGGGTTTCTTGGGTTTGCGAGGATTGTGTAGGGAAGATATGGCACAATAGGGGTGTTGAGCCTACTGAATTCTGCGAATCCAACATAGGCCTATGGATTGGCAGTTGAGATTCAGTTTCAAGCATTTTTGGTAGTTTTCACTATACAGGCTTTTGCAGGCTGATAAGTTCTGAACAGACAGTAACCATACTAAATTTGACCATTCCATGGTAAGGTTCATTGTCCTGAAGCCTCATTTCTGTTCATTCTAATAGCTGTAACCATACTAATTATTACCATTTCATGGTAAGTTTAGGTTCTCTGTACTGAGTCTGTTTATTCAAATCAAACCTATGTAACCATACTAAAACCTACCATCATATGGTATCATTTGACTCTCTATTCTTGATTTGATAGGTTTTTTTGACGGTTACTGTAGGGGAAAATAGTGCAAAAAGACTAGCTGGTTCTGGTCTAGGACAAGATAGTCATATTTATTCTGAGACATTATAGAACTATAACAGACTTGATTCACTTGTCAATATCCACAAAAACTGCACAAAGATAAATACTCAGCTAATACATTCATTCGATAAAAGAATCAGCTATATGGCTTCGTGCTCCCCAAAAGGAGCACGAAGCTTAACAGTCATAGATACAGATTCAAGAATAATAACTATTTCTCCTGTTTTAAGGAGTTTTCAATAGACGATTATTGCTGTTTGATTCTTGGTAACATGAAGTTATGAGATTTGTCTGGTCTTGTTATGTTGATATGATCGATTCAATAAACATATACCAAAATGCGAACCCAGAAGATGAAGCTAAGTTCATTATGGGTGAAGATTCTAATGTATTCCACTCTGTAGATAGAGTTGGCGAAAGTAGTACTGCTGACATGTTTACGATTCGGAAGCAGAATTACGTTAGCAGATTCCGAAATTTCACAGCCCAGCCCAATACACCCAGAGCCTCTGTGATCAGAAACCAATTTATGAATATAGACAGCACAGCCATGTTTCAAGGTGCTTCTAGTAACTTGCAAACCTGTCCAGCTCATCTTATTGAAAGATTCTTTGATGCAATACAGAAAGAATGTGACAACAAGGGAAATAGCCATAATGTGAGGGAATGCAGAATCTCCAAACTGGACATAGCTCAGACCGTTGCCCTACCCAGGCCTTTTGCAGAGTACGGCAGGATATTCAGACATCTTGAACTTTATGAGAAGTTCCGAATGGTAGGCGAATTTAATAATTCGACAGTATATTTTCCCGCACCTTATTCTTCCAAATTTCGGATATATGACAAAGGTTTTGAATTGGACTTACGCCCAGAGGAAATACAATCAATTGGTGAGGCAATGGGCCTTCCCTCTACGCGCTCAATCATTCGATTTGAACACTCACTGCATAACAACGCAGCGATTCAGAAGTTTCTCAAGGTAACGTCGGTCAATCAACTAATTGGCAAAGCACAGAAGATTGAAAGCGATTTCAAAGAATCTTTGAATAAGGCTCTTAATGAAATAAGTCTACCAGATGCAGATGCCAGTTTCGAGAATGAAGTTGCTGAATTACTTCTAAATGCAGAGGATTATAGCCACGATCAGTTAAGTCAGATGAATATTAAACTTCTAAATCTCTTGTCGTTGTTTTATCCCGGTCACATTGAAAATAAAATTAAGAGATTGAAAGGCTCTGTCCGCAGAAACAGCAGACGAACTTATTCTATTGCTCGCCAAGTTGCAAAGACTAGTCATCAAAGACTTTCAGCTCAAAATTCAGAGTTGATCAATGAGCTCATTGATAGTCTTCAAAATCCGATAGTACTCACGCACAGGGACTTCGAGGGAGATGACAAGGTTCTACAATTCTCATTCAATTCAGAGGCATCGTAGAGCTCATTGCCTGTAAAAATCAATATTGTAAAAAGCTTCGAGACACTGTATGCAAATATCCTATTTATATAATCACTGATATCTACATTCAATGTGCAGGTCTGTCAGGGGAGCCACGGGACATCGTAGTCCATTGCTGATTTTGAGAGTGTTTCGGGCACTAGCCCACCAGAGAACCAAAAGCCCTCTGGTGGGATTACCCAGGTTTTTAAGGAGTTGGCAATTCACTATGGGGTGTCTTGCCCTGTAAGTAAGAGGTAGCATCGTATAGTTCAGCTCTAGGTACATAATCCACGGCGACCCCCTTCACTGCGTTTTGGTGCTTGCTGAGCTTGTGATAGTAGCCCATAAACAGTTTTTTGGGCACTTTTTCGTAAATCCAAATCTGAATATATGGTACCTTGTCCAAAAGCCATTCAATATGCCGGTAATCAACACCGTGCTCCATTCTGTCATATTTTATGGAGAATCCAGCTCTCTTCTTAACAACCGCTATAAGACCATAGTCATGTGTTCCATTGTTCATGATGCAAGAACACTGGTTCTTTGCGTAGACCAATGAATGTCCTTCCCGTTGAATTTTCTTCAACAGTTTGTTCTTGTGGTTTCCCTTGTCTTCGAATTCCTCTGCAAGACTTAGGTTCTTAATTTCTGTATTGTTTGCTTTAAGCATATGCTTTCTCCTTGATTTCGATATTCTCTAATTTGAATTCTGCAATTGGGTATTCACCAGAAACATAGCCAGTTATCTGAGTGAACTGGTTGATACTGAAAGGTCTATAATCTTCATCTTCTCTGTTCCATGGATCAAGTTCGCCCGGTTGAACTCGGCTATGGAGCCAGTCTTTGGAAATGTCATTGAACACGAACAGATGTACATTCGTATTGTTCATCCTTGAGAAGACTTCAGAATGGATTTTAAATCCCAATTCTGCATCCTTCAGATTAGAGACAACAGGTTTGCTATTCTGAACGAGAACAGGAATGATTCTGTTTCCATCAGAGAATACCATCTCTGTATCGCTGACATCTTTAATATTCTGGAATCCTGATTTAGACAGAAAGGATTCAATCTGTTTTTTAAAATTATTATTATTGTGGCTCATTTGCTGGAGCCTCCTGAAAGTTATTTTGAAAAGTGTTCGCTCTTCAATACATATATTTCACCACGAACGGAAACATCTGTCAATAGTATCCAGCAAAAAAAGTGAAAATATGAAACATTTATCTCTGCATCTTGAAGAATATTTCAAGTAACTATGTAGTACTTATTCCACCGGTAAAAGTGAGCTTCGAGCCCCCCGGCATCAAATTTCAGCACGTGATAGTGCTCTTGTTTTTTTCCATTCGAGTAAGACTGCATCGTTAGAACAACCTCTAAAGAGCAGCATCAGATGGAGCAAATCAATGCAACAGATATTCAATGTGGCAATTAAGAATGGAATGAGCAGGGCACAAGCCTATGAGTTAATGAATAGAATTGTTACCCTTAAGAAAACGAAAGTCTATCAAGAATTGCAAAAGAAGAATCGTAGCAATTCATCTTGGTCAGATGTCGAGCACATGATTCGCAGATATCAACTCTCTGGTGATCAGTACCAAATACTGAAGAGAAACTACTTCAGTTACGTCCCGTAATCACCAAGGCAATCCAGTTAAAACCTGGGTTGCCCTTCTTTTTTCATGGATAAGCCCATATTCTAACGAAATGGCACCAAAAAACGGAGATTGATTATGAACATACTGGAAGTTGCTAAGAATTACACTAAGAGTTCAGGCAAGATGCTGATAGGCAAGACTGTAAGCTCTTTTGCAAGGTTGCAGACCACCAAGAAAGAAACACTGCTGAAGACGCTTCAAACAGGAAGTGTCATAGCTGCAGGAATGCTACTGGCTAGTAAGCTGTTTGGCCTTCAGGTCGTTCTGGGTTTGATGGGTGGCACCATCATGCTCGCTGATATCCTTGAGAAAGTCGAGGATGAAGAGCAGAGAGAACGGATTGAAAAGGCATTCAAAACTGCTAAAGAGAAGAATGTATCTGCTGAAGATTTAATGACTGAGGTGCTTGAGCTAACCAAGAAATAAGCACACGAACATCACTCACCCCATTCGAAAGAATGGGGTTTTTCTTTTTCATTCGGGTTCAGAGCTTTAAGGGCAAGGTCTTTAAGACAAAGCCATTGATGCAAATCTATATGAACCCGGAGATTTCTATGAAAAGGGTGATATTTGATTTTGATGGAACGTTATTTGGTGAAGGTTCTGGTAACCAACGTTGGTTAGAGCTGTACGACTACCTCTGTGAATTACAACCAGAGAAGATATGGTTGTTTTCCAACGGCAGTAAATGGCTGACCAAACAGGATCAATCAGCTATTGCTTTCGAGCATATTGATGATTTCAGCAGAAATGCTGAAGACTTGTTCTTGGCTGAAGCAGCCATAGAGCATGCTCAAATCAATGGGTATGAAGGTCTGCCAGAGAATGCTGCGTTGGTTAAGCGGGCTCCTGAGGGTTCAATCTTAGTCGATGATTTGGCAGAGACTTGGGTAGCAATAGCCAAATCTTCTGCAGAGGACACATTGACCCCTACAGAGTTCTTGAAAAGAGCAAAGAACGGTTCAATTTCACTGACAATTGATGCTAAAGGCTATCTGATGGCCTGTTAATCACTCACTTATGGGTACTTCATCACTGAGGTACCCTTTTTTTCTTCGGCCACTCAGTCTTCGTAAAGAAGGCTAAATCATAGTGGTCGGAGATTAAAGTGAAACAGAAAGAATTGATGACTCAGGTCACAGAGAGGATAGTTCAGATGTTGAGTGAAGGTGATGTGGAGAAGTGGACAAAGCCTTGGAGGCAATTTGGTGCTCCCAGAAACCTACAGACTGGTCGTAGGTATTCAGGCCCAGTAAATTTGCTTCTGCTACAGCTGAGCATGATGAAGTCAGACTTCCAATATCCAGCTTGGGCTACGTATCTTCAGATACAAGAAGCAGGTGGACATGTATTGTCAGGACAAAAGGCAACGCCAATTGTTTTTTGGAAACCACTTGATAATGGAAATCAAGCTCCTGCAGAACAGACAGAGATATCAAGAGACAACCTGACTGAATCTGCAGGGAGAAAACCTGGCTTTGTCCTTCAGCAATTCAGTGTATTCAATTTGGATCAAACCAATCTGGATGCAAAAGAAACGCTCAAGAAACTTGGGATGGAGCTGAGACCCCTCACAACAGATGCCGAGGTAGAGACATTCGTTTCAAAAATGGGAGCCAGTATCATCCACCGAGGTGATAGTGCTCACTATGATCGAATGGAAGACAAGATAGTCATGCCCTTACGTGAGGCGTTTCAGAGCATTCAGGATTATTATTCTACGGTCATGCATGAGCTTGTACATTGGACTGGACATGCCAATCGATTGAATCGTAATCTGAATGGTCACTTTGGCAGTGAAGACTACGCCAGAGAAGAGATAATCGCTGAACTGGGGTCACTCTACCTGTGCTCAGAATTGGGCATTGCAGGCAAGCTACAGCATAAAGAATATCTTCACTCGTGGCTCAGCATCCTGAAGAAGGATTGCAGAGAGATATTCAGGCTTTCAGGGAAAGCCCAAGAAGCAGCTGAGTGGTTGTTAAACCAATCAATACAGAAAGCTGCTTAAATTAAAAAAGGGCGTACTGTCAGTTCACAGACCGTACGCCCTCATATTCGAGGGTGCACCCCCCTGGGGTAGTTACCCTACGGATATAAAGTAGGTCAGAATTCCAATTCTGGCCTTGGTATAACTATTTGTTCCCCCTCATGAGGAACTCTTATAATAGGCGTACCTTCTCGCCCGGTAGGTCACGTACTACTCAATAGTCTGTGGCGTAACGGGCGAGAAGGGGAGGGGTATTCTCGTGGGACCCCGAAGCCTTATATATATGAGAATCAATTCCCATCCAGCAAAATGGTAAATCTTGCTGAGTTTTGACCAAGTATAGCCCTGTGCTTACGGGCAATAGGGATATGGATTCTCAATAAGTAATCGTGATATGATGATTCATGAAAATCATCGTAACAGATTTGAATCATGAAGTACTCGTTGATGATGACACTGCCGAAAGGCTCAAAAAGGTCGTCGTTAGAGTAGATTCAAGAGGTTATCCGTTCTTTTACAGATATCACGGATTACGAAAAAGAAAAGTATACCTGCATAGGTACTTGCTTAAAGCACCGCAGGGATACGTTACCGATCATATAAATGGAAATCGATTGGATGTCAGGAAAGAGAACTTACGATTATTGACGGCAATACAAAACACACGAAATAGAATGAAGCTCAGGGATGCTCGATGTCCCTTCAAAGGTGTGTTTGTAAATAGAAAGAAATTCAGGTCAGTGATTGTGTTCGGGTATTGTAAGTTCGAACTTGGCATATATTCAACCGCTGAAGAAGCAGCGGCGATGTATGATGCAGCTGCAGAAATACTAGATATTGCCTACAAACTGAATTTCCCAAAAGGGGACAGTCGAGTTATGAAAGCTAGAGAAAAGCTAAAAGAACATGTTGGGCTTTGGAACCAACTAAACAATGCAGTACATCCGAAGCATGAACCATTACCAATGGGTGTTTCGAGAAATGGAACAAGATATCAAGCCCAGATAAAGATTAATGGAGAGAGAATTCATCTCGGTACGTTCGATTCTGCAGAACAAGCAAGCCTCTGCTATAACAGAGCTGCAGAGAAGAGAATATAATAGCTCACACGAAACATGAAAAGTCTGAACGCCAGTGATTCTGGCTGAACAAAATTGTGTTTCACGCCTTTCTACTGAGGGGGTGTTGCCAGAGCTACCACTTATGCTAATTTTATTGGTTTGCTCTGCTTTGGATTTGAACTTGTTTCCCTTCTGAACAAATGACTGCACTTTAAGACGTTTCATCATTTGTTCAAAATCTCTCTGCTCAGGGTAATCTCTCTTTTTTGTTATCTCTTTTTGTTGAATTTGGTTAAAAACAAAATTACGAATCTTAACCAAAGGAAAACTTATTATGAAACTACAAAGAAATAAGCGTATTGTGATGACAGGTAAAAGTCCGTCTAAACGGCCTGATAACTGGCAGCAGAATTACGACATGGTCACAACGTTGCAGGCATACTGCGATTATTCGAAGTCGAAAACGATGGGTAATTTGAACAAGCGTATATTGCTTTCTGGCAATGATCCGTGGAACGAGATGAAAGTGTTGTTCACGAATATGGTAGCGATTTTGGAGCAGATAGATGAGCCAGAACGACAGCAACAGTTTCTGGAGTCTGCATTGAGGGTGATTGGTAAGAATCTCGAAACAACCGTCCGAACGGCTTGTGACACCATCTTGCGGTTGAATAATCGTTAAAGCATGTAGAGTTTGATAGTTAATTAAGAGTGAGCGATTTATACCCGATGATAGGTCGCTCACTCTGTCATTTCAGCTGATCACAGCCTCAGGTGGTCTCGAGCTACGTTTACCCCAGATAAAAAGCGTCCTCACGGTATGTGTGAATTTTGGATACAATTCCTTATGTATTAAATTAATATTCGACATTCAGTGCGAATTTCGGGTGGTTTATAGCTGAATTAATGTCATTTTAGTCCTGCAATTTTGATCAAATAGTCTAATATGACTATCATGGAGCTAGTATCCAAGGCACAGTACTCCAGAAGCATAGCCCTTACTTTGTTTTCAAGTTTCGGATGCTTCCCGGTCAGTAGCAGTTCTTTAAGTACCCAGTATCCCCTTACGGCATCCACCCCATTCTTGATTCTTAAGTCTCTGTGTCGTAGTAAACGCGGGAGTTTCCTATCGGGGTCGGCTTCTATGAGCCGAATGATGCTTTCATAGACTGCCTTAAGGGTAGTTCTCCCCTTCTGCGTGGCATCAAGAAAGTACATTCTCCGAAAGGGGATATGAATATCTACTAGATTAGTAATAATCCTTTCAATTTGTTGGGCTTCAGCGTCTGAAGCTGTTTTACGGAGGTCTTCAAGTCTGGTTTTCTCGAAAGAGGCATTATAAACGACTATGAGACCGTTCTTGTTGATTACTGGTGCTAAGTCTTCAAGCAAAGAGCTCAAGAATTTATCGTTATCTTCGTTGATCGGGTCTGCTGAGAATTCGCGGTGGATAACTTCAGATTCTTCATTCAGGTAGTAATGCAACGAATACTGAAAGCACGTATAAGTGGGAGCTTGGGTATTTGGGAATATTGGCAGTTCGAATCTATCAGCTTCAAAATCAAGAAAGGCAATCGGGAAATGCAGTGATTGCTTATCGAATGAGTACAATGGGCGTGATATCGCGCGTTTCGATTTACTTGTTCTCGATTTCTGAGAGGTCTGCGGTGACGGTTTACATAACCAAGCGGTAATTTCTGAAGCCAAGATTTGAGGTGGCTCGACGGTGCTCTGTCTTATGACAATCGATTCACTCTTCTTGATCGCGTAAGTCATCGGAATGTCTTTCGTGCGGTGAAGCCCCCTACGAGCCATAATAAGCTTTGATTCGGGGCTCACTTTGGTCAGAAAGAAGATATTGTCATTGCGCTCCTCTGGCAGGCACGCTTGTGTAAATGGACAAACTGCGCTGGTTCCTATGCCACAGTGAGGGCCATATATAACCTCGGGCTTATCGCTAATTGCCCGCATTCGATTAAAAGCATCAACGTATGCGTCAATAGAATATGCTGCACGAAATTTCACATAGTTCGTAATATCTTCTTCAATGAAGAAGGGGCCTATTTTGCCGATATTCTCCTTATTCCAAACTATCTGAATCTTATCTACAGGAAGGAATCTGAGAATTCGCCAAATATCATATTCCCGATTCCGAATTATGTTCTGATACCGTTCCTTTGTAGTCTGGCCGGTGACTATCAGCAGTTCCCAGCTTGATTCCATTCTCCTTAAGAGGTCTACTCGAACCCATTGGCCTGTTGGTGTGCCAATAAGACCACTGAATGTTGACCCTATTTGCAGGTCCGCTCCCGGCTCTAGCAGGTGTCTGGCAGGGATACATGTCTCTGAATGTCCAATCTCCTTGAGATACAACCTCAATGCTCCCTTCTGTATTTGAGAATTCTTCTTCATAGCGGCAGAGGGCCATGCCAGGTTTTTCTTCTTGAAAGGATATTTTAGGGAGTAATACAGAGCCTTAGAGCAGCGATGGCCCATTTCAACTTGAAAATTAGAAAGCTCGTCTGGCGTTGTAGATGTCGCATTCATAGGCGGGAAGCTTGATAGATACTATTTACCTCGAAACCTCTGAGTTTAGAATTAAGGACATCCGCCGATTCACCTATATTGTCAAGAATTACGATGAGAGTATTGGTGGCCCAAATACCAAACTAGAACATCCTGAGGATGAAGACACTGAGCCCCTTCGGGGAGTCTATGCCAAGTTGTCGCACTATGATAAAGACAACCATCGAGGACAGGTTGACTTTATCGCCAAAGTCAGGAATGGTAGACGCGTTCTCTTGATCAAAGTTGCATCATTGCCAAAGTTGTTATATACCCACAACCTCTTTGGATTTGATGAAGAAGGAGAGTTCAAGAAAGCGCAAGAGAAGTTGATGAATTTGCTCAATCATTACGGAATTGAAGTTCAAAATTTCGATTCAATGCGAGTAACTCGAATCGACCTCGCGTACACCTTGGTCTTGCCGCATTTTGCCAAGGAATACATCAGCTTGTTCAAGCCAATTGCAAATTCCCATTTCAGTACTATAATCTATGCGCGGGGTATAACATATCTCGGAAAGCATGTCTCTGTTGGCATCTATGACAAGGGTAAGCAACTAAGGCAAATTTGCCAGAAGCTGAAGCCCGAATATTTTCCGTTTTCAGTCCAGAGCGCAGAATCAAGTGCTGAATTAAATGGAGCTCTGAAGTTTCCGAAGCGATGTTTACGTGTAGAAATACAATTAACATCAACGGAATCCGTAGGGAGTCTAGCTGTTGGTATGACCTGGGGGAGGCTGCTGTCATTGGGGACGACACATCTTTTCGCGTGGTTTCGATATATGTTCATAGAACTGTTGGAGAAGAATATTATTCCGAATCTAAATAAGGAGCGGGATTCTTGGTATCTGCAGAAATATACAACAAATCGAGAGGGCGGCCAAGCGAATCGCGAGGAAACGGAATTAGAGTCTATATTCAAGGAATACAAGGGAAGCAACAACCGCAGCGGCGATAGGTGGTTTGCGAAACTCATGCGCGACTTCGGCTTCTTATATGTAAAAGAAAGGTGGCCTTCTTTTACTGAGACGCTCCATCAAATCCTAGATAGTGGCAAAATCTCTGATCGAAAGGCGAAGAGTAATAGCGACCAGCTGAGTCGGGTTCGGGCCAACATGAAAGAAGCCTGGGATACCCTTAAACCCATGATTAAGGATAAAAGTGAGGATAAAGAGCGATCATTGAGGGACGATATATTGAACCAGCTCTTCGCAGATAGTGTCGCAATAGCGGGAACGAAGTTCCATGAAAGTTCACCATTAGAGCGGGGGTACCTGTTCGAGCCAGCTTGGCTGACTGAGGATGAAGCGTTGTTTGCTTTTTTAAGGTGGAAGGGAATTCTAAAAAGCAAGACTCTACAGTTATCTTCACAGGAACTTCATGCTGCATTAACAGAATTTTCAAAAACGCACTCAATAGTTAATCGCTTAAAAATTCCATACGAGTTCGAAAACAAAACTCGTAAGGATGAACAAATGAAGCTCAAGGAACCCTTCACCGATGAAGAGTTGAAATACGAGGAGGGGTTGAATTCAGGGACTGATGTATCGTGACCCGAAATACTGACACCTTGATAGGTACGCCTCGCACGGGAATGTTGAATCATTGGGGCATCCAACTCCTAAGTCTAGCAATTCCTCCCATTCTACTATCTTGACGCCTGCCACCCGAAACACAGAGTTGGTGGCCTATGTTTAAAACGAATACCGAAAGTTCCTCGTCTCTGGCTGCATTTATCTGGTCTGTTCCTGATACCCTGAGGGGTGACTTCAAGCAGTCCGAGCATGGCATGGTAGTTCTTGCCTTTAAGGTGCTGCCAGTTGGAGAGTGCGCTTGAAACTACGAGGCTGGTGGTAGTGGACAAAAATCAGATTTAGACACCTGTGAGACTGAGAACAGTATGCTTATCAATTTCACGCAGAAAGCAATTCAAGAACTTGAAATCAAGAAACTGTTGATCCACCGTGCGGCTCCAGAAGTAGCCTCAGAAAGTGAGGAGCATGTCTGGTATTGTACTGATTTGGAAATATACACTGATGCCAGTGCCCTATTGGTTGTTCATATGCAGACTTGGTTTAGTTTTCCGATCATCTGTAAGAATTACAAAAGGGCTCAGGTCGAAGCTCTGATTCGTGACAGCCTACTGAAGACGCTCATGGCATATGAGGTGCCGGCACCACAGGTTGACCGTTTTATGAAGGCAAGTCAGGCCATGCACCTCGTGAAGGGAGACAATAATCGACGATTACTTGGCGTCATTAATTCGATGAAATCTAGCATACAGGCTCAGGTAGACAATAACCATGATCGTGGCAAAAGAGACGATTGGTTTGAAATAATGCTACATGTAAACTCAATGCCTTGTGGTGGCCCGAAATTTATATTTCCAGAAGAGGAATTTTTGAATGTCTACGGTGGCCGTAAGCTGGGTATGGAAAAGTATAAGAAGCGCATGCAGGATATTAGTGCGATACCATGAGTACCGAAGCTGAGACACGTAAGCAGTTGATTGATGCCAAGCTCAAAGAAGCTGGTTGGGATGTGAATAACCGTAGCCAGGTTTTGCAGGAGTTCGACATTAGTGTTGCGCTGCCTGATGGTGTCAGTGAGCCTCGTACTGTCTATGAGGGACATCAATACAGTGATTATGTGCTCTTAGGTAAAGACGGTAAGCCTTTGGCTGTTGTTGAGGCTAAGAAGGCTTCTAAGGACTCTGCAATTGGACGTGAGCAGGCTAAGCAATATTGTTACAATATTCAGAAACAGCATGGCGGCAGTTTGCCGTTCTGTCTCTATACCAATGGTCTTGAGATATACTTCTGGGAATTAGAGAGTTATCCGCCACGTAGAGTGGTCGGGTTTCCCTCACGGGATGACCTTGAGAATTATGCATACATTCGCGATAATCAGAAGCCGCTCTCTGACGAACTGATCAATACAAGTATTGCAGGTAGAGATTATCAGATAAGAGCCATTCGTGCAGTCATGGAAGGAATCGAGAAAAAGCAGCGTAGCTTCTTGCTCGTCATGGCCACTGGTACGGGAAAGACTCGGACGTGTGTTGCCTTGGTTGATGCACTCATGCGTGCTGCTCGAGTAGTGAGAGTATTATTTTTGGTAGATAGGATTTCTCTACGCGGACAGGGTTTGGAAGCCTTCAAGGAATACCTGCCCAATGAACCCCGTTGGCCCAAAGAGGGTGAAACGGAATTCAGCAAGGACAGACGTATCTACATTCAGACTTACCCTACCATGCTCAATATTATTCGTGAGCCAGGTGCTATCTCTCCGCACTTCTTTGATCTGGTGGTTGTTGATGAGAGCCATCGATCAATCTATAATACCTATGGTGAAGTGCTTGATTACTTCAAGGCTATCACCCTTGGCCTCACTGCTACGCCCACAGAGGTAATTGATCATAATACCTTCAAGCTCTTTCATTGCGAGAATGGACTGCCCACATTTGCGTACACGTACGAAGAAGCGGTGAACAATATACCGCCGTATCTGTGTAACTTTCAGGTGATGAAAATACATACCAAGTTTCAGGCAGAAGGTATTAGTAAGCGTACCATTTCGCTCGAAGACCAGAAGCAAATGATACTTGAGGGTAAGGAAGTTGCCGAGATAAACTTTGAAGGCAAGGAACTCGAAAAGACGGTCATCAACAAAGGCACCAATGCCTTGATTGTTAAAGAATTCATGGAAGAATCCATAAAGGATGCCAATGGGGTTCTGCCCGGAAAAACGATATTCTTCTGTTCTTCGATGTCACATGCACGTAGATTAGAGCAAATCTTTGATTCTCTCTATCCAGAATACAAGGGTGAATTGGCCAAAGTTCTGGTGTCTGATGACCCAAGGGTTTATGGCAAGAATGGACTGTTGGCCCAGTTCACGAACAATGATATGCCACGCATTGCTCTCAGTGTGGATATGCTCGATACTGGCATTGATATCAGGGAGCTGGTGAATCTTGTCTTTGCAAAGCCTGTCTATTCATACACCAAGTTCTGGCAGATGATTGGTCGTGGTACACGCCTGCTCGAATCTCATAAGATTAAGCCTTGGTGTACTGAAAAAGACCGATTCTTGATTCTCGATTGTTGGGATAACTTTGAATATTTCAAACTCAACCCCAAGGGTAAAGAAGCTAACGCTCAGATACCCTTGCCTGTTCGCTTCTTAGGAATCAGGCTCGATAAAATAGAGAAAGCCCTCGAAGTACACAATGAGGCTGTAGCACAAAAGGAAATCCTCGCTCTGCGTAAGCAGGTAGAAGCGCTACCGAAGAACTCGGTGATTATTCAAGAGGCTGCTACTGACCTGCATAAATTGCAGGATGATAACTTTTGGAATAAGCTGACGCATGAGAAGATTGAGTTTGTCAGAACCAATATCAAGCCGCTATTCAGGGCTGTGTCGCAGGTTGATTTCAAGGCCATGCGCTTCGAGAAAGATTTGCTTGAGGCCTCGCTGGCCCTGCTCGCCAATGAGAACGACAAGTTTGAAGCTCTGAAGGATAATGTTTCAGAGCAGATTAGTGAGCTGCCGCTCACGGTGAATATCGTGGCTAGAGAAAAGGAAATTATCGAACAGGCACAGACAAACCACTTCTGGGCCAAGGCTACTGATGCTACGTTTGATGAGCTGGCTCAGAAGCTGTCGTTGCTTATGAAATACCGTGATCGAGAAGGTGGTGACCCTACTGGCCCTGCGCAGCTTGACCTTAAGGATTTGGTGCACACCAAAGAGTTTGTGGAGTTTGGCCCCGAACACTCAGCTGTGAGTGTTTCAAAGTACCGGGAGATGGTTGAGAAGCTGATTATGGAGCTTACCGAAAGCAACCCCACTTTGCAGAAAATCAAGGCTGGGCAGAAGGTAACCGAGGCGGAAGCCGAGGAGCTGGCCAGCCTGCTACACGATGAGCATCCGCATATTACAGAGGAGTTGCTTAAGAGGGTGTATCAGAACCGCAGAGCTAAGTTCATTCAGTTTATCAGGCATATTCTAGGCCTCGAAGTGCTCGAGAGTTTTCCCGATACGGTGACTAAGGCATTTGAGCAGTTTATCCACAGCCACACGAACCTGAGTTCACGGCAGTTGGATTTCTTGAACCTTCTCAAGGAATTCATACTGGAGAAAGAAAGGGTAGAGAAACGCGACCTGATTGAGTCACCGTTTACCAGAATACATCCTGATGGGATTCGTGGTTTGTTTAACCCTACAGAAATAAATGAGATTTTAGAAATAGCAAAGAAGTTGGCCGCATAAATGTTACAAAATAATTCAGCACTCAAGAGTAAGATAGACCAGTTGTGGAATAAGTTTTGGAGCGGTGGTATATCCAACCCTCTCACTGCCATTGAACAGATTACGTACCTGCTGTTCATGAAGAGGCTCGATGACCTCGACCTGAAGAAGAAGGCCGATGCAGAGTTTACGGGTGATAAGTACACCTCGAAGTTTGCTGGCACGTTTACGGTACCTGGCACCAAGGCGACTGTGAAGAAAGAGACGCTGCGGTGGAGCCACTTCAAGCGCATGAGCGCCGAAGAGATGCTGACGCATGTGCAGAGCAAGGTGTTCCCGTTTCTCAAAGCTTTGAATGGCAAAGAATCGGCTTTCACGCACTACATGAAAGATGCGGTGTTTATTATTCCCAAACCTTCGCTCTTGGTTGAGGCGATTCAGACCATTGAAGAAATATTTATCGAAATGGAAAAGGACGCCGAGACAGGTGGCCATGCGTTTCAAGATATTCAGGGTGATGTCTATGAGATGCTGCTGTCAGAGATTGCGAGTGCTGGCAAGAACGGGCAGTTCAGAACGCCTCGGCATATCATTAAATTGATTATCGAACTTGTGGCCCCGCAACTGGGCAATAAGCTGGGAGACCCCGCCTGTGGCACTGCTGGGTTTTTGTTGGGTGGTTACCAGTATATGGTGACGCAGCTCGATAAGAACAAGCATAAACTCAAACCTGATGAAGACGGATTTATTCGCACTTCAGTGGCTGGGCTTTTGACGGAAAAGGTCAGTGATATGCTCAACAACAGCCTCTATGGCTATGACATCGACGTGACCATGGTCAGGCTTGCCCTGATGAACCTGATGATGCACGGCATCGATGCTCCGCATATTGCTTACAAAGATACACTCAGCAAGAGCTTCACCGAACACAATCAATACCAGATTGTTGTGGCGAACCCTCCTTTTACAGGCAGCATTGACAAGGGGGATATCAACGAGACCCTAAAACTGCCCACTACCAAGACTGAGCTCTTGTTTGTCGAAAACATCTATAACCTGTTGAAGATGGGTGGTACTGCGGGAGTGATTGTGCCGCAAGGTGTGCTTTTTGGCAGCGGCAAAGCCTTCGTCGATGCGCGTAAGATTCTGGTGGAACAATGTGAACTCAAAGCCGTGATTGCCATGCCCAGTGGAGTGTTCAAACCCTATGCAGGGGTGAGCACTGCGATACTCATCTTCACCAAGGGTGGAGAGACTGAGAATGTATGGTTCTATGACATGCAGAGCGATGGCTATACGTTAGATGACAAACGCACCAAGCTCGAAGGTTATGGGGATTTGCAGAGTATTGTCACACAATACCAGAAGCGCAATGCAACCAAGGCCAGTGATCATAAGGCTAAGTATTTCTTTGTACCCAAGGCTCAAATTGTGGCAGAGAACTATGACCTGTCAATGAGCAAGTACAGAGAAGATAGCTACGAGGAAGTGGAATATCAGAAGCCTGCGGTGATTCTGAAAAAACTGAAATCTCTGGAGAAAGAAATTGATTTGGAAGTGACTGACCTTGAGAGGATGATTGGGTGACAGTGCAGCGTGGAACACTAAAGGAAGTTGCACCATCAGCTTCATCGCCTAACAATTGGCCCAAAGACAAAAAAGTCTGGTTACTAAACTTAGACCAAATTGAGGCGAACTCGGGTTTAATCGGCCGAAAGATATATCAGCCTGCTCAACAAGCAGGCCCA
The DNA here is from genome assembly GCA_942492915.1 of uncultured Leptospiraceae bacterium. Lineage (GTDB taxonomy): Bacteria > Spirochaetota > Leptospiria > Turneriellales > Turneriellaceae > Turneriella. The sequence continues at coordinate 531,427 of OW818662.1, forward strand.
TCCACTATGAGCTTCGATGAAAGTCACGTCTTGTACTCCAAGCTCCGGCCCTACCTTAACAAAGTAGTCCTGCCTGATGAGCCTGGCATAGCAACATCTGAACTGATAGCTCTTAAGCCCGATCCGAAGCTATTGAAACGAGAATATCTTTGGCAATATCTTCGTTCGCGCACATTCTTGAATTTCATAAAGGGTAAAGTCCATGGGGCAAAAATGCCTCGTGTTGATATGAAAGAATTTTTCAACCATGAAATTCCCCTTCCACCTCTCGACGACCAAATACGCATTGCTACGGTTCTCACCCGTGCCGAGGAGCTGATTGCGAAGCGTAAAGACAGCATCAAGGCGCTGGATGAGTTGTTGAAGAGTACGTTTTTGGAGATGTTTGGTGATCCTGTGAGGAATGAGAAGGGGTGGGGGAAACAGAATTTGGAATCACTATGCACAAAAATTACTGACGGTACTCATGATACACCAGAAAGATTAGAATCTGGTGTGAAATTCATTACAGGAAAACATATTAGACCCTACAGGATTGATTATGAGAATTCAGATTACGTAACTCAGGATGTGCATAACGAAATCTTTAGAAGATGCAATCCCGAATTCGGAGATATCTTATATACGAACATTGGAGTCAATCTTGGTACGGCAGCAATGAATACAGTAAGGTATCAATTTAGCATGAAAAATGTGGCATTATTAAAACCCGATCATAAATCTCTCGACTCAAGATATTTTGAACATGTTCTGAATAATGAAAGGCAGAAGAATTCAATCATTCAAGCCAAAGCCTCTGGTGGAGCACAGAAATTCTTGGGCTTAGGGCAAGTAAATCAGATTGAAATTCCTGTCCCCCCTCTCCCTCTCCAAAACCAATTCGCTGCCATAGTCGAAAAGGTTGAGGCGCTCAAGGCAAAGTATCAGCAGAGTCTCGCCGAGCTCGAGAATCTCTACGGTTCGCTCGGCCAGCGTGCGTTTAAGGGTGAGCTGGATTTGAGTGGGGTGAGGGTGTGAGGGGGGAAGAAGTAGTATGGAATTAGCGGCATGGCTACAGGTAAGCTTCGGTTTGGTTCAGGTTCTATTAACCCTAAAACAAATCAAATCCGTTAAAGAGCAGAGTGCATCTCAATTAGTCCACCCTATCAGGGGAACTCAGCTAGGTTGGTTTGCACGTGTCTTTCCATTTTTCAATGTTGCGATCATTATTCTGACGATCGGTAATCTCTCCAAGCTATTCATGAGCAAATCGGCTCTGTCTAAGTCCGATTATTTCGCCATTGCGATGGGTTTCAGTCTTTTGGTCTTTGTTGCGCTTGCTCGGTACATCGAAAGAGTCTTGGATGCAATTATTTCAATACAGAATAAATATTCTTCGGAGATTCGCAGACTACAGGACTTAATTGAAGCGGACCAAGAGCCTCGCATCCACCGGCCGAAGCAAAGCAGAAAGAGGCAGTAGTCATATTGCAGGGGATTGTTAAAAATGCAGATGTGGGGTTAGGGTATGAATAACAAGAAGGACACAAAGACAAATTACAAAGGCGAAGTTTTCCTGGCTACTGGTCCAAAACTGCTCACGCAACTGGAGGCAATTGCCTCGGAACTAGAGAGTAATATGAAACACCCAAAAAGTAGATTCAAAGTATCTGAAATATTATCAATTCGCACAAATTCATTTCAGAAGTTTTGGCCTGATATTGCGCCATTGAATCCCGATCACAAGCACTCAAAGAAGGAATACAAAGGTTTGTACGCGTTCGCTCGAATCGAAAAGGGCAAGGTTCTATGGCAGTATATAGGGATATCACAAACGATAAAACGCCGATTCAAAGGACATACGATAAGGAGAACGAAGAATTCGGCCTCTTGGGCTTATTTAATTCGTAAGTCCGAGGAACAGATTCCCACAGTTCAGAAGCGATACATACATCCATGCTATTTTACTTTCGTTCAAGTTGAAGACAATATGCTTTTGCACATGGCTGAAGTCTACTGCGTGAATAAGTTTCGATCAGAATATAACAGCTTTGAAACTCATTAAGTATGCATACGCTTACTGGAAAAGTGTGACAGGAAAAACAAGGGATTTGGAATCCGCAAGCTCTAAGCTGCTCAATTTAAGACGAGTTTCAAATGGCAGAAGACTGGACAAAACCCTTAGCTGAGCTCATCGTAGGTGGGTTAGAAAGACTTATCCGAGACACCACGGGGTCTGACCCTGTGAAGTCGAAAGCGGCAACAGAGATTCTTCAAGAACTCGAGGCCAAGGGTGCCATCAAATGGAACAGGCAGGCTAAGCAGCATCCCGTGCCTGGCGATCAGCCCATGGATATGTTGGTGAAATCCCTTTTGTCAGGTGATCAAGCCGAAGCCATTGCCATAGCTACCGAAAAATTCCCCTTTCTTCAAGTTGAAAAGCAACAGAGAAAATATACCAAACAGCAGATGCTCGCCGTATTTCTTCGAGACGGCTTTATTGACCGATATTCAGGTGAAAGGCTGTATCATCCTGGGTTTCTCAGGATGTTGAATTTATTGCTGCCCGATCAATTCCCCTTTGACGCCCATGGCAGCCTCGATAAATGCCATAGCATCTATTGGGATTTGATGCCTACCGTAGACCATTGGGTTCCTATTGCCAGAGGTGGCCCTGATGTTATGGAAAATTGGATTACAACTTCGATGAAGCGCAATATGGCCAAGGGGCTTTGGTCACTGCACGACCTTGGCTGGAATATGCATCAATCTGGTGAACTAAAGGATTGGGATGGGTATTCTGCGGAGTTTGTGAAGCTGGTAGAAAAGTATCTGGAGCAGGCGAAGGGCAGTGATTACGTTATGCAATGGTATCGGGTGACGAAGGAAAGCCCCGTTTTTGGATAAGAGAAATGTGTAAGGCGAATATTCAGTGGAATCGGAAATGTAACGGGCTAACTGCGCATTAGGGCGCATAAGTTGCATTTCTTGGATTCATTACTGAGAGGCGGTCAAGGCAGATTTGGGGTTCGTAGGAGCTACTGCAGCGCAGCAGGTAAAGTATTGCCAGACGACGCAGTATGCTTAGGCCTTACTTGCAGATTTCTTTAATAGGGCGTTAATTATCACTACTTGTGGGATTACCCCTTGAGGTTTTGCAAGTTCTGCTTGATTCTGCTTAACCAGCTGGCCAATTTTGTTTGGTACATTAACCTGTAGCACAACATAAAAAGCATGTGTGGGCTTTTCAGCTTTGATGTATTCCCGTATTTGCGTCGTATAACCGTGCATCAATTTCGGATTTTTCGAAAGCTTTAGTTCTACAAGAATTTTCCCTTTTCCGCGAGAGATTTTGAAGTCCACAGGCCCGCGACCGCCATTAGGTTCCGGAGAAACATCCAAATTCTTGTCCGAGCAGAAAATTGTGGCTAACGCATGAAAAATCTTTTGGCTAATTTCCTCTTTTCGTGGCTTCCTCTTATCGTCATAAAGTACCTTGTTTAAGCCATTGTTCTCAATAAGTTGGCAAAATTTTGTAATAATATCTTGTACTGCGGCCTGTGGCGTTGAGTATTTGTTGAAATCCTGTGGCTTTATTAAACTAGCATACAAATCATGGACGATATCAAACCATAAAGTTTGAACGCTGGTGTCTTTTTCGAAGTCATATGATTTGTACTTTTTCGAAGATTTGTAATTGTTTATAGTCTTGCGCATCGCCCCTGGATTCGCAATTAGTATATCTCTTAGTTCCTTCTTCAGAGTTTTCTTGCCCACGTTTCTAGTCGCATCCTTCAGCAAGGCGTCAATTTTTGAGCGTAAATCACTATTGAAAGACGCTACAAAATCAATCTCATCGTATGTATTTGCGACAGGCAAAGTATCGAGAATGTCTTTGGGCACGAGTAATATTGGAGAATTCTTAAATGGAGACTTTGGCACTTTGTTCCCGTTTATCGTTATGGTATCCTTGATTTTTGCTTCAAAAGCAACAGCTGCCGAGTATTTTAGGATATCTAAGAATATGATTCTGGATATCATATCGCTAATCCGATCAGCGCCAACACCCTCCTCAAGAAAGCCGACTAATTCTAGAACTTCGGGATCGTCAACACCAGCTTTGATTATTTGGTGCGCTGACTTCAATATGTTTTCTGCCAAGGTGCCTGTCAAACCTGTGCCCGCGTTGCTCCCATTAGAATAGCCTATACACAATCCAGAGACTTCCTTGAAGCTAAATCGTTTCTTGGCCTCGCGGAAGAATCGATTTTTTGCATCGGCATCTGGAGATTTTGATAGTAGAAGCACGATTTCGCCGAGAAAACTCTGAAGTTGCTTATAGGCATTCTTGAAAAACGGATTCTTAGTATCTCTCAAAAGAATCGGGTTAATATAGAACAATGAGTCATACCCTACTATTGGGTCAAAGAATCTGTAATTCTTCGAGACGGCTTGTTTGATGTTGTAGTGTTTACTTAGTTTTGCTACCATATGTCTTCACACTCCGTCGGCTAAAGGCTATTACATCAATGGTATCCTTCGTTATGAAATCAAGCACATACGCAATGCGGGTAATCTTGTGATTGCGGGGATTTCGTGAAAGTTTTGCTCTGTAGTTATATCCTACTGGAATAATTACTTGGAAATTGTGAAGTTTTTTCCCAGAAATGTTAGGTTCTGGTTTGACCATACGAATCTTGATACTTCGTACCTCAGCGGTGTACCAACGCCCGAACTCTTTCGGGTAGTTATCTTCGAATGCTTTCCGGAGCTTGGTTCTTTTTGCTTTGCCCATGTTCTTGACGAGTGCTTCCAGAATATGAGGAAATGTAGAGGATAGTGTCTTGAGTTTCTCAAGGTCCATGCTCGAGGTAAGATTCCTTTTCTTTTGAAGAGCGGGCATGCTTGGTTGAGAAACCCTTCATGGCTGAGAGACAAAAGTTTCAAGATGTGACATACTAACTGCACATAAGGGTGCATATGTCGCATGTGACTGCGTACCTTCCCGGGATCAACTTGGCCATGTTGCTTGATAGCTCTAAACAATAATCCCATACTCTCAAACGGTCTTTGTGGGGAATATGGATAGAGGGGCAGCTTGAGTGGGGGGATTCGAGCGCGCTAGTCTTTTCTTGAATCAGAACCGCGAAGGCGAATGTGTGCAAAGAAAACTAATCGTAGACCAATATTCTTGGCTTCGCACCATGAACTTCTTTACGGCTTGATTAATTCTGATTTTCCGAAATTGAAGGTTGTCTGCAAATACATCCTACCAATACGTGTTTGAGGACACATGGAATCTTATCTGCTGGGCTTGGCCCGTTTCCGATCAATTGTCAGATTCTTGGTACCAAATGTTGATTTTGGGCGCACTGCTAGCACGTATATGGATGTGCGCTCTCTGTGGCGGTATACGGACGTCCCTGCAAGTGGGGTTCAATGCGTACATTAGCCACGCTGCGCTATCTCGGTTGTTGCGCCACTTTAGGCTCGTTCATCCAATGCAACTTGGTCTTCGATGAGCCCAATGGCATAGGTAGGAGCGGGTCTGCAATTGGAAGCGTTCGCGAATCCGGCCAAGGTCTGACACAGCTACATAAAGTCGCATTACCTCAAAGCCAAAGCTTTTCTGCATCACCTGTTTCGTTTGGACACGAATCCATACAACGAATTGGCGGTTCAATATTTAGAGACATTCAAGCTTGGGTCGGGTTGAGTTCTGGCTACGCTTACACTAATTCCCAAATGGCTGGCGACGGCGCTTTGTTCGGTGCAGCGTTGGAGCTGGTGTTAGGTCAATTTAGCCTCTGGGGAGCTGGGATGACCGGTCAGCTTGCGACTAAAACTTATGCACTTCAAACTCCGCAATATTCTGTTGCCCTGAAAGATGGTGGTAATTTTGGGTTGTTGATTGGCAGAGTCGGTTTGAGTTACTCATACGAACTCTTCTTAAGAGTTTCACTTTCGCTCGGTGTCGGCGTTGAGTATGCCCGGTATAATACTGCGTACGTAACCTTCGGGCCAATGTATTCGCCCGTGGTCATGCCGGGCTTGTCGATGAGTCTGACCAATGCGCTTTCCATTGGAGTGCAGATGCCGATAACCCGCGCTTACGCAGCAACATTGGTAGCCAACGGTTCTCAATATGACCTCAGTGCGAAAGAAGAATTATTTGCGGCTCAATTTCTGGCAATTTTGAAATATCGCTTCAGATGATTATGAGAAAAAGATTATTAACGTGTTCTCAAGGACTACCCATATGAAAAGACTAATCAAATTCGTTACTGTAAAAACTCTTGGCATCATTCTTATTTGTATAATGACCACCGCAGTATATGGTGCGGTCACGCCAAATGGCGCGTTTGTACATAGTATTCCCATTGAAGTACCTCCAGGTCTCAATGGAATCCAACCCACATTGGCAGTTGAATATAACTCATCCAGTGTCGGCACTGATAGCTACGTTGGTATGTCATGGCGGCTAAGTGGATTAAGTGAAATCCGGAGAGTAAATATAGGCAATGGCATCAAATATGCTGGCCAAGACAGTTTCATGTCTCCCGAGGGTCTATTGGTATCCAACGGAGACGGCAGTTATTCAAGCTTGAATCAAAACTTTAGCAGATACGTGCCTCAAGGGCAATGCGGAGATTCTTTTTGTTCTTGGGTTGTGTATCTAGCAAATGGCGCGAAGCAATACTACGGCTCTAGCTTGGATTCACGCATCGTAGCTACTGAGCATCCAGCTTCGGTAAGGGTATGGGCAATCTCGAAAACAGAAAACCCTCAAGGTTTGTATTGGGAAGCTGAATACACTAATTATGGCGATGGTAATTATTACCCACTTCGCATTTCTTATACTAAAGGAGCAGGTTCGTATTACCATGTGATCAAGTTTGAATATATAACACGGTCTGATTTTTACGTTCAGTATACTACATCCGGTTCAATCTCTACGACCCGCATTCTTTCGGCAATTCAAATCAATTCTGATTGTATGATTGATTATTGCGTATTAGGAAAAAAAGTCTCCCGTTTGGAATTTCAGTATCAGCAGAGTCAGAATTTGAACGTCAGTAAGCTGATTTCATATTCAAAGTACGCTTATGACCAAAATAATAACATCGATTCTAATTTAACGCAGGCTCAGAATTTCACATATGCAGGCGATGATATGAACATTCCGCAACATTCTGTCCTCGGTGGTTCATATCAAAATACGGGCTATTGTAATTTGTTGGGATATCCTGCGAATTGCACAGACTATCTTGAGCCGTTTTCAAATAATCCGGTCACTTTAATCGATCCGCGAGAAACTTGGATACTTGCAGACATTGATGGCGACGGTCGTCAAGACCCCACTTATGCTTCACACGCAGTTGGTGGTATCGCGTGCAGATTTCCCAAGACCTACGGCGCTTTTGTGAATTGGGAGCAACGTTGGGGCGGTTTCCCGGGCTTTCCTTATGGTATGCCAAATCCGGAATCGACATTTGTCAGGAGTGGAAATCTAAACAGGGATTTAACCAGTGATCTGATTGGTTTTGGTAGAGCGAAGCCGATAGTTATGGGCGCACCTTGGCGGCTAATCATCACCACAGCTACTTCAGATGCAGAAGGTCAGCAGAATGGTACCGGTTCGTGGTCGCGCGGTGATGTTTTTGGTAATGGAAATACATCGACGGACAGGAATTTTAGATACACTTATCAGCTAACATCGTGGACTCCGTACTGGGACTCAGCAAGTGAAACCTTCCAACTCAGCGACATTGACGGGGATGGCCAGAGTGACATTTACTATTTATATAAACTTCCCGGAGGTCAGGTCAGAATCAATATGCTTATTTCAAAGGGTGATGGTACTTTTATAGAAAAAACTCTTGATTCTCCCTTGATAAGCACATGGGACGTTAATACTTCCAACTGGCAATTTGGCGATTATGATGGCGATGGAAAAGGGGACCTGTTATTACTGATCAATGCCGGGGGATTTCTGCGGGCCAATTTTGCGTTTTCTAACGGTGATGGTACGTTTCGTTATGTGACCACGGACACTGCGCTCTCGGCACATTGGGACAATGCTAATGATGTTTTCCGAAGCGGCGATATCAATGCTGACGGCAAAACAGATATATTTTTCATAACGAATCAGAATGGAAATGCCAAAGTTAATACTTTAATATCGAAAGGAAACGGTCAGTTTGAAATCATCTCTCAGGACACAGCACTAACGCCCACATGGAATAACCTTACCTCCCTATGGTTCCCTGTAGACATCAATGCCGATGGGCGAACAGACTTATATTTTCTGCTTAGTGTTGGAGGACAGTTGCGCCTCCATACTTTTATTTCAAAAGGTAATGGCAGCTATGTGATTACCTCCACAGATACGGGTATTTATCCACACTGGGATAATGTACAAGAGCGCTGGTTTTCGTCGGATATTAATGGTGATGGTGCCATCGACCTGCAATTGATTTATTCAGATACGTATGCATCAAACCCAAGCATGTACGGTAAGATTCGCATTTTTTCGGTTATCAGTAATTTTGCAAAACCACCTTTAACTAAGATTCAAGATAACAATGCAACGATAAATATTACATATAGCATGAAGGCAGATGTTCCCAATGCGATTCAACCGACATTGAAAGCTTGTGGTCTGAATCAAGCCGGACCCGTTTGTGGAGCTTCCAATCCCATACCCCAACAGCTTGTGGTTTCGGAAAGTGTAACGGCAGATGGAATTACAAAAAGCAAAAGTTATCAGTATTCAAATGCCCGTATGTTCTTTGGCGACATTCTCCATACGGCGGACGCTGGCTTTGAATGGGTAAAGGAAACCGATGACCAGAGTGGAAGTACTGTTCAAACCTATTACAATCAGACCAAGCCATTTCTTGGCATACCAGTCAAAACAGTTACCACTGCTGGCAATGGATTGTTTCAATCTATTCAGTTGCAGAGCGACTTGCGCCAGTACGTTTGTAATGATTCAGGATGCACTCGCAATGATGCTGCCGACCTGATGCAGCCACATCTGATTAGGATTGCAAACCAGCAACAAGACACCGTAGATGATAAAGGTGTGCACATTACCAAGATTAAGCAGGTAACGGGGTATGATTCTTTTGGAAATGAGACTTCGTCCACCCAGACTATCTCCGGAAACGGAGTAAGTAAAGTATCCGCTGTTGAAAGCACATACATAAACATGTTAACTCCAACGGTGCGATTCTTGGCCGTGCCTACATTACAGAAATCCTGTATTGGCAATGATTGTAGTGGATTGATACTGAGCCAGACGAGAAATTCCTATGACAATCAGACATTCGGACAATTGGGTAATGTTGGTTTGCTCACGAAAAAGGAAAGCTGGCTGTTTGATGATACCTGGCTGGCAGAAAATTACATGTATGACAATGTCGGGAATTTGACTCAGGTATCGGGCCCCTCGAACATCACAAAGACAATTGAATACGATACTGATTATAACGCGTATCCAATAAAAACTACGGTCACCAGCCAAGGCTCATCACGGATTAACTTGCAGGAGTTTGATCCTCGTTTTGGTGTGCAAAACTCGCAGACTGATGCCGCTGGCGTAAAGACCTCAAAAGTATTCGATGGAAAAGGCCGTGTTGTACTTATTGAAATCAAAGACGAGCATGGTATCTTGCTACGGAAGACAACCAACATGTATCATTTAGATACTCCTGGGGATCGTTATGCAGAGACTTGCCAGTTCTATTTGAGTGATTTCTCTGCGCAGAGTTGTTCGCGCAAATACCACGATGGTTTTGGACGCGTCATAAGAGAAGTTACCCCAGCGGTTCAAGGAAGCCAGACCGGTTTCACAGCCAAGATTACGACATATGACATTCAAGGCCGTAAGGCTTCTGAGTCAGAAGTCTTGCCTGCTTTGGATATTACGGGGCACATAACGCCGACCCGCTTCACCTTGTACGCTTATGATCCGCTGAACAGGGTTATCAAAGTGACAACCCCGGATGGGAAAATTGTGACGAGGAGCTACAATGCAGACTTGATTGCTGGAGCAATATCCTCAGAAACAAGCACGGCTCCTGATGGCACCATAAAGAAGACATACTCGAATGTTGATGGCAATCCACTTCGGGTTATCAATGCTTTCGGCACCGGGCAACAGGGCAGCGTTGACTACAGTTATGACGCACTGGGGCGGCCTGTCAGTGTGGTTTCACCTACTGGTACCACGGTGATTGGATATGATCCGCAGTATAGATGGCAGAGTTATGTGGATGATCCCAATGTTGGACGGACCAGCTATACGTATGTAACAGATATTACCTCACAGGCTTACGGCAAGATTCTGACAGAAACGCGACCCGACGGCAATAGCACAACCTTTGGCGCTACAACGGTCACAAATTTTACCTATGCTGATGCGTGGGGACGTTTGACGGAGATTGTGAGGGCTGATGGTCGTCGCACGCAGTATACGTACGACGAGACAGATATGTCGTACGGTTTCGGTGAGTTAACAACTCGCACTCATTTGACTGGGGGCTATACGCTCACCGATCGATTTGCCTTCACGCCGTTAGGGGAACAAAAGGTTGCAACTCGTACGGTTTCGCACAGCAGCCTAACGCTTTGCAGCAATCCAAATGACCTGCCGTGTAGTTCGGTTTTGTCCGCAGAAACAGATGAACTTGGCAGAACAACAAAGGTCGGCTACCCAGACGGTCAGAATACAGTGATGACTTACTTTGGTTCGACATCAGCGATCAATACGATTGCGCACGGACCCAAGACTTACGCTACTTACACAGACTTCAACCAATGGGGTAAGCCAGAGACAATCACTTACGGCAACGGCATTATACATACATATACGCATGAGCCGACAATGGGCGCTCTAACAGAGGTAAGTCTTGATCGTAATTCTGAGAACATAGCTGGCTTCAAGTATTGCTATGACCAAAGCTACAATATCACACGATTGGTGAACACTGTGGTTCCTGGCAATACTATGGACTATCGGTACGATTCTCTACAACGGTTATCCGGTTCGAACAGAGGAAATCCTCAGCAGGATTGCAGTGCATATGCAGGCCAGTGGAAGACCTATAGCTTTGACGCCGGTGGAGCGAATGGGTCTGCGGGAAATCTTGTCACCAAAAACAATCGGAAATTATTGTATCAATCGGGTCACTTTCAACCCAGTGGCGATCAGGTTTGGGATACGGCAACTTCAAGCTGGAAGGAAAACCAAACCTTCACGTGGACTATAGCCGGAAATCTGCTCTCTAAAGGCACAGCTGCCTATCAATATGACTCTACGAATATGCTTTCACATGCTTCGGAACCAACCACTGGTGAATCAGATTTCTATTATGATGCTGAAGGGCAACGTTTCCTGAAAGTGTTCAAGAAGGCAGGTGAAGCTGCTATCCGGACATGGTATGTTGGTGGAGGAGTTGAGGTTCGCCAGAGGGTATCTGAAGACCTAACTTCAGTTTATGCGTATCAAATAAGCAAGTACGTATTTTCTCCCGAAGGACATAAGATTGCGTCGATTACTGGTGGAGTCAACCAACCGCTTGCTGCGGCTAGCAATCGATTTACCATGATGGCCAGGGCTTTTGGCTCTGACTCTGTAGCTGGAGTAGCCGGGAAGGTGCAATTTACCTTCTATGCGCTCATTCACGATGATTCAGCGAGGCAGAAAGCATGGATTGCATTACTTCTGATATTGGCTGGGTTGCTTGCGTTCTACTTAATGCGTTCGTGGTCAACCCAGATCGGTAACAACATTGCGGACCATGGAGTATTTTTCCGTGCACTCTCTCTATCATTTGGGCTCATATTCATTTCAGTGAATATCAACTGCGTGGGTCGCAGCGATGTCGAAATGAACCCGATATTTCAGTCTGGCGGTATGCCTGCGGGTGCGACGGATTTTACCAGCCTCTATGCAGGTCTGCCGTCCGGTACCTACTATTATCACCCTGACCAGCTGGGCAGCGGTTCGATGATTACAAATGAAGCAGGTGCGGAGGTGTTGCGTATCGTCTACGACGTCTATGGTAACATCGACCAATTTGCTTCTGGTAAGCTGAATCCTGATACCGGGGAAATAGAGCATGAAGTTGGCAATTTGCCATTGATGGTTCTGGCTGCCAAGTTCACTGGGCAAGAGTACGACCCCGAGACCGGCTTCTACTATTACAATGCAAGATATTATGACCCGAACATGGGTCAGTTTACGACACCGGATACGGAAATTCCTGATCCCAGTGATTCCCAAGGATACAACCGGTACATGTACGTTAAAGGAAATCCGATCAAATACTCAGACCCGACAGGACATTTCTGGTTTTTAGTTCCTTTCATTGTTGCGGCAGTCCAATATGTTGCCAATCACTGGCATGAGATTACGCAAGGTAGCAGTGGCAGGCAGGCTGACGAGCAGCGCCAGCGTGACAGTGGCAACTCCAGCGGTAATTCCATCACTTTCGGAGTCTCTTATGGTGGGGGCGGACAGGTTAGTGCTGTCACCGGGGCAAACGGAGTCACTTCAAGCACCCCGATATATAATCCTCCGGGTATGGGCGGCACCTCACCTGGGACGGGTCTTGGTGGTACTGGTGGAGAAGAGGGTGACTGTGGGCTATGCATAACCAGTTATGTATTTGGCGGTCGCTCGATTGCATCTGTGCCTTATTCGGGTAATCTCTATGCCTCAAATAATGACCGGCGAGTATTGAACGACGCTGACCCCCTCTATGCATTGGAGACACCGGGAGACCATGCACAACGTCAGGCAAACATTGATTATGAGTATTCCTGGATGCACCCTCCAAGAGCCGTTTCAGGGGAGATTAGGAGTGATGTTGAGACAATAGCCGCGATATTGAGCGGTTTCGGTGCCCTATTTAAAGGTGGAGGGGCTTTAATTGGCCGTAATGCACCAAAGGTATTTAATTGGGCGCAGCAAAGCGGAATACTTCGGGATGCGATTGGAGGCAAAGGTAATTTTGGTCTCGGTTCATCGGGCTTACAGGATGCCTTGCGCCTTGGCGAGTCTTGGGTAGGTTCCGGTGCCCGCTCGCTGAGTAATGGGAAAGGAATGATTAGTCAAGATGGTCTTAGAGTCTTTAGGTATCCATCGTACAAGCCAAATCTTAACAAGATTCAAGGAAACTTTGAGCGTTATTTGCCGGGATCGCGAAGGCCAATTGGTAACGGACATTTAGACATCATACCTTAGGAGAATGTCATGAAGCCGCAGTTAAAAGATATGCATAGTATAGATGTTGATAATTTGGAAGCTTTTAAGCCAGAAATTGACGATAATTTCAGTTTAAGATTAAGCTTACTCATCGGTCCGCAGAATCAACCCGGTGAAGAGTCATTCGATGTTTTCATTTGTACTCCTAAATGGCTCTTAGACAATATGGGCAAAGAAGAAATAATCATTGGCCGCCATTACCTCATCGTCTCTGAATTTAACTTCACAAAGATCAAGGATCGTCTATTGCAGTTTATTCACAGTTGCGAGGGAGAAAATTGGAAAGACTGTGCCATGAAGCTTTCGAGACTCGGCTATTGGGAGTTTGAGGATTATCAGGAATTTGCAAAGCCCTGAGTCACCTTGAAAGCATCTGATATACGTGAAAAAGTTGAATCCAATCTAATTGGCTACCTGTCAGGGCAAATTTCGGATGAGGCAATTTATCAATTTGCATGGGGTGTTATTGGCGAAATAGACAAGGACCCTCACCTTGAATCTGAATTATCTGAAAGCACTCGGAACGCGATTTGGCAAATTCAGCACTTGGCCGACAAAGAACATTGGGCCGAAGGCGTTACGCAAAAAGCCTTACAAGAATGTCTTATTCAATTAAGGAACGATTTCCAACATGGGTAGGTGCTCAGTATGAAACCGGTACTTAAAGACTTGCACAGTGTCGATATTGCCAAAGACAGGAAAGTCAGTAATTCGCGACGATGTTGCGGGCGATATTATTGAATTGGGTGGCAAAGGATTCAAATATTAAGTATGGAAAACCAGACACTTATTTATGTCAGACTTCTGGAAGGTGGCGAAGCGATAGTACCCTGTTTAGGCAGACACGTTGAGAATGAGACGTACGAAATCTATGCCAATGAACATTTGGATTTAGAGAATGACGCTACCAGTATATGGGAATTCTTTCCGGGAGACATTGTACTCTGCGAAAGAAAAGGTGACATTCTTTTAGCAAAGGAGCTTGTTTCTTCTTCGGTTCCGAATAGGAAAGTTCATCAATTTATCTTTCAATTGGTTAGTTCACTTGGAAATATTAATCCGACAGATAAAGACAAGTACCGAGATGAAATAAAGTCCTTATCCACGGAAACTAAAATCAATCAAAGGTATCATCCTATTGTGAATGAATGGTTACGCGAAAACACCGTTGATTTCAGAGAAGGCCGACCGAGTTGGCTTTGAATAAGAATAAGTTGCCAACTTTATTTCTCATGAAACCAAAGTATACACGGTACAATTCCAATGGGAAGATTGAACGCACCGTGAGTAATGGTGAGTCAATTTTCGGCCAAAATGCGCGATTGAATGAGCTCGAAGCAAAGTTATACGGCAATACAGACCGATGGTTCTATCTTGAAAGTATAGAACTGGATAGCATTGCCAATCAATTGGCGATTGTAATCCGACCCAATGATGACCAGAATGACCGACGAACCTTTTTGTTCTCTCAGGTCAAAGAATTAAGATGTGCGACCGATGAGGAACAAGAACCAAAATGCTTCCCGCAGCAAATATTTGGCGTAGATTTCGTAGGTAATGCGCAAAGTGGATACAGGGTTACAATTGCTTGTGATGAAGCCGAATATGCGTTTGAAACAGCCCAGCTCCCATGGCAGCAGGGTGCCCAGTAAATACTGCAATCCACGAACAGAGCGCACCCTTAATCTGCATTGGGATATGGCACATCGAGAAGGCTTACCTCACATAGATATCGGGAAGCGTGGGTTACCAAATTGGTAGTCTGAAGACAGGCCTTTCTTTCTTCACCAATGAAAATGAAACTTAATCAGAAAAAGAAACAACTTGAAAAGCTCCTAGATGATTATTTGCATTTAAGAGTCAGCCATCAAGAAATCTCGAATTTTGCATGGGATGTTATTCATTATTTCAATAGTGAACTCGATATTGAAATTCGGACAATCGAAGCGGAGGAAGCTGATTAACAAGTCGTCTTTGATAATATGAAAGCCGGCAAGCGTTAGTTCTGGTCGGCGGGAAAATGGAACAACTACACATAAGGCCATATATGTCGCTTTCCTCCTCGGCATAATCGATATACAGACCTGAGAGGGAATCCAGGTACTCGAGCCCGAACACAGGGTGCCAACTAAGTGCTCGCGAGCGCAGCAGGTAAAATTTGCTGCGAACGCAGTTAGCGTACACTCAATCTCGCAAATTCTGTCTACCTTTCCGAATCAGCGCTTCCAATTCTTCTGCAATTCGGTTTTGAGTGACTTGAGGAATGAATTCGCGGCTTTGCATCTTTTGCTGAATTTGCTTTCTAATTACGTCTGCTTCGGGTTCAGACAATTGTATCGGAGCTTCCTTGTCGCCGTTAAGATTTCTAACCAAAGTTTTGTAAATACTTTCAATTATTTGCTGTTTCATAGGCCCCTACTTTTGCGAAAACGATGTAACATATGCTCAGTGATGTTAGAATGGCAAGCGTAATATAGTAGAATGTTCGCCAAGCAGCGGGCATATTGATTTTTAGTAGCAGTTTAATGATGATCAGCGAGGTCAAAACGAATGAAATTACCGTTGCCACTAATGCCTTGTGATATTTTTGCTGCTTTTTTTGGACTAGGCTATCAATTGTAATAATCGGTTGATTAAGGAGACTTAGTAAAGCAAAGACCCTTGTGGATAGAGAGGTAAGGTCCTGATCCCTTTTAAATGCATCATCAATTTTCAGTGGTGGAGCAATGGTCTTAAAAGATTTCGGCCACAAAACCGCGAATAGATAGAAGATGCTAATGGTGAAAAATAAGAGAGTCACCAATAGCGTAACGAAGCTCTCTTCATCAATTATTGGATTGCTACCCAAAGGGGTTGTGATTAAGCTTTGCATTAAGAAAATTAGTCCTGAGTAAATGAGCGCAATGGCAGCGACAAGAACACCGGCACTTTGTTGCATGTTGCCAAGTCTTTGCCATTCAATTCCATATTGACCCATTGCTATGTCCGCGAGCATACCCCAGAATTCTTTTACATCTAATGGCGGTTCTGGTGTTTTTGTATTTTTAGCGGCCATAATCCAACTTCGGAGTTTCATGCTTCAGCGTAAAATTCTATTCAAAAATTGCCTCTAACAGCAATTACCAGAATCGTGTGTAAAATGATCGAAAGTTGTTTTCAGGAGTAAGCGCATGGCTATCTACACCTATAGATGCAGGCAAGGTGTTTGCTTAAGGAAGGGACATAATCCACTTCCCATAAATGGATATATCGCATGATTCATCGGGTGCAATTTTAGCACATTCCCCAGGTTCTAGCAGAACGCGTCCGTTGCCGAGCATTGAGACTATTGCAGATACGTTCTAAGTAAGTTTAAAATGGTGGTATTCACAAAAATTGTTTTACCATCCCCATTTGGCCGACATGATGAAAGCTTTTGCCTTATTTGAGAGATTTCATTGTCGAGGAAACCTGTCGCTGTCCCGATGACATCTTGAATAGGATTCAGGTTTTCTGATATACTGAGAGCCGACAGGTTATCCGGTGCATAGCCAAAGCCAAGGAAGAATACTTGGTCAGCCCACTTGAATAGATTTGCAATATCTGTCTTTTCTTCTTGTAGACGCTCTCCAATCAAATTTATATTTTGGCTGAATAGTTCCAAGTGATCGGTGGGAATACTGCGATACTCCAACCTTGAGTAGTCTGGCCGTATTCCGATCATTTGCTGATATTTCTCCGAGGAAGTGCGAGTGAGTTCTTGAGGCTGCCAAGGCAAACATGCCAAGCGGCCGTATATATGCCTTACATTTAGGAATTCAAATTTCGAGAGGTTCGGGGTAATGATGTTAGCTGCAGTCTTGGGAGGCAGTGCATTAGAAATTGCTGTAAAAAAGAAATGTTCAATTGACCTATCATAATTGAAAGTTATGAATCGCAGTGGTAGATTCGAAAGCGATTCTTGAATATCCGAAAGATGCAGAGCTGTGGCAATAAATTCATTAAATAGCCAGGAGAGCCAATCATTATTTTCGGCGTCTGGTGCATTCTCACCGAAACGGCTGCGAGACTCAGCCCTGGCTATGGCACAAATAATTCCAATCTTTCCTACCTCCGCAAAGTCTGGATTAAGTTGCAGAAAAGTGTCAATCGACTTAATGTGGGATTGAAAGAATTTGCTGGAGAATATTTCGATAAGCTTAACAAACGAATTGATATCGGTTCTCTTCGATTGAGAAAAGTTACCTCGGAATAATTCCAGAAAATAGTCTCTGTATTCGAAGCAAAGAAACCTGCGTAGGTCTGAGCCGGTCAGAAAGCCATAGCCAAGATTAGAGCCAGCACCAGTGATGATTAGGGTCTTGCGTTTCAAAGTCTTGATCGGTCCTTCATGTCTGTCGAGAAATTTACATAAAATCCAGTGAACTGTTTGAGATTACGAATGTAGATTTAGAAATTCAAGATACGCTTTCACGTCCGCCGTCAACCAGGTTGCATAATCTCTGGGATGCTGTCTTTTGAATTCCTCCAAGAGTTGATTGCGTTCCATGTTAGACATGCGTTTCAATACCGCGAGGAACGCATCAGGCAATGTTTTACTTAGGCTTGCAGATTCTCTGGCTGTCATATGTATTCGGCTCCACTCAAAACTGAGGAAGGCTCCGAAAATATGAGATTATTGCTGATGTTGCCTAGTATAATTTGGATATTTATGGGTCTTGCCAATCGGGCTCCAGGGAACCGACGTAACACCTTTCCAGAATGGCACTTAGGTCACTAGAAATGTGACATAATCTTTGACGTTGAATCCTATATCTGTTACTTTGCTCAGTGTGAATCCCCAGATTCGAAGCCTATTGGCATTTCATTCGATGAGCCAAACTAATCAATTGGATTGTACCTGCTCAAAGGGATATTGGCAAGGCCCCGCTAAAGAGGGGATTGAGCTATGAATCTCCTTACAAATTTATTTCGACTCAACCTTCCGGAGATGACGCTAAGGATTGATAATTCTCCAGATTTCAAGATGGGCAGCATCGCAAAAGGTGAGCTCAGCCGTACGCTGAATTATCAAATTGCTCTCAAAATCGAAGGGGGTATAGGGGAGTCGTCCCATTACGGATATAGGTCCGGAAGCCCTGCTGGTACGGTCATTAAGGGTAGCACGATGCCATCCTACCGAGGTGAAACCAGTGCATCTGAGTACGTCTTCGAACACTGCCATTTTGAATCTTCCCATACAAACTTTCCTCAGAATAAGGTCCAGGTTCAACTAGAGCCGCACAAGGTTCGCATGACTAGAAAAGAACAGACTAATGCGACCAAATACACTGTTATCTATTTTCTGAATGGCATTGATTTCCCTGAGATGAATTATCATCACCGCATTAGAATCTATGAGAATTCTGTCGTTCGGGCTGAGTTCGAATCCAGGTCATTGTTTGAATACGCTGATGATTCTCCTAGTTGGGTCAACGTGCAGCGCTTTGAAGTCTTTGGCCTTGAGGCGTACTTTGGGGCTACTCCGAAGGAGTATGCGAGCGAAACTAAGACTTCTTTTTTGATACTCAATGGAGATTGTACCCTGGAAGCCAACTCGATATTATCGGTCTCCAGGTTCTTGAGTTTTGTCTTCGGTACGGAATTCGTAAGTTATGGTAATGCCAAGCTGGATGCTCATTTATGGCCTAATTCCGTTGAATATGTCAATATCTCGGGCAGCATGTACAGTGATATTGAATTTGATCGTAGCGAGCCTATACTTCCGGTGGGAATCCAGGATGAGAGGACCCGTGATAATCTTTGGGAAGCCTTTTCAGACATTTTGAATAACTTTCTACAGCTGGAATCAGTCTACAATATGAACATGGTCACCTGGTACATTATTCAGTCTAATAGACTACCGTTAGAGTTACGTGTGCAACCTTTAGCTGCAGCATTCGATTCGGTAATGACAATTTGGTTTGAGCAGAATCAAGGTTCAGGTAAACCTAAGTACATGTCTGATTCGGAGTTTGAATCGTTAACATCTGAGCTAGTGCAAGAGTTTACTACACGTTTGAATGGGAACCAGCATAAGGAAGTAATCCTCAACAAGTTTAAGAGCTTAAACGAAATGGGGTATGTTCAGCAGGCCAAGCAGTTTCTGGCTGGAATAGGAATTGAGCCATCACGTGATGAACTGGAAATCCTCAGATTCAGACACAAAATTGTTCATGGAAGTGCCAAGCTCATTGATTCAGAAGATGGATATCGGCTCTCAAATGGCTTTCGGACATTGCTCGTTAGAAGCCTTTTGAAACTGTTCGGCCACAAAGGGAGCTACCTTGATTACGCTTCTTTAGGATTTCCAGTTAGAGGATTGGACGAAAGCATTCAGGTAAGCAAACAGGGGCGGCCCGAAGCTGCAAACATTAGGTGAGTGCCGCATCCAATATTATCGCAATTGACAATGGGGAAATATGTCAGAATCCTTGATAACAAACACACGACAAATTGAGCGTTTATCCCACATTCAACAACGGATAACGAACGCAGCGGCATTATCACAGGCTCGAGGGATAACTACCTGGGTAATAGTTGGGGTAATTGGAGTATTATTCCAAGTTTACATCAAGCCTGAATTGGGAGATTCACCTAGAAATTGGCTTAGGCAAGCAGAGAATGGGTTTGCATTCACCAGCTTCATCCTTATTGGATTGTGTATTTTTGGAGTTCTAAATGAATTACTACGAAGTCGAAAATCTCTTGCGTTGATTCTCCCTCCAAATCAGCTTACCCTACACTTTTCGATCAATTCACTCACTGCAATCTTGGCGTTAATGCAAATATTGTTCATCGTTATTGGCTGGGGATTGGGCACCGAAACTCCAAAGGGTTGGCTGATCGGCGCAATGACAGCCTCTACGTTAATAATTTACGCGCATTTCCGTAGCAATCGCAGGAAAGATGAAGAAGAGGTGTTTCCAGGCCTACATCCTTATTCGCTAAAGTACATTTACCGGAGAATTGGAATTTTGCGGAAATGGCCTCTTGTTTTGTTCGTATTTGTGGTCGTTAGTCTGATATTCTTTCCCCACATCATGGTTGACATCTACTGGCTGAGTTCCGCTGACACTTCCCTGGATACCGTGGTGAAGAGCCCGCTCACCCTTTATTTCATTGGAGTCGTGGGATTGATAACGTATATTCTGATTCGTGAGGAAGCTTTCCGGGAAATTCGGTCACTTAAATCATTGGAAAGGATTATTGCAAATCAACCAAATATGACGGATGTTCAATATGGATTTATGCTCCGTGCAACACATAGTCCTGTTTCCAGCATCATCTATACTGAAGTATTGGATGGTTACCTTGCACTGAGCTATACGTATATTGAGACTGAGTATGTTCGCGTGCGGGAACAACTGCCAAAGGTTCTTACTAATGGTCCAGTTTCCGAATTGACATTTGGGTTGCAAGACCTTGCCCGAGATTTCAATCTCCAAGCATTTGTCTATTTGGAAATCAGCAAACCATTGGTTCTTTGGATTGATAAATACCTGGGTAAAGGCGCAGAGGAATCCTGGAGTAACTTACTGGGAAAGGAAAATCGGCGAACCACGGGTATTGAAAACATGGTCAAATCCCTCTTTAAACCTCAGGTGAATTGATTACAGCACTTTATATTCTCAAACCTTAAAATGTGTTTGGACGCTCAAATAAAGTCCAACCTATGAGCGTTTCGCACTAGCACAGGTCTTATCTTGGTTTGCAGATATAAGGATTGTTCCGGTCCTTATGATGAAGCTCTGACCCTTTCCGTTGTGGGAGGTTCATACGGACATTATATACTGGTCATTCGTATCCAGGTCTATTGTGACGTGCCCTCCAAGTTCCGGTGGCTTTGAACAATTAACGACCGAGCAAGCTGCTCGTCTCTTCGTTGTAAATATCATCCAATGGTTGATCCAGGAGCCGCAGTTGCATTGCTTCTCACCCGTACCACCTTGATTGGTGACTGACATATTTACGGCTGCAGTACGGTGTAATTCAGGCATTCACTTTACAAACTTAGCTAATACCACGGGTCAACTATTTAGGCTAATTGTTTGATACCCAGCATTTGGCTAAGATGTATGATAAATGGAGACATTCAGGCTAGATAAATAGCCAATTAGCCTCTGTTTTGCTACCTTGAGCGCCTCATGTACACGCGCCAAGTTTATGATCCACTCATATAAAGAAAAGTTCATATATCGGCAATCTCGCTGATAAATCCCGAGAGTTAGCGGAGGGTCTTATTGTAGCGCCCCCCTAAATCACCGGACACCTTGTCCTGCTCCTAAGACTTAGGAGTAGTGCTATGAATAATGATGGTACTAACGTTAAGGTGGAGATAGTCACAAGCGGAGAGCAGCGAGCTCATCAGGTGAATTTTGTTGTGTGAAGTGAAGCTACGATAGCTTCATTGTTTCGACAAGTTTAACAATGTCGCCTTTTTCCTTAAAGTTTTTATGATTCAAAATCAGTGAATGAAATAACCGCCAAGCATTAACCATGAACGTTTCCAATATAATTGAATTGGATTTATCTATTCCGTGATGCACATATGAGGACCGAATTTCGTACGCCTCATTGAAATTGCTGATTATTTCACGTCTCTCAGAGACATCCTGTGTTATGAGGAAAGCCATTCTTTCACGAAGGTTTTGCTGCAATGGTTCACTTCGATTGGCCAGCAACATTCTTTCCAGAGCGGGAAATATGTAAATCAGCTTATCGAACGGGTTTTCCTTGAGGTTATTTTGCGAATACAAGACAAGTGCTTCTAATAACTCCGCCTCAAACTTGCTTTTTTGCGGGTTTTGGATTATATTTATGATGTTCTGTAAGCCATCGGCAAACATTCTATCGATGAATGTCTCTTCCAATCCCCAGCCCAATGGGCTGGAATTAAGGGCCTTGGCTCCCCAGCTCAGGGCGTCACCTTTAGTTCCAATAAAGAATTTGAAATGTGGAATGGTTACGTACCCAAGTATATTAGAGTAACATACCAATCCCGGATGATGATTTGCGGGATGGAAAAACCTTAGAATAGCGAGAGTCTGTGACGTTAGCTCTAATGCTATTTCCTTTGCGCGGTCTGGTTCGGCTTCCAATATGATATGCCCTGCAGTTAAACCTTGCAATTCCTGTCTATGTCCTTCAATCATCTCCGTAAGTTGTTCTTCGGGGATCCTTCTCCTGGCAATGGGACCAACAAACCACTTATCAATGAGGTCTGAATTGATGGGACAAAATTCGATTTTATCAATGGTAAAGGGCCTTTCAATCTGCAGACCTTGTATTGGAATCCAAACCTCGCATTCTTGAAGACTTGATTCGGCTTCTGCTAGAAAGAATTCGGTAAATTTCTTGGCCTTGTCATCTCTATAGGAATGTATTAGGTGCTGCCATACAACCCTTTTAACAAATGAACGGCTCAAAAAGTTTGACACTTTCTTGTGAATCTTATCGCAAAAAACTTCAAAGGTAACATAAGAATCCGCGATTAAGCCGACAAGATTGCTTTCGTGGGAAAAATATAAGGCTGTTTCTGTACCGAAAACATCAACTAAACTCATGGTCGGCTCACCAATTATTTCTTTGGAGCTAATATGATCTTTAACATGGGGTTCCGGAAATTTAGTCTCACTGCGTTTCGGGAAATAATCATCAGGCAATATTCTTATAAGTTTACCAACTTCAATAAAATTCTTATCAAAGCTCGCAAGAGCTTCAGGATGAATTTCTATCTTATTAGCCATGATGAAACTCTTGCATCAATTCATACAACAGTATTTACACATATTACGTGGAATCTACTTGATCAAGCATCTTTAGAGTCCAAGGCTATCAAAATAAGCTTTTACGTCAGCAGTGAACCAATTCTTGAATTCTTTAGGATATCTGCTTTCGAATTCCTTGAGTATCTGGTTTCTCTCCGCTGGTGGCATTCGCTTCAACAATGCCTCAAGAACATGGGGCAAGGTTGAGGACAGTGTACTGATATTCTCAATGTCCATTTACTTGGTTCTCTTGGTCTTAGAGGGCTTCTTTGGCTGCTGGTACCGGGTTTCTGTGGGTTCTGGATAGTATTCCGTCTTTACTTCATAGGGATCGGCAGGAGTACCCGCTACTGGCGGTTCTCCGGTCTTGTCATTGCCCACCTTACTTAATGGCTGGACTTTGATTTCCGCTTCAGCATAAGTTCTGATACAGCCGGCAATTTCCTGCGGGTCTTTGATTTCCGGATTGAGCCATTTGGATAGTTGATCATGATCCAAGATGACTGGCTGAGTACCTGGAGGTTCGTCATTATTGAGCTTTTGCATTAATCGATTTCCGTGCTGGGTAATCATGGCCACAGTGAGCACTTTCTCTTCGCGGTTGCTGCGAATTGGTTCGTATTGATAGACGCCAGCAAAGAGCATCAACTTTCCATTTGCTTTTTGAATCTTCCAAGGGAGTTTCGTGCCATCATCTCTGCGCTGCCAATCATAGAAGAATGTTGCCGGAATCAGGCATCGCCTCTCTGTGAAGTCCTTCTTCCACGTGTTCTTGTGTGGGTTCAGAATTGTTTCCAGATTTGCGTTGTGTATCTGTCCATAGGGTCGCCACAGTGGTTCCCATCCCCATCGCATCGGCACCAACACTGGAGATTTCTCCTTTTCAGAATATGCTATCGTTGCGATAGTCTGTGTCGGTGCAATATTCGTTCTGCCAGCGTATTCGGATAATTCTTTTTCGAATGCTTCTTGCAATTTAGTAGAGTATCCAAGTTCGGCAATAGCTTCAGCCCAATCTTCGGTTGATGGATAAATGAATCCAAAACGACCGCACATAGTGTCTCTGCGTTTAATTCCTCTAAAATCGCAAGTAATTTAGGCAGGCGGTCTCAGAAGACTTATGAAGGGCCCAATCAGTTCTACATCTCTACTTGCATTGAGGGGAATTGGTTGGTAGTTTGGGTTTGCCGGCACCAACCAAGCTTGCTTGTCTTTCTTATGGAAGTACTTGAGAGTCGCGTCACCGTCAATTCGGAATGCCGCGATATCACCATGCTTGAGTGCTGCAGGGTTCTCTTGTTTTTCGATGATGCAAATATCTCCGTCTAGTATTCCTGCACCGATCATGGAATCGCCTGATATCTTCAATGCGAAATATGGCCGTTTCTTCGGTAGCATGAACGTTGGTACCAAGAATCCTCCATCATTGATTTCTTCAGAATTACGGTTAAACCCTGCTGCGATTGTACCCAGGAATGGAATCGTTTGAAACCCATCATTCTTATCCGGGCTGTAGGGTTGTACTGTGGCTGATTTCCGAAAGAAGAAATTGGCATCCAATTCGAATGCTGCGATTAATTGAGAAATCCAGTATATTGGTACGTTCTTCGTTCTGCCTTGAAACACTTCTGTTACAGCTTGTTTCGATACACCACATATTTTGGCGATTTCATCGTTAGTTAGGTCTTTCTGCCGTTTCAGCTCTAAGAGTCGCGCTACTGCTATGTCCATTTGTTCCTCTCAAGTATGCTCAAATTCGCACCAACACATAGTACAGCAATGCTGTACATATGCTTGACTGTACAGTGAAGCTGTACGGACTTGCTGCGTCAACGATTATGTGGTTACAAAGGCACCAAAATCAAGAGCTTCGGCCAACCATAAAAGATGCCGTATTGAGCTGGCCAGCTGCTACTGTGGGTGTGTTGTCTGGGGATTCGAGGGCATTCTCCTTAAGCCATAGCTGGATGATCAGACATTATTTGACCGGCAAGCGCGTCAGAATCATCGATTGTGCGGTTCGTTTCGATAGCAATTATCTCGTAGATGAGCTTCTGAGACTTGATGAGCCAGTAGATTCAGCCCTCTTGGCTGTTGATATTCGCAGAGCCTTTACTCCGTACCAAATTCTGGAAGCGATCACCGATATAGCGATGAATGGCAACAAAGAACACGAAGTGTATTACATTCTAGCGCCATTCAAACAGTTCTTTGATGGTGATGTAGCTACCGATGAAGCGACGTATCTGCTTCATATGTTGAACGAAAGATTGTCGGGCTTAAGTCGGGCTGGTTGGCCTGTCATTGTTGTTGAGCGAGCCGACTATGAGCATGTTGCATTTAACCAAGCCTACCGGCAATTGCAAGGCCTCGCGAAGCCTTTGTGGCAGATTCTAAAGATACAAGGCCCAGCGGGCATCACCTCAGTATTGAGGACTTCAATTGTAGGAGAAATCAATGGGACGCACAGTCGCACCTTACAGCATCCAAATGGAAATGGTAGAGCATCGCTTCACCAAGTTTCGTCGGGCATTGCGGAAAGAAGACCAAGTATTGGCAGATGATTTATTTCGGTATGCGAAATATCATGTGCAAGCCGGAGTCCTGGCTGCCAACCCGAATCCTGCGGATTCGATGCTCTTCGCTATGTTGCTGGAACAACAGCGCAAGATTCGAGAGCTCGAGAATCAACTCAGGATGTTGATGCCTAGCGAGCAGGGACAAGCGGCAGATGGAAATCCGAGGGTACCTGTTTGACGTTTATAATTTCGAGTCAGACATTCATTTGTGGATTAAAGATGCACTGGGAAATATGCATCTGCTCAAGGATACATTTCATCCCGTTATTTATGCAGATGCCAATCCCGATCGCCTTAGAAAGTTAGTTCAGAGGCTCACCGAAATGCGAGCCTTGGTAGAGGCTCCAACCTTTGTAACAAAGAAGCACTTCTATCGTAACGAAGAAGTCAGGGTATTGCGCTTAGTCATAGCCAAACCTTCAGTGCTAAGTCGTATCAAACGAAAACTCTACGGATTGATTGATCGTATTGATATTTATCATTCCGATTTAGAAATACCGAATGCGTACATGCATGAGAAGCATATCTATCCTTTCGCACCCGTTATAGCGAGACTGAAGAAACCACCTCAATGGAACCAGCTCGATGCTATCATAGCATTGGAGTCAGAGACCGTGTTGGATTATGAGATTCCCAAATTGAGGGTGATGGAAATTACTCTGGAGAATTCCCATAGGTTAGAAGTAAGTGTGGTCAATCGTCTACTCGTCACTTGTGGCAGTAGTACGCTGAAGCTTAATGGGGAGAATATCGAAACCGATTTGGTTCAACTGAACAATATGTTGTTGAATCTTGATCCTGATGTCATACTCACATCGTATGGAGACCAGAAGATTATGCCGACGCTGTTCACGTGGTCTTCAACAGCCAAGATTCCTCTCGCTCTCGATAGGGATCAGGTTCCGGGTCTGCAACGCAATATTGTTAAGAAAGGCCTTTCTGTGAACACCTATGGCTCATGGATATTTCGAGCAGCTAGTTATCCGCTATATGGGAGGCTCCATATAGATTCAGGCAATAGCTTTGTATTCAGCCATTCTGATTTTGCCGGAGTCATTGAACTTTCGCGGCTCAGCCGAACACCAATACAGCGCGTGGCCCGGACATCTACAGGGGCGGCACTCACCAATATGGAAGTGCACAATGCAATGGATCGGCAATACCTGGTCCCGTGGCAAAAGAGCAAGGTGGAGAGCTGGCGAACTGCCTATGCAATGATAGAAGGTGATAAAGGTGGTCTAATATTTCAGCCCAATATTCGGCAGGGAAGTTTATATGAAAACGTAGCGCAGCTAGACTACTCGCAAATGTACCCTTCGATTATGGTGAGGAACAATATCTCCCCTGAATGTGTGAATTGCGAATGTTGTGCCAATGATCCCGATGTGCCACGGGCACCTGAAAGCCACTGGCATATCTGCCATAAGCGACAGGGCATTGTTGCCCAAACTCTGAGTCATGTGTTAGCTCGCCGGAAGCACTACAAGGGGATATTGAAAAGAGGGGAGAATCCGGAGATTGATGCCAAACAAGGTGCCCTCAAGTGGCTGCTCGTCACATCCTTTGGATATTTGGGATACCGAAATGCCAAGTTTGGTCGTCTTGAATCACATGAGGCAGTAACCTCGTTTGGAAGGGAGATATTGCTTAGGGCTAAAGAGTTGGCTGAAGATATGGGCTATGAGTTTCTCCACGCCATTACGGATAGTATGTTTATCCGCAACCACGATAGCACTCCCATAGATAGGTCTCAACTGGCATTACTGTGTCAGCGAATCCATGAAGAGACGCAAATAGAAATGGCCATTGAAGGAGTTTACTGCTGGGCTATCTTTCTCCCGTCAAAGGTCGACCCAGAAGCATCTGTGGCGAACCGGTATGCTGGGCTATTCGACAGCGGAAAACTGAAAATTAGGGGGTTGATTACGAGGCGAAAGGATATGCCAGCCTTTGTGAAGGCGTTTCAGAATGAACTGCTCGAACGTATGGCACAACACCCTTCTGTCGATACGCTGCGCCGAGAACATGCAAATATGGCCGAACTCTTCGAATCATACAAGAATCAATTATACAACCGCTCGGTGCCTTGGCGAGACCTGCTATTGAGACGTACTGCTAGCAGGGGAGCAGGCGAGTATGCAGTTTCAACTGGAACCGCCATGGCATTGGAGCAAATGAGAAAGCGCGGTATCGAAATTCAAGCAGGGGAAAAGGTTAGGTATCTCGTGATCAACCAAGAGAGCAAGGTTGCGGAGCATCGTTACATGGCAGAAGAAACGGTACTCTTGCGCTCAAATAGGTCTCCCGTACTGTACGATGTGAACTTCTATTTTAAGCTTCTCTTAGAAAGCTATGAAGAAATCTGGCAGTTCTTTGCCCCCGATAAGTATTTCGGATGGCTGCAATTCTCTGGAATTGAAAGGACGCTCTTTGATGACTTGGGCACGGGGGAATCGGAGAGGCCCCATTTGGCAGAGACCCAAAACCATTGATGTTTCGCAATGTTTACTCTTCCATTTGAGTACCAATAATGTCTACAGTATCTCAAGAAACTCTATCAGATAGAAACTATTATCAACAACTAGAAGACAAACTAGTAATAGGAAGAGAACGTAGACTCATAACCAAAACCCGCAAAGCTGAAGAAAAAAATACACCCCAGGATTAACTGAGGTGTATTCGGGTTTAGAACTCGAAACTTAGAAAAGATTTGCCTGTTTGTTGTTGTCCTAAAGAGGTATGAGTACAAGAAGTTTTCCATACCATAGAATCTCCAGCAACAAAACTAACTGTATCTGGGTCTGTGTATACTGTATTTACAGCAGTATTTTCAGGTACTGTTATTAGAATATCAGTATCTACATTATTCTTCGTCAGAGTATATACACAACTTACTCCAGCTGTTGTTGTCGATAAACGTGTCAATTTTACATTCTTAACCATTCCTGCTCGAGGAATGGGGCTTGAAATATTAACAGAGTTTGAAGATAAACCAACCAGCAAAGGAGTATATGCAATAAAAGCACTTGCTCCACTATCAGGTCCAGTCAGCTGCCCAACTTGAGTTGCATTTTCTACTGCTGTCTTCAAAGACTGAACAGTAGTATTCAAATCTGCTGCTGTAAGTGTTTCACCTGTAGTCCAGGTCTTGATAGTTCCTGAGACTTGAAATGCGAAAAGGCCAGTGCCTAATACTAATAGAATACCTAAACCGCGCATTGCGCCTTTCTTAAATTCATTTATCAACATTATATCCCCCTAGATTTCAAATACTAATTTTTTAGAATACGTTCATACATTCTTTCAAAAATCGAATTGAATGTACGCGTTTATCGTTCCAACTGTAGCGCCGGGACAATTTAATCGCCATAAGAGTGTATCACTAGCAACAAAAGAGACCGCATCGGCATCAGCCACATTGGCCGTGCTGCCTGCAGATACAGTCTGACTTATTGCTGAGTCGGTCGCATTCTTGCGCAAGACAATGCTACAACTAACATCGATTGTATTCGCCGATATCTTTGCGGTGAAATTTCGTACAGAGCCACTTCGGGTCATGGTTGTCGGTATTTCCGAATTCATCAGTCCACTTGCTGTGAAGCGAGTATACTGATAGGTAGGAAAATTAAACGTAAAGCTTATTGAATTCTCACCAAATTGGCCGGCGCTTTCAATGGCAGTTTTCAGCGATTGAACTGTTGTATTTAAATCAGTGGCTGTTAGTGTCTCTCCCGTAGTCCATGTCTTTATCGTCCCAGACACAGTGAACGCGAACAGCGCAGAAAGTCCGAATCCGATGAATATGCCGGTTCCTTGTTTGATTCCACGAAGCATCATAGTCTTTCCTAGTTCACTTTGCATTCACCAGCTTTATGCGTTCCAAGCACGCAATTCGGTGCGGTGCTGCTGCCGGTATCAGCCGCGGCGGCTGCCGGACTTGATGCGCTGTCTGAACTACCGCAAGATAGAGCAAAAGCTGCGGTCAGTAATAGTAAGTAAGTTTTCATATTTCCTCCAGTACCTGAGAGTTAAGGTGTACCTTAACCCTCAGGTGGTATATTTTGTCAATTAATGTCATATTCCTGAATGCATCCGGTATATTCAGAGTTTCGAATTCGAGTCTCGCATCGTGTGAAGGAAATACGGACTCAGAAGGGGATAACCCAAGAGCAAATGGAAGAGGGGCCAAATGGAGTACCCTACAAAACCGTGCAGACTGTAGAGAATGAGCAGCGCGAAGTCTACCTGAGCACTCTGTATCGAATAGCCAAACGACTGGACATCGATATTCGGGAGCTGTTTGACTTTAAAGACAAGCCTGTCAAAAAGTGATACGAGACGATAATCACTGGCTGTTAAGGTGTCGGCTTGCCTTCGAGTAAGCCTGAACCCAGGTCATTGGCCTCTGTGAAGGGGGTTTTGGTCTGAACCGAGCAGTAGCCTCATTAGAGTGGTGCACCTTCAAGCGAATGAATAGTGAATCCACCCGCTGCCATTCAGCTTTGCCTCTTTGAATTCCGCGTTCCTATTTTTGCAGCTCCAGGTTCTTTCTTGCGAATGGCATTACGAAACCGGCAGCCAAATATTTTCGGCTTAAGGAAGTCTTATTGGTAATTCTACTCGCAAGAGCTGCCGTAGTGGACTGGAACGGAAGCTATTGAATAATTGTTCCGAGGATTTGCGTCTGGAAAGGGGCAAGTAGAGCATGCAGGATCAGTTTATGATCGCAAATAAGTCGCTAATTTTCTCCTTTCGGATGACAGGGTTTGCCGGGCTAAGGGAGGATTCATTTCTCCTGTTCAGAAAAACCATACCTCCCCGATTGACGGTAAATTGACTTTACGGGCCATTAATTCCCTGCTGAACACACCCCAGCCTATGAATAAACCGACTGATAGAATCTCTACCCTTCTCGTCGTGATGCTTATTATGTTTGCCATTCCTACATGTGCAGGTAGAGGTGCGGTAACGGAAAGCACAGGTACCGATACCGCATCCAGTGGGACAAATTCGGGATCACCAGGTCTCGATACGACTCCACCGACAATACCCGCTTCATTGACTGTAAATCCGGTTAACAGTTCTGCACTAAACCTGAGTTGGCTCTTATCTACAGACAATGTCACAAACAGTTCTGCGATGTCTTATGAAATCTGCTCAAGCTCGACTCCCGGAGGCTGTGACACATTTACCGTTTCTACGGCCGTAACAAATGGAACAGTGACTTACTCCGCAACTGGTCTCCAGCCCAGCACTACCTATTATTTTAGACTTCGCGCAAGAGACTCGGCTGGAAATGTAAGTAGTTCAACTCTAGAGAGTTCTGCTACGACCCAGACAATTGGGAGTGTGAGCGCGCCCACCGCATCGCCGATTGGTGGTGTCTATGGCTCGTCACAGATAGTAACATTGACTAGTGCGACGGTAGGTGCAGTAGTGTGCTATACAACGAACGGTACGACCCCAGCTTGCAATGCCAGTGGTGGATGCGCAGCAGGTACAGCTGGCACAAGTGCGACAATTTCGGCGAACACTTGGTTGCGGGCAGTCGGATGCAAAGCGGCGTTTACCTCCAGCGGTGTACCGGGATGGAATTATACGATTGATGTGACTGGACCAGCCGCACCAACTTTTTTCGATGCGGGATTGCAGACATTGGACTCTTATTACATTGATTGGTCGGATGCAACTGATAATTTAACGTCTTCTGCAAATCTAACGTACCAGATTTGTCGAAGCACCACAGCTGGGGCATGCGCTGCATCATGGAACACTACATATACCACATCAGCGGGTGTAACCAATTACACTATGACGGCATTTTCAAATGGTACAACATACTATTTTCAGGTAAGGGCAGTCGATCAAGTTGGAAATACGGGCACCCCTACTGTGGAAATCAGCCTTACTACGAGAGTCCCAATTACTGCTCAATGGGCCCGAATGAATAGCTCCGGTTTGGATAAAGCGTTCTTCACGGCAGTTGCGACTGATAGCTCGGGCAATATCTATGCCGCTGGTGAGCAGGCGGGCAGCGTCGAGTTTACGTATGGTACGGGTGTTTCTGCGACCGGGACAGGTGCACCAGGATACAAATGCGCCACCTTAGTGAAATACAACTCGGCAGGTGTAGCACAATGGGTGCGTGTGATAAACTCTTCAAATGCGTTCTCGGGATCCGGCGTCTTTCGAGTGGCGATAGATAACTCTGGGAACATTCTCGTCGCCGGAGTAGCTTCGTCGAATTATACCTACGCGTTTGGCTCCGGTGTGAATCTGAATCCGGCCGCACAATATTCATCTAACGCTTTCCTTGCCAAATTCGCTTCTAATGGAACCGCTTTGTGGGCCACAGGAGCGGCAGTCTCAAGTGATATCACATACTTCCGTGGACTTGCGGTTGACTCATCCAATGACATATTTGTAGTTGGGCTACAATATGGAAACAGTACCGTCGATTACGGTAGTGGAGTAACGATCACTGCCCCTTCGGGTGCACCTTCGACGGCAATACTATTAAAATATTCAGCATCCGGTGTTCCTTTGTGGGGGCGTGGAGTCGCATCCGCCTCTGATCATACGAGTTTTCAGGATATTTCTTTTAGACCAGATGGTACACTTATCGCAGTCGGTTCTGCCAATGGAACTGGTGTAACCACTTATGGGGCTGGCGTTTCGGTTACTGGGAAGTCGACGTCGTACAATCCGGTCATCGTTAAGTTTGATGGGGCTGGATCGCCAATTTGGGCCAAGACGACAATTTCGGGCACCGACGGAGCCTACTATTCGCGACTGGCCGTCGAGAGTAGCGGCAATATATATGTCACTGGATCAAAGGAAGGTTCTGCCCTGATGAATTTTGGCAATGGTATAA
Source organism: uncultured Leptospiraceae bacterium (assembly GCA_942492915.1). Lineage (GTDB taxonomy): Bacteria > Spirochaetota > Leptospiria > Turneriellales > Turneriellaceae > Turneriella. The sequence continues at coordinate 563,923 of OW818662.1, forward strand.
CCATGACTAACCAAAACTCGTCTCGAAATGCAATTCTCCTCAAATTTGATTCGACGGGAAATGCCTTGTGGGCCCAGACTGGATCGACAACGACCGCTACGACATACTTTTCTGGAGTTGCCATTGAAGCATCCGGAAACGTAATAGTCTCCGGTGGTCAATGGTCGAATGCGAACATCCATTTCGGCAACTCGGTCTCATTAAGGGGTGGTAGTACGTACGGTAATCCAAGCATAATTAGATACTCACCGACCGGAAACCCATTGTACGGGCGGACCACGATCGCTGACAGCAATAACGCTTATTTCGACGGTCTGGCTTTAGACCCGTCGGGCAATATTTTTGCCGTAGGTGGAATTTCAGGTACTATCAGTTTGGGAAACAGTGTATACGCATGGGGCCCCTGGGTTGGTGACTATTCACCTGTACTTGTGAAATACCAATAAATTACCTCGATGGTGTCGTGCCATGGGAATTACCGATTGCCGTGCCGGACTAGTGTCTTCGAGGCTACAACTAAGTATGATATTCAGTGGCAAATAGCCTCGCTACACCCGAACCTATTTCGGTACAGATAATCCCATGGCAGTCAATCACAGCCAGGAGTATGCACAGCTACGGCGGTCTTCTTGTAAGCCTGCGCCCAAGTCAAAGGCTTCTTCGGTGGAACGACAGGCCGAAAACGCTGCATCTTCTCATTGAAATGATGCACGATCAGGCGCAGCTTCATGCTGTCGAATCTGTCCCATTCTGGCTTCCTAAACCGCATTTTCTGAGGCCTCCTTAGCAATGATCAACTTTGCCAGCGACCGAATCTCTTCCTGAGTGAGGCCCTTGGTCAGCTTAGCTACGGACTCATGAACGAGGTAGACGTTGCTGAGTGCTACCTGACCACCTCGCTTAAGGGGGGTCTTCAAAGCTATATGGACATTCTCAGGCAACAGGGGTAACCCCGTGATTGCACAGCGATAGTCCTGCACGTCTTCAAGCAGCCGTTTGAAATCGGCAGAGTTCATCTTCCATTGGCTCATGAAATCCTCCGTAGTTTGCTTCGCCATTCTTTGTTGAATTGTGGTATCTGGTCTTTAGGGAATACATACCTGATTGGTATCAAAGACTTACAGGTTCTGCGGATATCGAAATACTCGATTCGGCGGCCGTTGTTGACTCGATTGAGGTCAATGGAGTCGAGCAGACCCAATCGTGTCCATACTCCGAAGAGGCGAAAGACATGCTTTCCGCTGATTTTGAACTTGTGAGCGAGGTCATGAATCTCGATATATGACCTTTCGGGTATGGCATACCATAGTTTCTCTGCTATGGTTTCATAGTAGCGTTGTTTCTTGCGCTGATCAACAGTCGATTTAGCATTTCTCCACGCTCTGTAGGATTCAAATTCAGTTGTTAAGCCTTCCTTGAGTTCTTCATTCTCAAGACTTTGAATCTGATCATGAACTGCCTGTAGTTTGTCCTTATGCTCTGCTTTGATAATTTCGGGTAATGCCTTAGCATCGAATCGAAAGGAGTTCAAATTCTCCGAAAGTCTCTGCTTTTGCTCGTGCATATAATCTCTAGCGAATCCTCGCAGAGCCCAGTTGTCATCAAGTTGATAGTCTGGTTTTTCTATTTTCCTAGATTCTGAAGGGAGCAAATCATCCAAAGCAAAATGATTTAGATTTGCTAGAAATGAGTATTCGTTTAGGTATAGGGTAGAGTAGGTTGGGTTTATCCATACATAAGATGCGAAACTGCGTTTGAGTATCGAGTTTCTACCTTCTGCTACCTGCGAATGAATTCCGTTCTTACTCCACCTTTGTCTGGACCATTTGTTGCGTTTGTCCGCAGACTTTCGGGAATGATTTATCTTTCTGTGGTTCCATGAGGGTAGGGAATAACCCATGTCTGTGAAGATAGGGTTATGTACTGGGATGTATTTGAATACTATAGGGTTAATTGTTTCTGCTTTTGAATTGGGAATGGAGTCGTAGAAGACCGGACCTTTTTTGGTAGCGAGAGTATTTACTAGAGTGCCTACTTGCTTGCCTCCCAGTGATTCAGACATGTAGATACTTGAGGTTTGACCTTTGTGTTTGAATCGTTTTCTGCCTTTGTTTGCAAGGCTCCCGCAAGAATATAGGACTACTGTGTCTGCTTGGGGTATGGGTTGGTCTTTGACTAGTTCTGTTAGGTCTTGATTGCGGTCTTTAGGGAATCTGAAGTTGTGATATTTTAGTTTGTTGTCTTCATAGAATTTCTTCTGCATTCTTGGTATCACATGCGATGCGAAAAGCTGAAGCCTGCGCTTGAGTTTTATGGCAGTAGTGTATGATACTCCCAGTCTCTTGGTAATTTCGGTGCTGGTTAATACTTTTGGATATTGTAATTGTGATTCCTTGAGTAGGTAGCTAAAAGTCCATCTGGGTAACTTCAGGTGGTGTAAGGGAGTCCCCGAAAGTCTGGTTTGTTGCTTATGACATTTTGGACATCTGAGTACTGAATCTCTGTTGCTTTCTAGTTTTGCCAACCTGGCTCCACAGCAGAACTTGGGATAGAACTGATCCAGTAGCTGATCAGTAAGCTGAGTGTAGTAGTGGGTGTCTAGTTGTAGGGATTGAGGGGTTTCTTGGGTTTGCGAGGATTGTGTAGGGAAGATCTGCCCACATTTCTTCGTTAGAGATCAATGTCCAGAATGATAGGGCAATGGTCTGAGCCCTGGTGGTCATTCAAATGGCGCATTTCGCGTACCTTCGAATAGAGGGGTTTGTCGACTACAAAATAATCAATCCTCCAACCGATATTGCGCTCTCTCGCGCGTGACTGCATCTGCCACCAGGTGTAGCTGACCGCATCAGGGTTGCGGGTTCTGAAGACATCAACCCAGTTGTCCGCGATGAGCCTGTCGACCCAGGCACGCTCTTCGGGCAAGAACCCGACGCTCTTTTCGTTTTCTTTCGGGCGGGCGAGGTCAATCGCGTTATGCGCGACATTGAGATCGCCGGTGAAGAGCACGCGCTTTTTTTTCTTGCGCAATGCGGAGATATACTGGTGAAAGTGGTCGTAAAAAACCAGTTTTTCGTGCCACGCTGCATCTGACTTGCCGCCGTTAGGGAAATAATTTCCGAAAATCACGAGGTCATTGGCCTCAAAACCCAACACGCGCCCTTCGTGGTCGTTCCACTCGGGCATGCCGCGCAGTATTTTAGTGCTCGCGAAAAGTCCCTTACGTATCAGAACACCTGTGCCTGAATATCCGGGCTTTTCGGCGCTGTGGTAGTGCGCCTCATAGCCAGCGGGGTTGATCAGCGCGTCGCTCAGTTGTTCGGGTTTTGCCTTGATCTCTTGCAGAAACACGACATCGGGCTTTTCAGTTTCGAGCAGGTTTTTGAGCTCCCCCTTTTTTTCAATGGCCCGGATTCCATTGACGTTAAACGAGGCGATGCGCATACGGGCTCACCCTTGAATGAGCGTTTATCCCGAAAATCACTAAACATTGCCATAAAACGCGCCCATACCCTCATATTGTGCCCCGGGAATGCCGAAATTTAAACGTCGGGGTATGGCTACCTTGCATTGAAAATATGTACCAAATTCGCCTGCATACAATATCTGCTCTGGCACTTTTCATGTCTGTCGTCGCTCCGGCATCGGCGCAGTTTTTGACGCCTGAAGACACGGTGAAAATTCCACCGCCTGCTGATATTCCGGTTGCGCCCACGCCTGCGCCTGCTGCCCCCCCGCAGGCCCCAGCACCGCAGCCGGTTACGCCCGCGCAGCAAGACAGTTATTTTGCCGATTTTGCGGCTTACCCGCGTGCACGGGGAGTCATTCTGACCTGGCACCTGATTCAGGGGCGCACAATCGAAAAGCGCATTCAGGTCTACCGGTTCAATGAAGAACCGCGCGTTATTCATGATATTTCCAAAGGCACGCTGATTGCGAAACTCACAGGTGAAATCAACATTTATGAGGATGTTCCCCCTGCGAGGGGCACGTATTATTACGCAATTTTTCTTGAAACCGGGCGCGGTCTTGAGCCGGGATCATTCAACGCATCGCGCAACCTTGTGGGCCCGATGACGTACCAGATGGGTGCGGCTGCAGCCACAAAACCCGGCAAGATGGCTGAGGCTGCGCCGCATGGGCATACCCGCCCCGATTTTGAGTCGAACGAAGTTAACCCCGAAGAAGACCCCGACGACGAAGACGCCCGCCGGCGCCCCGCTAAGAGCGAACAGGGCGAGCGTGGTATCAATGACGTCATTCGCCAGACCTTTCTCGCCGGTGATTTTTCCGCTGCGACGCGGCGCCTGAAACCCTTCATGCGCAACAGCTCTGCCAAAGTGCGCGCAAAAGCGATGTTTTACACAGGCATGTCGCGCTATCGCCTTGGCCAGTACGAGCGGTCGCTGCGCTACTTTGAACATCCGTTGACGCGCAAATACTACCGCCGCAACGCAGAATTTTGGATCAATCGAACGAAAGAGAACCTGAGGTAATATGAAAAGTGTAACAGTATGGATAGGTGCCGTCATTTTTACGATCGGGGCCGGTGTCTTTTTTATCGAAAGAGAATATGTCTCGGGTGACAAGGCTGCTCGCACGCGTCTCGAACAGGGTAAACTGCAGCTCGAGCGCTTTGATGAAGACGGCCTCAGAAAGGGCATCGATGACCTGACGGCTGTAGTAGCGCAGTTTCCCGAAAGCATCTATGCGCGTGAGGCACGGTATCATCTGGCAGAAGCTTATGAGCGTCTGGGCATGCGCGACGTTGCTTTGGGCAAATACAAGAAGCTCGGCGAAATGCCGTTGAGCGACGATCTGAAAATGCGCGTGAGGTTCAAAATAGCCAAACTGCAGATCATGCGAAACTACTCTGACGAAGGCATGAACCAGCTGCTGCAGCTGTTAAATACTACCAGCGACAAAGGTTTGCGTGCAGAAATATATCTCGAGATCGGAAAATATTACCAGCGCAAAGGCATGCAGGCAGATGCACGGCGCAATTTTCAGAACGCATTGACTGAAAATCCCGATAACCGGGAAGCGCGGGCCGCTTCGGGCCTCTCTGACCCCGAATATGGCAATTCGGTGGCTTTGCATGGAATTCTGGACAAGAAGGCTGATCCGCTACCTGGAGAGCACGGCGATACAGACAAGAAGGCGGCGTCGAAAGGGCAGCCCGTCAATCATGGAGACCTGCGCGCAGGTGTGCAGGCTTTTGTCAGCGGCGATTACCAGAAGGCCGTACGGTTACTCGCGGGGCCTGCCGCCAGCGACCAGCCTGAATCAGAAGAAGCACTTTATTATCTGGGTAACTCGTACCTCAAGCTTAAACAATACCGCAACGCCGTACATTTTTTGAACAAGGCTGTGGGTAACAAATACCGGGATCGCGATGAAGCGTCGTATATCAAAAAAGGCGAGGCGTACTACCTGAACAACCAATACCAGCGCGCCATGCATGTGTTTGGTTTCGTCAGCCGTCATTACCCGAATGGCAAATATGCGCAGATTGCAGCAGACTGGGAAACAGAAACGCGTCGCATGCTCGGCGACAAAGTACCTGCCGAAGGCCAGACACCAGGTCATCAGTCAATAGACGATGACGATGATGAAGACGATGACGACGCAGACGTGCTCGGTGGCGTCGCGCTTTCAGGCGACGAAGCCGCTCCCCCGCGCAAAAAGTATACCCAAGCCAAGAGCGAAGAAATCACGCTCGACGACGACGCTGACGTAACACCCTGACAAATGCTTCAGAAGCGCAGATCTTCGATCATTTCGTCGATCTGCATCTGCAGCGCCGTGTCGGTGTCGATGAGTTCCCTCACTTTTTGGTCTGCATGTAAAACTGTCGTGTGGTCCCGTTTGCCGAAGGCGCTGGCTATGTAGCTCAGCGTTGAGCCTTGAATCAGGCTCTTGGCGAGGTACATGCAGACATGCCGGGCAAGCGCAACCTGTTCGGTGCGGTTTGCACTCATGATCAGCTTCTCGTCAACATGCAAAGTGCGTGAAACGACGCGCAGAATATCTTCAATTGTAATCTGGTGTATGCCGTTCTCCTGCGGCAATGCCTTGAGCGACATCTTGGCCATTTGCAGGTCTATCGGGCGCTTCTCTTGCTGCGATGTGAATTGCAGCATGCTCAGGGCCGCTTCCATCGGCCTCACCTGGGTCGTGAAACGCGTCGCGAGGTACTTAATTACATCGGCGCTTACGGGAATATTCGCTTCTTCGGCTTTGGTCTTGAGAATCGCAATGCGCGTTTCAAAATTCGGCGATTTGACGTCGACGATGAGTCCCTGCTGAAACCGGCTCTGTAGACGGTCGTGCAGCTGGGGCAGGGCCTGCGGTGGCCGATCGGCAGCAATGACGATCTGTTTCTTGTTCTGGTAGAAGTAATTAAAGGTATGATGAATTTCTTCCTGGGTAAATTCCGCATTTTTGCTGATGAACTGAACATCGTCGAGTAAAAAGACGTCAACGCTGCGGTAACGTGTGCGAAAGTAAGAGAGATTCTTGTCTTTCATCGCCTCGATCAGGTCGCTTTGAAAAATTTCTGACGGACAATACTGAACCTTAAGCCAGGGATACGCTTCGCGCACATGATTGCCGATGGCCATCATCAGGTGCGTTTTCCCCAGCCCGACCCCTCCGTAGATATACAGAGGGTTGTGATAGTCGTTGGGTTTCTGCGCAGAGCCATATGCTGCCGCATAAGCATGCTCATTCGACGGTCCCTTAATAAACCGGTCAAAGGTATAGTTGGGGTTTAGATCGATGCGGTTCGGATACGCACTCTCTGATTTTTGAATGCGCGCAGTTGTTTGTGGAGATTCTACGAGGCGAAGGGCGGCGGCCGTCGCCGGCGCTGCGGATGTATGCCGTATCACAATGGGCCCGTGAAACCCAAGCGCTGCGGCCTCTTCCGCTATTTTTCGGCGGTATTGACCTTCGAGATGCCGGGAAACGTCTGCATTCGCGCAGGCGATTACCAGCTCTTCGCCTTCGATTGAAGCGGTGAGTTCGCTGAAAAACACCGAAAATACCTGCGCAGGCATTTTTTTCTTCAACTGCGCCTTTAGCGAAGTCCAGAGATCATGGTTTGCGCCCATAGACAGGTCGGTATAGGGTGAGCGCGCGTGTGGATCGGAATCAAGCATAGGCGATAACTCACAATGCCGCGTCAAATTTCAAGTGCGTAATTCGGCAAGTACAGGCTATTGGTGTGAAAAATGCTATCGCACACTGTATAGAAGCGTAACACGTATTATGTCACATCTTTACCGGTTTACCTGTATGCTCATGCAATGCGGATAGATTATCTATCCCAGAGGGTGCTATTGTTCGAGAATGAGAATGACTTGAAAATCTTCAAAGATGAATCGGCGCGCCGATAGGGTGCAATTTTCCGAAAAACGCAGCGGATATGCCTCACCCTTAAATCCCGACGGCAAAGAGAAGTCGTAGCGCACGCGCGAATTTCTTTGCGCTGACCCGACGATAATATTCAGCAATTCACCTGCCGCATCCATCAGCATCCGGTCTTCATCGGAATTGGGAATATTCAGTTTTTCCATCGCGATAACTACGCCGGGGTGTGAAATGTTCAGCCACAGTACTCCAGGCGATTCACCGAGAATTTCTATCCGTGCCGTAATATTCTGAAACTTCTCGGGAAGCGTCTCGACACGCTCGCTGGTCAGGTCTTTCAGTCCGATGAACTGATCAAAAACATACCGCAGAGCGGTATTGAAAACTTCAAAATCCAGCATTTCTGAAAAACATCGCAATCTGGTCCCAGAGTTGCGGTCCGCGTATTGGCTTTTCGACGTAACTGTTTACACCCGCTGCAGCTGCCTGAAGAATCTTCTCGCTGTCGGTAACCGAAGTGATCATGACGATCGGTACTTTGTATCCTGAACCCCGCACTTCCCGCACAAATTCAACGCCGTCAAGCACCGGCATGTTCCAGTCAAGAAATACCAGGGAAATCTCACCCCGTTGGAATATATCCATAGCGTCTTTGCCGTTGGCTGCGTGGTGAAATTGTATCTTATCGGCCGAATCACGCAAATTCTCGCGAATTACCTGTTCGACAATAGTGCGCATCAGTTCTGAGTCATCAACGATAAGTATCTGCATTTTCAGTCCGGTAATGTGATGTGGATGATCGTTTCTTTGTCTTTGCTCGTGATGCTCAAGTCACCCCCCAGATTCTGAATGCTGGAGGCTATGAAATCCATACCAAGACCGCGACCTGCTTCTAAAGTCGCAGACCTCGGCGCACCCGTCAACCCATTTTGGAGCAGATCTTGCAAAGTCAGGGTGGCCCCGGGCGCAATTTGCGAAAAACCGCGACCGTCTTCGGTATACACCGCGTGAAAACCGTTGGCTTCCCGGGTCACGTTCAGGCTGACCGTCATTTGTGCACGTTTCCCCTTCAGTTCGCGCGCGCCGCTCGTTTCTATGCCGTGCGCAAATGTATTGCGCAATAGTTGCACGAACACGTTGTGTAGCAACGAGACGGCCCGTTCAGTACCGGGTGCAAAGACTATATCGCCGATTACCTTCACTTTTGCCGCATCTGCCCGCTCGGCAATTTTTGACAGCCAAAAGTTTCTTATCTTCGCTAGTCGCGCATCCGGATCTGAATCTTCGCTGTTGCCCATCAGATGCCTGATTCTCAAGACCAGTGTCTCGCGACTCACGATCATCTGCTCGCACCTGTTCAGAATCTGCGACAATTCGTGCCGCACAAACCTCTTGTCATAGGCTGCGTTGCGTAGAATAGTCTCGAGTTGGTCTTCTATCTGGTGCAGAAGTTGTGCGAGTTCGTCGAATCTGAGCTGCAGTGCGTTGCCCTTCAGCGCGTGCACCTGCTGTGCAAAAGCCGAGACCAGTTGCTGGTCCGCTGCATCGAAACGAATAATCAGATTCTTGCCAGCGGTCAGAAAAGCCGACTGCTGGGCAATAAACGCTTCGAGAATGGGAGAAGGGATGCGCACCAGATTGATCAGCGCGTCAAGTTCAGACCTCTGTTGCGACTCGGCCAGGGTGATTTTTTCGCGAAGTGCTGCCTCATCGGTGTCGTCAACGATACTGACGAGAAGTCGAATCACCCTGCGTTTGTGGTCCGCAAACAGCGGCCTGAACGAGAACCGAAGGTGCTTGGTTGCCCCCTTGCGGTTGACATGCTGTATTTCGCGCAGAGGGTTTGCCTTGTCGAGCATCTGCTCACTGATATCATCGCGCGAAAAAAACAGATCGATGAACCTGTCGATGGCAACCGCCAGTTTTTCTGATTCAAACAATGTACTGAATTTTCGGTTTGCGAGCTCCTCAACACCGAAGATGCGCAATGTTGCGCCAGAAAACTCGCTTTGTATCAGGCCACGGCTGTCGACCGTGAGAATTCCCTGCTCGAGCGCCTCGAGAATTCCGGAAATTTCGCTTGTGCGCGCCGCGATACGTCTTTCCATCTGCGTCGAATATTCGCCGAGTTCACTTGCCATGAGATTCAGCGCAAAGGCCAGATCGGCAAGTTCGTCGCGGCTCTGCATTTCGACACGCACCGAAAAATCTCTTTGACCGATGCGCACCGCCGCTTTTTGCATTGCATCGAGCGGACGCAGCAAAAGGCGGCTGGTGAGCGCGGCCGCCATTATGGAAAACAAGAGGGCGGCAATGATGATGTAATAACCTGTAACTTTTAAGCGAAACAGCGCGTCGAATTCAGTCGCGGCTGAAAAATCGATAACAAGCAGCGCGACAAGATCGCCGCGGGCGTTCTTGAGAGGAGTGTAACCCGAAATGAAAACACCCGAACTTTCGGTTCTGTAACCGCTGCCGACGGCAACTTCACCCGCCAGCGCGCTCGCAATACCTGTCAGGCCCTTACTGTTGAATATATCGCCTATGTGGTAGATGCTCTCTTCAGGATCAATCTTCTGGTTCTGATTGCGATCAATCTCTTCGAACTCGTCAGCGCACAAAACCCGCAGAAAATTCGGGGCGTGAACATGCATTCTTAAACCCGCAATCCATGCGCGGTGAATTTGTGGTTCAGCGGTCGCTTGCAAACCCGCCGGAAGTATCTCTTCGTACACCGGCGTTTTTCCCGAAGCGTAACGCAGTCTTCGGAGTTTCTGCACGATTATCTGAAAGGGTGTTGCACGAATGATCTTTGTTTTCTCATCGTCAGCCAGGGCATAAAAGGCCTGCCCCTGAATGGGAATCGGCTGCGTTTGTTTTGCCGGGATATTGAGTTTTGTGTCGAGTTTTTCGAGATAGCGCAGATCATCGGGACCCAACAGAGAAACGCCGATTTTACCGAAGTCTTTAACGCGATTCGTCATCTGCGACCAGATCTGCCGTTTCGCGCTCGCATAATAGTAAACGAGCCCCGTGACGGTTGCCCCAAGCGCGACCAAAAATATCGCTGCGGTGAGCCGAAAGCGAAAGTTGAAGAGGCTTTTAAGCATTGCTCAATTTCTTGAGCACAAGCGGATGCAGGCCAGGAGCCGCTGCGATGATCGATTGGCCATTCACGGGGTCGTTACCTGCAAAATCCGTAATGGTACCACCAGCGCCGCGGATTACGGGAACTGCGGCCATGATATCCCACGGATTCATGACCGGGTCAAGCATGACATCCGCATAACCCGTCGCGAGAAGCGTGTAACCATAGCCGTCAGCCCAGGTGCGCCAGAATTTTGCCTCGGCAGCGAGCGCCTGAAAATTTGCCTTTGGGTGGTGCTGCGAGATATGCTGTGCATCGGTAATGAGCAGCGTTGTTTCAGATAACGATGCCGCGTTTCGCATGCGCGTGGGTTTACCATTGAAGAAGCACTCGCGGTTGTTGCCCCACACGAGTTCATCGAGAATAGGCTGGTAGATGGCGCCGCACTCTGGCTGACCCTTATGTTGCAGCGCGATCAGCGTTGTGAAAAGGGGTACGCCCGTGATGAAACTTTTTGTACCGTCAATCGGATCAAGTACCCAGACAAACTCGGCGTCTGTGTTCTCGCTGCCATGTTCTTCGCCGATGATTCCGTGGTCGGGAAAGTTCTTCAGAATCAACTCGCGCAGACGGGACTCAATTTCGAGGTCCGCAGCCGTTACGGGTGACGCGTCCGCCTTGCTGACCATGCCGATATCACTGAGCGGTTTCTTGAAAAATCGCCGCGAGACTTCACGGCTGATCGCCGTCGCTTCAGGTAGCAGCTTCTCAAAAAACTTCTGCGCAGCGCTCATGTTCGGGCCGCCTCTGTGCGGCGGATATCTTCGGGCTTTATCGCGGGCATGGTGTGTGGCATCATTTCACGGTCGTAATAGAGCAAATCAACCGTCCCGTCTGCGTTCAGCTGGCTTACCTCAGCAGGCGAACCCGGCATAATAATAACTCCTTCAAAAATATGCGGAGGTTTTTGAATAGTGACCTTGTCACCGACACTGTAATCAGCCATGGGCTTGAATAAAAACGGCAAATAGTCAGTAAAGGGAAGTTAGACCATCGCGTTCATAGGGTATTGTCATCGGGCCGAACCGGGTCTGTATGTCGAGGTCAAATTTCATGAAGTATTTGATTTTACCCGATTTGATCATGTCTACAACGCTGCGTTTGACGCCGAGTACCTTGAGCGTCACGGGCAATGCAATGGACATTGATTTATCCTGTGCGACCGACCTCTGCACATTGATGTCTGCCGCCGAAATCAGGTTGTCTTGCAGGGAAAACTCATAGCGAAATTTGCGCACGTCGAGTTCGAAATCGTGGTTGTTTGAGACCTTGATGTGAACCATCAGGGTGGCTGAAGTGACACCGAATTCAGAAAGCGCGATTTTTTCGATTTCAAATCGCGGCCTGTCGGGTACCGGTATCTCGCCTGCTTCGTCGATGTCGAAGTTCATGGGCCCGACCGGCGTATCGAGCACCACTTTGCCCCGAAAGCCGTATGGCAGACTTTTTTTGGCGAGTGCCCCTGAAATGCCTGAACGCAGGCCACTATAGTTGACGCTGACAGGAAGTGCGATCAGGCTCGTGTCGTTGGATTTGATTTCTGTTTTGTCTTCTTTTTTACCACCGAGTAACCGCTCGCCGTCGAGGTCAAGCGTGTACGCGATATGGTTGAGTGTCGCGCCCACAGAATTTGGATTGTTGATCTTCACGTGAATGATCAGGTCTGCACCCGTGAGCGCTATGTTTCTGAGCTCGACGTGATCGATGCCCACCTGAGGCGGATTAAAAAGCGTTTTGACCAGCGACGCACAATTGAGGCTGCCCGCCAGCGCCACGACGACCAGCGCAAAAGGTAGTTGCGGGCGCCGCACTACATGAGTCCGAGCTGCAGTTTCGCCTCGTCTGACATAAGGCCGGTATGAAAGGGGGGATCCCATATGAGTTCAATCTTTACCGATTTTACCCCGTCAACGCTTTCTGCTTTTTGCTGAATTTCGCTGGGCAGTGATTCTATCGAAGGGCAGTTCGGTGAGGTGAGCGTCATGTCGATGCGCACATTCTTGTCTGCGTCGATTTCAATACCGTAAATGAGCCCCAGGTCATAGACGTTGACCGGAATCTCGGGATCGTAACAGGTTCGTATCGCCGCGATTACCTGTTCGCGCAAATCGTCCCTCGTTTGAATATCTCCGCTCACAGATTGCCGGCCTTGTGTCCAAAAAAATCTGCCGCGCGCTCGTCGGGCAGTGCAGAATAAAATTGTTGCTCAGAAGATTCAATCAGCATCGTTTCAGCCTCGTTTTGGCTCATGCCCCGCGCCATCAGATAGTGGCGGGCGTCTTCATCGATGAAGCCAACCGTTGAACCATGCGTGCACTTGACATCGTCGTGTCTGATATTCAAGAATGGCCTTGCGTCGATACGCGCGGTCGGTGACAGCGCGGTGCCCCGGTGCAGCTGGTGTGCGACCGCGCCCCCCGCGCCACTGTCGACGGTAATTTTGCCCGTGAAGGCAATTGTGGCATTATCAGAGGCGAATGAGTAGAACTTTTGTTCTGTGAGATTCTGGCCGCGAAAATGGCGCACGTCAACTTCAACGTCTGTGTGCCCGTCGCCATTGGCCTGTGTAAGGCCATAGAAATGCGCTTCGGCGTGTTCCTGCATTTCAGCGACCAGTCTGAGCTTTAGGTCAGAGTTCTCAATGCGGGTGAAGACGTCGACGTGACTACCTTCGCCCATGACAAATGAAGATACGAGGTCGCCCGGGGCGCTGCGAAACCTGAGAAAAACTCTGGCGCTTGCTCGCGGCTGCAAGACAAAGCGCAGTGCTGTCGCCTGGCCTACCGGCTGGTCTGAAAAATCGGCAAAGATGCTGATATTAGTCGCGCTACAATCGGCAGTGAGCGAGCCGGCAGTCGTGACGGCCACGGTATCGAGTTTCAAGACTGCATCCGCACCTGAAGCAGACAGCTGCATGCCGGTTGCGTGCATCAGTCGTAGCCCTGGCTTTCGATGCGATGGACGATTTCGATACCGCCCGACTCGATGATCTTGCCGCCCGACAAGACATGCACGTGGTGGGGTTGAATATATTTGAGAATTCTGGAATAGTGTGTGATCACCACCATCGCGCGCTTCTCAGCCTCGGCTGTGCCCGGCGTCATGGTCGAAACGGCTTCACGCGCGACGAGCTCGAGCGCATCGACGTCCAGGCCCGAGTCGATCTCGTCGAGTACCATGACAGTTGGCTCGAGCATCGACATCTGCAGAATTTCGTTCTTCTTTTTCTCGCCGCCTGAGAAGCCTTCGTTCAGCGAGCGCTTAATCATTTCAGGCGCCATGTTGAGTCTTGCCATCGCAGCTTTCGCCCGCTGTAGAAACTCCGCGGCCGAAATTTCAGCCTGCTTGCGCGCTTTGCGTACCGTATTGAGCACCGTTCGCAGAAACTGCATATTGTTCACGCCGGGCACTTCAGGCGGATACTGAAAAGCAATGAAGATTCCGGCTCTTGCGCGCTCTTCAATCGGCATCTCGAGCAGGTCTTTACCTTCAAAAGTTATGCTGCCGCCAGTCACCGTAAAATCGGGACTGCCCGCGAGAACATGCGAAAGCGTGCTTTTTCCCGAGCCATTCGGCCCCATGATTGCGTGAATCTCGCCGCCGCCTAAGGTCAGGTTGATGCCTTTCAGAATTTCTTTGTCACCCGTGCTGACGCGCAGGTCGCGAATTTCAAGTATCGATTTGCTCATGTTAATTGGTTATCCGTTTGCGTCTTCGAGACTGATCTCAAGCAGTTTTTGCGCTTCGACCGCAAACTCCATCGGCAGTTCCCGAAAAACTTCTTTGCAAAAACCATTCACAACCATATGCACGGCATTTTCTTCGGTCAGGCCCCGTTGCCGCAGAAAATACAGCTGCGCGTCACTTACCTTTGACGTGGTTGCTTCATGTTCAAGCTGTGAAGACTGGTTTTTTACTTCTATATAAGGGTAGGTGTGCGCTTCTGCAGTGGCCCCTAGAATCAGCGAGTCGCACCGCGTGTAGTTTCGAGCCTTTGTCGCCGCTGCGCCGATGCGAACGAGACCGCGGTAGGTATTTTTTCCATGACCCGCAGAGATACCCTTCGAGATAATCGTGCTGCTGGTGTTGCGCCCGAGATGAATCATTTTGGTGCCGGTATCTGCCTGCTGGTAATTACCGGTAAAGGCAACGGAATAAAATTCCCCCTTTGAGTTATCGCCTTTCAGTATACAGCTGGGATATTTCCACGTGATGGCAGAGCCCGTTTCTACCTGCGTCCATGAAATGTGCGAAGAGACTCCTTTGCAGAGCCCGCGCTTGGTAACAAAGTTGAAGATGCCGCCGCGACCATTTTCGTCACCGGGATACCAGTTTTGTACTGTCGAATACTTGATCTGCGCGCGATCGAGCGCTATGAGTTCGACAACGGCTGCATGCAGCTGGTTTTCATCGCGCTGCGGCGCCGTGCAACCTTCAAGGTAGCTGACGTAACTGTCGTGGTCGGCGATAATCAGAGTCCGCTCAAATTGTCCCGTATTTGCCGAGTTAATGCGAAAGTAGGTAGAGAGCTCCATCGGGCAGCGAACCCCCGGGGGAATATACACAAAAGAGCCGTCGCTGAATACCGCGCTGTTCAGCGCGCTGAAGAAGTTGTCTTTTACTGGTACAACTGAGCCCAGATATTTCTTGATGAGATCGGGATGCTCTTTAACAGCCTCAGAAAAAGAACAAAAGATTATCCCCAGTTTTGCGAGCGTGTCGCGGTAGGTGGTCACCACGGATACGCTGTCAAAAACCGCGTCGACGGCGACGGGCGTCGCAGGGCGGCTATTGACATCGCTGCCTTCTACGTTGGCGAGAAACTTTTGTTCACCCAGAGGTATACCAAGACGGTTGAAAGTTTCTATGAGTTTTGGGTCTGCTTCGTCAATCGACTGCAGCTTTTTTTTAGGGCGTGAAAAGTAGCTGATTGACTGGTAGTCGATCGCGGGGTATTTCACCTCGGCCCATTGCGGTTCGGCCATGGTCTTCCAGGCGGCAAAGGCTTTGAGGCGCCATTCGAGCATAAACTCAGGCTCGCCCTTCATCGCCGAAATGCGCCGCACCGTCTCTTCGGTAAGGCCTGGCGGCAGTTCTTCTGCCTCTATGTCTGTGACGAAGCCATATTTGTATTCCGTTTTAAAATCTTCGGCGACGGGAGCAGACATTCCGCTCGAATATAATAAATTTTCGCGTCTCAGGATAATTATTTTTCGCCGTCGCTGCTCTGAGCGGGCAAAAGTCAGTCGTACGTGACGTGTTGCCTGTTGATGCGCACGGCCTCGTCAAACGTGCGCGTTTTCCAGTCGATCTCGTTCCAGGTTGTCTCGCGGTGGTTCGTGCCGACTTCTTCATCGATTTCGCCGATTATCAGAAAGTCCGGTCTTTTTTTCGCTTTGTAGAGAATGTACTTATTGAAGAGGTAAATCAGATCGCGTTCATAAAAAGCGAGCACGGCGGCGCGCAGATGTTTCTGCACCTGCTTTGGAGTGTAGTAGAGATCTGGGCCCGCATTCGCACTCCGCAATATGACCGCAGTCTCTGCATCTTTGAGAAAAAGTTTCAACGGTCCCGTGAAATGCACCGGCCGATCCATCAGCATCGCGACTTCAACCACCGGAAAGGGCAGACTCTTGCGCGTTTTGCGGTAGATGTCGACATACATTGTTTTTTTATTCCCGGGGTCGTTGACATCGCTCGCGATGATTGTCAGATGAGGATGTATTTTTTTGTCCTCATACAGGTCGCGTACGGTATCTGCCCCCTCACCGTAAAGAATCGCACTGCCGATGTCGAGAAACACGGCATCTTTAAAGGGTTCACCCAGGTTTTCTCCGGCTCCGGATTGCAGCTTGCCTTCGAGCAGAGCGCGAAGAAATATGTTGTGGTCGTAAAGGCGTCTGCGACCTGATCTCTGCTCGACGACGCTGTTGCCGTATTTTTTGCGTTTGTATTTTTTCGCGCGCTCTGCCGTGCCAAATCGTTTATGTTCGTCTTCGACATTGCGCATGAAGTCCCGGTATTCATAACGGTTTTGAATCGGTTCAGTGCTGGCGACCGGTGTAGCTCGCGGCGCCACGGCTTCTTTGGCGCTGTCATTTGCGGGCGCACCGCCGCTCGATTTCGCCGGTGATTCTTCTGTCGGTTTCAGCTGGCCGGCTAATGTTGCCCCGCGAACGGCGCTGTTGCGATTCTTCTGTGGCTCTTTTCCCTGTACTGATTTGCACGCGAAACAATATAGGCAGAGAATAAGAACTGAAAGCCTGTGCATCGACCCAAAGAAATGTTACCACACCCGACTTCAAGTGAAAACGCTGCCTGAAAGCGCATCTTACCCGGCGCGACGAGCCCATCAGTCTTTTTAATTCTCTTCACGGCGCATCTGTCGCCAACGTCTTGGGGTGCGTGAACGCTGAAGAAGATATTGCCGTTCGTTTTCTGCGGTTGTCAGGGTACACAATACTGTCCCGAAATGATCGGCGCTTTTTTGCTGAGCTTGATATACTTTGCCGCTCGCCCGATGGTCGGGAACTCTGTATAGCTGAAGTTAAGCGTCGGCGGCAAACAGGTGATGCATATCCTCTGGTTTCCGAAGCGCAGCGGCGGCGTCTCGTTAATGCCGCGCAGACCGTCATGAGCGAAATCGGCCACTTCACAAATATTCGAATCGTGTTGCTGGTTGTCGATGCGGTTCGCGAATCTGTCGAGGTCATCGCTGACCTCGCGCAATGATTCGTCTGGGAATAAATGTCAGCGCTCAGCGATCGGTACGTATTTCAGGCTCTTCTTGCCGGTATAGACGCCGCGGGGTCTGATCAGCTTATTCTCGGCGTATTGTTCAGCAATATGCGCCAGATAGCCGGCAGTGCGCCCCATGGCAAAAATGCACGTATAGATTTCGGCGCTGAGCCCCAGCAGGTAGAAGGCAAGCCCCGAATAGTAGTCAACGTTGGCGTGCAGCCCCTTACGCTTCAGCATCTCTGCTTCGACCGAAATTGCCGTTTCGTATATCTTCTGTTCATTGCGCTCTGTGCTCAGCGACTTGCAAAGATCCCGTAAGACCGGCACGCGCGGGTCGCCGTTCTTGTATACGCGGTGGCCAAAGCCCATGATCAGATGCTTCTTTTTCAGTTGCGTCTCAAGGTAATCGGCAACATTACCCGGCTCACCAATCGTGAGTAGCATTTCTATCGCACGCTGGTTCGCGCCGCCGTGCAAGTTGCCCTGCAGTGCGCTGACTGCAGTGACCAGGCACGAATAGGTATCTGCCTGCGTCGCTGCGGTGATGCGCGCCGCGTAGGTCGAGGCATTGAGTTCGTGTTCTGCATAAAGTATCAGCGTCGTTTCGAGCAGGCGTTCGGTCGCCGCATCGGGTGCATTGCCTGTGAGACAATGCAGAAAATTACCCGCGATCGAGAGATCAGGGTTTGATTCGACATGACTTTTCGCGTTGCGGTGACGCGCGATTGCGGCGACGATAGCCGGTATTTTTGCGAGCAGTCGAATCGACTTGCGCCGCAGCGCGGGGCTCGAATTGTCTGCCGAGTCGGGATCGTAAAGTCCCAGAGAGGAAATCAGAGTGCGTAGCACCGCCATCGGGTGCGCCTCGCGCGGCACGTGGTTGATATGTTCTGTGACCTCGCGCGGCAGCATGTATTCTGCGGTAAGCGCCTGCCTGAAACCCGCGAGCTCTTTTTGCGAGGGCAGCTTGTCGTTCCAAAGCAGATAAGCGACTTCTTCGAAAGTCGCCTGCGCGGCGAGATCTGTGATGTTGTAGCCGCGAAAAGCAAGGCCCTTCTGGTTGATTTCGCAAATCGAAGATTCCAGCACTTCGATGTCTTCGAGTCCTGCATGATGGTCTGTAGACATGCCGCCGTTTGCAGCGGTTACGTACCATGGCAAGTGGAAAAAGTCTTGCCGCGCACACTTTCTTCTGCGGACGCATGATGCAGAAACCCATGATGAATAAAATTTGTTTGTTGCTTCTGTTGACAATGACGTCGGTCTTCGCTGCCGAACCGTCACCGGCCACGAGGGATTTCAAGAATAAAAAGGCCCGCTATTCTGTGGCATATCCTTCTGACTGGAATATCCAGGAGCTCGAGGGCGGCAACGTCGTGATTATCGCTTCACCCGATGGCAAAGCGAGCTTCACCGTGACCGTTGGCGAGATCAGGCGCGGGCGCCCGGCCTGCGAATTTCTTGCTGAGCGCGACGCAGCGTTTGAACCGAAACGCGTAAACCTTCTGCCCGAAGACAAAAGGCCGATAACGGCAGCAGAGAAAAAGTTTATGGCTGTCGACGATGGCTGTCTCGCGACCTACCAGTCTGAGGTTGACGCGAAAGAAATTATCCAGGGTGTAGGCGTCTATGCAAAGCGGGGCCAGGTGTGGATTGTAGAACAGAAACTACCTCTTGCCGAGCATGCACGATTTGGCAATGCCCTGAGCGGCATCGCCCGCTCTTTCAAAACCTATTAAGCCCTCGCAGCGTCGCTTCCGGATTTTGGCAGCCAGGGGGCTGCCTTTCAGGTTCATTGAATAAAACCGGGCAAGCACACAATTTGTCGACAGTCTGTCTTTCGTGTAGTTTTTTCCATTCATGAAGCGCCGAATTTTCCCATCGAACTACTCTTCGGCGCGCCGCCTGGTATTGGTTGCCCTTGCCTTGATTCTGGTAAATGCTGCGAATGCGCAGGTGGCGCCGGGGCAGGGCGATGTATTGCAGACAAACCGCATGATCGATACACCGAACCTGCCGCAGAAATCGGTCGCGACTTCAGACGATACGACGAGCCTCTATTTTAACCCCGCCGGTCTCGGCTACCACGCGCTGCAACTTGGATATTTTTACGGGCGCAACCAGCAGAACCGGCTTGATGATCACATGGTGTTTCTCAATCTGCTCGGGATTGCCTTCTCGACGCAGTGGCGCCTCGGCGATACAAACGAATATGCACGCCGCTACACGCTCGGCATGGGTATCATCAACACGCCCGTGTTCTCGCTCGGAACTTCGTACAGCTGGTACAATTCATCATTCGCCTATCTCGATCGTTACAACCAATGGGATATAGGCGCGATCTTTCGCCCGTGGCGACGGCTCTCGTTCGGTGCGGTTGGGCGCGCGCTGAACAAACCTCTTTTCAGGGGAGAAATTTTTGAAACCAACTGGGATTTCGGTATCGGCATCAGGCCGCTGCCGGGAAAGTATGTGGAGAACCTGACCCTCTCTGCAGACTTCAACGTTGCACCGGCAACGACGTGGAACACGGTGCGCCCCAAGTTCATCGCCGAAGCATCGCTATGGCCGGGTAATACGCTTTACGCAGGTTACGGTGAAAACACGGGCGCATTCTTCGGCCTGCGCTTCGCGCAGTACATCAGCCAGCTTTCTCTGCAGGCGAGCACTCCCACCGATGCCGGTGCGTTTCTCGGCGGCGGCATTCTTATCGGGCGCGAACGGTATGCGACAGGTATCTCAGCACTCGGGCGGTACCTTGAAGTGCGGCTCGATGATCCGGTGCCAGAACGTAAACAAGAGGGTTTTTTCTTTCTCTCAGAAAATTTCACGTTTCTTGAATTGATCCGCACTATTGAAACAGCCAAGAAAGACGCGCAGATTCGTGGCATTCTCATCACCGGGCGTGATTTTCACGGTGGCTGGGGGCAGGCAGAAGAGCTGCGCGCAGCCCTCTTGAGTTTTCAGCAGAAAAAGCCCGTTTACGCATATCTCGAAAACGCGGGCAACAAAGAATACTATATCGTCAGCATGGCCGATCGCATCTTCATGCCGCAGTCAGCGATGCTCGACGTTTCAGGACTCAAAGCCGAAGCTTATTTTGTCAAAGATTTACTGAATAAAGTAGGGGTCAAAGCAGACTTTATTGCGTTGGGTGATTACAAGTCGGCTCCTGATCGTATGACGCGTTCTGAACCCACGAAGTTCGACCGGGAGCAGTTAGAAAGTATCCTGAAATCCGGGGTGGGTGAAATGAAGGCTGCGATCATCGCCGGCAGATTGCGCGTGAAAGACGTCAATCTCGACGCGATCATGGACAAAGGACTCTATACCGCGACGCGCGCGCAAGAGGCAGGTCTCATCGATGAAACGGCGTATCTCAGCGACGTCGAAAACCAACTGACCGCGCAGGGCATCTCTGCTGCGCCCTGGCGCATCGCAGCGGCTGACTATTCGAAGACACGTTTTTATGACGATACATGGGGTACGAAACCGACGATTGCTGTGCTGGTGCTCGCCGGCGAAATTATGTCAGGGACATCGAGGTCCGAGGGACTTTTTAGCGGCGGTACAGTTGGCTCAGATACCATACAAGAAGTATTAAACGAAATCAAAGAAGATGGCAACATCAAGGGCCTGGTGCTGCGCATTGATTCTCCCGGAGGGTCGAGCCTTGCATCTGATCTCATGTGGAACAAGATTCGCGAAGTCAAAAAGGCACGCGGCAATGATTTCCCGATAGTCGTTTCCATTGGTAACATGGCGGCTTCGGGCGGCTATTATCTGGCGGTCGGTGGCGATGAGATTCTGGCGAGCAACACAAGTATTACGGGGTCTATCGGTATTTTTACGGGCAAGTTCAACGTCAAAGGTCTCTACGATTGGTTAGGAGTTCGCAAGTACACTTTCAAAACGCACAAGAATGCGGCGCTCTATTCCGAGTCTGATAACTTCTCTGATGAGGAGCGTTTGCTGATACGTGAGCAGCTCACAGAATTCTATGACCTCTTTCTTAAACGCGTCGGCGATAACCGCGGCAAATCGGCAGAAGCGATTCGCCCGCTGGCTGGCGGCCGCGTCTACAGCGGCAAAGACGCCATCGAGAAAAAACTCGCAGACCGACGAGGCGGACTCTTGCTGGCCCTGCAGATTGTGCGCGAAAAAGCTGACATAGACGAGAGCTATTACCAGCTTCATGTGTACCCCAGCGAAGCGCAGAACCTGCTGTCGCTCGGCGACCCGCGCAAGCTAATGCTTCCAGGACTGCTGCGTGAAGCGGCACGGCTCGTTGGCAAAACAGAAAGTATCAAAGACGAAAAGATGCTTTTTCTGATGCCTTACGACATCGAGATTCGCTAAACATGGCCTCCGGAAAAAAGCACATTGTCTGCTGCAACTTTTCGCCGTTGCTGGCTAAGCCTGCGCTGAACCGCAAACGCATTTTGCAATGGGTGCGCGAACTTGCAGACAGCGGCGAGAGACCCGATCTGGTTGTTTTGCCCGAACTTGCGCTCAGCGGCTATTTGCTCGAGAGCCTGGTTGCCGAGTGCGCCCAGACGGTTAACCAGATCAATGATTTTGCCGCAGAGCTCGCTGAATCGGGACTGCCAGCTTCAACTGAATTTATTCTTGGGCTTCCGCTCAGCGAAGGCGGTGAGATCTTTAATGCGGCCGTGGCGCTCGCGGGCGGTAAAGTCAGGCACCTGCACCGCAAACTGTTCTTGCCGACGTACGGAATGTTCGACGAAGGCCGCTATTTTACGCGCGGTACAACATTTAACACCTTCGAAGGAGCGCTCGGCAAAACAGTCATTCTGATCTGCGAAGACGCGTGGCATGCTGAGCTGGCCTACGCAGCATCGGTGGCAGCCGCAGATGCGGTGGTGGTGATTTCGGCCTCGCCCGCCCGTGGAGAAACTGCCGGCAACGATTTTGCATCGACCGTGCGGTGGCGCAACCGGCTGCAAACTTACGCCGAATCGTATGGGCAGACATACATCTACTGCAACCGTGGCGGCGTCGAAGACGGCATACTTTTTGACGCGTCGAGCTTTGTACTCGATCATGAGGCAAACTTTACAGAACCTGCACCGCATGCCCAGGGTAGCGTGAGCTACTTCTCGCGCAGCCGTTCGGGCGAGCATGCAGGCTTTTCGGGTAATTCATCACGGCAAAATGACCGTGATCTGGTTCTCAGCATTCTCGCAAGCCTGTAGTTGATTAAGGCAACAATCTGTTCAGGTAATCGCGCTCGCGTTCTTCGATCGCGACCATGAAGGGTTCGGCATTTTTAACCGACTTGAAAGACCGGTAGCCTTCCATAAAGAACTCCATGATATATTCTACTCCGAGCGCGCGCGCAGCAAACTGTGTCGGTTTAATCACAAAACCCAGAAACGGCACGTGCGCCAGCCTGTGAAAAAACCGGGTTGTCTCCATCAATAGCTGTAACTGAATCTCTCTTTCCTCTTTATTATTGAGCGCGCGGTAGCACGTTTCAAAGTCGGCAAGCGTCATAGCGTGTTTTTTGCGCGATTTGATAAATTCTTTAGCTACGCGCAGGTCAAGTTCGTCGGTCAGTTCATTGAGCTGCTTCAGCTGCGTCACCCGGGTGATGCGCTTAGGGTTCACGGCAGCGGAGAGTTTCTCGTAGATTTTGTTAAAAGCCGCATCACGGCTCGCTTTGTCGCCAGCGCCATAGATTTGCTCAAAAAAGTATTTGGCGATCTTAGTGTATTCGGGGTTTTTGAAGTAGTCGTCGTAAGTTATTCTCAGGCGTTCGACCTGAACCTTGCGTACCTGATCGACGATGAAAAGTTCATCAGAGGTCGCATCGTCCAGCGCCGACTTCGGCTCATCGGCTTTCTCTTTCTTCTTTCTGCCGAATGCCATATTAGTGCTCAGAATTTAGGCGCGCGCTTCTCGAGAAAAGCGCCGAGGCCCTCGTGCGCTTCTGCTCCGCTGAAGAGTGCTGCGAACTGTTCCGCTTCGAAATCGAGCGCCTGCGGCATGGGCTTGTCGGCTCCGTTGAGTATGGTGTGCTTGAGCGTGCGAATTGCCTGCGGTCCCGAAGCCAACACCTTCACCGCCACCGCTTCTGCGTCGGCGATCAGGTTCGCTGCCGGGCTGACTTTCGATGCCAAACCTATCCGCAGCGCCTCTTCGGCGCCGATACGCTCTGAGGTCAGCGACAGGTAAGTAGCGGTACTGAGTCCGACCAGGCGCTGCAGGCGCTGCGTGCCGCCGAACCCCGGGATTAGCCCGAGCGTCGGTTCGGGAAGGCCAGCCTGCGCAACGTCGGCGAACAGACGAATATCGGCGGCCATCGCAAGTTCGAGGCCACCACCGAGGGCAAAACCGTTCACCGCAGCGATAAAGATGACCGGCGAGGTTTCCATGCGTGAGAAGATACGGTGGCCAAGCAGCGAATATTCTTTCGCCTGCTCGGCACTCATGCCTTTCATTTCGCTGATGTCTGCGCCGGCGACGAAAGCTTTGCCTGCACCTGTCAGAATCGCGACGCGCGTGCCGCTCGATTCGAGTTCGGTGATCAGCGCGTCGAGGTCATGAAAGACACCCGAGGCGAGCGCATTCATAGGGGGGGAGTTTAAAGTCACCAGCGCATACCCGGCTGATGCGCCTGACTTCAGCGTTGCGGTTTTTTGTTCCGAGGCAAGAAACTTATACGACATGGCGTGAAGGCGGGGATAAGAGATGCGCTGTCAACGCAAACGAATGACGCCGGTTTAATCGCCGTGATCGGTTTTTGCGCCGCGTATGTAGTTAAAGCTGCGTCTCACGGGGGTAAAACCCGCTTCTTCGATGAAGCCGCGCGACTCATCGGTAGATTTGAGGCCAAATGAGCGCAATACGTTCTCTTCGATAACGGGAGAGTTGATATCGTCAGCGCCGAAATGCAGCGCGAGTTCGCCGAGCTGTTTACCCGCAACCATAATCGAAACCTCGATGTGAGGTATGTTGTCGAGAAACAGGCGGCTCAGAGAAATCATTTTGAGGTATTCGTGCGGCGCGACCTTACGCAGTTTGAATTTCTTCGTCTGCGCCTGGAAAGTCCAGGGTACAAACGAGAGAATACCCGAAGTTGTATCTTGCAGTTCGCGCAAAGCCGCGAGGTGTGCAATAATTTCGTTATCGTGTTCTTCGCTGCCCCAGACAATATTTGTCGAGCTCTTCAAACCGTTTTGCTGCGCGATGCGCATCGCGCGCAGCCAGTCGGCGGTCGATGCTTTTTTCGGAGAGAGAATGTCGCGCATGCGGTCGGTCAGAATTTCAGCGCCGGCGCCGGGAAAACTGTGCATGCCTGCCGCTTTGAGTTCGGCAAAAACGGCCGCCAGATCGTTACCAGTTTCTTTTTCCATGAACAAAACTTCGACGGGAGAAAATGCGCGAATATGCACTTCGGGAAATTTCTCTTTCACGGCGGCGAGCGTGTCGGTATAGTAGCGCATCGGCAGATCGGGGTTGACTCCCCCTTGAAGAAAAAGCTGCGGAGAGTCGAGCCTGATTGCCTCGTCGACCTTTCTTAAAATCTCGTCGGTCTGCAGGTTGTAACCTTTGCCAGAGCCTACTTCATCCATGAACGAACAGAAGCTGCATTCGACGTTGCAATAGTTTGTGTAGTTGACGACGCGAAACGCCGTATACGAAACTTCGCCCGGTGGATTCAATCGGTTTCTGATTTCGACCGCAGCGTTGCCGAGGTCGCGAAAGTTTGCGTGGCGCCAGAGGTAGAGGGCGTCGTCGGGCGTCATGCGCGTACCCGCGAGCGTCTGGTCAAGAATCTGTACAGTGCGCTTGTCTGCTGCCATTAGAATACCTGTCCGTTGATACCCAGAAAAATCTGGAAGCGGTTGCCACCTGCGGCGTAAAACGGCGCTTCGATGCGCGAGAACAGGGCGCTGCGGCTGCCGGCGACACCGTCAGGCAAGTCGAGAATAAAACCTGCGCCGGCGCCCGCGTGAAAGCGGCGGCCGTTAAATTCGCGGTCAAAAGTTACCGCATCGGCGACAATCCACAAATGCAGCGGGCCGATTGCATGAAAAATTGCATCGAAGTTTGCGAGCGAAAACGCAGGCGCCCTGAATTCTGAGAACGAATAGCCTGCGACGCGGCGGTAGCGTGCTTCGGGACCCCCCACCGAAAAGGATTGAATGATATCCTGGTCATGCCCTGGCAGTGCAAAGTTCGTTGCCCCGGCACGCAGCGTGCCCATGATACGCATGTTACCGCCGAAGAATGCTTCTCCGCCGCGCAGCACTATTTCGTTGAGAATGACCTCTTTGCGCGCCGAGCTGAGGTCGATGCCACTGCTGCGCCATATATAGACATCACCGTCGACGAGTTTTTGCGATTCGACGCTTGCATAGAGCGCCACGCCGGTGATCGCGTAAGGCCTGGGCGCTGCCATATGAAAATATCCGAAAGATAGCTGTTGTACCAGCGAAGTGCCAGGCGAAGACACCTGCAGCACCGTGTTTGTCGTTTCGCGCCGCGCGAGTTCATAACGCTGCGCGCCGATAGAATAGCGCAGCGAAAGTTCACGGTAGCGCAGTTCGGTATAGACCGAGCCTCGGTAAAACGGTGCATTCAGCGAAACGGATATTGTTTCGGCTCCGGTTGACGCGTTGACGATGTGGTTGAGGTTCTGGTAGTCAAATACATGTACTTTGGCAAAAGCGCCAGCGCGCAGCCAGCCGAAAATACCGTACGCGTAATCTCCGTATAGGGAATCAAGATCGTATTCAAACGCCAGAAAATCTTTTCGGTGTAAGAGTTCGTTGGCATAAAGACGGTATTGCGCGGTCGCAAAACTGTAACCCGGCGCCGCCGCGACACTGCCGGCAAGCTGGTATTCCTGATAGAGCGCCGAAGCAGGGGAGGTTCCCGCGAGAGCGAGTATGGTTACCAGGCTAAAAACTCGGTATCTCTGCTTCACCTGCAGGCAACCGCTGCCCTCTCAGCAGGTGGTAAAGCCTTTCGTCACGGAGTAAATTTGTCCGTTTCAGGCCATAGGGACGTCTTTTTGATTGACGGCAACGTCAGTTAGTATGAAACCGTCAGCTTCACCTATGCAATTTTCAGGTGCCGGAGCGATTTTTGGAAAAGAAGTTTAATTTCAGGCCTTCTTCTGCGCCAAGTGCAGCCGCTGCGTTGCTGCTTTTGGCATTTACCTTGTCACCCGTGAGTGCGAGCAATGCCGACGGCGCGGCAGTGCCGGTGTTGTCGGCAGCAAGCGCTTTGAACACTCCGCTCGGTGTACGCTCTTACGGCATGGGTATGGCGCAAACCGGCAATGCAAACGATCTGTCGGCGCTGTATTACAATCCAGCAGGGCTTGCGACCATGAATTATGCGGAATATGCGCTGTCATACCATGGCGCCCCCAATAATGTTGCCGGCCACTCATTGCTCATGGCGATTCCATTGCCCTATGGCTCAATCGGCCTGACCGGTGTTTTTAACCGGGCGCAAGACAACCAATACGTTGAAAAGGGCGTCAATGTACTGCCCGACCGTAACAAGTATTCTTATATAGCGGCTATTTCGTACGGTGCGCCTGTACTCTTGCGGCGGCTGAATGCGGGCATTACCATGAAATGGTTTGGTGCGGATTTCAACGATGCGGCGCAGGGCGCCACGTATGCACGCCAGCAGAAGGGCCTCTTCTTCGACATGGGATTGCTCGGTACTTTCGACCCGTCGCATTACAGTGAGGCGCTGCGCTGGCTGCCGAGAATTTCGGGCGGTTTTGCCGCGCGTAACCTGCAGCCGCTGCTTAAGCTCGATAACGAAGTTGCCCGCGCTGACAACCGCGAAGAATACAACGTCGGCGCGAGCATGCACTTCCCTTATAAGTTCATGCTGAATGTCGACGCGGTTAACTCGCTGAGCGCTCCGACGCGCATGCGCTACGGTGTTGAATATTGGCCAGTGCACTTTCTTGCGCTGCGCGGTGGGGTGACAAATTCTGGCAATGGCGAGGCATTCAAGTCCATTCACTGGGGTATTGGTTTTGGCGAGACAGTGCAAAGTTCAAAGCTATCATTCGAATACGCCGCGGCCAAAGAGTTTCCCGATGGGTTTGGGGTGAACTTTGACCGCCCGAATTCAACTTACCACCGTTTTGCCTTTCATCACTCGTTCGAGAGCGTTGAAACCGACGAGCATGGCCGCGCCACACCGATCAGGTTCACTGAGCGTTACACGCACCGCTACCGCTTTGCGCGCGAACTTGCCCCGCGCGAGATTATCGCCGACAGCGTGACGAGCCTTACCCCTGAAACGGCAGGCTATGACGCTTCGCTGGCGGCTGCGACGAACACAGCAGCAACACCCCTCGACGTCGCGCCAAACGACCAGCCGGCCGAACCAGCGCCGACGCCAGGCAAACCAACGAAAGTGCCACAACGTCCTAAACCCGAGAACATCGTGGGCAAATATATCGTTGCGGTCTTTCCCGTCGATATCGAGGTTGTTAGCGGCAGGGTGAAGAATCCCTCGCTCAAAGAAAAATTGCGCGGTAACTTTCTCGTCGAAGTCAATAAGGGCGGTGCAGGCCGCCTGATCAATGCAAACAAAATGCTCGCCGCACCAAAGCGCAATGACGGCGAACTCGAGAGCGTCTATCTGAAGCGTCTGCAGCAGGCGCTGGCAGTAGATCTGATTGTTTTTAATAAGCTATTTTACGACGGTAACGATGGCGAGTTGAAGCTCGTGACGCTTTATTACCGCCGCGGCGGTACCGGTATTTCGGCGCAAAATGACGTGGTGGGCAGCGACGCGAATGAAATCGACTTTATCCGCCGCGCGACAGACCAGTTTGAAAAAGAGCACAAGGCCTTACTTGAGGAGCTGAAATAAATGCGAAAGTTGTATCCGTCATTTCTTTTGCTGGTGCTGCTGTCTTCTGCTGCAGGCATATCTGCCGTTGAGTTTGGCGGCGGCAAATTTGAGTATATGAATTCGAAAGAGACAAGCTTCATGGGTTTCGGTCTGTTTACATCGAATAAACGTTTCGACGCAGAAGTTGAAGGCTTCGTTGCCCCGCAGTTCTTTTCGGGTAACACATCCGACGCGGGTTACCTCGGCGACAACTACCGGCTGTTCTTTGTGGCATTCTCGGCGTACTTTCATTTTATCCGCACCGATAAGATGAGCGTTTTTGTGGGCGGGGGCATCATGCCGTGGCTGCCAAAGACTTACGCGTACCATTTTGCGGCCGGTATGGACTTCTTTTTCTCAGAAAATTGGCGTATTTTTTACCAATTTCGCTACATGGAAAACAATGCTGAAAACTACCGTTACCCGACCGGCACGTCGGTTGCCGTAGGTTTCAAATACGCATTCAGGTTGTTGAACATATGAAGACCGCACTCCGTTACCTGATACCTTCGCTGGTGTTGCTGCTTGCAGCAAATTGCCGGTCGCGCGGGCCGATCATTAAGCAGCCGCGCGAGAATTTGCCCGCGACTGAATTTCACCACGAACCGGCGAAAGTGATTCCTTGGATATTCGCCAACAAATCATCGCGCGGGCTCGACCGACAGAGCGATGCGAGCTTTTTTAACCAGGTCGGCGGGGGAGCAGGTCTGCTCATCAATTCGGGGCTCGATTCGCAATGGGATGGCCATAAGTTTTTCTACTACTACATCGATTTTGACGCGTCGCCGCAATATAATCCCGGCAGCACGTACCCCGGTGAAAAGCAGTGGATCTATTCAAGCTACCCCGGCATTCTTTTCAGAACCTACACGCCCTTTTATCTCAAGATGCATTTCGGTTTCGGGCTGAACCTGCGTTATAACCAGACGGTCTACGACCGGTGGGGAGTTTACGGCCAAATGGGAGCAGAACTCTGGGGCATTACTTCAACCGTGATTTTCATCGGGCATCCAGGACAGCTGAACTGGGAAACCGAGTACCGCGCCGGCTATATGTGGGCGCCAGTGGAGTGGAAATAGCATGAAGAACAGCAAAAAGTACCTGCTTCTGGCGTTGCTCATGGCAGGCGGCGCAGCGTACGCGGGCGAATATACGAACAGTTTCAGAATCAAGATTACCGAAGAAGACGCGGTGGGTGAAAGCCTTAAAGAAGATCCGGTTGAGGCGTTCAATAACGCGGTCGAGGCTGCGATGAAAACCGGGCAAAGCCTTGGGGAATCGCAACTCATCGGCGGCAGTCGTACCAAAGATTTCGTACTGCAAGACAGCTGGGTAAAAAAAGAAGCGCACCTTCAGGTGACTGATCTGCAGGTGAAAAAATACCGTTTCTGGCGCCCTGCAGGCGAGCCGATTCGTGTCAGCATGAACGTTGATATGCAGGTCGATTATATCGATGTGCCGAAATTCACCGAAGACTATGAAAAGACCGTCACCGGGGCAACGTACCGCTCGATGGCGATACCGGGGTGGGGACAAATCTATAACCGGCAATATACAACGAGTATCCTATACGGCGCCGCTTTCTGGACCTTCTATGTCATGTTTATCCAGGCGTCGCGCAACGCCAACAGTGCCGAAGATTTCACCAACGCGGCTCTCAATTTTCAGATTCCGGCGTTAATATTGTGGAGCTTCAACGTTTCAGAGGCTGCCACCTCACGCATCATGGGCCGGCGTGGTCTGGAAAATCTGCGGCAGGCATACCGCATGGATGTGCAGCACGAATACGTGCCGCTCACTGAACGCGGCATCAAGTTCGACTTTGTGCTATTTACCTGCAGTTTCGGCGGAGGCATTTCATGCGGCATGTGAGCTTTTTCATGTTGCGCACCGCTCTTGCGTTGCTGTTCGCAGCGGTAACAGGTTTGCTCTACGCGGCACCGCGCAAGAACGTCGACCTCGGTCTCGACAAAGAGTATTTTTCAACGCAGAAAAGTGTGCGTGTTCGCGATGCGATCGGCAAAGGACGGTCAAAAGAAATCGCAATCCAGAATGCAAAAATCGATGCGCAGCGTAAGGCACTCGAACGCTCGGTTTCGAGCTTTCGACACATGATAGCCGAAACCAAAGATTTCGTGCTCACCAACGAACAGCTCATCGCTGACGTGAACGCGAAGGTAATCGACGAGGCGCGCTGCAACGAACCGAAATGGGATCACGGTTTCGACTTCAATCCGTTTCACGTAGCCGTCATGGATTGCACCGTTACCGTCAGCTATTTTGATCTCGATTTTTTCACGACTGAAATTATGAAAACGGCCGAGGGCGCGTGCATTCGCTCGATCGTGCTTTCGGGTTGGGGCCAGATCTACAACAAGAACTACGTCACCGGTACGGCGATGGCGCTCATAACCTACGGTTCGATCGGTTATGGTTATTCGCGTGAGGTCAAGGTTGCCGGCGCGCGCGACGAATACAAAAGCGCAACGAATTCGGCTGATGCTGAACGCAAGTACAAAGAGATGCGCGATCACCAAGAGGTTGCGCGCACGATGTACGTGATTGGCGCACTGACCTGGGCATATTCGGTATGGGAAGCTTTTGAAGACCGCGAACGCGCAGACGACGTGCTCTACCAGGTGCACCAGAAATACTTTAAAGGCAAACTTAACTACGAACCCGATATTTCATTCTTTCAGCGCTTTATGATGCAGAACACGAGGCCCAAATGGTGAGCAGAGTCTTGCAAATCTGTCTCGTGCTTTTCACGCTCGCGGTGGGGGTCGGTTGCACAAACACCGAGGTCAAGATGCGCCACGAAAACCCACTCGATCGCATTTTCGACAGCGGCAACTTTCGTGTGGTATTGACGGGGGAGGCTGCAGCTTCAGGCAATGCGGCGCTTGTTTGGTCGAATGTATTTCATTCAACTGAGGGTGAAATCTCTGACGACAAACTAAAAATCAATTCAACCGCACAAATTTATCGCAGCGCCACGACACCCTCGGTGGCAGACATTGGTGCTGTACAGAATGGCACAGCGCTGAGTGGAAGTTTTGCCGCCTTAGGCACATGTACAGTCGCCGCGGCGAGTAACAGTTATGCGGGTAAGTGTGATGTGCCGAGTCCTTCGAACAAGGGAGCGTATATTCTGCAGTTTAACTATCGCTTTACAGACAAATCAGACGTCACGACGACCGGGACGATCTACTCTAATTTCGTGGTGATCCAATGAAAACGAGCCGTACAGCCATCTCGCTCTTACTTATCGCAGGTATCGCCATACCGGGCAGCGCATTTGCGCAAAAGAAACAGAAACCGCCGGCAAAAGCGGCGCCCAATGCCAAACCAGGTGCGAAGCCCGTGAAGGCGCCGGCTGCCGGCGTCAAAGGGCGCGAAGAGGCTGAGATCAGCGCGCCGAAACCAACAGCTGCCAAACTGCCCGAAGCCAAGTATGAAAATGAAGACATGAGCAAGAACCCGACTCGGGGAACTTTCACCTTCACCATGACCGGTGGATTATACAACTTCAATAATAAGACAGCAAATGCGCAGACCAACACGAGTCGTGAATATTCGCTTCCGTTTGATTATACCACGATGGTGGGTTATGAGCTTGCATTCCGTTTGGGCAAAGACAAAGAAAACGACGACGACAGCAAGTCGGGTTTTCATTACTACCGCTCAAATCGTGGTATTTTTACCGATTTCGAACTCGGTATGAAGACGCAGCGGTATGAAGACAAACCGAGCCGCTTCACGTATAAAGAAACGTCAGCGGCGGGAACCAGCGAGGTGCCGGTCGACCTTGGTTACGATTATACATCCGCACTCTTTCTCGCGAACAGCACCTCGGCGGCGC
The DNA here is from genome assembly GCA_942492915.1 of uncultured Leptospiraceae bacterium. GTDB lineage: Bacteria > Spirochaetota > Leptospiria > Turneriellales > Turneriellaceae > Turneriella. The sequence continues at coordinate 595,950 of OW818662.1, forward strand.
AGAACCTCAGAAAAGCAGGCATCTCTCCACAGCTGAAACAGGCTGCCGGTAACAAGTCGGTAGAAGTGACCATGGTGTACGCGAACACCTACTACCATTTTACTCCGCTCAATTTTATCATGAATTGGGGCAGCAGCTTTCGCTGGTTCGACGCTTCAATCGGGCCGAGTTTTCGCGTTTGGTATTACCAGGACTATTCAGACCCCGTGAGGCTCACTACGCGCAATGACGATTGGACACGGGCGACTTTTATGGTTGTTTACCGCCAGTACGTGCAGTTTCACCCGCAGGTTCGCCTGCGTACGCATTTCTATTTTCCTGCGCTCAGCTACTTTGCTGAGCTAGCAAAGTCTCCGCGATTTAACGAGAACGAGTTTATTCTCAACACCGCGCTCGAATTTTACGTAAAGAGGTTCGGTGATTTCGGCGTGATAGTCGGCGTCGGCTATGAAGGCCATTGGTGGAAAGCGAACCCATACAATTCAGACCGCTTTACGCGTACCGGTTTTCTGGGCGATAACGGCTTTACCGACCAGAATTTTGCGGGCTTCGAACACAGCACGCGGACCTCATGGGAAGCGTTCGCTTCGCTCGCGGTTGAAATCCACTTTGGCGACAAACCCTGAGGTCGTCCTCACCGGCTCAGGTAGGCGTCGTAAAGAAAAAGAAAATTGCGAGGGTGGTTCGCGAGCTTCAGCTCGACGCGAACTATACCTTCTGCGCTGCGTATATGCGGAATCGCGATTCGCACCGGCGACGCGACGGACTTTCTGGCTCCCTGGCGAATGGTTGTGAAAAATTCACCGTCGATATATACTTCACATTGCAACAGGTTATTGTAACCGTTTCGGCTTTTTTCGAGGCTTTCTCCCGAGCGCGACCGTATAGCGGCGATGTCGAGATTCAGCTGCCAGCCATTTGAAAATTCGCTGCCTTTCTCTGTGACCGGGCGGGTAAGCGTAAAGACGATTCCTGGCGGATTGATGATCGCGGCGCGGCGGTATTGCAGCCCGGCACCGCTGTGGTCTTCAGAAACAGAAAGGCCTTGCGCGCTGCTCCAGCGCTGCAGCTTTTCTTCAGACCAGATTTCATAGTCACCGGAAAAAATTCGTGTGCGATAGTTCTCTGTAAAAACAGGAAAAGCCAGCACCTCAGGGGGCAGGGGATTCAATTGTGGGTCTGAAACGAGTGGCGGGACAGTCTCTGCCGGGGCCGATTGCGCACTCGTTGAGGGCGAAAGCCAAACAGCCAGCGCGAAAACGGCGGCTAAAGCTGCGGGGCGGTGCATACCCGATTATCGGGTAATTTTGCTAAACGTTGAAGCGGAAGTATACCACATCACCGTCTTGCATGATGTACTCTTTGCCTTCGAGCCGCATTTTGCCGGCCTCTTGTGCTTTCTTTTGTGTGCCATATTCTTCTACCGCCTGAAACGGAGTGACTTCGGCGCGAATAAAGCCACGTTCAATATCGCTGTGAATCGCGCCGGCTGCTTGGGGGGCAGATGCTCCTTTAACGACGTTCCAGGCGCGCACTTCAACTTCACCGGCGGTGAAGAAAGTTATGTAGCCGAGCAGGTAGAAAGCTTCGCGAATCACGCGATTCAGGCCCGGTTCTTTCAGGCCCAGGTCACCGAGAAACTCTTTCTCTTCTTCTGGTGAGAGCTGACCGATCTCGGCCTCTATCTTGCCAGAAATGGCAATTGCCTGTGCGCCACGTTCTTTGGCTACCGCCTGCAGCTCCCTGAATTCTGGGGATTCTTCTGGGGTTGCCAGCAGCTTTTCGTCGATGTTACCGATGAAAAGTACAGGTTTCAGCGACAACAGTGAAAGTTCTTTGATGAGTTCTCTCTCGTCGTCGCTCAGCCCTGCGGCACTCGCGGGTTTGCCGCTTTTTAACGTCTCGGCAATACGCTCAAGTACTTGCGACTGTTCGATCGCGTCCTTTTCGCCGCTTTTCTTTTTTTTGAGCAGGTTCTGCAGGCGTTTGTCTACCTGATCCAGGTCAGAGAGAATAAGTTCGAGTTCTATGATTTCAACGTCACTTTTCGGTGAAACGGCGCCCGAGACGTGCGTCACGTTTTCGTCCTGAAAGCAGCGCACGACGTGCAGAATCGCGTTCACTTTGCGAATGTGGTCGAGAAACTTGTTGCCTAAGCCCTCGCCCTGCGATGCGCCTTTCACGAGGCCCGCGATGTCCACAAACTCAACAGCAACCGGGACGCTGTTCTTGGGCTCGACAATTTTCACCAGAAAATCAAAACGTGGATCAGGTACCGCCACGACACCGACATTCGGATCAATCGTGCAAAACGGATAGTTTTGCGCCTCGGCGCTGTGCGATTTTGTAAGCGCATTAAATATGGTAGACTTACCGACATTGGGTAGTCCGACGATTCCGCATTGCAGTGGCATAGGTCGAAAACGGCAGTCGAGACAGGCCTTCATGCATTAAATGGCCTGCCGTCCATCAGGGGCAGTTGTTTCATTTTGTGTTCACGGCTGAACTCAGCGATAGAGTACGGCGCAGCGTGCGCGGCTTCATCGTTACCCTTTTTCTTGTGTTTGCGACACTTTCGTGTGCACGCTTCAGGTCGAGTACTCTCACGCCCGAAAAGGTCTTCTCGATAGCCATCGCCGAAGACAAGGCGAGATTTCCCCGTCAGGGCGGTGTCTACCATGAGATACCGGGTCGCGTCGGTGTACTGAAAGATTGGGTCGCATTTTCAGAGCCTTCAGAGAAAACAGTGAAGCTCTACCGTGGCGGTAAGCTGGTTTTCAGTGTGCGCGCGCAAGAGAAAGAGCGCAGCAAAACCGATGCGAAGGGTGTTGAAGCTCTGCGTGTACCGGGACGCATAGTCATGGGCGGCAACGACGATTTTTTCGTTGAGAATTATCTGCCCCCGGAAGGCGAAAACAAAGACGCGTCTGTGCGCGGCGGCTACAAGATTCTGCAGTTTGACTTCAAAGGCAAGCTGCTGCGCTCCATCGGCCGCAAGGGGCTTTCAGAACTGGTTTTCGAGAATATACTTTGGTTCGACGCAGACGCCCGCGGCAACCTATGGGTGCTCTACAGATACCTCGATGAATTGCATCTTGATCGCTACGAAGGCAGCCGACTCGCATTTGAATTTCGGCAGAACGACTGCGAGGCGCTGACTCTCGACAAGAAGCAAATGGAGATGCTGAAAGACAAGAATTCCATTGTCCATTGCGAATACATTTATCCGTTCTATTCGGGTGAAAGGGTAATGCTGTCTTCTCGCATCGACCGCGTTGACCCTGAATCGGACAAGAAACAACTGACGCTTGCGTACAGAATCGTCAAGGTCAAGAACATCGCTGACGCAGCCCCAGAGACGGTGTTTGCGCGCCTGACCAACGCAGAAGACCATCCTTATCTGCCGCAGGGCAAAGACAGTGTCGGCATATGGCAAAACCTCGAAGGCGGTAAGGTACGCATCGCGCGCTATTCACTCGACGGAGACCTGCGCAATTCGCTTGTGATCGAAATTACCGGACGCCCAACCGAATGGCGGCAGATCTGGCAAACCCTCGCCGGCGATATATACGGTATTCGAATTTTTGCAGACCAGTTTGAAGTCTACCGGTTTCGGTAATATGAACTTGCTGCGCAAAGAATGGCCTCTGATCTCTGCGGCAATAGCATTCGCCGCACTGATGTTTGCCGATTACCAATTGGGGTTCATGACAGACGTGACGTCCCTCACCTCGGGAAAACAATCAGATCTTTTTGTCTCAGCGGGCTTTCTGACTGTGCTGACTCTTGCGTTTCTGGAAGGTATACTCGGAATCGACAACGCGACAGTACTCGCGATTCAGGTGCGCCACCTGAAACCGGCAGACGCGCACAAGGCCTTGACCTGGGGTGTTTGGGGAGCTTTCATTTTTCGGTTCCTTTTTCTGGTCACAGCCGGTTTCATTCTCGAGCAGAAATGGATCATGGCGATCGGTGGCTTCTATCTCATCAACATGGCCGCCGATTTTTTTCTGAATAATCTTCTACAACTGGTAACCGACCTTACCGTGCTGGGCAGCTTGATTGCGATATTCTGCATTTCAGGCGAAAGTCTGCACGCCGGAGGTACCCAGATTCCGGTGTGGACGTTCTTCGTGGCGCTGATCATTTTTGCCGTCGTACGATTCTGGCGTGAGCACCACAAGCGTGAAATCACGCATAGCAAAGAGCCAGAAGAGGGTATTGAAGTTTCGGGTTTTCGTCTGCGCGGCCACCCTGTATTGGCAGCAGTAATCGCCGTCGAGTGGACTGATATTCTTTTCTCATTCGATTCAATCGGGGCCGGGGTAGCCATGACGCGCGATTTCTGGGTCCTTTTCTGGGGTGCATTTTTCGGCGTAACCTGTCTCAGATTGTTCGCCAAATCGTTCATTAAGCTTCTGGAAAAACATCCGCAACTCGAAGCGGCGGCGATGCTTGCGGTATTAATCGTCGGCTTCAAGATGGCATTTGAAGCGGGACAAGACACGCTCAAGATTCGCCTCTTTCACGTGGAAAACTGGCAAACCAGCCTCGTCATTCTTTTGGTTTTCATCGGCGCATTCTTCTTTAGGGGCAAGACGCCACTGATTCATCCCGCTGAGTAGCTATTGCTTCATAAATCTGGTTTGCGCTTGTTTGCGCAGCGCAGCATCACTGATTACCCGCCGCTTCGCGTCGCCGTCGAGCAGTGCCCAAATGGTGATCTCTTCGGTCGTTCGGTAGCAACCGGTGCAAACGCGCCCTTCCGCGTCAAGTTTGCAGACGGCAACGCAAGGTGATTCGATAAGGTGATCACGCGCTTTATGAAGCATGCGCTTCAACGCATGCTTCATAAAGCGCTAGTGGTGATGACCATGAGCGCCGTGTGCGTGGCCATGCGAGAGCTCTTCGGCAGATGCATCGCGCACTTTTAATACCTTGATATCAAAAGTTATGCTCTTGCCGGCGTAGGGATGGTTGCCGTCGACTTCAATTTCATTCTCGTGAACTGCAGTGACGAGTGCCGGCAAAATACCTTCTTCGCTCTCGAGTTCAATCTGCGTGCCGACAGTGATTTCTGCCGGGTTTTCGAGCTGGTCTTTTGGAATCTTCATCAGCATTTCTGCCTGACGATCGCCAAAAGCATCGCGCGGGCCCATTTCTACTTTGCCGGCAAAACCTTCTTTCTTATCGTTAAGGAACTTTTCGAGCGCCGGCATGAGATTTTTGAAGCCATGCAGGTAATCGAGCGTGCCATCTTCAAGTTTGGCTTTTCCGGTTTCACTCAGCTCATAGCTGATCGTCACGACTTTATTTCTGGCAACTTGCATGGCACACTCACACGTTTAATTCGAGAATTTTGATTTGTTTGCCGCTTTCGGCATCGAGAAAATAAAATACCACATCACCCAGCTCATCGCGCGTCAGGCTAAGCTGGCAGCGACCCTGAAGAAGGTTAACCGCTTCGACGAGCTCACCTTCGCAGTAGAGCGCGATATGGCCTGTATTAAAACTGGGTTCGTTGCGTTTGAGAAGCCAGTCGAGCAACAGCCCCTGGTCATTCGCGCTGATCTTCAGATCAAACACGACACCCGGCAGCTCAGGACGTAGCAGCGTAAAGCTGCCGGCCTTCATGAAACCCGGTTCGTTGTCCGCTCGAAACGCCGGCATCGGCGTTACGGCGTACGGGCTTGCCGCCAGACCATCGGTTTCAATACGAAAAGAATAACTTGCCTGCAGCAGCTGCAGCTTGATGCGGTTATAGAGCGTGTTCCAGACCTCGTCGTCGAGCAGGTATTCTTCGTCGCCGAGAATATCCCACGCCGTCGCGAGGCTATGCTCGTCAGAAAGTGCCGCAAAAGGTGAAAGCGGAGGTATAACATCCGCGGCAGAAGGGTTCGCTGCGAGCATCGCCGCTGCTGAGCCTCGTACGGGCTTCGCCTTCTTTTTAGCATGGGAGGGGGCCTTTTTGGGCTTAGACACCGAAAGGGCACCTTTTTTAGGGCTGAGCAGGCGGTTTTTTGACCTGCGTGCGGGGGGCTTCGTTTTACCGGAACGCTTAGCTTTCAATATGCCTCGCTAGTTTTTTCTCTCTCTTTTCGCCAAGTTCTGTTTTTCCCATCGGAAATAGGCCGTTTTCAGCGCCGTAACCGCACTTTTCAGCTGTCGCTGAGCCGTTGCGATGGAGTCACCGGTGACCTCCGCCACGATGCGTATAGGAATGCGGGTGTCCATGGAAAAAAACTTTTTCTGTGCGCTGATTCGTCGGTTCGTGAGCCTGTTGACTTCCGCGGCGGTGCCGGATTCAGTTTCGTGCTGAATCCTCATCATTAACTTGAGCAGACGCTCACGTTCAGCGACAAAACTCTGGCGCTTCTGTTCAGCGAAGCGCAAGAAACTGCGGTATGCCCTGACAACTGCCCAGCGCGCTGTCGCGTCTTTGCCGCGGTGCTGCATCACCAAATGGCGTAATTCAGCATATGTGAGCGGGTATGCGAGCGCCATTTTGGCGTAGATACGCTGCATGACCTGCAGGTTTCGAAACAGATGGCCGACGTCATCGTCGCTCTGCCCGTCGTGGTGGTGCAGCTCGACGCGGCGGTTGGCAAGCTCTTCGACCGAGAGCAGTTCGATCTGAGATCGGGGCTGCCGCCGCCGGCGCAAGAAATGGCTGAATTCAAAATTCAGCGCAGCGGCCAAATATTGGTAGAAAGGGGTGCGCCGCGGATCGTACCGGTCGAGCAGGCCCTGAAGTTTTCCACAGACGAACAGGTAGAAGTCTGCAGACACGTCGCTGGTCTGCTGGTGCCTGAGCCTTGCGTAGTTATAGATCATCAGGTGCAGCTTTGCCGGCACAGGATTCTCAGCACTCGCGCGCTGCGCCTGCTGATACGAGTCAAATAGGGCTTGAAACTCTGTCTCGTTCATAAAAATTGGTCATATTACAACCGGCATTCTGCGAAAGTTTGAAGCATTTGCAAGAGTTTTTAGCAGATTTGACGCCGCGGGGGCATAATGAGTGGTTCGAAGGCATTACGATTCGCAAAACTGGAAGGTTTGGGTAACGATTACCTGTTTACAGAAGATTCTCCCAAGAACCCGCAGCGCGCAGCAAGGCTTTTGTGCGACCGTCACTACGGCGTAGGCGCAGATGGTCTCGTGCTGATCATGGCACCTGACAACAAAGGTGAAGCTGATTTTCAAATTCGTATTTTTAATCCAGACGGTTCTGAAGCAGAGATGTGCGGCAACGCCATTCGTTGCCTTGGCAAATACCTCTATGACCGCGGTAACACCAAGAAGCAAGAAATTAACGTGCAGACAATGCGCGGTATTATTCCGTGCATTCTGATGGTACGCGATGGCCGCGTCTACCGCGTGAAGGCCGATATGGGCGAGCCGATTCTCGAGCGCGCGAAGATCCCCATGGTATGCGCTGCCGGAGAAGAAGAAAAGAAAGTACTTAAAGAAAAGATCTACCTCGAAGACCATAACACATTTGAGTTCATGGCGCTTTCGATGGGAAACCCTCACGTTGTGATCTGGGTTGATGATGTAGATAACTTTCCCGTTGGCAAATACGGCCCGATGATCGAGAACTATTCATTGTTCCCGAATCGTACAAACGTGCATTTTATCCAAATGGTCGACGAAGACCATATCAAGCAGCGTGTTTGGGAGCGCGGCGTGGGCGAAACCCTCGCGTCGGGTACCGGCGCATGCGCAGCGGTGGTTGCCGGGGTGCTCTCGGGCAAGATCAAGCGCAAGGCGAAAGTCGAACTGCGTGGCGGTATTCTCGAAATCTATTGGTCTGAAAAAGACAACCATGTTTACATGACTGGCCCCTGCAAAGATGTTTTTGAAGGCCAGACACTGCTCATCTGAGCACCGAATTTGATTTTAGAGACGCGCAGATCGCGCGTCTCTAAGAAGGATTTTTACATTGGATACAGTACCGATTCGCCGTGCGCTGATTTCTGTTTCTGACAAAACAGGCTTGAAAGAGTTCGCGGCAAAGCTTCAGACTTTGCAGGTCGAAATCTATTCGACCGGCGGCACGCTCAAATACCTGAGAGAGCAGGGCATTGCCGCGCTCGCGGTTGAAGACTACACTGGCTTTCCCGAAATGATGGATGGGCGCGTAAAAACCCTGCACCCGAAAATACACGGCGGATTTCTCGCCCGGCGCGATATGGAATCGCATCTCGAAGCGGCCCGCAAGCACGACATCAAACTCTTCGACCTCGTGGTCATCAACCTGTACCCTTTTGAATCGGTGACCGCCAAAGCCGGTACGACATTTGAAGAGGCCGTTGAAAACATCGACATCGGCGGGCCGGCCATGGTGCGTTCGGCTGCCAAAAACGCCGCTTCGGTTGCGGTTGTTGTTTCACCTGACCAATACGCTGAAGTTCTTGCCGAGCTCGAACAGCATGCGGGCGCAACGACACTCGCGCTCAGAGAGAAGCTGCGCCTGAACGCGTACCGCCGCACCGCTGCGTACGATGCGGCCATCTCGGCGTACCTCGAAGAGAAAAGTGGTGTGCAGGGTCTGCGCCTGAGTCTCACGCAGAAACAAGGGCTCCGTTACGGGGAAAATCCGCACCAGAATGCCTCATATCTGGTCGAAGCGGGTAAAGATGTGCCCTGGAAGCAGCTTGCGGGCAAAGAGCTCTCTTTCAACAATATACTTGATCTTGATATTGCCATTCGTCTCGCGGCTGATTTCGATGAACCCGTGTGCGCAATTTTCAAGCACACGAACCCATGTGGCGTTGCTACCGGTAACGAGCAGGCGCAGATTCTGCAGCACGCGATGGACACAGACCCTGTCAGCTTCTTCGGCGGCATTGTTGTCTTTAACCGCCCGCTCGGGAAAGCCGCCGCGGAGAAACTCGCGCCGCATTTTTTTGAATTGATTATCGCCCCGCAATTCGTTGAGGGCGCGTTCGAAATTCTGGCGGCAAAGAAAAACCTGCGCCTGATCACGGTTGATTTTGCGCTTCTCGATGCGGCCAAAAAACCTGACCTGCGCGCAGTGCCCGGTGCCGGCGGCTATTTACTGCAAGACCAGGATCTGCCTCTCTGGAACGAAACCGATATCAAAGTGGTTTCTAAAGCGCAGGCAGATGCGCAGACGATGCACGATCTGGCATTTGCGTCACGGGTCGCGAAATTTGTGAAATCGAATTCGGTGGTTTTCGCATCCGCTGGCCGTACGCTCGCGATCGGCGCCGGCCAAATGAGCCGAATCGACAGCATTCGTATTGCCGAGACCAAAGCGGCCGATGCAAAATTGACGCTCAAAGGTTCGGTCATGGCTTCTGAAGCCTTCTTCCCGTTTCGGGACAGTGTCGACACCTGCGCGAAAATTGGCGTGCGCGCGATTGTACAGCCCGGCGGTTCGATCAAAGACGCAGACAGCATTACGGCCGCAGATGAGCATGGCATTGTACTGCTGTTCAGCGGAATGAGACATTTTCGCCATTAACAGTTTTCCAAAAAGCTGCGCGGAGCGCAGATGAATATTCGCAGACTAAAACCCGGACAATTTGTCGAACTTGAATGCAAGCACTTCGTCGCCGAGGGGCTTGGCCTTTCGTATTTTGCCGACGAAGCACAGAAAGAAAAATTTAAGCCGCATGTCTTCTTCGTTTGGGGCGTTCTTCCCGGGGAGAGATTCATTGCACGCGTTGCCAAGGTCAAATCTAAGAATGCACATGGCGTTTTGGCACACCGCGAAGAATTGCCAGCCGAACTGAACGGTGAATTTGCGCACGAAACCTGGGCTCTGAAGAGCCTTGCCGCAGAACGGGTCAGGCCCGAATGCGAAAACTACCTGCGCTGCGGCGGTTGCCGCATGCAGCACATGAGCTATACGCAGACGCTCCAGTACAAAGAAGAGTGGCTGCGCACGCAACTGCAGCGCAACAAGGTTCAGATCGCTGGCCTTGATTTCCGTAGCCTACCAGAAGAAACGCGCCGGCATTATCGTAATCACGTACAGGTGCATATCAACAAACACGGCACCTACGGGTTCTACGAACCCATGTCATACCGTACGCGGGCGTTTCCCGACCACGGCTGCCTGATTTTCGATGAAAAGCCGCTGCGCGCTCATTTTCCCAAGTTTCCCGTTGAAGTCAGGGGAGCTCGAATACGCATCAACACCGACGGCCGTACAGTGTATACAGTTCTCAACAGCCGCGAAGAGCAGAAGGTGATGGCGAGCTACACCGTATCATGGCCACCCGGCCGTAGCGTAGACATCGAATTTCCCGTGACAGGCTTCTTTCAAGCGAACCTTCGGGCATTGCCGTTTTGGCTCGATACCATTCGCGAGTTTTTCGTTCGGGCGGGCTATAGGCGGCCACGCGTGCTGGAACTTTTTTCCGGTTTCGGGTTCATCTCTCGTATGCAATCTCTGGTTCAACCGATGGACGTGCTTGCCATGGATATACTGAGCAAAGAGCAGGTCGAGCAGGTGAAGTTTTCTGAGAACGGGCAAGAGCTTGCCGGCGATTTTAACGCGTCGTTCAGAAAGGTTGACCTTTTTTTACCTGAGAAAATTTCCCCATTACTCCTGAACGAAGTCGCCAATTTCAGGCCAGAGGTGCTGCTGATCAATCCGCCGCGCGCTGGCCTTCAGGCTGCCACCTGGCAAAAATTTCGCGAAGCGGCATTGGCGGGCTTTCGCGGGCCGATTATCTATTCGTCATGCGATGCCGCGACCATGGCGCGCGATCTGGCGAAGTTCAGCGCAGAAGGTTACCAGTGTGAAACCATGCGCGTCTTTGATTTCTTTCCGTGGACGCACCACTACGAGACGGTCTCTTACCTGACTCAACCGGCAAACGTCTGAACCGTTTCAACCATTGCTTCGACACATTCAAGCTTTGCCTGCGGGGTGATGCCATGGCCCAGATTAAAAACATGGCCCGGTTTACCGGCGCGCGACCTTAATATTCGGACCGTTTCTTCACGCACCGACGTTGCATCACTTTCAAGCGCTGCCGGGTCGAGATTTCCCTGCACCCGAAGGTCGGCCAGGGAACCCAGATCAATGCGCCAATCTACCGAAAGCACTGCGCCTGTTTTCTGTGCCAGCGGGCGCAGCACATCGATATGCAGAGAGGCTCCCTTGTCGTAGATGATTACGGGTGCCTCAGGATAAACTGCCGTTACAATTTTTTCAACGTGCGGCAGCATGTGTTTCTGGTACGTTTCGGCCGAAAGTACGTCACCCCACGATTCGAATAACTGCACGGCAGACGCTCCGGCGTTGATCTGTAGCTTCAAATATTCGATCGTGCAGTCGGCGATCTTACCCATCAGGCTATGAAATCGCTCAGTATGCGAGAACAAAAACGCGCGGGTTTTGTTGTGCGTCTTTGAGGTCGTGCCCTCAATGAGGTAGCTGAGCAGCGTAAAGGGTGATGCGGCAAAGCCGATGACTGATTTTTCTGCGGGTAGTGCCGTGCGCGTATTGCGAATCGCCTGTAGAAAAGGTGCAAATTTCCCTTGATTCGCCTCTAGGCGCTTTGCATCGAGCTTCTGCAGCTGGCTGGCATCTTCGATCTGAAAATCCAATGAGGGCCCACCGGAGTCAAAATTGAATGGAATATCCAGACCGTTCAGTATCGTCATGATGTCGGCAAAAATGACCGCCGCATCGAGATTAAATCGCCTGATCGGTTGCAATGTGATTTCGGTTGCGACGTCTGCATCAGCGAGCATTGCGTCGAAGCTGAGTTTCTTGCGCACCTCGCGGTATTCTGGCAGATACCGGCCGGCCTGGCGCATGAACCAGATGGGTGTCCGGTCTGTTGTGAGGCCGCGCACTGCTGAATCAAATCGGTTTAAGTTTTGGGTCATAATTCCTCAGCGCTTGAGCGCGTATCCCTTGCGGGGTATGGTCACAAAATATACGGGTTCTTTCGGGTCTGGTTCGAAAAGTTTGCGAAATTTAAGAATATAGTTATCCAGGTTGCGGCTCGTCAGGTTTTTCGCGGTCGCCGAAATGGCAGTTTGCAGCTCTTCACGCGAAATTATTCGATTCGGATTTTCCACGAAAAAAAGCAGAGTCGCAGTCTCTGACGGCGTCAGTTTGTTTTCTTGTTTGTCTCGCACCACAAGATTCAGCTGGGGGTCGAAACGTCCGGCACCGATCTGAAAATCTCCTGGAGAATTTCCCGCGTCAGCCCCGCGCATCTGTTCGAACAGATTCTCAATTTTGAGCAGAAGGTGTTTTAGGTTAAAAGGTTTGACGATGTAATCGATCGCACCGGCCGCAAATGCCTGGTCCGTATGGCTTTCTTGCTCCGAGGCCGTGAGCAGAATGACTGGCAACATGTGATTTTTTGTCTTGAGGTCTTTGAGCAGTGCAAGCCCGCTTTTTCCCGGTAGCATGATGTCGAGAAGCAGCAGGTGAAAACCCGTGTCGGCTTTGCGTTCGAATTGTTCGGCGCTGAAGAAAGCCGATACCTGATAGCCCGCGCGCTTGAGGTTTTCCGCGAGCAGCTCGCGAATACTGTCGTCGTCTTCCACGATTGCGATATGCTTTTTCGGACCTGTCATGATGTCTTTAGCTCCAGATGCGCAGTCACCGCACCATGCGATGACTGCACCAGTTGCAATTTACCCGAAGCCCGGCGGATAATGCGTCCACACAAATAGAGACCGAGTCCGAACCCCGGTGTGTTCTGCACCGTCGCGGTGCGCGACCGTTTGAATATATTACCTATAGCCTTGAAGTCGTCTGCTTGCACAACCTTTCCCGTGCTGGTGACGTCAACGACCACTCGGTGGCGCGGAAAGGTGATTGCAATGGTGATTTCGCCGTCACCGTATTTTAACGCGTTCTCGGTCAGGTTACGCAATACAAATCGGAAAAGCGCTTCGCTGAGCGGAACCGTCAGGGGGGCGTGCGACTCAACTGACTGTCGAATTCTCTGCCTTTGCGCAAGGTCAAAATCGCGGTTCATCAGATCGGTAACCAACCTGGACATGTCGGTGACTTGGCAGGTCATACGAGCCGAGGCCTGCGAAAAAGTCTCGGCAAGAAACCGTATGTGCTGGCTGAGCCTCGTTATTTCGACCAGACCCGTTTCGATTGCGGCGAGTGTTCTGCCTTTAGCGCGCGGCTGCATCGTCTCAAGCGCCAGCGAAAGACTCTGCAGCGGCTGGCGAAGTTCATGCGTGGCGAGCAACACGGTTTCTTCAATCTGCTTGCGGCGCACGCGCTCTCGCACATAGACGTAAAGAAAAAAGAGGTGCCCCGAAAGCAGCAGCAGAATGAAGAAAACCTGCTCGTACATGACCATGCGCCGGCGGTTCTTCAGGCGTTCGGCTGCCATTTTCAGAGCGCCGGCTCTGATTACGATCGGGCTGCCGGGAACAAAAACCTGCTCGGCAAGTTTTTCGTCCTGTGCCAGTACAAACCGGTAAAACTCGTTTGAGACCTGAGATCTTCCCATCAGCTGCGATTCGATAAAGCCGTATTGCACGTCCAGATTATGCGAAAGCAGCTTTTGCCACCAGACAAGCAGCCCGATGACAGAAAGCAGCGACAGCGCCATTATGAGCGCCCAGCCCCTGAAAAGAGATATGCGCGTGATCGTGTTCTTGACCGGGCGCGGCATTTTCAGTATTCAGAGACAGTAAGCGGCAAGTCTGTAATAATCTCTTTGAGCGTTGCGATAAAGAATTCGATGTGTTTTGGGCGCATCGCGGCATTCAAGAAGCCCACTTCATACGCTGAGGGTGCAAGGTAGATACCTCGTCTCAGCATTCCATGAAAGATTCGCGCGTATATGGCAGCCGAAAAAGGTTCAATATCAGTCACCCGGCGCAAGATCTTCGTCACTCCGGCTTTTTGAAATGAAAACCAGAAAAGCGAGGCATCGCGCACGAGAAGAATCTGCCAGTCGCGACCTGCAAAGATCGGTTCGATGTGCTTTCTGAAGCCGGTTTCGAGCTGGGCGCCCAGCTTCTCCAGGTGACGGTAGACTGCTCCCTTGTCTGCCGATAGTTCAGCCAGCGCTGTAAGGCCCGCCGACATTGCCAGCGGGTTACCCGATAAAGTGCCCGCCTGATAGACCGGACCCTGGGGCGCGAGCTGGTCCATCACCGCGGCAGAACCTGCGATTGCTCCAACCGGTAATCCGCCGCCGATGATTTTCCCGTACGTGATGATGTCGGGAAAAAGTTGCTCGCGTTGCGTGTAGCCTCCGAAGCCGAGTCTGAATCCGCTGATCACTTCATCAAAGATCACGAGAATCTTTCGTGAGCGGCAGGCAGCGATCAGGTATTCAATGAAGGCTTTGCGCTGCGGCAGAAGGCCGGCATTGGCGGGCAGGGGTTCGATGATTGCACACGCGATCTGGTCTCCGTAATTTGCGATCGCCGTATCGATTGCCGCAGAATCGTCGAGCGGCAGCACGAGAGTATTGCGCACGATATCTTCGGGTACACCCGGCGAACTCGATTCGGCAATGTTGCCTGATAGCGTAAGCAATCCAGACCCCGCGCGAGCGAGCAGGGCATCGTTATGCCCGTGGTAGCAGCCTTCAAACTTGATCACCATCGGTCGGCCTGTAATGCCGCGCGCCAGGCGCAGTGCTGTCATCACCGCTTCAGTGCCTGAGCTGACGAAACGCACTTTCTGAACAAAGTCGAGATTTTCGGTGATAAATTCACCGAGCAGAACCTCGGCCTCTGTGACAGCACCGAACGTGGATCCTTTAAGCGCTGCCCGCCGGGTGGCTCTAACCACCTGTCGGTTCGCATGGCCCAGAATCAACGGACCCCAGCTGCTTAAAAAATCAAGATAACGATTGCCGTCGGCGTCGGTGACGTATGTACCTTTGCCGCGCCTGATAAAAACCGGATTTCCACCGACCGATTTAAATGCCCGTACGGGCGAGTTCACACCTCCGGGGAATACGGCGAGTGCCCGTTTCCATAACTTTTCCGAACGCTTCAATTTCACGAATGCTCCTCATTGGGTATGCGCATCTGGGTGACGTCACCGGCGATTTCGCGGATGTATTCTTCAAACGATGTGGCGCCGCTGGTGTGGTACGCAGTCAATCCTTCTGATGCCAGATACTCTGCAGCAGATGTTCCAAAACATGAGACATGCCATGTTCTCGGGCCGAAGCTGTGCGCATACGCGGCAAAGGCTGTGGCCGCAGCGCGACTCGTCATGAGGTGCAGCGAGGCGTCGGGCCCCTGCGATGGGTGCAGCTCAGCATGGTTCTCAAGTATTTCTGCCGGGTTTGCCGGTTTGTTGTCGTAGGCGGCGACAAAATCAATTGCCTCGTCATCCCCTGCGATTGCCTGCGCCCGTGCTTCACCGCCCGCTGACCCCAACCAGAGTATTCGCCCGTCGGTTACCTTGCGCATTGCCGGCAGTGCTGCGGCAAATCCGTTCTGTGCGGCGAAACTCACCTGAGCAACGGGGAATTTCTCGCGCAAAACCCGTGCGGTTTCGGGCCCGGCTGCCCAAATCTTCGCGCGCTCTGCCAAACCTGTAGCTTCGAGGCAAGGCACCGCAGCCGGCGAACTGACAAAAATTGCTGCGTAGGCTGCAGTTTCCGGAACAGACGGATTCAGCATCTGCTGTTCCATTGCGCGTACCGAGATCAGTTCGCTGATAGCCGCAAACGGCAAAATTTTCGGCGCTGTTTGCGATCCCCACCAGAAAATGCGGGAAAATCCACGTTGCGCTTCTGTGACGAATGGCTGCAGAGATTTCGTATAGTCGCGCCGCAAAAAAACCGAATCGCTGAACGTCACCGGATTCGTCTGCGTTTGCCTGCTGTAGCAGACTGCTACCTGCAGCTTACCTGATCGTTCCAGAGCCGAGACACCGAGAGGTGCATGGCAACCCGTGCCGAGCGCCGTCATGATACCCCTTTCGATTAAGACGCGTGGCGCGATTGCCCGGTGAGACGGGAAAATCTGCCTCACCGTATCGCCCAACCTGTCATAACATTGAGGCCCCATTTGCAGCGCGAGCACGCCCTGACCCGGCGCCGTGGGAAAAACCATTTCGTCCAGCTGCGTGAGCTGCAGTTCGTCTGTCAGGTAGCGCGCGAACTCTGCGAGCTCGCGGCTTATTTTTTCTACAACTTCGGTTTCAAAAAGATCGGTATATGTCCGTGGATGTATACTCGCAAGTTTGTGAATTCGACGCAGACCTGCCGCGGCAATAAGTATCGAATTCATGCCCCTGTCGCGTTCATGCAGCTTTCTGAGGCGCGTGACGACGTTACCTCGCAGCATCACGGCCCGTGCATCAGGAATCGCGTGCTGCAGCTGGTGAATTCGCCGCAGGGATGAGGTGCCAATGACGAGCGGGGTGGCCTTGCCTGGCAATCGCACGAGAACATCTGCACCGATCTCTTCAGAAAAGAAGATTGGTTCGCTGATGCCCGCAACTGCCTCCGTTGGCAGATCTTTGAACGAATGTACGGCCATGTCAGCCTTTCCCGATATGAGGGCATCATCGAGTTCACGCGTAAAAAATGCGCGGCCTTCTTTTTCGGCATTCGCTGCCACATCGTAGAGCGGCGCGTCGAGCTTCAGGTCGCCGGATGTCTTCAGGGTTTTGATGCGCACCGTCGCGCCGTGCGTCTGCAGAATATGCGCCGCATCAATGCTTTGCGCCAGAGCGAGCAATGAGTCCCGCGAGGCAATCGTCAGCGTTTCGTTCTGCAGCGGCGCCACGTTCAAAAAGGTTGCCGTTCGGCGCCGCCGGCTATCAGGTCGAGTATCATTTCGCGGTGAGAGGCGAGGGCTCGCCGCTGTTCTTTCTTTAAGAAGTCATACATAATGCGCTTTTGTTTTTCGCTCAGAGCCGCTTCATTTGCAAGTCGCTGCCACTCGGTTTCTGTCTGCGTGGTTTTGGTATCGAGATATGACTGCACGACATCGGCATTTTCCCGGTACAGCAGATCGAGCCACAGTTGATAGACCGCCCGTCGAATAATGGGTTCAGCCGCCGTTGCCGACGCCGCCCGCTCTCCGCGCGCCACTTCAGATATGTCTTGCAGAGTTTTGAGTGAAATTGTGCGGTGGGCATAACGCTCAGCGGCTTCTTCGTCGAGGTTTGCCGGCAACGACAGATCGATAAGCGTCGCATCGCCCTGCAGGGTCTGCTTCGCTTCGAGTGCAGCAATATCCTGGGCTGAAATTACAGGCTCTGTGGCGCTCGACGCGAGTACGAGGGCACCCGCGCTGAATACGGGCGGCTCGACCTGAAGATCTGCCAGCGTGATTTCACTGAATAATTCCGTATTCGTATCAATAAGCGCACGCATTTCAGCGTTCATCGCCCTGCCGAGGTTGCGGCGCACCAGTAAGAATCGTTTTACGCCGCGGCGCAGAGCGAACCGCGCAACCTTCGCTGACATTTCAGAAGCTCCGACCAGAATGATGGCACTGCCCAGCGGTGGCAGGCTGCGCTCTTCGATTTGGCGGTCGACGAGGCTCATCAATGAATACGAATTCTCTGAGATGCCTGTGGTGCTGCGTATCTTCTTCTGCGTTTCAAGCGCCTTACGGGTCAGCGTCGCCATAGAACCTGAAATCCACCCTGCTGCTTCTGCGTGGGCAATATCGCGCTTCAGCTGGCCGGCTATCTGGGTTTCGCCCAGCGCGAGACTTTTGAGGCCGCTGGCGACGGCGATCAGGTGCTCGAATACCTGCGTGCCGGTCAAAATACGCGGAGCCCGCGCGAGCATACGCTCAAAGACATCTGACACGCCGGCGAATGCCGCGTCGCGCGCCTTCTCACTCACGCCTTCGGCAAATTCGGCGTAGACTTCGATGCGATTGCACGTCGCCATATACAGCAACGATCGCACCTCTGCCGGCAGAGCGGTTTTGCCCATCGCGCCATAAAACGCGCGCGAATCAGGAAAATCAGACAGTTCGCTGAGCGCATGCGTGGCGATGCTGAGCGAATAGGCGCGAAAGTTGCCGAGTACAGTGTTCTGCTGCATGCGCGGTAGGTTAAACTCTGACAGTGGGACCAGAGCTAAACGCAGAGATATGTAGCTGTCATGAATATGTCAAAAGGCCGCCGGCTCACTGCCGCCGTTTAGCCGGTTTCTTGCGGGATGCCCGGCGTCCTTTTGGTTTCGGCGCAACCTTCGCCGTTTTTTTCTGCGGCTTCCAGAATGCCGTCGAGTTTATAGCAGTTTCGACAGTAATTTCGCGTGTACACGGATAGAACTCGCAACGGCTAAGGCGACACTCTACGCACGCAACGGGTAAAGAGGTGCTGAGCAGATGTTGTGATATGCGAATACGGTCGTCGAAGGGCAACGTGCGCCAACGTCGGGGGGATGCACTCTTGTTCTGCGGGTAGAACCCCGTGTGCGGAGTTTTGACGAGCGCAGCGAGATGCAATGGCCCTGAAGAATTTCCGAAAAAATGTTTTGCTCCCGAAATGAGCACGGCGCTCTGCACGAGGTTCAGATCGCAGCGAATCTCGACCATAGGTATACTGCCAAAATAGGCGTGCAGCGTTTCGCTGTCGTCGCGGTCTCCCACAACAATGACCTTCGTCTTGGCGGCCGAATAATGCCTTGCAAGAGATTGAAAATTTTCCAATGGCCAGACCAGCGCGGTGCCCGACCGCTTGTAAGGATGCATCACCACATAACGTCCTTTGTCTGTCGGGCTCGCCAGCTCAGGCAGTTCGACGCGCGGAAATCGGAACAAGTTAGCCAACCGCAGTGAGCGCAAGATTTTAAGGTTCAGCTGAAATTCTGCCTGCAGCGATTTGCGGCGGGGAATATAATACCAGAGGTTGAAGCGGTGAAAAAATGATCGCCTGAGCGGGCCAAGCCGGTAGGGTATGCCAGCAGACTTAATCAGCCGGGCGCTCGTCTTCTCAGCGTACGAAAAAATTGCCAGGTCAAACCGGTATGCTGCGATTTCGCGCATCAGGTTGGTATATTCGGTCTCGAGCTGCAACTTCGATTTTCCGCGCCGGTGGCGCTTTAGCAGACAGCCCGGGTCAAGAATCCAACCGTCAATTTCGGGCAGAAAAGACGCCATGCTGTGCAACGAGCGCGCGGCGAGCACGTACACCCGCGCATGCGGCAGCTGTGCTTTGATCGATGCGACGATCGGCAGCGTCAGAATGAAATCACCCAAACCGTCGTTGCGTACAATCAGTATTTTCGGTGGGACAACCTTGCGCAGAAAAATGCGGCGCAACCTGACGAGGCGGCGCCGGTAACCGGAGAAGTAGGCGAGTACCTTAAGCCACATTCACTTGATGTATTCGGTCATCTTGTACATGGGCAGCATGACCGCCGCCATGATTGCCGCGACAATGCCGCCGAGAAACACGATCATGATTGGTTCAAGTGATTGTGTCATACGGCGCACCGCGCTGTCGACTTCAGATTCCATGATTTCTGCGGCTTTGATCAGCAGCTCGGCCAGGCGGTCGGTACTTTCCCCTGCGGCGATCATGCCGCGCGCCATCTGGGGCAGAATCACAGATGCTTTCAGAGACTCGCGCAAAGAAGAGCCTTCTTTGATTTGCTGCGCTGCCGCATTCAGTTCTTCGACAAAAATTGAATTCGTCACCGTCGCAGAGACGATTTTCAGTGCATCAAGCAGAGGCACCTGGCTTTCGATAAGTATGCCCATGTTACGGCAAAAAAGACCAACCTGAATGCGCCGCAGAAGGCTGCCAAAAAAAGGGATATTCATGATCATGCGATCGGTTTTCATTTTCCCCTCTTTTGTTTTGCGGTAACGCACGAACGCGTAGACTCCGCCAAACATGGCGAGAATCATGACGTACCAGAAAGAAGAGAAAAATCCCGAGAGCGCAATGACAATGCGGGTAATGAGAGGCAGTTCGGCTTTAAATCCGCCAAAGAGATCGCTGAGCTGCGGCACAACGGACGTCATGAGAAAAAAAACAACTGCGACCGAGATGAAGAGCATAAAACCGGGATAGATCATCGCGGTAATAGCCCTTGCCTTGAGCTCTTCGTTACGCTCTTCGAGATCGGCGAGGCGCTTGAGCGTTGGTTCGTAATTGCCCGTCGCCTCGCCCACACGAATCATGCTCTCATATACCGGGGGGAAAACATTCGTGTGCTGCCTAATCGCTTCTGAAAGCGACTTGCCTTCGATGACCTGCTGCTTCATCTCCTGAATAATCTTTCTCAGGTGCGGGTTCTCTGTCTGCTCGCTGATGTCAGAGAGGGCTTCGTTCAGAGGAATACCCGCACCGAGCAGGGTGCCCAGCTGCCTCGTGAATATGCCCGCCTCTTTGCGCTTGATTCGGTAAAGAATATTGCTCAGAAACGGAAAAAGGTCGCGGTCGCGTTTCGCTGAATCTTCGCGAATTTCGCGCACGTAAAGATTCTGTGATTTGAGTTTCTGCGTCGCGGCTTGTGGCGAGATTGCTTCTATGACGCCCGTGACTTTCTGCCCGGCATTGCTGAACGCGGTATACTGATAATGCGCCATTTAGGTTATACGCATCGCCTCGTCGAGAGACGTGACGCCGGTAACCACCTGTCTGAGCGCGGCGTTGCGAAGCGTAATCATGCCTTCATGGATCGCTTCATTTTTCAGATCGTCAAGTGAGACGCGGGCCAGTACAAGTTCACGCAGTTTTGCGGTGAGCGGCATGAATTCATAGACGCCCATGCGCCCGCGGTAACCCGTGTTCATGCACTCTTTGCAGCCGTTCGGTTCAAAGATTTTGATCTTTCCTGTGGGCGCAGGGGTTTTTTTCCTGTTCGAAGCATAGCTCAGCCCTATCGAAAGCAGTTCGCGGGCGTTAATTGTTTTCGGTTTCTTGCAATGCGTGCAGAGTTTTCTGACGAGCCGCTGCGCCATAATGCCCCGGCAGGTAGATGTTACAAGAAACGGTTCTATCCCCATGTCCAAGAGGCGCGTCACGGCCGATGGAGCATCGTTGGTGTGCAGAGTTGAAAACACAAGGTGACCTGTGAGCGATGACTGAATCGCTATTCGCGCAGTCTCTTCGTCACGAATTTCGCCCACCATGATTACGTCGGGGTCCTGGCGCAGAATGGATCTTAATCCCTCTGCGAAGGTGAAACCTATTTTGGGCCGCGCCTGAACCTGACCAATGCCATCGATCTGGTATTCAATCGGGTCTTCTACCGTAATTATATTGCGTTCGCTGCTGTTGAGTCGCGTGAGGGCCGCGTAGAGTGTCGTGGTTTTACCCGAACCCGTCGGGCCCGTAATCAGAACGATGCCGTTCGGCTGGTTGATCGTTTCGAGAAAAAGATCGTACGTATCTTTTTCAAAGCCGATGGAAGAGAGTTCATAACTTGCAGCCGTGCGATTCAAGAGGCGCAGCACCAGACGTTCGCCGTGCTGCGTCGGCAGCGACGAGACACGAATATCGATATCGTTACCGCTGAATCGCAGGCGAATTCGACCATCCTGCGGTAGGCGGTTTTCTGCAATATTGAGATTCGCCATGATCTTCACGCGCGAAATGACACCATTCTGAACTGATTTCGGCGGCGACATCATCTTGTGCAAAATGCCGTCTATTCGAAAACGAATGGAGAAGTCTTTCTCTTGCGGTTCGAAGTGAATATCCGATGCCTTTTCGTTGACCGCATTCGACAAGATCATGTTGACGAGCTTGATGATCGGCGCCTGGTTGGCGAGTTCGGTGGAGTCGTGTAAGTCCTGAATGTCGTCGAGCAGCTCGAGACCATCACTCATGCCCAGATCAGAATCTTCGGCGCGGCTTTTGGCTTCGTAGACGTTATGGATGACCCGCAGAATTTCACTTTCGCGCGTGAGCACGGGCTTCACGTCATAGCCGATGAACAGCAATCTGAACTCATCGAGCGGATGCAGAATCGATGGATCGGTCATCGCAATGCGAATTTCGCGATCTTCAATGTAATAGGGGACTACCCGGTATTTCTGTACAAATTTGAGCGGAACCTTATCAGCCAGCTGCTCAATATTCAGCGGCTCAAGCTTTTCAGCATATTCCATCTCATACTGTATCGATAGAGCTCTGAGCGCGTCTTCTTCTGAGATGAGACCTTTTTTAATGAGAATTTGGCCGAGTTTGTAAGCCGACTTGCGCTGCAGGGTCAGAGCTTTTTTCAGCTCGTCTTCTTCGATCAAACCCTCTTCGACCAGTATGTCGCCGAAACGTCGCATGGGCTTAATCTACAGTGCTGCGCTTGTATTCTTTGATCTGGTTCTGGCGCAGGTCATCGGTGACTTTGTCGGCAAGCGCGCGGTTGGTCACAATATGCGGAGTGATAAAAACCATCAGGTTGGTACGCTTGTTGGTTGTTCCCTGACGGCGAAACAGGTAACCAATCAGCGGCAGGTCACCGAGAATCGGTACCTTTTTCATGTCCGTGCGGCGGTCATTGCTGACAAGGCCACCGATCACAATCGTCTGTCCGTCTTGCACCCGCACGAAAGTTTTGATATCTTTCTTTCCAATGATCGGGTTGCCCGAGTTTGAGTCAGTAGAGGTGATACTCTTCACTTCTTGAAATAAGTTCAGCATCACCATGCGATTCTTGTTCACCTGCGGAGTGAACTTCAATTTTACCCCAACCGGGCGGTATTCAAAACTTCTCGACTGGCTGATACCGCCGACGGCGGTTGAAATGGCGTTTACCTGCACCGGACGGTCTTCCCCGACGTTGATCTCGGCTTCCTGGTTATCGAGCGTCAGTACCTGCGGCGCCGAAACGACAAGAAAGTTAGACTTACCGATGTGCGCGTTGAGGATTCCCAGAATATTGGTGATGGAATCATTCACAAACGTCAGCGTGAGGCCCGGCAGTGTGCTCGGGCGACTCGTGTTGATCGAGCCATCGGTATTGATATAACCCGAACGCGTCGCGATCTGCGTACTGTTGAACTGCGCACCGCCCTGCTTGCCGGCGATCCAGTCGATACCAAACTCGTTGGTGTTGTCGAGCCCAACCTCGACGATCAGAACCTCAAGCAGTACTTGCTGGCGCTGAAGATCGATTCTTTTGATCAGGCTTCTGACAAGCTCGAACTCGTCGTTCGTGCCGACGAAAATGACACTGTTCGTTTCTTTGTGCGCCACAACGTCGATGGGCTTGCGCTGAACATTTGTTTGTGAAACCGCCGGCGCGGGGGTGCTGCTGCCGGGGGCTGCGGTAGGCGGGGCGAGTGGCTCAACGGGCAGCTGAACCTTTTTCAGCGTCGCTTCGACGTTTTCGGCCTGCATGTTCTCAAGACGATATACATGAACGCTACCCTCGACCCGCACGCGCCCGCAGTCGGGGTCTTTGGCCTCATCGCATTCAGGGGGTGGCCCCTGGTAGTCGATCAGGTTTGCCACGCGAATAAGCCGGTTCACCTCGAACAGGCTGCCCGTAATAATCAGCATGTTGATGTCGTCATAGTCGACAAGATCGGTGTTCGCGCTGGTAAGGCGCTTCAAGATTGCTGACAAGCGTGAAGGTTTCCCGCCGTAGACGGGCAAGATCTGCGTTACCGGCACGTCGCTTTTTACGCCGGCATCTTTTACTTCTTCGCGACCGAGATAAATGAGCGGGCTGCCTGCGAGCGCGTCTTTCATCGCCACAACACGAATCAGATTTTCATTTTCTTCAACGATGCCAAAGCCCTTAATGGCGAGCATCGAGTACAGGTAGGGATACGCCAATGACCGGGGAATCTTGTAAGGCGAGATGACGGTGATCTTACCTTTAACTTTTTCATCGGCGATAATATTCTTGCCGATGATTTTTGAAAAAATCTTGAGGATATCTTGAATTTCCTGATCGCGAAAATCAGGTCTGAAAGAGCCGATTTCTTTGTCTTTTTCTTTCTCTTTTTTACCCTTTTTCTTTTCGTCTTTTGCCGCTTTTTCGGCGTCAGCCTTTAGCTTTTCAGCGGCAGCGGCTTTATCTTTTGCTGCCTTTTCAGCCTTTGCATCTGTTTTGGGCTTTTCTTTGTCTTCAACTTCAGCCGCTTCATTTTCACTTTCGGTCGCGAGTTTTTCGAGCTGCGATTCGGCGGGCGTCACATCGGTCGATTTGCTCTTTTCGGGTTCGGTCGGTTTTGGTTTGTTATTTGCAGGTGAAGCGGTATTAACCGGTGCCGCAGGCGCAGCGGTTTCGGCCGGTTTCACATCCGCATTCGGTGGCGTGGCTGAATCTTGCGCAGCAAGCGAAAGCGTTACGCATGCCAACAGCGAAAAATACAGCGGATACCGCAGGCTATGTTTCAGCAGCTCGTTCAGTGGATGCTCCCCGGTAATGGTTGATGTGTTAGAATGTCGATCGTGGGCACTGAAATAGCCTTGGCTGTCGCCAATGACCGGGACAGAGATTTAGCGACAAGCGTTATCAATTGGCTTTTTTTCTCTTCTGGCATGAGTGTCCGCGCGTCTGGTTTTCTTTGACGATCAAATACCCGAATTTCAGACACCGCTTTTCGGTTTTGGGCGCCGTTGGGCCGGCACCTTCTTATTCATCGGGAAATCCGAGCTTAAAAGTAAAGTTGTAAGGGGGATTTATTTTCGTTCCCGGTTCGGGCGACTGCGCCGAGACATAACCCGCGCCCTGAATCTGGTGGTCACCGGGAAATTTTGACAGCACCTGAAACAGCAGCTCTTTTTTGCTAAAACCCCTGAAATCGGGCATTGTCGCCTTATCGGCGACGCCGCTGCGGTTAACCGCACCTACCGACTGGTACTGGGGGGTCGCGAGGGGTTTCACGGTACTGACTTCACCCACATGAATCGCCGGTATGATCTCACGCAGTACGCGTCTGAATGCCGGGGCTGCGACCGTCGCCCCCTGGTGGTATTCACCGCGCGGTTCGTCGAACATCAGCATAATGGTGATTTCGGGCTTTTCGCAGGGGAAAAAACCAACGAATGATGCCTGGTATTTTTTTGCATCGTAACCTTTGCGCGTTGATTTGATCGACGTGCCCGTTTTTCCGCAAACGTCGAAATCTTTGAGTCCGAGGTCGGCGCCCGCGCCGGTACCGCTCTTGACGACTTCGCGCAGCGTGCGGCGAATTGCGAGTGCATTTTCGGCACTCGCGACGCGGTATTTATCCTGCGGTACGTAACGCTCGATAATCTTGCCCTGTGCGTCGGTAATCTTGTCGATGATCATCGGTGGCATCAGTTTGCCGTCGTTCGCAATCGAATTTGCTGCCAGGGCGAGCTGCAGCGGAGTCACGCTGACACCATGCCCGATCGGTATCGACATTTTCAGGTAATAATCCCAGTCTTTGGGGCTTGCGAGGTAGCCTCGCGCTTCGCCCGGCAGTTGAATTTCGGTTGCGTTACCGATGCCGAAAGCCTTGAGGTTTTCATAAAGTTTCAGCACGGGCAGTTGCCAAGATGCAGAGATCACGCCGAAGTTGCATGAGTTCTTCATGACTTCGGTGAAGTCCTGAATACCATGCGCGTGTGTGCAGCTGACCCGGCGCCCCTTGTATTCAAAATATCCGGGGCAGTTGTATTGACGCGCGGGATCGAGAAGGTTCTCGCGCAGCAGCGCAGCCATCGTGAATATCTTGAACGTTGAGCCCGGTTCATACTGAAAGCTGATTGGCAGATTTTTCCATTGCTCTTCAGGGTACTTGTCGCGCTGGTTCGGGTCGTAATCGGGCTGCGAAGACATCGCCAGAACTCTGCCCGTCTGCGATTCGATGATCACGCCCATCGCGTGTTTCGACACGCTGTCTTCGAGGCCTGCCGCGAGCGTCTTTTCGAGCTGGTGTTGAACGTATGAATTGATTGTCAGGTGAATATTTTGACCGATGAAGTCCTGACTGTCGTTGCGAATGTGCGTGAGGTTTTGGTTCTGGCTGAACTCCACACCTGAAAGCCCTTCGCCGTCGAGGCCAGTGAAGCCGACGATTTGTGACGCGAGAGTTTTGTTCGGGTAATACCTGTCGGGTTCATTTTGCAGCACGAGGCCCGCAAGGTCGAGCTTGCGCAGCGGCGCGGCTTCTTCGAGCGGCATCTTACGTTTCAGGTAGAAAAATTTGTCGCTCGTCTTGATCTTTAGAACGAGGTCCGCTTTCGGCATTCCGGTCACACGCGCGAGAATATCGATGCCTTCGAGTTGAAGGCGTGCCTCGAGCGGCTTGATGCCGACCGAGACGGTGTCGCGTGAGATCGCGAGCTCGTGCCCGCGTGCGTCAAAGATGACACCGCGGCGTACCTTCTGAGATTGTTCGAGCACCGAACGCGGCAGGGGAGATGCGATCGCAAGTTCGATAGCGCGAAAAGCCAGTACGAGAAACAGACCAAAAATTACCAGCAGCGCGAGCTTATAGCGCACGGTAAATTCAGAAGGGGCGCGCTGTTGTTTGCCGTCGATCATTCGGGCATCACGTTCGGGGTAATTTTTTCAGCCGGCAGCGCAAATGGCGGGTAGACGATTCGGCCGAGAACCATTTCGAGCGGCACGGGGCCGAAGTGGCGAGAGTCGACAGAAATTTCTGCGTTGCTGCCGACAAAAAAGCATGCGTTGTCCCGGTTCATCGTATAAGAGGCGTTCTGCGTCGCCACCGCAGCGGCTGAGAGCAAAGTGCGTTCACCCTCTGTAAACCACATTATGTCTCTTCTGAGAATCGCATCCCTACGCGCTGCGGGAAAATCAACGGCGAATTTGACGAGTTTCATCCCGGCCTTTTGAGGGTGCATAAAGATATACGCCTTGCCGGCTTCACATGGGCGGCACGCGACACTTTTGCCGCTGACCGGCATATGCAGACACGGCGATAATCTGCTGATCAGCACGCGCTGGCCTGGCCACAGGTAGGGCAGCATCGATTCATTGGTGATGCGTGCGACGTCGACGACCGAATCTTTGATGGTGCGCGCGATGAACCACGCAACGATAAGCGCCATGAATACGGTTATCAGAAATCGGGGCCTCAGCATGTGTCTTGTTTTAATCGCCGGTCAGAGTATAGCTGAGGCGCTGCCCTTGCCTCAACGTGTCGACACTCAGCTGTTTTCGGCTTCCGAGCCCCATCCATATGCCGAGGTTGCGTAAGGGCTGGTTGATCGTCTCACCGTCAAGGTGCGTGATGCAGTCACCGCTTCTTACGCCGAGCGCGGTCAGCGGCGTGCCGCCCGAGAGATTCCGCAGGCAGAGCGCCGGCGTATCGCCGAGTATTTTCCAGCCGACGCGCCCCCAGGTCTGGGCAATCTGCGGATTCGATTCGACGAGGCGCTTGAAAGCGCGAAATGACACGCGCGCATGAACGTGGTTTCCGGTCTGCGAATGCCTCACCTGCAGAACAATTCTAGGTGCAGGCACAGTATCACTGCGCGCGCCCTGTGCTGCGGTGGGTGCTGTCTGACCGGGGGTAATTGCGGGTGGCACAGCTATCGTGAAACTCTTTGCCAATTGGCGCAGCAAAAGGTATTCGCGCAGTAGCAGCCCTCCCGCAACGAGCAGAATGAATAACAGGGTGAAGCCAAGGGGCTTCAGGTAGCGTCTGATTGCGGTGCGCTGCATTCTTCTTGACGCACCACTTTCTTTTTGCTTAAGCCCGTCATGCGAAAAAGCGCCCTGCAATTTATTCTGGTGTCGGTGGTTGTCGTCCTGGCTGCAGCCTCGTGTGGTAAGTCGGAATGTAAAAAGTACAACGACCATTTCTGCGCCGACGATAAGTCGCCCCAGTGCGCTGCGGCGCGCGAGAAGACCAAAGACTGGTCTGCCAACCAATGCCGCATCGAGCTGAACCAGCTGCAGATCGACGAGCAGTCTAAGCGTCTCGAAGACGAACTCAAATAGCGAGCCTAATGCGAGACATCTTCGCGCCGCGCATTCACGGCATCGACACGAGCGAGATACGGAAAGTTTTCGACCTTGCGGCAAAAATTCAGAACCCGCTGAACCTCTCAATCGGGCAGCCTGATTTTCCGGTGCCTTTGCCGGTCAAAGAAGCGATGATTCAGGCGCTCACCGATAACAAGACGGGTTATACGCCGACTGCGGGTCTGCTGCAGCTGAGGCAAGCAATCAGCGCGTATCTGAAACCCAAAATCGGTTACGAGACCGAACCCGACGATGTAATTGTCTCAACCGGAGTCGCTTCGATTCTATTTCTGTTGTTTCAGACCGTCGTGGCGAAAGACGATGCGGTGCTGCTTATCGACCCATATTTTTTGATCTACCCGGCGCTCGTCAAATACCATGAAGCCCGCCCTTATACGATTCCCGAAAGTTTCGGCGCAGAAGATATCGCAGTATTGAAAACGCAGCTATCGAAAGACGGCAAGACGCTGAAACTGATCATGTTCGCTTCGCCGTCGAACCCGACGGGAAAAATTCTGAGCGTCGAACAGCTGAAGTTACTCTCAGACCTCGCCGATGACCAGGACGCGATTCTCGCCTCCGACGAAATTTACGAGGCGTTTGATTACGAAAACCGGCACGTCAGCATGGGAAAATTGAATCCCGAGCGGACGCTGACGCTCAATGGTTTTTCAAAGAGCCATGCAATGACTGGGTTGCGTGTCGGCTATCTGGCTGCGCCACCCGCGTATTCGGGTATTGTGCAGAAGATGGTCACACTACAGCAATACACCATGGTCTGCTCACCGCACGCGATGCAATGGGGAGCGATCACTGCGCTCAAGACAGGTATCGACGCCGAGCTCAAGGTTATGCGCAAGCGGCGCGACTTGGTTTACGGTATTCTCAGCAAGGTGACGAAGCTGCCTTTTCCCGATGGTGCGTTCTATGTTTACCCCGACGTACCGATCGATTCGGCAGACTTTGTCACACGCGCCATTGAACGCAGGTTGCTGCTGGTACCTGGTTACATTTTCAGCGCAAACCGCAAATCGATTCGTATCAGCTACGCAACGCGTGAAGATATTCTTGAAGAGGGCGCCAATATCTTCTGCGATATGGTGCGAGAACTGGCGTGAAGACAAGCGAAGGGAAAATGATATGTTAAAGAAGCAAATCCTCATCTTTTTTCTGGCTGTAGTGACCGCCTTGGGCGCACAGCCGTATGAGGCTGAGGAAGAGGTGCCGATCGAGGTGAAACCCACACGCGCGCGCCGTGCAGACCGCCGACCCACATGCGGCGAATTTGCTTTTGGGCAAGGCTGCCTCGGTTTTGGCCTCGGCCCCGTGATATCGAGCGACGGCAAGGGACTCGTGTACGGCGCTGCGGCGGGTCTCAACTATTTTCTGATCGACCGGCTTGCGCTCGGCCTCAACGCCGGGGCAATTTTTGCATCGTCGTACCGCGATTATTCCGTGGGGCCTGCGCTGACGTATTTCATCGGCCCGTTTGGCGGGTACCTGCTGACACCGTCTTATAGCGCGACCAAACACTACCTGCAGGGCAGTATCAGCGCCGAAGGTTGGGCCTACGGACCTTCTATTGGTCTCATGACCAATCTTGTGGGCCGCATCTACTGGGGTATTTCCGTTGGTTATTATACCTACCAGGTCGAAGGCTACAAATCAAGCGACTGGAGCTGGTCGCCCACGGTATTTATTCCTTTTTGATAAGCTGTGCAAGTTCAGGCAGCAGTTCTGCTGCCGTGCCGCGCAGGTAAACATCGTTCGCGTACGGTTTATGATTGGCGTCGATATTGATCTCGATCACATGGCCTTCGTGTCGCCGCACTTCGACGGCGAAGCCGGCGGCAGGGTAAACGCTGCCCGAGGTACCCACGACGACGATTGCGTCGCAGATGCGCAGCCGCTCATAGATCTTATGGAGAATTTCTTTCGGCAGCGCTTCGCCAAACCATACAATGTCGGGTCGAAGGCTTAATTCGCCGCAGGCAGGGCAGGGCGTTCCGGGCGTGACGTCGCCCCGCAACTCGTGCAATGCCGCGCAGCCGAGACAGCGAGCGCGAAAGATATTGCCGTGCATTTCGAGAACCTGCGGCAGGCCCGCGAGCGCATGAAATCCGTCGACGTTTTGCGTGACGAAAAGCAGGTGCGGCATTTGGCGTGCGAGTTCAGTCGCAGCAAAATGCGCCGCGTTCGGCTGCTTCTCTGAAATCAGCTTCTTGCGCCAGTTATACCAGTCCCAGACAAGCGCGGGGTCGCGCATAAATGCCGCAGGCGTCGCGAGATCTTCGGGCTTATAACGCGTCCAAAGCGGGGTGGCGCCGACCATACCCGAATCTGCCGCCTCATGCGCGGCCCTGAAGGTTGGTATGCCACTTTCTGCCGAGATGCCGGCCCCGCTCAAAAAGAGCGGGTGCTTCGCACGCGTGAGGATCTGCGCCGCGAGGTGAAGTTGCTCATGCCGTTCAGGCTTCATCACCCCCCAAACGCTTCGGCGCTCCGCAGACTATTTCTTTTTCTTGGCCTTTTCTGCAGCGCGCTTGGCATCACGCTCAGATTTTTCCTGCGCTTTTTTAGCTTTGTAGGCTTTGGCGCGTTCTTCGTTTTTGATCTGTGTAGCTGTTTTGGCCGATACCGTTACGGGGGCAAACATGGTGAGCGCTGCAAGAATCAGAACTAATTTTTTCATCGGCCATTCGCCGTGCAGGCGACGGTTTGTAAATCTGCTCTCGGCACTGCACGGCCACCGCCAAGGTTCAGCGGTATACAGCCGGTTTTCATTGACAGAGCAAGCGGGCTTGTTCAAGGGGAAGCTATGGAAATCACAATACAGATACTGGCAGCTATAGGTGCATTGATGCACGTCGTTTTTTTCGCATTTGAGAGCCTGCTCTGGACAACCCCCGCGGTTCGCAAAATCTTTCAGCAGACTGAAGCCGATGCGAAGACGACCCGCCTTATGGCGCTGAATCAGGGCTATTATAACCTGTTTCTGGCAATCAGCGCCATTGCCGGCATCTGGCTGCTCTTCTATACAGCGACAAACCAGGCGGTTGGGGCTGCGGTACTGACAGTCAGCCTCGGCAGCATGGTGGGCGCATCGCTCGTACTGCTGTTTTCGGCAGGCACCAAAATGCTGCGCGGCGTGCTGCTGCAGGGGCTTGCACCCGCAATTGCTCTCGCGCTGCTTTGGCGACCGGTTTAAGACTTCATTGATTTGCGCGCGGGCCGCGCAAATCAGCAAATTCTGTTAGACGAAGGGTAGAAAAAAAAATCTATGCCCCGCTACATATAATTATGCAGGTAAACAAAAGCGAAAGCAAATGGCTAGTGGTCATCGAAGACCAGGACAACAAACTCGGGCTCATCAACATGATTCGCCATCTCGACAAGGTGGTGAGCGAGCTCGAGATGTCAAAGATTCCGAATCTGGTGCTCGAGATTGATCTGGCGAAACTAAACTCGGCAAACTCAGAACTCATTGCGAAGTTCGTCGAATTGCAGAGTATTCTCGTACGAACGGACGGTCGTCTGAATGTCATCAATGCAAACCCTGAACTGAAGAGCTCCTTCGATGTGGTGATGCTCGACAAGATCATTCCGATACAGTACGTTGGGCAAGAAGATCCGGGTGAAGACGGCTATGCGTATGACGACTATGAACTGCCCGATGACGACGACGATGACGAAGAAGACGATGAAGAATAGCACGGGCTGCCGTGATTGCAGAGAGTTCGCGCCTCGCTGACGCCGAACTGGTCATTTTCGACTGGGATGGTACGCTTTACCAATCGATCGACCTGATTGAAAGTTCGATCGTGGCGGCGGGCCGCGATGTTGGCACTGAAATTTCGCCCGGCGTCGCGCGCAGCATCATCGGCCTGGGGCTCAAAGCCGCGCAGAAGCAGCTTTTTCCCGGGTTAACCGGTTCAGAAACCGAATTTTTTACGAATTTTCACAAGGCTTATCGCTCGCATTATGAGCCTCGTGAGCAGGGCATTCCCCTTTATGACGGAGTGCGCGAGCTGATCGCGCAGTTGTACAATCGAGGTAAGGTGATAGCCGTTGCCACCGCAAAAAGTCGTGCCGGCATCGATCGCTGCCTTGAATCCACAGGCCTTAAGCCTTTTGTCGCGCACTCTCGTACCCCAGAAGAATGCCGCCCAAAGCCAGACCCGCAGATGATCGAAGAGATTCTGTTCGAGAGCAAGATACCGGCCCGGCGCGCGGTGATGGTGGGTGACACAACTCACGATCTGCAGATGGGCCTTAACGCCGGTGTCTCCGTTATTGCAATTACGCATGGTGCGCACGCCCGGGACAAACTGCAATCTCTGAATCCCGATGCGGTTTGTGACGATATCGCATCGCTGCAGAGGCTCATCGTTTCAGCCTAGCAGTTTTCGGGTGAGTTAGATCTTTCTGTAGTTTTTGTATTCGCCGGGACGATAACCGGTCATGCGCTCTACAAAACCAGAGATTTTTTCTTTGAGTGTGTAGCGCGAACGGCTGATATCAAAATCAAATTGCCAGTTCTTTTTGTTGATACGCTCTTGCATTACCAATGGATGTTTGCCGGTGAAGCGTGTGAGCGAATCGATGTTCGAATAATCGAACTGTGCGGCAGCGGGCACATTCTTCTGCATCCAGCTGTCGTCATGCCAGTACTTGTTAAAGGTTTGCTGTTTCTGCATTTGCGCTTCAGGGGGTTTTACCCAACCGTAGTGGTAAACGTATGCATCGACGGGTTTAACTCGCAGCTTCTCGTTGTCGTTTTTGCGAAAGCCCTGCGCGTCGCGGTATGAATAGATTTTTAATTGAGGATTCAGAACGAAATGCGGCGGGCGCACAATGCGAACTTCGCGCCTGTACCAGCGGCGTGAAGCGCCTGTATAGTCGTATGAGCCGTAAAAATGCCGGTAATTAAAGAGCAAGCCGTCGACCTGTGGGTCGCCGGCGTACCGCTCGAGCGCCGAGCGAATTGCAGGGTAGTCTGACTCGTGCAAAACTTCATCGCCCTGTATGTAGATCGCCCAGTCGCCGCCACGAATACTGTCGTATGCCTTCTGCGTTTCGAGCGCAAGCACACGGCCGCCTTCGCGCAGGTTGTCGTCCCATTCGGTTTCGATAATGCGGATCTTATTTTTATCCAAACCTGCAACGAGACCCATAGTTTCATCGTCAGATTTGCCGACTGCCACGACGAGCTCATCGACGAGCGGCAGCACAGAAAGCAGCGCTTCGCGTATCGGATAGTCATATTTGATCGCGTTGCGAATGAATGAGAACCCGGTGATCTTCATGGGAGCAGAGCTGAGAGGTGAAAAGACGCGATACTGTTGTATCGCGTCTGTAAAAATCGAAACGCCAGAAGACTAGTTGTCGTCTTTGTCGCCCTTTTTCTTTTTTGAAGTCTTCTTTTTTGCTTTTTTCTTGCTGTCTTTTTTGTCAGCTTTCTTGTCGTCACCGTCATCAGCTTTTTCAGCTTTTTCTTTCTTCTTTTTTGACTTCTTTTCTTTCTTCTCTGCCTTGTCGGCTGAAGCGTCGTCAGTTTTTGCTACTTCGTCTTCTTTCTTGTCTTTTTTCTTTTTCTTCTTTGGCTTGTCAGACGAATCGTCATCAGACTTCGCTACTTCTTCTTTTTTATCTTTTTTCTTCTTATCTTTTTTGTCAGCGTTGCCTTTGCCCGGCTTTGAGCGGCAGTACGCCTTAACTTTGTCACCGTCTTTCTGCGAGTAACCGCTGACCCAGGTACACGAATCATCTGAAGTGCATTCGCTTTCGCTTAGCCCCTGGCACTCTGACTTTGCTGAGAGGGTGCCGATGCTTGCAAAAGCAAGTGTGAGAATAAGCGCGTGGCTTATCATTATCCATTTTTTCATAGTGATCTGAAAGGTTAGAGCAGAGGTCACTCTGTCAAGGCGAATTGAGACGGTGGCCTGCCACGTGGCGATCGGATGGGCGGCTATTCGTCTTCGAGAATCACCAGATTCTTAACGTGCAGGTCTTCGTGCATATGCAAGGCTGCGGTTTTCTGTTTGTCTTCTGCCATTGGCAGAACGCGAGTCTTGCCGGTATATCTGAATTTTTGCACGTATTCGAGGTCTGCTGCATCGGGCGACCCCGTGATCTCTTTCATCGCAACTGAGGGCATCGGCATCGGTTCGGGGGGCGTGTAGTCAAAGTTATCGAGCGTTTCGTCGTGAATAAATTCTCTTGCGCCTGTTTTTTCCTGCGCGCGGCGGCGCAGTGAAGTCACGTACGCAGCTTTTTGCTCTTTCGTGAGTTCCTTTTCGTCTTTGAGGGGCAAATCGAGATCGATCTGCACTTCGACTGCAGATTTTACATCGTTATCGATCAGAATCGGTTCACGATAGACCGCCTTCTTGTGCATGGGGCGCACAACGCCCGTATCAGACCTTGCGGGTTGCGAAACAGACGTGCCCGTCGACGCAGAGATTGCGGAGCGTTCACTTTCAGTTCTGATTGCCCGCGTCAGCTGCTGTATGTGCCCGCCGAGCTCTGATATCACGGCCGAATCGCGTTCTTTGATCTGCGTGACGAGGCTGTTCGCCTTGTCGTTCAGGTCGATGGCGCGTTCACTGATAGCGAGGCTTTCGCTGTAATGCTGTTCAAGCCAGCGGCCGCTGCGGTTCTCGAGAACGTGCCGCGCAGCATCGCGCGCCGCGGAGAGTTTCGTAAGACCAAAGATTATGCCTGATATCATCAGAGCGACGATCAGGCCGCGCACCGCATAAAACAAATAACCGGCAAATGGGTAACACAGGTAGAGCGTAAGGTCTCCGCTATGCGTGGCAACGATACGGTAGCCGTCATGCAGGCCGTGCGCCGGCGCAATAAAACCACCACCCGAAACAAAACGAAACGCAGAATCTGGCAACTGCGTGCCTTCGGGCAGGCCGATCAGCTTCTTGTCGGCGTCGGTCTGCACGTACAAAAATTCGGAGTTGATTTGCGTCAGCGGAAAATCGGGTAAGCGCGAAATATCCCACTCGGCATCGAGACTGAAATTGAAGCCTGAGTTTGCGATGGGTATGGTAATAAAGCGTGCATTTATCTCGCGGCGCGTTTCTGAAATATCGAGCGAGGCCAGACGCTCAGCCTTGTTCTGCAGAACGACTTTGCCGGTCAGCGTTCTCAGGCGCCAGGCTAAAAATGCGGCGTTACCATATTCGTTGAGCAGCCGTGTCGCCTCGGCAGAGAAGGCCGAAGCGAGCTGGCTTTCGGGATCTTTCAAGAAGGCCAGAATAGCCGGGGAATTCGCAAGCGCTTCGAGATCCGCAGCACGTTTTTCGTCTTTGACAAAAGCGTCGGCGTAGGCTTTCCATGTGGTTGCGAGTTCGCGTGCCTGGCGGTAGCCCGGTTCGAATAGCAGAAGATCGACGAGGCGAAGAGCCGTCTCTGTAGGCGGCAGGGTCGCGGGTGTGGCCTGACTTGGGTCAGTTTTTTGCCAGGGCAGGCGGTAAGCGCATTCGAAGCGTGCAGTGCCCAGAAACGCCAGCGCGAGCAGAAAAAATCTGTAATATTGCCTCTGCATCTCGTCTCTGCCCTGCTTTATTATCGACTTTTCGTAAAGTCAATCTTGAATCTGGCCGAATGTTATCGACCGCCTCATTCGCGGTTTAGATTCTGCCCAAAATGCCCGTTTCTTCGCGATTTCCCAATGGAGACAAGGTGCTGCTGGCAGACGTTGACGAGACCGATGCACTGCTGCTCTCTTCTTTTCTTGAATTGAACGGTTTTACCGTGCGTCGTGGAGCCGATCTCGACGAGGCGTTGACCTATTTCAATGATTTTCAGCCGGGTGTGGTGATCGTCGATTCGAACCTGCCCGCAAAAAGCTGGATAGAGCTCATACAGAGCATTCGCCGCTACGAAGAAGACCGCGACAGCGACTACCGCAGCATTATACTTGTGACGGCCTCGCGCTACACCAACGAGCTCAGCCAGAAGGCTTCAAAGGCCGGGGCGCACGAAGTGATCGGCAAACCCGTCGACCAGACAGCATTATTACGCAAGATATCTGAACACGCTGCGGTATACTAGCGCATGCGGCGGATTGCGGCGTTGCTGGTGCTATTCACGCCTGCGTTGGCTGCGCCCTCTGGCAAGAAACCTGCGTCGGCCCCCGACCCGCTCGCTCTGTACGCGCAGCAACCCAACAACTTGATTTCACTGACGGCCCAGCACCGAACCTTTGAATGGGACCGCACAATCGACGCCTATTATTCGAGTGTCGGGCTCATCATCAACTTTTCATCGAAACCCATCGAAAACGTGGGCGAAGAAAGCGAAGCAAAAGTGTATAAAAATCTGCTGCTGGCGCCACTGGTGCCGCGCTATGCAATCATTGAAGCGAGCGTGAACCCGATGCCGGTAGCCGGGGTGCTGGTCAGGCAGCACGCCAACGAACTGTACCAGCGGGCGCAGGTCGGCGGCGAAAGTTTTAACCTGATTCGATCGGCAACGCGCGGTTTTCAAGAGCCCTATGCGATTTCGATCTTTCTAGGTCGTGTCGTGCGCTACCAGCCTCTGGCACGAAACGCCGAAGAAAAAGAAAAAAACAAACAATCGGGCTACCAGAGCTCTCTCGGCTACACGGGCTATCTTGTCAGCTATGGCTCTCATCATATTAAAGACAACGAACTCTTCGACGACCACTGGGTTGAACTCGAATGGAAAATAAAAGGTGACCAGCTTTTCACCCTGCAGAAGATGCAATGGAACTACCGCATCGGCTTCAAGCTGCACAACAATCCGTTTATTTCTGACGTCGCTTTTCTCGGGGTACGCCGCAATCGGCTCGACTACACCGCCGACGCGTGGGATTTTCTCGCCAACAGCGGGTTTGAATACCGCATTGATTTCAAGGTAGGCAACCTGAAACCCGTGCGGCAATACTTCGAAATCAACAAGAAGTGGCCAGTCAAAACCGCGTTCGCTTTTTCGGTTGCGCTCGGTTTTACCTGGGAATCAGACAGTCTGTATTCGGGGCCGCTCGACAGCTATCCCGGGGGCGAAAATTTTCAGGTGCTGCTGAGGCCGAACATCGAATTCTAACAGGTTCCTGAAAATGGGACCTGTGAAGCCGTTTTCTGAATCTGATCTTCAATAAATAGCCTTTCGGTGCATAATTGACTATATTTGTAGCAATGAATTTCGAGAAATTCAATGCACTTGTCGAAGGCCGCGTCAACTACGGTGAACTCGAATCGGCTTCGGTCGTTTCTGAATATAAGAATATCGGCTGTGGCGACGGGTACAGGCTTTACCTAGAAGTCGAAGGCGATACGATCAAAGACGCCCGTTATACTACGACCGGTTGCAGTTTTTCGCTCGCTTCGCTCGCGATCATCTGCGACCTCGCGAAAGGCAAGACGCTCGCAGCAGCCCGTAACATACAACCAGAAGAACTCGAACCTGCGATCGAGGGTTACCCCGAAAAACGCAAGAACTATGCGGTCACTGCAGTGCAGGCACTGCAAAAGGCGCTGCGCGACTTCGAAGAGCAGACCGGCCTTAAGGGCGAACAGGTCATCAGCCGTGAAAAGACCATTGAATACCTGAAAGAACACGGCAACCTGAAGGGGCTCAACCTCAATTCCGTCATGCTTGATAAACTCGATCTTTCAGGGGTCGATTTTTCCGAAGCAAATCTGCAGCACGCCTTCTTGCGCGGCAGCAACCTGAAAGGCGCGAATTTCACCCGCGCAAACCTGCGCGGTGCTTTTCTGAACGACTGCATTCTCGACGAAACAAACTTCGTGGATTCAGACCTGCGATTTGCCAAATTACTTGGCGCGCAGATCGGCGTCTGCAATTTCAGAGGCGCACTCTACGACATTGGCACACGAGTCGATACCAGAAATATGCATATCTTCGAGACGATGACGCAGAAGGGAAAAGAAATCTATTTGAAAAGTTCACCCGATGCGGCTGCAAAACTCGTTAACGCGTGAGATCCCATGGTGCGCTTGACGCGCGCCCGGTGAACACGGTCAAGGCAACGCATGAAAAAAGTAAAAGTGTCTTTCGCCAGCGGCGACGGAGAGTGCGCCGCCGATCTGTATTTGCCAGAATCTGATCAGAAGCTGCCGGTCGTCATTATGGCGCACGGGTTCGGCGCCGAACGTACATGGAAACTCCCTGATTTCGCAGAGCGCTTTGCCGAAGCCGGTCTCGCGGTGCTGCTGTTTGATTACCGTAATTTCGGCGAAAGCCCTGGAGAATTGCGCCAATGGGTATCACCTTCGAGGCACCGTGAAGATTATAAATCCGCCGTCGCTTTTGCGCGTAGTCGCAGCGAACTCGACCCTGACAAAATTGGTTTGTGGGGCGCATCGCTCAGCGGCGGTAATGCACTGATGGTGGCGGCCGAAGATAACCGCATCGCCGCGCTCAGCTGTCTCGTGCCGTTCTTCGATGCCTGGGCAGTGATGCAGCGCATGCCCATGGTGGGATTTTTACCCGTGACCGCGATGGCAATCGCCGATTGGGTATCTTCGCTCTTTGGGCAAAGCGTGAGTATGCAGCTTGCGGGCGACCCCGGTGAATTTGCGTTTCTGACTTTTCCCGGCTGGAAATCGGGAATTCTCGACAGCGTGCCCAAAGGGTCAACCTGGCAGAACCGCTTGCCGGCGCGCATTGCGCTCGAACTACCCATGCACCGGCCGACGCTGGTTGCTGATCGGGTTCGCTGCCCGACTCTTGTTCAATATGGCAAGCGTGACGAAGGCATTCCGGTCGAATCGGTGCTCGCCACCGCAAAAAAGTTAACCAATGTAGAAATTGAAGAGTATTCGATGGGGCACATTCAGCCATTCAAAGAGCCGTGGTTCTCGAAAATTGCGGCGAAGCAAGCGGAGTTTTTCAAGAAACACCTGCTTGCCAAATAATCACCAACCGGGGAGCTATTCCCTTTACTGTAAAGTAGTTGTCAGCCTGTCTCGAATACCTAATTATCCCTGCATACCGCGCGGTAGAGCAGTTGGTAGCTCGTTGGGCTCATAACCCAAAGGTCGCAGGTTCAAGTCCTGCCCGCGCTAAAATACTTGCTAAAATGGGGGGCATCGCCCCCCATTTTAACAAGGAAAATGGCGACGTAGCTCAGTTGGTTAGAGCGATGGAATCATAATCCACAGGTCCGGGGTTCGAATCCCTGCGTCGCTACATATTTTGCTTAGGCGACGTAGCACCGAAGGCGGAGACCTACGGATTCGCAAGGGCGAATCCTTCGGTCACAGTTGGTTAGAGCGATACCTGAGAGGCCCGGGTTCGTTTAGTCGCTGACCTGCCGGTCCTCGACCCGGCGGGCGTCTTCGCTTCGCCGAAGGCAATCCCTGCGTCGCTACATTCAGAATATCTCAATCTATATTTGCTGTGCGCTGTGCCTCGAGCCTTAAGGCTAACCTAATTCAACATGACAGATCGCCAGTCCAAAATCGAAAGAATCAAGCTCGCGCTCTCGATCAGTTACCGTTATTCGCGTGGCAAGAGCCGCTTCTTACTCAGCATGAATGCGTTTCTGGCTTTCGTCGGTGTGTTTGTCGGCACGAGCCTGCTCGTTGTCGTGATGTCGATTTTTGGCGGGTTTCAGGCGC
Source organism: uncultured Leptospiraceae bacterium (assembly GCA_942492915.1). Taxonomy (GTDB): domain Bacteria; phylum Spirochaetota; class Leptospiria; order Turneriellales; family Turneriellaceae; genus Turneriella. Next base: position 635,416 of record OW818662.1, read on the forward strand.
AGCTAAAGAAGAGCATCTTTCAGTTCGACCCGCACATTATTCTGACGGTAGATCGCATTACCGGCGGTGAGAAAATTCCCGCATGGCAAAAGTGGAAAGAGCGACTTGCAGCCGATCTGGGTACTGATGCTGAATCGGTTGAGGGTAATATTCAGTCACCGGCAATCTTTCGTCGCCGTAAGTTTCTCGACCACGTATTCGTACGCGGTATCGATTTTACGGCAGATGCGGCGACGCGAACGTATGAGCTTCCGGCGTATTTTCCCGAAATAGTTGAACCCGTAAACCAGCGTCGCATTCCGCAGGGTGACTACGCTATCATCGGCCGCGAAATGGCGCTGAATCTGGGCCTGAGCGTCGGCGATACCATTGAACTGATTGTGCCCCGCGGGCAGTTCAGCCTGCAGACGGGAGTTACGCCTTCAATCCGCACTTTCAAGATTGGCGCTCTGTTCAAAACAGGGCATTACAACTATGACACCAAGGTCGTAGTGCTCTCACTTGTGACCGCGCAGAATCTGTACGCGCTACCCGACGCGGTGCAGCAGATAGCGGTGCGGGTCAAAGACACCGATAACCTTTCGCGGCTGCGCAAAAAAGTCGCCCGCAGCTGGCCTTACACGATTCGCACGATCGAAGACGAGCAGAGAAATTTTTTCGCCGCGCTGAGGCTCGAAAAGACCATCATGATCGTTATTGTATTTCTCTTTATTATCGCGGCGATGGTCGGTATTGTGATCGCGACATTCAACATCGTGCGTGCGCATCGGCGCGATATCGGCATCATGAAGTCCCTCGGTTTTTCCCGGGGGCACATGCTCATCATTTTTGCCGTAACTGGTATGGCGATGGGCGTGCTCGGGTCGGTATCGGGAATTTTCGCCGGTGTGGGCCTGGCAAATAATCTCGAGAATATTCTGCACGGCGTCGAAAACGTCATAAATCCGATCGGAAAATTCTACGCAGAGAACATCAGCCATAATCTCTGGACAGATGTGCGGCTGATACCGCGTGATGTCTATTACTTTGACCACTTGCCGATCGACATTGATTGGGCGCTCTTGCGCGTGCTCGGGTATGTGTCGGTAATTCTGTCGGTGCTCGCCTCGATTATTCCCGCCCGCAAAGCGGCGCAGCTTGAACCCATCGATATTATTCGCAAGGCGGAGTTATGAGCGAAACGCACAACGCATCCCATACCAGTATTCTTCAGGTCACTGACCTCTGCAAGACATACCGTGACGGCGAAGTACTCGCAGAAGTGCTTAAGGGCATCAGCTTCACGGTCGAACCCGGTGAGTTCGTCGCTATACAGGGTTCATCGGGCGCAGGCAAAAGCACACTGCTTAATTTACTTGGAGCACTCGATAAACCCGATTCGGGCCGCATCGTCGTCGATGGGCTCGAATTGACGTCAGATATCAAGAACGAACGCGTCGAACGTTTTCGCCGTGATAAAGTTGGTTTTATTTTTCAGAATCATTACCTGATGCAAGAGTTTACTGTACTTGAAAACGTCATGCTGCCGCTGCGCGTGCAGGGTTTTAATTCAACTGACGCCAAAACAAAGGCAACTCGTGTTCTCGAACGTATCGGCCTCGGCCATCGTCTGCAGCACTTCCCTTCGCAAATTTCCGGTGGCGAGAGCCAACGCGTTGCTGTTGCGCGCGCGGTAGTAAAAAATCCGCCATTGATTCTTGCCGACGAGCCGACGGGAAACCTAGACAGCGAAAATCGCGAACGTTTTATCGGTGTGCTGAACGCTCTGCAGGCTGAAGATAAACTCACAATTATCGTCGTAACCCACGAGGCTGAACTCGCAATGGCCGCTTCGCGCCGGTTGCTGATGAAAGACGGTAAGATCGAATTACCCGACGCGCTTCTTTCGCCGCAGCCATAACAGAGCGATTGCAGCCCCGATATACAGGTAGAGAGGCATATTGCCCACGACGGCAAAAAGTGTCGTCGCGCGTTGCATCGCGGGTACTGCGTAGACCTGGTTGACCCGTTCAAACATCGCCGTTTCACCCGACACTTTGCCCGTTGAAGCCGTGTATGCGCTGATGCCTGAATTGGTCGCGCGCACGATAGGCAGGCGCAATTCTATCGCGCGCATGACTCCCAGTGTCATATGCTGCAGGCTCTCAACCGACTTGCCGAACCACGCGTCGTTCGTGATATTGATTATGAACTGCGCTTCATTTTGTGTTGTCGCGTCAAAATTGCGTGCGTATTCGGGCAGAATGACCTCGTAACAGATGAGAGGCATCGCCTTGACATTTCCCGCGGTTGAAGATATCTGAAAGAGCGAGTATCTCTTGCCGTGAGAAAAATCAGACACCGCCGGGAACAGATTCTTCAGTGCGGGAAATTTGTCGCCCAACGGCATGAACTCACCGAATGGCAGCAGAAAATTCTTCTGGTAGTTATTGAGTGGTTGCCCGGTTGCATCGAGGTGCCACATATTTGAATAGTCGCGCCGCGATGAGACCTCATGCAGAATGTCATTGATGATGAGCGGGGTGTTGGTTGTTTTCTGCAACTCTGCGACTGCGTTACGTAGCGCTTCTGACCGCTCGAACTCCATCGCAGGTATCGAACTTTCGGGCCAAACAACAAGGTCGGGCCGGCGGCCAGCCGCTGTCGCATCGGCGACCAGCTTCTGCGTCTGTCCGAGCATGCGCGTGATGATGTAAGGCCGTTCGTGGTAACTGGTGATGAGCGGCACATTACCCTGCGGCACGCCAATTTGAATTTTGGGCGCCTGCGCTTCCCGCGCGCTGAACCTTTCAAATTGCACAGCTCCGTAGACGTGTATGGTTATCAGGGTCGCCGCAAATGCGTGAAAATAGCGATTCTGCCGCAGAAACCTTATGGCCGGGCGATCGGCCCTCGCGAAAAAATCGCTGGCGGCGAAAAACAGCAGGTATTGCAGCAGCACCCAGATGACTGAAAGCCCGCGGGTGCCAATGAGATCGGCTGCCTGCGCAAACCAAAGGTCGCCACTGACGAGGTTACCGCCGTGCCACGGGAAAAGCTGCCAACCGATGAGCTCGCACAGCGCGAATGCCACAGGTACCGCCAGAAGTTTTTTACCTCGCGAACCGAACCAATCGTCTCGCGAGCGCAAGAACCTCAAAAAGAAGAAAAAGAGCAGCATCTTGCCACCCGTACCAAGAGCATAGAGCAGAAAAAGCGGAAAGGCAATAACTTCGGGCATCATGCCATAGACGGCGATGGTATGCATAATCCAATGGTAGCCGATGAGGTTCAGTATGAGCGTCCATAACACCCATAGCGCGAGAATTCTGCGTGTGGTCAGCGTGAATTTTTCAAACAGGTAAAAAACCGGCAGCAGTGCGAGAAATCCGACCGGAAAAATATTGTATGGCACAAAGGAGAGCGAAGTGAGTACCGCCGAACCTGCGATCAGGTAGAAGGGCATCGCGCTTGCGCGAGACTGAACGGCTTCGGTTTTCACCGCGCCCGACTTAGCCACGTTTGCCATGCACTTTTTGCATGCGTTCGAAGACGATTGCGGGCACCTGATCGGCGATGTTGCCGCCGAAATGAGCCACCTCTTTTACGATGGTGCTCGAAATAAACGAGTTGTCAGAGGCGGCCATCAGGAACATGGTTTCAAGATCGGGGAGTAACTTGCGGTTCATCAGAAAGATCGCGTGTTCGTAGTCGAAGTCTGAAACTGCGCGCAGACCGCGAATGACGATGCGGGTGTTGTGCGTGCGGCAAAAATCAACGAGCAGCCCCTCAAAGGTCTGCACTTTGACCTGCGGATAGTCTTTGAGTACCTCTTGAATGATTTCTACCCGCTCTTCGGGTGAAAAAAGGCTCTTCTTGGAGGTGTTCTTGAGCACCGCGATCGTGAGCGAATCGACGACGCGTATCGACCTATCGACGATGTCCAGGTGGCCGTTCGTGAACGGATCAAAACTACCTGGGTAGACTGCGGTTTTCACACTGTACAGGTACCGAAACGCGAGGGGGTGTAAAGTTTTTCAAGCCCCCGCGCAATCGTTTTAACCACGCGCGATGAGGCAGGCCGCCGGCAACCCCGCATAAACCGATTTACGCGCTCACGAAGCTTGCGCGCCTGATCCCGGTGCATCGCTTGAAACTGACATTCGGCATTCTTTCCCTGACACTGCTTGCATTGCCGGCCTGCAGGGACAAAAAGCAGCCAGAACTGCGTTATGATGCCAAGACCGGTCGTTTAAGAATCTTCTTTGGCGCCGAGCGTCTGATTGATTCGGTCAATACAAAGCCCAAAATGCAGCGCGTTGAACATGCTTCGATGGGTAGCGTATGGCTCGTACAATTCTCGCGCAGCGATAGCTGCCCGTCTGAATACGTGGCGTTATTGCCGGGCGATCGCACGAGCGAAGTTTTCGGAAACTGCAATGAAATTAGCGAGATTCAGCACAAAGATGACCACCTTGAGCTGCTGTTTGCCGATGACGAATTGACGGGCCGCGCAGCGGAAAAAGTCGATCTGCGCTGATCGCAGAATTTGTTGCCGCCTTAGCCCTTGCACGGTAGAATATCCCCAATGCAGGGTGTGCCCGAATTCTTTCACGCCGCCACCAGAAACTGGTTTGCCCGAAATCTCGGCACGCCGACCCCGATTCAGCTCGAGGCATGGCAGGTTTTGGCGACGCGCCAGCATGCTGTAATCAGCGCGCCGACGGGCGAGGGCAAGACGCTCGCTGCATTTCTTGCGGTCATTGATCGGCTCGTGCAACGGGCCGCAGCAGGTGAAAATATCCGTAATGCGCGCGTGCTCTACGTGTCACCGCTCAAGGCGCTTTCAAACGACATTGAGAAGAACCTGCAGGCGCCGCTTGCCGGCATTCGCCACGAACTCGCCGAAATGGGTATCGAAATCGATGAAATTCATGCGATGGTGCGCACCGGCGATACCTCGGCTTTAGAGCGTGCGCGCCTGGTGCGGCTCAAACCGCAGATCGTCGTGACGACACCTGAATCGCTCTACCTGATGCTCACGAGTGCTTCGGGCCGTAATCTACTCGAAACCATTGAAACGGTCATCATCGACGAAGTGCACGCGCTGGCGTCTACCCGGCGTGGTGCGCACCTCTCGCTGTCGCTCGCGCGGCTCGAGTGCCTGTGTGCAGACGCTGCGCGTCGGGGTGGATTGACCACCGAACCTGTGCCTTTGCAACGTATTGCCGTCTCGGCGACCGTGCAGCCCCTATCGCTCGTTGCGTGCTATCTTGCCGGTGATGCACCCGTGGCAATTTGCCGTGACGCAAGACCGCGTGCATTTGATATACGCATGCTGCTACCCCCGCAGGGGCTCAGCGCTGTCATGAGCGGCGACGCGTGGAGCGCCATCTACGGCGAACTTGCGCAAGAGATCGCGAAACACCGCACGACGCTGATTTTCGTGAACAACCGGCGGTTGTGCGAACGTCTCGCACGGCATCTTTCTGAACTTATCGGCAGCGAACTTGTGGCCTCACACCACGGATCACTATCACACACGCAACGCCATAAGAGCGAGCAGCAACTCAAAGCGGGAACTCTCAAAGTGATGGTGGCGACTTCGTCGCTTGAGCTCGGGCTCGACATTGGGTCGATCGACCTGGTTGTGCAGATTTCTTCGCCGCGATCGATACATGCATTCATACAGCGCGCTGGTCGCTCTGAGCACCACAAAAACGGTACCTCGCGCGCGCTGCTCGTACCGCTCACACGAGATGACCTGTCTGAGTGTGTCGCGCTGGTGCGCTCAGTAAGGCAGGGTAACCTCGAGCAGTTGGCTCTAGCTTCGCCTGCACTCGATATTCTCGCGCAACAGATCGTTGCCGAAACAGCGATGCGCGATATCGCCGCCGATGAGCTTTATACCGTGATGAAGTCAGAGTATATATGGCGCGAACTCAGGCGCAGCGACTTTGACGGCGTGCTGTCCATGCTGAACGATGGTTATTCGCTGCGTTTTGGTCGCCGCTCTCGTTACATATTCTATGATCGAACCGAGCAGATCGTGCGCGCGCGGCCCGGGGCGCGCATTACCGCCGCGCTGAACGGCGGCGCGATACCTGAAAATTTTGAATACGAAGTTATTGAAGAGCCTGATGGCACTTACGTCGGCAGTGTACACGAAGATTTTGCGATTGAGTCGTCAAGGGGCGATGTCTTTCAACTGGGCAATCGCCTGTGGCAGATCACGCAGGTCTCGGGCAACCGCGTGTCTGTGGTGTATGCTCCCAACAAGCACCCGACAATTCCCTTTTGGATCGTCGATGTACCCGGGAGAACCGACGCCCTGAGTGCTGCCGTGAGTTCGCTGCACGAGCTGTACGTGAAAACCGGCGATGCGCAGCGCTTTGCGTTGCAGGTATGCGATGAAACCGGCCTTGCCCCTGCCTGGGTATTACCGCTCGCTGATTATTACCGCGAAGCATCAGAAAGCCTTGGCTCGCTGCCGACGCAGTCGACGGTTATTCTCGAACGTTTTTTCGACGAGGTCAAGAACTGCCATATTGTACTGCACGCACCATTCGGTGCGCAGGTGAACCGTGCCTGGGGCCTGGCGCTCAGAAAGCGCTTCTGCCGCCAATTTAACTTTGAGCTCCAGGCCGCAGCGAACGACAACGCAATCATTCTCTCGCTCAGCCACACGCACAGTTTTGTTCTGCCCGATGTCTTTCGCTACCTCGCATCGGCGAGTGCACAAGACGTGCTCACCCAGGCATTGCTCGACGCACCGATGTTTGAAGTGCGCTGGCGCTGGAACGCCTCGCGTGCGCTCGCCATATTACGCCGCAACATGCGCGGCAAAGTGCCTGCACAGTGGCAGAAGAGCGGGGCGCAAGACCTTGTCGCGTTGCTGTTTCCCGACCAGATCGCGTGCGCTGAGAATCTCAGCGGTCCGCGGGCGATTCCCGATCACCCCCTGGTGAAGCAGACCGTCACCGACTGCCTGAATGAAGCCATGGACGCGTCGGGTTTCTTGCGCGTGCTCAAAGGCCTCGAGTCGGGTACGATCGAAACCCGTTCAAAAGATAGCGCAGCTCCCTCGGCGTTCGCGCACGAAATCATCAGTGCGAGGCCCTATGCATTTCTTGACGATGCTCCGCTCGAAGAGAGGCGTACCAGGGCCGTACGCACCGATGTCGAAGCCCGCGCCGGCGACGAAATCAGCGACGCGACGATCGCCGCGGTGCGCGCAGAAACGTTGTACCCCGCGCGCAACGAGTATGAGCTGTACGATCTTCTCACACAATTTGCCGTCGTACCCGCCGACGAAATATCTGCGCTCGGTTTTGCTTCAAGCATCGATTCGCTTGTCGCCCGCGGCAAAGCGGTGCTGCAGAGGCTTGGGCCCGCTGAGAGTGAAGAGGCTGCGCGTCTCTACTATACCAGCGCCGACCGGGAAATACTCGTGCACGAGGTCTATGGCCCTAATGAGGGCGCCTCGGGCGAGCAGCGTGACCATGCGACCCAATCGCTGCTGCTCGCACACCTCGAACTGCTCGGGCCGGCCACAATAGAATATCTGACCATGCGCCTTGCGCTTTCTGCGTCGCGCATTGAAATTGCCTTGCTCGCGCTCGAGAATCAGGGAGCGGTTTTTCAACTGAACCGCGGCGGCACGGTGTTTTTTACGGAGCGATCATTTTACCAGAGGTTGCAGCACTATGGCAGGCGGCGCTCAGTTCAGAAACGCGTCAACCCGGCCGAATACTTGATGTTTTTGCAGCACTGGCAGTCGGTCACCGAACCCATGACCGGGCAGCATGCGCTCATAAAAGTGCTGCGACAGCTACAGGGCGTCGCGCTGTCGCACGACGAGTGGACGAGGGCGCTGGCTCTGCGCATCAGCGATTTTTCGGAGCGCATGCTCGAAGATGTACTATTAGGTGGCGAGTTCTTCTGGTGGCGTCCGGCGATCGCCGGTGCGGCTTCGCGAAGTGTTACAGCACGCACACGGTATATGCTGCTGTCCCGCGAAATGTGGCGCGTACTTGCGCCATCCGCACCTGAAATAAACGCGCTCTCGGCCGATGCGCGGCGCGTATTCGATTTTCTTTTCAGCAATGGCGCTTCATTCTTGCACGATATTCACGCCGGGCATAATGATCGCAGCGCACCGACTTCACAGAAACTATTCAGCGAACAGACGCTGCGCGGTGTGCGCGAGCTGATTGCTCAGGGACTTGTCACTTCAGACCAGTTTTTTTCGCTGCGGCGGCTCGCGCCACGCGCCGCGAAACGAATGAGGTTCGCGCCGAGGCTTGTTGACCCGCAGTTCCCGAGCGGGCGTTTTTCACTGGTGCGGTTTCGCGGCGGTGAGGCGGATGAAGATGCGAGGCTACGGGCTTTGGCTGAAATGCTTTTGGCGCGCCATGGTGTAGTTTACCGCTATGCCGCAGAGAACGACTTTTTCAAGGCACCCTGGCCAAGGCTCGTGCGCACGCTGCGCCTGATGGAAATGGCGGGGCAGGTGCGTTCGGGCAGGTTTATCGACGAACTTTGGGGCGAGCAGTTTGCTGATCCTGCTGCGATCCACGGTCTTGAGGCTGCGCACGGGGCGCCATATAAAGAGGTAACACCTCATGATCCGATTTCGCAGGTTCGTGCCGGGCTGGTCAAAATCGGGGCTCTGTCGCAAACCGCTGCCCGAAACATTCTGACTGCGTGACTACGGCTTTTTTTTGTTGGATTATTGCCCGTTTTTGCGTCGAGACTAACTATAGTCATGAAAAAGTCAGCTCTTGTCGTCGCGGTCTTTGCCGCGTTTGAATTTCTCTCTGCAGCGCCCCCGAAGACCGATGTGGTTATTGAAACGATCGACGGCGTTCTGCTGCATGTTGAATACGTTACAGAAAATGACAAGGCATCTGTTGTCGACGTCAAAGCGGCAATTTTTCCTGCTGCGCTCTGCGACTCGAAAGAACTTCCCAAATACATACCCAAGGGTAAATTTACCGGCGCGACAAAACTTTCCACCGGCAATTGCAGTTTTATCGGTAAACCGTTTGTGATGCGCTCGATGACGCTCGCGCCGTCAGAAATTACGAAGCGTTATGATACGACGCTGCTGACGCTGACCAAAAGTGGTGAAAAGAAGCAGCTGCCTTTCTATGAAAAAACGGGCAAAGACGTGCGCGGTTTTGATTTCACGGCAGAGCCGATAGAAGTCGCCGGCGAAGCGCCGATTCTCGGTGTGCGCAAGTTCGCAAAAGACGAAACGATGGATACCATGCAGACAGTCGACATGGCTGGCGGGCGCAAAACACTTTTCCCTGACCTGAATATTTGGCATAAATGGAATACGCTCGATCCCCGCATTAGCCTTTACTACACGCCGCTTTTGCCGACTGCTGATATCAGCATTCTGCAGTTTGGAGTTTTGGGGTTCACAGTGGAGAATTCGATTGCTATTCCTGAACTCAAGTTTCTTCCTTTGAAGAAATACAGCCTGCGCCTGCGCGGGGGAATCAACGCGGGGTTTCATAGTTTTTCACAAGACCTGTTCCAGAACGGCCAGGCAGTCAGTACGGGAAAAATCACCTTAATACCGGTTCTCGCTCAACTGACGCTATTTTATGATTTGCGCCCGAAAGGGTGGGCGATGACAATTTCTCCATTTGTTCGTCTGGCCGACGGCATTATTTTCAGTACTGTCAGCACAGCAGTGAAGAGCGAATATGTCTCGCTGCTCGCAGCCGGCGCCGAAAGTTCGCGGTCGGGCAGTTACATCGGCCACGGTTTCTCAAGTTCGCTCGGTGTTGAAGTGCGACCAGATAAATGGCCGGTCGCTTTCTCAGTCGATGGCGGTTACCTGATGCACTCACAGGATATCTCGGGGCAGTACTTCATGTTTAATGTCGGTGCGTCGTGGCATTATGCGGTAAAACCGCCAGAACCAAAAATGATCCCCATTCAATATCTTGGCAACAAGAGCGTGGTCTTGAACCTCAAAGGCACGGTGAGAACACCCAATGGCAAGGTGCTCTCTGGCGCCACGATCAAGCTGAAAGCGAAGGGCAGTACTGCGATTGTGAAGCAGGTTGACTCAAGCGACAAAGGCCAGTACGCGATGGAAATTGAACCGGGGCTCGATTACACTGTCGAAGCGCATAAAGACGGGTACGCCAATGCGAACGTCGAACTGCCTATGATGTCGAATGACAAAAAGACCAAAGATCAGGATTTTATTCTCGCAGAACTTACCTATTCCCTCGAGGGTGTGAACTTCAAACCTGATTCAGACCAGTTGATCAAAGGCGCTGACAAAGCGATACTTGAACTCATCAAGTTCTTGCAGGCGAACCCTGAGATTCGCATCGAGATCGGCGGCCATACGGCAGCTGCGGGCGCAGACGACGACAGCTCACGTGCGCTGTCGAAAAAACGCGCCGAGTCGGTACGCAAGTTCATTATTGCCAAAGGTATCAACGGCGATCGCCTCGTGTCTGAAGGTTACGGCGGGTCTAAACCAATCGCCGATGGCAAGACTGCAGAAGGGGCAAAAATTAATCGCCGCGTCGAAGTCAGAATTCTGGTCGAGTAACGGCTCTCAGAATTCTCTGACGGGGCAGGCGCTGTTGCGCCTGCTGCTACCATTTGCCGCAATCGGCGGCTGCAACATTGAAGTGGGCAATCCTGATACCGGCAATGCGCCGTCTGAACTTTGCGCTTTAAGTATGAGAGAGCAGGGCCTTTTCTGACAGCCAGTTAATAGAAGAATGCCTGCTGAGCCGTTCGATTTGCCATGCGCGCGTTGATTTACTGTCGTAAAGTGTCCATTTGAGTACGTCTAACACCGATAGTCACAAGAGGGATTGCTATGTTCAAATCGTACTATAAAAACTCAATAATTGCAAAACTGGGGGTAATGGCGCTCGTGCTGGCGACGGCAAACTGCTCAGGCAAGACCTACAGCACATTTTTTCAGCCGTTCGACCTTGTATTCGGAGCCCGTGCTAATTCTTCTGTATCGGTCGCGCTTCTGACGGCGACGCCTTTGACGAACACTCGGGTGATGCTGACTTTTTCGAAGCCCGTGACGCTGGCGTCTGGGCAGCTGGTGGGCAACTACCGCATCACCGATTCGACGGGCAATGCACTTCAGATTCTTGCAGCGTCGCGCGACCCGAACAATTCGAATATCATCTTCATTGATACAATTCCACAGACAGCGGGCGGCACATATACCGCCGTGGCCTCCAATATTGTGGGTGTGGATGGCTCATCGCTCGGCAGCTCTAACTCTGCAACGTTTACCGCTCCCAATAACGCGGACCAGACCGGCCCTGCATTTGGTTCCGTGAGCGCCATCAATGCGACGACGGTCGAGGTCTACTTCAGCGAGGCCGTGGCGCAGACGGTGAACAACGCGACGTTCGGCGGTTACTTTGACCTCTACACGAATGCCGGTTGCTCGACGGGTAACGTGGATGTGACGAGCGCTGCGCGGGACACTTCAAACTACGCGAAGGTGACACTGACGAGCGCGGCTATGACCTCTGGCACGACGTATTATGTTTGCGCGTCGACGAACGTGCGCGACATCTGGGGCAACGCGAACGCAGCGCCTGTGGCTTCAGGTAGCTTCGTGTATAATGCACCGACGCCGCGCGTTGTGAGCGCGGTATCTTCTTCAGCGACTTCTTTATTAGTGACATTTGACCAGGCGATGACGACGACGGGTGGCTTTACGACTCCCGGCAATTATACGTTTACCGGTTGCGGAGTTCTCTCTGCGACGGGAGCGACGGTAACGGCAGTCGGCACAACGCAGGCGCTTCTGACATCTTTAACGACCGGTACTGCCGGCACGTGTACCGTTACGGTGAATACCGCAATCACGTCTGCCCTGGGTGGTGCGCTGACGGCTGCTACGAACAAGGCTCTCTTTACTTATACAAGCAGCACCACTACCGATACGGTCGCACCTTCTGTCGTGGGTGTAACGACGACGAACAGCACAACGGTGGTCGTGACCTTTTCAGAGAACGTGACGGGTGCGAGCATCGCCGATTTCAATCTTTCACCGGCGCTGAATATCACGAACGTCAACTGTGTCGGCAACGTGTGCACGCTCACAACTGACCCGCAGTCGACAACGCCATATTCTCTTTCTATTACGAACAATGACGGCGGCATTCAAGATACCGCAACACCGACTGCGAACACACTTTCGACTGGCAGCACGACTTTTACGGGCGACGGCAGGCCTTATATCGTTGCGATCTATCCTGTTGATAGCGGCACGGTGATGGTCGAATGGTCAGAGCCGATTACCAATAATGCTTCAGTGAATACGACCGATTACGCTATCGCGACTGGCGCGACAATTACCGCGGCGGCGCTCGATCCTGCTGGCACCGACCCTTCGAAGTTTGTTAAGCTGACAATTTCACCAGTACTGACTTCAGGCACGAGCTATACTTTGACCTATACCGACGGCGCACCGACATCTGCCGATACGACTGGCAACGGAACACTGACAACGGTTCCTGGTGGCGGCACGTTTACAGGCCCGACGGCGACGACCGCACCGCAGGTGACAACAGCTTCATCGACCGCGCCGACAGTTGTGATTGTGAATTTCAACGAACCTCTGAATAATTCGACGATTGATACAACAGATTTTGTTTTGACGGGCGCCGGGTGCCCGACAGTTGTTGGCAGCGCGAGCCAGATCGCGGCTGGCGTTGTGCAACTGGTGGTGACCTCGACTGCACCTGCTTCTGCCGCGACGTGTACTGCGACGGTGACTGCTGCTTCGGTATCTGACCTTGCCGGCAATGCGATTGCGGGCACGAACAACAGCGCGACGTATTCTTATACCGGCACCAACGCCGGCACGCCTGACACGACGGCGCCGACGATCGCCTCAGCGGTTGCCATTTCAAACACCGAAGTGCGCATCTATTTCAGCGAACCTGTTTCGACCACGGGCGGGGCGACAGGCACGAATTCAGGTTCTAACCCCGCGAACTACAGCTTTTCCCCAACACTCACAGGTGGAGTTCAGAGCATCACTTGCACGGCGACTTATTGCAGCGTAACGCTGAATGCGCCGGGCACCAGCGCCGTGGGTTATTCTGTCACGATCAGCAACATACAAGACCAGGCGGCGCCAGCGAACACAATGGCGTCTGCTTCTGTGAATTTCTCTGGCATTGGTTCATCGGTGACTGCGCCGACGCTGTATCAGGCGGTGCTGATCAATTCGACGACGGTCGAGCTTTCATTCAGCGAACAGATGGATCTTGCGAGCTCACAGACAGTGGGTAACTATGCAGTCACCGGCGGCAATACTGTTTCTGCGGCAGTGAGGCAGGCAGATACGACGAAGGTACGCCTGACACTTTCACCGGGCGCTTATGGTTCATCGAACAGCTACACGGTGACAGCGAGCACGCTGACCGACACTGCCGGCAATACGATTGGCACTCCTAATAGTGCGACGTTCAGTGGTTCAGCTACAGCGCCTTCAGCTGCATCTCTGGCTGCTGCTTCTGATACAGGCACTGTTGGCGACAACATCACTGGCGCCGCTTTCCCGAGTCCCGGCCTGCAGTTCACGGGTACGACGACTGCAAACACGACAGTTTATCTTTATGACGATGGCGTTCTGGTTGCGACGGCTGTTTCCAATGCTTCGGGTGCTTATACGGTGACGCTGGCGAGCAATACGACAGTGGGTCAGGGCGCGAATATTTTTACCGTTGCTACGGTAGGCCCGACGGGTTTAGTCAGCGATATTTCACCTGGCGTGACGATCACTTATGACAGCAGCGTTCCTGCTGCGCCTGCAGCACTTGATCTTGTTGTCGGTTCAGACACTGGTGTTTCGACGACCGACAATATTACAAGTTCCGCGACTCCTTCATTCACGGTCACCTGCGAGACCGGCTCCTCTGTTCAGCTTTATACCGATAACCCTGCTGCAGGTACGGCAACGGGTAGTGCGGTGACATGTTCCGGTGGTACCGCGACTCTGACTGCTGCGACGCTTGGTTCTGGCGTTCACAACATTACAGTTCGTCAGACAGATGTGGCGGGCAATCAGAGCGTAGCCTCTGGTGCGCTTTCAGTGACGGTTGATACTACCGCTCCTGCGTTGAACACGCATCCATTGACAGGCAACACAACTTTGACTCTTACTTTTGCAGAGAACGTTTATAATTCGACGGGTGGCAATCTTGCGACGACAGATTTTGCGGTTGCGTTTGCTTCTAATGGTGGCGCTACAAGCGCTTCAATTACCGGCATTACCCATACAGCTCCCTCGGGTACGGTTGTTCTGACGCTTTCGTATGTCGGTATTATAACAGGCACAGAGACGATTACTGTGACGAACGTGGCGAATGCAGTGATCGACGTTGCCGGCAATGCAGCGAACGTGACGACAGGCGCGAAGACTCTTTCAGCGATTGGCGTAGCGAGTATCACGGGAACTCCGACCTATACTGCAGTTGCGCCTGTTTCTGGTGGTACTACGGGATATATTTCGATCACGTGGAGCGAAGGTGTTTATACGAATACGGGCGCCGCTGGAGCGGTTGTTGCGGGCGACTTTACTGTTGCGTTCACGCAAAACAGCGGTAATTCTACCGCTGCAGTTGTGAGCTGTGTGACCGATACTGCGAGCACGAGCTGCCCGGGCACTGCGCCTGCGGCTGGTGCGACGTCGATGCGCCTTCAGATTACGAACACTGGTGCGACGAGTGGCGTAGAGACAATTCAGGTGAGCGCGGCTACGGGAGAGATTCACAGTGCGACGAACGGCTTGACACCAAACACTGTGAATACGGGCACGCTGACTTTTCCTGATCGTTTTGCTCCATCAGCTCCTGGTACAGCCGATATGGTATCTGGCACTGACAGTGGCACATCGAACAGCGACAATTACACGAGCAACCAGACCCCTCAGTTTACAGTCTCTTGCGAGACGGGCGCAACGGTTCAGCTTTATACAGATAACCCTGTTGCGGGTACGGCAACTGGCAGCACGGGTACCTGCGCTGCAGGTACCGTGACGCTTACAGCGGGTACGCTTGCAGCGGGCGCGCATAACATCAGCGCGCGGCAGACCGATGCGGCATCAAACCAGAGCGTTGCTTCGACGGGCCTTGCTGTCACGATTGATACTGGTAACCCTGCAGTGACCGGCACGCCTGATTTGCAGGCAGCAAGTGACCTGGGTTCTTCTTCGACGGATAATCTGACAAATGACACGACGCCCACCTTCGACCTCGCTTGCGAGACCAACGCTTCTGTTCAGCTTTATGTCGATGCGGTCGCCACAGGTTCTGCAGCGACATGCGCTGCGGGCACGGTGACACTGACGACGGGTATATTAGGCGAGGGCGCTCGTTCGATCACTGCGATTCAGACCGACCCTGCAGGCAATGCGAGCGCCGCATCGGGCGCTCTGTCTGTCACGATCGACACGACCGCGACTGCAGCGACAGGCACACCTGATCTGGCGAACGGTTCTGATACCGGTTCTTCAAACAGCGATAATATCACGAACGATACAACACCAACTTTTGACGTTAGCTGCGTGAACGGGACGAGCGTTCAGCTTTTCGTCGATGCGGTTGCCTCTGGTACTGCGGCCACGTGCGCTGGCGGCACTGTGAATCTGACTACTGCTGCCCTTACAGCGGGCACGCGTTCGATCACTGCGGTGCAGACCGACCCTGCTGGTAATGCGAGCGTCGCTTCTTCAGCGCTTTCAATCACTCTTGACACAACTGCCGATGCAGCGACGGGCACGCCAGATCTTCAGGCAGCGAGCGACCTGGGTTCTTCTTCGACAGACAACGTCACGAACGACACGACACCGACGTTTGATATCAGTTGCGTGACTGGTTCGTCTGTTCAGCTTTATTCAGATGCAGTGGCAAGCGGCACGGCGGCGACGTGCGCTGGCGGCACAGTGGCACTGACGACCGGCGCTCTGGCAGCAGGTGCGCGTTCGATCACTGCAATTCAGACCGACCCTGCAGGCAATGCGAGCGTGGCTTCTTCTGCGCTTTCTGTAACGATAGATACGGGAACTCCGGCGGCGCCAGCTGCGCTGAACCTTGCCGACGCCGATGATACGGGCACTTCTAACAGCGACAACATCACGCGCAACACGACTGCACTGACGATTGACGGTACGTCAGAGGCGAATGCGACGATTCGCATTTACCTGACGAGCAGCGCGGGTACTCTGTTGCAGACAGTGACTGCCAGCGGCGGTGGTGTCTGGTCCGGGGATATCACCCTTGCAGAGGGAGTGAACTCTGTAGTTGTAACCGCGACCGATGCCGGTGGCAATGCGAGCGCCGATTCGACGGGTCTTTCGATTACTGTTGATACAACAGCGCCGACCAATCAGGATACTGTTTATGCTGCTTCTTCAAGCCGCCTTGGCGGTGGCTCTGTTACTATTGTGAGTTCAGGTACTGCGTCTAACCGCGTGTGGTTCGCACCTTCGGGCACGACCACGTTTGCCGCTGGTGCGACGATGACCGAGGCTGCTTCGGGTACTGCGACAAGTATACTGGCGCCTGCAACTGCGGGCAGCTATAAACTCTTCGTGATCGACCTTGCCGGTAATATTTCGTCAGAATCGACAGCAACGCTGACGGTCGACAATACCGCGCCGACAATTTCATCCGTCGCGCCTGCGACGAATGCATTTGTCAACACAGCGAATGTGAGCTATACAATTAATGAGAACTGCGCATCGGGCAGCGTGGTGTGGACGCGCACTGGCGGTACGGCTGACGTGAACCACACGCAGGCACTGACGGGTGCTGAACTGACAGCGGGTACAAAGACCAACATCACGCTAACGAACAACCCCACTCTGGTTTCTGGCGCGATCTATACCGTGGCTTTCAACTGCACCGATGCCGCAGGCAACGCTGCTACTGCCGTATCTTCGACAAACGTAACTTTCGATACGACTTTACCGGTAATTTCTGCCGTAACGCCTGCAACCGGCGCTACGGTGAACAGTACTTCGGTCAGCTATACGCTGTCTGAAATCTGCGAGTCAGGTACTATAACCTGGACGCGCACGGGCGGTACAGCCGACGGTTCAAGCCCCTACACGCGTGCGCTGACGGGCTCCGAGCTCAATGCCGGCACGTTTACTGGCACGATTACCAACAACCCGACTTTGGTCGACGGTTCGATATATTCTGTTGCGTTTAACTGTTCAGACCGCGCCGGTAATGCCGCGGCTGCGGTGACTTCAACGGGAGTCACGTATTCACCGGGTGTTCTGCAGATTACTACAGCGACGACTCTGGATACGGATAACGATGGTAAGATCGACACGTATCGCGTCGGTTTCAACAAGTCGGTGAATGATTCGACTTTTCCAGGTTATTCAGCGAATGCTTTGGGTTCGGTGACGACACACTGGCTTGTCGCGGGTTACAACAACGTGCGCATTCTTCACGGCACCGCTGTGACTTTTGCGACAGATACTGTTAACGATTCAGTCATCTACATTCGCTTTGACGAGAACGTATTGGATTGTACAGTTGCGACGCAGGTTGGTTGCGATACGGATTCTAAACCCGACCTGACGACGACCACCGATACCCCAACGCCCAACCCGCGTATTGAAGACCTGACGACAGCGAAGTTGTCGCCAGTGAATACTGCGGCAGTTACCGAGGCAGACGGCGCACGTCCGACCCTTGTTGCCGCGCGTTCTCTGAGTGCGACGAGTGTCGATGCAATTTTCAGCGAGCCTGTAGATACGGTCGAAGCGCAGTTGAACACGAACTACAGTATCACGGGTGGCACGAACCCGACTGTTTCAGCTGCAGTTCGCGATGGCACGAACACGAACATTGTTCACCTGACAACGGCAGCACAGACTGGCGGTCAGGCGTATACTCTGATGGCCAACACGAATGTAAAAGACCTTGCGAACTTCAACCTGAACAGCTCTGCGAATACCGCCGCTTTCAACGGCGTGGTTGATCCGGTTGTTTCGAGCATCGTGACGACGTCTGCGACGACGCTGACGATCACGTTCAATGAATCAGTAACTGCTGCATCCGCCGAGTGCGCGAACCAGACTGCTTGCGCGCTGATCTATCAGAACCTTTCTTTGCCGGTATTGACTGCGGTATCAACCGCCGGTTCTGGCAACAATGCGGCGACGTATACGCTGACGGTGAACCCGATGATCGAAGGCCAGGCGTACACGACGTCTGTTCTGGCGACCAAGATCGTCGGTGTCGCCGCTCCGGCTGGCCGCTACGTTTCATCGCCGAATAACGCAGCGACGTTTAACGGTGATGGTAAGCCGGCGGCAAACATCAGCCCTGATACGCAGACGCAGTGCCCTACACCGACAAACCTGCCCCCATCGGCGTCGGCTGCCACACGAGTAGTTGTTCAGTATGATCAAACTGTTGGGGCCACTGCAACCACGGGTACGAACTACAAGATTACCGGCTGCATCACCGGTGTTGATTGCGCGAGTGGTACAGGAGCCCCGAACTCTGCAGGGGCTTCTGTTGTCACAAGCATGGGCGGCAACAAGTATGCGGTCGACTTTACGCAATCGTTTGATACTGATACTAGCCAATATCAGCTTACGGTTACAGGAGTGCAGGATTCGAACGGCAATACCATAGCCTTGCCTGGTACCATGTCTTTCCGCTGCGGGACTGACACAACACCACCGAGCCTGATTTCGGCAAGCGTGGTCGCTGCCAACGCCGGTTCAACAGTCATTCTTCTGACCTTTAGTGAATCGGTCGATAACGTTACCGCTAACGTAGCCGGTAATTATAAATATGACGCACAGGCTTATGGCACTGGGGTCAGCACGGCTGCGCGGCAATCCAATACGGCACAGGTTCAGTTGACGTTTGTACCCGCGCTATCGAATGGTGGCCACCAAATTCGAGTGCAGAACGTGACCGACCTGCAGGCGAATATCATTCTTGATAATGGGGTGAACAACGTTCAGCCGGTTATTGTGAATGCACCGACAGGCTTCACAGGCGGCCCGGTGTTTACCGATCCGTTTGGTGATGGCACGACAGCGGGGACGATTATCATCTATGACAGCAAGCTTTATCTGGGGGCTGATACAGCAGCATCGAAGCTATTCGAAATGAATTACGGATTGACTACAGCCCAGACCATAACGCTTGATGCAGATGGTACTTTCGGTTCGCCTTTCGAAGATTTTAGTGGTTACACGTCGAGGTTTAGCGGTTGTACGACAGACCCAACTTCAAGTGGTACTTGTGCACCACAGGAAATCATTGCTGGTATCGATACGCTGTATGCGGCCTGCATTGGTGGCTCATCTACCCCTAGAATGACAGGTTCAGCGTGCACAGGAGCGAGTGGCGTAGAACGTATGTTTATAGGCGCGCTAAATACGATGGGCAATTACCGCTCATTTTGGCAAACTTCAGATAAATCTTCTACGACAACCACATTTGCATATGCTGAGCAACACAGCGGTGATTCAGGCGGAGCCGCAGCTTACCGATCTGCAAATATGCTGCTGTTTAAGGATCAATTATGGATTAATTTTGGTGCTGAACTTGGCGGCGGTGGTCGCGGAGGGCGCGTTTGTATGAACGCCAGTGGTTGCTCGGACGGATTAAGCTATCTCGGGTCTGTGGGTTTCACTCAAACAAGTAGAATCAGAAGAATCGGTGCGAACAACGCCAATACGTTGCGTAACGGATCATATAACGGTGGTGGGGCGCCATACGCTGATACCAATGTGAGTAACCAAGCGTATAATGCGATTTCTGCGCTCTATGAATACGATAACGATGGGGTTGGGGCAAACGAATCGCAACTCTACATGGCCAATGGTGGCTATACCAACAGTACTCTGGGCTCGGCACGCACAGGAAATTCAGATGGGGGTATCGTTAGATCTGTCCTAGCCTACTCAACAAAGGCAAGTCTGCCCGCAAATTGTCCGACAGATTCAAGTGGCTGCAACACCTATTGGGAAGATTTGACGCCAGATGCTAATACCAAATGGAATACCTACATTTCAATTCCGTTTCCGCAAAATACGCAGGCGACTGGGTCAGGAAATTGCGGGACAAGTTTCATCGAAATGGATTGCGTATTGCCGTATAATCTTTTTGTGCCGGCACTCAAAGCTGTCCCTTATATGCGCACGGCACCGAACGGTGACTTATACATGCTGCGTAACGCATGCTCGACTAACGGCTTTGCGACCAACGGCGGCTCGCCAGATTTCAGAACGGTGCGCCAGGTCTGCCCATCGGGCAGCGAAATACCGCAGCTCTGGATGCTGCCTGCAAACTGCGGTAACGCAGCCGCCTGTGCGACGGCATGGCAGCTTGTGGCTGAATACTCGACGACCGGAAAAACCAACATGGCTGCTAACACTGGCTCATGCGGTACTTCGCCTAACCAGTGCCTTGTGAATACCCACGTGTCGCTACTTGAATTCGTCGGTAATTACTTGTACGTCGGCTTCGACAACGCTACCTATGGGGCGAATGTCTGGCGCGTCGATATGACTTCAGTCGCTTCGGGCAGTTTGCCAGCACAGACCAGCTTCTCGATTGTCAACCTGCCGGGTATTGAATCAGGTGGCGGTGGTACCAACCAGAAAATCTTCAGCCACGTTACGGTAAACGATGCGGGCAAAGACTGGCTCGTGATTATCACGCGCGACGGTTCGAATGCGATGAAGATCTACAGGACGGCCAATGACCAAAATTAACTTCCCGATTCTCAGCTATGGGCTTAAGCCCATAGCTGAAAGATCACGTGCGAGACTCGCGAAAATTGTTCTTATTTCATTAGCCATGGGCTTAAGCCCATGGCTAATGAGTTGCAAAGATTCAAACCAAACCGGCGATGGCCCGCTGATTCCGCAGAAAGAATACAGCATCGGCAACGCGCGCGAATGGACTGAGATCGAAAAAGAACATGCACCGACGGCGCGCCGTTCGGTATTCGAAGGTAAGCCTGCCGTTTTAATTGAGGTGGCGCTCAAAAAACCAGACCAGGGGCACTACATCGAAAAAATCGGCATTATGGACATGCAGGGCAAAGAGCTTGCTGTCGCGACGATCAAGCGCGAGCGCAATCCGCTGACGTATGCGTATTTTGACCTGAAAGTATTACCCTGGTCGGGCAAGGTGAAGGTCTTTGCCAAATGCAATAACCATGACCTGTGGGTGACCGAAGTGCGCGTGTCAGACCTGGGGGTCTGAAGGCGGGCAGGGGGTAACGACCCCGTTTTTTGGACAAAAGTTCCCGTTGTGGCTATATTTCAGCCATGGAAAACAGCGGTGCCGTAACCGAGGCACAATCGACGACAGAAATGAAACCCGAATTCACCGGTCAGACGACCGTCGGTGAAGCGCTGCGCATTCACCCTGAAGCGGGGCTAGTGCTCGCGAGCTTTCACCTCGGCGGCTGTTCGCACTGCGGTATCAATGAAATTGAAACGCTCGAGCAGGTCTGCATGGGGTACGGCGTACCGATCGATGCTCTGCTCGCGAGCATGAACGCACTTCTTGAAGATTGATTACATTTGGTGGGCAAAGCCCACCAAACGTAATCAATTAACAAACACTTCTAGATGTTGAATATCACGAATCGCAAGGTGTGACTGCACGCCGCGGGGCGTTGTAGAAACCACGTTTTCGCCTTCAATTTTGCGCATCTTCGAGAGCGTGATGCGCTCGCCGGTTTTTAAGGTTACCTCGAGATCGAGCCCCTGGTGTTTTACGTATTGAGAGAGTACTTTCTTGAACTTGTTACGGCTGGCCGCAATTGAAGGTTTACGAGTTGAATGCATGGATGCTCCTTATGGTACGCTGGTACCGGGAACGTTTGCCCTGGCATAACGCTCCCCAAAAATAGTCGCGGCATCCATGCCGAATCAAAACCCGCCATCCGTGGTAGGTGCCTTATGTGACATAATTAGTATCGACGCTTCTTGAGATTGCTTGAGCGAAATTGTTTCGGTTGAAGCCCGTTCAAACGAAGCTGGGGCAGGTTGACCCCGTTTACAGGGCCAATACACCGGTTGCGGCGGCTAAATGTACGTAGGATATACCCCACATACGATTCTATGCCCTGATAATTTCGCTTGAGCGAGTGCGAAGCACTCTCTCAAGCGAAATTATGCTTTACCCAAGGTTTTGAACGCAGGTTTCTCCGAACGGAATTTTTCCCGTCAGGGAAAGGTGTCTGGGGCCAGATAGCTCAGTCGGTAGAGCAGAGGACTGAAAATCCTCGTGTCGGGAGTTCGAATCTCTCTCTGGCCAAAACTAAAAGCTTGGCCGCCATTTGGCGGCCAAGCGGCAGCTTGCCGCCGATAATCAGAACCAAGATCAATCCTAACTTTTTTTTGCCGCAATGGTTTGGGATTAACGTATATTGAGTGTAGGTAAGGCCCGCCACACGGCGCGCGTACAAATGAATTTGGGGCTGCCCTACAGCACCCCGTAAACCAGAGGCCTCGGAACTTTCCGCAGGAAAGTTCCTGCTAAAGCGCTTCGCTGCCTCTGGATTACGCCGACGCCTTGGCGTCGGTACGGGTGCTTTCAGGCATCCCGCGGTTTTCCGCAGAGGCGGAAAACCTTAGGGGACGCATTGGCTTCGATTGCCGATTTGGTTGTTTGAAAAGCATGCATGGTAGCCTCCACAAAAGGCAATCTGTATAACTGCAGAAAACGAAACTTACGCTCTCGCTGCTTAATCGCTAGCGAAAGCAAACTGGCTTCGGCCGGTACGGATTATGCTCTGAGTCTGCGGAAGGCATAATCTTAACCTACAGCAGAATAGAAGGTACGTGCGCGGCGCGCGTATTTTTGAAGTTAAGTCGCTAAGCGAACGAATGGCCTGTCGATGGGCTGCCGGGAGCCGAAAAACCATACACCGACTAAGCATGTAGAAAGCAGATGACCCAGCGGCAAGACGCGGGTTCGACTCCCGCCGTCTCCAAAACCGTGTTTTCTCTGAAAGGCGTAGCCTTTCAGAGAAAACACGGTTTTTTTTGTCGTAAGAGTACGAAAGAGTACGTCGCAACACCTATGCGACTATTCAGCGGTGCCAAACTGGCCCTTTTGTTGGGGGTTTCGGCGTTTGCCCTAAACTGCTCAGGCAAGACCTACAGCACATTTTTTCAGCCATTCGACCTTGTATTCGGAGCCCGTGCTAATTCTTCTGTATCGGTCGCGCTTCTGACGGCGACGCCTTTGACGAACACTCGGGTGATGCTGACTTTTTCGAAGCCCGTGACGCTGGCGTCTGGGCAGCTGGTGGGCAACTACCGCATCACCGATTCGACGGGCAATGCACTTCAGATTCTTGCAGCGTCGCGCGACCCGAACAATTCGAATATCATCTTCATTGATACAATTCCACAGACAGCGGGCGGCACATATACCGCCGTGGCCTCCAATATTGTGGGTGTGGATGGCTCATCGCTCGGCAGCTCTAACTCTGCAACGTTTACTGCTCCCAATAACGCGGACCAGACCGGCCCTGCATTTGGTTCCGTGAGCGCCATCAATGCGACGACGGTCGAGGTCTACTTCAGCGAGGCCGTGGCGCAGACGGTAAACAACGCGACGTTCGGCGGCTATTTTGATCTCTATACCAATGCCGGTTGCACGACGGGCAATGTTAACGTGGCGAGCGCCGTACGCGACACTTCGAACTACGCGAAGGTAACTCTGACGAGTGCGGCGATGACCTCTGGCACAACGTACTATGTGTGCGGCACGGCGAACGTGCGCGACATTTGGGGTAATGCAAACACAACGGTGATTGCCGGCGCCGCGACGTTTGTTTCAGGCAGTTTTGTCTACAGCGCACCCACGCCGCGCGTGGTGAGCGCCATTTCTTCTTCTTCATCTTCTGTTTTGGTCACATTCGATCAGGCGATGACCACGACGGGGGCCTTTGTCGCGACAGGTAATTATACCTTTAGTGGCTGCGGTGCTTTGGCTTCGACGGGCGCAACGGTCACGGCGATCGGCACGACGCAGGCGCTCTTGACTTCAATGACAACGGGCACGGCCGGCACGTGTACTGTCACCGTGAACACCGCAGTCACTTCTGCGCTAGGTGCCGCGCTCACAGGCGCGACGAACACTGCCATCTTTAGTTATACTAGCAGCGCGGCGACTGACACGACGGCACCGGCAGTCGTGGGTGTAACGACGACGAACAGCACGACGGTGGTCGTGACCTTTTCAGAGAACGTGACGGGTGCGAGCATCGCCGATTTCAATCTTTCCCCGGCGCTGAATATCACGAACGTCAACTGTGTCGGCAACGTGTGCACGCTCACAACCGACCCGCAGTCGACGACGCCATACTCTCTTTCTATTACGAACAACGACGGCGGCATTCAAGATACCGCAACACCGACTGCGAACACACTTTCGACTGGCAGCACGACTTTTACGGGCGACGGCAGGCCTTATATCGTTGCGATCTATCCTGTTGATAGCGGCACGGTGATGGTCGAATGGTCAGAGCCGATTACCAATAATGCTTCAGTGAATACGACCGATTACGCTATCGCGACTGGCGCGACAATTACCGCGGCGGCGCTCGATCCTGCTGGCACCGACCCTTCGAAGTTTGTTAAGCTGACAATTTCACCAGTACTGACTTCAGGCACGAGCTATACTTTGACCTATACTGATGGCGCCCCGACCTCTGCGGATACGACTGGTAACGGAACACTGACAACGGTTCCTGGTGGCGGCACTTTTACAGGCCCGACGGCGACGACCGCACCGCAGGTAACGACCGCTTCATCGACCGCCCCGACAGTTGTGATTGTGAATTTCAACGAACCTCTGAATAATTCGACGATTGATACGGCAGATTTTGTTCTGACGGGCGCCGGGTGCCCGACAGTTGTTGGCAGCGCGAGCCAGATCGCGGCTGGCGTTGTGCAACTGGTGGTGACCTCGACTGCACCTGCTTCTGCCGCGACTTGCACTGCTACGGTGACTGCTGCTTCGGTATCTGACCTTGCCGGCAATGCGATCGCAGGCACGAACAACAGCGCGACTTATTCTTATACGGGCACCAACGCCGGCACGCCTGACACGACGGCGCCGACGATCGCCTCAGCGGTTGCCATTTCGAACAGCGAAGTGCGTATCTATTTCAGCGAACCTGTTTCGACCACGGGCGGGGCGACAGGCACAAATTCAGGTTCAAACCCCGCGAACTACAGCTTTTCCCCAACACTCACAGGTGGAGTTCAGAGCATCACTTGCACGGCGACTTATTGCAGCGTAACGCTGAATGCGCCGGGCACCAGCGCCGTGGGTTATTCTGTCACGATCAGCAACATACAAGACCAGGCGGCGCCAGCGAACACAATGGCGTCTGCTTCTGTGAATTTCTCTGGCATTGGTTCATCGGTGACTGCACCGACGCTGTATCAGGCGGTGCTGATCAATTCGACGACGGTCGAGCTTTCATTCAGCGAACAGATGGATCTTGCGAGCTCACAGACAGTGGGTAACTATGCAGTCACCGGCGGCAATACTGTTTCTGCGGCAGTGAGGCAGGCAGATACGACGAAGGTACGCCTGACACTTTCACCGGGCGCTTATGGTTCATCGAACAGCTACACGGTGACAGCGAGCACGCTGACCGACACTGCCGGCAATACGATTGGCACTCCTAATAGTGCGACGTTCAGTGGTTCAGCGACTTCGCCTTCAGCTGCATCTCTGGCTGCTGCTTCTGATACAGGCACTGTTGGCGACAACATCACTGGCGCCGCTTTCCCGAGTCCCGGCCTGCAGTTCACGGGTACGACGACTGCAAACACGACAGTTTATCTTTATGACGATGGCGTTCTGGTTGCGACGGCTGTTTCCAATGCTTCGGGTGCTTATACGGTGACGCTGGCGAGCAATACGACAGTGGGTCAGGGCGCGAATATTTTTACCGTTGCTACGGTAGGCCCGACGGGTTTAGTCAGCGATATTTCACCTGGCGTGACGATCACTTATGACAGCAGCGTTCCTGCTGCGCCTGCAGCACTTGATCTTGTTGTCGGTTCAGACACTGGTGTTTCGACGACCGACAATATTACAAGTTCCGCGACTCCTTCATTCACGGTCACCTGCGAGACCGGCTCCTCTGTTCAGCTTTATACCGATAACCCTGCTGCAGGTACGGCAACGGGTAGTGCGGTGACATGTTCCGGTGGTACCGCGACTCTGACTGCTGCGACGCTTGGTTCTGGCGTTCACAACATTACAGTTCGTCAGACAGATGTGGCGGGCAATCAGAGCGTAGCCTCTGGTGCGCTTTCAGTGACGGTTGATACTACCGCTCCTGCGTTGAACACGCATCCATTGACAGGCAACACAACTTTGACTCTTACTTTTGCAGAGAACGTTTATAATTCGACGGGTGGCAATCTTGCGACGACAGATTTTGCGGTTGCGTTTGCTTCTAATGGTGGCGCTACAAGCGCTTCAATTACCGGCATTACCCATACAGCTCCCTCGGGTACGGTTGTTCTGACGCTTTCGTATGTCGGTATTATAACAGGCACAGAGACGATTACTGTGACGAACGTGGCGAATGCAGTGATCGACGTTGCCGGCAATGCAGCGAACGTGACGACAGGCGCGAAGACTCTTTCAGCGATTGGCGTAGCGAGTATCACGGGAACTCCGACCTATACTGCAGTTGCGCCTGTTTCTGGTGGTACTACGGGATATATTTCGATCACGTGGAGCGAAGGTGTTTATACGAATACGGGCGCCGCTGGAGCGGTTGTTGCGGGCGACTTTACTGTTGCGTTCACGCAAAACAGCGGTAATTCTACCGCTGCAGTTGTGAGCTGTGTGACCGATACTGCGAGCACGAGCTGCCCGGGCACTGCGCCTGCGGCTGGTGCGACGTCGATGCGCCTTCAGATTACGAACACTGGTGCGACGAGTGGCGTAGAGACAATTCAGGTGAGCGCGGCTACGGGAGAGATTCACAGTGCGACGAACGGCTTGACACCAAACACTGTGAATACGGGCACGCTGACTTTTCCTGATCGTTTTGCTCCATCAGCTCCTGGTACAGCCGATATGGTATCTGGCACTGACAGTGGCACATCGAACAGCGACAATTACACGAGCAACCAGACCCCTCAGTTTACAGTCTCTTGCGAGACGGGCGCAACGGTTCAGCTTTATACAGATAACCCTGTTGCGGGTACGGCAACTGGCAGCACGGGTACCTGCGCTGCAGGTACCGTGACGCTTACAGCGGGTACGCTTGCAGCGGGCGCGCATAACATCAGCGCGCGGCAGACCGATGCGGCATCAAACCAGAGCGTTGCTTCGACGGGCCTTGCTGTCACGATTGATACTGGTAACCCTGCAGTGACCGGCACGCCTGATTTGCAGGCAGCAAGTGACCTGGGTTCTTCTTCGACGGATAATCTGACAAATGACACGACGCCCACCTTCGACCTCGCTTGCGAGACCAACGCTTCTGTTCAGCTTTATGTCGATGCGGTCGCCACAGGTTCTGCAGCGACATGCGCTGCGGGCACGGTGACACTGACGACGGGTATATTAGGCGAGGGCGCTCGTTCGATCACTGCGATTCAGACCGACCCTGCAGGCAATGCGAGCGCCGCATCGGGCGCTCTGTCTGTCACGATCGACACGACCGCGACTGCAGCGACAGGCACACCTGATCTGGCGAACGGTTCTGATACCGGTTCTTCAAACAGCGATAATATCACGAACGATACAACACCAACTTTTGACGTTAGCTGCGTGAACGGGACGAGCGTTCAGCTTTTCGTCGATGCGGTTGCCTCTGGTACTGCGGCCACGTGCGCTGGCGGCACTGTGAATCTGACTACTGCTGCCCTTACAGCGGGCACGCGTTCGATCACTGCGGTGCAGACCGACCCTGCTGGTAATGCGAGCGTCGCTTCTTCAGCGCTTTCAATCACTCTTGACACAACTGCCGATGCAGCGACGGGCACGCCAGATCTTCAGGCAGCGAGCGACCTGGGTTCTTCTTCGACAGACAACGTCACGAACGACACGACACCGACGTTTGATATCAGTTGCGTGACTGGTTCGTCTGTTCAGCTTTATTCAGATGCAGTGGCAAGCGGCACGGCGGCGACGTGCGCTGGCGGCACAGTGGCACTGACGACCGGCGCTCTGGCAGCAGGTGCGCGTTCGATCACTGCAATTCAGACCGACCCTGCAGGCAATGCGAGCGTGGCTTCTTCTGCGCTTTCTGTAACGATAGATACGGGAACTCCGGCGGCGCCAGCTGCGCTGAACCTTGCCGACGCCGATGATACGGGCACTTCTAACAGCGACAACATCACGCGCAACACGACTGCACTGACGATTGACGGTACGTCAGAGGCGAATGCGACGATTCGCATTTACCTGACGAGCAGCGCGGGTACTCTGTTGCAGACAGTGACTGCCAGCGGCGGTGGTGTCTGGTCCGGGGATATCACCCTTGCAGAGGGAGTGAACTCTGTAGTTGTAACCGCGACCGATGCCGGTGGCAATGCGAGCGCCGATTCGACGGGTCTTTCGATTACTGTTGATACAACAGCGCCGACCAATCAGGATACTGTTTATGCTGCTTCTTCAAGCCGCCTTGGCGGTGGCTCTGTTACTATTGTGAGTTCAGGTACTGCGTCTAACCGCGTGTGGTTCGCACCTTCGGGCACGACCACGTTTGCCGCTGGTGCGACGATGACCGAGGCTGCTTCGGGTACTGCGACAAGTATACTGGCGCCTGCAACTGCGGGCAGCTATAAACTCTTCGTGATCGACCTTGCCGGTAATATTTCGTCAGAATCGACAGCAACGCTGACGGTCGACAATACCGCGCCGACAATTTCATCCGTCGCGCCTGCGACGAATGCATTTGTCAACACAGCGAATGTGAGCTATACAATTAATGAGAACTGCGCATCGGGCAGCGTGGTGTGGACGCGCACTGGCGGTACGGCTGACGTGAACCACACGCAGGCACTGACGGGTGCTGAACTGACAGCGGGTACAAAGACCAACATCACGCTAACGAACAACCCCACTCTGGTTTCTGGCGCGATCTATACCGTGGCTTTCAACTGCACCGATGCCGCAGGCAACGCTGCTACTGCCGTATCTTCGACAAACGTAACTTTCGATACGACTTTACCGGTAATTTCTGCCGTAACGCCTGCAACCGGCGCTACGGTGAACAGTACTTCGGTCAGCTATACGCTGTCTGAAATCTGCGAGTCAGGTACTATAACCTGGACGCGCACGGGCGGTACAGCCGACGGTTCAAGCCCCTACACGCGTGCGCTGACGGGCTCCGAGCTCAATGCCGGCACGTTTACTGGCACGATTACCAACAACCCGACTTTGGTCGACGGTTCGATATATTCTGTTGCGTTTAACTGTTCAGACCGCGCCGGTAATGCCGCGGCTGCGGTGACTTCAACGGGAGTCACGTATTCACCGGGTGTTCTGCAGATTACTACAGCGACGACTCTGGATACGGATAACGATGGTAAGATCGACACGTATCGCGTCGGTTTCAACAAGTCGGTGAATGATTCGACTTTTCCAGGTTATTCAGCGAATGCTTTGGGTTCGGTGACGACACACTGGCTTGTTGCGGGTTACAACAACGTGCGCATTCTTCACGGCACTGCAGTGAGCTTCGCGACAGATACGGTGAACGATTCCGTCATCTACGTTCGCTTTGACGAGAACGTTTTGGATTGTACAGTTGCGACGCAGGTTGGGTGTGATACCGATTCTAAACCCGACCTGACGACGACGGCAACACCCGGTCTACAAGACCTAGCTGCAGCGACGATTGCGCAGGTGAACACGGCCGCTGTGACCGAAGCTGACGGTGCGCGTCCAACACTTGTTGCCGCGCGTTCCCTGAGTGCGACGAGTGTCGATGCAATTTTCAGCGAACCCGTAGATACGGTTGAAGCGCAGTTGAATACGAACTACAGTATCACGGGTGGCACTAACCCGACTGTTTCGGCTGCTGTTCGCGATGGCACGAACACGAACATTGTTCACCTGACAACGGGCGCACAGACAGGCGGTCAGGCGTATACTCTGATGGCCAACACGAATGTAAAGGACCTTGCGAACTTCAACCTGAACAGCTCTGCGAATACCGCCGCTTTCAACGGCGTGGTTGACCCTGTTGTTTCGAGCATCGTGACGACGTCTGCGACGACGCTGACGATCACGTTCAATGAATCAGTAACTGCTGCATCCGCCGAGTGCGCGAACCAGACTGCGTGTGCGCTGATCTATCAGAATCTTTCTTTGCCGGTATTGACTGCGGTATCAACCGCCGGTTCAGGCAACAATGCGGCGACGTATACACTGACGGTGAACCCGATGATCGAAGGCCAGGCGTACACGACGTCGGTTCTGGCGACCAAGATCGTGGGTGTGGCTGCTCCGGCTGGCCGCTACGTTTCATCGCCGAACAACGCGGCGACGTTTAACGGTGATGGTAAGCCGGCGGTGAATATCGCGGCTGATAACGCGACTGAATGCCCGGCGAATGGCCCCCAGCGGCGCGTAGTTGTGCAATATGATCAAGCCGTGTTGACTGGTGGTGGTGCAAACGCTGCCGATACTGCAGCGAATTACTCAATACCGAACACAACGACTGACAGCCCGCAAGGTTGCGTCGATAGTGCACAACCTTGCGGTACGGGTACGAATCAGACGGCAAGCTCAGTTACGTCGTATGGTGGCAATAAATTTGGCATCAATTTTGGCGCGGCCTTTGATAGCGATGCGAGCCAGTACGTCTTGAAAATTGTCAACGTGCGCGATGCCAATAGCAATTCAGTCGCCGTACCAACTAACTTGACTTTTCAATGCGGCAACGACACGACAGCACCCAGTCTGATCGGTGTGACCGTGGTCTCTGCAACTGCGGGGTCGACGGTTATTCTGCTGACTTTTAGCGAAGCGGTAGCGAGTGTCCCTGCGAATACGGCAACCAACTATCGCTATGATACAGCGGCCTATGGCGCAGGTGTGAATAGTGCAGTACGCCAAACGAATACCGCTCAGGTGCAGGTTACCTTTCAACCGGCGCTTTCGAATGGCGGACATCAGTTGCGTACCATTAATCAGCAAGACCTTGCTGGTGCGCCGAACACAATCGCCGACAATGGCATCAACAACGTGCAGCCCTTCATCGTGAATGCACCGACCGGATTTGCCGGTGGCCCTGTGTTCACAGATCCGTTTGCCGATGGTTCTCCAGCAGGTCAGATCATTATATACGATGACAAGATTGTCTTGGGCTGGGATGGAAATTCTTCGCAGTTTTTTGAGATGAATAAGGGACTCACAGTCGCGCAAACGATCACACTCGATGCTGATGGCAATGCGACAGCGCCCTATAGTGATTTCTCTGGCTATGTCAGTACAGGTGGCAGCGGGACTCTTACGGGCCTTGACGCTATCAGCGCGGGATGCGTCGGCGGGACAAATTCAACGCCAAAGATGTCAGGCACCGCGTGTACGGGTGCGCCGGTGAACGGTACGGAATATGTGTTTGCCGGTGGTTTTAATACTACAGGGTTCTACCAGAGTGTTTTCTATTCGACCAGTAAGAGTTCGAATGCGCCCATTTTTACCTTCACCGAGAGGGGTGGCATTACCAATTCGGATAATACTTTCAGGTCAATGTCAATAGTCGTGTTTCGCGATTATCTATTCGTAGCTTCACCGCACCGGGGCACGCAGGCGCCACGTGTCGGCCGAATTTGTATTCACCCGTCTGGTTGTGATCAAGATAATAATGGGTCACGTGAAACGGCACAATGGGCTGCGCCACATGATACGCGGGCGGATTTCATGAATATGATCGGTAAATCAGGCCTGATTGACAACGGAAATGAAGACGGTGGCACTGCTGGCGGTAACACTGTCGCATTAGATACGATGTATGAGCACGATACCGATGGCGCTGGTGCAAACGTTTCTCAGTTGTATGTCGCCAACGGTGGAAAGTTAATCACTTCCATTCTTGGTTCGACTAGAACCGCTGCAAGTGCAGCTGATGGCGGTATCTTACGTAGCCGTCTCGCGCGCTCAACCGCTGGAAACCCGCCAAGTTGTAATGGTTTAAACGCTACAACTTGCGATTCCAATATTTGGGAGAATGTCACACCTTCGTCAGCAGACTGGCTTGACTACAATTCTATTGCGATGCCGTTTCAGCCTGGTGCGGCTGGCGACTGGGAAAACATGCTGCCATCTAACCGGATAATTCCGGCGATCAAGGCGATACCTTACATGAGAACCGCGCCGAACGGAGACCTGTATATGATTCGCAATGCATGTGCCGTGCAGACGATGCAGACTGTTTGTATGGGGGCCCGGTCGACCGCCCCATGTTCAGGCATGACGGCGCAAACTTTCGTAAATGACAATTTTACAGCAGACTTTGCTTCTACGGCGACCGGCCGGCGTCAGGTTTGCCCACCTGGAAATGAAGTTCCGCAGCTATGGGTGTTACCTGTGGGCGCGGCGAACGGTTCAGCCCAATGGCAACTTCTCGCCAGTAGGACATTTACACCCCAGACGTATCCTAACGGTAGTGCACTGCCTTCGCGTAAATCGACTACACTCAGCGGCAACACGACGACCTGTGGCACGTCACCAAATAACAAGTGTGAGCGCAATGCGCACGTGACTCTGCTCGAATTTGTCGGTAGTTACCTTTACATCGGCTTTGACAACCAGGACCATGGCGCAAATATCTGGCGTGTTGACATGAACTCGGCGACTTGCACGGGGTCTACTAGTTGCGCGGTTTCAGGCAACTACCCGGCTGAGGCAAGCTTTACGATTGTTAACGACGTGCTGGGGCTCGACGGCAGCGCGACGAATCAACGTATATTCAGTCACGTTGCGGTTACCGATTCGGGCAAGGATTGGCTGATTCTCGCGACGCGCGACGGTACGAACTCGATGAAAATCTATCGTACGTCAAACGACTAGATTTACCTCCCTTGCTCTGGGCTTAAGCCCATAGCAAGGGAGCTGCCTAAAGCGGGTCTTGATCTCGCCGCTAACCCATAGCATAGCGCCACCCTCAAATTCTTGACGGTGCGCGGCGACGTGGGTTTATTGGGTCATCACCGCAGTCGTCATCACCTACAACCCCGACAAAGACCTCGCGCAGAGGCTCGTGGCAATTCGCCGTGAATGCGGCAAAGTTTTTGTCATCGATAACGGCTCTGCACCTGCTTCGCTGAAGGCCTTGCGGGCGGCTGCGAAAAAAGCGCGCGTGACGCTGATTGAGCTCGGCGAAAATACCGGCATCGCGCATGCGCAGAATGTTGGCCTGGAACTCGCTTTCAAGGCACGAGCCGAAGCTGTGCTGCTGTTTGACCACGACTCAACCCCGCTTGCGGGGTATACGAAGGCGATTCTTGCGGCGTATGCCGGTTTGCGCGTGCGGCTAAAGGCTCCCGTGATTTTGGGCGGCCGGGTTTACGACGTCAACAAACGCGAGTACGCTCGGCATCCTCTTTAT
This sequence comes from uncultured Leptospiraceae bacterium, assembly GCA_942492915.1. Lineage (GTDB taxonomy): Bacteria > Spirochaetota > Leptospiria > Turneriellales > Turneriellaceae > Turneriella. The sequence continues at coordinate 669,034 of OW818662.1, forward strand.
ACGCGTTTTGGTTTTACGAGACGCGGGGCAGCAGCGGGTGAAATTCTCGGGCCTGCGCTCATGGTGATTGCCTCGGGTTCGCTGGTCAGTCGCGAAGTCTACGAAAAGATCGGTGGCATGCGCGAAGATCTGTTCATTGACTATGTCGACTGGGAATTCTGTCTGCGCGCCAGAGCAAAGGGGGGATTTCAAACTTACATAACGGGCGATGCCGTGCTTGAGCATGCGCGCGGTGTGCGCACGGGTAAAAAAGTATTTGGGTTCGTGCTTTATCCCCCCGGTTATTCTGCGTTTCGTTATGGCTACATTTTTCGTAACCGGGCGCGCATGCTCAGAGAATATTTCTTTAAGAACCGGGCGTTCGTCTTTTTTGAGGTGGTGTCATTCGTGCGCGACGTGCTGCTCATTCTTGCCGAGCCGCGGCCGTTTCGGCTGTTGGCGATAGCGGTGAAAGCGTGGTTCGGGGGCATGTTTTGGCGGGCTGCGAACCCGGTCGCGAAATGAAATTTATGATTGAAGCGGGCGGCACAGAAGATCGCTCAATGAGCAAATTCCGGAAAAGTTCCGCGATTTTCGAAGCGAAAATCGCTATATGAACGGGCTGACGCCCGCTTTTCCGGAATTTGGTCATTTCGCGGCGCGGCTATTGTTTCCATTTCTGCGACCTTCAGTGCCGCCCCGGTGGGGGTTCTTCTTGACGCGCAGAAATAGAATGTCGCGCTACCCGGCATAATATGCCGCTCTTACCTGACAGTATAGAAATTCGCCTGCCGAAAAAGGCCCTCGCAGGCAATGTCGCCGAAATCAAATGGAGTGACGGGCGCGTGACGGCGCATACATCCTTCAATCTTCGCATGCGCTGCCCTTGCGCGACATGCCGCGATTCGCATAATCCCGACCCGAAAGCGGTGCGCGGTCCCAAAGGTGTGCCGCCGATGGTCGAACTGGCGTCGTTTGACTGGGTGGGCAATTATGCAGTAAATTTTGTCTTCAACGACGGTCACAATACCGGCATCTACACCTTCAAATACCTGTTGGAGCTAGACGAAGCGCCGAATGCCGTCTGACCAAGGCATAGGGTCGGCGGCGCGCTCGGACCTGCGCGCGCTGCTGCAGCTTTACCGTGAATCGGCGCTCGCCCTTCTGAAAAAGGCGAGACTGCGTTATGCGCTCGCGCTGCTCTTTGCGGCAGGGGCGTGGCAGGTTGTCGATTTTTTGCCGCGTCTTTTTTTTGACACGCGTGCGTTTCAGGCAAAACTTGACGAGTTTCTCGATTCGGGCTCCCTCGCCATTTCTTATCAGGGAATTGACGTCAGCTTTTTTAAGGGAATCAGAATCATTGGCGTGCGCGTGTCATTCGACCGCGACTTTTCGCGCGGGCGATACCTCGTCGAAGCGCCTTCAGTCTATATTCGGCGACCATTCACATTTTTTCCGGGGCAGGGCGGCGACCTGCTCGCAGACGCGCGCATTATCATCGAAGATGCGCGCCTTGGTTATTGGCTGACGTCAGACGATGCGGATCGTGAAACGATCGGGCAGGCACGGCAGCTGTTGCAGCAGAACCGCAACTTTCATGTGGAGTGCGACAGTTGCCGGTTCAATTTAAACGTCAAAGACAACAGTTACTTTAAAGAAGTGACTCCGGTTCAGACGGTGCATTTTACCGTTAAACATGCCGGTAACGAAGTGCAGACGCTTGTGCGCTATGAAAGTTCGGTGATCGGCGACGGGGACTTTTTCGGCAAGTTTGCTGCATGCAAAACACTGCAGTGCGATGACATCGAAGGGTACTGGTTCTTTAAGCCGACTAAACTCAACATCGCGATTCTGAATAACTTTCAGAAAGACCTCGACATCGTTTCGGGTATCGCCTCGGGCGAGGTCGCGTTCGACCGTCAGATCGCGCAGGTGCAAAAGACCGAGCGTGGTAAAGCGGTCTCTTATAGTGAAGGACGCTCAAACTTTCGTATGGCGCTCGGCATGCGTGATTTCGCCATACGTAAGAAAAAAGAAATCTGGTACGATGTGCAGAAGTTTACCGTCGATACGCGTGTGCAGCTCATCGGGCAGAGCGCGACGGGTTATGTGCGCGCGGCGCTCGAAGACTATAACCTGCAGGCAGAGTTTGAGAACCTGAGCCCAGACGCACTGCCTGAGAAGTATATCTTCAGCGTCGAACCCCGGGCTTTTTCGAATAAGACGCTGAGCCTGCCGGCGCAGAGGCGCCTCACCGGGCTCAACCGCTTCTCTATCGACCTCTCGGCCAAGAAGGGCGGCAAGTACGGCAAGACCGAAATGGCGCTTGAGATCAAAGACGGCTCATTTGTCGCAGGGCCCGGCATACCGCCTGTGAAGCTGAACGACGTGAGCATCGCGCTGAATAACGAGAAGCTGCAGGGGCAGATCAATGCGGCTTCGGGCCAGTCGGCTCTTGTGGTGGCACTTTCGGGTTATCTTGAACTGTATCCGGTGACGTTTACCCCGCTCGCGAACGCGCTGATGCGCGATTCGGGCGCTGTAGCCCCGCGCAAGATTTTCACCCTGCGGGGTAAGGTGGCTTGCCCTATCACGATGGACGTGCTCTACTGGCACGACATCAAGCCCTATGTCAACGCGTGGCTCGACGATTTTTGGGATGAAGTGCAGGAAGGCATACAGTATTCGTGGCTGCCATCGCACTTGCGGCGCCGCGAATATTTTGTGCGTCTGATCGAGTACCTGGATTTTTCCATGCCGATCGATATTAAACGCTTTGATTGGGGCCCGCAGATGCCGGTGAAGGGTAACCTGTTTTTCTCTCCGCTTTATGCAGGTGGTGGTTTTCGTATTGAATCGGCCGACGGACAAAATTCTTCGTCGCTCATGATCTCTTACGGTCAGGCCGACACGAATGCGCCCTACCTGACGCACGACCTGAAGCTGAACCTCGAGAGCGCGTATGACCTGCTGAGCCCGTGGTTTGGCGAAGAGTACTTTGAGTATTTTTCGAGTGCGCAGATCGTGCACATCAATAACTTCAATGGCGAGCGCCCGGCAGACCATTATCTGAAATCGAACGCCGCGACCGACATTCGCCTGAAACGTGTGAGGCTTGGTAAATGGGCCCGCGCGCAGACCCTGCCGCTGCAATGGGAGACCATTGACATTAAGACCAACCGCAGTAACGGTTTCGGCGCCATTTCTTCAATACGCGCCGAGAACGAGAACACGATTCTCTCAGGTTACGGCGAATACAAGCTGTTCAACCGCGCAGTGGATACGCTGCTCAAATACAACGTACTGATACGCTAAGGACAGAATAAGCGCGAAGCGCTTATTCTGTCCTTAGCGCTTTTATGAAATCTTAGCTGACGCCCGGTCAAATTGCCCTGTTTGGGCGTGTGCCAATCACAGACATACTCTCACCCAATCTCGAGAAAAAGGCGACCCGCGACGGTTATGGCGCCGCGCTCGTTGAAATTGGCGCCGAAAACGACAAAGTCGTGGTGCTCGACGCCGACCTCAGCGGTTCAACAAAAACCAAAAAGTTCAGCGAAAAGTATCCCGAACGCTTCTTTAACTTTGGTGTCGCCGAGCAGAACCTGATTGGCCATGCGGCGGGTCTGGCGCTTTCGGGGCTTATACCCGTGGCGTCGAGTTTTGCGATGTTTGCCTCTGGCCGTGCGTGGGAAATTCTGCGCAATTCGGTTTGTTATCCACATCTGAACGTCAAAGTTGCTGCGACGCATGCAGGCATCACGCTGGGCGAAGACGGCGCGAGCCACCAGATCATCGAAGATATTGCGCTCACGCGGGTGATTCCTGGCCTGACGGTGCTTGTGCCGTCAGATTATTACCACGCTGCTGCGGCGATCAAGGCCGCGGTCGCCTATAAAGGGCCCGTGTACCTGCGTTTGGGGCGCCCAAACGTGCCTTCAATTTATGGCTCGGGCGACGCGTTCGCGATCGGCGGTTCTACCGTGCTTCAGCGCGGGCAGGGCGTGACGTTTATCGCCGCCGGCGTCATGGTCTATGAGGCGTTTAAGGCCGCCGCACTCATTGAAAAAGATATTGGGCAGAAAATCACGGTGATTGATGCATATTCAATAAAACCCCTCGATACGAAGACTATCCTCGCTGAAACGAAAGACGCAAAACTCGTCGTCACCTTTGAAGAACACAATGTGATGGCGGGCCTCGGGTCGGCGGTTGCAGAACTTCTCTCTGAAGAGCAGCCGCGCCGGGTGCATCGCGTGGGCCTGAATGACGAGTTTGGGCAGTCGGGTGACGCCCCGTCGCTGATGAAGCACTACAAGCTCACTGCAGAAACCATGCTACCCGACCTTATCGCCCGCATTCGCGCGGCTGTTTAACCCGCCTCGCCGGGTAATTGGTCCGGGCCCCGCAATCGGGTTGACCACATGTTATTAGTTCGGTATTTAGCAAAATATAGATTATGAGGATTGCAATTTTTACCGATTCCTTTTTCCCTAAGATTGACGGCATCGCCGTTTCGGTGCAGGGGTTTTGCGAGAAGCTCGAGGCCCGTGGGCACAAATTCATTATCTGCTGCCCGCGTTATGGCGACCACGACACCGAGACGCTCGGCGAGAATATTGCCGTCGAGCGTTTCAATTCGGTCGCGCTGCCGTCTTACCCCGAGATGCGCATCGTCGTGCCGGGGCGCAAGCGGCTGCACCGGGTCATACGCAATTTCAAACCCGATCTGATTCACATTCAGACTCCCGGGTTCATGGGGCAATACGGTGTCGCCGCGGGTAAACTCTACTCGATTCCCGTGATCGGTACTTACCACACGATGATGAGCGAAGTGGGCATGTACGTGAACCCGCTGCGGCTGATGAAGCTCGACAAGCTGCTTTCGCGCTTCAGGCGCAAAAAGAAGATCGCGAGCAAACTCACCAAGCTCACGCGCAAGAAACCACCTTCGCTCGGTGGCAAGCTGCTGTACAAGCAGGCAAACCGCCTTTACGAAAAATGTTCGATTATCATTTCGCCCAGCGAGATAATCAAAAAAGACCTGATCGATAAAGGCATAAAAGCGCCTGTCACCGTCGTGTCGAATGGCATCGACCTGAAAATGTTTTACGGTGAAAAGAGGTCGTTTCCCCCGAGTGGGCCGCGCATCTTACACGTCGGGCGTATTGCCCCTGAGAAGAATACTGAAGAAGTGCTGAGGGCCTTTACGCTGGTGAAGCGCGAGATTCCCGATGCGCTGCTGACCATCGTGGGTGACGGGCCTGAACTCACCGATCTAAAACGCGAGTCTTCGGAGCTCGATATTGCCGACAGCGTGAATTTTATGGGCTACCGTTCGCGCAAAGATCTGCCGCAAATCTACCACGACCACGACCTATTTGTGACAGCATCTGCGATGGAAACGCAGGGCCTGGTCGCGCTCGAGGCAATTGCGACGGGACTGCCGGCAGTCGGGGTTGACGCATTTGCGCTACCCGAGCTGATACAGAACGGCCGCAACGGATTTGTACCTGCGGCGCATGATGTGCCCGGCATCGCAGCGGCGATCGTGAAAATTCTCAAAGACCGCGAGCTCTATGAAAGTTTCTCTGCTGCAGGTATTGAAATTGCAGCCGAACACGGTCACGACCGCTCAACCGACCGTCTTGAAAAGATCTGCCGTAAGGCGATCGCGAAATAGAGCCGGTTGAGGTTTTCGGTCAGATGTGCATTTTGAAGCGTTCGTAAATCTTCTTTTTCGATTTGAATTCGAGCCCGTAGAATTCGTCGTTGTTTTCGACTACGAAAGTACCCGATTCAATCCAGTCGCCGGTATTGATCACGCGCAGCGATGCATCTGCCATCGCCTGGTGCGTGTGGCCGCAAATGAGCAGCCGACCTGCCTGGTTCGAGCGTTCGCGTAGTACGCCGTAATACTCTCTCACCTCGGCCTCTGTTTCATTGCGGTCAAAATTGAAATGCTTGCGGTAGAAATTTTCCATGACGGTAAATATCGGCGGATACAGATACGTGATCAGGTGCAGAATTCGTACCCCGAGAATATTCAGAAACCATGAGATTTTTCCGTATTGGCCCTGGTGACCGTGCAGCACGACGAGCCTGTCGGTTTCAAATTTTTCATCGATCACATAGTCGCGTTCTTTCAGATATTGTTCAATTTTGGGTGGCAGGCTTGCGACGTAGCTGAACGAGTCGTGGTTGCCGATCAGGTACACCTTCAGCGAAACCGGCGTAGCGAGCGCATCGATTCGGTCGAACAGGCGGTTGAAGCGTTTCTTGCCGAACTTGCGCACCAGCTTGCGCTGCGAGCTGAAGTACCAGTTCTCAATGATGTCGCCGACCAGAAAGATCTTGCGAAAGCGCACGCCGCGGCGCCGCAGGTGATCGAGCATTTTGAACAGGTCTTTATGTAGGTGGCTGCGCACCTTTTTACGCAGCAGGTAATGTATGTCTGATATGTAGAGCGCGTCGTAGACAGTGTCGGCTCTGAAGCGAAAACGTTTACCTTCTTTTGGCATCGAGTTAAGGCACCATGAACGCGAGCACGCTCATGTCGTCGAGCCTTCGATATGCACCCCGATAGGCTGAGAGTTCCCGCACCAGCGTCTCAGTAACCCCAGCGGGATGTTCGAATTGCCGGCCCGTAAGCACGCGCTGGATACCCTCTTCACCGAATTCTTCGCGCATCTCGTTGCGTGTTTCGCCCACACCGTCGGTGGTCGCAACGACGATATCGCCCGATTTGAGTTTCACGGGTGCTGCGCGAACAATCATTTTCTGCTCTACCCCGAGAAACGGAAAGCCGTCGGCTTCGTTGTGCGGCGCGCGCGGCATTTCGAGTACTCTGCCCTTACGCAAGACGTAGACCGGTGTGTGGCCAAAGTCATAGTAAAGCAGCACGTTATGGCGGGTATCGAGCAAAAACACCGAACCCGCGGCATACATATCAGACGGTGTCGATTTTGCCAGCATGGTATTGAGCATTCTGAGGCGAGCAGAAAGTTTCAGCGTCTGGTAATCGGTATCGTGTGAAGTTTTGCACAGGTATTTGAACAGTGACCGAAAGTAGGCGCCGAGTGCCATGGCGGTCTGCGAGGCCTTGAGCCCTTTACCGCAGACATCCATGACTGCGAAGAGGCTGAGGTGAGGCTGCAGCCCCTGAGCATAGATGAAATCTCCGCCCACTTCGCCGTGCTGTTCGAGCACAAAATCATAATCGACGAAGATGCCACGATTGTTCTTTCTGGGGGCATTCATTGCCTGCTGCGCCTCTCGCGCCGCGGCAATGTCTTTCTGTTCGTAAAAGGCGATGCCATCCATCACCGCTTTAACGGTGGCTACGCCGTAGTATTCACCGTGGTACGTGATGATGAAGGGGTCGTAAAGCTGGTGCGAAGGCCTCGCCATCAATCGGCGCGACACTTCGGGCAGTGTCGTGCGTGCATCGACCGATACGAGGCCCGTTTCGAGAATTTCTTCGACTGTATTTTCTTCGCGCAGAAAGATATTCCGGCTGTATTGGTTCTGCCCGAGAATTGCGCGGAATTTTTCACCCTTGACGTAGCCGGCAAATTCACCCGCGCGCTTCACGGGAAAGAACTCGGTTCGAAAATCGTGTATTAGAGCATCGACGAGGCGAAGCGTCGTCTCGTGCGAGATCCAGTCGATATGTGTTTGTGCTAGCTTACCGACTTCAAACGCCGAGAAAATGGTGTTTTCTTTGATCGATTTGCGCCATTCGCGCTGCTGTAGAATATTCTTGGCGCGGGCGAGGGCACGTTCGGCTTCGAGATCCCATACGCCACTCGCAGCTGATTGCTCTTCGGCTTTTCGCCGGTCTATTTTATTCTGCCGTCTGAGTTCTTTTGTCATAAAGAGTCCTTATTTAGCAAAGTAACGAAATGTTGGGAGTGCGCCCAATTTTGTGGCGCACTATGCGGGTTTTATTTTGTCATGCGCTGCCGAATTGTATTCTCGTGGCGCACGTCGATGCCCTCGACCGCGTAGATAATACTTTCGCACACGTTTGTTGCGTGGTCGGCAATACGCTCAAGCGCCTTCGCCGTAAAAGAAATACCAATCTGGGGATATTTCTGCAGAATCTCGTATTCGAGTTTGTCGATATTGTCGTCGTCGAGAATGAGGGTCTTTGCCCACTTCGAGTCCATCGTCGCTAGCGCCCTGAAGGTGTTCTGCCCGGTCTCGTGCACCATCTTCGCGAGCTCTTTCATCTCGGGTGGCACCTTGTCGCTGTGACCTTTCATCTCGCGTGCAACGTTTTTGCATTCGTCGCCCATGCGCTCGAGGTCGACGTTCACCTTGATGACAGAAAAAACAAAACGCAGGTCAGACGCATGAGGATTTATCAGCGCGAGCAGTTCCATGCACTGCCGGTCGAGAGATTTCTCAAGCTGATCGAGGTGTTTATCCTGCTTGAAGACTACTTCGAGTTCGTTGATTTTTTCCTGCTCGAGCGAATTTTTGACGAGTTCGAGCATGTCGAGCACTACCTCAGTCATTGACTGCAGGTTGTCCCTCAGTTCGCGCAGTGATTTTTCAATAATGAGCATGGTCTCTCCTGGGGTTTTGTCAGCCGAACCTTCCTGTACAGGGGTGTACCTTCAGCTTCGGCGATAATGACATTTTTCATTTTAGCCGAACCTTCCGGTTATGTAGTCTTCTGTACGTTTCTGCGTCGGGCGCGTGAACATCAGCTTGGTCAGGCTGTATTCGATGAGTTCGCCGAGATAAAAGAATGCCGTGTTATCTGAAATACGCGCTGCTTGCTGCATGTTATGCGTGACGATGACGACCGTATAGTTCTCTTTCAGTTCAAGCGTCAGCTCTTCGATTGTCTGCGTGCTGATTGGGTCGAGCGCACTGGTCGGCTCGTCCATGAGAATGATGTCGGGTTTGGTCGCAATTGTTCGGGCGATACAGAGGCGTTGTGCCTGCCCGCCCGAAAGCGCCATGCCCGAGTCTTTCAGGCGGTCTGCGACTTCTTTCCAGAGACCGACTTTTTTCAGTGCCTCTTCGACGCGGTCGTCGACTTCTGATTTCGCGACTTTGCTGGCGATGCGCACACCGTACGCAATATTTTCATAGATGGTTTTGGGAAACGGGTTGGGTTTCTGAAAAACCATACCAATCTTTCGCCGAAGCTGCGTGACATCGAGTTTACGGCTGTTGATATCGATTGTGTTTGCGTACAAGATTTTTCCGTCGATTGCCGTCGTCTCGATCAGATCGTTCATGCGGTTCAGGCAACGCAGCAGTGAAGACTTGCCGCAACCCGAGGGACCAATGAATGCGGTGATCGAGTTCGGTTGAATATCCATCGTGATGTTCTTCAGAACGTGTTTGTCTGCATAGTGCAGATTGAGCGCCTCGAGCTTGAGTATTGCCGCAGCGGTGGTGGATTCAGATATTCTTTCCATAGTTTATCCCAGATTGCCTATTTTCTTTCGCGCGCGCGCTCTCGCCCAGATTGCGACGAGATTCACCACGAGCACCAGCACAACGAGTACGAGCGTGACCGCGTATTTCTGTTCGTCTTTGACGCCGGTATTCTGCGTGCTGATGACGTAAAGGTGGTATGAAAGCAGCATCGATTGGTCAGAAAAACTCTGCGGCAGATTTGGCATGTAATAGGCCGCGACTGTAAAGAGCACCGGGGCCGTTTCGCCGGCGATGCGCGCTGTCGCGAGAATCACTCCCGTGAAGATTCCGGGTAGCGCGGTCGGTATCACAATGCGAAAGGTTGTCGAGAGTTTACTGGCACCCACGGCAAGAGACGCCTCGCGCAGAGTGCCCGGCACGGCCTTCAGCGCCTGGTAAAAGACGGTAATCAGCAGCGGCATCGACATACAAGCCATCGTCAGTGCACCGGCGACGATTGACTTTCCCAACCCCAGAAAAATCACGAAAAGGCCGAGGCCGAAAAGACCATAAACGACCGAAGGTACACCCGCCAGGTTCACGATCGTGAGTTCAATAATATTGAACCAGCGGTCTTTGCGCGCATATTCAGACAGGTAGACTGCCGCAAGCAGCGAAATCGGCACAGCGAACAGCAGCGACGCCAGGGTCAGCACAATCGTGCCGAAAAGGGGGGCAAAAATTCCGCCGCTTTCCATCGAGGGCGAGGCAGTAAACAAAAATTCCAGATTGATGCGCCCGATGCCTTTGTATATCAGATAGATAATAAACGAAACCAGCGGAATAAACGCGAGTGCGGTCAGTGTGTACAGCACCGCATAACCCGCGATGTCTCCGAACCGGCGGCTGCGCGTCATCATGAGCCTTGCCGCCTTCTGATGCGCTCAATGATCACTCCGCTAACAGTGTTGATACCCAAAGTGATTGCAAAAAGCAACAGGCCGATCATGAACAGCGCACGGTAGTGGTCGTCGCCCATCACGACTTCGCCCATCTCAGCGGCGATGGTGCCGGTCATTGTGCGCACCGGGTTCAGGGGGTTCATGCTGAGCTGCGCAGAACCACCCGCGACCATCATTACGGTCATGGTCTCGCCGATCGCGCGGCCTACGCCAAGCATAACACCGGCGATAACTCCCGAAGAGGCCGCCGGAAAAGTAATGCGAAATACGGTTTGTATGCGGCTTGCCCCCAGAGCGAGCGACGCTTCGCGCAGACTGCGCGGCACCGCCTGCAGCGCTTCGTCGGCGACGCTTGCAATCGTTGGCAGCGCCATAAAAGCCAGCAGTATGCCTGCAGAAAAGGCATTAAGCCCCGTGGGTACGTTAAATGTATTTTGTACCCAGGGTCCGAGAATGATGATACCTAAAAATCCAAACACAACTGAGGGTATAGATGCAAGAATCTCGAGTAAGATCTTGAATGTATTGCGAACAGGGGCAGGAGCGATTTCAGACATGAAAATTGCGGTGCCGATCGCGAGCGGCATTGCTAGCGTCAGTGCAATGACCGTGACCATGAGGCTACCGGTGAGTAATGGCAGCATGCCATACCGGTTTGACAGCGGATACCAGTCGGTCTTGAAAAGAAAATCAGATGCACTGTAGACGCCGAGAAACGGCAGCCCCTCACGCAGCATGAACGAGAGTATCAGCAGCAGCACAATGACGGCTGCGTAGCCCGAAAGCCTGATCAGGCCTTTTTCAACAAGGAACTCGGCGATTCGGTTGCGCGATTCCATATGGTGATACCAAAAAAAGGGTTTAAGACTTTGCGTATATCTTTATTCGTTATATGACGAAATATCGCCAGATAATAGGGGCAGCTGCATTGCTGCCCCCCCAGAGCGTTATTTTACCGGAACAAAATCCTGGTCTTTGATGACTTTCTGGCCCGCAGGGCTCATGACGAAATCAATAAAGGCCTGGCCTTTTTCGCCCGAAGCGAGGTTGAGGTACATCTGCAGACCACGCGCGATAGGATATTTCTTTTTTGAAGTGTTGTCGCTCGTTGGTGCGAAAAACTCTTTGCCATCTTTGCTCACTGCAAGTGGTTTGACGTCTTTCGTAATCCAACCCATGCCGAAGTAGCCTATAGCCGCAGGGTTGGTCTTCACCTGGTCAGCGATTGCCTGCGACGAGACGCCGAACGTTACTTTCGAACCAAATTCCAGTTTTGAGAGTGGGTCTGGGTTCGCGTCGCCGGTCTTCGCCTCTTTGCCCTGGCGCAGAACGTGCTCTTTGAAATAAACGTGCGTACCCGAGTTATTTTCACGTGAGATCACGAGAATTTCTTTATCCGCACCACCAACCTGTTTCCAGTTTGTTATTTTTCCAGAGTAGATATCGCTGAGCTGCGCGATAGTGAGCTTTGCGACCGTGTTTGAAGGGTGTACTACCACGGCCAAAGCGTCAAGCGCCACGATGTACTCTTTCACTTGTATGCCCTTTGACTTGGCTAGGTCCCATTCTTTGGGCTTCATTTCGCGCGACGCGCTTGCGATGTCGGTTGAACCGTTCAGCAATGCCGCAATGCCCGTGCCACTACCGCCGCCCTGTACCGATGCAGATTTTCCGGGGTTCGCTTCCATGTAAGTGCGCGCCAGGCTTTGGCCAAGCTGCACCATCGTATCAGAGCCCGCAATTTTCAGGCTGCCGTCTTTTTTACCACACGCTGAAGCGATAAGCGCCGCTGCGAGGGTGAGTTTCATTAAGTTGTTTTTCATTACATCTCCTTTGTGCGACCGGCTATGTGATTCCGTAGCTGTTTGGTCGCAGCTGGTGGCGCCACGTATCGAGGTCGCGTCACGGCGTAAATCTGTATTTTGATAAATAGCGAAGTATAGATAAGTTAGCTGTTTGTTAATTATGATCAAGCGCGTCCCAAAATGCTTTGCATTTTGGGACGCGCTTGACAACCCACCTCATTTCGCTGCTTCGTTAAGTGTGCAATTGCGCGAATACGAACGTATGTTCAAGGCGCTCTCAGACAAGCAGCGCCTGCGTATTCTCGCGTTGCTCTCGAGGCGGCCGCTGGTAGTTAATGACATCAAGCTCATGCTACGCCTTTCGATGCCGACTATTTCACAGCACCTTTCCATTTTGCGCGACGCAGACCTCGTGCTCGATAACAAGCAGGGCAGGTGGGTTGAGTACTCAATCCATCCGCAATTGAAAGATGGCAAGTCGTTGCCTTCGGTCATCTACAAAGAACTGAAGGGATTCTTCGACGGCGATGAGACATTGAATCTCGATTTTGACTTTCTCGACACGATCAACAGCCGCACCGGTCAGGTCGGATAGAGTACAATACCAGCGACGCAGAAACGTGGCTTTACTCAGAATCTAAAAATAGACGCATGAACCTGGCATAAACGCCCAGGTCGTCCCAGGCGCACGTCTCGCGAATCGAGTGCATGCTGAGCATTGCGACGCCGACATCAAGCGTCGGCATGCCGAGGCGCGCGCTCACCGCGGGGCCAATGGTGCTGCCGCAGGGCAGGTCGTTGCGGTGCGTGTAGGTCTGGTGCGGTAGCGCATGCGTGCGGCAGATGTCGTTAAAAAGTGCGAGGGTCGCTGCAGATGTCGCGTATCGCCTGTTCTGGTTAATCTTTACTGTTACGCCGCCTCCCAGCTTGGGGCGATTCTCTTCGACAGTATCGTGTCTGTCAGAAAAATGCGGATGCAAACCGTGCGCCATATCGGCCGACAGAAACACACTGCGGCCGATGATCGTTCTGAAATCACGGTCGCTGTCGCAGCAGGCGACGAGAATTTCGCGCAGCAGATTTTCTGTGATATCGCTTTCGGCACCGCCTTCAGAAACACTGCCGACCTCTTCATGGTCAAACAGTGCCGCGATCTGTATTGTGTTTTTGGCTTTGCTTGAAATCAAAGCATTGATCGCGGAGTGGCAACTCGCGAGATTATCCAAACGGGCAGAATGGATAAATTCGTGATTCAATCCGCCGCGCGTCGCCTGGGCCAAATCAAACAGCGACAGATCATAGCTTAAAAGTTGGTCCTTTGCGATGCCAGCCTCTTTGCTGAGCCATTCGGTGAAACTGCCAACCGGGGCAGCGGCTGCAAACACCGCATTTAATCCATCTTTCTTAGCCGGTATGAAACCATCTTCGTTGACGCCGCGCTGCAGGTGGATTGCGAGCGAAGGCACGATTGCGACGGGCGCATTCGACTTGATTAATTTCTTTTGCACGCCGTCTGGGCCTTTATAGTACACTTCGCCGGCGATGCCGAGTTCGCGGTCGAACCAGGTGTAAAGCAGCGCGCCGCCGTACACTTCACTCGCCAAAAGGGTCAGGCCATCTTTTTGAATTTCAGCATTGGGTTTGAGGCGCAGGTGTGGTGAATCGGTGTGCGCGCCAATGATGCGAAATTGGAGTTTTGCCGCATCAGGCGCCGTCGGCACGCGCACGGCAAGCAACAAGCCCGAATGTGGTCTCAGAAAAAAACTACCACCCGCGGGAATTTCCGCGTTTGTCACATCATGGAACCCGGCGTTTTTTAATAGCTGCGCGGCATTTTCGGCCGCCCATGCGGGCGATGGGGAGTTTTTCAGGTATTCTAATATATCCATTGAATTTCTTAAGAACATATGTGAAAATCTGCAGCTACCGGGCCATCCAAAAACATGTGGAAAACCAGAAGCCCTAAGACTTGCCTTCGGCAAGTCCCACGGCTGAAGCGGCCAAAGGCCGGCTTCTGGTTTTCCCTTTTTCCGTGCTTGTTGATCTCTCAGATGTTTTTGGGTGTCCCCAGTGGCAAATTCCTTTTCAACCTGTCTGAATGTCCCTTATTGCCTTATGCCATGGATGTTTGACAAACGCGAATACGATGCCCCCGAGCGGATGAAAGCCCTGCTCGCAGGTAACGAGATCATACAAACCCCCGGGGCGCACGATGCGCTGACCGGCCTTATGGCCAAAAAGCTCGGCTTCAAGGCACTCTACATTTCGGGCGCTGCCTTTTCGGCGACGCGTGGCATGCCCGATATCGGTTACTTTACCGTGACCGAACTCGCTGACTATGTGCGTGGGCTATACCAGGCAACAAACCTGCCGATTCTCGTCGATGTCGACACCGGCTTCGGTGAAGTCGTGCACATTCCACGTATGGTGCTTGAGATAGAAGGCGCAGGTGCCGCGATGGTGCAGATGGAAGACCAGAAGCTGCCGAAGAAATGCGGCCACCTCGAAGGCAAAGAACTCGTGACCGGCGACGAAATGTGCCGCAAGATTGAGGCGTTTGCAAAAACACGCAACAAGATGTTGCTGCTCGCGCGCACCGATGCGCATGCGATGTACGGTATCGAAGAAGCGATCAAACGCGCAAAAATGTACGTCAACGCAGGTGCCGATGCAATTTTTCCCGAAGCGCTTAAAACCGAGGCGGAGTTCAAGCAGTTCGCTGCCGAAGTGAAGGTTCCGCTACTGGCCAATATGACCGAATTCGGCAAAACACCTTACTTCAAAGCAAAAGATTTGCAGGATTGGGGCTACAAGCTCGTGATCTATCCCGTGACGTCGCTGCGCTCGCAGATGAAAGCCGTCGAGCGTGTGTTCACGGCAATCAAGAACGACGGTTCGCAAGAAGCAGAAGTCAAGAACATGCAGACGCGCCAAGAGCTGTACGACCTTATTGATTACGCAGGCTACGGCGAATTTGACGAAGGCGTGGCGAAGAGCAAGTTTTTATAACATGGTAACTGTCGAAACAAGTGCAACATCTGTCGTCGAAGAGTTTTTGCACGCACTCGAAACGCTCGACATGGCCCGAGCAGAAGCGTTGCTCGACGAGAGTGTCGTCTACCAGAACGTGCCGATGCCTGCCGATCACGGTAAGGCAGCCACTATCAATACGCTGAAGAATTTCATGCGCATCGCGGCCGGGTTTGAAGTGCGCATGCACTCTATCGCCGAACGCGATGGTAATGTACTGACTGAGCGAACCGATATTCTATCGGGCCCCGGCGTGCACCTCGAGTTTTGGGTGTGCGGAACATTTACCGTAAAGAATGGCAAGATCACGCAATGGAAAGACTATTTTGATGTACTGACAGTGATGGGTCAGGTTGCCAAGAGCTCACCCGGCATTGCCGCTGCCCTGGTCAGAAATCTTTTTAATCGCTGAAGCCGGCTGCTTGAGCCGACCGCGCCGGTGTTCCACCTGTGTGTCTGAGCCGACGAAGCCGCGCCATGTTTTGTAGATCATTTCAAGCGTTTCCTCGTCTGCTTTCAGTGATTTTGCGCGCAAAAAGATCTTTCTGAGGGCACCTACTGCACGCTCTGCTGATGCCGCAAGATATGCCTGCCATAAGAGCTGCGCCGGTGGTGGCGCAGAGAGTTTTTCTTCTACCACAAAATCGAGAATTGCACAGAGGTGTGCGGAGTATCCTCTCGGTTTGCGCGCCACAAGCCGCGCAATCGATTCTTCGATGATTGCCGTGACGAGGGCTTTCGCACGGCGACGCTCGTGCAGCAGCGCAGCGAGCATAAGCGCTGCTTCACCCGTACGGTCGACCCGGCGAAAATCGCTGATCAGCGCTGCGGATTCCGTATGATCAGGGCTATGCAGGTGTGTGCTCAAGAAGCCACAAAAGGCTTCTGCAGAATCTGCGTCGATCCCCTGTGCCTTCTCCAAAAGACTGACAGCCCTTTCATAGGCAGCGGCAGCTAACGCTCCATCTGCTTCGGTATTGTGTGAGGCGATGCGCAGCAGAATTTCAGTTTGTCGCAGCTCGCCGATGAAGAGCAGCCGGTCTGCTTTGCTGCGCAGAAACGCGAGCGAGAGAAAATCCTTTCTGCTGAGATTGTAATAGGTCACGCGTGTCAGAGCTTTGTCTTCAGGGGGCTGCGGCAGAAGCAATGTGCCGTCGCGCAGTGCCACGCGCACGTCGGGCCGAAATGTGACTGCGTATGAATCGACGGCGAGCTGTTCACCTCTGAATTCTGTGTTGCCGCTTGAGGTCTCGATATGCAGAATATCATGGTATGTCACCGTGATGTTCTTTTCTGGCCGGTGTGCGCAGATTGCGGGCAGCTCGCCTGACTTCTTACACACCGCGCTCTTCAGCACGGGGGCGTATTGCGCATCGTATTCCAGCGAGAAGTTTTCAAACAGCGAACGCGGCATGCAGGTCTCAGGGCATAAAAAAAGCAGCCCCGTCAGGTACTGCCTTTTTATGCTTATTGTGCCCAAAGGGGGACTTGAACCCCCACGAGGTTGCCCTCACTAGTACCTGAAACTAGCGCGTATACCAATTCCGCCATCTGGGCTGGCTGCGAGACCGTTGCACGGCCACCGCGATGCATGAGTTGAAATCGAGACACCACGTCAACGAGAAGGCTGTTGCCAGCGGCATCGAAGCCAGGCGGCAAGACCGTAGTCTCGCCACGGGGGCTAATTGTTAAAAACGGTTTCTTGAATCGCGGCGTGCAATGCCTGGCGTATGACCAAATCGGTTTCGACGGCAAACGCGCGTTCGAGGTCGGCCAGAGTCTCTTTGTTGCGGTAATGGCCCAAAACTTCTGCAGCCCGTAGTCTTGCCGCGCGGTCGGGGCTCAGCAGAATCTTGCTGAGGGCGATTGCGTGTTCCACTTTACCGCCTTCGTATTGCAGCGCGGTATTCAGCATCTCGGCGCGGGTGAAGTCGTCTTTCTCACCCGCCGCTTTGCCTGCGGCTTCGGCGGCTGCCGCTTTGTCGTTCATCTCAAAGAGCGCGCGAGCTGCCTGGCGGCGCATCATCGGCTCAGCGTCGCCGAGGTACGGGGCAATGGTCTTGATATCGGCTTTGTTGCCGATGAGGCCGAGCGCACGGATAATCGCATTTTTGGTATTGAGATCCTTCTCTTTGGCAAGCAACGCAAGCAGGGGTTCACGCGCTTCAGGGGCCCGCAGCAGGCCGAGCGCATTGGCGCTCTCGCGGCGCAGCTGTGTGTTCTCGGGCCCTTCTTTTTTCAGGTGCTCGATAATCGGGTAGACGCAGGTGTGTATGCGGCTGACTGCGCACTCGCGAATCGCATGCATCTGCCGCTGTTCTGAGTCTTGTCCCGCCTCGAAAGCTTTGCGAGCGCGATACTCAGGCGCTCGCTCAGCCTGCGCAGCAGTAAATGAACATGCGACAATAAAAAGACCAATCGATTTCATGCCGTATGCATGCCAGTTGATGCTAGGCTGTCAAGTACGTCCGAAAATGCGGCATCTTCGCATTGCGCCGGCAGCAAAGTCGCCTGGCTGCCAGGCGACGACGCGCTTTAGCAGCCGTTTGCCGTGGCAAATGGCGAGGCCGGCGTAATGCTGCCGCATTTTCGGACGTATTTGACAGCGGCATCTTCGCATTGCGCCGGCAGCAAAGTCGCCTGGCTGCCAGGCGACGATGCGCTGCAGACGCAACTATTCTACTTGTCGCCGTCGATTCATGCTTGATTCGAGGGCGTGAGGATCTTCGCCGTCATCGTGTCGGTAGCGCTGCTCGGCGCTTGCGCCGAGAACCGGTTGCACACTTTTATCGTGGCCGATTCCTCCGCAAAAAGCGGAGCGCGTGGTAAAGGCATCGAACTACTGGCAGCGCCTCTGAAGCTTGTTTTGACGGCGCCCGACGCTGAAGAGCTCGAGGCCCTTGCCGAAGACCTGAAGCTCGCGAGTCCCGCGAAGTTTCACCGGCTACCGCCGCTGACGTTGCTGCGCTTCGATATGGAGAACAACACGGCGCTGCCCTGGAAGTTGAAACTGAGCCAGGCTGTTTTTCGTGAACCGGGCGTCGGCGGTCGTACCTTTCGCGTTGTGAGCGCCGAAACTTATGCCCAGCGATTTACTTCGGTTGCGTACGAGCACTTTCGCTACGAAGAAATGTATTCTTCTTATATAACGCGGCGGGGCGCAGAAATTCCGAAAGGCGATTTCTCGTTCGAAAAGCGGGCGCCCGGCGAGCCGATTGAAATCAAACAGGGTGAAGCCGCTTTTCAGGTGCTGCCGTTTGAATTCATGGGGGCCGGCATTGAAAAACTGGTTTTGCAGTACCCGACCGATGAAAACAAGACCAACCAAATTTCGGTAGCGCTCATTACCGAACGCGGGAAATAACATGGACTATCGGCTCATCATCTTCGCTCTGCTGGTCGTTGCGGCGATTGCGACAAAACTTGGGGCAAGGCGTGTTTACGCGTTTGCGAAGCCGCTGCCCGTTGTGTTCATATTGTTTCTTGCTTTTCTGCATCCTCAACCGGTAAATGGGCTGTGGCTCGCGGCGATTGGCTTTGGGCTCGCGGGTGATCTTTTTCTTCTGAGCGAAAAGGGGTTTCTACCGGGCCTGTTGAGTTTTTTGCTTGGTCATATCTACTATGTCTTTGCGTTTGCGCGGGGTGAATTTTCAGGAGTGTTGCCCCCTGTGCCCGTACTCGCAGGCGTGGCAATTGTTTGCGGTGTCGCTTTTGCCTATCTGGCGCGACACCTGGTTGCCAGCAGGCGAAAGAAATATATCATCCCGGTTTTTGCCTATATCACGGTTACGGGTTTACTACTCGCGGTTTCATTTAAATATCCCGTATTTTCTCTTGCGGTATTAGGTACCGTTTCGTTCGCCGTCTCAGATTTTTTGTTGGCGTTTAACAAGTTTGTGCGTCCAAGTTGGTACGCGCAGGCGGCAGTGTCGCTGACGTACTATGCGGCGCAGTGGCTTTTGGCCCGGCATTTTGTCGGGTTCTGAGCTTCACGCCCGGGTCGCATCGACCGCCTGCAGCAAGGGAGATTTAAAAATGGAGCACGTTCGTATTACGCGCATACAGGTTTTTCCACAGGCAGACGGCAGAAATACTCTCGGGTATGCGCATGTGACGCTGTCCGATGCGTTTGTGGTAAAGAACCTGCGGCTGGTCAAAGGGCGCAAGGGCGTATTTTTAGGCATGCCTTCGTTTCGCCTCAGAAACGGCGAATATGCGGATGTCTTCTTTCCCGTTTCGCGCGAGGCGCGCTCGCTTTTGACAGAGGCTGTTGTGAACGCTTTCAGGCAAGAACACCCTGAACTCATGGAAGGCATGGAAATCTACGATGCAGACGCAGAAGCTGTGAGCATGCCCGCCGCGCTCCCCGCATAAATCACTGTTGGCCCTTTTTGGCGTCCGCCAGAGGGCAGCAGTGCGTATTACTCCGTGGGCCAAAGTGCCCACAGGAGACCCTTTAATGAAAAAAATTACCATGATTCTCATTGTGGCTGCGTTCGCAGTTACCACCCTCTCGGCGAAAAAAATGACTGCCGAGCAAAAAGCATGCTTTAAAAGCGCGGGCCAGGCGTATGCCTCTGCAAAAAGCGAATGCAAAGCGAAAAAAGGCAAAGAGCGTGCCGAGTGCAAAAAAGCGGCAAACAAGTCGCATGCCGAAGCGCGCAAGTCTTGCAAGACTGCTTCAGCGGCGCCTGCTACCGCAGCTCCGTCAACCGAACCGGCAGCAGCACCCGCAGCACCAGAGACTAAGTAAAGACAAATCGGCCGGGGCTTACGGGCTTCGGCAAATGTGTTGAAAGGGGGCCGGGCCCCCTTTTTTTTGTCCAAGGCATGAAAACTGGACTAGTCAGTATTAATAAAAGCAGACCTTTTTATCCTTTACGTTGTGCAGGCGGCGCCGACTCTGGCGCAGACTCATGGGCGCAGTACAGAGTGGAATCGAACTCTTGAAAACCGGGCAATTGGCCTGTGCGCATTGCGGTGCGCCGGTTGCAAAGCGTTCATTTTCACACGTAACGGGCAGCCACGCGGGCGGGGATGAAAAAGAGTTTTGCTGTCAGGGCTGTGCTTCGGTTTATTCTATCTTGCGCGATCGCGACCTTTTGGGTTTCTATGACATACCTGAGAATAGTGTCGCATCACTGAAAGAAAAACCAGCAGGTGATTACAGTTACGCCGACAGTGATTGGTTTCGAGCGATGTTTGTGCGCAAAGCCAATGATGGCTCATGGTCGATTATCATGAAGTTACCGGACATCCATTGCGCGGCGTGCGTCTGGCTGCTTGAAAAATTACCCGACATGCTTGAAGGCGTCACGGGCGCGCGCATTAATTACCTGCGCAAGCAGTTGACCGTCAGTGCGCGCCCCGGGGTCAGCGTCGCGCGGCTTATTCAGCTCGTTGCCGATCTTGGCTATGCGCCCGACTTCAGCAGGGAGAGCAAAGCGACGCAGAAGCTCACTGCGTATGACAAATCGCTGCTGCGTCGTATGGCACTCGCAGCTTTTGCCTTCGGCAATGCCATGCTCTTCAGCCTTCCTGAATACTTTTCAACGCAGCTCGAAGCCTCATTCTCGAAAACCTTTATCGTATTAAATGCCGCCCTTTCGACGGTGGTGCTGTTCTATTCTGCGGGTGAGTTTTTCCAAAGTGCATGGCGTGCGCTGAGGCAGAAACAGGTAGTCATCGACCTGCCTATCTCGATCGGCATCGCCGCGATGTTTGTCCGCAGCGCTTCAGAAATATTCACCGGCACAAGTGCAGGCTATTTCGATACATTTACAGGCCTGATCTTCTTCTTGCTCATCGGCCGGTATGTGCAGAGTCGGTCGTATGCCTGGCTGAATTTTGAGCGTGATAATCTGCTGTTTCTGCCACTCGCAGTCAGGGTTGAAAAGACTGAAGGTGAGGTCTTTGCATCGGTGAAAGATCTGCAGCCCGGCGACACGATCCGTTTACTGGCCGGCGAAATCGCACCGGCGCGCTGTCTGGTATTGTCAGATGCCGCTGCCGCTGATTATGCGTTTATCACCGGCGAGTCGGTACCTGTTTCGCTGCGCCGTGGCGACACCTTCGAGCCCGGTGGCAGGGTGGTCGGGCAATCGGTTCGGCTCACCGTAGCTGAAGCGGTCGACCAGGCGCAGCTCAACCGCATATGGGAAAGCTCGCCACGAGAAGGCGAAGAGGTATTCTCGCGACCGTCGGGAGGGTTTGCCGAACGCATCTTGCCTTGGTTTACTTTTACGGTCGTCGCCATCGCGACGGGCGCGCTGCTTTACTGGTTACCGCGCGACAGCGCAACTGCGTGGAACGCATTCTCGGCTGTGCTTGTTATTACCTGTCCGTGCGCCCTCGCGATGTCGAAGCCGTTCGCTTTTTTTACTGTGCAGAGCGCCCTTGCACGCAAAGGCTTGTTCTTGAAGTCGGCGAGCGTGGTTGAAAAGTTCTTTAATCTGAAACACCTCGTGTTCGATAAGACCGGCACTTTGACAACTCCCGGTAAATTTGACATTGTATTCGAAGGCGGTCACGGTGACCTCGGTGAATTTGATCGCACGGCGCTCGCCTCGCTTGCAGGCGAGTCTTCGCACCCGCTCAGTCGCGCAGTGGGTGCGTATCTCGGCGCGGGCATGCATTCGGTGCCCGATCGTTTTACTGAGAGGCCGGGCCTCGGCCTTTCGGGTTACATTGAGGGCGAACGTTACTTGTTGGGTTCTGCAGCGTGGCTCATGGATAACAGGGTAGTGGTACCCGATGCGCCGCAGCAGGGCTTTAGCAGCGTGGTGTGCGCGGCGAAAGAGGGCACCTATCTCGGGCGCTTTTTGGTCCGAAACCAGATGCGTGCGGGGCTTGGCTCGACACTGGGTAATTTTTCAGCGCGCTATGACCTGTCGTTGCTTTCGGGCGACACCGACGCCGAGCGGGAAAGGTTTGCCGCCGCATTCGTCGGCGCTGCCAGGCCGGTACGTTTTCAGTTTAATGCGCGTCCCGAAGACAAGGCCCGTGTGATTCGCGACCTGCGCGAGACGGGGCCGGTGCTCATGGTGGGCGATGGCCTGAACGACGCAGCGGCGCTGGCGGCGGCCGACATCGGCATGGCGCTCACCGAAGACAACAGCCATTTTTCACCGGCGAGCGATGCCGTGCTTTCTGCAGAAGCCTTTGGCCGTCTGCCCGGTCTTGTCGCGCAGGCGCGGCTCGCGCGGCGCACAGCCATTACCGCCTACGCACTTTCTTTCGCGTACAATGCTGTGGGCATCAGCGTAGCGGTGACCGGTCAGCTCACGCCATTGTTTTGCGCAGTGCTCATGCCGGTAAGTTCACTCAGCGTTATTGCTCTGGCGTTTGTGTCGGCTGAAATAAACAGCAGACTGAGGGAAACCCGCTGATGGAAGCACTGTTTGTCTTGCTGGTTTTCAGCCTTATCTTAGGCGCCGGCTTTCTCGTTGCGTTTTTCTGGGCGCATAATACGGGACAGTACGAAGATACAGAAACTCCGGCAATCCGCATGCTCTTCGAAGACCGGCCGGCGCCAAAGGCCGCAAAGGCGGAAAGTAATCTTACGATCGATGAAAAAAACAAATCACAAGGAGTACACTATGGCGGTTGAAACCGGGGTCATGCAGACCTTTGAGTATGATAACCGGATAGTTCGCAATTTTGCCATTGCGACGATTATCTGGGGTGTCGTTGGAATGTTGGTGGGTATTATTATAGCAGTGATGCTGTACCTGCCCGACTATCTGGGACACTTTTCTTTTCTTTCTTACGGACGGTTGAGGCCGTTGCACACGAACGCGGTCATCTTCGCGTTTGCGGGCAATGCGATCTTCATGGGTGTCTACTATTCGCTGCAGCGTCTGCTGAAAGCGCGCATGTACTCCGATCTGATGTCAAACATCAACTTCTGGGGATGGCAGCTCATTATCGTTTCGGCCGCGCTCACGCTGCCGTTCGGCTACACGAGTAGCAAAGAATATGCAGAGCTTGAATGGCCGATCGATATTGCCATCGCCGTTGTCTGGGTCGTATTCGGCCTCAACATGATGATGACGATTCTGAACCGCCGTGAAAAGCACCTCTACGTTGCGATCTGGTTTTATATCGCCACGTTTGTCACCGTAGCGATGCTGCACATCGGTAACTCGCTCGCGATTCCCGTATCGTTTCTGAAAAGTTACTCGGTATACGCAGGTGTGCAGGATGCCCTCGTGCAGTGGTGGTACGGTCACAACGCCGTTGCATTCTTTCTGACGACGCCGTTTCTTGGGATGATGTATTACTTCATACCCAAAGCGGCGAACCGTCCGGTTTTCTCGTATAAACTTTCGATCGTCCACTTTTGGGCGCTCGTGTTTATCTACATTTGGGCCGGCCCGCACCACTTGCTCTACACTTCGTTGCCCGATTGGGCACAGTCACTCGGAACCGCATTTTCGGTGATGCTGATCGCTCCGTCATGGGGTGGTATGATCAACGGGCTTCTGACGCTGCGCGGCGCCTGGGACCGTGTACGACAAGATCCTGTTCTGAAGTTCATGGTCGTGGGCGTTACTGCTTACGGTATGTCGACCTTTGAAGGGCCGATGATGTCGCTCAAGAATGTCAACGCGCTCACACACTATACCGACTACATTATTGGACACGTTCACCTCGGCGCTCTCGCCTGGAACGGCGGTCTCGCGGCTGCGGTACTGTATTATGTGATTCCGCGTCTCTACAGCCGTCCGATCTACAGCATGAAGCTCGCAAACTTTCACTTCTGGATCAGCACGATTGGTATCGTGTTCTACGCTATCCCGATGTATTGGGGTGGTATCACACAGAGCCTTATGTGGAAACAGTTCACTGCTGAAGGTGCGCTGATGTACCCGAACTTTCTCGATACTGTCACGCAGATTATACCAATGTATGTATTGCGCTCAGTCGGTGGCACTATGTTCCTCGTTGGCTTTCTCGCGATGGCTTACAACATGTTCAAAACGATTCGTTTGGGCAAGTTTGTGCCAGGTGAAGAAGCAAAAGCTCCCGCGCTCACGCAGGGTGACGACGGCCACGGCCCCAAAGGCTTTCGCCACCGTATTCTCGAGCGTAAGCCACTCGTTTTTACCGGACTTACACTCGTTGCCGTGCTGATCGGTGGTGTGATCGAATTCGTGCCGGTTGCAATGGTACGCACCAACATTCCTACGATATCAAGTGTGAGGCCGTACAGCCCGCTCGAACTCGAGGGTCGCGATATCTATATTCGCGAAGGCTGCAATACCTGCCACTCGCAGATGATCCGTCCGTTTCGCTCTGAGACCGAACGCTACGGTGAATACTCGAAGGCCGGTGAATTTGTGTACGATCATCCGTTTCTGTGGGGTTCGATACGCAAAGGCCCTGACCTGCACCGTGTTGGCGGCAAGTATAACCATGCATGGCACTACCAGCACATGAAAGATCCGCGTATTACATCACCGGGTTCTATCATGCCTGCATACCCGTGGCTTTTTGAGAATCAACTCGATACCGAGCTGACGACCAGAAAAATTCGCGCTCTGCAGAAGATTGGTGTGGATTATCCGCAGTTCTACGACAAGAAGGCCCTGACAGATCTGAATGTTCAGGCTGCAGGAATCGCCGAGGTTCTAAAAAAAGATGGCATGCCGGTTTCTGCGGACAAAGAAATTGTCGCGGTGATTGCGTACCTTCAGCGTCTGGGTACTGACATCAAAGCGGCAGCGCCGCAGGTCAAGTGAGGTTAATATGATCTCGAAAGTACTCAGCGATATAGGCAATGTCTCGATCTACCCGGTCGCGACATTGATCATCTTTTTCACCGTCTTCACCGTGATGCTCGTCATGGTGCTGCGCGGGAAAAAAGCGAAATACGATGCGCTGGCGCAGTTGCCGCTCGACGAGGGCTCTGCAGCGCAGCAGAATGCGAGGTAACAGATGAGCGATAAAAGAGAAGAAAAAGACAAGCTGCTCGACCACGAATACGACGGTATTCGCGAGCTCGATAACCATATGCCACGCTGGTGGGTGCTGGGGTTCTACTTTACGATCGTGTTCGCCGTGGTCTATATGGTGTACTACCATATGGCGGGCGGGCCATCGTCCAAGCAGGAATACGAAGCCGAGATGGCAGCTTCGCCGCAAAAAGCAGGCGCGGCACCCCTTGCTCTAGCAGATACAGGGCTTAAGCCCCTGACCGACGCTGCGTCTCTTGCCGCCGGCGAGAAACTCTACGTCGCGCAGACCTGCTCAGCGTGTCACAGCGCGAATCTCGGCGGTCTGGTTGGGCCAAACCTGACAGACGACCTGTGGATACACGGTTGCGATTACCCAACGGTGATGGGCAATATAAAGAAGGGCTTTCAGCAGAAGGGCATGATGCCCTACGGCAACGGCAAGCCCATCGATGAAACCGGTTTACAGCAGCTCGTAAGCTACATCTTTTCGAAAAAGGGTTCAAACCCGGCAGGGGCCAAGGCAATTGACCCTGAGCGCGAAAAGAAGTGCGCGGCTAAGTAAATATGTTCTGATCGGCGCCCGCATTCTGCGGCGTCGATCAGATATTTTCAGAAGGAGTTCCCATGTATACTGCAGCAGACCCGCTGACAAAAGTTGAGAAGGATAGTGAAGAGTACCGCGACCATATTGGGACAATAAACGCGCAGGGAAAACGCGCCTGGGTGTACGCGAAGAAACCGAAAGGTAAATTTTTTCAATTACGCTCATTAGTAAGCTATGTGCTGCTCGCGCTGATGTTCGCCGGGCCGTACGTGCGTATTCATGGACAGCCATTGCTGCTATTGAACATACTCGAACGCAAATTCATACTCTTTGGTTTTGTTTTCTGGCCGCAGGACTTCTATCTTGTGGTTTTGGGCCTGCTCACCATGATTCTTACGATCGTGCTTTTTACGTCGGTGTTTGGCCGCATCTGGTGCGGTTGGACCTGCCCTCAGACCGTGTTTATGGAAATGCTGTTTCGCAAGATTGAATACGCGATCGAAGGTGATTTTCAGGCGCAGAAGCAGCTGGCACTTTCACCCTGGAACGCGAACAAGATTGTACGCAAATCAGTAAAAATTGCGGTGTTTTATCTACTGTCTTTCGCTATCGCCAATACGTTTCTGGCGTATATAATCGGCAGCGAAGAGCTGTTTAAGATCATCTCTGAGCCCGTCGCGCAGCACATCGGTGGTTTTGCGGCGATTAATCTCTTTACTATTGTCTTCTTTCTGGTGTTTGCCCGATTTCGCGAACAGGTCTGTCACTTTGCGTGTCCCTACGGGCGGTTCCAGTCGGCGCTCGTTGACAACGACACCATCAGCGTCACCTATGATTTCAAACGCGGCGAGAAACGTGGCACTCTGGGTAATCGCAAGAAGGCGGGCGTCGGCCTGACCGCCGGCGGACCAATCACCATAAGCAGCGCCGGTGTTTCACTTGGGGGCGCGGGCGCCTCGTCGCCAGCACCTTTTGGGGATTGTATCGATTGCGGTGCCTGCGTTGTCGTGTGCCCGTCGGGCATCGACATTCGTAATGGCATTCAGCTTGAATGCGTACAGTGTACGGCATGCATCGACGCCTGCAACAAGATGATGGATGCCGTCTCGAAACCACGCGGTCTGATTCGTTACACTTCATACAACAGCGTTACTAATGGCTACAAGTTTCCATTAAAGTGGAAAACTCTGGGTTACCTGGTCATTTGGTTGGGAGTGCTCAGCGTTTTCTCGGGCTTGTTGCTGACACGCGACAAGATTGAAACAGTGCTGCTGCGCCAGCCGGGAATGCTCGCGCAAAAATTGCCCGATGGCCTTATTGGCAACCTGTACTCAGCAAAAATCTTCAACAAAACTTTTGACGCGCAGCAGGCAGAGCTGCGGCTTGCACCGGGAATTCAGGGTGAACTGCGGCTGATCGATTCGCTTGGCGAAATTGGCGCGCAGAACTTTGCGCTCGCGCGGTTCTTTGTAGCCCTGAAACCCGAGGCGATCACGGCGCCGAGTTTTCCCGTTGAGCTCGAGGTCTGGTCGAACGGCACGGTCGTAGCCCGCAAGAAGACTATTTTTATTTCGGGCGGGGCAGGCAAATGATGGCGATGCTGCGCGATAAAACCTGGCCTCTCGGTATCGTGGCGGTGCTGACACTTTTTATTGGCATGACGCTTTTTTTCGTCAAAACGGCCTTTTCAGAACGCGTCGATCTGGTTGCCCCCGATTATTATTACCGCGACAAATCTTTTTCGGCCCGGTTAGACAAAGAAAAGCGCCTCAATGCCCGAGGCGAGTCGCAGATCAGCCGCGGGGCGAATGGTGTCACGATTCAACTGCCCCAGTACTTTTCCGAGCGTGTTGTCGCCGGGAAGCTGCTGTTCTATTCGCCGCTGAATCCGGCTGATGATTTTCAACTACCCGTTAAATTCAAGGGACGTGCCCAGACAGTCGCGGCCGCATTCAAGGCAGACCAATTCTGGAAAGTCGCGCTCGAATTCGAAGCGGACGGCGAAACCTACTACTTCGAACGCACGGTGCGATGACATTCTTCGCGTCGGCGCTGGTGATGGGCTTCTTCTCCAGCGGCCATTGCCTCGGTATGTGTGGGCCGCTTGTGCTCGCGCTGCCGGTCGGTGAATCGGGCTACCGTACTGCTGTTACTTCCCGTATTCTCTATAACCTCGGACGTATTTTTACGTATGCTTCGCTCGGCGCCATCGCCGGCCTTGTAGGCGCTGCGCTTGCGCTACGGGCCCTGCAGTCGCAAATCGCCTGGATAGCCGGCAGTCTGCTAATACTCGTTGCCGTCTTGCAACTTCTGCCAAACATGAGGATCAATCTGCTTTCGCGAATGCATCTTTGGCTCAGGGAGTCAATCGCGCCTCTGCTGCGAACCGCGGGACCCAGGCGCTTCATTGCGCTGGGTGCCCTGAACGGGCTATTACCGTGCGGCATGGTCGCGGCTGCGCTCGTGGTCAGCATGGCGGCTGCGACCGTGGCCGAGAGTATTGCCTACATGGCGGTGTTTGGTCTGGGGACTTTTCCGATGATGCTCGCTGCCTCGCTCATGGGTTTTTATCTCGCTCCGCACACACGGCGATTAATCAGTATCGCAGCACCCTTCTACAGTTTTTCCCTGGGCGTGCTGCTAATATTGCGCCCCGGTCTGATCGCCCCGCACTGCGGGTAGCCGGTGCGGATTACCCGCTCGGGCGCCCGCGCTGCCCTAAACGAAGGTTGCCGTCATATTTCGCCGTCGCAGGCTGAGCCTTGAGTCGATCTGATTACGAAATTGTCAGCGAAGGTGACGATTATTATGCGCGGCTGCTGCGCGCCATTCGGGGCGCGCAGCGTACCATAGAGATCATGATGTATATCTGGCAAGACGACGAAATCGGTCGCTTGTTTCTGAAGGCGCTCGAACAGAAATGCCGCGCGGGTGTCGCTGTAACCGTCGTTGTCGACGCCATTGGTAGTTTTGATTTGCCCCGCAACTTTTTCGCGGGACTGCAAAGCAGCGGTGCGTCGGTTTTCATGCACCATCGCTGGCAATTTTTAAGCTGGAACTGGCTGCGTTATCTGATTCGTCGCAATCACCGTAAGTTGCTGATCGTCGATGACCGCATTGCATTTACCGGTGGTTTTAACATCATGAACGAGTGTTCGATGCGCTATTTTGGGCGTGCCCGCTGGCTTGATCTGGGCTTCATTACGCGGGAAAAAAGCTGCGTACGCCAGCTGAAACGGCAGTTCTTGAATGCCTGCCGTCGCGCCAGCCACAAACGCTGGGCAACGCGACTGTTGTTGCGCAGCCACAATCGCGTGATACTTTTTGGTGGGCGGCGCGCGATATCGTATTCGATGTCGAGGTGGCTGAAAAGGCGGCTGCGCAAGGCGCATGAGAAAATAATCATCGCGGTTCCGTATTTTGTACCTTACGGCTTTTATTGGCGAATTCTCGTGCGCAAGTTGCGTCAGGGGGTTGACGTGGAAATTATTCTGCCGTCAAAATCTGATGTTGCCTGGGTCGACGGCCTCTCGTTTCTTATGGCAAAGCGACTGCTGCGACACGGCGCAAGAGTGTATCTCTACGGCGCCGAACTCAATCGGTTTTCGCACGCTAAGTTTTTTATGGTCGATGGATTTTCGGGTACCGGCTCAGCCAACTACGATTATCGCAGTATGGTGCTCAACCTCGATACGCTGGTCTTTACCCCATCAGGCAGAGGCGACTGGCAAAAGGCGTACGATGAGATCAGGCGAAATTCACGCCTTGCGTCTGAGGCCGACCTGAAAACCACCTGGATGGTGCGCCTGGTTTTGTGGCTGCGCTGGCTCGTGTGACTGCTGACCCCGTGATCAGGTAGTTTTGCGAAACGTTGTTTTTTTGCCTGCAGCGGGGTGCGCAGATTTTTCGATCATGATCTTGTTCGCTAATGGCAGCGTCGTGACTTGAAGCGATTTCGTCGCGGCAGCCCGCAGGTCTTTCCAGACAAAGTGGGCAGGGCAAGGGGCGTGGTCGTTACACGAATCGAGGCCGAGAGCGCATTCGACGAACTCTGTGATACCATCGATCGTGATCTTGATGTCGTAGAGGCTGATTTCAGCCGCAGGCCGCGCGAATTGGTAGCCGCCACCTGGTCCCTTGTTTGAGCGCAGTATCTTGCCGGCGACGAGTTGTTTGAGTATCTTGCTGAGATAAGGCTTCGGCACCGAAGCGCCCCGCGCGAGCTCTTCAACCGTGAAGATTTTTTGATCATCGCGCGATGTCATGTAGGCGAGGGCGCGAACCGCGTATTTACTGGCGCTGCTGTATAGCATAATGAAAGAATAATGAATCTATAAATCTTTTCTGTGCGTCAATCACAAACATAAGGTGTGCAAAGGGAATGTGTTTTGCGACTGACGCCTGACACGAAAACTCCGCAGCTGCAGACTCGGTGGTAGACAGGCGACGGTTCACCCAAATCGAAACTCTTGCCCGGCAGCGGGGGTTCAGCGCCGTCGCGGCGCTTCCCATAGCGCGCACGTCGCCAGAATTCAGAGAGTGGTTTAAGGCCTGCATAGGCCGTGGGCTGACAGCCGATCTGCATTATCTCGACCGTGAAGACCGCTTCAACCCCGAGGCGATCTTGCCGGGCGCACAGAGCCTCTTCTTGCTGCGGTACCCCTACCGGTTTAGGTCGGTCGAAAGGAAAATGCGCGCGGCGCCTTTCAAGGTTGCCCGATATGCGTGGCAAAAAGATTACCACTTATTGTTGAAAGCAAAACTCGCTGAGGTGATGTCTGGGGCGTCTATCGAAGGGCGTGCCGTCACCGATTCGGCGCCGCTCGCTGAACGGTATTGGGCGCGCCTCGCGGGGCTGGGAAAAATCGGGCGCAGCGGCATGTTGATCGCATCGGGCCAGGGAAGCTATTTCCTGATTGCAGCGTTCTTAACGCGCGAACGCCTTGACGCTGCCGTGGCTTCGCCTCTACCTCAGGCCAGCGTCGAAGACGATCTGACCAGCGTCTGCGGCGAGTGCCGGCTCTGCATCGAGGCCTGCCCCACGACGGCGCTACTCGGCGACGGCCTTATGGACGCACAAAAGTGCATTTCTTACCAGACCATTGAGCGGCGCGCTGACAAGGTGGATTTTTTTCCCGGGCAGAAACGGCACCGCTGGATCTTCGGCTGCGACATTTGCCAGCAGGTCTGCCCGCACAACAAGCTGCCGTCGTCTTTCGCTGCAGATGATTTCGCCGACGAGCACGAAGCGGCTGACGAAATTGCCGCCGGCAGGTTGCCGCAAACAAGGGGCAAACTGAAGAATTCAAGTTTTTACCGCCGCGGGCTCGGTAAATTGGCCGCGAACATTGCGGCGGTGACCAGCGATTAAGGTCTTCCAAAGCGCCAAAAAGTTGCCGCGGCGAGTATGTTTTGTATGTTGTCCATAAATCCACAATAACAAACAAGGAGCTTTTTATGCCAGACTTTCATCTCGACACGCTCGGCCTGCACGCAGGTCAGGAAGTCGACCCCACGACCGGTTCACGGGCCGTGCCGATTTACCAGACGACCTCGTACGTCTTTAAGAACACCGAACACGCAGCGAATCTTTTCGGACTCAAAGAATTCGGAAATATCTACACGCGCATCATGAACCCGACGACCGACGTGTTCGAGAAACGCGTCGCTGCGATCGAAGGCGGGGTTGCTGCCGTCGCCACTGCTTCGGGGCAGGCTGCTGCGACTCTCGCGATTCTCAATATCACACGACCGGGTGATGAGATTGTGTCGCTAGACAATCTTTACGGCGGTACATACCAACTGTTTCACAATACATTGCCTCTGCTCGGGCGAACGGTGAAATTCGCAAAGTCGGGTGATCTCGAAGCAATCAAGGCGGCGATCACTGCCAAAACGCGCGCAATCTATGCTGAGACCATAGGCAACCCTAAACTTGACGTTCCCGATTTCGCCGCGATTGCGAAGATTGCGCACGATGCGGGAGTACCGCTGATTGTCGACAACACGGTCGGCGTCGGACTCGTGCGCCCGATCGAACATGGCGCAGATATTGTCGTGCTGTCGGCTACAAAGTTCATCGGCGGCCATGGCACGTCTATCGGTGGCGTGATCGTAGACTCGGGCAAGTTTGCCTGGAACAACGGCAAATTTCCTGATTACACTGAAGGTGACCCCAGCTACCACGGCCTCAAGTACTGGGACGTATTCGGCAACTTTGCGCCATTCGGCGGAGTGAATATCGCGTTTATTATACGCGCGCGCGTGCTCTGGCTGCGCGACCTCGGCTTCAGCATGAGTCCCTTTAATGCCTGGACATTTCTCCAGGGACTCGAATCCCTCGCGCTGCGCATTCGCCAGCACAGCCAGAATGCACTGAAGGTTGCGGAGCATCTGAAAAAGCACCCAAAGGTTTCATGGGTTAACTATCCGGGCCTCAGCGACAGCCCGAACCATGCGCTCGCAAAAAAATACCTGGGTAACCAATTCGGAGCGTTGGTTGGTTTTGGTATCAAAGGCGGTCTCGAAGGCGGCAAAAAATTCATCAACTCGGTGAAGCTACTTTCGCACCTTGCGAATATTGGTGATTCGAAATCGCTGGTGATACACCCGGCATCGACGACGCACTCACAGCTGACCGAAGCAGAGCAGGTGAATACAGGGGTTTCTCCTGATTACATACGCCTCTCGGTCGGCCTCGAAAACGTCGAAGACATTATCGCAGATATCGATCAGGCGCTCGCGCAGGTCTGACAGGCCTTTGCTCCGGCAGCTTATGCTGTCTGGGCGCCAGTCTAACCTCTGTCGAGAAGCTTCAGCTCGCGTGAGCGGCGCATCATCAACTCGCGCATGCTGAAGCTGAAGATGGGGGCCGATTCGATGATCTTGCGAATTTCTCCGCGCGCGATCTCGAGTACCAGCCCATCGGTGAGCGCCGTTACGGTTGCGTTACGCGCCGTTGCATCGAGCGAGCCGTATTCGCCGAACATATCGCCTGCGCGCAAAATCTTGATTTCTACACCATTATGACGTACGCTGTATTCACCGGTGAGAATAATGAAGAATTCTCCGTCATTTTTACCCTGTTCGACGAGGCTTTCACCTGCCGCCACCCGTGCGCGCACAGCGGCGCGTGCAATGCGGTCTTTGACATTGTCGGCGAACTGCGCGAACGGCCAGAATCTCTCAATTTCTGAGCGTACCTTCCACAGGTGCCGCATTTCGTCAGTGCGGTTTTCTGCGATCAAAAATTCGTGAAATAGTTTTTCGTCGATCGCACAGAGTGTTACTGGTGTCGCGGCGACGATCGAAGCTGAGCGTACCTTGTTTTCATCGAGTACAGCCATTTCTCCGACAAAGTCTCCCGCTTCTTTGCGCGCCTTTTCACTCAGGGTCTTGCCGTCGTGGTACATCACGCTGCAACTGCCGGTGAGAATAATGTAGATGATGCCCTTTGACGCTTCATTTTGTTTGAAGATGATATCCCCCGCGTTGAAGGTGACGATCTTAAAGTTATTCATCAGGGCGGTGCCCCAATCATGCGAAATGTTTCTGAACGAGTCGCTGAGAATGTGCATCGTACGAATCATATACGAATCATAGCTGCCCTGTATGATGTTATAGCGTTTGCCGTGCGTTGCCTGTGAGAATGTGGCGTCAAACTCGGGTGGCAGTTTTTCCAGGTGCATGAAAACGATGCGCTCAGCCTGCGATTTCAAAGCGTCGCGCGGGTTGCCATGTAAGATGCCCATGCCCCCGTCAGCGAAAAGAATATCATAGGGATCGGTATACAGTTTGCGCAATGCGTCGAATTTCTCATGCCGCACGATACCCTGCGTGACCATTGACTCAATATCAGTAAACGATTTATTGTCGCCGATGAAGACGACGCTGCGAGACGTATTGCCTTCTTTCATGCGAAACGTCGCGCCGATCGTGGGTATCGAATGCACAGTGTAGTGTGGTTCGATCGAGAGACCGAAAAACTCGGTTGTTTCGTATGGTTTTACCTCGACAAATTCAAACATCAGCGACAAATCTTCGATGGGAAGCAGCGTCTGCAGCGACAACTTCATCATGGCCATCCAGAAGATTTCTTTTGTTGCGATGAGACGCACTTTGTTTGAGAGCCGGAGAAGCGGAAAAATATTACAATGGTCGTCGTGAATGTGCGTCAGAAATATCGAACGGATTTCGGTGCTCGAAATGCCGCGCGCATTCAAAGCCTGTTCGAGATACGGTACGCAATCAATCAGCATATGCTCTGAATTGTAGTGTAGCACAAGGCCCGAACACGGTTTGTCGGCGATGAAGCCCGAGGCGCCGCCGAGCACCGTTACCCCGAAGTGCGAGGGCATCGTGGTTGTGAAGTCGCTGCGCAGATCGTATGGCGGGGCCTGCGGTGTTTCGAAGCGTATATCGATCGAATCGGAGTTCACCCGGTACTGATCCCGGCCCGTGTGCAGAATCTCGGTGCCGTTTTGCAGCCGGGCGACGCCGTCTTTGAACGGGATAAAATCCACAAAATCGTCGATGGTCAGTTCTTTGCCTTCTGAATTTTTAACAGAGATTGCACGAGCTTCGCGGTAAAGTTCGTCGTACCAGGGGCTCTGCCCCAGTGCGTCGTATTCTTTACGCGTCGGCCCCACCAAAGTCAGGCGAAGTAGCTTGCGGTTAGCCTTCAGATGGGCAGGGGGGCCCACAATCGTGAGCTTCTTGCCCTGCATGAAGTTGCGCTCGACAAAGAGAAAATAGTAGAGGGGAAACTCGGTACAGTTTTGCAACACGTTGAAACGGTAGGGCGTGTCGGGCAGCACGATCACTTCTGGGCTGCCAAGGCCTTTTAGCATCAGGTGTTTGATCACTTCGGGCGGACATCCGAAAAGAATATTCTGCTCTGCCGCGCGGCACAGGGCCACACCCGCCGTGACTTCAGTAATTGCCATGGGTGCAAACCGATTCGTCAGGCAGAATGTCGACTGATTTCAATTTGCCAGCTTACAACAACGAGCGCTGCCGCTCAGAATCTGCCGCAGATTTGAGGCGATCAGGGTAATCTGAAATGATGCCGTCGATACCCATTCTGATCAGGCCGCGCATTTCATCAGGGTCATTGATTGTCCACGCAATCACCTTGAGGCCCTTGGCGTGTGCCAGCTTGATCAGCTGTGCATTCGTGTCTCGTCGGTAAGGTGCGACAATGTTTGCCTGCATTTCCAGCGCGGTCTTGATCATGTGCTTTGACCATTGCTCGTGCCCCGAGGACCAGTGCTTGCGCGGGAACAGCACCGCAGTGGGTATTTCAGGAGCGGCTTGCTTCATCACGGGCGACATGCGTTTTTCAAATGACTGCACCATGACGCGCGTCCCCATGTTGGCTTTCTGAACTGTTTCGAAAATTAGTCGCGCAAAATGCGTGAGCTCCGGCTCGCTCGGGGGTTTGCCCGGTGGAAATTTCACGTCGATGTTTATCTTCACCTGCGCGGCCCGTTGGTCGATGCTTTCAAATTCGCGTAGCGTTACAAAAAAATCCCTGAGCGTGAGCAGCAGCGCCCCGGGGCTTGCAATTTGCCCGGGAAATTTGTGGTCGGTTTGCGCTCCGCAATCGAAGGTCTTCAGTTCTGCTGCCAGCATTCTGGCAATACGAACCCTGCCGATACGTTTGCCGTCGCGCTTCGTGCACTGTCCGGGGTTCGTGTAAGGGTCATGGTGTATGATAATTTCTGAGTCTGCCGTCAGATGGACATCGAGTTCGATTGCCGTCATTCCCGTACGGATCGCGGCCTCGAATGCCGGCCAGGTGTTTTCGGGGGCGAGTCCGCGCGCGCCGCGGTGGCCGTGCATTTCGAGTTTGCGCGTTTCTATTCGGGCGACCGGGGGGGCGATTTCGCCCGGCGGTGCAAATTTACCGCACGCGGCAGCGAAAAGAAGAAAAATGAATTTTCCCGTGCGCAATGATTCAGGCGCCCGAACCGTGCGGTTTGCTTCTGCGGTCGCGCACGGCAGCCGCGAGATCGCGCAAAACTTTTTCGGTGTCGTCAAATGCGATACAGGCATCGGTTATCGATTTACCGTATTCCAGTTTTTCCAACGGCGCTTCTTTCTGGTTGCCGGCCCTTAAGTGGCTCTCGAGCATCACGCCGATAATCGCACGCTCGCCACTGGCAAGCTGCGCGGCAATGTCGCGCGCGACGATTGGCTGGCGATTGTGGTCTTTCTGAGAATTGCCGTGGCTGCAGTCGACAATGAGGCCTTCTCGCAGCTCGGCCGACTTGAGGTCGTGCGCCGCTTTGGTCACGTGGCCGCGTTCATAGTTCGGGCCGGTGCTTGAACCGCGCAGAATCAGGTGACCCACCGGGTTGCCTTTGGTGTGCACGATCGCCGCGACGCCTTGTTTCGTGATCGAGAGAAAATGGTGGGGCGCCTGCGCCGCGTGAATGGCGTCGATCGCGATTTTGGTGTTTCCGTCCGTACCGTTTTTAAATCCGACGGCCATCGATAGGCCTGACGCGAGCTCGCGGTGTACCTGGCTTTCAGTGGTGCGCGCGCCGATGGCGCCCCAGCTGACACAGTCTGCGATGAACTGCGGGCTGATGGTGTCGAGAAACTCACAGCCGAGCGGTAACCCCATCGCCGTGAGGTCGATAAGAAGTTTTCGGGCGATTCTGAGCCCCTCGTTGATCCTGAATGAGCCGTCGATGTGCGGATCATTGATGAGGCCTTTCCAGCCTGAGCGGGTTCGTGGTTTTTCAAAGTAGACGCGCATCACAACCTCAAGATCGCCTGCGAGCTCGTCTCTCAGCGGCTGTAATTTTTCTGCGTACTCGATCGCCGCTTTGACGTCGTGTATAGAACACGGGCCAACGACCACGAGCAGGCGGTCGTCTTCACCTTTGACGATTCTGTTCACATGTTCGCGCGCAGTGTTTACAAAGGTCTGTCCTGCATAGGGCAGGGGTATTTCTTCAATAAGGATTGCCGGTGGTATCAGAGGCTTCAGGCCCTGGATGCGCAAATCGTCTGTAGTCATTGTCTATTTTCGTCAGAAATATGCCAAAGATTGCCGTGTTTTTCTTCTTTACTGCAAGAATTTGGCGGATTGCGGTTTTCATCTGGGGCCGGGCCCAAAAACGGAGGAGTCCCCACCGTTTGGGCCGGGATGCAAAAATTTTTGCCGGCCTGTGTCTTTTTATTAAATTGGCACTAAGGTACCGAGAGTGCTAACAACTCCATTTCGGAGTGATAGCATGACTCGTTACGAGTGCTCGTAGGCTGCCTGGAATCAATAGGCCCTGTGAGCCCAACATCCAGGAGGATTTAACATGGCGATAAAACCATTGGCTGACCGCGTTCTTATTGAAGCGGCACCTGAAAAAGAAGAAAAAATCGGGAACATCTTTATACCAGACACGGCTAAAGAAAAACCGACAATCGGCGTTGTAGTGGCAGCAGGCCCCGGCAAGGTATCAGACGACGGCAAAACCGTTCCGATGCAAGTGAAAGCGGGCCAGAAAGTGCTCTACGGAAAATACAGCGGCACTGAAATCAAAGACGGTGGAAAAGAATACCTCATCGTGCGCGAATCAGATATTCTCGCGATCGTTGAATAGGGTTAAATTCCCGGTAAAAAGTTAAGGAGAATTTTATATGGCTAAAATGTTAGAATATGATGAAGTAGCACGTGCCAAACTGATGACGGGTATCAACAAACTCGCCAACGCAGTGAAGGTCACACTCGGGCCACGCGGCCGCAACGTCGTGATCGACAAGAAATTCGGCGCACCGACCATCACCAAAGACGGTGTGACGGTAGCGAAAGAAATCGAACTCGAAGACGCGTACGAA
Organism: uncultured Leptospiraceae bacterium; assembly: GCA_942492915.1. Lineage (GTDB taxonomy): Bacteria > Spirochaetota > Leptospiria > Turneriellales > Turneriellaceae > Turneriella. The sequence goes on from OW818662.1 coordinate 706,538, forward strand.
AACATGGGCGCACAGCTCGTGAAAGAAGTTTCGACAAAGACAAACGACGTCGCAGGCGACGGTACAACTACAGCGACGATTCTCGCACAGGCAATTGCGCGTGAAGGTATCAAGAACGTAACAGCGGGTGCAAACCCAATGGATCTGAAGCGCGGTATTGACAAGGCAGTTGAAGTTGTCGTCGAATACATCGGCAAACTCTCTAAAAAAGTCGAAAACAAAGACATCGCAGCAGTTGCGACAATCTCTGCAAACAACGACCATGAAATCGGCAAACTCATCGCTGACGCGATGGACAAGGTCGGTAAAGACGGAGTAATCACAGTCGAAGAAGCCAAATCGATCGAAACTTCACTCGACACTGTCGAAGGTATGCAATTTGACCGCGGTTACGTGTCATCGTACATGGTGACCGACGCTGAAAACATGACTGCGACGCTCGAAAACGCGCATGTGCTCATCTACGACAAGAAGATCAGCGCGGTGAAAGACATCGCTCCGATTCTGAACCAGGTAGCACAGGCAGGCAAACCCCTGCTGATCATCGCTGAAGATCTCGAAGGCGAAGCCCTCGCAACGATCGTGTACAACACGATTCGCAAAGCAATCAACTGCGTCGCAGTGAAAGCTCCCGGTTTCGGCGATCGCCGCAAGGCAATGCTCGAAGATATCGCGATTTTGACAGGCGCACAGGTTGTGTCTGAAGAACTCGGCCAGAAACTCGAAAGCGTTACGATGGCGAACCTCGGTAAGATCGAAAAAGTGATTATCGAGAAAGAAAACACCACGATTATCAAAGGCGGCGGCAAAGATTCTGATATCCAGCACCGCATCAAGCAGATCAAGAAGCAGATCGAAGAGACAACTTCTGATTACGATCGCGAAAAACTGCAAGAACGCCTCGCGAAACTCGCGGGCGGCGTAGCGGTAATTCACGTCGGCGCGGCGACCGAAGTCGAAATGAAAGAGAAAAAGGCACGTGTCGAAGACGCGCTCTCAGCAACGCGCTCAGCGGTTGAAGAGGGTATCGTTCCCGGCGGCGGTCTGACCCTGCTCAAGGCAATCGAAGTGGTTGCAAAACTGAAGCTCGAAGGCGATCAAGAGACCGGCAAGAACATCGTCATGCGTTCACTCGAAGAGCCAATGCGTCAAATCGCTGCGAACAGCGGTCTTGAAGGCAGCCTCATCGTTGAGCGTGCAAAAGGCGAAAAAGAAAATATCGGCTTCAACGCGGCATCACTCGTATGGGAAGACATGCTGAAAGCCGGCATTATCGACCCTGCGAAGGTGACACGCTCTGCACTGCAGAACGCTGCATCGATTGCATCGCTGGTGCTCACAACCGAGTGCCTCATAGCCGACAAACCGGAGAAAAAAGACGGTGGCGGCATGCCGGGCGGTATGCCAGGCGGCATGGGTGGCATGGGCGGAATGGGCGATTTCTGATTCACTTTTGGTGTGTTGCGTCGCAACACACCAAAAGTTCGCAAAATTCCAGAAGGCACCGCAAGGTGCCTTTTTTGTTGTTGCATCCGGCTTTTTTGTTTCGTCGCATCGAGTTGAGCACACGGGAGTACCGATAAGGGAAACAAGCGATGATGAAACACAGTCTTCTTATTTATGCTTCTCTTCTGCTCTTTCCGGTATTGATTCTTGCGCAGGGACAACCTGCAGCCAAGTCTGCTGCTGCGCCGGCCCCCAAAAAAGTTACGATCAAAAAACCTGATGCGAAAGGGAAGGGCAAACAAGACACTCCGGCCGAACCTATCGCTGAAGGCGAGCTGAGCGCAGCGAATAACTATGGTCGGCCGTGGAAGCGCAGCATGCTCGATCTGAGAGTCGGGCTTTATGGACCCATGACAATACCCATCGGCCAGGCCTCGCAGGTGCTCAACATGGGTTTCGGCGGCAGCCTGTGGGCGTCGGCAGAAACGAGTTTCATTAAACTTCCGAAATCCAAAATATTCGAAAATACCCTGCTGATTTACGAATTCAGTTTCTATAAAGTCACCGGTACGTCGGTGCTCAGCAAAGTGGGCCAAGATACCAATGCGGATTTCGTAACCAACGCAGGCGCGGTCGGCAAAGCGTACGATGTGCCCTTTTCACCCAAATTTACCCTGCGTTTTGTGCCTTATTTCGGTTTTGGCCTGACAAACATCACGTCTGACACCAAAACACCGATCGGCAATATTCGTGCCGTTTCGGGCGATATCATCATGAAATACGGCTTTGTCACCGCGTACGATTTTGACCGCCGCTGGCAGGCAATCATGGTGATCGATCATTTTGTCTATTTCGAAGAGAAAATCGGCATGGCGCTGCGCATCGGCTTCGGTGCGACGATGATGATTTTTTAAACCAACTGCCATTTCAAGAGGGGTTGATCGCTCATTTGATGTGACATAACGCATCTCTGCCATCAGTTTCCTTTTTCAGGAGGCTCTTAGTTATAGTTGTGCCCTCATTATAGTTCAGCATGCACAAATGTCGTACATGATAAGAGGAAACCGTCCAAGAGTACTATAGAGGACAGCATGAGAAAAATCACGACATTAGTGCTCGCACTCTCGGTTCTGCTGGTCACCGCCTCGTGCGGCAAGGTTTCTGGAAACGAAGACCAGACCAAAGAATCGAATTCATCGGGCGTTGTGAGCCCACTTGATCCGGGCGGTTCGGCGGCCGGGTCGCCCCCGGCTTACGTTTCACATCTCGCTGTTTCGAGCACCCAATTCGAAGTTACGCTCACAAAAGAATGCACCGACGCGACAGGCCTGAATTCTGCGAACTTCATATTGAGCAACGGTCTGCAGATAACGGGTATCACCAAAAAATCAGGCGATGCCCGCACGCTCGTCATTACGACGACAATACAACAATCTATCTCATATAATTTAACCATGCTCAATCTCGTGAGCACCGATGGCGGTGTACTGAACGGCGTGTTGCAACTCTCGTTTATTGGTTTGCCGTCGCCTGCAATCACGAGCGTAGCGTGGCGCAATCCGTCAGACACGGCGAATACACTGCCTGCGACGCTGGGTGTGATTAATCTCTGCCAGCTGACCAGTGGAGCCGGCGCAAATTGCACCAATGCCCCTTTCTATAATCACTCCGCGCTCTATGGAATTCTCACTGGTGCGAACGCCGTTGCGTATCGCTACAAAATCGACACGGGCGCCTGGTCTGCAGAAATTCCGATTGCGACTCCATTGAACCTCGCGGGTCTCAGCGAAGGTTTTCATACGCTCTATATCGTCGGTAAGCATACCAACGGCTACTGGCAGAGTGAAACCGCGGGCGACGTCTACAGCAAGTCATGGGTGCAAGACACGGTAGCTCCCGAGGCGCTGCTTGATCCTTTGACGCTGCCGGCTTCTGTGACGGCGTCGCTGAGTCTCAGCGTGCGCGCCGTAGGTGCGGATGTATCATATTTCAGGTATTGCCTCGACAATGGGACGATCAACGACTGCGTCACGAATACCTGGCGCGGTTCTCCCGATCTCGCAAGTTCTGGTCTGGCGATACCCAACGCCGTCTACGTTGCCAACCTCGTGCCGGGCTCTGTGCGCGTGCGCGTGCTTGCGATCGATGCTTCGGGCAACGTGCAGGCGACGCCCGTTTCGGGCGGTACGTATTCTTACACGATTGACACCGGTGCCGTCGAAGCCGTCTTTCAGCTTTCTGATCTGACAGCGATCACTCCCGTGATGACGTCAGTCACAGTGAACGTACTTGGTTCGAGCGGAGCCGCCGCGTACAAAGGCAAGATCGTCGATGGCACCGACTGCAACACGGGCACAGGTTGGGATGCGCTGCCCGAACAACCGCTGACGACGCCGATCACCGCAACGGGGCTTACCGACACCGTGGCGCAAAAAACGGTGTGCGCGATCGGCAAGAGCGTGAGCGGCCTCTACTGGCAGGGAGGCTGGACAGGCACGGCGACAGCGCCGATCATCACCAAGTACACCTGGACAATCGACACCACACCACCGACAACGATCATCAACTGGATTAGCCCGGTCGCACAGCCGACGACCACGACGCAAACAACCGGATATGAACTGCAGATTTCGTCGACGGGCGCAGCGATCAGCTATCGTTATGCCCTGGTGACAGGGGCGGGCACGAGCTGCACAACCGCTACCTATAACTCCGAGGTGACGGCCGACACTGCAATCACCCTTGGCTCGCCGGCAATTGCGACAACAGGCGTCACCGTTTACAAAGTTTGTGTCATCGGCAAAGATGCTGCTGGCAACTGGCAGGCAGTCGCATCGGCGACCTCAACAGCAGAGTGGACAGTCGACGCAGAACCGCCGGCGAACAACCCAGCGTTTGCTGCGGCTTCGGCGAGTATAGCGTCTTTCAGCACGCCGGTTATAAATTTTTTCATCGATAACGGCAGTGCGACGAGCGATACCAAGACCTATCGGGTCCAGGTCGCAAAAGACACAGCATTCACGCAATTGATCAGCGATACGTACGTACCAAGCTGCAAGAATATCACTTTACCCGATTGCCCCGCGGCTCTCGGTACAAAACAGTTTTCCATTGCCGTTGACCCTTACACCTCAGGCACGGTCTATTCACGCGTTCAGGCAGGCGACCCCTATGGTAATTTTCGCAGTGATTGGTCTGCGACGTCAGCCGAGCACTTCGTCAAAGGGCGTATAACCGGCAAGGTCGTCAACACAGCCGGCGCGGCCATCAGCGGTGTTTCAATCCGCATCTACGAAGCTGATGGTACATCGCTCAGCGGTCAGTACCCCGACCAGGTGACCAATGCGTCAGGTAATTTCACGTTCACCGACGTGCATACGGCGAAGAATCGATACCGTATTGCCGGCGCATTTTCTGACGCCACATACAGACCTGCGATGAAGCGCGGCATTAGTGTACGCGATGAAGGCAGCGGAGCGACCATCGTGACGAACATTGGCTCGATGACCTTGGTGCCGCTTTCGGCTACGACTCCCCGTAATATCGTCGCGAAGATTGTCGACGCTGACGACGGCTGGATGCTGGGCTACGCAGAAGTTAAGCTCATCGACTGGCAGGGAAATGTCGTGGGCACTGCTGCGCGTTCGGTTTCGACCAACAATGCATACACGGACTGCGACGACGTCGCACCTGCCGGCAATCCGCCAACGAATTTGCCCAAACAAAGATCGAATGGCAACGGGATTTGCGGTGACGTCACTTTCAGCGCGGTAACGCCAGGCACTTATTCGCTGCAAGTCAACGGCAGCAGCTGGGATGCAGGTAACCAGACATATAACGAACTCTGGCAAGAAAACCTTGTGGTAGCAAGCCCCGGCGAATCACAATTCCTGATCATTCGTGCGGGCGGGGCGACGACCTCAACGATTTACAATCCTGTCACACACTCGGTGCGAGCCGGGCCGACAGTCAGCGGCGGTGCGGCACCGAATACCGGCACTCTGGCCTTTGCGATACCCAGTGGCCCTTTTAGCGGCAAATATCTGATGCTTCGCGGCAACACAACGAACACCACGCGCATATTCAACCCGATTGATATTTCGAGTTCTCTGGCGGGGCCAAACCTTTCGGGGAATGCCGGTGCCGGTGCGCATGCATTCAACATCACTTCGGGTTTGCACAACGGCAAGGTGCTGATTGTACACGGCAACAGTACCACGGGAACGTCATTGTATGATCCGGCGACGCACACGATCGCCGCCGGCCCTGCGCTGTCGGCCAATGCCGCTGCTGGTGCGCATGCTTTTACCCTTACGGCGGGCACGCATAATGGAAAAACCATCGTGATACATGGTGGCGGTGCAACAACATCATCACTTTATGATCCGGCGACGAACGCGTTTGTTGCGATGACGGGACCCTTGCCAGCGGCTGCAGGAACCGGTGCCTTCTCTCGCGTGATATCGACCGGGCCCGATGCAGGCAAGACACGCATCGTGCTTGCAAACGGCGCCAACAATACTGCGCTCTACGATCCGGCTGCGCCTGATAACTTTGCGGCGAGTTCGCCGCTAGACGGGTCAGCCGGCCCGGGCGCGCATGCGTTCAGCATCAACTCTGGTACAAACGCGGGCAAAGAGCTATTTGTCCATGGCGGCGGTTCGACCTCGACTTCGCTCTACGACCCTGCAACGAGCAGTTTCGGAACCGGGCCGGTGCTCTCTGCTATTGCAGCCGGCGGCGCTTCGAGCCTTTCGATTGCTACGGGAGTTCATAGTGGAAAGCAACTCGTAGTTCTGGGCAACAACACGACGGCGACTTCGCTGTTTGATCCGGCGACGAATACATTTAGCGCTGGCCTTACCCTTTCGAACGCTGTCAATACCAGCGGTTATGTGCTACCGCTCACCAACGTGAGTGCAGGGCGCTTGCCGCTCGTTCGAACGCTGACGGGTCAAGATCTGAAGGTTGTTTTGAGCTGGGGGGCCGGTGACCCCTATGACCTTGACCTGCATGTCGTCGGCACATTGCCTGCAGGGCAAACCGTAACCAACGTGAACGGTGACGATTGCGGCACCGGAAATAACACACTGTTCCATACCTGGGCGGCACGGCCGAATGTCGGCATGACGTGGGCACAGCAATATTCCGCCAAGACGCGCACTTACATTCAGGGCAACGCGGCCTATAATGCGAGTAACTATTTTCCCACGAGCCCCGACACGACCACGGCGCTCGTGCAAGACACGATCACGGGTTTTGGCCCCGAAGCGATCAATTTCATCGGCGGCTACACCGACGGTACCTATTGGTTCAGCGTCGCGAACTGGAGTCAATGGTTCGCCGCTTCTTACCCTGGTGCCGATAAGTTTAACCAGCAGTGGGATGTCACCAACGTAGAAATACGCGTTTATGATGCGAGTGGCCTCGCCTTTCAAATGGCGGCAGGCGCACCGGCTGCAACACCAGATTTTACCGAAGCCGCGTCGGCCGCCGGCTGTTCTTCGACTACAGACTGGCAGCAGTGCGAACTTTGGCGCGCATTCAAAATGACGGTTTCGGGCACCGGCCCCGCGTCGCGCACATTTGAGCCGGTCAACGGTTACGCAAACTGGCCCGATAACTCGGGAACGCAAGACCAGAGCAAATGCAAGATGGGGAACTTCTGACATGAATACCGCGCTCAGCAATAAGCGCGCATTCTGGCGTTTGCCGCTTTTCGGCATTCTTGTGCTGATGCTTTCAACGCAGGCCTGCGTCGGCAAATTTCTGTCGACGCTGCTCTCGACTGAGAACGCGCAGTTTAAGCTACTCGAAGTCGTGCCGGTCGCCAACACGAAGATTCTCGTCGGGTTCAACAAACCGCTCGATTATGAGAAGGGCGCTCTGACGCTCAGCAACTATTCTATACCTGGGCTAAACCCGATTTCGGTTACCAAAGGCGCTGAGACCAATCAGGTCTATCTGTTTCTCGACCCCAACGCGCCCGATAACGAACGCATGCAGAGGCAGAGCTATACGCTCAGCGTGTCGGGCATTAAAAATCTGTACCTCGATGATCTCTTGCCGGGTGACGAAAATCGGAGTAAGCAGTTCATGGGCGCACGATGGTTGCGGGCCACCTGTCTCGATGATGCGGGTACATTCACCTGCCCATCGTCAGCGACGACGCTGGCCGCCGACGTTACCGTCACCGTGCGCGGAGATTACGCGCGCGGGGCTGCCTACCGTTGGCGCCTCTACAATGTGACCCTTGGCAGCGACCACTTTGCGCTTAGCGCGCCGGCGCCGGTTGCGAACACTTTTGTGATTCCGAATACGATTCCAACGGGCGATTTTCGCATCGATCTCATGATTCAGGACGACGCTGGTGCATGGCAGCCTGCGAGCGACTTGACGCAAATTTTCTTTTCCGTCGACAACACCTCTGTCTCAGATATTGGCCTCTCGAACGTGCCTGCCGCGCTGACGAGCAGCACCGTCACGAACATTTCAGTCGCCTACAGAAGTTGCATCGAAGCGGGTTTTCCGAACGGATACGCGGTGCCTTGTTACTCGGCTGCGACTCCGGTGTCGGCGCAGATTCCCGCGAGCTACAAATACCGCGTGGGCACCAAGGCCGGGCCAACCTGCACAGGCGCCGGCTACACATTTGGCGCGTGGAGCGCCACCCGGTCGACCAACCTGCCGATCAATGAGGTGCTTTCGGTCAGCCAATGCTATAACGTTCAAGTTGTCGCGGCAGATAATGTTGGCAACTTTCAGTGTAATACCGCCGCAGCCGACGGTGCAACGGGCGCATGTACAAACCCGGCGGGACCTGGGACAGGCAGTATTACCGATTTTTTCGCGACAAAAACCTATCAAGAGACGCGCTTTCTGCTCGACACAGTCGCACCAACGGCCGCGTTTGTGGCCAATACTCTTCCCGTGGCGACAACCTCGGCGACGAGTTTTGCCGTCGCAGTCGATAGTACAGATCTGTCAAAATACCAGTATCGCGTGATCGGTACCGGCTTTTCGGGTACGTGGTCGACCGACAAGAACCCTGGGGTTGCCGGCGATCTAATTTCGGCAGCGGGGCTCATTAATGGTTCGTATCGCATTGAGATTGTTGGGAAAGATGCTGCGGGTAACTATCAGGCGACGGGGTCGGCAACGGCTTATGACTTCGTCGTCGACACTACGGCGCCGACCGCGACGCTTGCGAGCCAGGGCAATTGCATAGGGGCGGCAGGCACAACTTCGGCCCCCGACAACGGTTTACCTAGAAATCCGACCCGCTACAATTGCCACAATGTGCGCGTCAATAACGTGACGTTCTATAAATACACGATCGTCAGCGGCAATACCTGCCCAACGGCAGCGGGCGATTATGATGTAAACGGCCAAAAGATTTCTGCGACTGAATATATCTCGGCCGATTCGACCGCGTGGGTGAATGGAACTGATTACAGCATCTGCGTCATCGGCTCGAATAATGGCGCGCTCTACCAGGGCACCTCGGCAAGCGCCGTAACCCGGCATACGTTTCGTTATGACACAACGCCCCCGACATCGCAGGTCTTGACTTGGATTTCCCCCGCGCTAGACCTTTCCGGAAAAAGTACGGTCAATACCGACGTCAACGTGCAGATTGGCAAACTTGGTGCCGAGAACCTGGTAGGTTACAAAGGCACAATCGTCACCGGCGCATGCCCGGCTTCGGCGACGATGGTTGCCGACAACACGACCTACCCGGAAAAATCGCCCGAAACACCGCTGCAGGCCACCGGGCTCGCGGTCGGCACCGTGCGCATCTGTTTTATCGGTCGCGATGCAGCGGGCAACTATGAAGCAGCGACGCAGAGCGTGACATACACGGTGTTCGCGCCACCCGCACCGAACGACGGCGTGGCAGGTCTCGATGACCTCTATGCAAATACTTTCAACTACACCTGGGTGACCGGCGCTGGCATTCCCACAGGCACCCAGGAAATTCGGATACGTGTCTGCAAAGATTCTGCCTGCACCGAACCACTACCGGGAATGCAAAACGGTGTGCTGGTCTGCAATTCTGTCGGCACGTGCGACGCAACTTCATCGTACACGCTTAACACCGGGTGCGCTGGTCTCAGCTGCATCAAGCAGCTGAACGGTGCAACGTATTATGCGCAGCTCAAGGTTAAAGATTCGGTAGGCGTCGAAAGCGGCTTCAGCGCATCGTCTTCGGGTAAACGCATCACCGGTTCTGTGACCGGTACCGTTCGAGACACCAATAACAATCCGATCGCCGGCGCCACGGTGAGGCTTTACGGTGACCCGCTCTGCGCAAGTGCGCAGATTGGCGGCGACGCCGCATCGGCGGGTGATGGTTCATTCAGCCTGACGCTTGCTGGTGGTTACGCGATCCCCATTAAACTGGCGACGTCAGGGTATTGTATTCGTGTGAGTACGGTGGGCCCCGTGCGTGAAGGCACGAAGACCTACATTGAATCATTGGCGGGCGCTGCTACAAACGCAGGCAACATCTACGCGGTCGACACGACGGGCAAAGGCTGTATGATCGGCGCCGTTGTCGATGGTTCAAACGGTTCTCAGCTTTTACTTTCGAACGCAACGTTTACCCTGAAAGATTTTCAGAGCGCGACGCTGGCAAGCACGCCAAGCCTTGACCCCGACGGCAAGCAGTTCGCTTTTCCCGCAGGGTGTGTCACGAGCTGGGGAGCGTCGCCTTATAACGCGCCGACATTTGATCATGCCGCGCAGGGGCTCAACGCGGGGGTATATTCATTGCAGATCGCTATCCCTGGCTATTATACAATTAATGAAACCGGTGTAGCGATTCAAAATGTGACAACGACAAACCTTGGGTATCTGCCAATGGTCGGCACGTTCGCATCGGGGTCAAAGCAGATTAAGGTGATTCTGACCTGGGGTAACCAGACCAAAGATCTGGACCTGCACGTCGTCGGCCCCACTTCGGGAATCGATTGCCAGACGTATAACGAGGCGGCGATTCAAGATGGCGCGGGCAGCAAGTTTCACGTTTCTTTTCAACAGCGCTATTGCGCAGAAACCGGCACTTCTGCGCCGACGGGTTCGACGAGTCTCGCTGTCGATGATTCTTATGAGTACGGGCCTGAAATTTTGAATTTTTCCACCGGCTTTACGAACGGAGTCTATAAATTCTCCGTATACAATAACGATGCAACCGCGCTTGATTGGAACGTTTCAAAAGCGAGGATTGATATCTATGCCGGCGATTTCTACGGTGGTGCAGGCGGCCTCGTAAAAACAATTCTGAGCACCGGCTCATCTGCGCTGCGCGGATGGCGCCCGTTCAAAATGACCATTGCCGGCATCAACAACGCGTTTCCGCCTGGGGGCACGCTCACGATCGACGACACCACGGGGGTAGGCTATGCCAACCTTTCTTACGGCACTGGTGTGTTCACCTGCGACGGCATACGCATCAACGGACCATCGGACGGTTTGACTGCCGGTGCACTGCCCGCGACAGGGCAAACGCCGCGTGATCCGAATCTTGATTGCGGGTTGTTCTTAAACGGCACGACAGTGGCTGGCGGCGCCGGCCCCCTCGATTGGTGATCTCCTGAATCTGAATTTGCTTCGCAAATTCAGATTCAGGAAACTTGTTGTCCGGGACTTGGCATGAGTTATGCTGGTAGAGAGCGATGGACCTGAGATCCTACCAAGTTGAGGGGTTTCACGACGAGATGTTCGTCGTGGGCGGCAAGGCGCGTACGCATGCAGAGGCGCTATCTCAGAAACTGTCGCGCATGTCTTTGTCTGAGCTGCATGAGTATAAGCTGACCGCAGAAACGGCGCTGCGCAGTCTCGGTATCACCTTCAGCGTTTATGGTGAAGAGGGCGCCGAAGAGCGTATCATGCCCTTTGACGTCATACCGCGCATCATCGCGGGCGCCGAATGGGACCAGCTCGAAGCAGGTCTCGCACAGCGAATTACTGCGCTGAATCTTTTTCTTGAAGATATCTACCACGATCAGAAAATTATCAAAGACGGCGTAATACCCTCAGATGTCATTTTTTCGAGCAAAGGATACCTTGAAGAATGCGAGGGTTTTTCACCCCCGAAAAAAATCTGGTGTCATATCACCGGTACCGACCTGATTCGTGATCGCCACGGCAACATGCTGGTGCTCGAAGACAATCTGCGTTGCCCTTCGGGAGTCAGCTACGTGCTCGAAAATCGCGAGCTCATGAAGGGGATTATGCCCGACATGTTCGCGACCGGTGAAATCAGGCCTGTCGGAGATTACCCCTATCAATTGCGGCAACTGATGCAGTACACCTCGGGCAAGGACAACCCAGTCATGGCGCTGCTTACGCCTGGCATCTATAACTCCGCCTATTTTGAACACTCGTTTCTCGCGCGCCAAATGGGAATCGAGCTCGTCGAAGGCCGCGATCTGGTTGTGCAGAACGACCGTCTGATGATGCGTACAACCAAAGGTCTCAAGCAGATTGATGTGATGTACCGCCGGGTCGACGATACGTTTCTCGACCCTGATGTATTTAATCCCGAGTCGGCGCTCGGTGCCGCAGGCATGTTCGGGGCGTACCGCTCGGGCAACCTCGCGCTCGTCAATGCTCCGGGCACGGGTGTCGCCGATGACAAGGTTGTCTACGCATACGTGCCCGACATGGTGAAGTATTATCTCGGGCAAGAGATGTGGCTGAAGAACGTCGAAACCTACCTTTGCTGGCGCGACACCGACCGAGCGTACGTTCTTGCAAATATTGAAAAGCTCGTCGTCAAAGCAGCAAACGAGGCCGGCGGTTACGGTATGCTCGTCGGCCCGCATTCGACCAAGGCCGAACAGGCAGATTTCAAAAAAAGAATCGAGGCAAACCCGCGTAACTATATCGCTCAACCGACGATCTCGCTCTCGCGCACACCGACGCTCGTAGGTGATAGACTTGAGGGTCGCCATGTAGACCTGAGGCCCTATGTTCTTTATGGAGAAAAGATTTCCATTTTACCCGGAGGCCTGACGCGCGTGGCGCTCAAGAAAGGTTCGCTGGTCGTGAATTCGTCGCAGGGCGGGGGAAGCAAGGACACATGGGTAGTTCGTTAGAAATGAGCAACGATCTGACAGACAAGCGTAGCTTGTCTGTCAGATCGTTGCATTTTCCGCCTCCCGTCAGGGAGGCGAAATGTTAAGCCGCGTAGCAGAGAATATCTTCTGGCTCAATCGCTATCTCGAGCGCGCGGACAACTATGCCCGCTTCATTGACGTGAACCTCAACATCAACCTCGAGATGCCGCCGAGTTATGCAGGGCAGTGGCAGCCTCTTATTGATACGACCGGAGACACCGAACTTTACAAAGAGCTCTACGGCGAAGCGACTCCAGAAAATGTTATGCGCTTCTTGTCGACCGACAAACGAAATCCGAATTCAATTCTGTCGTGCCTGAACCTGGCGCGTGAAAATGCGCGCATCGTGCGCGAGAACATCTCGTCTGAAATGTGGGAGGTCGTGAACCTGCTGTATCTTTGGGTGCAGAATTTTCAGTCGCATGTAGGCGATCTGCGCGGTAGGCATTCGCCCACTGAGTTGATACGTTTCTATAAAGAAATCCGGCGCAATGTGATGCTGTTTTCTGGCACGATGGAAGATACCATTTCGCATTCTGAAGCCTGGCACTTCGGGCGCATGGGACGTTTTCTCGAGCGCGCCGACAAAACCTGCCGCATTCTCGACATGAAGTATTTTATACTGCTGCCGAAGCTAACCGATGTCGGCACGTCGCTTGACCAGCTGCAGTGGGGTGCACTTTTGAAATCGGCGAGTGGCCTGCAGGTGTATCGTCGCCAGCACGGTGCCATCGACCCCAAAAAAATCGCCGAGTTTCTCGTGCTCGATCGCGAGTTTCCGCGCGCGGTACGCTATTGTCTAATTTGGATCAATCATTCGCTGCACGAGCTGACGGGCACGCAGGCGTTTACTTATGGTAATCTGGCCGAAAAAAGAACTGGCGCGCTTTTGTCTGAGCTCGACTATAAAGAGTTCCAGGAAATTCTGTCGCACGGGTTGCACGAGTACATGGACTATATTCAGACTCAGGCAAATGCGATCGGCGACGCGATCGGCGAGACGTTTTTTCTTCCCGGGGCGTAGGAGTGTATGCCGGGCTACCGGATTCGCCTGATTCTTTCCTTTATTTTCTTTTTTAAGAATGTCGACTTCTTGCTGGCAGTTTGAATCCATTGTTGAAGTTTTGCTTGAATTCATCGCCTGAGCTGCGGAATTCCATAGCTATTGTATCACCGCGGCCGCAGCTATGGAAATCCATTGCTGCGGCCGTCGCCAGCGCCGCGACCGCGTAACGCTGCTCAATCCACCTCAATCAACATTCGAAGCAACCGTGCTAAATTCACATTTATTGCTTTACATATAAACACACAAACATATTTATGCTTATATGCGAACCACCATTGACCTCCCGGTGGATATTTATCGTAAAGCGAAAGCTGAGGCGGCTTTGCGCGGCGTTAAGCTGCGCGACATGGTTGTCACGAGCCTTTCGCGCGAACTGAATCGGGCCGATAGTGAGCTCGGCCGCGCCGGGGCGGTTAGAATCGACGAATTCATGGCTTCTTTAGATGAGCTGAGTGGCCAGGTGGGCGAGTCGCCGGCAAGCCCGCTCGGGCGGCTGATGGCAAACCGAAATACCTCGCCTGATACGGGGGCCGGGGCGTTTTGATGATTGGCGCGCGCAAGCTGACGATTGATGCCAGCGTTTATCTGGCTGCGCTCGAGAAGGGCGAAGGCGAGGTGAACGAAGCGCGTGTTTTTCTGCGCCAGGTGCTGTCAGAAGGCTACGAGGTCTATCTGCCGAGGCTCTTTCTGCTTGAATTAATCGTGACTCTGCGCGCCATGCTGAACGTGAAATCGGTCTACAGCATGCTGGCGCGCCAATGGGCGATTGCCGACAACGTTCGCTGGCTCGACGCCGACAGCCAATTCACGCGGGCCGCCTGCGAGCTCGCCGACCAGGGTGACCTGCGCGTCTCAGACGCGATCTATGCGGTAACCGCCCGCATCAGCGGCGGTGTGCTCGTGAGTCTTGACCCGGCAATGCTCGAACGCGTAGGGTCGCATGTCTCAGTGTTTACCCCGGCCAGTTTCATCGGGCAAAAGACCTCTACAATAAATGCGGATGTCGAAAATCCCTCGGGAGATCTGCCGCAATGACCGATACACTTATGGGGAGCCTTATCGAATTCGCTGGTTTCCCGGAGGTAAAGGCATGATTACGGAAAACGGACTCTGGGGTCGCACTCAGTACCTGCTCGAGAAGGGCATGGACGTCGCACAGATGAGACATAAGGTCTTTGCGGACAATATCTCCAACGCAGACACCCCGCATTTTAAGCGCAGCGAAGTGGGTTTTGAATCCGAGCTGCGACGCACGCTCGAAATCGAGAAGCATGTCGAAGAAAATTCGATACCGGCCCGCATGACCGACGAGCGTCATATCCCGTTCTTTCGTAACCGCGACATACGCGACGTGCAGGTGAAGCAGCACATCGACTATAACTCGACGATGCGCAACGACGGCAACAACGTCGATCCCGAGCATGAGGTTGCCGAACAGACAAAAAACATGATGACCTACCAGGCGCTCACGACGCTGATGAATCATAACTTCAGAACGATCAATATCGTGAACAGGGTGGCATAAGATGTTTGAAGCAGTTAATATCGCCTCAACCGGTCTCACGGCGCAACGCCTGAAGATGGATGTCATCTCGAACAACATCGCGAACGCCTCAACAACGCGCACGAACGAAGGCGATGGCCCTTACCGCAAACGCCGCGTCGTTATGCAGCCGGTGAATACGCGCACCCGCTGGAAATCTCCGGTGTATCCATTTGGTCTGCGCGCGGGTGACGGCGAGGGTGTACGTGTGCTTAAAATCGAGCGCGACGAGACGTCGCCCGTCCGGCTCGTTTTTGATCCTTCTCACCCCGATGCAGTCAAAGTCGGCCCGAAGAAAGGTTACGTTGAATATCCCAATGTCGACATCGTCTCTGAGATGGTCGATATGATCGCGGCGAGCCGCAGCTACGAAGCTAACTCGCAGGTGATACAGGGCGCGAAATCTATGTTCCAGAGCGCGCTACAGATAGGCAGAGCGTAAAAAGGATAAACAATGTTACCAATAACCGAAAACTTCTTTCAACAGCACAATGCGGTGGGGGACTTTGTCTCTCTCAAAACCTCTGACGCGCGGCACAACAATGGTCGCGCCGTCAAGGTGCTGGGCGAAGACCCCGCAAAGAATTTCTCCGATGCGCTCGTCATGGCCCTCGAGAAAGTGAACGAGCAGCAGGTGAGCGCAGAGACGCTTGGCCAAAAAGTGGTCTCTGACCCAAAAGGTGTAGAGGCTCACACGCTGATGATTCAGGCCGAGAAGGCGCGTATGTCGCTGACATTGGTTAAGAACATCGCCGACCTCGCCGTGCGCACATACCGCGAACTCTCGAACCTTAGGTAAAAATGGCGCGAAGAGTAACTGAAGTGAAATCCAATCTAAAGAAGAGACATAAGAAGCTAAATCCCCTTAATTGGCTGAAGTGCGCAGCATTTCAGGGAATTAAGGGGTAAGGAAAAGATATGCCACCGTTTGTAAAAAATCTGCTCGATAGAGTTAAAGCGCTGAGCGGCAAGCTCGATACAACCAAGAAAATCATTCTGGGTTCTGCGCTCGTTGTCGTGATTGCGGCGCTCGCGATTATCGGCAATGTCTCGTCTGAAAAATCAAGTGTGGTGCTCTTCAAGGGCATGGAAACAAAAGATTTTGCCTCAGTGACTTCAAAGCTGACAGAGATGGGGTTCAATTACACCAGCTCAGGCACCGATACAATCTATATTTCGCCCGATAAGAAAAATGCGGCAATGGTGGCGTTGGCGCAGGAAAATCTTATTCCGCAGGGCGTTCACGGTTGGGAGCTTTTTGACATTGATAAGTGGTCAGAAACACAGTTTGAAAAGGATATCAAGAAGCAGCGCGCTCTTTCGGGCGCGATAGCGCATACTCTGCAGAATGTCAAAGGTGTCGAAAAAGCACAGGTCAACCTGGCCATTCCCGCCGAAGAGCTGTTCCAGGAAAAGTCAGAGCCGATCACCGCAGCCGTACTTCTCGATTACAAGCCCGGCGTAGAAAAGCTCTCGGTAAAAGAAATCAAGGGTATTGAGACTCTGGTCGCGCGGTCTGTTCCAGGCCTGAAAAAAGAGAATGTGACGATTGCGGGACCTGATGGGGATGTGATCAACGACTTCGACAACGACGCAGATAAACAGAAAGCGGAGATGAAAGACGTCGCAGAAAAGTTCAGAATGCAGGAACAGCAGCGCACAAAATTACTCGCGGACATTCGCAAGTCTCTTACGAAATTTTACGGGGAAGGCGTTTACGGCGATCGCTACGATGTCGTGCGCCTTGAAACCAAGCTGCGGTGGGATAAAGAAGAACTCGAGAAAAACGAGGTAGAGCCCGTCGTCATGACGCCTGATGATCCGCGTACGCCTTATTCTGAGCGTGTGGTAAAAGATTCGCTTGAAGTCTCTTCAAAGAGCACCACTGAAGAATTTGATGGCAACGGTTTCACGCCCGAAGGCCCAGCGGGCACTGAGCCCAATATTCCCCCGGGATACAAAGACCGCGACTACCAAAAGGCCAAGTATACCAAGCGTGAAGATATCAAGAACAACAAGTTCAACGAAACGCACCGCAAGATCAAAAAACAACCGTGGGAGCTCGAAAGGGTTAACCTCGCGGTTTTGCTCGATGGCAAATGGGAGCGTCTGGGTGTAAAGACAGACCAGTCAGGTTATGAGCGCAAGTATCTCGGAGTGACAGATGAAGAGTTGCTCAAAGTGACCGACGTGCTCAAAAAATCGATCGGCTTTGATATTGCCCGGGGTGACCAGATCTCGGTAAAGCACCTTCAGATCGATCGCAGCAAGCAGTTTGAGGCAGAAGACGAAGAGCTGCGTGCACAAATAGCCCGCCGCAAATTGTTGATTGGTATTCTGATCACGCTGATTGCGCTGGCGATTGCGTATGTGGCTTATATCTTCATTAAACGTGAGATCGAGCGCCGTCGCCGTCTGCGTGAAGAGGAACTTGCCGCACGCCAGGCGATGATGCGGGATGCTGCTTTACGCGCTATTGAAGAAGAAGGTGTTGAAGTGGAACTCTCGATTGAAGAGCAGGCAAGGCGTGCGATGATTGAGAACGCGATCAATCTCGCTAAAGAGCGACCAGATGACGTCGTACAGCTTTTAAGAACCTGGCTCTCGGAGGATTAATATGAGTACAGCGGCCAAAACCGAATACAGCGGCAAACAAAAGGCCGCCATCTTTCTTCTGACCGTCGGGGCAGAGGTCGCTGCTGATATTATGAAGCGACTGTCTGAAGCAGAGGTAGATACTCTGACCTATGAGATTGCGCGTCTCGACAAGATACGCCCCGAAGACAAAGAAAAAGTACTGCAAGAATTTCAAGAGCTGATGATGGCTCAGGAATTCATCTCGCGTGGTGGCATCGACCAGGCGAGAGCGATTCTGGAGAAAGCGCTCGGTACACAAAAAGCGATCGACATCGTCAACCGCCTGACCTCATCTCTGCAGGTTCGGCCGTTTGACTTTGTGCGCAGGCAAGACCCGGCGCAGCTGTTGAACTTCATTCAGAACGAGCACCCGCAGACAATTGCGCTGATTCTTTCTTATCTGGATGCGCCGAAGTCGGCGCTCATTATGAGTTCTCTGCCTCACCAGATACAGGCAGATGTAACGCGTCGCATTGCGAAGATGGACCGCACTTCGCCTGAAGTTTTGCGTGAAGTCGAACGCGTTCTCGAGCGCAAGCTTTCAACTCTCTCAAACGAAGACTATACGATGGCCGGCGGTGTCGACGTCGTGGTCGAGGTTCTGAACAATGTCGACCGTTCGACGGAAAAGTCCATTATCGAAGCACTCGAAGAAGAAGATCCAGAACTTGCAGAAGAGATCAAGAAGAAGATGTTTGTCTTCGAAGATATCGTTCTTCTCGACGACAAAGCGATACAGAAAGTACTGCGCGAACTCGACAACCAGGATCTCGCGAAGGCGCTCAAGGCAGTCGATACCGAAGTGCAAGAGAAGATATTCCGCAACATGTCAAAACGTGCTGCGGCGCTGCTTCGTGAAGATATGGAATTCATGGGCCCGATTCGCCTCAAGGACGTCGAAGAGGCGCAGCAAAAAATTGTGAATATTATCCGCAAGCTCGAAGAAGACGGCGAAATTGTGGTTGCACGCGCCGGCGAGGACGAATTGGTACAGTAATGGGGCACCCGTTGTCGATAATCAACTATCCATGCGGAGCGCGCTGCGCTCAGCATGGCTGTTCAAGATAGCATATTATGTCACGTCTGGTATTTCAAAACACTGAAGTCGCGAAGCAGAACTCTGCTATCGTACTTGAATTGCCCGACCGGTACAAGAAATTTCAGCAGCTCGATGAATTGGCCGAGTTTGAACTCGACGCAGAAGGCAATATCGTCGAACAATATACCGGGCCATCGATCGAAGAGATTGAAGCCGAACTGCAGCGCTACCGCGAAGAAACAGAGCAAGAGATCAAAATTCGCCAAAAAGAGGCGGAGAAAGAATCGCAGCGCATTACCGAAGAAGGCAAAGCAGAAGCTTTTCGCCTGATTCAGGATGCGAAAGAGAAGGCCAGAAAAGAAGAAGAATCTGCGCGTCTGCAATCGAGCCAGATCATTGAACGGGCAAAGCTCGAAGTCGAGCGCATGGTTAAAGAAGCTGAACTCAGAGTTCAGGATATCAACCATGAGGCATACCAGAAAGGTTATAACGCAGGCCGCGAGCAGGGCTATAAAGAGGGCATGGGCGAGGTTCGGCGCCTGATTGACCGTCTCGGTACCATTCTTGGTAACGCGATCGACGTGCGCGAACAGATTATCAAAGAATCTGAGAAGCTCATGGTTGAGATGATTCTGATGATTGCGCGCAAAGTAATAAAAGATGAAATTATAGAACGTAAAGAAGTTGTACTGAACAATATTCGTGAGGGTCTCGCCCGCATCAAAGAGCGTGACCGAATCGATATTCGCGTCAACTTCGCTGACCTTGAGCTGACGACGGCGCATAAAGACGAGATCGTGAAAATGATGGAATCTCTGCGCAAGGTTAACATATACGAAGATTCACGTGTCGACCGCGGCGGCGTGATCATCGAAACAGACGTCGGTGCAATCGACGCACGTATTTCTACCCAATTGAAAGAAATCGAACAGGCAATCAGAGATGCAAAACCAATGTAATTCATCTAAAGCCGCAGGCTTTTTGGAAGGATAAGCACGATGATAGCAAGAAATGTAAGCAAAGAAGTCCGGCTTTTGGACAAATATAGAGACATAATACGGAAGACGGACACGATCCGCTCGCTGGGGTCGGTGCTTGAGATTCAGGGTAACGTGGTGCTTTCAAAAGGGCCCGAGGTGCGTCTCGGCGAACTTTGCCATATTGAAGTGAATTCTACGATTGAGCGTTTTTCACCGGCTGGTAAACGTTCAGAAGAAAGTTATATACTTGCCGAAGTTGTCGGTTTTCGCGAGAGTACAGTTATTCTGGCACCGCTGGAAAAAATCGTGGGTGTGTCTGCAGGTAATCGTGTGGTCTCTACCGGCAACATGCCTTCGGTGTCGCTGACATCAGCAGTGCTCGGGCGTGTCATAGACGGTATGGGGCGACCGATTGATAATCGTGGCATGCTTGTTGAGGGCGAAACGCGCGGCTTGTACGGCGAGCCACCGCAGCCTTTGTCGCGTCCGCTCATTCGCACACCTATGCACACGGGCGTAAAAGGTATCGATGCATTTCTGACTCTCGGACAGGGGCAGCGCGTCGGCATTTTCGCCGGTTCTGGTGTGGGCAAGTCGACGTTGCTCGGTATGATTGCAAAATATTCCACTGCGGATGTCAACGTGATCGCGCTGATTGGCGAGCGGGGACGGGAAGTCGCCGAATTCATTCAGGAGCAGCTCGGTGAGAGCGGCCGTAAAAAATCAGTTGTGATTGCTTCGATTGCTTCTGAATCTCCGATGAACCGTGTGCGGGCCGGCTATCTCGCAACCACGATTGCCGAATATTTTCGCGACCAGGGCAAGAACGTACTCTTGATGATGGATTCGATTACGCGACTGGCTCACGCTCAGCGTGAGATCGGGCTTTCGCGTGGCGAGCCACCCACGACGCGAGGCTATCCGCCATCGGTTTTTTCGATGATACCCGGGCTCATGGAACGCGCAGGTACAAGCGACAAAGGTACCATTACCGGTATTTACAGCGTTCTGGTTGAAGGCGACGATATGAATGAACCGATCGCCGATACCGCACGCGGTGTGCTCGACGGGCATATTACGCTGTCGCGTCGTCTGAATAGCCAGAACCAATACCCCGCGATCGATATTGCTGATTCGATCAGCCGTACCATGGTGAACGTGGTGGATAAAGAGCATCTCAAGAATGCGCAGGATTTTCGTGAGATCTATACTGCTTACAAAGAGAACGAAGAGACGATAAACCTTGGAGCCTACGCTCGCGGCGCCGACCCGGTCATAGACAATGCCATTTTATTGCGCGAGCCGATGCGGCGTTTTCTGCGCCAGACGCCTGAGGAGCAGATTCCATTTGAAGATACGCGCCGTCAGCTGCGTGAAATACTGTCGCAGGTGCGCGCACGACCGAATGCACCGGTGAGGCGGGGGGCGTAAAAGCGCGCCGGACTAGAGTATGAAGAAATTCAAATTTCAGCTTGAAGGATACCTGAAGGTCAAGAAGGCAAAAGAGCAGCAAAAGCTCGGTGAGTTGGCGCGCGTTATGAGCAGCGTGAACATGTACAAAGAGCGTCAACAGGCTTTCGACGACCAGTACAATGCGATGCTCAAGGCCCAGCGCGCTGAATTCGTGACGAAAGCAGTGCCGATCAATGCACTGCGGGATATGTACGAATATCTTGGCGCCCTGCGCCTGAGAAAAGACACGGCGACACGGGAAATCGCAGGGCTCGAACCCGAGCTTGCCGAAAAGAGAAACGCCTACAACGCTGCGCGCAAAGACCGCCGTGTGGTAGAAATCATGCGTGAGCGCAAACTTGGTGGTCACAAGCTCGCTGCCGAGAAAGAAGAAATGCAATTTTTAGACGAAGTTAACCAGCTGAGGAGAACAAACCCATGAACTACCCGATTGTCGCGAAGAAAGTCTATAAGAAGCTGCGGTTTTCGGCGCAGGAAGTCTGGCAAAATCTTCGGGAGCTCAAACGTAACATATCATGTCTGGTGCGCAATATCGACGACATGGGTTCATGCCTGACACGCAGCCGGCATCTCGTACAGGGGCTGCAGGGTGACATTGGCTTGACCGACGCGCATCGGTCAGAACGGAAAAAATCCGCAGCTGATGAACCCGTGATTGGCCGTAGTGTTTGGGGCCCGTATGTTTCAGGAGGTGAAACATGAACCAGAAGAGATTCGTATTATTCTTGCTGCTGCTGATTGTTGTCTTTTCGGGAGGTATTTTCTATGCGCTCGATTCGACGGGAGTGGTGCGTGCATCTGACATTCTGCCATTTCTGGCACCGAAGAACCCGCTGCGCATAGAAGACAAAGATTACCCAACCGAAGTCGAAAAAGTTGAGTTTCAGAAATGGGAACAAAAACTGATTGAACGCGAAGAAGCGCTTGCACGACGTGAAGCAGACCTCAAGACCAAAGAATCGGGCGGCGAAGACCAGAAGCGCGAAATTGAAGAAACCCGCCGCGCCCTGAAGGCCGAAAAGGAAAAGTTTATCACAGCACAGAAAGAGTGGGAAGATCGGCAAAAAAAAGTCAAAGACCTCGCTGAGAAAGTGCGCAATATGCCACCGCAGAAAGCACAAGAAATGATGCAGAACTGGCGCGATTTTGATATTATCGACGTCATGCGCCAGATGGACAAAGATGCCGAGCTAGAGGGAAATCCTTCGATCGTGCCGTACCTGCTGACGCTCTTCTTACCCGATCGGCGTGCTGAGATTACGCGCAAGATGATGCTTCCGGCGTTGACGCGCCCTGATGCCGCCGAAGAAGAAGACACGGCCCAACCCTGATTGTTCGGAGGGCACCGGATTTTACAATCCGGTGACTTTTAAGCTGCCGGCGCTTGACGCTCACGCCGTAACTGCCGGATTCACCTCAATGCTCGACAATGCGACGGTTCAGGCGCTCATCGCCCGGTACGATTCACCGGTACCACGGTATACGTCTTACCCGACAGCGCTCGAATTCGGGCCTTTAGCCGATTCTGCGCTCTACGAGAGCTATCGCCGCTGCGAGGTCGGGCGGCCGATTTCGGTCTACATACACCTGCCGTTCTGCGAAAATCTCTGCCTCTATTGTGGGTGCAATGTTTTGCTTTCACGCAAAATAGAGGTGCTCGACGAATACATCCCCCTGTTACTCGCAGATATCAAGGCGAAGACCGATATTCTGGAGTTCAGGCCCAAGGTCAGCCAACTGCATTTTGGCGGCGGCACACCAAACTACCTGCGCCTGAGCGACTGGGATATTTTGTTCGCGGGTCTGCGCCACCATTTTGAATTCACGCCCGATGCCGAAATATCCGTTGAGCTCGACCCTGCGGTATTAACCGACGGATACCTGCCGCACCTCAAACAGCTGGGTTTCAACCGCGTGAGCTACGGTGTGCAAGATGTCACGCCGAAGGTTCTTGAGGCGGTTAACCGCCCGCAGGATGTTCAGCGTATCAAAGATATCGTCGCCGAAAGCCGGCGGGTCGGCTTTACATCTGTCAACATCGACCTGATCTACGGCCTGCCGCACCAGACATACGAAAGTTATAAGGCCAACCTCGAATTTATCGGTGAGCTGAGACCCGAGCGCATCGCACTTTTCAGTTATGCGCACGTGCCCTGGCTGAAGCACCACCAAAAGCGTATGGACGCGACGGCGCTGACCGAACCGTCAGAAAAATTGCGAATCTACCTCGCCGCGCGCGAGCATTTTGCCGCGTTGGGCTATGAACAGATAGGCATGGATCATTTCGGCCTGCCGGGAGACAATTTGACGCAGGCGTTCAAGCAAAAGACGCTGCACCGGAATTTCATGGGCTACACAACGCAGAACACGCTCGACATGCTCGCATTCGGCACGAGCGCGATCGGCTTTGTCTCGGGTGTATACATGCAGAACCACCTGAAGCTATCAGGGTACCGGCAGGCAATCGAAACCGGCAAACAATGGTTTGAAAAGGGTTTCATCATGTCAGAAGAAGACAAACTGCGGCATGAAGTTATCACGATGCTCATGGCAAACTTTCATCTCGAATTTGCAAACGTCGAAAAACAATTCGGCATTCGCTTCGATGAACATTTCGCCGAAGAATTGGTACGCCTCAGAGAATTTGCCGCAGATGGGCACGGCATTTTGACCGATAAGTATTTTGCGACGACCGAGACCGGCAGCTTCATCATTCGCCATATCGCGTCGGTGTTTGACGCGTACCGCAAAACCGGCGTGCAGAAAGCGTTTTCTAAAGCAATCTGACAGGGCGCTTAAGCGGCGACCTCAGTCTTGCAGGATTGTAAGATGTTCTCTGCCGTAGTGAAGTTTCCCTGCGCCATGTGCGCCAGTGCCAGATTGACTGCCTGCTTCACGCTGGCGTAAAATTCAGCCTTGCTGAATTGAGGTTTCGTCGAGGCGGTGTACGCGGCGGCATTTTCGATGGTGCCAAAGCGACTGGTAATCAGTTCGTCGAATGTCAGCAGCTGCTTTGCGCCCGAATTATTACGCACGAAGCGCAGAATTTTTTCGGCCTCGTCCAGTTGACCCAATTTGATAAATGATGCCGCTACGTGCATCAACGCGGGAGAGGCGAGGGTCTCACGTTCGCGGGCCTGGAGGTTCAGAAAGAAATCGCGCACGAGTTCATGCCGGCCGATACGGCGAGCGCAGTCGATGGCCATTTCGATCGCTTCGAGATCGCGCTCATTAGCTGTAGAGTTCTGGACATATTCAGCATAACAAGCCAGAGATTTTGCCGGTTGGCCACGCCTGACAAAATACGCCGAAGCATATTTCAGCATGGCCGGCTCTGCCTTGCGCTTAAGCGCGTCGGTGATCTGCTGTTCAATCTGGCGATGCGCGCCCTGCGATTCAAGATTCTGTAGCGTAGAAACGTTCATGACCGATTATCGACCGGCGGTTAAAGGCCATGAAGCAATTCATTTGCGCAAAACAATACTGTTTGACCCCGCAATGTGACATAATATTGCGGATGAAAGATGATCCGCATTATCGACGTGCACATCAACTATTCGCAGGTCTCGGCGCTCGGCTGGTCGAAGGGCCTGAAGTCCGGAGAGCGCGCAGCCGAAATGGTGCACGCACTGCGCGGGGTAACGCTCGACCTGAATTCAAACGATTACGTCGCGATCGTAGGCCCTTCGGGCAGCGGCAAAAGCACACTGATTACCGCAATCGCCGGTTTGATTAGCGTTGCCAAGGGTGATGTCTATGTCGATAAATACAAGATTTCGCGTGCGGGTCGCGCACGGCAGGCTAAGATTCGTGGGCGATATTTCGGCATAATATTTCAGTTTTCTGAGATGCTCGGTCGCTTCACGGTCGAAGAAAATTTGCGTTTCGCATACGTTGCCGCGCACGGCCAGATAGATGCGGCTTACGCCGACAGATTAAAATACCTGGCCGACAAGCTTGACATGCATCCTCTGCTGAGTGCTTTCCCGACGAAGCTATCGGGTGGGCAGTTGCAAAAAACCGCAATTGCGCGGGCGCTGATCAAAGATTCGCCGTTTATTCTGGCAGACGAACCTTCGGGAGATCTTGACCCTGAGTCAGTTGCCCGGGTCAAGAAGCTGCTGCGCGAAGAACACGACCGCGGCAAGGGCATCTTGCTTGTCACGCACGACAGCAAACTGGCATCCGATGCATTGAGCGTCTTCGAGATGCGCGGCGGCCAGATTAGCGCGCTGATCAAATAAACTTCGTCTAGGGGGCAAGCCGCCGGTGCTCGTACTTTTTCAAGAAGGCATACCCGACATATTTTTTAATGAACTCAATGCGCGAGGAATTTCCATCGTGCGGTTTTCGACTGCAGCAGATGCAGCTGCAATCTGTTTTGCCAAGCATGCGGCCGCCGAAGCGATATTTTTTCGCGCCAACTTTATTCTGTCACCGCGACTCATCGATCTTCTGCCCCGCGTCAGGCTGGCCGCACTGGTATCGACGGGTACAGACAATCTCGATGTGACTGCGTTGTCAGAGCGCGGTATTCAGCTCACCACCGGCGATGGCGCCAACGCGCGCGCGGTCTTTGATTATGTGGTTCAGGCATTGTGTTACGGCGGTTTTGATTTTATGAACGATCGGCTGGGTGTGGTCGGGGCGGGGCGTGTCGGTTCGCACCTGTTGCGTTTTTTTGAGGCCATTGGCAGGCCGGCAGCATTTTTTGATCCACTGCTCGAAAAATCAGGCTCACTCGGTGCGGTCTTGCAGTGTGACGTTGTTTCGTTTCATGTACCCCTGAGCGATGCGGGCCCGTTTGCGACGCGCGCGATGCTGAACGCAGAGTATTTTGCACCGGCGAAGAAAAACATCCGCATTATTCAGACCTGTCGTGGCGCCATCTGGAACGATGAATTTTATCATTCGGGAAAAGTGAATATTCTCGCGCAAGACGTTTACCCATGCGAACCTCCCCCTTGGCAAGATCTTCAGCTTGCATCGTATTCGACGCCGCACATCGCCGGCTATTCGACGCGGGGGCGCCTCGGCGGCATTCTCAAGGGGATCGCAGCGCTGGTAACTGACTTCGCCGGTGAAGGCGCACTGCCAGAGGGACGCGCCTGGCATTTGAAGAGTGAAGCAGACGCGTTTGCCGCCGCGCCGCAGGCATTTAACGGGCTGCGCGATGGCTATGCGTGGCGCAAAGAGTTTTCAGAATACGATGCGCAAGAGCAGGCCGAATTTGTGGCTCGGTTTCCGGCGGTGCCGGGACAGGTTTACAAGCATCTGTTCAGGCGTTAGTTCGGCAAAAAACGCTGATTTAAGCGTACATCGCGTCGATCTCTGCCTTGTAGATATCTTTGATCACCGTGCGCCGCAACTTGTAGGTTCGCGTGAGTTCCTGTCCGATTTCAAATTGCCGTGGCACCAGGTAAAACAGGTTTCTCGGAACGATCTCAAAGCTTTTGAAACCGGTCTTGGCAGAAATTCGCTCTTGAATTTCTTTCTTAAAAATCTCACGCACGGTCGCGTTTTCATTCCATTGCGATTCGGGAAGTCCTTTGAGGCCAGTTATGCTGCGTACTCTTTCAAAGTTTGGCACGATAAGCGCGCCGAGCGTCTTGCGGTCATCGCCGACGACCATAACCTGGTCAATAAATTCAGAGGCGAGCAACTTGTCTTCAATGGGAACCGGCTCAATATTTTCACCCCCGGCGAGGGCAATCGTCTCTTTACTGCGGCCGGCAAACATGAGGTCACCATTTGCCGTGAGCACCATGATATCGCCCGTGTCGAAAAAACCGTCTTTGTCAAAGATCACTGCGTTGAGTTCAGGCCTCTTGTAATAGCCGAGCAAGAGTTGATTTGACTGCACCCAGAGTGTACCTTTTGCCCCGGCTCCCAGCGGTAATTCTGCGCCGGTTTCGTTCTTGAGCTTGATCTTGTATCCCGGAAACGGGCGACCTACGGTGCCGCTGACGGGCTTTTGCACGTCACGCAGGCTGATCAGCGCAGAGGTTTCGGTCATGCCATAACCTTCGAGCACTTTAATGCCAATCGCAGTGAGAAAGCGGTCGACCACCTGGGGCAATGCCGAGCCGCCTGAGGCTGATTTGCTGACGTTGCCGCCCAAAGCCTGGTGTATCGGAGCGAAAACTGCCTGCGAGGCAAGTTTCAGCGGAAAGAGCGCGGCGAGAGCCGCGCCCGAAGCTGCGCGGTCGAGAAGCAGCTGCGCGATCGGCTTCGGCGTGACCTGCAGGTCATAGCCGTTGAAGACTGCCTCATGCTTTGCCCAAGCTGCGCCCACATCGAGAAAAAAGTAAAAGACGCTCCGCTTGACCGGTGATTCTTTTTCGAGCTTCTGCATGATGCCGTTGTACAGCGATTCCCAGATGCGCGGCACCGAGGGGAAACTTGTCGGTTTGAAATCCGCAAGATCTTGCCTGAGTGTATTGATACCCGAAATCATGAATTCGCACTGCGCCATCATCACGCCGTATTCGACGGCGCGCTCGAACGCGTGCCACGGCGGCAATAGCGAGAGCGCCGTGTCGCTTTTGACGATCACCTTCATCTCGAGCGCGCGGCTCAGAGCATTCAGCCATCCCGTCTGGTTGAGCATTACTCCTTTAGGCGCACCCGTGGTGCCGCTGGTATAGATGATCGTGGCCATCTTTGCCGGGTCTGCAGCGGCATTGAGTTTGATGACGAGCGCGCTATCATGGTTCAGCGCCTTCTTGCCAGCAAGAAGAAGTTCTTCGACAGCATATTCGCCTGTCGCAAGATTCGAATCATCGTCTTCGAGTACCCAGATTTTCTCGAGGGCCGGCAGGTCTTTCTGAAACTGTAAGAGCCGTTCGCGGTCTTTTTGTTTCTGCACAATCGCCCAGCGGCTTTCGCTGTGCCCCACGATGTAGCGGATGTCTTCGTCAGTCACATCGGTACCACGCGGTACGCAGACTGCGCCGGCGGCGATAATCGCTGCATCGGCCAGAATCCAATTGGGTGAACTGTCGCAGAGCAGGGTGACCCTGTCGTCTGGCGCGATACCGCTTGCATTCAGCCCTGCCGCAAGTTCGGTCACGAGTTCATGGATTTTATGAAACGTACGGCCCGCGATAATGCCGGTCTTCTTGCGGATCTTAAACGTTTCAAGCGACGGATTCTGTTCGGCCGCCTGCGCGAACAAATCGTAAAAGGTTCTGGGCTTCTGCATCTGTGCAGCCGAAGAACCGTGCGGCAAGTGGCGGGTCAATCTCAATCACGGGACAACTTCAGTGGCGGGCAGACTTTCAGATACAAACTGTCGCGGACCGCCGTTACTTTTCGGCTGTCTGCTCCATGACGCGGCAATGAACTGACCGCATGGAAAATCCTTATGCGCGGGTCTATGGTCTGACTGGCGTCATGGGCAGCGGAAAATCGACCGTCGCAAACCTGATGCGCGAAGCAGGCCTCGTGGTGCTCGATGCGGATCGTATAGCGCGCGACATCATCGACGTCCATTCGGCATTTTACGCAGACACGAAACAGAAGCTGGTCGCCGTTTTTGGGCCTTTGAGTAAGGCGCCTCTATTTGAAGCCGATGGATCTCTTAACCGGGCCGCATTGGCCGCGGTGGCGTTTGCCGACAAAAAGCGGACGGCGATTCTCGGCGAAATTATGCATCCCCCTATTCAGGCTGAATTTGCGCGGCTCGTCGCCGCAGTACCGGCCGATAAGATCATTGTCTATGACGTGCCGCTGCTGTTTGAAGGCGGGCTCGATAAGAAGGTGCGCGCCAGCATTCTGGTCTACGCCCCCGAGCATATCTGCGTTGAGCGCGCTGTGGCCCGGGCGGCGGCGCAGGGGCAGCACCTGACCGTTGATGAAGCGACGGCTCGGCTCAGGGCACAAATTTCCATTGAAAAAAAACGCACGCTGGCCGACTATATAATAGATAACTCAGGCGATTTGGCCTCTCTGAAGGGGCAAATTGCCGGGCTCTGTCAAAAGCTGGGTTAATATGAAAGAATTTTACGTACTCAATCTTGACTGGCGCCGCATGGCGATCATTGCGGGCGGCACGCTTGTCGCTCTGGGCATAACCCTGATGGTGGGCATGTCAATCGGGCGCGGGCAGGGCGAACGTGCTGCCGTGCAGGCTGCCGATGAGCTCGCGGCAAAACCAGGAATACCCGGTGACCCAACGCGGCCCGGTGTAGAAAAAATGGTAATTGCGGCAGGCCCGACGCCTGCGGTCGAGATTAACGAGCCGCAGGCAATGCCTGTAAATGCGCAATCCAAATCAGATATTCCTCTGCAGGCAGACCCTCTTGTTGCCGGGCCGCCACGCAAAAAAACGCTGCGTAAGACTAAGCATCGACTCAGCGATTCTTCCCACGAAGACGATGCACCGGTCTCCAAACCTCGCAAAAAGAAAGCAGTTACGGCGAAAGTATCCCACGAAACGGTTGAAGTAGCGGGAAGCGTCGACCACGCGAAGAAACGCAAAAAGGCAGCGCCGGTCGGTGAAAATTCTACTGACGGTGCGCGCTTCACGATTCAGGTGGCGGCGTTCAAACGAGCCGGTGACGCCTCGGGTCTCATCGCCAAACTGAAAGAAGAGGGCATCAAAGCGCGCAGCGAAAAGACAGGGGGATTTTACCTCGTCACGGTGGGGCGCAGCAAATCAAAAGAGCGCCTGAACAAAGCTCTGGCACGACTCAAAGAACTCGAGTACGAAGCCTATATTCGCAAGATTCGCACCGAATCAGAAGAAACGTAAGCCGGCAAAACATGAGTCGCAGTTTTCTCAGTTTAAGCTCTGTCAGCGCAGTTGAATTTTCAACGCTGCTAGACCGGGCGATAGAAGGCAAAAAGAATCCCGCCCTGTGGGGAAAACCCCTTGAGGGCAAATCGGTCGCACTTTTTTTTGAAAAGCCGTCAACGCGCACGCGCTTATCGTTCGAAGTGGCAGTTTTTGAACTAGGCGGACATCCGCTCGTGTTGACGCAGAACGACCTGCAGCTCTCGCGCGGCGAAGACGTTGCTGACACAGCGCGCGTGATGCGCCGTTATCTGCACGGCATTATGGCCAGAGTAAAGAGCCATTCGACTCTGGCAACACTCGCCAGCTACTCGGGAATTCCGGTGATCAATGGCCTTTCGGACAAGTTTCACCCATGCCAGGCGCTGGCAGATTTCATGACGCTCAGGGAAAACAAGGTAGCGGCCGGCAGTAAGTTTGTTTTCGCAGGCGATGGGTCATCGAACGTCACGCATTCATTGATTCTGGGCGCGGCGCATTACGGCTGCGAAATCGTTGTTGCAACACCCTACGAAATGATGCCCGATGCAGAAGTGCTGACCATCGCCGCGCGCCTCGGCGGAAAGGTCAGTGTGACACAAGATCTTGCAGCGGCTGCGGAAAATGCTGACGTGCTCTATACTGACGTCTGGGTGTCGATGGGGCAAGAAGCCGAAGGCGCCGCGAAAAAGGCATTGCTGAAGCCTTACCAGTTGAATGAAGGCATACTCGCGCGGGCGAAAAAAGAAGCAATTGTGCTGCACTGCCTACCAGCGCACAAGGGTGAAGAAATTACCGAGGGTGTCTTTGAATCACCCCAGTCGCGAATTTTTGATCAGGCCGAGAACCGGCTGCACGTGCAAAAAGCAATACTCGAGTTCTTGCTCAGATAATTTGCGCGCGGCCTTACGGGTACCTGCGACAAAGTAATCTAGCGGCGCCGATTTTTCTTGCCAGGTTTGTTGACTGTAATCGCGCTGATCTGGCCATCTACCAGCAATATCTGCTTCTGCGCCATGGCGGCAAAATCAGTGTCGTGCGTGACGTAGATGATCGTACAGCCGGTGTCGCGGTTCACTTCTTTGAAAATTTCCATGACATTGATTGCGTTGGCCGAATCGAGCGACCCGGTCGGCTCATCGGCGAAAATGTATTGCGGGTTCATGATGAGCGCACGCGCAATCGCGACCCTCTGCGATTCGCCGCCGGATAGCTGCGAAGGCAGGTTATTCATGCGGTTTTCGAGTTCAAATCGTTTCAGCAGAGCTGTCGCTTCGGCGCGTTTTGTGTCAGCAATACCCGCCTTGATCGCCGGCATCAGCACGTTTTCCAGCGCCGTAAATTCAGGCAGTAGATAATGGTACTGAAAGATAAAGCCCATATTCTGGTTGCGAAACCGGTGCAGCGCGCGCTGGTCCATTTCGGCGATATTCTGGTCTTGCAGCGTCACCGTACCAGATGACGGGTTATCGAGCGAGCTAATCATGTAGAGCAGGGTGCTCTTGCCCGAACCCGACTTGCCTGTCAGTGCGACAAATTCGCCGTCTGCGAGATCGAATGAGACGCTCTTGATAATCTCGATCGGTGGATCGCCGAATGATTTTATCACTTTCTCGAGGCGAATGCTCACTCTTGCCCCCGAATAATATCGATCGGCGACATCTTGCCTGCCTTAAGAGCCGGCAGAAAACTTGCCACCGTCGTCGACACGAGCGCCATCAGGAAACCATAAACATAGATGATGTAGTTGAAAGATATCATCATGGTCGTCGTTTTCGCCTTGATCATCGGACTCGAAAACGTCACGAGGGAGAGCCGCCAGCAAATGAAATAGCCCAGCAGCACACCCAAAAGTCCGCCGGCGAAGCCCAACAGCATGCCCTGCGTCATGAAGATGGTCAGAATGTCGGTGCTCTCGTAGCCGATCGAACGCAAAATCGCAATCTCTCGCTTTTTCTGGCTAATGACAATACTGAGAATATTATAGATGCCAAAACCGGCGACGATCAGAATAATAGCCGACATCATGTACCGTGTCATGTCTTGCACCTGAAAAACGTCGAGCATCGATGAGTTGATTTGTTCCCAGCTTTGTACCTTTGCCGATTCATCGTTCGACCACGAAGCTGCTTTTGGCATCGACTTGCGCACGTCGCGGAGCCTCACCGCAATGTCGGTCACCTGCCCGGGGCTGCCCGCAATCGACTGTGCGGTGTTGAGCGAGACGTAAGACAGAGTTTCATCAACCTGTTTGTTACCCGAAGAAAACGAACCAGAAACTTTGAACTGCTGTCTGTCGCCGCGACTGTTGATGACGGTGATCGAATCGCCATAGCGCAGACCCAGGTTTTCGCGTAAACCCTCGCCGAGCATAATCTTCTGCCCGTTTTCAGCCAGCTCGCGCAGCGTACCTTTGAGTATATTTTTTTCGAGCAGCGCGACCCGCGTCTGCATCGCTGGCACAATGCCCATCACGCGCCCGTTCTGTGTCACTTTACCTTTGCGGTAAAGCACCGTAACGTTGAGTTGCGGCGCGAACGCTTCTACATCCTCATCTTCTCGCAAGCGCTGGTACCATTCCTGCACGTTGTCAATTTTCTGGCTGTCTTTTCTTCCAGACGGAGGTACGATCCAGAACAGAGATTCATTTTTACCCGTGAATATGTGGTCAAAGCTCGTTTCTTCGACGAGACGCGCCTTGGCTGATATGCGCACGTGCGAGTCGTTATTGACCATCTGGTCGAGCAGATATTCGCGAAACCCCAGCAGAATACCCGAGATCGCGATGTACGCGGCAGCGCCCAGCATGACGCCGATGAGCGTCAGCAGAGTCTGCCGCTTTCGAGCCCAGAGTTGACGTAAGGCGATGAAAATCATGCTACTCTGCGCAAGGTGCTCTTTGTCATTGCTGGTAACGCAGCACATCGCCCTCTGCAAGGTCGGCTGCGACAATTTCGACGTTCTCGCCCTGGGTAAGGCCCAGCTGTACGGGTATGCGCAGCTTCTTGCCTGCGCGAATAATTGTAACTTTGCGTTCTTGTATCGCGCGAATCGGCGCGACGAAGACATTGTCTTTGGTGCCCGCCTCAATTGCGAGATCGGCCGACATGCCCGGCAGAATCTCTGCCGGCAATTCTTTTGAGTCTACCTTTACAAAAAACTGCCCTTCAGAGGGATATATCGAAGTCACCGTTCCCTGGAATGTTTTTCCTGGCAGACCCTCGAATGCAATACGCACGCGCTGCTGCTTGTTGATGAGTACAGCCGCCTTTTCATCGAGCGAGACCGTGATGTACCTGCGCGTCAGATCCATAATTTTCAAGACCGGATTTTGGGGAAAAACAGATTCACCTTCTTTGAAGACCACGGTTGTCACTACTCCCGCAAACGGAGCCTTCATTACGGGCACCTGATCAAACTCTACCAAAGGGTCGCCGTTTTTCACCGCATCGCCTTCTTTGACGTAGAGCTTGCGGATGTTCGCCGCGATGCCAATCTTCAGCTGGTAAACGCGGTCGGCCTGTACTGTTCCCAGGCCATAGACGGTACGGACAATCGTCGTTTTTTTCAGCGGCAGCTCGACTATCGGCGGGGCAGAGCGTATGCGCTGTACGGTAAAATATCCTACCAGCAGGAAAACCGCAACCGTGAGGTATTTGCGTTTACCCTGAAAAAAAAGGCGGAGAATATCCATGTCTTAATCTATCAGCGTGAGACACACCGTCAAAAGCTATCCGGGCACAAAAAAACCGCGCGAAGCGCGGCTTCTTTGTGCCCGGATAGCACGGGTTGCGAAAGTTCTGCCCGGCTTAGCCGAGCTGAACCGTGGCCACCATGTTCCCATGCGGGTGTTTGTTTTCGTACATAATCTGGTGCAGGTCGCCGATTTCGTCGAAGGCGACTGTCTTCGATAGGCATGGATCAATGCGCTTTTCTAGTACCAGATTGTTGAACGCGGTTGCCTGTGCGTCGTTTGCGAAGTGAGAACCCTGCAGGCGCTTCTGGTGCATCCAGTGGTATCTGAGGTCGACCGTCGCATTGTAACCTGTCGTGCCGGCGCAGATCACAACCATACCGCCGCGATCGACAACCATGCATGAAGTAGGTATCGTGGTTTCACCCGGGTGTTCGAACACGATGCGAGGATTCACGCCTTTGCCGGCGATTTCCCAGATGGCTTTGCCGAACGCGCGCGCACCTTTGATCCATTCTGCGTATTTCGCCTCGTCTTTCCAGTGCGGCAGCATGCCCCAGTGGTTAAAGTCTTTGCGGTTGATGACGCCAATCGCGCCGAGGTTTTTGCAATAGTCGACTTTATTGGCTTCTGAGATCACTGCGATCGGCTTGCCGCCCATCTCGCGCACGATCTGTATCGCCATTGAACCGAGGCCACCCGCACCGCCCCAAATCAGCACGACGTCGTCTTTGCGTACCGTGTGCTCGGGAAAACCCATCAGCATGCGGTAAGCAGTTGCGCCGACGAGCATATAAGCGGCCGATGCGTTCCAGTCGAGATGCTGCGGGCGCGGAAGGCACTGGTGCGCCTGAACTTTAGTGAACTGGGCAAAGCTGCCGTAGTTGACTTCATAACCCCAGATGCGGTTTGATGTGTGAACGATCGGGTCTACTTTGCCCGCTTTGACATCTGCATTGTTGACATCCCACATACCGCAGTGGACAACTACCTCGTCGCCCACTTTCACGTTCTTCACATTGGCGCCGATCTTATACACGATGCCTGACGCGTCAGAACCACCGATATGGAAGCCTGAGTTGTCGTTCTGGTCTTTACGATGAACATCCACCATGTTGAGCGGAATACCGAGCGCTGCCCATACGTTGTTATAGTTGATACCCGCGGCTCGAACCATAACGAGCGCATCGTCCGGCCCGATTTCAGGGACATCGACGACTTCTTTCTGGAATGCCTTTTTCGGTTCGCCAAATCGTTCTTCACGAATGGTAATCGCGTACATTTTTTTCGGAACTTCCCCCGTGGGGATCGCTTCGTTTAGTTCGTAGAGTTCTTTTGCCATGGGCGGGAGAGTTTATTTGCGCGACACGCTGTCAAAATCTTTGAACTATGGATCGTCTAAAAAATGCTTCGATGTTGAACGAATAAGCCCAGATGCAACATACCAAAGAAATTTACGAACAGTACGCGAAGTTAAGGGCGATGATCATTTTCATCTTGCGAAAGCTTCCAGGCAAGCTAAACCGCGTCGCTCTCTGTAAAAATCTCTACTATTCTGAGATGCACTATTTTCAGAAATTCGGGAAAACGATTAGTGGTGTGGATTACCTGCATATCGAAGCGTCACCTGTGCCGCGCCATTTCAATGAAGTTTTGAGCGAGATGGTTGCGCGTGGTGAGGTCACGGTTGTGCCACAGGTCGCCCCTGAAGTTATCGATGGCCGTCAGATTATGGTGCTGCGCGGCATGGTGTTTGAAAGCGAAGCGCCGCTCATCGGGGTGCTGGAAAGGGAAGAGCTGCGGGCGGTGCGCATGGTCTCGTCAACGCTGCAGAACGAAATGAATCTTGAAACTCGTTATTTTCCGCAATACTACCAGCATTACGTGCAAACGGGACTCTACGAAGTGATTCCAAATATTGCGTTTCCCAAGCGCCCGCACCTGCAGTTCAAAGCCTGGAGCAGAAAGATTTATCGGTTGATGTGGCAATAAGCCATAAATGCGCAAAGCGCATTTATGGCTTATTGCCTCTGGATTTGGTCAGCCTGTCCCACAAATCACCGCGTTTGATTTTCGCGAGCTCGTTCTTGATCAGGCCGGTGTTTTCTTTCTTATACCAGAAGAAAAAACTATTCTGCAGCTTCTTCGTGCGCTCGTCACGGTTCTGCGACACGGGCTTACCCGTATATGGGTGCACGCCAGAGTAATAAATTTCTGTCGCGACGGTCATGGGTGTGGGGGTGAAATCCTGCACTTGCTCGAGCTGAAAACCGAGTTCAGCCGTTTCGGTTGCAAGATCTGCCATGTCGTCGACGCTTGTGCCGGGGTGCGACGAAATGAAGTAAGGTATCAGTTGCTGCTTCTTGCCGACCTTACGGTTGATCTTTTCGAACTGCTGCTTAAACGCATGGAACAATTTGAATGAAGGCTTGCGCATGACTTTCAGTACGTGATCTGCGGTATGTTCGGGCGCGACCTTGAGGCGACCGGAAACATGGTGCGCTATCAGCTGTTCTGTATATTGACTCAGGCCGTTGGCCTTGTCGTGTTTATCATCTTTGGGCACGAGCAGATCGTAGCGCACACCCGAACCGACGAAGGCATGATTTACTTTCGGGTGTGCTTTAACCATGCGATAAATCTCGGTGAGAGAATGGTGGTCGGTGTCGAGGTTCTTGCAGACCTTTGGAAAAATGCAAGAGGGCGCGCTGCAGCGTTCGCAGATCGAGAGATCTTTACCCTGCATTTTGTACATATTCGCAGAAGGCCCGCCCATGTCTGAGATCACGCCTTTAAATTCGGGATGTTCGGTCAGTGTCTCGAGTTCGCGTGCAATGCTCTCTTTAGATCGCGAAGCGATAAATTTGCCCTGGTGCGCCGAAATCGTGCAAAAGCTACATCCGCCAAAACAGCCACGATGCGTGTTGATCGAGAATTTGATCATTTCGTACGCCGCGATCGGGCCGCGCTTGCGGTACTTCGGGTGCGGCATGCGCGTGTAGGGATACTCAAAACTGCGGTCGAGCGTCGCTGCATCCATCGGCGGGTAAGGAGGATTGATCACGAGCGTGCGGTTGCCCACTTTCTGCAGTATGCGTCGTGCGTTCATCTTGTTCGATTCGCGCTCGATCACTTTGAAATTTTGCGAGTACACTTTCTTGTCAGTGAGGCAAACCTCGTGCGGGGTGATCTCCACATCTTCCCAGCTCTTGTTCACCGGAATCTTTTCGGTGAGCAGAGCAGTTTGGGGCACGGTGTTCAGTTTTTGAAACGGCACACCGCGCTGTAAAAGACGGATAATCTCTTTGAGGGGCAATTCGCCGTTGCCGTAGACGAGCAGATCGGCACCTGTGTCTTCGAGTATGGTGGGTTTCAGGTTGTCAGACCAGTAGTCGTAATGCGTCACGCGCCGAAGCGATGCTTCGATGCCGCCAAGCAGCACGGGAACATCGGGGTAGAGGTCTTTCAGAATGCGCGTATAAACGTACGAGGCGTAGTCGGGGCGAAAGCCGCTCTCGCCACCGGGAGTGTACGCATCGCTCGACCGTCGGCGTTTGCGGGCGGTGTAGTGGTTCACCATTGAATCCATGTTGCCGGCGGTGACGCCAAAGAAGAGGCGGGGTGCGCCGAATTTTTTGAAGTCGCGAAGGTCGTCGCGCCAGTTGGGTTGGGGAATGATCGCGACGTTCAGGCCCTCGGCCTCGAGCATGCGGCCAATGACAGCTGCGCCGAACGACGGGTGGTCGACGTACGCGTCACCCGAGATGAGAATCACGTCCAGCTCACCTGGGCTGATACCCTTGCGCTCAAGGTCGTCCAGAGTTATGGAAATCCATCGCTTTGTGTCGAAAAGTTCAGGCACGGAGAAATGTCACCAACGGAGACAGCGCGGCAATAGAAAGAGGGCTGCCAGCAGAAATACTTTTTACTCCGTGACTCGGCCCACGATCCCGGTATATGCACAAACCCATAGCGCTCATCACTGGCGCATCGACCGGCATCGGCTATGAAATGGCGAAGATATTCGCTGCCCGGGGTTACGATCTCGTCGTCGTCGCGCGCAGCGCCAAAAACCTCAAGGCTTTGCAAAATAGTCTCTCCCCTTTGGTAAAAGTAACTTCAATTCCGCTCGATCTCGCATCTCCGAAGGCTGCACAGCTGCTTCTCAGCAAAACCCGAAAGGCGAAACTCGATATCGATGTACTCGTGAACAACGCCGGCTTTGGCTCGAGCGGCAAATTTGTGGATCTCGACCTCAAACGCGAGCTGATGCAAATAGACCTCAATGTGCGCGCGCTTACCGAGCTGACACACCTCTACGGAGCTGAAATGTCAAAGCGCAAGAAAGGCCGCATACTAAACGTGGCATCAACCGCAGCTTTTCAACCGGGTCCATTTATGGCCGTCTATTATGCCACGAAGGCATTCGTTCTACATTTTTCTGAGGCCATTGCCGACGAGCTGAAACCGCGCGGCGTTCAGGTTTCGGTTCTTTGTCCGGGGGCAACGGTGACGGAGTTTGCCGATACTGCCGGCATGCACAAGTCGCGTCTTTTCAGCTCGAAGCTCATGAAACCGGCGACAGCTGAAGCGGTGGCGATCTACGGAGTGAACAAATTTCTCAAAGGCAAGACACTGATCATTCATGGTTTTATGAATAAGGTCATGGTTATTTCTGGTAGGTTCAGCCCGCGCTTCTTGGTGCGAAAGATTGCCGGGTATCTGAACGGTCACTGAAACCAGCACGCAGTGGCGAAGATACTCTGGCAGCCCTCAATTGACAACGCGATGCGGCGGTTTCGGACTGCCGTGGGCGTATCTCTTGATGACTTTGCCGACCTGCATTCATGGTCGGTTAAACACCCCGAAGAATTCTGGGGATTTTTCGTTCAATACGCCAAACTCCCTTTTCTTAAGCCATATAGGCAGGTTCTGGAACGCAGAACTCCGTGGCGTAACAGCGACTGGTTTCCAGGCGCTGCGGTCAATTGGGCGCACATGGCACTCGCGAGTCGGCGCGAGTCCGATGCGCTGGCGCTCATTGCCGAGGACGAAAACGGCGAACGGGCGGCGTGGTCGTACCGCGATCTATATCGGCGGACATCCGCATTTGCGCAATTGCTCAGGCAAAACGGATTAGGCACCGAAACGCGGCTTGCAGCGTTCATGCCCAACACAGAAGAAACCTTGCTCACGCTGCTGGCGGCGGTGAGCTGTGGCGCGACCTTCAGCTCGACCTCACCTGATTTCGGAGCGGGGGCGGCGGCCGACAGACTTGCTCAATTTGCCCCGCAAATTCTCTGCGCCGCATCGCACTATTTTTTCAAAGGCAAGAAGATCAGCGTGATCGACAAGATCAGCGATATCATCGCGCGTTCATCGCAGACAAAAACTCTGTTGCTTTTTCGCGCAGAACAGGGTGATCTTGAGACGCTTGCGCAGGCTTTGCCCGGTGTCAAGGTGATCGCGGCAGATACGCATGGTGTCAGCGAAGCTGAAATTCATTTCACTCCGTATCGTTTCAGCGATCCGCTGTATGTTATGTATTCTTCGGGAACCACCGGCCTGCCCAAGTGTATCGTTCAGGGACACGGGGTCGTCATCAATCACGTCAAAGAGCATATGCTGCACTGTGGCTCTGGCTCATCGGACACCATATTCTATTACACAACCTGCGGATGGATGATGTATAACTGGCTTGTGTCCGGGCTTTGCCTCGGCGCTTGTTTGGTACTGTTCGACGGCAACCCGTTTTATCCCGGCCCTGACGCGCTTTTCAACATGGCCCGCGAACGCGGGGTCACGGTGTTCGGCACCAGCGCAAAATTTCTGACGACGCTTGCACACGAAAAATTCGACGCGCGGGCAATTGTCAAAGACAGCAAGATAAGAACAATCTTGTCCACGGGGTCGGTGTTGCCGCCCGAAGGTTTTGAGTATGTCTATGACCACATACATGAGACGGCACAACTGAGTTCCATCTCTGGCGGTACCGACCTCAACGGTTGTTTTGCGCTCGGTAATCCCGATCTGCCCGTCGTTGCGGGTGAGTTGCAGTCGCGGGGCCTGGGAATGGCTGTAGAAATCTGGAACGATCAGGGTGAGAGCGTCGTCAATGAAACCGGTGAACTGGTTTGCACGGGGCCATTCCCTTCGATGCCTCTGGGCTTTCTGGGCGACGATAAAGGTGAACGCTATAGATCCTCATATTTTGACAGATACCCCGGCAAAGACGTCTGGGCTCACGGCGATTTCGCATTATTGACCGAGCGCGGCAGCATGATTTTTGGCGGCCGCAGCGATGCGACGCTGAACCCGGGCGGAGTGCGCATTGGTACTGCTGAAATCTACCGAGTGCTCGAGCTTATGCCAGAGATAGAAGATTCTCTTATCATCGGTCGGCCTGTGGAGAATGACGAACAGGTAGTTCTTTTTGTCAAAGTGCGTGAGGGAAAACTTGACGATGCGCTGCGCGATGCGATTCGCAAGACGATTCGCGAGAAGGTGTCACCGCGGCATGTACCGGGAGCGATCTTTGAAGTCAGCGGGGTGCCGTACACCATCAACGGAAAAAAAGTCGAACTCGCAGTGAAGTATATCGCGCTCGGGCGTGAAATTACCAACCGTGAGACGATTGCGAATAAAGAAGTGCTCGCCGAGTACGAGCGCTTGCTGCAAAATTAGTTCGTGCGCATCGGCCAGAGAGAGCTTGCGTGTGAATGCTGGGGCCCCGGACTAACAGGCTGGCAGACGCCCTTTAATTTAACTTCGGCTTTGGCGCGCGGGTGGGTCGTGGTTCGGATGCCCTACGGGACGCCAAATATATCCCCCGAGCAAATTGCGCAACTGACGAGCAGTGAAGAGCAGGGTAGGGCGGCGGAGATGCTGCCCGAAAGCGGTGGTGAGGTCTTCTTGCAATGCCGAGCGAGACTGCGGCTGCTTCTCGCTGAATGCCTTGTGGCGAGCTCACCCCAAAATATCGAAATTGTGCGGGATAGTTATGGAAAACCATATCTGCCTGCATCCCCGGGGTTGCATTTCAACTTGTCGCATTCACACGGTATGCTGGTCATCGCGCTCGCCAAACAACAGATAGGTGTGGATATCGAGGCGCTGCGGGAAGTGCCCGACTGGCAAAATCTCGCCACTGGTATACTAACTAGACATGAGCTGGACGCCATCACTTCGCTACCCCAGCGCGAGCAGAGCGCAGCTTTTCTGAGGCGATTCACTGCCCGCGAGGCCGTGCTCAAAGCTTTAGGTACAGGGTTTGCAGGTACCGCCCCAGTTGCGGAAATCCATAGCACTCCCGAAAGCCTTTCGCAGGCACCGGGTTCGGCGTTTCTTGTACCTCTGCCTGAAATGCAGGGGCATACGGGGCATGTCTGCCAGCTGCAAGAATATATACAATAGAATTATACATCCAGTAATCCACTTGCCGGATAGCCGCAATCTGAAATACTGTACCTGTTGAGGGTTCTGGCCCGGCCTGACCTTCGAGAGGAACAATGGCGGATACAACACACAATTCACTCATCAAAAAGAATCGGGCCGGCTCAACGCCCAACGTCGCCGACTACGCGGCATTTCGCGCCAGCTTCAGCTGGGAAAATACCGCAGCAGATCTCGGCGGCGCAAACAACGACTTTAACATGGCGCGCATTGCGATCGATCGCCACGTTGCAGCCGGCAACGGGGCCACCACGGCGATCCGCTGGCTGGGCAGTAGCACAGGAGGTGCCTTGCCGCGAACTGGCACGGATGCCATCGATGTGAGCGGGGATTCTACGGTAGACATCAACTATGCCGAGCTGCAAAAGCAGACGAATCGCTTTGCCAATGCACTCGCATCTATCGGTGTCGCACGCGGTGATAAAGTTTTCGCACTGTCGGGACGCCTGCCGGGCCTGTATGTTTCAGCCCTCGGCACACTGCGCCATGGTGCCGTGTTTTCTTCTTTATTCTCTGCGTTCGGCCCCGACCCGATCTTGACGCGCATGACGATTGGCAAAGCAAAGGTGCTCGTCACCACCGCCGACCTCTACGAAACCAAGGTCGCTGGTATTCGAGGGCAGCTGCCCGACCTCAAGCATGTTATATTACTGCGAGAAAACAACGAAAAGGCGGATGTAGCTGGTACTGTCGATTTCGACGACCTGCTCGCAGCGCAGTCAGAAAACTATACTACTGCAGTCACAGCGGCGACGACGCCTGCGCTGCTGCATTTTACCAGTGGTACGACGGGCAAGCCGAAAGGCGCACAGCATGTACACGGTGCGATCGTCGCGCACTACGCCACCTCGCGTGCAGTGCTCGATCTCAAAGACGGCGAAGTCTACTGGTGCACAGCCGACCCCGGTTGGGTCACTGGCGTGTCATACGGTATTCTCGGCCCGCTGTCGTGCGGCGCGACGCTGATTGTCGATGAAGACGAATTCGATCTCGAACGCTGGTACACAATAGTGCAAGACCAGCGTGTCGCGGTATGGTACACAGCGCCAACGGCCATCCGCATGATGATGAAAGCGGGCCCCGATGCCGTGAAGCCATTCAAATTCACGGCGCTCAGACACATGTGTAGCGTCGGCGAACCGCTCAATGCCGAAGCCGTCATCTGGACAGAAAAAAATATCGGCCTGCCGGCGCACGACACCTGGTGGCAGACGGAAACCGGCGCGATGATGATCGTCAACTTCGCATCGATGGACATCAAACCCGGTTCAATGGGCAAGGCGGTGCCGGGTATTGGAATCGAACTCGCCGACCGTTCGGGCGGTGGTTTCCAGATTATCAAAGAAACAGATAAAGAGGGTGAGATCGCGATCAAGACGCCCTGGCCGTCGATGTTTGTGACATACCTCAATGAAGAAGAACGCTATAAAAAATGCTTCTCGAACGGCTACTATCTCGCAGGCGATCTCGCCAAGCGCGATGCCGATGGTTATCTGTGGTTCATCGGCCGCGCCGACGACGTGATCAAATCTTCAGGGCACCTAATTGGGCCTTTTGAAGTCGAGAGCGTATTGATGGAGCACCCGGCCGTCGCCGAAGCGGGCGTCATCGGCGTGCCCGACGACGTCGCAGGCGAACTCGTGAAAGCTTTCGTCTCGCTGCGCAAAGGTTTCACTGCGAGCGAAGATTTGGCCGACGAAATTCGCGGCCATGCACGCAGCCGGCTGGGTGCAGCCGTCGCCCCGCGCGAAATCCAGTTCATGGACAACCTGCCGCGCACACG
The DNA here is from genome assembly GCA_942492915.1 of uncultured Leptospiraceae bacterium. Lineage (GTDB taxonomy): Bacteria > Spirochaetota > Leptospiria > Turneriellales > Turneriellaceae > Turneriella. The sequence continues at coordinate 749,550 of OW818662.1, forward strand.
CAGTGGTAAGATCATGCGCCGGCTACTCAAGGCGCGCGAGTTGGGCTTGCCTGAGGGTGATTTGTCGACGCTGGAGCAAACTCCGGGCACAGGAAGTGCCGGAGTCAGCCCTGCCAAGGATGGCAAGGGGGCTTACCGATGCTAAAAATCACGCAAGAAGAAGCGACAGTCTGGTACCGGCGCATGCTGCTCTTGCGCCGTTTCGAAGAGAAGTGCGCCGAGCTCTATAATGCGACGAAGATCCGCGGGTTTTTGCACCTCTACATCGGTGAAGAGGCCTGCGCCACGGGGCTCATCCCCTTTCTGAAACCCGAGGACTCGATTGTTGCCACTTACCGCGAACACGCGCATGCGCTGCTGCGCGGCGTTTCGGCACGTTCGGTCATGGCCGAGATGTTCGGCAAGGTCACCGGCTGCTGCAAAGGCCGCGGCGGTTCGATGCACATCTTCGACAAATCACTGCGCTTCTACGGCGGTAACGCAATCGTCGCGGGCGGCCTGCCGCTGGCAGTCGGCCTCGCGCTCGCCGACAAGATGCAAAAACGCAAAGCAGTCACCGTCGTCTTTTTCGGCGAAGGTGCTATGGCCGAAGGCGAGTTCCACGAATCGATGAATCTCGCCAAGCTATGGAAGCTACCAGTGCTGTTCGCCTGCGAGAATAACTTTTACGCGATGGGCACCGCACTCGCACGTTCGGAGTCCGAAGTTAACCTCACAGTCAAAGCCGCGAGTTACCACATGAAGGTGCGCAGCGTCGATGGCATGGATCTCGCGGCCACAACGCGCGAAGCGCACAGTGCAATTAATGAGGTGCGCGAATCGGGCAATCCGCAGTTTCTCGAGTTTCAGACCTACCGCTTTCGCGCGCACTCGATGTACGATCCCGATCTGTACCGCGACAAGGCCGAGATCGCCGAGAAGCAGAAGTCAGACCCGATTTTGATATTTGAAAAGCACATGCGTGAGCAGGGCTTCAACCCTGATGAAATTCGGCCGGGCGTTGAGGCCTCGGTGAAAGCCGAGATCGACGACGCCGTGAAATTTGCAGAGGAGAGTCCGGTGGAAGATGTTGCAGACCTTCTGAAAGATGTGACGACTCCAAAGGGAGCGCTGGTATGACCAAAAATCTCACGTACCGCGAAGCGCTCGGCGAAGGCCTGCGCTATGCTTTCCAGAACGACCCGCGCGTCTTCATGATGGGTGAAGACATCGGTAAGTATGGCGGCCCCTATGGCGTCACGAAGGGTTTTATTGAAGAATTCGGCGAAGACCGCATTCGCGATGCGCCGCTCGCAGAATCAGGTTTCACCGGTGCGGGCATCGGCGCAGCGCTCGGTGGCATGCGGCCGATTGTCGAAATCATGACCGTGAATTTCTCACTCCTCGCACTCGACCAGATCATCAACACCGCGGCCTCGCTGCGCCACATGTCGGGGGGGCAATTCAGCGTGCCGATTGTGATTCGTATGACCACGGGTGCGGGCCGCCAGCTTGCCGCGCAGCACTCGCACAGCTTTGAGGGCTGGTACGCGCACATCCCCGGCATTCGCATTGTCGCACCCTCGAATGCGCACGACGCGCGCGGCATGCTGTGGTCGGCCCTCAAAGATCCAGACCCAGTGCTCATTTTTGAACACGCGATGCTGTTTAATGAGACGCAAGAAGTGTCGGCAGATTTTGTTGCGGTGGATTTAGACCGTGCTGAAATCAAACGTACAGGGCAAGACATTACCCTCATCACATACGGCGGCATGGTGCCGAAAACACTCGCGGCAGCCGCTGAACTCGAAGCCGCCGGCATTTCCGCTGAAGTGATAGATTTGCGTTCCCTAAGGCCACTCGATCGCGAAACAATCCTAACCTCTGTTAAAAAAACACGCCGCGTGGTGATCGTCGACGAAGGCTGGAAGTCGGGGAGCATCTCGGCAGAGATCGGCATGGCGATTGTCGAAGGCGGTTTTTATGATCTCGATGCGCCGATTGCACGCGTGTGTTCTGAAGAGGTACCGATACCGTACTCGGCGCACATGGAGCAGGCGGCGATTCCACAGGTCGACAAGATCGTCGCCGCGGTGAATAAGGTAGTTTATGGCAAGTAACGATTTTACCTACGTCTTGCCTTCGCTCGGCGCCGACATGGACGAGGCGTCGCTGCTCGAATGGAAGATCAAGCCCGGCGACCGCGTCAAACGCGGCCAGGTTGTGGCAACGCTCGAAACGGTAAAGGCCGCAATCGACGCAGAGATCTGGGTCGACGGGGTTGTCGAAGAGCTGCTCGTGCAACCGGACAAGGATCGCAAGATCAAAGTCGGTGCGCCGCTGGCAAAGTTGAAGACAGACAAGCCGGTGGAACAGCCTGCAGCGGCAGCAAATGCTGCGGCCGCTCCGCAAACGCCGCACGCGACAGCCACCGGTGGTCGAGTAGCCGGTGTCTCGATACAGCCTTCGGCTTACTCGACAACCGGCGTATCGAGACCCCGGGAAGGCATACTCATCAGCCCCGCAGCTCGCCGACGGATGCAAGAGCTGGGCCTGAGTGAAAGCGATCTCGCCCCACTCGATCGCCCGTACGGTATCGCCGACATTGAAGCAATTGCCGCGGCGCAGACTTCGTCAGGCCCAACGACAATGAGGGGACAGATCGCGAAGGCGATGACTCGCTCTAAGCGCGAAATTCCGCATTACTATCTCGCGACTGACATCGATCTGACGAATGCGCTCAAATGGCTGCGCGCCGAGAACGAGAAGCGCTCGCTGGACGACCGCATGCTGCCGGCGGTGTTGCTCATTCGTGCGGTGGCGTTGGCTGCGGCGCGCTACCCGAACATGAACGGCTTCTACGTGAATAACACCTTCAAGCCGAGCGAGGCTATTCACGTCGCGATGGCGTTTGCACTGCGCGAAGGGGGATTGATTGCCCCGGCGATACACAACACCGACAAGATCGGTCTCAGTGATTTGATGAAGCACCTCGCCGACCTGGGTGAACGCACGCGCACGGGCGGCCTCAAGGCTGCCGAACTCGCCGACCCCACGATCACGATCACTAGCCTCGGCGACCTCGGCGTCGAAGAGATTTTCCCGATCATCACACCGCCGCAGGTGGCGATGATTGGCTTCGGCATGCTGTCGCATAAACCGTGGGCAGTCGAAGACAAAGTCGAAGTGCGCGAAGTGATTCGTGCGACACTCGCGGCGGATCACCGTGTGTCAGACGGCCGCGATGGGGCGTTGTTTCTTTCAGAGATTAAAGACCTGCTGGAGCAGGTTGAAGAATTGATTAATTGAACTCCGGTTAGCCCACGAATTAATTCGTGGGCTAACCGGACGAGGAGAAAGACATGGCAAAAACACCAGATGAATTAAAGAAATACCTTCAGGAAAAAATGAAGAAGACCGCGCCGGAGATCAACGTCGAAAAGGTTAATCCGGCGCGGCCGCTCAAGAAAGAGCTGCGCATCGATTCACTCGACCTGCTGAGAATGCTCAAGCAAATTGCGGCCGATACGGGGTACACAACCCCCGAATCTGATTACCGGCATATTTTGACATTGGGAGGCATGCTCGAATATTTTCAGGGGAAGATATGACCTAGAACCCGAACAGCCCGCGCGAGAGTGTTTCGATTTTACGCGCGCGGGTGTTGTCTTCTGCGCGTACCGCAAGCGCCGACAGATTTGCCAGCGACCTGCGCGTGATAATTTCAAAAGGGGCAGCATCGAGCAGGCGCGACGAATAGTTGCTGAGATTTGCCGACATCAGCATTTCAAGATCCTGGCGCGTTACGAGTGAACCCTTGTCGAAAACATCGACAAAGATTTCGAGGTCACCTAGCTGCCACTTTAGCAAAAAACGACCAGGTGTGTTCACTCCGTACAGAGGGAAACCCAGCCGCGACCCGGCGATGAGATAAATGACCGCGAGCGAGAGCGGTATTCCGGGTACCCTCTCACACAGAACCAATTGTGCAGAGTGAGATTCGACACGGTTAATCGCTCCTTCTTCGCCAGCAAGGCCCGTATGATCAAAGATCACGGTGTTCATGGCGCCGAGAATCGATCGCACGACTTCGAGATCATGCATGCGGTTCTTCAGACGTCTTGGCGTGAGCGAGCGTGATTCGAGTTCTTCGCGCAGATCAACTTCCAGCATGTCGAGTGCAGCGCAATATTCATCCCAGAGGTTGAAAGCGTCAGAGAAAAGTCCTGTGAGAAAACTCGTACGTTCGAGCGCCCAGACATCGTTGCCACTGCGGGGCAATACCTGTTGCATTTCATTGCGTACAAACGCAACTGTGTAATCGAGTTCGAGCTCTCTGAGCTTGTGCCTTACGACAAAATCGCTGATCGAATCGATGTGGCGAAAGATTTCTGCCCACGGCGTTTCAGTCGCGACGAGCTCCGTAAATGCAGCAGAATCGTCGAGAGATCGCTCACTCATCAGGTCGCGGGAAACCTGTGTCAGTAATGCCGGAATATTATGTGAACGCAGCGCCATACGGTGTTAACGCCTGCCGATAATCTGGTCCATACCCTTGAGCGCACTTTCAATGACGCCCACGGTCATTTCAGGCCCCAGTTTTGGCGAATCTCTGAGCGCCGCCAGAAAGCCCGCCTTGACGCGCTCTTCAAAGCGCGGCAACAAACGGTCGGCAGCCTCTTCTACCTTGAACGCGATGCGGTCTGGCAGATCGTCGATGGGCTTCTCGATTTCATCGTAATAGAGTTTGCGCGCCAGAAAATACACGAGCCCCGCAGTCACCAGAGAAGTCAGTACTGCGGTGGGCAATATGACATATAGAATCATCTCTGTTAACTGCATGAGCTACCAAGTCAGGCCGGCTCGCGGCGAAAAGTCTATTTCAAAGGGGCGCTGACAGAGACAACAAAAGCGCTTGTACTGCTCAGCCAAGAATAAATTCTATGCCCGATGGTTCATCTTATTCTCATTGCGCTTTACTACGCAGGTTCTGAGGCGGCATTATATCTGTCTGCGCGCAATTGGGTACTGCTTACCGCATCGCCACTCGTCATGGTGGCGCATATCGGTGGGTTTCTCGGTCTCATTTTTATCGGGCAGCGCCATGCGATGCGTAAGAGCCGCGTTTTTCCAGTTGCACTGTTGTTGGTTGCATTTCTGACTTCTCTTGTGGAGTATGTCGTCGCACGCACAATGTACCTCGAAAAGTTTGACGCTGACTTTTTTCTATTGCCCGCAAATTATGACGGCATTCTTGTCTCGGCGCTCTTCGCTCTATGTACACGCCTTTTTATCGCCGCACTGCTGCTTTATGCCTTGAGGCATCTCGCGCGCAGCCAGCACGTGCATCGTTGACTGCTTTACGTCCGGTTTCTGCAATGTAAAATGCACGGGTGTCCTTCGCTGAGATTGAATACGGTTTTCTGAAAGAGCATGTCACCGAGGCGCAGTTGCGGCAATTGCAGGTCTTTGGCGACATGCTTGAATCTGAGGCGATGCCCGCGGGTTTCATTGGCGAGTGCTCGCGTGCAGACCTCGACCTGCGTCATGTTCTCGATTCCATTCTGCCGGCGATTGCACCCGAGTCGCGCGCAGAGCTGCCTTTGGTGAATGCGCTGGCACTGAATGTCTTTGATCTCGGGGCGGGGTCTGGGCTGCCGTCGTTACCCCTTGCAATTCTGTTTCCACAACACGCATTCCATCTGCTCGATGCGCAGGAAAAACGGTGTCGCTTCGCCGAATCAGCCGCATCAAAATTAGGATTGCAGAACGTCACGGTATACCACGGCGTCGTGCAGGATTTTCCCAAAAAAAATCCCGCAGCGCCAAAAGCCGACGTGGTCGTCTTCAGGGCATTCAGAAAGATACTCGCCTCATTGGAATTGGCACTCCATGTGTTGACCGACAGGTCTACACATGGAGTGCCAAAAGTACTTTACTGGCGGTCTCAGAGAGTGCCCTTTTCTGACGCGGGTGAGCGGCGCGTGGCAGACTTGGGCTTTCAGATTGCATCTTTTGTAAAATTTGACTCGGCGGCCGGGATTTTGCCGCGGGGCCTCTATACCTTTGCCAGGGTGAAAGCCGCGGCCAAGCCGTTTCCGCGCTCGTGGAAAAAAATATCGGCCGATACGCTGGTTGAAATGGAATCATAATGAAAGTAGTTGCACTCGCGAACCAGAAGGGCGGCGTCGGCAAAACGACGACCACGATTAACCTCGGAGCGTATCTCGCGAGCGAAGGCCAGCGCGTGCTCATTATCGATATTGACCCCCAAGGGAATGCTGGCAGCGGTTTGGGCCTGAATATATCAGAAGCCAAAAACACGATTTACCATTGGCTCATTGGCAGCGATAACACTTTTCCTGCGCAGGCGACAAACCAGGCCAACTTGAAGATCATTCCGGCCAATATCGATCTGTCGGGTTTTGAGATCGATGTGCGCGACGATTCTAATCGGGATTTTGTGCTGAAAGACCGGTTGAAAACCATCGCCGGCGATTTTGACTTTGTTCTGATCGACTGCCCGCCGAGCCTCGGGATTCTCACCATAAATGCGCTGACCGCGGCAGACTCGGTATTGATTCCATTGCAGTGCGAATATTTTGCGCTCGAAGGTTTGACGCAGCTACTGCGAATCATCAATCTTGTCCGCTCTAAACTCAATACTGCGTTGCAGATTGAAGGTGTTCTGCTCACGATGTTTGACGCACGCACGCGCCTGGCTTCGCAGGTGGTACAAGATGTGCGCGAGCATTTTAAAAAGCAGGTCTATGACGTGATTATTCCCCGCAATGTTAAACTTTCAGAGGCGCCTTCTTTCGGGCAGCCGATCAGCGTGTACGATCCGCAGTCGACGGGCGCCATTGCCTATAAAACTCTCGCCAAAGATTTACTCAGCCGGCAGAAGGTCGTAGTATGAGCAGTAAACCGCAGGGTAAAGTTTTAGGGCGGGGATTATCAAACCTGCTCGACAGTTCTTCTGTGCCAGAAGCCGGTGAACGCATTCAAGAAATTGACATCTCAAAGATCAGGCCTAACCCTGAGAACCCGCGAAAGAAGTTTGATCGCACCGCAATCGAAGAACTTGCGCAAACTATCAAACAGCACGGCCTGCTGCAGCCGATTCTCGTGCAGAAGCAGGGCGAAAGCTACGTCGTGATTTCGGGCGAGCGCCGCTTGCGCTCTCTCATGAGTCTGGGCTACCCGAAAGCCCCCTGCATTGTCAAAGAGTTCGACCGCAAGAAGACGCTCGAGGTCTCGCTCATCGAGAACATACAGCGCGAGCAGCTCGACCCGATCGAAGAGGCGAGCGTCTACAAATCGCTCATCGCAGATTATTCGATGACGCAAGAAGACCTCGCGGCGCAGGTTGGCAAGAACCGGGTCACGATCGCCAATCGTCTGCGCCTGCTCGCATTACCCGAGCATATTCAGGCTGCGATTGCCGACGGCAGGCTGACAGAGGGGCAGGCCCGCCCGCTGCTCGCCGTCAAGAATGCCGAACTGCAGATGAAATTATTTCGGGAAATCACTGAAAACGGGTTAAATGCCCGCGCGATTGAAGCGCGGGCGCGCGCGCTCAGCAATCCTAAAGACGACAAGAAGTCTGCCAAAGGCAAGAAGTCTGATGCAAATATTCGCGCCGTCGCGCAGAAGGTCGAAGAGCATACGGGCATGCGCACGCGCATCAATTATAACCCACAGAAGAAAAGCGGTAGCATCACGATTGATTTTTTCTCTCCAGACGATCTTGAGAAACTGCTGAAGATGATGGGGCTGAAGAGAATCTCTTTATAGCATATGTCAGAGACGCAAAATAATTTTCTGAACGCAGTTACGCGCAAGGCTGCGCACTATACACCCGGTGAGCAGGTCAATGAACCGGGTTGGATAAAACTCAATACCAATGAGAGTCCATTGCCGCCATCGCCTAATGTTTTTAAGACGATGGCAGAACTTGTGGGGCAGGGCGATATTCTTCGCAAATACAGCCACCCCCTCGGCGAGCCGTTGCTCAGCGCGCTGGCTGAATACTGGAATATTGCTAAGGAAAACCTGATCGTCACCAACGGTTCTGATGAAGCGCTGGCTCTTATTTGCCGGGCAACCCTCGGGCCCGAGCGCGGCGCGGTGTTTCCCGCGGTCACATACAGCCTTTACCAGACTCTGGTTACCAATGCAGGTGCGCTCTATACCGAGACACCCATGCAGTCGCGCCCCGGGCAGCCTTACAGCATCGATCTCGAAACTCTGGCGCAGAGCAAAGACAGCGTGATTTTTCTGGCTAACCCTAATGCTATCACCGGCGAATATATCGACGCGGCGAATCTGGCTCTGACGATTGAAAAGTCCGCCTCGCTCTGGGTGGTCGACGAAGCGTATAATGACTTTGCGGGGCCTGAGGCGACCATGATGCAGCATGTCATGCGGCTGCCGAATCTCATTGTCACGCGCACATTCTCGAAGACGCATGCTTTGGCCGGCCTCAGGGTAGGGTACCTCGCATGTTCGAACACTGAACTGACCCGGGGCATGCTCGCGCACAAAGATTCTTATAACGAAGATGCGCTGGCGACCCGGCTTGCCACGGCGGCGCTGCAAGACAAAGCCTGGCACGCTCGAACCATTCGCGCAGTCTTGAGCGGGCGTGAATTTTTGCGCAGTGAGCTCAATGCATTGGGTTTCACCTGCTTCGATTCAGAAGCGAACTATATTCTCGCTCGCGCACCTGAGAAACTGCCAGCGCCCGAAATTGTGCAGCGCTTGCGGGACTACAAGATTCTGGTCAGGCATTACAAAGGTTCTGTTTTTGCGGATTGTATTCGATTCAGCGTCGGCGCCGAAGGGGAAAACGCGAAGCTCATCGGTTCTCTCAAAGCCATACTCGCATCACCATGAGATACCGCGTGCTATCGTGGCTACGCCTCAGCCGCAAGAACCTGCCACCCGAACCCGAAGCAACGCATGACTGGTACGAACACCAGATTGTGACGCTGACCAAGCATGAGAAATTTCGCGCAAAAGAAGGCGGTGTGCCTCTTTTCGGTAAAAAGCCCGCGTGGGTGCATCTATATCCGCGTAATGAACGCGACCTGATCGAGCTGCTCGCCAAATATGATATTCACCCGCTGACCGTCGAAGATATCTTCAACAGTTCAAACCGCATCAAACGCGAAAAATTTCCGCACTACACGTACCTTTGTTTCCGAGGAGTTCACCTTGCGGGAAGTTATATCACCACGAAAGACTTTAACTTTATCATAACGAAGAATACCATTATTACGATCTCAGAAAGCGAGCGCACCACTATCGACAGGTTGCTCGCAGACAAAACGCTCTGCCGCGACCTGCTGCGCAAGGGCCCTGAGTTTATTTTGCACCGCATTCTTGACGTCGAGACCGACCACACGCTGCATATCGTTCATGACATCGACCTTGCATTCGAGCGCACCGAAGGGGCGCTGATGACGCACAGCGCTAACCTCGATATTTCGATGGTCTTTGAACTCAAGTCATCGCTGGCACTGATCAAAAAGCTCATTCTAACGCACAAAGAAATATTCGATGAAATGCATCAGCACGACATTCGTCATTTTTCACCGGACTCAGAAGCTTTCTTTCGCGACGTACGCGATCATGCCATCAAGATTATCGATACAATCGACGGCATTGTGCAGGCGATTGCGTCGGCGATCGAAGCCTACAACACGATCTCGACCAAGCGCACTAATGATATTATCCGTATTCTAACCATTATGACCGCGATCATGTTGCCTTTAACGCTTGTCACCGGCTATTTCGGCATGAATTTCAAACATCTGCCGATGACAGAAGACCACAACGGTTATTTGAAGACCATTGTCGGTATGGCAGCCCTCGCTGTGGTGATGATGATTTTCTTCTTGAAGAAACGCTGGCTTTAATCTGCTTCAGGCGGCAGATCGGGAATGCCCTGGTATTTCTTTTGCTTTTCAAAGCGCATGAGTTCTTCTTCGCCCGGGGTGCGTTCTGCAGCTTTGAAACCGGCAAGCCCCGCAGCTTCGCTGTCTTGAATGCCAATCTCGAAGAAAATCTCACGCCGGTAGGTCGGGCAGACCCTGCACGCCTGGCATGTCGGGTGATCGCTGAAATAAGACCGGTAGATGCGAACATTGCGGATCTTCAGCGTTTCTGACTCACTCTCGAAGCCCGGCGGCACAAAGTTTTTAACCGGACCGCGGGTTTCGCAGAGCGGGCCGCCGGTGTATATGCGCGCTACCCAGAATGTCTGCCCTGCTGCGAGCGGCAGCATAGGCACAAGCACAGTCAGAAGCAGACGCAGCATCAATTTATTGCCGGCCCAGCTTCTTCATGACCTGCGCAGCGATCGTCGTGCCGATACGCCGAGACACCAGGCGTGATGCAAATACCATCAGTTTGTTTTTCGCTCCGGAGACCACGATCGGCTTCTTGCCGAGTGCCTCGAGCGCCGCTTTAACCACAGGTGCGGCGGGCATTGACCCAGGCACTGGGCCCGTATCGGCGACGTGCGCAAACTCTGTCTGCGTCGCGCCGGGGCAGAGCGTTAGAACATCCACCTTATGTTTGCGCATTTCATACCAGAGGCCTTCGCCCAGCAGAAGGTCGTAGGCTTTCGTCGCGGCGTAATGGCTCATGAACGGGACGCCCTGAAACGAGACTACTGAACTTACCATGATGATTCCGCCCCGGCGGTGTGAAGCCATGATGCGGCCATATTCGTGAGCGATAATCAGTGGCGCTCTGCAGTTGACGTCGAGCATGCTCAGCTCGCGTTCAATATCATTTTCTATAAATTCACCCGCGACCCCAAAACCTGCGTTATTGACGACGAGGCCGATATTCAGCTTAGCCGTCTGTTTTTTCAGGACGGCCATGAAATTCGGTTTAGCCAGATCGAGCGGTACAACCTTGACCTGTACACCAAACTCAACCTTCAACGCGGTCGCTAGTTCCGTCAGCCTGTCTTTGCGCCTTGCGACCAGAATAAGATCGAGTTTTTCGGCAGCGAGTTGCCGGGCAAATTCTGCGCCGAGTCCGCTTGAGGCTCCGGTGATGAGCGCCCACGCGCCGTAACGGTTACGAAAGTCTGTCATTTATTGGGTTCCCTCGAGCTGTTTCCTGAGCGCAGCAAGTCCGCGGCCAATTGCCGTCTTGAGCAAGAAACCGGTCACGGGGCCAGTGAACGGAATTGCCATGTTGAATTCAATATTCCATTCGATCGCTGTGCTGTTTCCGTCGCGGGTTAAAGTAATGGTGCCATGGTGGCCTCTGAGCGGCGAGCCGCGCGTGATTTCGTATTCGATCTTATGCGGGCGGTCGCTGCGCACAACGGTTTCGTCAAATTCCATGATACCAAGCATGCGCAGCGTGCGTACGGAGCCGGTGCCGTTCACGCCTTCCGCGGTCACTGTTGAGTCGCGCGTTCGTTTGATATCCGCATCGAGCCATTCGCTCATGCGGCTGTGGTCGGCCAAACGGTCGAAGACGATTTCGATCGGCGCGTGTATCTGTTCGGTAATCTGTACCCGGGTCTTCTGCATGACGGGCCGTTGCATCTGCAGAGCTGCCGTCAAGATTTTAGGGAACTTTGCCGCTCTTGTGAGGGGATAATTTGCTCTACTCGTTGACAGAGTGTCTACAAGACATACTTTCTCGTAAGTGCTTTGGTTGGCATTAAGTTTGCTAAAAAAGCGACAAGAGGGGAGCGGTGGCGTTCAGAAAAGAGCTGCCTGGATCCCGCTGACTACAGACAACAGGAGAAAATATGGCAAAACTAAAGTTCGGTTCGTGGAAAGAAGTTCTCGATTTCGCTAAAAAAAGCGGTGTGCTCTTCTACGATTTCCGTTTTTCTGATATCGGCGGTGCTTGGCACCACGTTTCGTATCACTCAGATTCGATCACAGAAGACTCTTTCAAGGGACTTCCGTTTGACGGCAGCTCGATCACCAAATGGCAACCGATCAACCAGTCTGACATGCAGCTGATTCCCGATATGGAAGGCGCGTTTCTCGATCCGTTCACAGCAGACGTGACGCTCGTGATTTTCTGCGACGTTTATGACATCTATAAGAAGCAGATGTACGAAAAGTGCCCGCGTTCGATCGCGAAAAAAGCGCTCGAGTATCTCAAATCGACCGGTCTCGGCGATACCGCATTTTTCGGACCCGAAAACGAATTCTTCATTTTTGATTCGATTCGTGTGCGCGACGACATCAACTGCCAGTACCACGAAATCGACAGCAACGAAGGTTCATGGAACACAGCAACTGCACAATATAACGACGGCCACAACCTCGGCCACCGCCCAGGTACAAAAGGCGGTTATTTCCCGGTATCGCCACGCGACTCGCAGGTCGATATCCGTGCCGAAATCGTGAAGACCCTTCACCAGATCGGTCTCGAGACATTCGTGGTTCACCACGAAGTTGCGCAGGCACAGGGTGAAATTGGCGTTAAGTACGGCACACTCATTGAAGCTGCCGACAATGTACAGAAGCTGAAATACGTTGTGAAGAACGTGGCAAAACGCCACGGCAAAACGGCAACGTTCATGCCGAAGCCACTCTTCGGTGACAATGGCAACGGCATGCACGTTCACCAGTCAATCTGGAAAGGCGGCGAAAACCAGTTTGCAGGCGACAAGTATCAAGAGCTGAGCGACTTTGCACTGCATTACGTCGGTGGAGTTCTCAAGTATGCACGTGCAATCGCCGCTTTCTCGAATGCGTCGACCAACTCGTACAAGCGTCTGATTCCCGGCTTCGAAGCACCTTCGATTCTGACGTACTCCGCACAAAACCGTTCGGCTTCATGCCGCATTCCGTTTGTATCGGGTGCAAAAGCGAAGCGCGTTGAGTTCCGTTTCCCCGATTCGACTGCAAACCCATACCTCTGCTTTTCATCAATGATGATGGCAGGCCTCAAGGGCGTTCAGGATAAAATCGATCCGGGCAAACCGATGGAAGAAGACCTGTTCGAACTCTCGCTAGACGAGATTCGCGAAAAGGGTATTCAGCAAATGCCTCACACGCTGCGTGAAGCAGTCGAGACCATGCTGGCTAACCGCGCAGTTTTTGAGCAGGGTGGCGTTTTCACGAAAGATTTCATCGACACCTACAAAGAGCTGAAGTTTGAAGCAGAAATCTGGCCATGGGAAGCGCGTCCGCACCCCTACGAATTTCTGTCTACCTACAGCTGCTAAAACCAGCGCCTACAAGGCGTCGGTAATGGACACGAAGGGGCCGAAGGGCCCCTTTTTTGTTTATTGATTTTACGCCCTGAAACGGACGTCGTCCCGTCCGGTGTCGATGCCGCAGGTCACTGTTAAATTTCGTAAAACTCACGAACGAGCAGAGGTGCCTGGCCGCCAATCGGCGCACGCAGCAGGGTACGATCTGCATGCCTGCCTCGATCATAACCTGACAATTCAGCGTGGCAGCATCACCCCGGTGCCAACGGGTCTCGCGGTTGAAATCCCCCCTGGTTATCATATCTCAATACGAGCGCGCTCGGGCATGGCGGTGAAGCATGGCCTGACGCCGGTGAATACGCCGGGCACAATCGACGCCGATTATCGCGGAGAAATATTCGTACCGCTGATTAACCTCGGCAGAGAAGATTACACCATTAAACACGGCGACCGCATTGCGCAGCTGCTGCTCGAACAGACTTTTGAAATACTCTGGCAAGAGGGCGAGCTCAGCGCAACCGACAGGGGAGAGGGAAAATTTGGTTCCACAGGTAAGCGCTGACCCGGCCGGTATTATCGATTACCCGCGTCGGCTTGAACGCGGCCACCTGTATTTTGCCTTCGGTGGGGGCGTCGGTCGTTTCGGTACCAACTTCACCGCGTTTCACCTTAATGGAACAACCGTGTGGATTGATATCGGTTCTGGCTTTGCCAACCACCACACCCCGGGTATGGAAAAGAATCTGCCGAACCGGCAGCTCTTACTCGGTTTGCCGCCGACAGCAATTTTTCTCACGCACGGCCATGAAGACCATATCGGCGCCCTGCCACACCTGAGGGATGTCATACCAGAAGGGACACCGATCTATGCATCGCCGTTCACGACCGCGCTTATAACCGCACGACTCAAAGATCGGGGCATCGACCCCGCGCGCTGGCAGTTCGAACTCATTGAAGAAAATTCAACAATCGCCATTGCCGATATGACCGTTTCAACCTTCTTCATGCCGCATTCAATTCCGCAATGTTTTTCGGTGGGCCTCGAGGCCAAAACACAAGACGGAACAAAACGCGTTTACTTCAGCAGCGATTTCAAGATGAACGGGGCTGAGGTCAGGCATAAAGTTGCGCACCTCAAAAAATTTGCTCCAGTCGATTATCTGTTCGTCGATTCAACCGGGTCGCTGCAAGAAGGCGAGACAGTCGACGAGCGCGAGGTACAGCAGTCCCTCGAAAAAATCATTGCGCGCACCAAAGGCCGAATATTCATCACCACCTTCGCCTCGCAGGTTGAGCGCATCAAAAATCTGGCGTCAACCGCGGCAGGGTTAGGGCGTCCGATCGGGTTTATCGGCCGCTCGCTCAAAACGCAGTGGGAAGCCGCATTCACGGCAAAAGAAGTATCGACACCGCTGCACCTGATGAAGCCACCACCATACACTGCGCAGAACTCTCTGTGGCTGGTCGCGGGCTGCCAGGGAGACCGCAATTCATCTTTTACGCGTCTCACACATGGCATTATGCCGCGCGTAAAACTCAAGGCGGGCGATACGCTCATCTATTCAGCGAGCATGATTCCAGGTAACGAAGCCAAGATTTATGAGGCGCTGAACCTTGCGGCCGATGCCGGGGTTACAGTGGTCGGTGTCAGTGGTGATGTGCGCGTGCACGCCAGCGGCCACGGCAGGCGCGGTGATATACTGAAGCTGATCAGTTACCTCAAACCCCGCCACATTTTACCCGTTCACGGCGATCCGCTGCACTTTCACGCTTTTCTGCAGTTTATCGAGGCGGTAAAAATAAACGTGGCCATTACGCATGGCCACCGCATCTACGCGCTGCGCCAAGAACCCGTATTTATCGAGTCAGTACCCGATGAGACGTGTCTCGTAGAACCGGGAGAAATCCACTTTGGCGATGGCATTTACCGCGAGCGCAACCATATGGCAGAGCAAGGTATCTGCCTCGTCGTCATGCATGCCAACCGCTTTGAAGTGATTTCCGTCGACTATGTAGGAGTTATGAGCGAAGCTAAACAAACTGAGCTCAAGTGTCGCCTGCTCGCAGAAGCGCAGGCGGTGGCGGCCGCCGTCGCGGGAAGTCAGCAGGCGCTGCGTGAAAAAAAGTTTCGCGACCGGCTGGGCAGGTTTCATGAAGAAACGATCGGCAAGAACCCCTATATTAAACTCGTCTCGACGGGCGTAAACGCGCCACCAAGAGTCGAGGGACCTGCAGTGAGCGTAGGCGAACCAGGAGTCGAGGGGTGAACGCACTGCGCATCATACCTTGCCTGGACGTAAAAGACGGCCGGGTTGTGAAAGGCGTCAACTTTGTGAACCTGCGCGATGCGGGTGATGCCGTCGAATGTGCACGCGCTTACGATCAAGCAGGGGCTGACGAGCTGGTGTTTCTCGATATTACTGCTTCGTCAGACAAACGTGCGATCATTCTCGATCTGGTGAAGCATGTGGCAGAACACGTATTTATCCCATTCTGCGTCGGTGGAGGCATCAGAACCCTCGAAGATATGCAGCAGATTCTTGCGGAAGGGGCAGATAAAATTTCTGTCAATACGGCTGCATTTCAAAAACCCGAAATTCTGACGCAAGGTGCTGAACATTTTGGCAGCCAGTGTATTGTCTGCGCCATCGACGTGAAATTTAACGGTAAGTTTCATGAGGTCTACCTTAACGGAGGCCGCACGCCGACGGGCCGCGAGGCAATCGACTGGGCGCAGGAAGCTGAAGCGCGCGGCGCCGGCGAAATTTTGCTGACTTCGATGGATACCGATGGCGCGCGTACCGGTTTCGATCTCGCGATTACGAAATCCATCGCCGGTACCGTCTCGATTCCGGTAATCGCATCGGGTGGGGCGGGCACTATGGCGCATTTTGCCGAGGCGTTCGACGCTGGTGCCAGAGCAGCACTGGCCGCATCGTTATTTCACTTTAACGAACTAAAAATTCCGGTGCTCAAAGACTATCTCGCGGGGCGGGGGTACCCGATGCGGCGCGAAACCCAGCGTGAACCCTGACAATATAATTTGCACGCCGTAAGATACCCGCGGCTGATTTTGGTTTTTTGATTGCGGCCGCATCGCCGCTCCGTTACGACAGGCCATGTCTGAATCGATAACAGTCAAATTTTCATTGCATGCCGCGGCGAAAGATATCTACGATGCGTGGCTCGACTCAGAAAAGCATTCGGCGATGACCGGTGAAAAGGCTACCGCGTCGCGCGAACTCGGCGGTGCTTTCACCGCATGGAATGGTTATATTTCCGGTAAAAATCTGTTGCTCATACCGAACAAGAAAATCGTGCAGAGCTGGCGGTCGTCCGAATTTCCTGAAGATGCCGCCGATTCGGTTCTCTCGATACAGCTGATCGAAGCGCAGGGTATTACCGAAGTTGACCTGGAGCACAAAGATATTCCGCCGGGGCAGGGGCTGCAATACCGCGCCGGCTGGATTGACTATTATGCAAACCCTATGCAGCGCTATTTTGCTGAACGTTTGAAATCCACACCAGGCGTTTCAAGTCGCACCAAAGCGCGAAAGACGTCAAAAGCAAGAGACCCGGGCAAGAAGGTCAGGGCGAAGAGTAACCCGAAAAAGACTGCCAAAAAAACCGCATCGAAAAAGGCTGCTGCCGGGCGGTCAGCCGGAGTAAAAAAGAAGATCGCCGCCACAAAGAAGTCTTCGCGTAAGTCCGGTCAAAGAAGGTAATAATATGGCTGATCAGGCAAAATACGAAAATCTTATCGCAATGGCGGTGCCCGTGTTCTTCATTTCGATCGCGATCGAGATCGTGATTTCGGTGGTGAAGAAACGCAAGGTCTATCGTTTCAACGATTCAGTCTCTGACCTCAGTGCCGGCATGCTCCAGGAACTCGTCGGTGTTTTCACCAAGGTTTTACTGTTCGGAGTCTATATTGCGCTGTTCGACGCTATTCACCGGCCGCAGAATGCCTCGCCCGGTCAGTCTTATGGGATTCCAGTCAACATTATCACCTGGGTAGCAGTGTTTCTGCTCGTCGACGTAATTTACTACTGGTTTCACCGCAACTCGCATAATATTGCGGTCATATGGGGTTCTCACGAGACGCACCATTCGAGTCAGGAATACAATCTGTCTGTGGCGTTGCGGCAAGGGGCTTTTCAGCGGTTGTTTTCTTTCCCCTATTATCTGCCGCTTGCAATAGTCGGATTTTCCCCGATACAGTTCATGGTCTGCTCACAGATCAATACCTTGTATCAATTCTTTATCCACACGCGCCTGGTTCACAAACTCGGCTTTCTCGAGTATTTCATGAACACCCCGTCTCACCACCGCGTGCACCATGGTGTGAACCCGAAATACATCGACAAAAATCACGCCGGTATGCTGATTATCTGGGACAAGATGTTCGGCACGTTTCAGGTCGAAGAAGAAGAGCCGTACTACGGAACCGTGAAGCCCCTGACGACGTTTAATCCTGTTTGGGCGCAACTGCATTATTGGTGGCACCTCATTCAACTTTCACGCCAATGCCGCGGCCTGGACAAAATCAAGGTATGGTTCAAAGGCCCGGGCTGGAAACCCGAGTATCTCGGCGGCAAGGCCACGATTCCAGAAATTAATCCGCAAACGTACGAGAAATACGACGAACAGAATACCCCGTCTCTGAAGGCGTATGCGGGTGTGGTATTTGGTCTGACTCTGCCCGTATTTCTGCTGATACAGCAGGTCAAAGGGCTACCGATGCTGCAACAGGCGATACTGGCGGTACCGGCAATTATTGGCCTGGCGGCGACAGGCGGATTGATGATGCGCAAGAGGTGGGGGCTCATTGTCGAACTCATTCGAATTCCCTTGTTTATACTGCTGGTATTGGCGATTTCGAGCGTGCTCAAACGCGAACTGATGCTTGCGGCGGTTGGCACCATCTCAGCAATCAGCGTGATGCAGCTGGTCTGGCTGATACGCGAATACCGTCAACGCGCAGCTCTTCGATTCTCTTAAGAGTCAAACACACCGTGGCGGTTTTATCTCCGCCCGGTGTACCGCCGGCATAATGCTTTTCGCTTTGTGCAACAAAGCGAAACTACCCCATATTTCAACTACGGAGACCCAGATGAAAAAAATCAGAATTATTGCCGTAATGGGCATACTCGCCCTGATAGCGCTCGCATGCGGCGGCGACAAATCGCAATGGCTGTGGAAGATTGAAGGCCGTTCGGTCAACATGAAGCAACTCGACGAAGCCTACAGTGGTTTTGGCGTGCTCATGAAAGAACAGCTGCAACAGCGTATGGGACGTTTCGTTCCTGAAGAAGAATTTAACCAACTGCTCGAAGACCCTGACCGGTCGGGTAATCCTCAGCTGGCTGAAATGTTCAAGAGTTTCGGCAAAGACCTGTTTTCAGAACAGTATAAAGACATGCTCATTCTCAACATGGAAGCACAAAAAGACGGTTATGCCCGGCGTGCAGACGTCAAGGCAAAGCTCGAGTTCTTGCAGAAATACTTTCTGGCGAACATGTACCTTTTCGATCAACTGAAACTGCAGGAAATCAAGATCAGTGACGCCGAAGCTTATGCAGCCTGGGAAAAAGCGAAACGCGATGACGCTCGTCTCAAGACGATTCCCGTTGACCAGGGCCTTGAGATGATCAAAGGACGAATGGTGATGGCGGGCGCGATGGAAAAACAGCGCACGCTGCTCAAGAATGCGACGCAGAAGTACCGTATCGAGACGAACAAAGAATTTGATATTTCAGATTACGTCAAACAGCAGCGTGAGGCGGCTCGTAAGAAGCGCGAAGCTGCGGCAGCTAACCCTGCACCAGAAGAGCCAAAGAAGTAAATCAGAATTTCACCCCAGCCAGTCGGTCGCTTTCGGGCGCCCGATGGGTTGGCGTTTCAGCCACCTGAGGACTTTGCCCCGAGCAACCGGCCATGAATCTCAGGCGCATACCTCTTAAAAGCAGGAGAAAACTCGATCAGCCGCACTGAGTGGCGTTTCAACACACGATCGAGAAAATCTGAGTTTGATCTGGGGCCGCTGCCGTGCAAATGGTGCAAAATTCGTTCTGTCGTGAATTCTGTAATTACCTGATCAACGAGCTCTTTTTCAATATTGGTCTTGCGGCCTGCGCACGCCGTTGTCAGCGCTAAAAGGGCGACGCATATAAGTTTATTCTGCACCTGCATAGAAATGTATTTGCCTGAATGCGGTTTCTGCTGAAAACGATTTTTCAGCCCTTTGCAGACTTTCATTGAAAGCGACCCGGGCCGGCATTTCGCGGCGGTTGCGCTTCTGAAAATAGTCGAATAACAACGAGGTCTTAAGCGCTCTCGATGCTTCGCGCGGCAGAACAATAAACGCCAAATTGTGGCGCCAACCCATCGTGAGCGCGAGAAAGCTGTTTTGTTCAAACGACGTGTCGTGCGCCTCGGTCACGATATTGGTCACGCGCAGCGCGCAAGTTCGTAACGACGGCAGCAGGGCTTCGCCCGCAACGAGCAGCGTATCGTTCATGGTCGCGCTGGCTGCATCACACGATTGTGTGTCTGAGTACAAGACTGCCTGGGAAAAATTATCGGCGATTTCTATGTGCGTCGACCGCCAGTCACCTGAAGCGTGTGACGCCATGAGCAAACGCGCATTGCGACCCGGTTCATCCCCGCAGTTCTCGCACCAGAAATAGAGCGGAGCGAGATTTTTCCCGGGTATGGCGGTGGTCTCTGCCACGGCTGCCGAACCAAAATAGGTCTCGGGTGCTTTCTGAGTATCTGCTGGTACAGAATCGCGGGAACTTGTAACTATTCGGGCAGCCGAAGTATCGTATGATATGTCGAGATCGGCAGATGTATAGCGCAGGCGGCGCCCGGGTTTCAAATTGGTGGTGCTGGCTGAAACCTGCCGCGTTTGGTTCAATAGTGCTTCTGAACGGTGTGCCAACAGCACGGCCGCATCGGGTGGCGAGAACAGAACCAGGCTCTTTCCGCGTGCCAATTTCTCGGCGTACCGGCGATGCATGCCCAGAAAGACCGCCTGTGCTGATTTTTCGTCAGCCTTGGTTACAAGAAAACGTTTTAGGTCGCTGTCTGAACTTTCATGAACGTTAATGCCCCAGTCGAGAAAAAGAAAATCATGATGCAGGGCGACGGTTGCCGCGAGAAAATCGGTGATCCGCTTCAGTTTCAATTGTTTCGTGCCGTTTGCCG
Source organism: uncultured Leptospiraceae bacterium (assembly GCA_942492915.1). Lineage (GTDB taxonomy): Bacteria > Spirochaetota > Leptospiria > Turneriellales > Turneriellaceae > Turneriella. The sequence continues at coordinate 769,948 of OW818662.1, forward strand.
CTGTCGCCTGCCGTAAATCCTGAAACATCAGTAAGTATCGAAGCTCAGGCGCTGATTCAGCCATCTTTGGGGAAAGTGTTCCCTGCGAGAATGCGGCTATTGCTTTAAGTTCTGGGTTACTGCCAGAGGCCGCACCCAAACCCTGCCACCATTTTTGGTTTCGGGGCAAGCCACAGAGCTCGAGAAAAAGCCGCTCTTTGACCAGCCACTCGTTGTCCATGTCGCCTGTTTCTCCAGGTTCTGCCTGCGCGGGGCAAAGCTTTCGGTGCAAAAAGGCAAACATCTTTTGCCGCAATTGCTGGTCACGAAATGATTTTCTGATCTCGAGCCGGTCTTCGCCGGCAATCGCCGACGAAGTTGAAATTTTTCGCAGGTGGTGAACGGTTTCTGACGCTAATTTTTCTGCCTTCTCTGGCATGCCAGTCCAAACGTATAGATTCTGCACCAACAGGCTGTGGCGAATAAAACTGGAATAGTTCTCAGGTAGCCGCAGGTTTGTGGTGCTTTGCGCTGCTGTCGCGACGGTCAACGCCCGCTCGTATGCGGTGGTGGATGTGAATATGCGCGCCAAAACCAGTGAGTCAAGCTGGTTTCCCTGCTTCTCGTACAGAAATTCGGCGAGCGCATTGGCGCGACCCAGATTACCATGATAAATATTCTCAAATAGCCGAAAGAGCACACCTCGACGAACCCAATAATTGCGTACCGAGAGTGGTTGAGAAATACTCAGGCGCTCGAACCGGTCAGCCTTCTCCAGGGCATTCAGCGATTTAGATTGCCTGATTTTGATGGCTTCTTGCAAAATCGAAACAAAAATATGAAGATCGGGGTCCTTCTGTCTGAGCGGTACCGAAAGTTGTTTTTCGGCGGCAGCGATGGTTGCGTCGGGACTTGCCAGCGTTATTTCACCCGATTCATGGTGCGCGAGACCCGCTTCGAGAAAAAGTTGCAAAGAACACAGCACATAATCCTGAAACGTATCCCGATTTTCGCCCCAGGGAAGATCTTTCGCCGTGGTGTTCTGCGGCAGTCGCGGCCATTCATACCTGCCGCGCAACGAACCGTAGGCGATTGCCAGAGCGGTTTCAGCCTTCTTGAAATAAATTTCTGCCTGCTGGCGCTCGCCCCGCAATGCAAAATAATTTGCGATCGCGATCTGCCGTTGAAATTCACCAAATGGCCCTTCTTGAAAAAGCAGGTTCCAATTACCCTGCGCCATAATCGAATCAATGAGGCGTTCGGGCAAGCTGGATGCAAAGCGCACCGGGCCCTTTTCCCGCCAGGGCACCGCTTCTGCACGCATGCCCAAAGCAAGAATCAGCGAGAGGGAGAATCTGGCGATTTCCCTCCGCATCGTTAAGTTTTCAGGCGGCTTTCAGACCCAATGCGCGAGCGAGCAGGGCGCGTGCGATCACGCGCAATGCGAGTACTTCTTCGGCACCCTCAAAGATGCTGAAAACCCGCGCATCGACAAAAAGGCGCGAGACTTCATACTCTTCAGCGTAACCCATACCACCATGAATCTGTAACGCTTCACGCGTCACCCATTCTGCAATTCGGCATGAATAGAACTTCACGAGTGATGCTTCCATTTGGCCTTCGTGTTTGTCCATGAGGCGTGCGGATTTATAAGTCATCTGCCTTACTGCCTGCGTAATCGCGGCCATCTTTGCAAGTTTGTGGCGGTTGATACCGTAGGCCGCGATCGGCTTGCCGAAAATCTTACGATCCATCGCATACTGTAGCGCCTTTTCTACCGCTGCTTGCATGACTCCCGTCGCGCGTGCAGCAGTCTGCAGTCTGCCACCAGCGAAACCCGCCATCTGCAGGTAGAATCCTTTGCCGAGACCTGCTTCGCCGCCGACGAGGTTCTCATCGGGTACAAAGTAGTCTTCAAAAACAACTTCGTACGAGTGCATTCCGCGGTAGCCGATCGTAGAGATCGCTTTCCCATGCATACGTCCGCCTTCTGGCTGCGTGTAATCAAATTCATGATCGCGCGTCGGTGCCTTTTCTGCGAGCAGAATAGAGAGGCCGCGGTGTTTCAGCGACATATCAGGGTTGGTTCGCACCAGCACCAGCAAGACGTCAGCCATACCGGCAAATGTGCACCAGGTCTTCACACCGTTGATTTTCCAGCCGCCGTCGACTTTGACTGCCGCAACCTTCATACCAGCGACGTCAGAACCGTAGTCGGGCTCTGTCACCGCAACAGCGCACTTCTTTTCGCCTGAGGCGAGCAGGGGCAACCACTTCTGCTTTTGCGCTTCCGTGCCGCCTGCAGAAATCGCTTTCGCCACAATTTCAGGGCGGGTAATGAGGCTGCCGGCAACACCCACGCTGCCGCGTGACAACTCTTCAGTGACGACAGCCATTGAAGTGTGGTCTGGGTTTTCTTCAGATTGAAATCCGCCGTAGGTATCGGCGATCGAAAGGCCAAAGCAGCCCATTTCGGCCAGGCCGTCGATGATTTCATCAGGAATTGTCAGGTCATTGCGGTGAACTTTTTCTGCGATCGGCTTGACTTGCCCTTCTGCAAACTTGCGGAAGGTATCGGCCATCATCGCCTGGTCGTCGTTGAGTCCGTAAGCACCATAATCGCGCGTCGAGGCGAGCGCATCCGTAATTTTTCCGGCAAAGCCTTCAGAACTGTAGGTGGTGATGAAATCATAGATTTCTTTCATTCCAAGTTCGTTTTCTGCCTGGGCGCTGGGAATATTCATCTTGTGCGCGGCGACACGAAAGCGCGCTACTATGTCGTTCAGCGCATCTGCTATAAAGAACAGAGAAAGATGCTCTTCGATGCTGCCGGCGCCCTTGTCAACTTTGGCGGGATACGCGATCATTTCATCGATTGCGAATATTTCTGCGGCGATCCAGGCCAGGTCGTAGTTTGCAACCTGATCTTGGTCCATCTTGTCGGTTGAGATGTTGTTGTTTTCAAAAGCCTTGTCGGCCAAAAACTTCTCAAAGCCGCTATAGAAGGCCTTAACCTTCGTAACGATTGTCTGCGCCTGACTGAGTGACATTTTATTTGCCTTTGTCGACGCCAACAATATGCACGACGTTCGTCGTCGCCGAACCGCCAATATTGAGCGCTGCGGCAACTTTTGCACCTTCAACCTGGTTCTCACCGGCTTCGCCGGTCAGCTGTTTATACACGTCGAGCAGCTGGCGTGAACCGGTTGCACCGACCGGGTGACCTGCACCGATGAGCCCGCCAGATGGATTAAAGGGCAACTTGCCACCGATGCGTATATCGCCGTTGTCGATTGCTTTGTATGCTTCACCGGGCGCGGTGAGGCCGAAGTGTTCAATTGCCGCGTATTCAGAAGTGGTGAAGCAGTCGTGCGTTTCTACGAAATCAAGATCTTTTGGACCTTTGATTCCTGCGCGTTTGTATGCTTCGAGAATCGCCTTGCGCGTATGAGGCAGAATATACTTGCCTTCTTTTTTAGCCGCATATGCCTCTTCGGTCTTCACGTCGAACAGCATCGGAGCAGTCGCGTGTCCCCAGCCCATGATATAGGGAATATTCTTCAGCTTCAAACCATGCTCTTTTGCGTAGCGCTTGGCAAATTTCTCAGAGGCGAGAAAGATTACCGCCGCGCCGTCGGTCACCTGCGAACAGTCAGTGATGTGAATGATGCCGCCGACTTCCATGTTGAACGTACCGCGTGAAAGTGCGTGCTGTTTGTTCATGTACCATTCGCGCGTCTGAGCCAGCGGGTTTCTGCGGCCATTTTCGTAATTGATAGCTGAAATTTCAGCGAGGTGATCGTATTTAAGGCCATAAAGCTCTTCATAAACAGTCCCGAGTCGGCCAAAAAGTTTCGGGAAAGGGAACTGCACGCCTTTCGCTTCTTTATCGTACCAGGCAGCGGTACCGAGAAAATCACCACCGGTCTTTGAGTCGACTGATTTCATCATTTCAATGCCGACAACCATCGAAAGGTCGTAGTGTCCGGCTTCGATTTCGGTGCGCGCAACCAGTGTTGAGATAGCGCCCGACGCGCAGGCCGCTTCGTGGCGGCTGGTGGGTACGCCGCGCAACTTTTCGCTGTAGTTGACGGTCATCGCACCAAGATGGCCTTGCATTGTGTAGAGCTCACCGGCAAAATTACCGACATGTATCGAACCGACATCTGCCGGGTCGATTTTTGTGGTGGTAAAAGCACCGTCCATTGCTTCGTGCATGAGCGCCTGGATCGTCTTACCTTCTTTTGCCCAGTTGCGGGCGAAGTCTGTTTGATAACCGCCGATGATATATACGCGTTTGTTCTTTGCCATGTTTTACTCCCGTTTTTTCAGGTCACTCCGCGATCGGGCCTCGCCTTAGCGAGCCTGCCCGTGGGTGACTTTAATATATGCATATGGCCATGGTTCGACAAGCTCACCACGACCTTTTTCATTACCTACCGATCAGAAATTTGCTCACGTCAGCGACGCGGCAAATTTTTCCTTTCTCTTTAATCCCTTTGAGCTGTGCTGGGGGGGTGAGGCCCGCCTTTTCGATCATCGCGACGGTTTCTTTGACGCCGCCAAAAAGATCTACCCAGCCAGAAGGTGGCAGCCATGAGAAGCCTGAAGACATGACGCGGTCGATGCCGTGTATGCCGTCTGCTTCAGGCGTAACTTCGCCGATGCGCGCAAAACTGTAGGCCACGTAGCCGAGAATGAAGTGGCGTACGAGTTCGCCTTCGATGCCGGGTGCTGTCTTGATCAGATCAATTGCCCGCTCGTACATACCGTCTTGAATCGCCTGTTTGGTCTTTTCGACCCAGTCGATCTTTTCTTTTTTCGTCGGGCTGAATGTCAGGTCGCTGATGTTGAGCGTTGTCTTGTTCTTCTCGGCGTCGCGGTTGAAGTATCCGCCTTTACCTTTTGCCTTGCGACCGAGCATTCCCTGATCGATCATCTTTTGCATATAAGCAGGCATCTTGTAGGTGTCGATGCGCTCATCTTTTACATGCGCGACCACGTTGTCGACGATTGCCTTGTGCACGTCGAGACCCACCAGATCGATTGTCGCCAGCGGTGCCAGTGCGCGGCCCGTATATGGCCCAAGAAGATAATCCACCTTGTCGACACCGTGCTTCTCAGCATACATCGCCGCTTCGTTCAAGAACTGGAAGCCAATGCGGTTACCCGCAAATGCCGCGGTGTCTTCGGTGATGATGTTCACTCGGCGCAGTACTTTTTCGCAGAAGTCGTAAACGAATTCCCGGGTTTCTTTGGGCACGTCGGGGTGAAAGATCAGTTCGTTGGCTGGCAGTTTACCAGGGGGATTGTAAAAGTGCGTACCCATGAAGCACTTGCGAAAGTCGTCTGTGCGGCCTTCACCCATTTTACGGATAGAAAGGCCTGACGAAACGGTGCTGACAATCGCGCCCGGTTTCTTGAGTTTTTCAATCTTCGCAAAAAATTCATTCTTGATGGCCATATCTTCGGCCAGACCTTCGAAGATCCAGTCGCACGAAGGAATCTCTTTTTCGAGATCATCGTAGCTCGCTGCTTTGATATACTTGCGCAGCACGTCAGAGCGTGCCTGGCCGACCGCGGCTTCGAGACCTGCCGTTGCCTTATCGAGTGATCGTGCGAAAAAGACGCACTCTATGTCTGCCTGTGCGAAAATACCGCCGGATAGTGAACCCATGTTGCCCGAAGCACCGAGTACCCCGACTTTTTTGATGACACGCGTAGATTTAGCCATTGCTGCTCCCTGTTCGTTTAGTCGGGTGAAAACTGCCTTTTTGGCAACCGCCAAAAAGAGGATTTCTCCCTTATATATAGCCGAAACACGCCTCAGCGGCCCGGCTTATTCTGCCTGAATGGGGCTCTGAAACACTGCGACAAGCAAAAGCCGTTTTTCTCTGGACGCGGCCGCGGTTTTCTATTGCCGTACGTCATGCTGAGTACAAAACTCGGGCGTCTGGCCGCCATTTTGACCCTATCCGCCGCTTTTGCGGCTCCGGCTGGCGCAGTAGATGAGCCACCTCAGGGGCAGGCGCCGGCGGCGCTGCAGACCGACGAGAGAGAGGTGATGCTGAAGAATCTCATCGAAGCGGGCATTCTCATGCTCGAAGGCAAAGCGTACGAGCAATTTATTCAGGCGTTTGTGTCGCCCGATGATCGCCGACGATTCGAGCAGGCATACGCGAAGCAGGGTGGGGTAAATTATGAAGTGTGGGGCAAAGAGAAAGGCGTCAGGCTGCTGCAGGTGCTAAAACAGATTTCGGTCAAAGATTTTACGATTCAAAAAAGCAAAGTCTGCTTTCGTACTGACGCGGCACCGTCTGGTGTGTTCTCATTCGCCTATACCAAAGGGGCCTGGTATATCGAAAACCAGGCGAAATGTCCTGCAGAAAAAGCTGCGCCTTCGCCAGCAGAGAGCATTCGGCCGAAACCGACGGCACCTTAGCCCGAGCACATTTCGCGCAGACGGTCTTTTTCAATGACCACGCGCGCGCGGCATGCCGAATCTTCGCATTCAAAGACGCGTTTCTTTTGGTTCTCAACACGGTAGCGCGCAACGCCTTCGTCAGAATTCTGCGGCGAGCAGAATTTTGGCCAGTGGCTCATTGCATCGATCAGCGCAGCTTCTTTTGCCATCGCCTGGCGTTGAACCTGCGGCAGATCGGCTTTTGCATGCCCCTGGCCTACAAGCTGCAACTGGTCGTCGCCGCGAAAACCCTCACGCCAGGCTGAGCTGGCGCAAAAGGGCAATAACAACAGCGCGATTGCAGTGCCGGTGCTGACAGATATGCGTTTCATGTTCATTGGACGTCTGCCTTCACCAAACGGTCTATTTTTAATGCCGTCGAAACAAAATTTTCGAAGTCCTTCAGGTAGAGCTGGTTCGTCGCGTCAGATTTTGCCTGCGGCGGGTCAGGATGTATCTCTGCGAAGATACCATCAAGCCCAACGGCGACCGCGGCGCGCATCAGCGGGAAAGCCATACGCCGGTCGCCGCCCGAAGTTTTGCCGCCACCCGGCAGCTGCGTCGAGTGTGTCGCATCAAATACCACGTGTAAACCGGCGGCGCGCATAATTTCAAACGCGCGCATATCGACGACCAGGTTGTTATAGCCGAAAGTGTAACCCCGCTCGCACAGCGTCACCTTGTCCGAACCCGATTTGCGAAATTTGTCGGCGATCTGAACAACGTCTTCGGGTGCCACGAACTGGCCCTTCTTGATGTTTGTCCATTTTCCGGTGCGCGCCGCCGCAACAATCAAATCGGTCTGGCGGCAGAGAAACGCGGGAATCTGCAACATATCGACGTACTCGGCGGCAATCTCTGTCTCTTCAGGGTTATGCACGTCAGTGAGTGCCGGCAGTCCGTGTTCGGCTGCGACTTTCTGCAGCATTTGTAGTCCTTCTCTGATACCGGGGCCGCGAAACGAGTCGATCGATGACCGGTTGGCTTTATCGAATGAAGACTTGAAGAGAATGAGAACATTGTATTTGTCAGAAATGCGGCGCACCTCTTTCGCGACCGTCTGCAGCATGGCTTCGCTCTCGATAACGCAGGGGCCCGCGATAAAAAACGGGGGATTGTCGCCGCCGATGCGGGTTTTGCCGATAAACTCACGGTCTGAATTTTTTGTTACCATTGCCATATAGCTCCTATTCGTGCGCGAATACCATGCGCACCGTACATCCGCCATTCTTGTCAAATCGTGTGCCGGCGCGTACACCCGTATCTTTCGCCTTAGGGTGCAATGCCTGAAAACGCGCGAGGGCTTTGGTCTCGGCTTCGCGGCAGTTTTGCTCAAAAGTTTCGGCGGCCGGCTGCAGGTATTTGGTCGTTGCCTGCGATTCGACCAGCTGAATCTGTTTGGTGCCCACCGACGCACCGTCGGTATAGAGGTCAGAATCGGCGACGACAAAATTGCGGCTTGCGCAAGCAGAAACGCCGCCTGTGACAAACACGAATAATACCGCGCGGGATAGGCGGTTCACGCTGCAGATTCGGTATGCTGCATGAACCAATTTTCGAGTTCCCCCGCCGGTATTGACGCGGTTTCGGCTTCGGCGAGAATTTTGCCCGCGTGCATCAAAAAGATTCGGTCGGCAAATTCGTGAACCTCTTTGAGAATGTGGCTCGATACCAGCACCGCGTGGTCCTTTTTGAACTCGCCGAGCAGAGCCTTGATATCGCGAATCTGCCGCGGGTCGAGATCGGCAATCGGTTCGTCAAGCAACAGCACTTTCGGTTCATGGATGATTGCCTGCGCGAGCCCCACGCGCTTACGAAACCCGGCTGAGAGGGAGCCGATGTAATCGTATCGCCGATCGGTCAGGCCGCAACGGTTAAGCGCCCGTTCGACTGCTGCCTCTTCACCGGTTTTGCCGGCAGTGCGCAGGCGATACATGTAGAGCAAAAAGTCTTCGATCGTCATGTCGGTGTAGAGCGCAGGCGACTCGGGTAGGTAGCCGATGTGCGTCAGCAGCGTTTCACGCTCGTCGATTATATTCTGCCCGTCGAGCAGAACCGAACCCGAGGTCGGGGTTATGTAACCCGTCAGCATGCGCAGTGTCGTCGTCTTGCCGGCCCCATTGATGCCGAGCAACGCAGAAATTTCCCCGCTCTTCAGTTCAAATGAAACGCCGTCAACCGCACGGCGGTTGGCGTAGTGTTTTGACAGATTCTCGATCTTCAGCAAATTTTATTTCCTGAGCTGCAGTGTGGTTTCAGCAGTCGCAAAATCTCCCTGTACTGTTGAGAGAATCGAGAAGTTCTTCAGCTTTTCCAGCATATTCGCGTAAGGCTTCAGCGAACCACCCTGTTTCATCTTCATCACTGCCTTATAAACCTGTTGCAGGTCGAGAAAGAAGATGCCCTGCGCGTTGTCGTACGCCAGCCGGGTGAGGCGTTCGCTGAGTGCCTTGTCAGTGCCTTTCGTTGCCTTCAGCGCATTCGCCCGTGAGTTGCTGACGATAATTTCGGTGTCACGCACCAGAATAACCACGGAAACGGGTTTCGCCTTGCCGGCGCTCATACGCTCTTCGCCTGTGATGGTGATAAACTTGCCGTCTTCGGTATCTTCGTAGCCGAACTTGGTTTTGCTCTTCTTCTTTGTCTCGGCTTTTTTTGCCATTTTCTCACCACTTTTGATGAGCTTAATCCAATTTGCTGCAGTGCCTTCTTTGATGCCGAAGGTGCCATAAAGTTCCCAGGCGAGTATGTCTTTGGTCTTGGCTTCTGCTGGTATATTCAGCACTTGAAAATTATAGTTGCCGCGAAGCGACGCGAGAATCTGTGCCTCGAAATCGAGAGCGAGATTCGTATTGATCTCTTGCAGGCCCTTGTTGTACTTTTCCGTGAATACAGGGCTTAGCGATTTGAAAAGTTCGATCATGCCGATGAGGTTCAGCTTGATCAGCGTATAATGTACGGGGTTGCGCGCGAGTGTGTCGGACGCGAGTGGCGTGGTCTTTACCTGCACAATCTTTGGGTATATTTTCGTTGTATCGCTGAGATATCCCTCTTTATACTTGTAAGAAAAGTAAAACGAAAGCCTTTCTGCGTTTGCGACAAATGCTCCGCCTGCGGATTGCAGATTATCACGAATTTCAGCGACATACGGCGAGTTGTCGTCGAGCACCGGAGCCGACTCGTCGCCTTTGTTCAGATCACGCTGCAGGTTGCGCAGCATCTCGCTCTGTGTTTTGAGCGAGGCAACAATAAGTTTCGGGTTCAGGTAGAAGGCCGCGAGTGGAGCCTTGTTCTGGTTTCGGCCATGAAGGTGAGCGCGCATGGTCGTGTAGTGTTTTGCCTTTGCCACCGGGTCAGAGGCCTTCGATTGAATCGCTTTCACCATCGTCTGGTCGTTGCTGATCAGAATTGCGTTGTCGCTGCGTACCAGAAAACCCGGGTCATTTTCAGAACCGAAGTTGAGCATACGTCCCGGTTCAAGTTCTTTGTTGAGTGGCATCTGCGTTTCAGTAATCTTCGCTTTCAGAAAATCATAGAACTTGGCATTGTTCTGCACGGGAATAATCATTACGAATGAAGGTTTTGAAGGCGTGCCGGTCGTTTCGATCTGCATATTGATGGCAAGCGCCCAGGCCTCTTTGCTGGCTATACCGATTTCTTCGAGCTTTTGCGCATCGAGCAGGTTAACGCCGGCCTTTTGCTCCAGATTGGCGGCGAAAAGCGACCAGACACCTTCACCTGCCACGTTGGCTACCAGGGTTTTGAGCGAATCGATACTTTCGGCTATAGGTGAGCCTTCAATAAAAACTGCAGTATCTGCGGGTACCCGCTCTTGCGGAGTGAGCGCGACCAGCTCATGCGCTGCGAGAATAAGAATCGCGCCAATTTTAAGGATATTCATACCTCGAAAAAAAGGCAGCGCATCGGCTGACAAGCCTTTATTGCTTCTCACCGCCGCAAATAATGGACACTGTGTTTCCGAGCAAGGTTTTGCCACATGGCATTAGGCATCAAAGGTTTTCGGGCGCGCCGCCGCTCGGGGCGGGCAACCGAGCCCGAATCGGCAGAGGTTGCGGTGTACGAAGAGAAAATTCCCCTCTCACAGCTTGCACAGCAGTGGCTCACTGAAAACCCGCGTACGGTCAAGAATGTAATATTTGCAATTTTGGGTCTCACAGTTGTTGTGATTCTCGTATTTGTGCTGCACGCAGCAGCGCGCGACGAGCATAGCCGCAAGTTGCATGGCGCACTCGAAAAATACGACCAGATCAAGATTTTGCCCAAGGGTGAAGCCCGCTCGCTGCAGATGAAAGAATTTGGCGCATCGCTATTGCCTGTCTGCCAGCAGACGATCAACACGGTCGAGAGCGCCGCCGCATGTTTTACAGCGGGCAACGCTCTGCTCGAAGGGCGTGAATTTGCGCAGGCCGCAGATGCTTTCTCACGGGCTGCATCTGCATATGACACAGATTCAATGGTCAGCGTGGCGCGTTTCATGCAGGCTCAGGCGCTTGAGGGCGGGCGTGAATTTGGTAAGGCGTTGGTAGTCTACAAACAGCTCGAAGCACCTTATGCCTCGGTCAAGAAATCTGAGATGTCAGTTTTTCATCAGGCACGCATGCTTTATTATCTGGGCAAGTTCGATGAAGCCGAAGAGAAGTTTGTCAAAATTTCGCGCGAAAGCGAGGGCAAAGAATTTGCCGCGCCCAGCCGAAACTACATTTCAATGCTGAATGCGCAGCGCGGCAGCAAAACCCCGGCGCCTCAGGGCGAACCGCAGAAGAAGTAGTTTGCCAGACCAGCGTCTCAGAATCGCGCTCCCCAAGGGGCGCATGAGCGACGAGAGCCTTGAATACTTCGTCTCGAAAGGGCTGTGTAGTCTCTCGAAGACCGGCGAGGGCCGGGAACTGATTCTGCGCGACGATAAAAGCGGCATTGATTTCTACCTGATCCGCAGCAAAGATGTCGGGGCGTACGTCGAGCAGGGGGCTGCCGACCTGGGCATCATGGGGCTCGACCTGCTGCTTGAGCACCGCTTTGATGTCTATATACCAGCCGCGTTACCGTTCGGCGAATGCCGCCTTTCGGTTGCATACCCCAAAGGGCAGACCGATTGGTTCAAGAAGCGCGAATTGCGGGTTGCGACCAAGTACCCGAGGCTTGCGACAGAGTATTTTTTCCGCCGTGGTTTTAACATCCGCATTATCGAACTTTATGGCTCGATCGAAATTGCTCCGTTAACGGGTCTCTCAGACGTCATTGTCGATCTCGTAAGCACGGGGGCGACACTCAAAGCAAATAATCTCGTTGAAGAAGAGATTATTATGACCAGCACCGCGCGGCTGATACTTAACCCGTCGGCGCTGGCGTTACGCCGCGAACGTCTGGGCAATTTTGTCCGGCGGCTGACTGAAGCGTAATTCTGCGGTCAGCGCGCGCTTGGCTGCAATTTCCAGACGCGTTCTAAGTTGACAGCATGTCTTTGATCGTGTTTTGGGCTTGAATGGCCGTACCCAAGAGAAGAATTTCCCATACCCGCCGACGCAATCGTCGTGCGCACCACGCGATCGGCAAACCGAATCTGCGGCCATGCGCCAACTGCGGCGCTTACGGTATTCCCCACCGAATTTGTACCGCTTGCGGCTATTACAATGGCCGTCAGGTATTGATTCCACGGGCGAAAAAAGCCAAATCAGACAAAGAGTGATAGCGGTGGCGGTCAACGCCACTTGCCCACAGCCTGCAGCTTTATGGCGGCAGTAGAAAGAGGCTGATCAATGAGTCGCACTCATACAAATGCGAGCCTGGTGGGGCAGCAGCTGCACCATGACAATTGTCTCGGTTGCGGCGCGCTGAACAACTATTCGTTTCATATCCCCTCAACCTTTGATGAACAGAAGGGCGAGGTTGAGTTCACCTTCCAGCTGCGCCGTGAACACGAAGGCGCGCCTGGCTACGCGCACGGCGGCGGTCTTGCCCTTATACTCGACGAAGCCCAGGGGGTGCTCTGCCACCATCTGGGCCATTTTGTGATGACCGACGGTTTCTCCATCAAATATTACAAAGCAACTCCGCTGTACCGCGACCTGCGCATCACCGCGTGGCTCACCTCGGCCCGGTCGAAACGCCTGTATACCAAAGCACGCATCCAACTGGGTGATGAAGTGCTTGTGGAGTCAAAAATCAAATGGTACATTATTCCCGAGCGCCTGCTTGAACGCCGTTTCGGCAACGGTGGCATGGAAAACCGGCTGAAAGCATTTCTCGAACCCAACCGGGTGCGCGCGAAAGAAATTCGCCGTCGACTGCGGGCAGCAAAACTGGCAGTCTGAAGCCTGCGGTTCTTGATCTTGAAGGTGCGGCCTTCCACATAGAAAAATCCACCGGGTTTCGCAGAGAAGGCGGTTTACGGCCTGACTGACTTTTCGACATGCCTGCCCAATGCGTATGCTCGTGGTTGGCTCAGTTGCCTTTGATGATATCAAGACACCTTTCGGTGAAAAGAAGAACGTACTCGGCGGTGCGGCAAGCCATTTCTCTATCGCATCGGCCCCGCTGATCGAACCCAAAATTATCGCCGTCGTCGGCAGTGACTTCCCCGAAAAATACATCAAATACCTCGGTGACTTCGGTATCGACACCAGCGGAATCGAGCGCAGCAATGAGACAACGTTCCATTGGTCGGGTTTCTACGAGCACGACATGGCTGTCGCTCACACCAAAAGCACCGAACTCGGCGCATTCGCGACTTTCGAGCCTAAACTCACCGAAGAAGACAAGCAGCGTCAGGTGCTGTTTCTCGCCAACATCGACCCGGTTATACAGTACAAAGTACTGAAGCAGATGAAGAATGTGCAACTCGTCGGCATGGACTCGATGAACTTCTGGATAGAGAGCAAAAAGACTCAATTGTGGAAAGTAATCAAAGAAGTGGATATCCTGTTTCTGAACGATGCAGAAGTTCGTATGCTGGCGGGCGAAGCATCGCTTATTAAGGCGGCAAAAGAGATTCGTAAGATGGGCCCAAGTGTGGTCATCGTCAAGAAGGGCGAACACGGCGTCACCGCCGTCACAAAAGATGAGATTTTCGTCAGCCCGGCATTTCCTACTGAAAAGGTCATAGATCCGACCGGCGCTGGAGACAGCTTCGCGGGGGGCTGCATGAGCTATCTCGTTGCGAACACCCAGCCCGGCAAAAAAGTTACATCTGATGCACTGCGTAAGGCAGTCGCCTGGGGTTCTGCTGTCGCGAGTTTCGCGGTCGAAGGTTTCTCAACCAGCGGCGTGGCGAAGGCCGATAAGAAGAATATCGCCAAACGCGTTGAAGTGCTGAAAGGCCTGACGGCATTCTAGCTGGTTTTTCAGCACGCAAAGCGCGTTGAAAAACTAGCTTATGTAATTCGCCGGTAAAGACCTGATCCAGTCGTCGGTATCGAGTGCAATCTGCCGCACCGTTTCGGGGTGCGTAATAATACCCAAATGACCCTGCTTGTATTCCGCGATGCGGTTTTTCGGTGACTTGCCCGCAAGGTGGCCCTGGCGCACCGTCTCGGGCGGAGCGATCTCATCGACGGTACCTACCACCGTGAAGTGCGGTATCTCCAGCTCGTTGAGTTCGAGCGTGTAGTTAATCTCTTTGTCGATCGACATGAAGTTGTCACCGTCGATCAGCGACCTGATAAACTGGCTGATGACAAGCATCGACTCTTCGCAGAAAACGTCTTCCATAAAGAAATACCATTCGGGCGGCGTGATCTGCTCATAACCAATAAATTCTTTCAGCGTCGGCAGACGGTAAGAAACGTCGAATGACATCGTGCGAATTGAGGCCGAGATGTTGTGCAGAAAGGTAAAGAATTTGTTGAGGTCGATGCCGCCGATCGTTGAGGTCAAAGTGAAGTTGATGAGCCTCATGAGAGGTTCGGCAAGAATATTGCCGGTCAGCAACTTGGCGGAATTGCGAAACATGTTGAACCATGCAGATTCAGCTGCGATACGAATATAGATCGGCGAGGTAATCGAAACGATGCCGTCGATCATCGATTCGGGTTTTATTGCGAGATCGCCTGAGCGTTTGCGTCCGTATTTGTCGTACGCGGCTGAATAGAAGAGGGGAATCATTCCGCCCATGCTGTGGCCGAAAACGACGACCTTCTTTCCCGGATGTGTCTCTTTGATCCACTGCAACGCAGCGGGAAAATCTTCCCAGATGTAGTTGTCGACTGACCAGTGGTAGTTGTTCAAAAACTTGTTCGGCAGTGTTTCTTTCGACCGGCCGCGTACGTCGAGCGTGAAGACCGCGTAACCGTGTTCGAGCGCCATCTCTTTGGCCAGGCGGTCGCAGATCGAGCGGTTACAGAAAAAGCCGGGGAGCATGAGAATTATCCGGTCCTGGCCGTTGAGGTGTTCAGGCAAATAGCGTTTGAGGCTGATGCGGTAGCCGTTAACGGTTGGCACAATGTAGTTGGTGTCTTGCCGGTATTTTTCTGAATAACGGTTCGAATAGAGCACCATCGATTTAACGGGGCGGTCTTGGTCGGGTACCTGAGTATATACCAGGCTTTCCAGGTTCGCCGTAGGGTCGTGTTTTTCGATCTTGCGCCGCGTAGCATACGCATCGGCCCCTTCGGCCAATTCTTCTGAGACGACAAAGTCGATGGCGCGCGTCAGTGAAATCATCTGCTGCCGCACGTCGCGCCGTTGCTCGGGGTTAAACGATTTGCGGTGTATGCCCCAGAGAACGCCCACGGGCTTGCGGTCGATAATGACGGGAATACCAACGGCATACCGTACGCCCTTGGGCGCGAGGCGTTTCATCGCCGCGTGCAGGCGCTCTTCTGAAGCGATGTGCAGAAATTCGACCATGGGTGGCAGATTGTGCGCGATATTGTACAGCGATTGCCGCATCATCTGCGCCGAGAGGTTCTTTTCGTGGTTAATTGCAAGCGGCCGTGTTTTTGAAACAAACTTCTTGAATACTTCGATGCTGCGGTGTTCGGCAACCTCGCGCAGGTGAAACTGTGACGAAGAAGCCGTGACGCGCATGAAATTGCCGTCGACCATTTCGAACACGCTGTATTCAAAGCAGTGCGTAAAATCAGGAAAAGTAAATGAGACGACCTTATTGACGAAAGCGCTCTGTACCTGCGAGATAAAATCAAAACGCGACCGTGGCAGCGGGGGTATGTACAGATAGCCCGGCCCCGGTTCGTACGATTGGTCGAGCAGAGATCTGATCGCGGTGCGACGCTTCATTGGCTATTTTTGCGCGCCGCATAGCCCGGCAAGCCCGTGTTGTGCTGCGCCGCGCAGGCCCGCGAGAATACGGCCTGCAACGCCTTTACGGCGCGTTGCGGCGTCAGAAGCGGGCAAATGGTTCACTTGCGATCAGCTTTGCTAACGTTAACTCTCCTCATTTTTGTTGCGGGCTGCACGCGGCCAGTGGCAGCCTGCTCGAAACAGATTCCTGGCATGGCCTGCATACCGGCGGGCGAGTTCATTCGTGGCTCGAATGATCACGAGCCCGATGAGAAGCCACAGGAGCGCATCTACGTCAGCGAATTTCACCTCGATCTGCACGAGGTTACGAACAAAGAATTCAACGAATGCCTGGCAGCCGGCAAATGCCGTGAGTGTATGAAAACGGGTGAATGCAATTATATCGGGGCACGCTATGGCTGGCGTTACAAAAAAGACGAACAACCTGTTTCGGGTGTCAGTTGGTTCACCGCGCGTGAGTATTGTGAGTTTCGCGGTAAAAGGCTGCCCAACGAAGCGGAATGGGAAAAGGCGGCCCGCGGCACGAACGGCAATCTCTACTCATGGGGAAACGAACCAGCAGATTGCTCGCGCGCGATTATCCAGATCGGAGATGGCAAGAAAGGCATAAAGGGGTGTTTTACGAAACGCCTCGAACCTGAATGGCACATGCACACCGCACCTGTCATGTCGAGGGCACCGGGTGCTTACGGGCTCTACGATATGGCGGGCAACGTGCACGAATGGGTTAACGATTGGTATTCAAAAAGTTATGCGGCGTGCGGAGACAAGTGCCGCGGCAAAGACCCGAAGGGACCATGCGACGGTGCGGCGGTTTGTCCTGGCTATAAGGAGCGCAGCGTGCGGGGCGGTTCGTGGTGGTGGACAGCCGGCTACGCACGCGCAGCAAAGCGCCGGGGCAATGCGCCGGGCAATATGCCGATGGAGCACTACCACCATTTTGGCTTTCGCTGCGCTCAGTGAGGCTGTATCTTGATTGACGGCGTACTCGTGCAACCGACATTAGCCCTGATTTACAACATGACAATTTATGCAGCAAAGGCCTAATTTTTCGCAACCACCAAAACCGGCCGGTGGTTCGGGCGGCGGGCAGGGCCGATTCAACCGTTTTGCGAAGCTCAGGCGCCCGATGCGCGAGCACCGCATCAATGAAGACATTACAGAGTCTCAGGTTCGGCTTGTCGGCGAAAAGGGTACAGAATTACTCTCAACGCGCGACGCTCTGCAGCGCGCAAAGTCGCAGAATGTTGACCTCGTCGAGATAACGAAAGGGCAAGAAGTCCCGATTGTTCGTCTTGTCGATTACGGCAAGTTCAAATTCGAAAAGGCTAAGAAAGAAAAAGAAGCCAAGAAAAAACAAAAAGTTATACAAATCAAAGAAATCAAAATGGGACCGAAAATCGACGTCGGCGATTTTGACAGAAAGGCGAAAGAAGCTATTGGCTTTCTAAACGAAGGCGACAACGTGAAGGTGACGATGAAGTTTCGCGGTCGTGAGATGCAGCACACGGCTCTCGGCGCCGAAAAACTGACCGAGTTCTACACGAAAGTTGCCGAAGCCGCGCATATGGATAAAAAGCCCAACCTCGAAGGGCGCATGATGAGCATGACTCTGCGCAGCAAAGGCGCGAAACCAAAGCCGGCTGCACCAGCGGCGGCCGCTACCCCGGCAGCGCCAGCTGCCCAGGCAACGACAACCGAAGCCGGTTAGTCACGGCTCGCGGCGAGCGCCGCCAAATCTGCTTCGGTAAAACCCGCTCGCCGGCGAGCTTCAAAATTTAAATTCTTCTTTCCGCCGACGCGCGTACCGGGTATCGCCAGTTCAATATCTGCCGCGAAATCATTAGGGTCGGCGCCATCCAGAGCGCAGGCATAACGAAACCAGAAATCTCCCGCGGCTACATGGCCGATCTCTTCGTCGAAGATAATCTTTAGCGCGGCACCGATTTTCGCGGCCATCGCATCATGAAAAAGGCTCATCTTGCGCGCCAGTTCAGGGTGTGCATCGAGGCCGTTGGCCTCCAGGTGGCGGTGCGCCGCGACCATACGGCGGCGCAGAGAATCCTGCGAACGCGCCATCGCGTCATGTATGCCGGTGTGTACGGGCAGGGCGCCATAACCCGAAGCGAGCATTTCAAGTAACTGCTGCAGCATCACGAAGTGGCGCGCCTCGTCGAGCGCCACCGAGAGCCAGTCTTGGTAAAATTGTGGCGGCAAATTGCGGAAACGGTAGGCTGAATCGAGCGCAAGATCGATCGCCGAATATTCAATGTGCGCGAGTGCGTGCAGAAAAATAACGCGCCCTTCGTCGGTGCCGAGGTTGCGACGCCGGGGTACTTCTGAGCCGTGCACAATTTTACAGATCGCGGCGTAAGACGGGGTCGTCAGCGGTACGACCGGCGTTTCGGTGTCAAAGGCCACCTTGTCGCGCGTGTCGAGCGCGTCGCTGAACGCGCCGAGTGCACTCAGCTTCATTTTCAGGTCGCTCATTTCACGAATTTGCCGCAGAGATTCGAAGAATTTCATTTTGTATTTTTACTGGACTTGTGGTCGGCCGTTCGCCTATGTTGCCCGCATGGTGGCAAAGATCGCTGGCGTGAAAACCTCTTTTGCAGAACGGCTATGAGAAAGGGCGTCAGGCTCTGTATAACCGGCAGTGAAGTCATGAACGGCTTCGTGCTCGACCGCAATACACAATTTTTTGCCTCTGAACTTTACGCGCGCGGTCTCGAGCTGATCGAAAGCCGCATTATGCCCGACGATCCTGAACAGATCGTGAATACCTGGAAAGAATTCAGCGCCACAGGCGATCTGATCGTCAATTCAGGCGGCCTTGGGCCGACGAGCGACGACCTGACCGTTGATCTGCTGTGCGATTGGCTGGGTGACATGGCGGTGTACGAACCGCACGCTGAGAAACGCACACGCTACTTTTTCGAGAAGCGCGCAAAAGATAAAACGCGTGCCATGTCAATCGACGTGGCGCTGCGCCAGGCGCGCATTCCGTCGCGTGCGACGGCGATCAAGAACACCGTTGGCCTCGCACCGGGAATATTCATACCCGAAATTCCGTTTGTGGCATTGCCCGGTTTTCCCGACGAAATCAAGGGCATGTGGAGCGAAGTGCTCGCGATCATCGAGAAGCTCGATTTTTCAAGGTCGGCGATGCGCATCGTGCCGCTCTGGGGTGTCGGCGAAAGTCAACTGTTCTCAGAGCTCAAAAAATCGGAAGAGGTACTCATCGGGGTACATGCCCTGCCATGGGGATGCAGACTTTTTCTGCGCTGCGAACCGCAGCATGAGCCGGCGCTCGACGTGCTGGCGCAAGATCTGCAGGCTCAGTATCCGGGGCAGGTTGTTGAGAATCCATTGGTCAATGTTGTCGATCTCTTGAAATCAGAAAAGTTGACTCTCGCAGTCGCCGAGAGCTGCACAGGTGGGCTTGCGGCGAAACAAATCACCGACCTCGCGGGTGTCTCGGCTATTTTTAAGGGTGGGGTAGTGGCCTATGCAAATTCGGCGAAGACCGATCTCATCGGTGTGCCGGCCGCGCTGATTGAAAGCCATGGGGCCGTCAGCGCCGAGTGTGCGGCGGCGATGGCGCAAGGCCTGGCCGAAAAATTGCAGGCCGACCTGGCGCTGTCGTTTACAGGTATAGCCGGCCCCGACGGCGGTTCGCCGCTAAAGCCCGTCGGTACCGTCTTTATCGGGCTTCACGACCGGCGCACGGGCCGCACGCGGGTAGGCAGGTTCTTGTTTCCGTTCGGTCGCGAACGTTTTCGCAATGCCTCGGTCGCGACGGGGTTTTTGGCCTTATGGCAGCATATGGCCAGCAAAGAAATAGCGCCATTTCCTTTAATCGATTTTTCGTTGATTGACGGTTAGGTCAACCAAAGAAGACAGTAAACATATGTTTTCCAAATGACGACCTCGTCATTATTTTTGGCACAGCAGGCCCAGATTCAACGATATAACTGTGGGGTAATCCCGATACATGCGCCCGACGTATATGGTAACAGAACTTTTAAAATCCGCATTGCGCTACCTTACGGTTGTGGCAGCGCTCTTTGCGCCTTATAGTCTCATCTCTGCGCAAGACAGCGAGAGCTTTTTTGACGACGAATTGCCTGAAGAGAAGAAAGACACCGGTGGCCTCAAATCGAAGCCGATCGAGCTCAAGGGCGATGACGACGAAGAGGAAAAAAAGAAGGCGCTGCGCAAGACAAACGAGAAGGGTGAAGTGGTTTTGCCCAAAGCTGAGAAGCCCAAAGATGATGGCCCGACCGACCAGGTAGCGCCGCTCGCGGCTCGCCCAAAAGAAACAATTCTCGACAACTCACGGTTTTCTGTCGCGGGCGATTACTTCCTTAATACGGGTCGGGGCACGGCAACGCTACCTGCAGGCTGGGGAGCATTTCTGGCTTACGATGCCGACGAATCCAAGGGCAAGGGTTTTGACCTGCGATTTGAGGCAGGTTATCTGAACATCACTAAACAACCTTCGTCGATCACCGGCTTTTACGGCGAGGTCGGTATTTCATGGCTCTATCGTATCCCTAAATTGCCGCTGCAGCTCATTAGCTCGATACAGCCGGGTCTGGGATATTACAATTTTAAAGATGCCAACGGGCAGGGGAACGCGCTCAAATTTACCGCGCACGCTGTGCTCGGCATTGAATTTCCCATGCTGATGAAACGTACTGACAGAACCGACGAGCTTGTACCTTTCTTGCAGCTTCGGGGTGGATTGATATACGATAACGTGTTACCGGTCGTGCACTACGGCGTCTACGTCGGCATGGCATACAAATTTGGCGCAGTGATTTTCAAGTACTGAGAGACAACTATGAGAAACAAAACAAAAAGATTTCTGCTTATACTGGCGCTCGCCGCTTTTCTGGTGGCCTGCGCAAAAAAGAAAAAAGCCGATGACTTTCAGAACTTTGGCGGTATCAGCTACAATGCGGCGCCCAAAACTCTCGCAGCTACGCTTGGCCTCAACATTGCCGTTCAGGCAATGGATATTAACTTCGACGGCAAGATGGATGGCCTCTACGTCTGCCGCACCGGCGGTATCAAACAATTCACTGTTGGCGTCCCCGGTTCTGGTTATACAAATTCACCGACCGTAACGATTACACCTTCAGGAACCTGCACAGTTAACCCGGTCGCGATTCCCGTTGTGGCCAACGGCCGGGTTGAGCGCATCGTGATTACCAATTCGGGATCAGGCTGCACAAACAACAGCTTTAATGTTACACTGTCGGCGCCCGGTGCAGGCACCACAGCCACCGCGCAGGTGACTGGTGCCAGCGGCGGACGTGTCACGCGCGTCTCGATGCTACAAAAAGGCTCTGGTTATGCGGCTCCGGTGGTCGCGATCACGGGTGGCGGCGGATCTGGTGCGACCGCAGGTGTGAACGTTCAGGGTGGTAGTGTTCAAGGTGTTTACTTGCTTGAGCCGGGCGACGGCCTCTATACCGCAGCGCCGACTGTGACGCTGACCGGCGATACCGGGACAGGCGCGGCGGCGAGTGTTGCGCCGGCCGATGTGATCGTCTCAGAACTTAATGGCAATGGCGCGTGCGTTGTGACCTACGACCCGACCAATGTAGACCTGTCGCTGCGGCATATTCCGCAGATGATGTTCACCTGGCCGGTTACCCCGACGGTAGGCCTCGACGTCAACGGCGACACCAATGCGGATTATTATCTCTACACGAATGCCGACGGCTCATCGCAGGTGATGACGAACTCTGACGGTTCGGGCGCCGTTGCAAAACTGATTGTCAAGAACCCGATGATCGATGAGACCAACGACCTGCTCTATGCATCGCTGAATCCTGGTCAGGTCGTCGGCTTCGACGTGTTGAACAACAACACGATTGCGAATAATATTCTGGGTAAAATTGCACTCGATCGCACTGATCCCGGCTACGTCGACGCGGGCGACCCGATGGCGATTATCTCGCCGATCCGAAACGGTGAATTTTATGCTGCCCCGATGGACGTGAATATTCTCTGCTCAGACCGCGTGGCCTGCAATGCAATCACGTACAGTTTGTTCAAGAGCGGCGAAGTTGGCCCGCACAATGATCCCGATTTCAGCAGCACAAATCTTGACACGACCGGCGTTGACTATACTGGCCCGCTGCACGCAATCAAACCCGGCGACAGCGGCACGATTTCGTTTCAGAACCTGCCTTTCGGCAACTATTTTCTGAAATACATCGTGCGCGATGCGGCAGGCCGCACCTCTGGTGTGCAGACCATCAGCTTCACCATCGGCCGCAAACCTGACATTTCGATCATGGGCGTTGCAAACCGTTATGTTTCGGCAACGGTCGGCAACACAGCGTCGTTTCAGTGGACGGCAGATACCGGCAGTCTTTCAAAACCTTTTCGGTACCTGATCGCCGTCAATGGTTCTTGCATCGGTTACACGCGTGCGCAATATATCTCTCCACCGGTTGGGGTTGTAACGGGTGGACCATTTGCTTCGGGAACGCCGGTGACAACGAACCTGTTGGCAACCGCTACGGGAATGCAGTTCGACGATGTCGGCCACGGCATAAACTACATCACGATCTGCGCGATCACCTGCGAAGTGGCTGCCTGCAATCTTGCTTCACACCTGTCTGTCTGGGGTGATGCATTTGAGACTGTGATTCGTGACGATACCGCTCCATCAGTGACGGCGTCACCGCTGAGTGGCATGTTCTCTTTGCCGCAGCAGATCTTCATTTCAGGTTCAACTACGGTCGCGGGCGTGCCCGCAAACGGATCTCTCACTCCTTCAGAAATTTGTTATACCTGGGGTGCCGATGGTGCCGGTAACCCGGTTGCGGCGACGAATCCCGCGAACCCGACATTCCCTTGCGCGGCGGCGAACAACGTCGTTCTCGCAACCGGGAGCAGCACGCAGCTTAATCTGGGTTGCAGCACGCGGTCGAGTGTCACCGACCCGAGCGCGAATTTGTCCTCATGCTCTTTCACCCCAGGTATCTATTACCTCAAATATGTTGCGCGCGATGCCGCGGGCAACGTGACACCGGTGCAGACGCAGGCATACGCAATTGGTGTTACCCCGCAGATTACGACGATAACTCCACCCTCGAAACATGTCTGGACGCTCGCGAATAATTGGGGAAACTCGCTGACACTTACCAGCGCACCAAGGTCAGCGACAACCTGGCAATGGCAGACCGACTTTCCGGGTACCTATGAAGTGCGCATCAACGACGGCACGCTCGATTGCACCGGGGGCACTTTGTCTTCGCATGTGCCATCGGCCACGGGTACTGTCGCAGCGCTGACACCGACGACAATTACCATCAATGCCAGCGACCTGAATACCAACAACATCAATGATGTCAAAATCTGTCTGATGCCATCGGGAGGCGGTGGTACCCCCAGCATTGCCTCACGGGCGATTTGGCGCGTTCAACCGAAGAACATGAATACCGTTTATGCGCGCGTCAATTGGCAGAAAGGTGATACGATCACTTTTGATATCGATGCCGATATGTTTGAACCGATCGGCGTGATACGGTCTCTGACCTTCACGTGCCCTGCGGGTTCACGCGGGGCAGATGTCGCGTGTACTTTGCCCACGGGCGTCGGTGCACCCAACGCGCAGGGAATCTACACTACCTATGAATTGCCCGCAGCATTAAACGCCAGTGTGACGACGCATGCGTTCGAAGTGGCGATCACGCTGTGTGATATTGCAGGCGCGCCGACGCCGTGTACTCCGGCTGCGGTGCCGCCCGATTGGGGAACCGTCACCAATGACGGTACGGCTACGCTGAAATACTTTGTGTTGCAAGACAAAGTTGCCGGCAATTCGATCTACGTCGACAACGCGACGGGTAACGACACGAATCCGGGCACCGTACGCGCTGCGCCTAAACGGTCGTTGAGCTCAGCTGCTGCCGCCGCAACGGGTGGCAAAGCGATCTATGTTATCGGCGGCACTTACTGCGGCAATGGAGCGCCGCCGTGCACCGCGACTACAGGCACACTCAATCTGCTTACTAACACCAGTCTTTACGGTGGGTTCACCAGTGCATGGTACCGGCCCGACGTCGCCGCAAATCGTGCGAACATTACGGCCGGCAGCAACGACAGTTTGAACAGTATCGGCATTAGTTTAGGCGCGGTCAATACCGGCGTATGGATAGAAGGCATCAGCCTGACAACGCAGCGCGCAGTGCCCGATCTCGCGAGTGGATACAATACGGTTGGTTTGCGGGCAACTTCGGGTACCTCTACATTAACTCTCTACAAGAATGCCTTCGTGACGCAGGGTGATGCGACACTGGCGGGTGGCCCGAATCCCGGTGGCTCTTACGGCGTGCACATTGCCAGCGTCGATACGGTCGTCATGACCACGAACACGATCAACGCGGGCCGCGGCTGGCAGGGCCTTAGCGGTGGCAGCGGCGGACAAAATGGCGATCCCGGCGGCAATGGGACGAATGGCAACGGCGGAGTCGAAGGCTGCGTCGCCTGTTCAAATGACAGCCATGCCAATGCTGCGGGCGGTACAGGTGGCACTGGCGGCCTCGGTGCCTTCAATCGCGGTGGCAACGGTGGCGCAGGCGGCTGGCAAGACGATGGGGGCAGTGGTTGCGGCAACCGGGGCGGATGCGACGGTGAGGCAGGCCCCAACGGTGGCGGTGGTGCCGGACCGCGCGGTACAGGCAACTGCGCAGATAATGGCGGCGCCGGTGGCACGGGCGGCACAGGCGGCAACGGCACCAATGGGGCTTCACCAGGTGCAAACTATGGCCAGAATGTGGGTGGGTTTCTCGTAGCGTTTCAAGGCAGCACCGGCACTAATGGTGGTGTTGGTATGGGCGGCGGCGGCGGTGGCGGCGGCGCCGGAGCAGAATGTAATCTCAACGATGGCGGCGGCGGCGGCGGCGGCGGTGCCGGCGGTGGGGAGCAGGGTAATGGCGGTGAGGGTGGCCACGGTGGTGGGCCTTCGGTGGGCATTTACCTCGCCAGCATCAGCACAATTAACCTGAACGGCAATACAATTACGCGCGCGCAAGGTGGCAATGCGGGCAACGGCCAGAACGGTGGCACTGGCGGAGGCGCCGGTACCCGTGGCGGCGGCGGTGGCGGCCCCGATGACGGCGGCGAAGGCGGCTGGGGTGGATTCGGCGGTGGCGGCGGTAATGGCGGCCATGGGTCTGGCGGAAACGGCGGACAATCCATCGGGGTGAACATTGTGACCTCGAGCGCCCCCACATGTTCTGGCAATACGTATGTCGGTGGTGGGGCAGCGACTGCAGGCACAAGTGCGGGTAACGCCGGCTCAACCGGTATCAACACAAATTGCTTCCGGTTTACATCGGCTGCTGCGGGAGCGACGTGCACTTGCAATTGATGGTACATGATGCGGATTAAAATTTCAGTCTGTTTCTTGTCGCTGGCCCTGGCGGTTCCGGTTTTCGCTGAAGGCAAAATTCAGCTGAAGCGGCCGACATCGCCCGATGCCACGCCTGCGGCTGAGAGCGCTGCACCTGCAGAAGTTTCGATGCCTGCTCGATCGGAAAAAATCACGCTGACGAGGCCCGGGGCCAGCACGGCACCAGCTACAGCCGAAACGGACTACACGACATCGCAGGGTCCAGAGGCAAAGTCGCGCACGCTCTATCTTGGCCCTTACCTTGGGTTCAACTATTCGGGCCTCGCAAATGGAATGCAGGGATCAATCAACAATAACGGATCCGATATATCGGCGATACTCGGGCTGCGCAGCGAGCTCTATTTTAAGCGCGTATATGGCATCATCACCGATTTGGGGTATGAGCAGAACCGCGCGTATCTCGTCGAGACACCTACCGGTGGTTATGCGGGCAACGGAATTCTGCGTACTGACTACATGGTCATTCGCAGCATGTTTTCATATCGCTACTCGATTTACAAAGTTTTGGGCAAAGTGAAATTTCTAAGGCCTGTCGCCGAAGCGCTCAAACCTTTCGCGGGCAATCTGCAGGCAGGCTTCTTCGGCAAGACGCCGCTGTCGTCACAATTAGAAATACTCAACAGCACGATCGGCAACCCCGACGACCAGTTGTACGATGTGAAAGAGTTTACGAAACCATTTTCAGGCGGTTTTATGGCGGGTTTAGGTTTTGAGCTGCGTCTGGGTTCTTATATTTTCTTTTTTGAGGGGCAATACTTTCGCGGATTGTCGAGCACGTACGGGCCGATACAGAGTCGGTTTTTTAACACGGATAAATTTTCTGAACAGGGTATGTACTTCAGTTCAGGTATAAAAACGGGGATCTATGGCTTTTAATGATATGACGAATCTTCGCAATAATCGCCCACGAATCCCTTCGAGGGGCCTCAGGGCAGGTAATTCGTGGGCGATTATCGCATTGGCTTTGTTCACGCTCAACTGCTTCACGTCGGAAAAGAGCCTGCCAGGGGTCACCGGATCGGGACAAATTTCGGGCAAAGTCGTAGGGCCCGACGGCACCGGCATCGCGAGCGTGCAGATTACCACGACGCATAATGGCCAGGTGCTGCAGACGACTTCGGCAAACAATGGAACATTCTCCATTAACCTGAATGAAGTTGAACGCGGCACAGGCTTTACTCTGCAGCTGACAAAAACAAATTTTGACAACGCCTCGCATGCTGCGGTTATTAGCCTTCCCAATTTGAAGGTCGACGTCGGCAATATTACCATGTATATTCAGGGCGGCAACGAGGTGACGCTGCGCCGAATTACGGGACAGGTGTTTGACAACTTCTCGTACAAGCCGCTGCAATTCGCCAATGTCACGACGACCGACTCGGCCGGGCAGGTGCTCGTGGTCGCAACAGACGATGCGGGCCGATTTAATATCGAAAGCAACTACCTTGCGCTCAACAGCTCATTTGCAATTGGCGTCTACAAATCGAACTATATTACGCGCACAGATCTTGTTGCTGTGATTACAGCCGAAGACAACCCGATACGCAACAATCCCGTGCGTCTCTACCAGAAGTTCGGCACCGTGTATGGTCACGTGACTGAAGATAGCATGGGCACAGCGCTCAACAACGTGAGTGTGTCGCTGACGAATTCAAACAACCAACTGCTGACGTGTAATTCCGGCGGGCCGTATGACGCACCCGAGCCTCTGATTGCAGGGCTTTATTGCCCCGATATGGACGACGATTTTGGTACGCAGCAGAACGGCGCGAACGGCGGCGGTTTTAAGATTAAAGACCAGTTCTTACTGTTGGGTACGCGCTACCCCGTGACGCTGTCGAAAACGAGCGCAGCCTGTGCTGCGCGTTCGTCGGGTGCTTCCGATTGTTACAGAACAAAGAGCACGTACGCCGACGTCTTGCTTACGGGGAATAATGCTGTCGCAGGCGCAACCGTTGCCCTTAGCTGGGATTCATGGATTCACGGGACTGTTTCGGCGGGGTCAGGCGTGACAGTGAAACTCTACAATGCGAGCAATACCTACATTACTGAGACCGTGACCAACGGCGCCGGGGAATTTTTACTGGATAATCCGAGCATTACGCGAACAGTTACGTATAAACTGACGTTCGAAAAAGCAGGTTACTATTCGCGACTCATCGGGCTCTCTGCGCCATATAACCCGATATCGGTTACAATTGGACCACCCGCAGGTCCGAACGATGTCGGGGCGGTTTCCATGACCGCGCTGCCGCCGCCGACGCACTGCGTGATGGGTACGGTGACCGACTACTGGACGACTTTGCCCGTTGACGGCGCTACGGTGGCTGTTTTTGATGGCGGATGGAGAACCGCGACGACAGGCCCGCAACCTGCTTCGGGCGGCTTTCCCGCTTTGGCTAACGGCCAGTTCATCATTCAGGGCAATTTCGGCAACAATGCGTTGAATGCATATGATGTGGAAATTTCTAAAACAGGGTATACCGGCGAGACGCTTGTGAATAAGCAAACTCTTAAATTTACGCACAGCGGCGTCGCAGCGTGCCCTGGCGCGCCATATAACCTCGACGCGCCCGGTGGAGCACAGACAGGGGCTTGCGATGCAAACGCAGGTGGCGCTGGCGGTCCGTTCGGCGGCTCAAGTTGTTCCGCAAAACTTGTGCTCTATCCAGTAGGCATCTATGCCGTCATCAACGGCGGTTCGAAATATTTTCGCAACCAGACGAAACAGACATATGAAAAGTTTCTCACAGAAAAGACCGGCCTCACGATTTCGGGGCGAACGGGTGACCTGATTCGCACCTCGTCGATGCCCCAGAAGACGTATGATTTTGACGGTATTTATCTGCACTTCGACGATACGCCTCGAATTCTGCCGAACGTGCCCGAGGGACGCTGGTCTAACCACGTGGCCGTCAATCCCGGTGCTTCAACTCCCCCTGCGAACGGTGTTCTCACCGAGGGTATTGGGTCAGACAATCGCGTGAACCCGTGGGAACTGAGAACGTATGTCTATTACCACTTCTACGCGGCGCAACCGGGGCAGTACACTATTCAGACAACGGGTTCGACCGATACGCACATTACGCTGATTGCGCAGACCGGGGCGAACCTCGGTTCTGATGATGACAGCGGCACGGGATCAAACGGTAGTATCGGCCCCATCAACCTGCTCAGGGGTTGGTACTATGTGAAGGTGCGCGGCAAGAACGATAATGTGTTCGGCTTTTTTGACGTACTCGTGACCGGGCCGTCGCAGGCGCAAACGAACTACAGTGCGATGCTGTCGCCGACGGCAACCTACACAACGAACTGCGGTTCGAACAGTGGCAACCTTGTGCTTTCATGGTATGATGCGACCGGGCACCTGCTCTACGTCGCGGCGCCGGGCGAAAGACCGAGCGTTGACCTAAATGAATGTTCTGCTAATGCGACTATTGAGCGTCATGGTCCGGTCGGGGACATTATACGCGGGCGTTTCGACGGAAAACTGAGGCCCATCGCGGCAGCAGGGGCGCCGGCCACTGTGAGTACAGGAACTTTCCGCGGGTTCTTTAACATCATTCGCACAGAGTAGCATGCGTTTTTTTGCGGTCATCGTGGTCTCTTTACTGTCGGGTGCATGGGCTCTCGGCGAGGGTGATCTGCAATTTACGCTCGCAGGCAAAACCTACAAAACGCAGAATGCTGCCGCGCTCGTCACCACGAAGAACGGCAAGTCGCGCGTTGTGATTGCGGTCAAAGATATCGGACAGCGTTTTCTGTTCATGATGACGGCAGATGTTGCGCAGGGCCGCGAAGCGCAGGCGCTCAGCCTGAGTTCGTCAGATGCTGATGTCGCGGTGACGCTGCGCACGCAGCAGGGTGTTTTTGCCCTGTTGCCGCAACAGCAGCTTGCAAAAGAAACGAATCTGACTTATGCAGAAAGGGTTGAGGTCGTGACGGGAGAACTCGAAGACGATGCCGAAAGTCATGCCGATATCGACGATCGCCTGAATGGCCGAAACCACCATAAGCGCAAACGCAAAAAAATCCGCAGCGAATACCGGCGCATCAAACCCGCGTGGACCAGAATGTCACGGGCAGACAGGCTGAATTCAGGGGCCGGTGTCATCGAAAACGCCGCGTTCAGGGACACACACTTCACATTGCAGCTCACGCCGAAAATTGTGAATGGTAAGGTCGTCGCGTATGAGGGTTCGTTTGCGGGCAGCGGCAGATTTGCGCGTGGCAATGGAACCGGCGAGATCAAAGCACTCTCTGGCGGATCATTTCATGTGAGGGTAGAACATGCTCCGTAGTCTGTTCTTGACTATTACGCTGCTTGGGGCGGCTGAATCGATCGCCGCGTTCACGGTGAACGTGCACCAGAACATGCCAGAAGACGGCATCTTATACATGGAGTTTCAGGGGACCAACCAGATGCGCTGGGTCGCCGATTACATGAAGGCAAAGGCGCAGGGGCGCTATTCGGGCACCTGCGTGAACATAAATTACACCGCGGCCGAAATGTCATACGGTAACAATACGCAATGTGGTGCGCTGAGTATCGAACGCGTCGGTGGTGTGAAACCCGACTATTTCTGGGATGCTTTCTGGGATGACCTGCTATTCTTCAACTGGCACGTTGAGGATTTCGGAATCTACTCAAATAACTTCACCTCGTGGTTTCACTTTGTGAACCTGCTGAAGACCAATGAAGACGGCAACCAGTTGGTCACGAATAACCACAATACCTATGACGGGTATGCGTATAATCAGACGTATGGATTCCCGAATATAGGCATTGATTATCTGCTCGCCGTATTCATGAACAACGCGCAGATGTCGGTCAACCTGCCGAATTGCAGCGACAGCGCCTGTCTTGAATGGCAGGGAATTTCAAATACCTACAGGGCGAACCCGGCGGTCGATTATAAGCAGAATGGTTCTACGACACCGGTTTCGGGCGGTAGCGGTGGCAAGGCTACCGAGCAGGCTGACGGCACGAATTACAACTGCTTCAGCGATGTGGCGCTGATCGGCAATTGTCCCGACAATGGCTCAGAGCACGATGGCAGCACACAGGTGCCCAACGTCGTGCCAGGCGGAGGACACCTTTTCAGTGGTGACGAAGACTGGGTCATTTACGAGCCCGCGACCAACGCGGCGGCATTCTATTACAATGAGATGTGGCTCGAGGGTCTGCAGTCGATGAGCGGCAACAACCGCCATTCGTTGCAGACGGCACCTATCGTCGGTCGTTATTATTCGGTGACAGGCGCCGAGCTTCTGTATTTTACTGTCGTGCAGCATTGGGCGGGCGACATGACGCAGCAGGCGCACATCTGGTCGACAATCGGCTATAACCACGGCGACTACGAAAGTTACGCTGATGAAAAATACGGCACGCGCACGATCGGTGGCACTAACGCCGACAAGAACTACGAAGACTACACAGAAAGCCAGGCGTATGCAAATTCATGGCAGAACAGGTATAACCTGCCTGTAGGTAATATCAACCGTCTGCTCATGGAGCAGGTGTTCAGAACGTACCACAACCGCCTGCGCTCTGGGTATGACATTCTGACGTCATCTGACCGCGCCGTCTGGACGCGTGCGGGTATCTGGGCGGTAAGAAACGGTACGGCAGAAATGGCCATCATCACCGAAAAGGCAGTGCTCGACCTGCGCAAATGCCGCAACGGCGGTGCCTGTAATAATTTGTAGACGCGAGTCGATTTGATCAACGGCGCTGCTGCAGAAAGTGAATAAATCCGGCAACTGCGTCGTCGAGAATCGCGTACACTTCTTCAAAAGCAGCACTGCTTTTGCCCCATGGATCAGGAACAGCGAGACCCTTCTTGCTGGTCTTTGAAATACCGAAATCGCGCATCAGGTGAACCTTGTCGTGCGGGAACCGAAATTCACCGAGCAGAGATTCGCGATTTGAGCCGTCCATCGCGAGAATAAAATCAAAAATTTCGCCGTCTTTGGCGTGCACCGGTCTGCTTTTCTGCCTGTCGATCGTGATACCGTACTTGCGTGCAACCGCGATCGAACCTGAGTGCGGAGGTTCACCCTCGTGCCAGCCCGAGGTGCCTGCAGAATCGGCGTCAAAGGCAGAACCGAGCCCGGCCTCTACAATTTGTTTTTCAAAGATTCCCTGTGCGAGCGGCGACCGGCAGATATTGCCGAGGCAGACAAACAGCACACTCTGCATTGATCGTCAAAGCCCTGCGTACGAAGCGAGAATCGCGAACCCTGAAAGCACTTCACGGTCTGCATCGACGTCGACTTCTTCGGTGCGCCAAAGTTCATGAAAGTAGCGGCAGATATTTGCTCCTGCCGGTGAAACGTAAGCAGTATTTGAGCCAGGCGCTGCAAAGATGGGAATTTGGCTGTCTTTGAAAATAGCCGGGACGATTAGCTTCTTGCCAAGATACGTAACTTCTTCTGAAAGCAAATGCAGCGCGTCGCTTTGCAGGGGAAACACTCCCAGAGATGTGAGTTTCATTTCACGCGTGTTGATCTGCTGTATGCTGCCGTCAAACGCCGCGCGCGCTGCCGTGATATCATGAATAACGTATCCGTTCGCCGCGTCCCGCGATGCGTAACCTGTAATTTTCTGGAGCGTCGAAGTGTCGGGCGATAGAGGCATGATTTGGAAAGAGATATGCCTTATCAGACGTAAAGATTTTTACAACATGGGGTCGCTTGTGGTAAGGGCAGGCATGGCCATGTCGCACGATATTGAAGAGTCTGTGGAAGACCATCTTGATTTCGACAAGCTGGCGCAGGTGGCCGCAACCGGCGAGCGTGTTCTGCCGGTCGCAGTGCAAGATGCCGACACTCTCGAAATGCTACTGATAGCCTACGTGAACCGCGAGGCACTTCGACTGTCGCTCTTGGAGAGTCGGGCGATCTTCTATTCTACCTCACGCCGCGCAATCTGGCGCAAGGGTGAGACAAGCGGAGATACACTTTCGCTCGTTGAAGTGCGCGTCAATTGCGAACAGAATAGCCTGCTTTTTCTGGTGCGCAAATCGGGTAAGGGAGTGTGCCACACGAAAGATGCCACGGGCCAAACCCGGCACAGCTGTTATTATCGCAAGATGCAGGCGAGTGGCGTCATGGAAATGCTCCCCTGACATGCAACTGATACTGCAGCAGATTCGGGCGCACAGATACTTGCTGCTGCTGTTAGTCGTGTTCGCCGTATTTACCCGCATTTTTCCCCTGCGGGTGCAGGCAATTGAGCCCTATCTCTACGCGGCATCAGCCGAAGGGTACTATGATCTTTCGACGACCTTTGCGGCTGCACAACCCGGGGTGCGGTTGCCGAATTTTTCAGGTTACCACCCCAACCATCCGCTGCTTCACGCGGTTGTCGCTCTTGTGCACCGGATAACCGGAATCGGGGCTTTGCAGCTCTTTAAGGCGATGAACCTCATGGCGGCATTGTGTTGCCTGTCGCTGGTCTACGTCATTTCGCTGAAATTGCGGTGGCCGAGGCCCGTTGCGCTTTTTAACGCGGGTGTGCTCGCCGCGACGTACGCTTTCTGGGTGGGTGCGCTTTCGGGCGAAGTGCATCTCGTTGCGGTGGCGCTGCAGCTCGCATCGATGCTGTTTCTTGTGAAATTTCTGCAGGGTGAAGAAAAAGCGGGCACATCGCTGCGAATCGCAACCCTGTTGTTTGCGCTCAGCGTTTCAGTTCATTTAGCGGCGGTCTTTTGGGGCATTTCGTTTGCCGCGGCCGTGTTGGTACATCCGGGGCCGAATCGTCCCAGGCTCTATGTCCAGTGCATTTCTATCTTTGCTTTTGTTCTTCTGGCGGTTTACGGGGTACTGTTGGTTGCGATTCTGAAAATAGATTCTTTCGCGGTCTACAAGTCGACGATGATGATCTATACTTACCTGCAGCACGTGCGCTACACAGGTTTGGAGTGGATAATCACTCTGCTGAAATCTATGGGTCAGTCACTGGCTTTCGGTCTGAGCTGGTGGGCCGTGCTTCTGAAAATGACTCTTGGCATCTTGTTTGTCGCTGGGGTTTGGCAGCTATCGCGGGGACGGGCCGTTCGCGGTATCAAGGTGCTGCTGCTTTGCTGGCCCATTGCATACATCTTCTCTCACGCAGTTTTCGGTGCGCGGGCTGACAGCATACATAGTTGGCTGTTCACCATTACGGGTCTTGTCTTTGCCTTCGGATTTCTGGCGGAACGAATAATCGGCCGGCCGGAATTACGCATTTATCTGGTTCTGTTCATTGGGATAGTTGCGGGAAACAATTTACTCTTTGGTATATTGCCTAATAGCAGGCTTACGAATTCAGAGTTTCTGTACGCTGAAGATCCTCAGGTATTACTTTCTGGCAATGGCATTGACCTCGCGGGTGCGCATCGCGTGCCGCTGGTTGTGCTGGCAAAAGACCCGGTTCTGACTTTTCCCGAAATATGGAATCTCGGCAGCCAACTGGGTTATAAAAATCAGGTACACTTCATCTATTGTTGCGGCAAGAACGGTTATCGCGAACCGCTTGCAGAGTACGCGCGCGTGACTGCCGAGTTTTTTCTGCTCGTTGATGAAATTTCGGACGAAATGCCGCAGATGCTCGAGGCATTGGGGCGTAAGTACCGCCTGCTTGCCGAAAAACGCGGGGAAGTGAACCCCGCGACTCTGGTCAGTTCAATCTATTTCGAAAGAACGAAAGGGTATCGCATTCGCAAAGAAGTGCGAATCTATTACGTCCACGGTGTTGTCGCTGAGCCTACTGCGACAACGCCCGCTCGATAAGCTCTTTCTGTTCGCGTTCGTGTACCTTCAAGAGGCCGGCAGCCGGGCTTGGGGATGTTTTGCGCGCCACGCAGCGTATCATGTTCTGGTATTTGCCGGCAGAGAGGCGCTCGTCGAAACGGTCTTTTACGTAGAACCAGGCTCCCATGTTTTTGGGCTCTTCTTGCAGCCAGACCAGATCTTTAATCTTGGGGTAAGATTCCAGAATTGCCGAGACCTTGTCATACTTAAACGGGTAGAGCTGCTCAAGCCTGATTATCGCCGCGGATTTTATGCCCTGCGCATCGCGTTCTTTTTTCAGATCGTAATAAACTTTGCCGCTGCAGATAATCGCGCGTGTCACATCTGCTGGCTTTACTGTCGTGTCAGCAATCACCTCTTCAAATTTTCCTGCTTTGAGGTCTTCGAGAGAACTCACCGCTTCAGGGTGTCGCAGCAGGCTTTTCGGTGTCATGACCACCAGAGGTTTTTTCAGCTTTCGCAGGGCCTGGCGCATCAATGCATGATAAACCTGCGAAGGGTTTGTCAGGTTGCAGACGATCATATTCTCTTTAGCGCAGAGCTGCAGAAAGCGTTCAAGCCGGGCGCTCGAGTGTTCGGGTCCCTGGCCCTCATAGCCGTGCGGTAGAAGCATCACGAGGCCACTCATGCGGTTCCATTTGACTTCGCCGCTCGAAAGAAACTGGTCGATGATGATTTGAGCTCCGTTTGCGAAATCGCCAAACTGTGCTTCCCAGATCGTGAGGCTCGCCGGAGAAGAAAGTGAATAGCCGTATTCAAAACCGAGGACAGCGTACTCCGAAAGGGGAGAGTTTAAGATCTCAATTTTCCCCTGCGAATCGCTGATGTGATTAAGCGGAGTGTATTTCGAGGCGGTGGCAGTGTCGAGCAGCACGGCGTTACGGTGTGCAAACGTGCCGCGTTCGGCGTCCTGACCGCTGAGACGTATGTCGATACCGCGGCTGAGCAGCGTGCCGAAGGCCAGTGCTTCGCCCATGCCCCAATCGAGCGGCATTTCACCTTTTGCCATTTTTGCACGATTTTCAAGCAGCGACAGTAGTTTCTTATGCGGATTGAAATTCGGTGGAACACTGGTAATCGCAGCCGAGACTTTTTTCAATTCAGCGGCAGTCATCGTGGTTGCCGGATTATCGTCACCGCTTTTGGTGAAGCCTGACCACAGGCCCTTCATGGAATCGACATTGATCGTTACATTTTTTTCTTCAGTCTCGACGAAACTGCGCTCGAGAGCCTCGGCGACACTGTTCTTGATTGCTTCGAGCGCTTTCGCGTCGTGCCCCTCAGCCAGCAGGCGTTTTTCGTAGATTTCAACCGGAGTAGGGTGTTTGCGAATAATGTCATACATCGTCGGCTGCGTGAACGCCGGTTCGTCGGTTTCGTTGTGGCCGTGGCGGCGGTAGCAAATAAGATCGATGACCACATCTTTTTTGTAACGTTGTTTGAATTCCATCGCGAGGGCCAGCACTCGGTGGCAGGCTTCGGGGTCGTCGCCATTGACGTGAAAAATGGGAACCTGAAAACCTTTTGCGAGATCGGTTGCGTAGTCGGTCGAACGCGATTCTTCGGGTAAGGTCGTGAAACCGATTTGGTTATTGATCACGATGTGCAGCGTGCCGCCGGTCGAATAACCGGGTACGCTCATGAGATTCAGCGTCTCGGGAACAACTCCCTGTCCGATGAAGGCTGCATCGCCGTGAATCAGAATGCCCATATATTTTTCACGCGCATCGTCGTTGTTCAGTGTTTGTCTGGCGCGCACTGAACCCATACAAACCGGGTTCACTGCTTCGAGATGGCTCGGGTTAAACATGAGCGTAAGATGCACTTTCTTGCCCGCTCGGGTAATGCGCTCAGAAGAGTATCCGAGATGGTATTTGACGTCCGCGTTGTCGTACGTGTTTACATCCGCCTTTTCTTTAAATTCAGCAAAAATGAACTGCGCCGGCTTTTCCATGATGTTCTCGAGCACGTTCAACCTGCCGCGATGAGCCATGCCGAGTACAATGCCATTCATCGCCATCTGCCCGGCTATTTCGACAGCAGCGTCAAGCATCGGAATCAGCGCGTCGCCGCCTTCGACAGAAAATCGTTTCTTGCCGACGAATTTCTTACCGAGAAACTTCTCAAAATAATCGGCCTGGTAGAGTTTTTCGAAAATTCTTAACTGCTCTTCTTTGCTGACAAGAGGGTTCTTATTTACAACTTCCATCTTGTACTGCAGCCAACTACGCTGCTGAACGTTATCGAGATAGTAGTGCTCGATGCCGATGCTGTCGCAGTAGACCTTCTCAAAATGTGCGATGACATCGCGCAGCTTCGCTACCCCGAGGCCCGGGACTTCTGTGTCGTATTCGGCCTCGAGATCGTCGCGCGTCAGGTTGTTCAGACGGTCTTCGATGGTTGCCCGGTCGCGCTTGCGAATACCCAGTGGGTCGAGATTGGCGGCAAGGTGGCCTCGGCTGCGGAATGCATTCAGAAGGTTCTGAACGCCCATTTCTTTAAGCAGCGATATGTCTATGCCTGAGCCCGCGACGAGTTCGTCATTCTTAACGCGTCCGCTATTGTCGAGATTCTGAAACAGGTCGCGCCATTCGGTTGCTATTGCCTGTGGTTGTCTTTGGTACTGGTCGTAGAGTTCTTCAAGAAAGTACGCCTGGTCGGCCGACAGCGCACTGGATTCGGATTTCATATTTTCGGGACGGCTTTTCTGTAACCGGGGTCAAGTAGTTTTTAAACACCCTCGCGCCGATTTTTAGGCCGGCGCACCTTGTTTCTCGGGGGCAAATTGACTTTTCGCCTTATCGGTTTCACCCGACGCGCAGCAATGTCCGATTTGCCCGGTGTGTCGCCTGTTTCTGCGAAAAAACCCCGTGTCTACTTGCGCATTCTCGGTTATGCGGCGCGCTACAAATGGCGGTTCATACTCGGTGCTTTGCTCTCGCTGTTTGTTTCAGTTTTTAATGCGCTCAGTCTGACCGCGCTGAAACCTATTTTCGACGTCATCGAAACCGGGGGTAATAAACCTTTCCAGTTGCATTATGATCGGGATGAAGTAGAGATTGCAAAATCCGGACCGCTCAAGAAAGACCTGCAGACCCTGCTGGTGAAGCACCCGGTGCCTGACTTCTACGAGAATGAGCGCAGATACTTTAAGGAGGGTGCTGCCAAACCTGCTGACGAGCTGCGGGCAAAAATAAAATATTTTATTGCGGAGAAAAAAACCGCGCTGAACCTGTTTCTGCTGCAATACCACGCGCTGAAAGTTCTCGTATTCGTCGCATTTTTGGTTTTGCCGATCTATTTGCTGAAACTGCTCTGCGATCTTGGTACAGTCTACTTTATGAGTTCGACGGGGCTTAGGGCTGTCAATAATATACGGGACGAGCTTTATCGTAAGCTGCTCGACCTGCCGATGTCGTACTTTGTGAAAGAAAAAACCGGCGTGATGATGAGCCGAATTATCAACGATGCAAACCTGCTCTCCGATTCCGCTTCTGATTACCTTCGCGTTTCGATAAATAATTTTTTTATCATCACCACGCATCTGGTGCTGCTGAGTCTTATTAGCTTCAAACTGCTGGTCATTACCGTAATTGGCGTGCCGCTGGTCCTGTGGCCGGTGAATCATTATGCTCGTAAGATAAAAGACATCACTCAGCGCGAACAAACCAGCCTGGCGGATCTGACGGGGCACATGCAAGAAGTGATCTCTGGCATTCGGGTTATTCGTGCTTTCGGCATGGAGAATTTTGAACACGCGCAGTTCAGTACGATCAACGAATCTCTGTTCAAACAGATATTTCGTTTTCGTATCAATAATGCTCTTTCGCCGGCGCTCGTTGAGTTCACTACAAGCCTTCTCATCATTGGCCTCATTGTCTACGGTGCGGCACGCATTATCGATGGCGAATTCACTTCGGGCAGTTTTTTCCTTTTTCTCTTCACGCTGATGGTTATCATCAGCCCGATTAAGCAGATCGCCTCTTGGTATAATATGGTCCAGCGCGCAACAGCGGCGGGGGAGCGTATCTTTAATCTGATCGATACCCCGAACGATGTGACCGAACGCCCTTATGCCCAGTCATTTGACGTTTTGAAAAAGGGCGTGAAGTTCAAGGGTGTCGGTTTTAAATACCCAAATACCGACGCGCAGGTATTGCGCAATATCAGTTTCGATGTTCCTGTCGGGTCGCGGGTGGCTCTTGTCGGCCATTCGGGCGCGGGTAAATCGACAATGGTCGATTTGATTCCGCGGTTTTATGACGTGTCAGAAGGTTCAATTTCTTTCGACGGCGTCGACGTACGCGACCTGCGGATAGCCGAGATGCGCCGCGCGATCGGAGTCGTAACCCAGGAAGTTTTCCTTTTTAACGGCACGGTACGGCAAAATATCTCGTACGGGCGCACAGACATTTCAGACGCAGATGTTGAAAAGGCAGCTGAAATGGCTTACGCCGATATTTTCATCAAAGCGTTGCCGAAACGGTACGATACGCCGATCGGCGAACGGGGACTCATGCTTTCGGGTGGTCAGCGCCAGCGCCTGTCGATTGCCCGGGCGATTCTCAAAGACCCACAGATACTGATTCTCGACGAGGCAACGAGCGCGCTCGATACCGAATCGGAACGACTGGTACAGAAGGCCCTTGAAAAACTCATGAAGAATCGCACGGTGTTCGTAATCGCACACCGCCTTTCGACCATCTACAGCGCCGACCTGATTCTGGTTGTTGATAAAGGGCGTATCGTCGAACGCGGGACGCACAAGCAGCTGATCAGAAAGAAGGGTCACTACAAAAGGCTTTACGATCTGCAGTTCAGCAAGTGACGGCAATGCACACGG
Source organism: uncultured Leptospiraceae bacterium (assembly GCA_942492915.1). Classification (GTDB taxonomy): domain Bacteria; phylum Spirochaetota; class Leptospiria; order Turneriellales; family Turneriellaceae; genus Turneriella. Next base: position 808,747 of record OW818662.1, read on the forward strand.
CACTATGAAAGAGGCAGAGCTAAAGACATTCGTAGAAGGAGTCATCCGCTACTTCAGCACGATCACGTCGACGGGTGCTCGCGTCGGAGTCCCCTATGTGAAGGCGGCCAATCACGCAGTTGAAGACATTACGGGAATTATTGGCATGACGGGCAAACGCAAAGGCGGTATCTTCATCTCGTGCCCCAGGGAGATGCTCGCTGAGATCGCGACTGAATATTCAGGTACAGCAGAACCTTCGCTCTCAACGATAAAAGATCTGGCTGGCGAAATGGCCAATACGGTTGCGGGCAACGCCTCACTCGCTTTTGGGTCAGATTTTCAGATTTCTGTGCCCGTCGTGCTCGTTGGCCGACCCGAGCAGCTTGATCTGCCGACCCGGGTACCCACATTTATTATACCCATCGAATGGAAATCGTACAAAGCGTACCTGGCAGTCGGCGTTGAGTAACCGCAAATCAGAACAGAAGATTGTACTCGAGCTGCCGGCAGGCGAGCGGCTCGACAAGTTTCTCGCACAGTATCTCTCTGATGCCTCTGTGGATATTTCGCGTTCGCAGCTGCAGAGACTGATCGGTGATGGCCACGTTTCGGGCATCGCTCCGCATCTGTTGAAATCTTCGTACAAAGCCAAAGCCGCTCATTCAATCACGATTATGATACCAGCGGAAAAGCCGGCTGCACTGATACCGTTTGAGGCTTCAATTCCCGTGCTCTACCAGGATGAATATCTGGCGATCGTGCACAAGCCCGCAGGCATGACTGTGCACCCCGGCGCCGCGACAGGGGCAGATACACTGGTGCACGCGCTCGTCGGCCAAATGGACAAGCTCGCTCCGCATGCTGAGCGGCCGGGCATCGTGCACAGGCTCGACCGCGAAACAGAAGGGCTCATGGTGATTGCAAAAACCGATCAAGCGCGCGCAGCGCTGGGACAGTTGTTTGCTGAGCGCCAGGTCAACAAGGTATATCAGGCGATCGTCTGGGGCAACGTGCAGCTGCCCGATGAAATTGATGGTTACATTTGGAGAGACCGGCGTGACAGAAAAAAAATGCGATTCGGCGAAAGAGCGCCCGAGTCGCCAGCGCGCGCGCGTGAAGCGCAGCTCATGGTTACGCAGAGCCAGAACTTTAAGAACGGGACAGAACTTGAAATTCAGCTGATCACCGGCCGTACGCACCAAATACGCGCGACGTGCGCGCACCTGCATGCGCCGATCGTGGGTGACGCACTTTACGGCGATGATGCGGGCAGGGGCAAAACCTACAAGGTGAACCGTGAAAAACGCGAGGCTCTTGCCACGTGTGGTATGTTGCTCATGGCCAGGCGGATTGCCTTCTCACATCCGCTGCGGCGTAAGAAAATTGATATCGAACTCGATCTGCCGCAGCGCTTCGAAGCTGCGCGCCGTCTGCTCAGTTGATCATAGATTGGTTTTTCAGTTCGTTTTTGCGGTATCCGTCAGATTATGCGGCTGTAGTCGGCAAACGGAATCTGCCATACCTTGATGCCGCAAAAGTGATCGCCTTCGGGACAACGGGGCTTCAGGTGTTCGCGCACGACGCAGGGCGGGCCGATGTGCCGGCCGATCTCGGGGTAAGATTCTTTAACCGCCGCGACTTCAGCGTGTGCAGAATAGAAAATCTCTTCTTGCGCATTGTAGCATAACCGCGATTTCCACTTGTGATAGAAATTATAGAAATCGCCCGATTCCAGAAAGCGTACGGGAAAGGCATTGGGTAAAACGTACGCAACATCTTCGCGTTTCAGTGAGTCGTTTTTCCAAAGGTCGCGCACCAGATCGAAATTCTGTTCGAGGTATAAATCATAAATTTTGCGGGCGTTTGCCGATTCTTTGATGAGCACGGGCACGATGTAATCATTCTCGAGCGAAATCTGCTCTGCGAGATGCGGCCGGTTGCCGGGAAGGGTGCGGTGGCGTTGTTCCTGCGAGTCAGCCGTGTGCGACAGCTTCTTCATGAAGGTAATGTGCGCGTGGTTCAAGAGGCGCGTGCGCTCATCGAGGGTGCCGGGGTAAAAAACATCACCGAGCAGAGGGTTTTCGCGGGTATCGAGCACCGATGCGGCGGATGTACCGGGAAAAGGCAGGTCTTCGGGGTTTGTCAGCGCGGCCACTGAAGCCGACACGAGCCTTGCTGATTTGCCGGCAAGAGAGTCGTCAAACCTGCGGTTTGACTTAGCTGCAGCATTGGCGTCAAAACGGCGCTCGGGTGCAGCCAAAGGCTCGGGAAACTCATCAAACAGGTCTGCATCCACCTGGCGCACAAGGTCGAAAAGCTGAATGCCCAGAATTATGAACTCGTCTTGCGACGACCAGCGAAGCATGCGGGCATAGCGCATGAGCGTCAGTGCGCTCACGCTGTGGTACATATAGGCTACAGTCGAAACCGGCATGACATAGCGCGCAACCTCCATACAGCGCTTGCGTATCGCGTCGGCGTGTTCGTCGCGGTTACGGGCTTTGAGACGGTGTATCGAAAAGAAAATTTCTTCAACGGTCGGGCGCAAAGTCTCGACGAGTTCAGTATACGTGGTAAACGCCCGCTCGTGCAGCGCGTGCACGCGCGCATCTGCCGCAAGTGAATGGGGTACCGAATACCAGGTGCGGTCATTGCGAATGGGTACGTAGCGCTGCGAAACCTGTTCAGAATTGTAATAGGGGTGCGCGTGCAGAACCTGCCAGATCAACTGGCGCGTGACGTTCTCGAGCCCGAAAACAAAATGCGCGTGCTGCCGCGTTGTATGGTGCCCTGACTTCAGTGTCGCGCGCGCGACTTTTTTTCTGAGTTCGCGCGATTTTTCGCTTTTCTGCATGTCAGCGGGTAACAGCAGGCCCTTCGAACTGTAACACGTGCGCGCCGACGCGGCGGCTATATCAAAAGGGTTTTCTGTGAAAGCAATCAGCGACGCCTTCACCGGCGAAGCTGCTATTGCAGAGGCGTATTCTGCCTTCAGGTCATCGAGCCAGTGCGCGGCCATGGGTATGTCTCTTTTTTTGACCGTACGCGGCAATGAGAACTGGGCGGACGTCAATAATCAAGGCGCCAGTAAACCCAGGCAGTTCCAATTCCCGAAATTATGTTCGCTAGATTGCCAGCAATAAACGGCGGTATCGATCCACTTTCGCCAAACGCCGACCCAAAGTACATGAGAAAGAAATAGGCAAGCGTGAAAAGCATCGAAACGGCTATGCTCGTGGCGGCGTTTCCGCGCTTAAGTTTGCCGCCGATCATGCCGCCGATGAAAGCGATAAAAAAACAAACCAGCGGATAACCCGCGTGCCAGAAGACTTCGGTGAGAAATACACTGTATTCACCGCCGGCTTCTTTGCGTTTGCTGTAAATGCGGTAGGCGTCAAAAATTGACCTTTCTTCTGAATCCATCTCGACATAAAAGTTCTGAAACGCCTGCATGGTCTCTTGCAATTCAAGTACAATTGAAGGGTATGGGTCGGTGCCGAGGTAGAGTCCGTTACTGTCGAAGCGCGAAAGTCGCACATTTTCAAGACGCCACGTGCGTGATTCTTTATTTTGCGCAATCGCCCTGTCTGCTTCGATGATCTGCCCAATTGAACCGTTCGGGCCAAGTTCGAGTAAATGGAAGCCGATCAGGGTCGAGTCGTACCAGGCTCCGTAGCCGATGGTGTAATAGCGCCGCTCAAAGCGCAGCGTAAGATTGCTGCTGTGGTCGTGCTTGCGCAGGCGCGCGTCGGTGCCGCGATTACGCAGCACGTATGAAATATCCGTGGCTTTGTATGCCGCCGGGTAGGCGACATACTCATTAAAGAAGAAGAAAGCAATTGTGAGCAGGGCCGAAAAAATCACAATCGGGCGCAGCAGCCTCTGAAACGAGCGTCCAGCCGCCAGAATGACCGTAATTTCAAAATTGCGGTTAAACTGTGCTATCGTAAATGCGACCGCGAACATCAGCGACGGCGGAACGATGTAAGTGACGAACGTCGGTGTAATTGTGGCATAGTATTCGATCAAGAGTCCGATGCCCTGTTTGTTGTCGGGGAAATTCTTGATAGAATCGAGAATTTTGACGATTACAGCTACGCCAATCAGCAGCACCAGCGTGCCGAGAAAGGTCTTGATAAATGAACGGAAGATGTAACGATCGAGAATATCCATATCAGATGTTGTAGCGGTAGACCCAGAACTTATAGCCGAAGTAGTTGGTAATAAAACTGATAATCACGGTGGAAAGTTTAAAGAGGTTTGTCAAGAGTACGTTTGCTTCGGGATTGTAGAGCAAATTCAGTCCATGAAAGATGAGGCCCGCCACCAGCAGGGTAAACACCGAAACCGTGAAGAAACGACGATACGCAGCTTGTCTTTGAAAGGTGAATCCACTGTGCAGGGTAAACGCCAACAGGTTCGCGCACAAAAACGCTGCAACCATGTAGCTGAGTTGTCGCACTGGGCTGCCTGCACCAAAAGTGACGATGAGCGCGTTGTGCACGGTAAAGTCGGCAATGGTGTTGATGACTCCGACAAAGGCGAATTTGACCAGGTGACCGAACCGCAGTTTCAATAGTTCTGTGAGTACCCGCACGGTCTGCTTCAGTGTGACTTTGCTACCTTCCTGGTCGTTCCATTTGACGGCAACTTCGCTGACGCTGAGCCTCAGCACCCCGGCCTTTTTGAGAATCTCAAAATCGAAGCCAAAACGAAAATTATGCAGGTTCCGAAACAGGTATTGAGCAGCCTTACGGTCAAAGAGCTTGAAGCCGCACTGCGTGTCGCGAAACGGCAGGTCGAGCAGCGAGCGAATCAGCAGATTACCGGCGCGGCTGACGATTCTTCTCAGCAGACCCTGGCGCTTGCCGATTTCACTCTGCGCGAGGTAGCGTGAGCCGATGGCCGCATCGGCGCCGTGTTCGATCTCGCCGAGCAGCTTTGTGTATTCGGCGATCGGCGTCGCTCCGTCGGCGTCGGCAATCAAAACCCGCCGTCCCTGCGCAGCGAGCACACCTTCGCGCACTGCCGCACCTTTGCCGAAATTTTCGTAGAGGCGTATCACCCGTACCGTTTTGAATTGCTCCCTGACGATCGTTGCCGTCGCGTCGCGGCTGCCGTCGTCGACCACGATGATCTCCGCTTTGATACGCTTGGCCTTGATAAATTTCGCAATTTCTGTGAGGTAGCGGGGAAGCCTCAGGGTTTCATTGTACGCCGGTATTACGATACTCAGCTCAAATGGCGAGGGTTTTTCAACGCGTCGCGCGGTCAGAACGGCAAGAGTGCCAATTCCTGCGATTACGCTCAAATACGGGTGCAGACGAATCTCGAGAGAGAGCAGCCATGCGAGAAAACGGTGAATACCAGGAAGGCGGCGCAGCATCAAGAACGGCAACAAGAGAAAGCCGAAATAGAAAACTTCGCGCATCTCGTAACCTGACAGGTCACCTAGCCCCGCGCGTATGCGCTGGTCTTCTTCGCGCGTGAGGGCGGTCAGCACAATGAAGCGCGGCTGATTCTGGCGTACGAGCTGTGGCAGTCGGTCCGATGGTCTTGCAACCAGAATATCACCCTTGTTGGCTACGGCCGATAGGTTTATCACTCCGGTGAAATTCAGTTGCGGAGAGCCTGATGCAGATTGCAATGATTCGGCTGAATGGGGGCCGTGCACGCGAATGACGCGGGCAATAAGGCGCGCCAGCTGCGGGGCGAGGGGCTGCGCGGAAGATTCTATCTGAAATAACACCATGCCTGAGTTCAGGCGCCGCGTAGACTGTCATTTCCAAAGCATCCGATAGGCGGGCCGCACCCCACCAGCAAAGTGGATGACGTTGCAAGTAGGGCAGCGGTTTCGTATACGCGTAGTTATGCAGATATTCAACGAGCGTATTTCACGGGTGCAGCAAAAGATGCAGAGCGGATCGCTGCTCGTGATACCGCCGGCGCCGCACGCAATACGCAATCGCGACACGCATTACTCTTACCGTGGCTATTCAGATACTTTATATCTGACGGGTATCAACGAAGAAGAGCTGGCGCTCATCATCACCAACGACCAGCTGTTTATCTTCGCGCAAACCCGCGACGCTGAGCGAGAACGCTGGGTCGGCAAGGTTTGTGGGCACGATTTTTTCAAAGAACGCTTCGCAGATGCGCCGTTTAAAACCGAAATATTCGAGCCTCGCCAGTTCGAACGTCAGGCTGCAGACCTGGCAAAAGGCCGTGATGTTCTGTACTATGATTTTGGCCTGCAGAGCGATCTCGATCGCCGGTTATTCGGCGTTCTTCACGAGATGGCGCTCTATTCACGCAAGGGTGAACGCGGCCCCCGGCAGATCATCAGGTCATCGGAAATTTTGCATGAACTGCGGCTCTTCAAAGATGCGCATGATCTTGATTGTATGCGCAAGGCGGCTGCAATCTCAAGCGCTGCGCACAATGCCGCGCGGGCGCACATTGAAGCTGCGCACGGCGGCACCAGCGAGTACGAAATCAAAGCGCTGATCGAGCATGCTTTTATGGCGGGCGGTGCCGATCGACTGGCGTATCCTTCGATTGTGGCGGCAGGTGCAAACGCGACAATTCTGCATTACGAGCGCACACAGAGCTACGCGCAGCCGGGTGAACTTGTACTGATCGATGCGGGAGCCGAATGTGAGGGTTATGCCTCTGACATCACACGCACGACGCCTGCGGGTGGCTGGCAAAAAGCCGGCAAATTGCAAAAAGATCTTTATGACCTTGTGCTCGAATCGCAAAAGGCAGCAATTTCAGCGACGCAGAAGGGTACGCCGATCGAAACCGTACACTCGGCAGCCACCGACGTACTGAGCGCGGGGCTCTTTGAAATGGGCTTTTTCAAAAACGTTCCTGTATTCAAGAAGACCGACGGCAGGGTCGATTTCCAAACCGTTAAAGTAGATTCGCTGCATGAAGTGCGCGAGGGTGAATACCTGAAACATTTCTACATGCACAGGACCTCCCATTATCTGGGGCTTGATGTACACGATGTCGGCGAATACTACGAGCACGGCAAGAGCCGGGGCCTCAAGCCCGGCATGGTTATTACTGTTGAACCCGGGCTTTATTTTCCTCCTGAGTACGATTTTTTACCGGCAGAGGCGCGGGGCATCGGAATTCGTATCGAAGACGATGTGCTCGTGACCGAAGAGGGGAATGAAGTCTTGACGGCAGCTTGCCACTCGTAGCGTGGCCTAACGTGACAAAAATCTATCCGCACCGTTTTCTTCTGCTTTGCTTGCTTTCTGTTTTGCCGGTTTCTGCCGCGACCGATGAAAAAGGCAACGTCGCGGTCAAAAATCCCTGGTATGCGGGTATCGACCTAGCAGGTGCGGCGCACAGCGAGGCCGGGCTCGATCGCAGCAAAGGCGAGTACGACGTCACATACACCGCGTTCGGTGGTTCGCTCTACGCGCAATACCATTTGCCGGATTATTATATACACGCGGGAGCAGGGCTTATGCGCCTGATGTCGCTCACTGTCAACAAAGTCAGCATCGCGATGGAAGAAAGAACGCAGTGGCATGTGCCCGTGTTTGTGCATGCGTATTACCGTGTCGATCCGGTATTTGCACTTGGTACCGGTCTGACTCACCTGACCGAAACCACTATGTACCTCCACGGCAGTGCTGTTCCAAAATCGAGTTACCACCATCTGTTTCTTGACATCGCTATGCAGTTTACCCCGAAAATCAGCGATCGTCTCAAGGCGAGCGTCACCTTCGTCTTTGGCGTCAATCTGGTGCCGGGCAGGCAGAACGTCTATACGGTGACCGATCTTTTGCATCTGCGGGCCGTGCTCAGTATTGGTCTGCTCTATTCGGTTTTCTAAAAATGCGCACCGTCATTTTGCGCCTGGCTTCACTCAGCGTTCTGACCGTGCTGTTGATCTTTTTTTGGAACTCGCCGCTCTTGAAGCCGTTCAAACTTTTTGTCGTTTTCTTGCACGAAACCTCGCATGCAATTGCCACGATTGTCACCGGGGGCCGCCTCGCGGCCATCGCGCTGGAATGGGATGAATCGGGCGCAACGTACGCCGCAAGCGGTGAGGGAATATTTTTCATCATCGCGATTTCCGGTTACATCGGGAGTATCATCTGGGGATACGCCATGCTGCGCGCCTCGCTCACCGGGCGTTGGGTGCGAACGGTTTCCCTGATTGTCGGGCTGACGGTCATCTTTTTCGGTTATTTTCCCGATGGTGGCCCCGTCAAGAGCTCGGGATTTTTCAATGCCCGCTATATCATCAGCGGTGCCTGGGGGTTAACGCTCACAATCAGCGCCTTCATTCTGCCGCGCTTCAATCATTTTCTGCTCTTTTTTCTCGGGGGAGCAACGGCGCTCTATTCGCTCTACGACCTCAACGATTTTGTGCACGGTGACGTCATGCGCACCGACGCGGGTATTCTCGCGCACTACCTGCTTGGAAAATCTGCACTTGTAAAACCTCTTGCCTACATCATCGCCGGATTCATAAGCGCCATCTCAGTTTACGTCTTTCTGAAGCTCGTCCGCACCGCATTCGAAACCGAACCGCAGAGTGAACCAGTCGACCTGGCCCGGTGGCAGGCAGAGAACCCCGATGTCGAGATTACCCCTGAGATGCTCGAATGGCTTAAATCGCAGGGACGGCGTCCCGAAGATTATTGAAGCACAATTCCCCTTTACAAGGTGCCTTCACGTTGTGCGCTTAGGCATGCGCGTCTCGGCGGGAATTCAGGGTGAGCTCGACCTGATTAACGAGGTATTTAACGACGAGAGCACCAGCGAAGAAAGGGTTCTCGAAGCTGCCCGGTCACTCTACAAATCGGGCGAAAAGAATATCTATGCACGTCTGTTGCACATCATGTGCCACCTGCGGCTCGCACCCGCCGAAGCGAAAAAAACCTGGGAAGCGATCATGGCTCACCGCGACACTATGGAAGAAAAACTCGGCCGCTCGACCGGGTTTCGCGTGGCGATGCTCGACTATTTTATCAATGAAAGCCGGGAACTCAAAAACCCCAAGGTTATTGAGATTCACGTCTACGCAGAGACCGCCCGGCAGGCGGCAGTCGACGAGCTGACGGGCATCTTTAATCGAAGGTTTTTCGATGCGGCAATCGAGCGCGAACTCAAGCAGGCCGCTCGCCGCAACCGCGAGCTTTCGTTGCTGATTCTCGACATCGACAATTTCAAAAAAATCAATGATACGCACGGTCACACTACGGGTGATGCCGTGATCTCTGCCCTTGGCAAATTACTCAAACGGCAAATTCGCTCTGAAGACACACCGTGCCGCATCGGCGGCGAAGAGTTTGCATTACTGCTGCCAGAAACCGGCGTCGAGGGAGCCGAAATCGTCGCGGAGAAAATCCGCCATGAGTTCTCGAAACTCAAAATCGCATCAACCGACCTCAGTGTGAGTGGGGGGCTGGCGACTTACCCCGCGGACGCGGCGAGTTCTGCCGATCTGATCGACCGCGCCGACCAGATGCTGTACTTCGCCAAGTATTCAGGCAAAAACCGCGTCATCAGCTATGCGAGCAACAAGCGCCGCCATATTCGTTACCCGCTCGAATGGGAACTCGCGATCACCAAGCAGGCTGGCAAGACGGGTAAGTCGCGCTCGCAGGATGTTTCGATCGAAGGTATTTCGTTCGAACTCGACGAATCGACCGAACCAGGCGAGCTGATGAGCCTGCACCTGAGCATCGACTCCGAAGCGCTCGAGCTGCCGGTGCAGATCATCTGGGTCGACAACAACGCGAAAGAGCGAAAATTCAGGGCAGGGGCGCGCTTCATTCGCCTGACCGAAAAGAACCTGTCTAGCCTTAAGCAGAAGCTGCCTGCGGCGCGCAAATAAAGGTAGATTTGCGGAGCCAAGCCGAAATGCCCTGTTTTTTACTTGAAGAATACGCCGTTTCCGTCGATAGTAAAACGAAATCCCACAGAGAGAGAAAAATGCGCAAATTTCTGCATCAAACTGCCTTTAGAACGATATGCCTGACGTTCGGCCTCGCCTTTGCGGGTTCGTCGGTTTCGGCAGCCGCCCCCGATCAGGGCTTCGTTGAAAAAATAATCAGGGAAAACCGCTACTTTATTGAATTTGCCAATGTCAACGTCTCGAATTTCGGTTCGCCCGAAAATGAGAAAGCATTGAAAGATGCCAACCAGCATAATTTTAACGCCAACCTGTACTATCTTGAAAGCAACTATGTTGATGCGTTCAAGGAAATTCGCCTGAGCCAGGAAATTCTGCTCGATCTGTTCTACGATGTTCTGCAAAAACGCTACATTGAAGATGCGCGTGCGCTGCTTGACCTGAATGCGCCGGGGATCATTCAGTCTAAAGATAAAAAATCTGCTCATTTTCTGCAACTCGGGTATCGCGACGTTGAAGTGTCACGCCAGTTTCGCGACATGGGTTACAACTATAACCGCTTTCTCTACTCGAGCAAAATACGCTACTACATCGATGGCATCAAGCGTGCACGACGCGCGAAACGCTTTGCATTTCTCTCGCTGATCGAAAGTAAAACCCCGATCGAAGACAAAGCCGAATACACCACGCAGACCTGGGACGAAGCGATCAATAAAGACGACCGGGAGAAAATTCGCGATTACGAACGCGTAAAGAATGGCATGGTCAACCAGATGAATCGCAAACTCTATACCGACGGCATGAACTTTTTTTTGCACCACGACGACAACTACGGCCTGATCTCTGGTCAGAAAAAGTCGCTTCTGAAAGACGCTTTCAAAGAACTGCAGACGAAAAGACCCGAGAAAAGGGTGCTCTCACCCGATTATCCGAAAAAAGACCAGCCCGAACCGGTGAAAACCGAGCCCAAAAAGACGGCAGAGCCTGCGAAGAAGTAACGCGAAATGCACGAACGAATAGGTGCAGCACAGATAATACTACGTGCCCTCGCTGCCTGCCTGTTCGTTTATACATTGCCGCTGAATGCGGCTCCGCCTGACATTCAAAAAATTCGCCTCAAAGGCGCGCAGAATATCAAAGAACTGCGCTATTTTCAGGAAACAGGTCTCGTCGCCGCGCGGCAGACGGCAATCGAAATGCAGATCGAAAATTTTGAGCGCAGCCTTACCCAGTTCTCAGAAGCGAAACAAATTGACCGCAATTCTGCACTGAGAATCGTTCAGTCCAATTACGAAAAGTTTCAGAGTGAATTCAAAGCGATTGCGGATATCTACCGCGAGCACGTTTCGCAGCACAAAAGCGTCTTCAACGAAAAGAACGGCGATCCCATAACTGAAACTTCGGTCAAAGAAAAGGTGATTTCGACCGTCGAAGTCGCTAAGCAGGATGAAACCCGCGCGGCTTCAGCCTATGCCAATCGCAACTATGCATACAGTGCCCACCTTTACTGGCGCTCCCTCAGGCATTATGCGAAGGCCTTTTCACTGCGCAAATGGCCTGCGCTTGTACAAATAGCGGAAAAATCAAAGCCGCCAAAGAAACCCCGTTAGGGTGTGACGGGCGCCCCGCCGGGCTTCAGCGTAACCGGTTCGACGACCGGGGCTGCCAGATTGCCACGCACATTAAATTCGATGCGGCCATCGTCTTGCAGAATGTTTGCAAATTTTAAGAGTGTGCGCAGGTCTTTGTCCTGGTATTTTTCGTAAAATTCATTCGTCGGTTTCAAAATAATATTGAGGTTCAGCTCGGTCAGCGTACCCAGCGTGATCGATCCCCTGACCTGCGCGTTGATTAGCCGGCCCATTGCTTCTCCGGTTTCAATCGCAATCTGGTTCTGCTGCGCTTTGGCCTTGAAGACGATCTTCATAAAGGGCACTACAATCTCTTCTTTCAAGAATTTGTTTTCTTTGTATGTAACCTGCGCAAGATCTGCCTGCAGTGACAGAGTACCGTTTAGCGTCTTACCGGTGCCGCCGGACTTTGTCTGTTCGAGAGCCGAAATAATTTCGAGAGAGTCTATTTTCAGCCCGAAATCCCCCTTGGTATAAGAAACAATGACGGCTTCGGCATTCGCGTTGTAGCGGTCACCCATCAGCGCGCCCAGCAGCGAAAGTTTGCCTTTGACTTCGGCAATCTTGAGCGCTGCCATTTTATCCGTTTCGGTACCGAACGGAATTTTGACACTTTGCGCGTTGAATCGGCCGAGCACTGAAAGCGATATTTCGCCGACGTCGACGTGTACCCCCGAAGCGCTCAATTGGCGCAGCGCCAGCATCGCATACGCTTCGAGGGGCGCGAAGACCAACAGGCCGAGCAGAAAGGCCATAGTACCTGCGGCGTACGGCGCAATGCCTTTCAGCGTGCTCTGCCAGTTGCGCTCGGCCTGTGGGGGGGCGGCCGGTACTAGTTCTTCGCTGTTCTCATTTTCCGTCATTTTTTCTCCCTGGATGCAGGAGGTATCGGGAGAAAGCGTACAGGATGTACCTCATTGCTTTCTCTGGAAGCCTGAAATTTGTACGGTGAAGTCGTAGATGCCGGGCTTTTTCAGCACGGGGCGGTAACTGAAACTCTCAACCTTGTAAAGTGTCTGCGTGCTCTGCTCAATCTGGCGGATAAAATCGAGCACCTGATTTGCCGCCGACTCTTTAATGGAAACTTTTACTTCACGCTTCAGGTACTTTTCCTGAACGATGGTGTCCGTGGGTGTGAGGCTGCCGACACGGTCCCTGAGGCCAATGGTCTTCAGCATTGCTTCGATGCTCGAAAGCATATTGTCGAGCTGCTGCGAGTCTCCCGTTTTCATCGCCTGCAGCAACTGGTATTGGCGGCCCAGGTTTTCGATCTGCAGCGTGTCGCGCTCTGCCGATTCTGAGCGATCTCTGAGGTCGGTCATGTAGCGCGCGAAAGACCGGCCAGAAAAGAAAATGCCAAGAAAAAGCAGAAAAACACCGAGCAGCATCACATACGTGCGCTCGCGTGCATTGAGGGTTTCCCATAATTTTTTCACTCAGTTGCCCTCAGCCTTTTTCACTTTGCAGAAGAGCGTGAATTTAATGCGATTCTGGCCGCCGGGTCCGGGGGTAGAGTTTTCGTTTTTTGATTCAATGGCCGTGAGCAGCGTGGCGCGCGCCAGCGAACGTTTGATGTCTTCGAGTTTTGCAAAATCAGGCACGAGTCCGTTGATTTCGACACCGCGGTCGCTGTAGTAGAAAGACGTAATTTCAAGACCGGCTTCGCTTGAGATATTCTGGTGCAGCTGCACGAGAATTGCCGACAGCCTCGGCGCCTTCAGAAAAACTTCGATAATTTCGGTCTTTTGTTTTTCTTTGCGCACAAGCTCTGAAGCATAACTCAGAGCCGAAACACTTTCGGGTATCTGCGCACCAGCAAAAAATTGTTGAAACACTTTTGTCTGCCGGTCTTCCCACTCTTTGAGTTGGCGCCCGCGCCGTTTCAGATCGATAAAGAATGAAGTTGCAAACAGCAGTACCGAGGCGACGACGATGGCCGCTACAATGCGCGAAGCACCGGTCTGAGAGCTGACTACCCATTTTTTCAGGTCATCTCTCAGCAATGTCATCTTGCCCGACACGGTCTGCGAATACGCACCGCCCATGGTCACCAAATGCTCACGGTTCAGCAGTGCGAGCGGTGTGCGATCGTAAGGGAAAGGGGAAACTTCGTGTTTGATGCTCTGTGCGAGCGCGTTTTCTATCACTAACGCGTTGTTCAGGTCTGAACTGAGCGCCACCGTTAGTTCATGAGGATTAATAATTTTGTTCTCGGTATTCTCTCCCGTTTTTTCGGTCGCCGATTGGTCTTCCTGGTCAATTTGCAGATTGCGCAGAGAAACTTCGAGCTCGTGGCTGATTACCTGTGTGAACTCTTTGATCGAATCTGTCAGTGCCTTGAATTTCGGCGCCGTAATCTTATGTGTTTTTTTGAAATCGTCGAGTTCAGCGCTGTCTTCGAGAGACGAGGGCAGAGCCATCAGCAGGCGGTGAGTTTCGTTGACGTCGCTCTTCCACTTGACTTTGAGTTTGGCGATCAACCAGTCATAGCCGACGGGCATGACGCGCGCAAAGCGCCATTCGCCCCCGAGCACAATAACGATGATCGAAACCAGGCGTGAGACGTGCAGCATAATGCACGACTCGAGCCCCGTAAATGGATGCAGCCGAAACAGCGCATCGTGAGGCGTATAGACACCGAGCACCGTGATGTCACGCTGCCTGAATTCATCGAGGTATCGAATGAGCACGTCTTTGCGTGAGCCCGCAACGATCGCCCGTGTCGACTGCGTGACGGTATTCGTCGTCAGGTAACTATCATACACCACTTCGCTCAGATCACTCGGGATCAGCGGTTCGAGCTCGAACGGCATCACCTCGCGAACCTTGCGTCGGTCGGCAAAGGGAAATGTCAGCTCACGCGTGAAGAGGCTTTCGTATGGTACGTTAAAGTGTACCCCGATCGCCCCTGGATAACGTTCTGCAACGAACTGCGCAGCCTGCGCATGCACGCTCTGCTTAGGGTCGAGCAGCATGGTTTCGGCCTGAAAAAACGATCGGCCCGCAATACCGCTGCGAAACGCGAGACCCTTGATCTCGTAATTATTGATTTCGATGACGACTGGCGTGCGGGCCATGGTTATATTCTCGGCATCCCGGGGGGGCGACCTGCACCGTCAAAGACTCGTGGCAGGGGTGAAATAGGGGGGCGGTTGCTCATTCTGAGTAAAAGACAAGCCTTTTGGCATTCGGGTCCAATACGCCCATAACCTGCGCAACTTGCGATTCGAGAGATGCATCGGCAACAATCTTATACAGTTGATTTTGCACCGTGACCCTGATCGCCAGTTCTTTGTAGAGGTTGAGGCCTCCCGTCGTGGGAATCTGCAGTTCGGGTATAGCCGCCAGCTCGTCGATGCTCTTGATGCGCCCGTTCCGCTTAATGCGCTCCATGATAATCTTGCGCGCGGCCGCAGGCGTCATAAACTCAGAAAGCGCCAATATAACGTGGTAAGGTGCCGAATTGATGTTTATCAAATCGGTGGATGTATCCGCGTTATAGACCAGGTACGTAGTGATGTTGTTGGCCAGTATGTAATCCTCAGGTGTCAGCGCCGCCTTTTCCAGATCACTGAGGCTGCTGGTACTGGTGTTCTTGCGCCGGTCAAGCGACCTCAAATCATCGTATAGTAGCCTCTGGTCGAAGCCCGGCACGAACAGCAGCTCTTCGAGCGATTGCATGCGTCCGTTCTTGATGCGGCGCGGGGGTATAAGCCGTTCGTATTCGTCGCGTTCTGCGCCGCGTGGCATCGGGGTGTTGTTCTCATCGACGTAGTCGATGACTGCGTGCCAAAGGTCGATCGGAATACCCAGCGCAATCGAAAGGCGTTGAAAGTATTCGAGTTGCCGCTCGTCGGTCTGGTCTTCGAACATGCGCACGAGGCGATTGACGTTGAGTTTGCCACTCTCTTCGCTCAGTGAGAGGGTGACCGTGCCGCCCCCCAGCGGAATCGTCGGGGCAATCGTAAAGATACCGAACTCATAGAGTGAATCGAGCGGTATGCGCGTGAGCAGCAGCGTGCCCGTTTCGAGACCGCTCTGCGCGAGCTGCAGCGCACGTTCGCGCTGCGCTGAGGTCGATACAGACCTGAATTCATTTAAGGCAAAGCGTACGAACACGAGCGCGACAGATACGGTGAGTGTCAAAATCAGTGTGGCGGTAATCAGAATAATGGCACCGCGTCGCCTTAGAACGTCCCGAAATCCCGTGCGGTGCTGCTTTGCCATGAATCTACTCGGCAATGTAGGTTTCGATGCGGGATTTCTGCGCTGGCGCCGGTATACAGCCAAAGCCTGCGTAATAGAGGGCGAGTCGCACCTCTTCAAAAAGGTACGGTGCCACTGCCGCTTTCATGTTGCGCGAGAGCTCGACCGTGATGATCGGAATTTTTTTCTCACGCGCGTAGGTCCCGAGAGACCCGGGAGTCGGGTAGCCCACTCCCGTGCCGAGTGGGTAATCTGACAGCGCTGAAAAAGGTCTCGCAAAGGCGGCGTCTTCGGGATAATAGAGCACGACACGAAAAGGCTGGTGAATATTGTACATCGAATAGGGTGGATATTTCGCCATTAACTTCATGAACGCGCTTGTCTCGGCGGCTCGCGGTGCGTCTTCATGGCCGTCTGAACTGGGGAAATCGCGGTTGAGATCGATATTGTCTGCATTCAACCTGTGGTTTCTCTTGTAACCGTCGGGATTGTAATTTGGAATTACGATGATGCGCCGACGGTTTCGGAAGTCGTTGCTGAGCGTGCCGAGTTCGCGCACGAAATATTCGAGTACAGGTTTGGTGCTGCGCTCATCGCCATGCTGGGCGCCGATGATATAGACGTTACGCACCGGCGCGTCGACCGATCTGGCCGGGTCGACAATATGCGCATAAAGCGGGCGGCCTTTGCGCGAGACTCCGTATTTGATACGCCTCACGCGTATGGTGTCGTCGGTGTCTGCGTCTTCTACTGAGCAGGTCAGTCGCTGCACGTATTTGGCATAGTCACCCGATGAGAGGTACGGTTTCGCCGCGCTCAACGCCGTTAGGCTTGCAAGCGCAATCAGAAAAAGAATTCGTTTAAGCACGCATGTAAAACCGCCACCTTTACCCACCACGTCAACGGGAAAAGTTGGTACCAAATCGCTGTCAGTGCGTCAGCGCAGCGACATCGCGAGGTCTTTCATGATGTTCTTCTGCATCGCCTCATTCGTGCCGCCACCAATCGACAGCAGAATTGCGTCGCGCAAGAGCTTTTCAACCGGGTATTCGCGCGTATAACCGTAGCCGCCGAGTACCTGAATAGCCGCGCGCGCAACGTATTCTGCCATCTGCGTCGCGCTGAGTTTGGCTGCTGCAGCAGACAGCGACTCACGCGACTCTGGATTCACCCTCAGAGCGGTTTCATAGACGAGTGCGCGGCTGGCTCGGTAGCGTGAATAAGATTCAGCGATCAGCTGCTGTATCTGCCCGAACTCAGAGAGTTTCTTGCCGAACGCGCTGCGGTCTTGAACTGCGTAGCGGACCATTTCGTCTAGTGCTCGTTTCGCGATACCGAGAGACATCGCCGCAAGCGTCAGGCGCTCAATCTCGAGGTTGCGCATCATGTGCGTGAGAGCGCCGTGCTCAGCGCCAATCAGATTTTCAGCTGGGACTTCGACGTCTTCGAGAATGAGCTGGCAAGTAGGCGATTGTTTCATGCCCATCTTTATCTCTTTCTTGCCGACGCTGAAACCCTTGAAGTTTTTATCGACCAGAAAACTACTGAGTGCCTGGCGGTTGTTCTTATCGGTCTTCGCATAGACGAGAAAGTAGCTGCCGCAGTTGCCGTTGGTGATCCACTGTTTGGTCCCGTTGAGAACGTAATGGTCGCCCTTGCGCTCAGCGAACGTGGTCATGCCCAGCACATCGGTGCCGGCGCCGGGCTCAGACATTGCCATGCCCGCAATTGCCGTGCCGTCGAGAACCGGGGGAATATATTTTTCCCGCAGTTTTGCATCCGCCGAATGGAACAGGTTATTCACGAATAGAACTTCATGCGCCAGGTAGCTGAGCGTAAACGCTGCATCGCTATAACTGAGCTCTTCGTGCACAATGACCGATGCGGTTGCGTCGAGGCCATGGCCGCCGGCTTCTGCGGGCACGGTAATGCCGTACAGGCTGTAATCGCTGCCAAGCCTTCTGAGCAGCGACTCATTCAATATTTCTTTATCGTCGTATTCTTTTACCTGGGGTTCGATGACCCCTTTGGCCAGATCATGGGTGAGCTCGCGTAGTGACTTGTGGTCATCGGTCGGATTAAATATATCGAACATAACTTACCTCTTCAGGAGACACAGACCGGCACCAACTCGTAGCGTTGGTGCCGGTCTGTGTCAATCTCCTACTGCTGCGGTATTTTGTTCAAAGTCCTTCGTCTTGAAAAGTGTAATGAGAACCGCAGGGGCAATGATGAAGTCGGCGACGAGTGCCAGGGCGATAATGATGGAGCTCAACATGCCCATATTCGCGTTAATGAGAAATCCGCTGAATACCAAAATACCGAAGCCGAGCACCAGAATTACCGACGTAATAATCAGCGCGCCGCCGGTCTCTCTGAAGGTGTGCAAAATCGCATTTTTCGTGTCATGCAAATGGTGAAATGCACGCAAAAACTTCGCAAGAAAGTGAATCGTGTCATCGACCGCGATGCCGAGCGTCACCATCGCGACGACCGCAATGCTGAGATCAACGGTGTAGCCCGTAAGGCCGAGCGCGCCGTAGACAAACAGAACGGGCCAGACGTTGGGTATCATCGACAAGAGGCCGAGCTTCACGCTGCGGAATGCAATCGTCATCGAGATCGTGATCAGCACGAGTGATAGCACCATCGACAAGATCATACCCGGAATCGCCTGCGTCATCAGCAGGCCGAACATGATCGGTATACCAATCGTGCGCGCCTTCATTTCGGGCATTTCTTTCTCTAGCCAGGCGTTAATCTCTTTGGCGTTGTCGACCTGAATCTGTGAGGGCTGTGCTCTGCCGAAGGCGGTGATGCGTACCATCGAATCGTCGGCGTCGACGATGTTGGTTACATCTGACCCCTGCGGCAGGTTCGTCTTGTAGAGAAACATGTATTGCGCGATCAATTTGCGAGTGTCGACGCCGGGCTTGGGTTCGGGTATTCTGAACTCAGCCGGATTTTCAGCGTTCATGGTCTTGTTCATGCGCTTGATGATATCGAGCACACTCGACACGTGCGTGAACTGAAACTCAGGCTTTGACATCAGGTAGTTATGAAACTTTTCTACTTTTTTCAAGAACTCAGGGTCATAGACCTGACCCGAGCCCGAAGCGCGCAGGTTGAATTCAAATGGCATCGTGCCGATGATATTCTGGTCAATATACTCTGAGGCAATTCTGAACTCCGACTTTTTATCAAAGTATGCCATCGTGTTGTTGTCGATTTTGATGCGAAACAGAAAAACGACCGACAGCACGCAGGTCAGAAGCCATACACCCAGAATTGCGCGCTTGTGGTTATAAATGAAGTCGACAAATTTTTCATAACCTTTGGTCGGTACGCCGTCTTGAAAATCGGCTTCAGACGCCTTGGGCTGCTGTTTGAACGGAATCACAGCCAGTAATGCCGGCAGTGTAAAAGCTGAAGCGAAGAACGCGTAGATTGTGCCAGTGCCCCCAAAGAGGCCAAGATCACGAAACGGTGGCATCGACTGCGTCACCAGCGAATAGAAGCCGATAGCGGTCGTTAACGAAGTCAGAAAGACCGCGAGCATGTTCTTGTCGAGTGTGTCGAGAATCGCCTCGTCACGCGTCATGCCATGGCGCATGTTGCGCAAAAAAACCGCCATGATGTGTATCGAGTCGGCGATTGCAATCGCGACCATCAGCTGCATGGTGTTCACCGACGCGTTGTTCAGCGGAAAGTTAAAAATACCCATAAAGAGTAGCATCGGAAACATGATAGAGGTGAGAAGCACCACCATCGGCAGTAGCATGCCCAGAAACGAGCGCAGCATCACGGTCATAGTAATGATGATAAAAAGGAACATGAGCGGCACGAGAGTTTTCTGGTCTTGCGCGGCAAATTCGATGAAGGCGTTGTTCAGCATCACCGAACCTGCGAGCATCACTTGCAGATCTGGGTTTGCGTCGGTGTGTTTCTTCAGAACCTCAATCATCGATGCTTTGGCTTCGAGAAACGCCGACGGAAACTCAGGCGGCGCGACGATCTTGAGTGTGATCTGCGTCATGTCGAGTTTCGGTGAGATCATGAATTTGGTGAGCAGCGGGTCTTCAAGCAGCAGCTTCTTTTTGGCTTCGAGCTTTTTGGCGTCGTAAGGCAGGTCTGATAAGAATTCGCTGACGAGTAGCTCGTCGCCTTTGGCCAGGGTGTAGTTAAAATTAGCCAAACCATCGACCCGGTTGGTGTAGGCAACAGTCCACATGTCTTGCGTGATCGCGCGCAGCGTCGTCAGGTTCTCATTTGTCCAGAGATTGCCAGATTTTGCCTTCACGAGAACGATTGCCATGTCTTCGCGGTTATAGATTGCCTGGTGCTCGTCCATTGCCTTGAGGTTGGGGTCTGAGCTGTCGAACCAGACGCGGTAATCGGCGTCGAAGAATGGCTTCTCGCCTTTGTAGCCTTCGATGCGTTTCGTCGGGTCGCTGCGAGTCTCGAGCATGTATTTCACATGGTCGCCATAACGTTTACCGCGCGCCGCCATGCCGCCGATGACGATCAGCAGCAGCACGGCGTTGGCAACAATGATATGCCAGCGGTATTTGAGTACGAAGCGTCCGATCTTGAGTCCGGTTGTTTCTTTCTTTTTCATGGGTTATCCTTATTGAGAACTTCAAAAGTAGTAAGACACCAGCAGGCTGCCGCGCGTCGTGTGCTCAAATGGTTTCAGCTGGCTGCCCGTCGTCGTGGCAAAGCCCAGAAACTGCGCCTTGACTTTGACGCGCTCGAAAAAGCGCTCTTCGTATTCGATGCGCCCGAGCACGTCGCCCTTTTTGTAATCGGTGAAGGTGCCCACGAGCAGCGAGCGGTCGCCGGTATTGTTGAAGGTATAGCGAAGGCCTGCGAACACATGGTTCTGAAACGGCCTGAAAATATCGAGTTCAGTGGAGTTGCGGCCGGTGTCGCTGTCGCCGAGTGCCTCGATGATGAGGCCGAGATCTTGACTGTCGACAAAGAGGCTGTTGAATGTGTATTCAAAACCGACGGTGTACTGCGCGTAGGGGCGCACGGTATCGACCTGGTTCTGCGCCTTCGTGGGCTGAACATACTGAACATAAGCCACGTCACCTTTGATCAAGAGCGCGTCGAGCGTGCCCTGCCAGGTGAGGCCGCCTTGGTGAATCGGGTTGTACGCCTGTGCGTATTGCGTGGGTATTGCTACACCGGGTGCGACTGGCAACGCCGTTGCCGCAACCGGGTGCAGCTGCGGAAAACGCTTATAGCCGTTGAAGTAATAGAGCGAGGTATCTACCTTGCCGAAGAGCTGCTTCTGGTAGCGCACGGCACCCTGCGGCCGCCAGCGGTTGTACGGTGTCTCGTAGCGGTTTGCGTCGGGGTCGTAGATGACGTTCGGGGTAACCGTCTGCGTGCCCACCGTTGTCTGCGGAAGTGCGCCTGAAAAATCAAAGCGGTTGCCGGCGATCGGTAGTTTTGCCGGGGTGAAGTAGGGCAGATAGTAGACTTCAAAAGTATGCGGATTTTCATCACCAATGATAAAGCGCGTGCGTAGTGCGGGTTCACCCACTTTGGGCGCATCAAAAAAATCGAGCGATGGGTCTGTCTGGTTTAAGATATCTGAGTGCGCAACCGATTCGACGGTCTTCCATGAGAAAACCTGATAGCCTGCACGCATTTCAAAGCGGCTCGTGACAAAATCAGCGTAGATGTCTTGCGGCAAAAAGCGGCGGCGGTTCTGGTCTTTCACATCGACGACGCCGCGCGGGTTCGCTCTGAACTCCCAATATTTGCCTGCCTTGAGGTTGAGGTCGATTTGCCCATCGAATGTGCCGACGTGAGTGGGCATGTTATCTTTGGGGGCGTCTTTCGGGAAATACCAGTAGTTCATACCGATATTGCCTTTGTAGTTTAGGCGCGTGTTTTCTGAGAACTCAACGCTCTGCGCGTGCGCGCCGTTTACCACGGCAGTCACGGCGAGCACGGCGATAATCCTGGCGCGTGAGTTTTTCATCGTCACCTTGCTGGCCTGTGGTGAGCCTGTCGAACCATCGAAGGGTGACTACTGCAGACGCTGCAGGTTGCGCTCGGTGAAGAGGTCATTGCTGAGACCCGCGCGCATCTTACGGCTCGTGAACTCAAGCACGCTTTTCTTTTTGGTCTGCAGGTTTTCGACGCTGATCTTCTGGCTGCGCCAGGTTGTGCCATATTGTTTGTGGCCGTCGAACGTCATGATTTTCAGCAGTGAATTCTTGCGGTCGAAGAAGTCTTGCCTCAGCACCAGATTCGCGTCTTTAGAAATCCACATTTTGATTTTGGTGTAACCGCTGTTGGCATACGTGGGTGTCTTTTCGAGCACGTAGCAGGGTTTACCCTTGTAGTTGTCATCGGCGAGTTTTGTGTACTTGAAGCGGTCGAGCGTGTTGCCGCCGACGTCTTCGTACGTGAACTCGCTGCCCATGAATGAGCCCGTTTTACCCGATGAGGATATCCTTTTGACACGGCGCAGTTCGGGCAGGTACAGCCATTGGCTGTCGTCGCCCTTCGGGTCTTGGTGGGTCAGAAGCGAAGTGCCGCGCACATCGGCCGGCTCGAGAAACTGGAACAGCTGATAGTCACGGCTGCCCGCGCGTTCGAGAGTGAAGTTCTTGGTCTTGCGCGTCACGACCGAACCGTTGGCGGCGATAAGGCTCATCGTCGATTCGACGGTTTCGTCACCAAAATTGCGTTGCGTTTTTTCAGCTTTTGAAGCGATATCGTAGGCTTCGTCAGCGTAAAGAGAAAAAGCCGCCAGAGCGACGGCCAGAATTACTTTAACCATTTGGTTAACTTAGTCATGGCGCTTTTCGCCGCCCAAAAAAAACGAAAATGTTTGCCTCTAGTCACCCTTTGCTTGAAACCGTTAATCAGGGCCCAGGTCGACCGTCTCGAGCTGGTAACCACCCGCGGCGTCAGAATGCAGTATGGCGTATCGTATGCCGATGCCGTCGAACTGCTCTGGCCTGCCACCGCCCGTGCCGACGATCACGTTGCGCATTGCGTCGACGTAAAAATCCTGATAGGTGTGTATGTGACCTGCAAAGACGATATCGACCCCCTGATCGAGCGCCATGTTCAGAAAACGCGCCGCCTGAAAGCGTGAATTGAAGCTGTTGTTGCGCATACCAAATTCGTCGAATGGCGGCACGTGCATAAACATCATTTTGAGCCCTGACGCTGATGCGCCCAACTCGCTCTCGGCGTACTTAAAAATCTCGCGGCTGATGCTCTGATCGGCTGAATCAAGTACGAGAAAAAAATCGCCTTTATGCGTGAATGAAAAATTGGTTGTGCCAAACAGGCGGCGGTAGAAATTCATATAGCCGTCACGAAAGCCCTCATGGTTTCCGTAGGCAGCATACACCGGGCCCGCAAATTTTTCTGACAACGACAGCGCCCAGTTGTATTCGTCGCTGCTTGGTTGGTTTACAAAGTCGCCGACGAGTATAAAGAAATCGAGCGCCCGCGTTTTTGCACTTTCAGCGATGAGCGTCGCGGTAGAATCACGGTAGTGCAGGTCGCCGACGACACCGAATCGGTAGGCTCCGCCGCCGGTGAAGTTTACCACCGTTGCGCCGACGGCTGCACCTGCCGCAATCGTTACAGCCCATTCGACGACTCCCGGTTTCGGCCCTGCAGTGATCGTGCCGGTACTGGCAGTCGGCAGGGCGTCATGCCGCATGTTGCTGAGTTTGAACACGAGATTCACGGGTGCGGCGTTGTGCGACGAAAATGAAACTTCAAGCGTGGGCCTTTGTGCCCGGGCTTCAATCTTGCCGTCGACGAGCGCTACAGGTGCGAACTTTACCTGAATGTCAACGTCGTTCACCGTGATCTTGCCGACGCTTTGGTTAAGATCAAAGCGCTCTTTTTGCGGATTTACGAGGCAGGCGCCGATGGCTGTCAGCGAAGATACTGCGAGAATTCGCATGGTTGAAGTTTTGTAATTCATCAGAAATTTACCCCCGCAAGCACGAACAGTCGGTAACCGCGCCCGTGCTCAAATGTGACTCGCGTAAAAAAATTGCCCAGAAAAACCTCAGCCTGATGCACAAAAGTGCCGCCGAGAATCCAAGCGCCACCGAGAATGTTATCTTTGCGAAAGTTGTAGCCGCTCGAAAGCTCGGTGTAGCGAGTTACACGCACTCGGGCACCATGATAGAGTATCAGGTTCGCAAAGTAGGCGTCGTTCTGAAAATTCGGCGTTTGCCGCAGGTGAATGTACTGCCGGCCCAACCCCACAGTCGTGAAGAACGCAATACCTTTCAGGCTCTTGCGAAAATAGTCGGTGAGCTCAGAAGGGTAGAGCGTCAGTTCGGCGAGGCCATTGACTGAGGTGAGCGCGAAACCCTCGGATGACATTTCGTGACGCGCCTCGAACGTCGCATAGAGGTCGGCCCATTTGGGCCTCAAAACCCGGTAGCCGGTATCAAGGCCGAAGTTCTGGTACGTGCGCTTATCCTCAATGTCAAACAGACCGCGTATAAAAAAGTTTTCGCGTGCAAATTTTCCGTCGAAGCGATAAAGTCCATAAATCTCGGACTCGGTATCGTCCTGTTTGATATATCCCGCCGCAAGCCAGATGCGCTGGTGCGGGTTCACCGGTGCCGCGGTGATCGTGCTGAGGCCCGAAACCCCCATGAAGTCGGCCGTCCAGCTGGTAAAGAAATGCGTGACCCCGACAAAACCCAGCGTGTAGACGCCAGGCACGAGCACCGCCGCATTACCAGTCATGAACGCTGGCAAACCGACTGCGAAGACCAGAATGACAGACACACCTTCGGTGATAATGAGGTCACGCGCCGCCCGGTAGTTGCCAGCTGCAAAATGCCCTGATCCGTGAAATACGAGACCGGGAACAAATGAAGCAATAATCGGCAGCGCGCGGGCTGGTTCGCCTGCGCTCTCAGATTCTGCTGCCGACGCGAGCTGCGCGGGCGCAATGATCTTGTCTTTTGCAGACGCGCCTGGTTGCGGAGCTGCAAAGGCAGAAGCCGTTGCAATGATAAGGAGAGTTAAGAAGATTCGTTTTAACGCGACCAGCATCTGAATTCGATTGGCTAATGTACTACGCGAAGCGCAGTGCGGCAAACATTTGGTGTATGTTTGTCATACTTCAGGGCGTAGGCCATTTTACCGTCGCGTCGATTTGCATTTACGTCGCAGCTGCGTTTCTGTCTCGCAAAGGTGGATCTTGACCGTTATGCCTGAACTGCCCGAAGTCGAAACCGTTCGCCGATCGCTCGCAAATCTCGTGGGTCAGAAACTTAACCGGGTCAACGTCGTAGACGGTCGCCTGCGTTATGCTGTGACCAGCGCCCAGTTCAAACAGGCGGTGGGCCGCCGGCTGAGTAAGTTGCAGCGGGTCGGCAAATACCTCGTTTTCGATTTTGAATCATTTCCGGTGCTGTTTCACCTTGGCATGACCGGCCGATTGCTGCTTACGGAACCCGATGCGTCGCCATACACGAAGGTCGTCTTTCAGTTTGAAAAGGCACAGCTCTGCTTCATTGACGTGAGAAGATTTGCCTTCGTGCTCGCCGGCAAAGCCGCAGGCGCCGCGTTGCCCGCAGGTGACGACGCGTTGCGTCTTGTTGACCGGTCTGTGCTGGGCAATAAAATCAGGCGCAGCCAATCACCCATCAAGTCGGTTTTGCTGAACCAGAAGGTCATCGCAGGTATTGGCAATATCTACGCTTCAGAAATACTATTCACCGCGGGTATCGATCCTCATCGCAGAGCTACGCTTGTCACACCTGCTGAAACCGAAGTACTGCTCGATGCGTGCACTGCAGTGCTGCAGCGCGCGATTGAAGCGAAGGGAAGCAGCATTTCTGATTTTGTCTATTCGTTGCCTGGCGAAGCCGCCTATAGCACAGGTGCTTACCAGAAAGAATTTCTCGTTTATAATCGTGTCGGTGAGCCATGTAAAAAATGCGGAGCGTCGATTGTGAAGTCGGTGTTGGGCGGTCGCAGCACCTTTTTCTGCCCGGTCTGCCAGGCCTGACATGGTTTGAATTGCCGCTTTGGTGCATGTCGTGCCAAAGCGGCGCGGTGCCTGTTAATAGTTAGAGAAAATTGCCGCCACCGCAAAGTTTTTTGCAGACAGAACGCCGCGGCACGATTCCATCATTTCTTTTGAACCAATCAAGATAACATGAGTAAATAGGCTCAGGTCGAGGTTCTGAAGAACATCCTGTACATGCTGCGGCTTCGCTGCTTTTGAGTAGGCGCGTAACTGCTTTACTCCTGAAGTTTCATTGAGGCAATCGAGATCGGGCACTGCTTCAGGGCCTGAAATGCCGTAGAGCAGCGCGTCACCCGAATGGCCGCCGCGTAACCGCTCGTATATGGCCGGCCGTATCGCTGAGATTCCCGAGCCGTGAGTGATATGAAGAAAATTACCGGGGTTCGTAAAGTCACAGGCAAACCCTTTTCCCTGCGGTGCTGACAGTGATACCTGAGGCGCGCTGGCTGCCCCATGGCGCGAGACAAACAGCAATTGATCTTCAGAAGGGTGTGAGGCTAAAGCGAGAAAACGCGGTTTATCCTGATCACCGTAGGCGAGGGTCACGTATTGTCCCGGAAGGTAAGAAAAACCTTCGGGTCGCGCCAGGCTCAGGTGTGTGTAATTGGCGGTATCGGTGCGGGTCGAGGTGATGCGTGCTTCGTATTGCATGAAATATCTGGTTCAGAGCAGATGAATATGTTTTTTGTAGATTTTTTCGAGAAATTGCGTTTCGTGGCCGCGCACGTATTGTGTGAACTCAAAGAACACTTCGCGCGAAACCGGTTTTGTGGCGGCATACCCCTGCTCAAAAACTTTGTAGAGTTTGATCGCGCCGACGGTACGGGCAGCAAGCGACACCGGTCGCATCACGACGCCAGCGAGCGGGTGTTTGCTCAGTTCGAAAAATGATTCAAGGTTGGTCACGACCAGCTTCAGCTGCTTGACGCGCGCGTTCATGTCGTTCGACTTGCGGTAAAGGGCGGGCAGCTTCTTGAGGTCGACGTGTTCTATGCCATTGCTCTTAACGATATATTTCTTGTCTTTGCGAATCACGTCGGCCATCTGCATGTCGAGCTCGTCTGTCATCTCGTTCAACAGCAGCAGGTTTTCGATGCGGTCGCGGCTCTTCTCTGAAATCATACCTTTGAACCTGTTATAGGTTTTCACCGCAAGTTCATCGCGTTCTGCCTTGCCTTCAAGAGTGTAGATTTTCTCAAAAAAATAGTCTGCCAGTTGGCGCGTTTTTTCGTCGCTGAAGTACTCACTGTACGTCTGGTGCGAACGCCACACGTGCGTGTTGACAATGATCTGGTGGTAGTGGTCGACCACGCGCGCCACAACCGGGAGCAGAAAAGCCGGGTCAACCGATAAGCCCGCATCTTTTGAGGGGCCTTTTCGTTGAAACGCCCCGGTTTGACTGAAATCGCTTTGCGCTACCACGCCGCTAGCGAAAAGCGATTTGTATTTTGGTCCATTGCAATGTATTTCTTCTTTAAAAATGGCAATTTGCCTTGTCCCGGCTTTCTGGTAATTGTGCTGTTCGCGGTCTTTCCCGCATTCGCTGCCAAGAAAATTTCAGGTGAAAAAGAGCAGGTGCGATTTACGCTGGTTCAGATCGACAAGCGCGCGTACTTGTCATTCGCCAACCTGAAAAGAGTGCACGCCGATCTGCAGGCGCGCTTTGTCAAAGGGGAAGGCCAGGGTGAACTTCGTTATGGCCGCCGTATCATACTCTTTCGCGTCGATGAAGCGCAGTACCAGTCTCAGAACGAGATTCGTGAGCTCGACGACGTGGGCGTGATCGAAGACGACGGGCTGTTCTTTTCGCGCGAATTCGTCGAAGAGATTCTCACCGAGCTCAGCGTTGCGGTTTCTTACCGGTTCAATCGTAATAACCTGCTGGTAGTTCGTGATAAGGTTCGCGAAAATGCAGAAAAACTCGACTTTATCTTTATCGATGCCGGTCACGGCGGTAAAGATTCGGGTGCGCTGGGCCACTTTGACGTCAATGAGAAAGACATCACACTCGCGCTGGCCCACGCTCTGCGCGCGCAGTTGAAGGTTGACCACCCGCAAATTCAGGTGCTCATGACCCGCAGCGGTGACCGATTTATCCGGTTAGAGAAGCGCAGCGAACTGGCAAACCGAAAGAATGAGAAGGGGCGGTTCGGGATATTTGTCAGCATACACGTCAATTCGACTTTGTCGCCGCGTGTGAAAGGTTTCGAGGTCTATTATCTCGCTCAAAACCCCGACAACACGAAGGCGCGACAATTGATGCTGCGCGAGAACATCAAATACGAGAACAGCGCCTATATTCGCAAACTGACCTCACAATTGATGAATGCGCAGATACAACGCGAGAGCAAAACGCTCGCACGGCAGGTGTTTTCGGGCATGTCGAATCGCCTTGACGGTATGATTAAACCGCGAAAAGTGAAGAAGGCGGATTTCGCGGTTCTGAGGGGTTCTCTCATGCCGGCTATCCTAATAGAAACGGGCTACCTGACGAACAGAGACGACCTGAAGCGGCTGAACAGTGTGGAATATCGCAAGGCGTTTGCAGAGGGTGTGAGCCGGGGTATCGGGGTCTTTTTAAGTGAACTTGCAAAAGCTGAAAAATAGCGTCATCGAAGTTCCGGGGCGCATCGAAACGCGCATCAATGCCGTGGTCGCTTACTTACGAAATCCTCTCAACCTTTTTCGTGTGCTGGTTATTCTGCTCGCGCTTGACTTTGTCACGTTTATGTCGCTGACGCGCAGCAGTTACCTGATGATGGTAAACCCGCTGGCCTTCTTCTGGACAGGTCCTGCTGAGGCGCGAGACCAGATCGAGTTGTACTTTCCGCGATCGTTGTCGCTTACGGGAATCGAGAAGATGTATCCCGAAGACGAAGCTGGCATAGCGATAAATAAAGAGAAGAATCCGCTCAATGCGACAGGTGAACGGCCGATCGCTGACGAAGCAATTGCGGAAGAGGCTATGCTCACCCGCAAGCAAGTGCAGAGGCCGCCCACGAACGTCGGCGGCGCCGAGCTCACGGCGGCAGAAGCGATGGCGCGCCGTGTTTTGCTCGAACTGGTCGCGGGCCCGGCGGGTGAAGTAGAAACGCTCAAGGCGCGCAACCTGCTCAAAGAGCCCCTTTTTCTGCGATCACTCTGGACACACCAGGGAACTTTGTACATCTCAACTGATAAAACCACATGGGATAAAATGACCCCGAACGAGCGTAAGGTCACCGAATACTGTCTCGTTGAATCGCTGCGCAAGAACCTCGGCAGCGAAAAATTTGCCCTGCTGAAAGAGTAACATGCAAGAAATCACTCCAAAAGATATTGAGAACGCAGTTAATGTGCTGCGCAGTCGCATTAATTTTCCGCTGCAGGTCGGTATCGTGCTCGGCTCGGGTCTGTCAGACATGGCAGAACGTGCCGAAAAAAGTGTGGCCGTACCTTACGCGGGTATTCCCGGGTTTCCACAATCGACCGTTGAGGGCCATGTCGGGCGTTTCGTCGCGGGTTTCATCGAAGAGACCTCGGTGCTTATGATGCAGGGCCGGGTGCACTATTACGAAGGGTATCCGATGCAGCAGGTGGCGATGGGCATTCGCCTCATGGCTGCGCTGGGCGTTCGCACATTGATTTTGACGAATGCGGCCGGCGCCGTCAACATGAGCTACAAGCCGGGTGATTTTATGCTCATTCAAGACCATATCAATTTTATGTCGAATAATCCGCTCATCGGCAGGCACCACGCCGAGTGGGGCGAACGTTTTGTCGACCAGAGCGAAACCTACACTCCGGCGCTGATGAATCGTGCGCGCGGCGTGGCGAAAGCGCTCGGCATTCCGCTGCGTGAGGGTGTTTATGCAGGCCTGACAGGCCCCACGTACGAGACGCCGGCAGAAATTCGTATGCTGCGCACTTTTGGCGCCGACGCATGCGGCATGAGCACCGTGCCAGAAGCGATCGTCGCTCGGCAGTGCGGCATGCGGGTGCTCGGCATCAGCGTGATCACCAACATGGGTGCGGGTATCGCTGCGCCTCTGCATCACAGCGAAGTTGTCGAAATCGCGGAAAAACGCAAAGCAGATTTTCAGAATATGCTATTTGGCATCATCAGAACAATTAATGAAGAATAGAAGAAGCCTGCATCGAGTATCCGAAGGAGTATCGAGATGAGTCTTACACACACCTCACGCCAGACTGTCAGAAAAGAACGCCTGCTGAACGCGTATCCCGGCCAACAGACAGAAGGTGCGGATTTCAAATCGTCTGCGCATCCATTGCTGCACAAG
Source organism: uncultured Leptospiraceae bacterium (assembly GCA_942492915.1). Lineage (GTDB taxonomy): Bacteria > Spirochaetota > Leptospiria > Turneriellales > Turneriellaceae > Turneriella. The sequence continues at coordinate 838,780 of OW818662.1, forward strand.
GCCCGCTCGCCCGAAAAACCTTTTCCGGCCCTGTCTGAAGTTGAGCTCATGCGCCACTTTCACCGGCTGGCCAAAACCAACTATTCATGGGATGACGGTCTTTATCCGCTCGGCTCATGCACGATGAAATACAATCCCCTGATCAACGAACGCATCGCGGGCGACGAATCGCTGAAGCACAGCCACCCCGCGCTGCCGATTCAATACAACCAGGCCGTGCTGCGCATCATCTTTGAAACCGAAGAGATGTTGCGCCACCTGCTCGATCTGCCGGGTGTCACCATTCAGCCTGCGGCGGGGGCACACGGTGAACTGATCGGCACGCTGATGATTCGCAAATATTTTCTGAGCCGCGGCGAAAAGCGCACGACCATTATCATTCCCGAAAGCGCGCACGGCACCAACCCTGCCTCTGCCGCGATGGCCGGTTTTCAAACGGTGAAAGTGGGCGCGCGGGAAAATGGCCTCACAAATCTTGAGGAGCTTGAGAAGCTGCTGACCCATGACGTCGCAGCGCTTATGATCACGAACCCCAACACGATGGGCATTTTTGAAACCGATATTCTGAAAATCAAAGCGATGCTCGACAAGGTCGGGGCTTTGCTCTATATCGACGGGGCGAACCTGAACGCGCTGGTGGGCAAAATATCTTTCACCGCAATGGGCGCCGACCTGACGCAGCTCAATTTGCACAAGACGTTCAGCACTCCACATGGCGGCGGCGGTCCCGGGCAGGGTGCCCTCGGTTGTTCAGAACGCATGCTGCCATACCTGCCGCTCGAGCAGGTGCGCATGAAAAATGTGGCCAAACCCGCTGGCGGGTACGAGCTTTTTGATCCGGCAGATTCAATTGGCCTGGTTAAGGCGTGGTACGGTCAGTTCGGCAACATTTTGCGCGCCTGGACATACATGAAATCATGGGGTTCGCGCACGCATGAGATAGCCGAAACGGCTGTCATGAATGCGAACTACATGCGGGCACGCCTCGAAGACATTCTTTCGCTCGCGTCACCGAGCCCCTCGATGCACGAGGTTGTTTTCAGCCAGGACGGCCTGCAAAAAGTCGGGCTGACGACCGCGAGTCTCGCGAAAGCGCTGCTCGACTACGGGTTCTACGCGCCCACGATCTATTTTCCGCTGAACGTCAATGCGGCGATCATGATCGAGCCGACCGAAACCGAATCGAAAGAAGAGATGGATGTTTTTATCGAATCGGTGCATGAAATCTACCAGAATGCTGAAAAGCATAAACATGGTGCGCAGCAGACCTTCGTTACGGGAATCGATGAAACCGGGGCTGCGCGAAATCCGCAGCTGACATGGAATTGGTAGTCCCGTCTTTTGATTTACGCCGCTCTTAAGGTTTGACGCATGAACTTCAATGCATCCTGCCAAATCACGAACGCCGCATAGCAAAGAGCAGCGCGTTGTTCTGAATTATTTTCATCGCGAAGACTCGCATACGCTGAAAGTTTACGAAAGCGAAGGTGGTTATGCGCAGCTCAAGCGGCTGATGCTCACCGAAAAAGAGCAATGGAACCCGAACGCGATTATTGAAGAAGTAAAAAAGTCTAATCTGCGTGGCCGCGGCGGCGCAGGTTTCGCGACCGGCATGAAATGGTCGTTTGTGCCGAAAGATGGCCCTGACCCGAAATACGTCGTCTGCAATGCCGACGAATCTGAACCTGGTACATTCAAAGATCGATTTCTGATCGAAGAGATTCCGCATTCGATCATCGAAGGTATGGTAATCGCCGCCCTGGCATTGAACAGCGAACAGGGTTACATCTACGTACGTGGCGAGTTCTACAAAGGTTGGGAGAGACTTGAATCGGCGCTTGCAGAAGCGTATGCAGCGGGTTATCTTGGTGATAATATTCTCGGCACGGGACGCAAGTTTCATCTGGCAACGTACCGGGGTGCAGGCGCGTACATTTGCGGCGAAGAGACTGCGCTGCTCGAAAGCCTCGAAGGCAAACGCGGCCACCCGCGACTTAAGCCGCCTTTTCCCGCGTTTAAGGGCCTTTATGCTTCACCTACCGTCGTCAACAATGTAGAGACGTTTGCGACCGTACCGGCCGTCTTTCGGCTCGGGGCTGAAACCTACGCCAAGCTCTGTAAGGGCAACGAAAAATCGGGTGGCACGAAAATCTTTTCGATTTCTGGGCATATACAGCATCCGGGTATTTACGAAATTCCCCTCGGGTTGCCGCTGAGCGAAGTGATAAAAATCGCAGGCGGATTGAATCCGGGAAGGACTCTCAAGGCTGTTATACCGGGCGGCAGTTCAACGCCGATTCTTACCGCAGAAGAAGCCGGCAAAGCCGTGCTCGATTATGAAGGTCTTGCGGCAGTCGGGACATTTCTGGGTTCGGGCGGCCTCATGATTCTCGACGACACGACGGATATGGTCGAACTCACGAACCGTGTGGCACACTTCTACAGCCATGAGAGCTGCGGGCAATGCACACCGTGCCGCGAAGGGTCGCGTTGGGTGGGCGACGTCGTGCATCGTCTGCGCGATCGCCATGCTGAAGAGAAAGATATCGATACACTGCTGAGTTTTGCCGGCAATATGGGCAATGGCACAACCATCTGTCCTTTTTCCGACGCGGTAGTTATGGGCGTAACACCGATACTGAAGAAATTCAGGCACGATTTTGTCGCCCGCTTGAACGGCTGACCGCCAGGGGGATTTATGCTTAACCGACTTCGCGCATTTTACGCTTCACTCTTCACCACGATCAGAGCCAAACTGATCGCGATTATTTCACTGATTATTCTGCTGAGTATCCTGCTCTTTACCGGCATTTCTCTGAACCTGTTTCAGACGAACATGTCAGAGCTGATCAAGCTGAATAACGGGAACAACGCGAAGATGCTGTCTGACAAGATCGAATCAGAACTGCGCAGTAATGCAGACCAGTTGCGGCTGCTCAGCACTCTCTCGCGTGAAGGTTCAGCTGTCATGAACGCGTATTTCAAAGACTCCAGCGATTTTTTGCTCGTCGCAGATTTTGAATCGCTGACGGGCGGTGCGAGCAAAACCTACTACCGGGAAGAAAAACTGGCCCGACTCAACGTTACCCCAGAACAAATGAAGGGGCTGCTGAAGTTCAATGATGCGGATGCAAAAGCGATCAGGCAAGGCAACACGCTGATTCGATCGATACCCTTCGCGCGGCAGAGCGTGTGGCTCTATGCGGTGCCTTACAGTGAAAAGGGCAGCGACCGTGCGATCGCGGCGATCATGAACGGCGATTCGTTGACCGCACTTTTCGGCGCACTGAAATCGAAGGGAACATCGTCTTCACTCTACGCTGCGATGATGGTTGACTCTGGCAAAAAACTTGTCGCGCACTCAGACAACCGCAAGTTTAAAGCCGCACAGGATATGGCCAACCATCCGGCGGTCGACGTCGCATTCAAGAAATTCGCACAGAATGTCGCCACCGGTGTGCAGCGCTATTCGATTGACGATATCACGGAATACGGCAGTTACAGAAAGCTTGCATTCGGGGGCGCAGCGGTTATTACCACCGTGAACGAAGACATCGCGTTTGAGGCGGTGCGTTGGGCACGCATCACCATCATTCTGATCGCTTTGCTCATTCTTTCCATCGCAATACTTTCAATCTATTTCTTCTCGCGCACGATTTCAGATCCGCTGAAGCGACTTGTAGGTGCCACGCAGCGTATTCGCGGCGGCAATTATGACATCCATATGGAACAGACTTCGCGTGACGAAGTGGGCGAGCTGACGCAGGCGTTCAATGAGATGTCAGACGGGTTACGCGAGCGTGAAAATCTGAAAGGGGCCTTCGGTAAGTTTGTCAACGAAGAAGTCGCCAAGATGGTGATGAAGGGTGACCTGGCGCTTGGCGGCGAGAGCAAGATCGCCACGGTTTTCTTCTCCGATATTCGGTCTTTTACCTCGATGTCAGAAAAGATGACGCCGCTTGAAGTCGTCGGTTTTCTGAACGAATACATGACGCTGATGGTCGAGATTGTGCACCGTTACGGTGGCGTGGTGGACAAGTTTATCGGCGATGCAATTATGGCAATCTGGGGTGCGCCTGTAACGAAGCCCAACGACGCAGAGAATGCCGTACTCGCTGCGCTCGAGATGCGCCAGGCCCTGCACAAGTTTAACCAGGGCCGTGGCAGTCGTGCGAAGCCTATCATACGCATAGGCATGGGGCTCAACACCGGTGAGGTGCTTGCCGGCCAGATTGGCAGCCTCGATCGTCTCGAGTATACTGTGATTGGCGATACGGTAAACCTCGCCTCGCGAATGGAAAGCCTCAACAAACAGCTGGGTACCGATATTCTGATCACGCAGCATACCTATGATCTGTTGAAGAAGAAATTCAACTGCCTCTCTTTGCACAAAGTCAAAGTGAAGGGTAAAGCTGAGGCCCAGCGAGTTTATGCTGTGCTCGGCAAAGCGGGCGATACGAAAGCTCCGAAAAATCTGGCCGAGTTGCACAAGTACACGGGACTTTATCCGCAGAAAAATGCCGGAAAATAACAGGAAATCAAGATGAGACTAAGCCGGCGAGACAAAGTTGTAACCGCGATACTGCTGGTGGTGATTGCACTGCTTGCCTATCTGATGCATTGCCACTGGCGCAACCGTTTCGGTTCGCGTGGAGAAGCGAAACCCGTCGGTGAGGTCGAATACAAGTACCATCAGGTTCAACGTAAATATTCCGACCGCATGATATGGGAAGACGTTGAATCAAGATCGCCGATTTACGCTTACGATTGGGTCATGACAAAAGACAAATCGGACGCGCGCATTACCCTCAACAACGGTATGAAAGTCGATATGGACCCTGAGAGTATGGTCGAGATCGATGAGACGCGAGACGGTGTCGGTTTGACGCTACGCGACGGAACCATACGCGCAGATTCGCGCGGCTCGAAGAGTGGCACGATCACGGCTGCCGACGGGACCAAAATTGATCTCGATAAAGCCAGTGCACAGATCACGAGCGATGGCAACGGTGTCTCGGTCGACGTCAAAGAAGGCAATGCGACGCTAAAAAACCGCGATCAGCAGACCAAGGTTGGCGCCGGAGAAATAGGTAACTCTTCTCAGAAAGGCGTCACAAAAGAGAAAACTTCAATTACCCTCAAATCACCGGGCCAAGGTACAGTTCTCGAAGACCCGGGCAAACCCGTCGAGTTCAGCTTCGGTGCTCCAGCAGGGGCTGAATCATGCGTCATTGAACTCGGCGGAGCGGGCAAGCCGCGTCGCACAATTACTGTCAGGGGCGCCTCGCACAGTGAAAAACTCGCCGACGGCAGCTACCAGTGGCGCGTTGTTTGCCGGGTGAACGGCAGCGTAGCGGCTTCATCGTGGGGGGCTTTCAGAATGCGGCCGCAACAGAACTTCGCGCTGCTCGCTCCCGCGCCGGGCCAGGTAGTCACGGCAAATAACGCAGAGAACCTGCGCCTCGCGTGGCGCTCGTCGGGCCCTGTGCACGTCGACGTCTCGCAGAATGAAACATTCAGTCCTGGTGTTTATGCAACGGACACAAGCGGCCAAAGCGCTCTCGTGAAAAATCTGAAACCCGGGAAATATTACTGGCGGGTCTACCGTGCCGGTGACAAGACTGGTGCATTGCAATCTTCGTTCACGGTCTCTGACAAAGGGGAGTTGCTCGCCGAAAGCGACGCGGTAGCAGCGAAGAAAAACGCCGATGCGGCCGCCGCCCAATTAGCTGCAGAAAAAGAAGCGGCAAAAGCGAAGGCGAATACCGAGACCGCAAAGAAACAGCAGGCCGAAAGGTCCCCAGTGGCGTCGCAAAAAATTACCACTAAAGGCCCCAGCAATTTGACGATTGAGCCCGATGCACGCACTGGCCGTTTTACTGCCAGCTGGGCACCGGTAAGCAAGAAATATCGCTACCGGCTGCGTGTTGCTGCAGACGAACGGCTGACCGAAGATCTGAAGACGCAGACGGTGAACGGGAAAAGCAGCGGAACGGTACCCTTAACAGAGGGCGAATTCTACTATCGTGTCGATGTACTTCCGCAAAAGGGTACACGGCCACTTGCTTCGAGTACGCTGAAGTCGGTGACCGTCAAGCGCAAGCGCCTGCCACCGCCGCCCAAGGTTAAGTCAGTTCAGGCAGATTAATCGCGGGTAATTCACCCCCCGACTTTTTGATTGACCTGCGCTGCCTCGGATGCGAGCCGTGCTTATGAAATCAATGATTCTTGCAGCGGCTCTCGTGCTGTCTGCGGTGGGCTGCGGCAAAGGCTACGAGGAGCACTTGAAAGACGGCGTAGAACTGCGCCGTTCGCAAAAATGGGGAGAAGCGAAGCAGGCACTTTTTGCCGCCGCCGAAAAAAAAGGAACTGCCGAAGTTTTCAAAGAACTTGGTAACGTCTTCTTGCTCGGTGAGCATAACATCGCCGAAGCGGAGGGATATTATAAGAAATCGCTGGCGGTCGAGCCGACATATATCAACGCGCAGTTTAATATGGCTGTGATCAACCTGAAGAAATATGAATACACCCTCGATGACGCAGGCAAAGGCGACGAATCGCTGCTCGCCGAAGCAAACCGCTGGTTCAGCAAAGTCTACCAGCAGAACCCGAATTTTTCCATAGGTATAGAAGAGATGGCTAAATACCATTATTACCGCCGTGACTATAAGAACGCTCTCGAGACCGCGCAGAAAGCGGTAGCAGTCGACAACCGCAACTCGAACGCATATTCGGTTATCGGGCAGATCTATTTCAGCGGACTTAGAGACTATAAGCAGGCTTTTGAGAACTTTGAACTGGCGCGGTCGCTCAATAACAAAGACGCCGATGTGGTGTATTTTCTCTGGGCAACGAGCGAAAAACTCAAGAAGACCCAGGATTCCCGACAGTTCAAAACCCGCTACGAACAGATGCTCAAGCAAGAGGGCTTAAGCAGCGACCAGGCGCGCGAACGGGTAAAAAGACTGGAAAACCAGCTGAAGGGCTGACAAGTTCAGGCGTCTGACAAGCCGATAATACAGACGTGGGGTTGCTCGAAAAATCACTCAAGAAGTCAGGTAAGACACGAAACGCCCCGGCGGCGCCGAAGCCGGCGGAAGACCGACCCTCCGTCGGCTGGCTTGACCGCAGTTTTTCTGAGCGCACGAGCGCGTTAGCAGACAAGATCGATCTTGAAGCGCAGTATGCGCGTCTCGAAGCGCTTTCGCAGGACCAGGTTCCTTCCCCACCGAAACTCTCATTGCGCGAGCGGGCGATCAAGATGCTCACAGGGGGCAATGCAGGCGGGTCGCAGACGACCACGCCCGGCACGGCTGTGCGGCCGAAACGCAGCCTACGCGAGCGCGCAACGCAGTTCATGCGCCGGCTGAGTGGCGGCGGTTCGGGCCATGAAGGCGAGGGCAGCTCGGGTGCCGCATCAGGATCCGCGCCTTCAGGCCCGAATACTGGTGATGGCGGGCAGAGCCTGCAGGATCTCCAAGAACACGAAGAACACCTGAACGAGCGAACGCTGTTCCCATGGTGGGCTTTAGCGGGCGATGAGCATTCAGAGCAGCATGCCATTTTTGGCGACGAACCAGCAGTAATTCATCCCGAGGTGGTTTCGGAAAGCGCAGCCGAAAGTGCGCCTGCGGCGGCCAGCGAGGTGCGATCTCCCCTTGAAGATTTTGCTGAAACCATCAGCAGAATTACCGATAACCTGAAAAACCTGCACGTACAGCTCGATGCTGGCAATTTTATCCGCGATGTGCAGGTTGAAAAGCCTGCCCAGTCGGTGGCGGGCGAAGCGGCAGCTTCGCCACTGATCAGTCACCACGTATCCGTCGATTCCGGGCCGGTCACAACTACAGCTCCAGCTGATGCCGGCAGACCCGATGGGCGAAGCGCTGCTTTGGCCGGGCCGGGGCGCGCGACAAAAGAGTCTGCCCGCGACGTATTCTGGCCGCGCGATCTGCCGCTCGATCTGCCGGCACGGGATGTGCGCGTCAACGCCGATGGCACCGTTTCGGTTGTACCTGGCCCTTTTCAGTTACCTTACCTTGCAGAAGATATTGCGAGACCTGATGGCGACCTGTCGCATTTCACACGTAACCTGCGGAACGCCGAACTTTTTATCGCCGAAGGTGAACTGCAGCTGACGCGGATCATTTACGAACGCCTTCTCGCAAAAATCACCGACACAGAAGCAAAACGCAAGATCAAGGCAAACCTCGACGCGCTCGATAACTATCGAAAGTCGCACGATTGGGGAAGCTTCATGCCGATTCCGCCGTGGATGCGGAATAATCCCTATAACGACGCACGGCCACCGCAGGTAAACGTTTCAGAGATGCCTGTCGAGGCGAAGAACATCACGATCAACCTCGATAAGGGATTTTTTGAAGTTGCAAAGGCTATATTCGAACTGAAGAAAAGCTTCGAAGAGAAAAAAGATACGAATAATATCGACGGGCATGAAGGCGAAATCGGAGACGCAGAAGAACCCGCAGGCGAAGAAGCAGGTGTTGAAGGTGCGCAGGAAGAAGCTGAACGCCGCGCCGACGACCGCCGGCAGGGGCTGCCCGACACAAGGGGAGAAGGTGCCGAAGAGCGGCGTTCGGGCGAAGACCGAAGGGCCGCAGAGGCTGAAGAAAACGCCGCGCCGCCAGAACTTGCTGCCGACGGTGAATCGGCAGCGAATGAAAAGCCCGAGCCGCTGGCAGAAAAAAAAACCGCCGTTGCGCCAGAGGCACCGGCAGCAGGCGCTGCTGCCGAAGGCGAACCACTACCCGATGGCGTGATGGAACCGCCACAGATTCCCGACATGTCGCCCGACGGCCAGGCTATGGCGCCAGGTGGCGGGGACGATGAAGGCGGCGGGGGTGAAGAAAAAGAAGAAGAGAACAAAGTTCAGGAAATTCGCGGGGTACTTGAACTTAAGACTCCCGATCAGGAAGACACGCCATTTCTCACCCTCACGTACGACTTCACCAAAATACCGCACGCTTACAGGCTCGCCAAAGACAACGGCATCTTCGAGTACGCGTACTATAAGTACAAGCCGATGCTGGTGAAGGCACACCAGTTTATTAAGCGCAAGCAGATCACGCGCGCGCTGAACTATTACCGGGTCATTCGGGAGCAGCAGATTCCGTCGGAGTTTCGCCACATGGTCGACCGCAATATCAAAGATATTACCGAATACCTGCAGAAATATTTGGTCACGCGCCAGAATTGACGGGAAATTTTGGAAACCTGGTTCATCGCGGCATTCAGCGGGCTCTTCTTTGCCGCGTGGCATTCGTTTTGCGACGCGCTCGCCTGGCGAATTCATGAGGCCTTTTATTCAGAACGGCGGAAACAGATCAAAGAAAAGTACCGTTTTGTGCTGCAGGGTTCATCGCGCTGTGAAGCTTGCTCAGCTCCCGTGCCGTGGCGCGGGCTGATACCCGTTTTAGGCTATTTTATCGTCGGGGGTAAATGCCGGCATTGCACGAGGCGCATTTCATTGCGCTTTCCTCTATTTGAGGCCTTTGCTTTTGTGTATGGACTGTTTCTCGGGTTTTGCGCGCTTCACCCTGCTGAATTTGCTCTTGCTCTGATCGTCTATGCGTTGGTCTGGATTGTTATCGCCACTGACTATCGCGTCTTGCTGATACCGACAGAAGCGATTTTCGGCCTGCTGCTCGCAGGACTTGTTGCCCTGCTGGCGGTGCGCTATCCGCAGTGGTATCGCCTTGAAAATATCGAACTGGGCCTCGATCTGGCGATAGCTTTTGTCTGGTACGCGCTCTTTCACCTTCTCCGAATCGCTTCAGGATACAAAATGGGCCTTGCGGATGTGCGGTTGGTGCTGGCGTTGGGGTTTTTGTTGGGTAATCCGCTCGCGTTATATCTGCCGGGATTTGCTGCAGTACTGGCAATTGGCTTTTATCTGTTACGACGCCACTCTGTACTCATCTACGCCCCTTCAGAGACGCAGATTCCGTTCGGTGTTTTTCTGGGTAGCGGTTATTTGTTACTCAGCCTTATCCGCTACTATGGACAGAGCTGAGGACACCGCGAATTTTTTTTTCGCGCGCATTTCCTGGAAGTTTTCGTAGAAAGATGCAAAGCTGATGTAAAAGAAGCCGCAGGCATACATTACCATGAATGGCACAAACATGGTGCGGTGAAAATTGAACGCAGTGTAAATAATCACCAGCGCATAAACACCCATAATAAATTCGAGAAAAGGCGTTTTATCGAGTTTGACGTGCGCTGCGTACTTCATACGCTCCGCAACTTTGTCTTTTTGGCCTTCGATGCGCAGCTTCGGTGTGCGAATGAATGCGGATTTTTTACCTGTCAGTGCCTGCCATACCGCGCGCGTATTGCTCACCGCGATGCCCGTACCGATCATTGTCAGAATCGGCATCCATGCGAGACGGTTTGCCCAGCGGTTATAAAGAACCTTCTGCGAAACCAGATACATCGCGATCGGGCCGAATGTTCCCAGAGAGAAGAATACCGCAGAAATACCGATCACGGCATCAGAGATGTTGCCGAGGCGTTCGCTGAAATAGAGCACCGGCAAAGTCGCGAGAATATTGATCACCATTAGCGGGTGTACCATGTAGTTCGTGAGATGCGTCAATGCTTCAAGTTTAACCGGCCAGCTGAGGTCTGTGCGAAAGATCGTCGGCGCGAGTTTGACGGTCGTCTGAATCGAACCCTTGCACCAGCGGAACTGCTGCGATTTATACGCAGTAACAGTCGCAGGCAACTCTGCGGGGTTAACCACATCGACGATATATTTGAAGCGCCAGCCTTTAAGTTCAGCGCGGTAGGAAAGGTCGAAGTCTTCAGTCAGCGTATCGGCAGACCAGTTGCCTGCGTCGTAGATGCAGGTCTTGCGCCAGATGCCGGCCGTACCGTTGAAGTTCATCCACAGCCCGCTGCCGCCGCGCGCAATTTGCTCGATTGTGAAGTGGCCGTCGATGCCGAGGCTCTGGCCTTTGGTTAAAATGCTGTAATCGGCGTTGATGTGGCCCCAGCGCGTCTGCACCATGCCGATGTCGTCAGATTCGTAGAAGTAGGGGACTGTCTTTTCGAGAAAATCTTCAGCAGGCATAAAATCCGCATCGAAGATCGCCACAAATTCGCCCTTCGCGACTTCTTGCGCTTCTTTGAGCGCGCCCGCCTTGTGGCCCTGACGGTTGACGCGGTGGATCAGCTTGATGTCGAAACCTTTCTTTTTGTATGCGGCTACTTTCTTGCGCACCAGATCTGTTGTTTCATCCGTCGAATCGTCGAGCACCTGAACTTCGAGGCGGTTCTTCGGGTAGCGTACCTTCATCGTCGTGTCAATCAGGCGCTCGGCCACGTAGTATTCATTGAACATCGGCAGCTGGATTGTTACGCGGGGCCAGGTCTTCATCTTGGTTTTGAGTTCTTCGAGACGTGCCGGGTCTGTTTCGCAGTTCTTGCGATACTTGAAGAAGAGTTTCACCATCACAAAGCAGTGAATGCCGTAATAGAAGAGAACAATTATATCAAGAATATAGATGACAAGGCTAAGGATGAACAGCAGTTCCATGGATGGTGCGTTGTGCAAAATTGAGACACCCCGTCAATAAATCCACCGGAGAAGTTGCCGGCAACATAGGAATTTATTACCATCTCATATGCGCATAAAATTGGCACTCTTTTTCAGCCTCTGCGCCGTAGCTCTGGTGGTTCTCGTTCTCACCTCAACCTCGACGGCGGCGCAGGTGCACCTCAAACTCCATGAATTTGAGGCCGAAATGGCTAAACCCGGCGGCGAAAAGATTCTGCGCCGAAACCTGACGCTCTATGGAAAAGTCAAAGAGGGCAGCATCGAACGCGAGGGCGTGCGCGCACGGTTCATTCTAATCGATTCAGGGCGCGAACTGAAGGTCGAACATTCGGGCAAAAATCTTTTACCTGACACCTTTCAAGATGGGGCGGATGCAGGCGTGGAAGGGACTTATGATGCGCAGCACAAAGTTTTCACGTCTCACAAGGTCATGGCAAAGTGCGCGTCTCGCTACGAAGCAGCCGGCGGCGAAAAGGCCAAAACTTACTGACGAGTCCCAAAATTCGGGTTTTCCCTTATTGAAAATATCCCGATAATGGGATATGATCGAAGCTCCGCACAGAAGGCTCAAGACGGCTGTCGCCGCGGGTATTCTGGCCGCACTGGTAATCGGTACCTATTTCACGCTCAATTCAAAGCCGTCGCTGTCGTCGTTTGACCCGGCGGGCATAAGCGATGAGCGAGATGTGCGCGTTGCCTCGTTGCTCGAGCTCATTCGGCTAGACCCGCAGGATTACAAGACGCACGCCGAGCTGGCGAAGCTCTATTTTGAACTCAAGAATTATCCCGAAGCCGAAAAACAAGCACTCGCCGCCATCAAATTCGGCAAAGAACAGAATGCTCTGCCTGCTTTTCTCAGCGAGCAGTACCTGCTGCTCTCAAAAATCTACCAGGCGATGAACACAGCCGAATCGCTCGCTAAGGCGATGCATTATGCCAATCTTGCCAGCGAAACCGAGCCGACGAAGACCGCGCCACTCAAGCGCAAAGGGCAGGTTTTCGAAGCACAGAAGAAAGGCGACAAGGCACGCCTTGAATACCTGAAGGCGCTGAAACTCGACGAGAAAGATCCCGAAACATACGCGCTTCTGGCCAATCAGGATTTTGCGAAAGGCAAAAAGAAATCTGCGCTCGAATGGCTCAAGATGGGAGTTCGCCGCAACCCCGGCAGCGCGATTGCGTTTCGTAATCTGGCCCGGGGTTATAAGAGAACGGGCGATCTCGAAAGGGCGAAAGAAGCGTATGAACGTGCGCTGGCGCTCGACCCGAAAAACGGTCCGCTGCGCTACGAGTACGCAAAACTTCTGCGCAAACTCGGTGATGAAAAGGGATACCTGGCCGAACTCAAACGGGCGCACGCTGATGCGCCGAACGACGCGAATATTCTTGCCGCGCTTGGCGATGCAGAACTCGCAGCCGGTAACAAGCGCAGGGCACTCGAGCTCTATCGTGATGCGCTGAAACGTGACGGCTCGATCAAAGGTCTGCGCGAACGTTACACAGCGCTCTACAATGAACTCAATTCTGCGAACAAGACTGCAGTTGCGGGTGGCGGTGGTTCTGGCAAAGACGGTGACGCCGGGAAAGGTACAGGTGGCACGGGTGATGGCGGCAAGAATGCTGGCCACGGCGACGCGGGTTCTGACGGCAAGAATGCCGCGGGCGGCGGGAAGGGTGATGCATCTTTACCGCCCGAAAAAGGCGACCCCACACTCGATGCCGGTTCTGGCAGCAAAAATGTTAAGCAGCCTGACAGCAATGCCGCGGGTGCAATAGAGGCTGGCAAGAAGGCATTCGCAGAAAAAGAATATGGTACTGCCGAGGCGCAATTTCGTAAAGCGCTGGAGAAAGATCCTGAAAACACCGATGCGCGGTATTTTCTAGGTCGTGCTCTCGAGGCGCAGGGAAAAAACGACGCCGCGATGGCCGAATACCGTCGCCTGTTAACGCAAGAGCCGGCACATGCAAAGGGTAACTATTTCCTCGGTCGCCTGCTTTACCAGGCTCAGAAATATGGAGAAGCTGAACGCCATTTTGCGACGTCGGTCAAGTCAGACGGAAAGTTTGCACCGGCGCGTTATTCGCAGGGGCTCTCGCAAGAGAAACAGGGTAAGACCAGCGAAGCGCTGGCTTCGTACCAGGCTGCGAGCGAGACAGACCCCGCGCTGACGCAGGCGCAGTTTAACCGCGCCATCTTGCTCAAGAAGAAAGGGCAATACGATGAAGCGCTCTCAGCGCTGGGCAAAGGCGGGCGTGGCAGTGATGTGGATTATCAACGCGGCGAAATTTATCTAAAGCAGAAGAAATATGCCGAGTCCAAAGAAGCCTTTGCGCGGGTGCTAAAAGAGAAGCCACAGCATTACGAGGCAGCGTTCAACCTTGCGCTTGTCTACCACAAGGTGAATGACCCGGCAGGCGCTGACCAGGTGCTGTCAAAGATCATTCGTGAAGACTCTCCGGCTGACCTGCACTATACGTACGGCAAATTGCTCGAAGAAAGTGGTGAACTCGCCGGGGCCGAAAAACAGTATCGCGCGTCGGTGCAGAAGGATGCCCGCTATTTCAAGGGATGGCTGAATCTCGGTCGCGTATCGGCTCAGTCGCAGAAATACGATCAGGCCGAAATGGCGTACCGCAAAGCACAGGCGATCGATGCCGATTCGCTAGAAGCGAACCTGAATCTCGCCAACGTGCTCTATAAACAGAAGAAACACCAGACCGCGATTGAGTATTTTGAAGCAGCGCGCCTTAAAAGCAACTCGAAAGAGGTCGCGCTGCCGCTGGCCGGCAGTTACGAAGAGACCGGGCAAAACGAAAAGGCCGCAAAAGTTTACCAGCAGTACCTCACCGAACACGCAAAAGACCGCGTCGCCCTCGAGAAGCTCGCGTATCTCTATTACCGTAAAATGCGTGACAAAGACAAAGCTTTGGAGCAGTTTAACAAGCTGCTCAAATATTTCCCCGATTCTGAAAAAGCGGCAGAATACAAGGGCATGGTGAAGCTCATTGAAAAGCAAAAGGCAGAATAACAGGTTTCATGGCCACAGCATCTGATCATTTACGAAAGATAATTCTCGCGCTCGAGAACGAAGAAGACGTACGCCTCGACGAAGCCAATCGTCCACCCCGCGAGGTCATTGTTGTTGCCGATTCGGTACGGCAGGCGATGAAGCTGGCGGCGATTGAGATGCAGCGCGACCAGATGCAGCTCGACTACAAGATACTCAACAAAGGTGGTTCGCAACTCTGGGGCCTGAGAAGGTTACCCTATCGGGTTCATGTATTTCCCGCAAAAGAAGATACGCGCTTCAGCGATCTCGAAGATATGAATGTTTCGCTGAGCGGCGCAATCGCGCAGACGGCGCTCGCCGACGACACGCCGATCGCGATCAACGCCGACGGAAAAATTCTGGTGCGTATCTATCGCACCGGCGTCTACATCAATGTGCGCCCACCCGTGGGCGAGGGGCAACCGGTAACTGTAGCCCAGGCTCTCGAACGGCTGCGCGTCGCCGGCGTCAACGCGTACGACAAGGGCAGGCTTGAAAATGAAGTACGTACGCAATCGGGCAAACAGATCAAGATTGCTGAATGGACACCCAAACCCGACGCCGATGCGCAACTGCAGGTTGAAGTCTCTGCTGACCATATGCGCGCGACGATGACGATGACGAGGCCCCGTCCGGGCGGACGCCATCTGCAGGTCGCAGATGTTATGCAGGCACTGAAATCAAACGGCGTGCAGTTTGGCTTTCGGGAGCAGGTCATCGAGAAAGCGCTCGAAGAAGAAGTTTATTCAACCCCGGTTGTGGTGGCCGAAGGCAAGGCGCCGCAACACGGGCGCGACGGCTTTGTCGATTATAAAGTGCGCATCGACAAGAAAGTAGAATTCAAAGAAGATGAAACGGGACGGGTCGACTTCTTGCAACGAGACCTCGTTGAAAACGTTGTTCAGGGTCAGGTGCTCGCTGAACTCGTTCCCGCACAAAGAGGGCAAGAGGGACGTGATCTTTTCAACAGGCTGATGCCTGCCAAGAACGGAAATCCGGTAACGATGCGCCCAGGGCCGGGCACCATGCTGTCAGACGACGGGAAACGCCTTCTCGCTGAGA
The DNA here is from genome assembly GCA_942492915.1 of uncultured Leptospiraceae bacterium. Lineage (GTDB taxonomy): Bacteria > Spirochaetota > Leptospiria > Turneriellales > Turneriellaceae > Turneriella. The sequence goes on from OW818662.1 coordinate 854,470, forward strand.
AGAATGGTCAGGTACTCTACCGCGGCGGAATACTCAGCGTGCATGACATGTTCACGATCAATGGCGACGTGGGTATCGGTACGGGAAATATCACATTCCTTGGCTCAATCACGGTCACCGGCAATATCGATGATAACATGCACGTGAAGGCCGCAGGCGGCATCGAAGTAGCGGGCACAATTCAGAAGGCATTCGTCGAGGCAGAAGGCGATATCATCGTGCGCCAGGGTATTATCGGTCGCGACGACGCACAGGTCGAGTCGACGGCGGGGTCGGTCTACGGAAAATTTCTGCAGAATGCCGTGTGTATGGCTGAAAACGACGTTGTCATGGGTGAAAACATTATGCACTCCCGGGTCTACGCCGGCGGCAATGTCGTCTGTAACGGCAAACGCGCGCAGCTTGTAGGCGGTGAAATTATCTGCGGTGGGGTGGTGCGCGTCAAATCGCTCGGTGCGATGGCGGCTACACCGACGCACGTTATGGCCGGCGTCAACCCCCGCGCGATGAAGCAGATGAAACAGATTGCCCAGATCGAAAAACAACTGCGCGAGAAAATAGCGCAGGCTGAAATCAACCTCAAGACACTGCAGCAACAGAAGGCCGCAGCGCCAGATGCTTTCAGTGACGCGAAAGAAGAGCAGCTTGTCAAAACCAACGCCTTCAAAGATAAACTCGAAGAGCGACTTCGTGAAGCGCTGAGTGAGAAGGAGAATATCGAGACCTTCATGAAAGATGCGAACTCCGCCGGTGCCGTGCACGTCGAGAAGACGGTTTTTCCTGGTGTCACAATTGAAATTAACGGCGCGACATTTTCAGTTCAAGATGAATACAATAACGTGACTTTCATCGAAGAACAGGGTCGTATCAATATCATAGCGTATGTCGCACCCGGCGACGATGATAAACATTTTCAGAAGAATCGCCGCAAGGGCCGTTATGGTGAAACCACTCGATCTTAACGTCGGTATCCAGAACAGTTACGAGGCAGCGCGCAGCGAAGCGGCCAGAATCGACAGGCCCCAGGTCTTGGGCCATTTGCAGAATCAGGATTCTGCGAAACAGCAGGTTGCGCGCGATCACCAGGTATCGTCTCTTGAAAGCGCGATGCTGCACCAGAATCTGTTTGCCGAAGACGCGTATGATCCACCCGATTATGACTTCTTAACGCCCGAGCAGAGAAAGAAACGCAGGCAATCACAAAAATCTGCGCCCACCAAGGGCGAAACGGAAATCGAAGAGTCGCCGGCTGAGGGCGCGAATGAAACCCATGACGGTGGATTTTCTACGTTCGCATGACTATTTCGCGCGCTGCTGCTGCTTCGCGAAACAAAGACACAATAAAATCCGATTGACCCGCTTCGAGACTTGCCGCGAGCGCTTCGCTTTCGCGTGAAAGTTGTCTGAGCCAATCGGCCACATTCGCGCTATTGCTCGCGATGATATCCTGCCACATATCCCCTGAGCTCAGCGCAATGCGTGTCATGTCGCGGTAACTGCCAGCGGCAGGCGAGGGGGAGTCAATTTCTCCGGCGGCTTCGCGGCTCATGCGCGCGATCAGGCATGCAGCCAGATGCAGGCCGTGGCTCACATATGCCATGCGGCGGTCGTGGTCGCCAGCGTCGATCATCGCTGTGTTTGCACCCACACTCTGCCAGAGCCTGGCTATGGTCAAAGCATCCTGTGCCTGTTGCTCATCTGCGGGGCGGGCAGGGCTGAGGTAAACCGTACAGCCGGCGAACAGGCTGCTTTCTGCGGCGGCCGGTCCCTGGGTTTCTTTGCCCGCCATCGGATGTGCACCGATAAAGCGTGCCGAGGGGTATTCGCTCGCGACTTGTCTGCATATCAGCTGCTTGGTCGAACACAGGTCTGTGATGAGCAATGACTCGCGCAGTTCTGGCAATGCCATGGCTGCATCGATCGCAGTCAGGCAATCTGAAATATTGAGCCCGAGAACCAGTATGTCTGTATCTGCAAGCCGCGCGGGGGTGAACTCTGCCGCCACGCAGGTATTCTGCAGGCCGCGCTTTTGCAGAATCTCGCGGCTGCGCTCGCTGCGCACGGAGCCAGAGACTGTGTGGCCGAGTTCTTGCAGTCGTAATGCTAAAGAGGCTCCAATCAGCCCCATTCCTTGAATGAATATTTTCATAGTTTTTCACGAATGAACGGCATTGGATTATAAGTGAGCTCGTAATAGTTATCGGGTTCGAGACTGCGCACGCGCACCTCGTAGTGCAGGTGCGGCCCCGTGGATCGGCCCGTCGTGCCCACAAAACCGATCAGTTCGCCGCGGCGAACTTTCTGATCTTTGCGTACAGAAATGTCATTCATGTGCGCGTAAACAGTAATGAGTCCGAATTTATGCAGAATGCGAACGTTCTTGCCTAATCCACTGGTACCTTCATCGGCAGCGGAGGCGATCACTCCGTCTGCCGTCGCGTAGATGGGTGCACCGACACCGCCGGCGAAATCGATTCCGGTATGAAAATTTGTTTCAAGACCAAAAGGGTCGACGCGGCGGCCGTAAAGCGAAGTAATCTGGTTCGAACGAACCGCAATGCCGAGGGGCATGCCCGCGTAGGCCTCTTCGCGTGCCGTAATGATGCGCATGACGCTCATGAGCGGCAGAATTTTTGCGCTCTGTTGTAATGCGGTATCTGTGTTTTCAATGTCGCCTAAATCTGGTTTTGCGCCAAAAATCGTGCGAAAGTATTCGTCGCCGATCTTCTGAAGTTCATCGAGGTTTTCTGTAATGCGGTATTTGCCGTTTTCAAGAATCTCCCAGCGGGCGAGCCACGCCGAAGCCAGCTCGCCAGAGAGCTTTTTGTCTTCTTCGAGCGCACTGCGCTGCCAGAGAGACAGGGCGATAAGCGCCGAAACCGTCAGCAAAATGCCGACAACGAAATAAACCGCAGAATAGGCAATGCGCCATTCGCGCTTAAATCCCCCGCCTGCAGGTATCACCGCCAGCGTGAACGCGCGCGAGTCACGCAGCAGCCTGCGGCTGCGTGAGGGGTCAGGAGCAGAGCGAAAGGCCATGGATTATCCGCACCGGAAATTTATTTGCTGTCACAGATTCGATTTAGTATACTGCCGTTAAGAAAACGAAACGTCAAGTTATTAACTGCCCTGCGCGCCACATAAACTGGCCGTCATTTTGGCAGCGCTTCAATAACTTACAGGAGAAAGAATGGGCCTCGTGCAAGAAATCACTGATCAATCGTTCACAAGCAAAACCGGCAGCGGTGTTGTCATGGTAGACTTCTGGGCTCCATGGTGCGGGCCTTGCCGCATGGTTGCTCCGGTGCTTGAAGATCTGCAGAAAGAAATGGGTGAAAAAGTTGCGATCGTCAAGATGAACGTCGATGAAAATCCCGATACTGCAATGAAATTTGGTATCACGAGCATTCCGACGCTCATGGTATTCAAGAACGGCGAGATGGTCGACCGTACGGTCGGTGCCGCGCCGAAAGAACACTACAAAACAATTCTCGGCAAACACCTCTGACAGCAACGCGCGTGGTGGTATGCCGCGCCGATGAGATTAACGCGAGCGGCTGAGGGATTCCGCGCGCGAAAAAACCGAAAGCATTTCGCGCGTTGACATCGTTTCGTCGCCGCGTTCGCTCTGGTCGAACAAGCCGGCGCGTACCGCATCGCGGTAATACCAGGCAGATGTGCCGAACACCTTTGTAAAAAAACTCAGCGGCAGGTCGAAGCGCTGCATCAGCAGCCGCGCGAAATCTTTGCGTTGAATAGGCTGTCGGTCGCGTTTTGCCGTGATGCCTCGCGATTCAAGATACGATTCGATTCTTTCGTTTGTAACAGCTGCCGTATTTTCTACGCTGGCCTTTTGCGCACGCAGGTCGTTTACCAAAGCCGATTTGACCGAATAGTAGATCAGGTCATACGAATCAGAGAAGGTAGCGACTGTGTCTTTGAGCAGCGTGCCGACGATATCTACCGCCGCCAGTTGAACGCTGCAGAAAAAAAAGAAAAGTGCCAAAAGCATGCGGATGTTTTTCATGATCGGTGGCATCGCTCTGCGGGCAGTCATGCTGCCCGTCGCTAAGGTAAATATACGAAACAATCGTCAATTTAGCGACACAAATTTGGTTTGCGCGCTGGCAAGGTCGGCGGCAATTCCCTGCTTGAGGGCATCAAGGCTTGCGAACTTCTGCTCTCCCCGTATGCGCCCTGAAAACTCAAATACCAGCGCCTGCCCGTAAAGATCGCCGGAAAAACCGGGGATATGAACCTCGAGTCCGAGCGTCGAACCGCCCACAGTCGGTTTGACTCCCAGATTGGCGACAGCATTGAGGCGTCTTTGGTCGGCAAGCTCAGCTACACCGTAGTAGACGCCGTTCAGGGGCAGCAGCTTCTCGGCATCGAGCGCCAGATTGGCCGTGGGAAAGCCGATACCGGTACCCCGTTGGTCACCGTGCACTACAGTGCCCGTTACGGAATAGGGGCGTCCGAGCACGCGGCTCACCTCTGCGACGTCGCCCGCGAGCAGCGCGGCGCGTATACGCGACGAAGACGTGCGCTTTTCATCGGTCAGCTGTTCGTCGACGATGTGCAGTGAAAAACCGTACCGCGCAGCGGCCGCTTTGAGGTAGCGCGCGTTGCCGCGACGGTTGTGACCGAAATGGTGGTCGTTGCCCATAATAAGGCATTTCATATTCAATTGCCCGATCAGAAAATTGCGTAAAAAACTGCGGGCCGAAATCTTCAGCGTTTCTGGGGTGACCGGAAAAAACACGGCGTGGTCGAGGCGGGTCTCCCTAAGCTGCGCCTGCTTTTCGGCGAAGGTCGTGATGCGGCTGTCAACGGTGAGCTTTTTCAGAATTTTTTTCGGGCTGGGCTCGTAGGTTACCAGCACGGAAGGCAGGTGCATACGGTTTGCCGTTTCGACTGTCGCTTCGATCAGCACACGATGGCCGGCGTGCAGGCCATCAAAGTCGCCCATGGTAACGACAGAGCCTGCCGGCAAAGCGGGCAGGTCTTTCAGATCAGTGATTATCCCCACAATATTCTCAGAAACCCGGAATGACTGGCAAAGCAAAAGATGTTTACAGCGTGTCGTTACAATTACGACAGTTCGCGATGCCAAGCGGTCGAAAACGCAAAAGAAAAAAAATCGCCAACCACAAACGCAAGAAGAAGCGTCGGGCGAATCGTCACAAGAAGAAATAATCGCGTAATGCGTCTGCGTGTGGGGTAACAATACCCCACTGGCAGGCGCCCGGTTTCTAACTCTGTCCAGGCATTCGCGCCTTGATACTCTGGGTAATCTCGTCGATTCGTTTCTGCAGATCTTCTACTCGGCCTTTTCCCGAAGACTGAAACTCTTTCAACGCTGCTGTCAGGTTGTCTGACATCTCTCGGGCTCGGGCTTCGTAGTCTTTCACTGAGACCAGCAGGTCGTTTACAAATTTTTTCACATTGGTTGAGCCGGCTTCGCCGGATAAATCCCCTTTTGAGATCAGTTCGTTGATGCCCTGTTCGGCCGCCTTAAACGCGGTTTGCAGGTTGTCTTCGAGGCCCTTGGCCGCGCCGATACCCAGATTGACGATTTTTTTTAAGAGTTCTTCCATACAAAGCTCCTTTTCGTTTTTGTTTGACAGAGGCTGCGCGCCAACAACAGCCGGGCAACTCTTTTTGGCGGATGTCAGAAATTCAGGGCATGCTGGCCCCCGATCGGTTATTTTTCCCGGTTCTTATACTTTGGCTCCGCAAAAACCGAAAATGAGTACAGTGGCCCTAGTTGCGCAACCAGTACCCGGCATCGCGCGGGATTTAGACGCATTCGAGAATGCCAATACCGAAAACTCCTATTTCGGGATCTTGAATATTCTCTATTACCTGAAGGCCAAGTACACTCGCATACATTTCCGTTATTCGGGTTATGTCTACATAGCCCACTGCGAGCAGATTGACCAGAACGAAGTGCTGCTGACCGCGCACGGCTTTCAGGAAACGCAGGAAAGGCGCGCAATTCTGCAGTTTGAGGCCTATAACCGGTACTATATGTCGCAGGTTATGGTTCTGCGGACCAATGAAAACGGCATCTATATTCAGTTTCCGCAGCAGTTGCTTTACCTGCAACGGCGCAGGCATATTCGGCTGCGGTTCGACGACCTTTTCATGCGTTTTACCATTCTGTATTCGCCGATAGGGCACACGCGGCTCGATGAAAAAAACCTCGAGAGCCGGTTTCCGTATGTGATGCAAGAGATTGCGCGCGAAGATGTGTCGCTGCAGACGATGTACCGTATGCTGGTGAGCGAAATACAGAGTATCAGTTCTGATTTCGAGATCATCTTCTTCAAGAACCAAAAGAGCGAAGAGGTTTCTGAAGCTGAGCGTGTCGTGCGTGACCAGGGGAAAACATTCTACGTCGAAGACACGATGCGGGTGCTTTCGTACACATCGCCCCACGCGCACCCGAGCCTGACTAACCTCAGCGGCCTTTTTGAAGCCCGGGCCGAAAAAGAGGGTGAGACGTCGGCGCTCAAGTACATCGAAACGATTCGCCGTGCCGATGCCAGAAACTTTGTGGTATCGTATCTGATGAGTCCGCTGACGCTATTCGGCGAAATGCAGGGCTACGTGCGAGTCGAAACGAACCAATTCGACAAAAAATACATCAATTCTGCTCAGGCTGTCGACATGCACCGCCTGATGGAGCTGTTTTCGTATGCGATGAGCAAATCGAGAATTCGGACGTCGCACTTTGACCCGAGTTCAGTAGAAACGCGCGTCGTCAATATTTCACTTTCGGGATTACTGCTCGAATTTTCTGATGAAGCGATCTTCAAATACCTAATGCAGCACCGCCGCATAAAGATGCTGATACCAGTATTGGGTGACGACCTAGAACTGTTCGGTGAGATTGTACGTTTTTCACAGCGTGGCGGTTTCTACTATCTTGGCGTGCTCTTCTTCAAAAGCAAACCCGGCGACATGATCAGGCTCGAGAAATTTATTCACGAAAACATGCAGTTCCAGTTCTTATAAAGAAATTTGAAACGAATGTTTCAGCCGATCGCTTTTTTGCCGCGTTCGCCGGTGCGTATGCGCACCACTTCGGCGAGATCAGATATGAAAATCTTTCCGTCGCCGATTTTTTCTGATTTTCCGCCCTTGATAATGGCGTCAACGGCGCGCTGTACAAAGTCTTCGTTCACCGCAATTTCGACGCGAACTTTAGGGAACAGGTTGATCTCATGCCTGACCCCCCGGTATGTTTCAAGGTAACCGCCCTGCTGGCCACAGCCGTGCGCGTCGCTGAGCGTCATCTTCGTGATGTTGGCCTTAAATAGTTCGTCTTTGACTTTCTGAAGACGGTTTGGCTGAATGAGTGCGGTAATGAGTTTCATATTCTAACGCGTGGCAGCGCAACGGTAACCGCCAGGCGGCGGCTACCGTCACAATAGGCTATCCGACCGCTGTTTTTCCCTTTTCACCGGTGCGAATGCGAATGACTTCTGCAAGTTCGGTGATAAAAATTTTGCCATCACCGATGTTGCCGGTGCGCGCACCGCTGATAATTGCCTGCACCGTCGGCTCGACAAATTCTTCGTTCACGGCGATTTCGATGCGAACCTTTTTCAGAAGGTTCACTTCATGCACAACGCCGCGGTATGACTCGTCGTAACCGCGCTGCTGGCCGCAGCCGAGAGCGTTCGAAACAGTCATCTTGGTAACGTTTGCCTTAAACAGGGCGTCTTTAACGTCTTGCAGCCTGTGCGGCTGGATCATTGCGGTGATTAGTTTCATATATTGGTTAGCTCCTTATCTTAATCGATGAATGTCTGCAGGCCGCTGTAGCCTTCTTCGCCGTGGTCGCTGATATCGAGTCCCAGCGATTCTTTTTCTGGGCTTGTTTTAAGCCCGAGCGTGAATTTCACCAGGTAGGCAATGATCACGGTGGCCACAACAGAAAGCGCAATAGTGAAAAGCATTGCCTTGATATGTGCACCGACAAGGCCTTTTTCGATGAGCGGGGCAAGCGCTCCGTTCACGTCTTTGCTCGCGAATACGGCCGTCAGAATGGCGCCGAGTGTGCCGCCGACACCGTGCACGCCGAATGTGTCGAGCGCATCATCGTATTTGAGCCAGTTCTTGAGATACATCACCGCGAAGAACGGAATGATGCCCCCCGCGAGTCCCATAATAACGGCGGCGTTGGCGTCGACAAAACCTGCACCCGGAGTGATGACGACGAGTCCTGAGATCGCCCCCGAACAAAAACCGAGAACGGTGGGGTGGCCTTTGACTATCCACTCGAGCATCGGCCAGACAAAAGCCGCCACTGCCGCCGCGAGCGTCGTTGTGGTGAATGCATTGGCTGCGATACCGTCAGCCGCAAGCGCTGACCCCGCGTTGAATCCGTACCAGCCAACCCACAGCATGCCCGTACCAATGGCGGTCATAACCAGGCTGTGAGGGGTGAAAGATTTTGCGCCATAGCCGGTGCGCTTGCCCAGAATAATGCAAAGAGCGAGCGCTGACCAACCAGACGACATATGGACCACGGTGCCACCGGCGAAGTCGATCGCTTTGATCGCTGCGCCTTCGTTTCCGAGCCCGTTCATGAAACCTGAGGGGCCCCACACCATATGCGCGAGAGGAAAGTAAACGGCGAACATCCACAGCGTGACAAATGCCATGATCGCAGAAAATTTCATGCGTTCGGCAATTGCACCGACGATCAATGCCGGCGTAATAATTGCAAACATCATCTGGAACATTGCAAACACATTGTTTGAGATCCAGGGTGCACCCTGGCCGACAGAGCTGTCAACGCCCTTGAAGAGAGCGTACGCAGTGCCGCCGACAAACGGGTTGCCCTCAGAGAAAACGAGAGAATAGCCGATGAGCCACCAGAGTATGGTTACAAGGCCTGCGATACCAAAACATTGCGCGACGACGCTGAGTATATTCTTGCTGCGCACAAGGCCGCCATAGAAGAGTGCGAGGCCTGGCAGCGTCATGAAAAGCACGAGCAGCGCAGAGGTCATGAGCCATGCATTGTGTCCGGGGCCGGCGCCCGGCACGTTGGTCTTTTGAGCTTTGTTTTCGGCTTTGATCGCGCCGTCGTCGGCGACACGCTTGCCGTTATTCATATAGGCTTCGATATCCGCTACGCGCTGCTCGAGCGTTAATTCGCGGGGTTTTGCCGCTTCTGCGGGTTTAGCCTCGGCAACGATTGCAGCCGGAATAAGCAGGGTCAGGCATATAGCCAGCGAAACCCCGGTAATGGTTCTGAATTTCATTTCTGCTCCTAAAGAGTATATCTAATCGCGGAGGTATTTCTTATGAAATGGCAATGCGCCGTAAAACGCAAAAAAAAACCATCGGGCTGTGCCCGATGGTTTTTTTAAATGCCACGCCGCAGCGAAGCTGCGGCGTGGGCATTTTATCCGACGGTTCGCGGCATGGAACACATCGTGTGTGCCGCGCGAACCCTTCGGCTCCTAGCCTACGGCCGGTTTGCCTTTTTCGCCGGTGCGAATGCGGATCACTTCGGCTAGTTCGGTGATGAAAATTTTTCCATCGCCGATATTGCCGGTGCGGGCACCGCTGATGATCGCGTTGATTGTCGGTTCAACGAATTCTTCGTTGACCGCAATTTCAATGCGAACTTTTTTCAGCAGGTTGACCTCGTGAACCACACCGCGGTACGATTCGTCGTAACCGCGCTGCTGGCCGCAACCGAGTGCGTTGCTCACAGTCATTTTCGTGACGTTCGCCTTAAACAGGGCGTCCTTCACGTCTTGCAGCTTGTGAGGTTGAATCATGGCTGTTATTAGTTTCATATTCTATCTCCTTTTAGGTTGAACCGGTGATTCACGCGAATCAGCGGTTCACCTCCTGGAAGTCAGCATAAGCTTCGTTGCCATGCTCGCCCACGTCGAGACCCATGATCTCTTCATCACGTGACACACGGATTCCGCCTGCCAGTTTCAGTACATACCAGATGACGAGTGAAGCCACAAATGTGAAACCACCGACTGCGAGTACGCCTTTCAGCTGAACCATGATCTGTGAACCTTTTGACCATTTCGCCGGGTCAACAACGTCACCCGAGAGGCCGGCAACTGTTTTTGCGATTTCATAATCATAGAAGAAGCCCGTTGCCAGGGTACCAAAGATACCGCAAATAAGGTGAACCGAAGTTGCACCAACGGGATCGTCGATCTTGATCTTGTCAAACATCAGTACGCTGAGTACCACGAGACCGCCGCCAACTGCACCGATAAGAGCAGACGAACCGAGCGTTACGAACGCGCATGGTGCCGTGATTGCCACGAGGCCTGCGAGTGTGCCGTTCAAAATCATGCCCAGGTCAGGTTTCTTCAGCAAAATCCAGGAAGTAGCGGTTGCTGCGAGCGCACCCGCCGCTGCGGCGATGTTGGTTGCGAGCAGAACGTGTGCAAGGCCTGAACCGTCGCCCACACCCATGAAGCTACCGGGGTTAAACCCGAACCAGCCGAGCCACAGAATCAGCGTGCCGAGAGCAGCCGATGTCATGTTGTGACCCAGAATTGGTTTTACTTTCCCGTCTGGTGAATATTTGCCGATGCGAGGGCCGAGAACGATAACACCTGCGAGAGCAGCCCAGCCACCGACGCTGTGTACAACGGTTGAACCCGCAAAGTCACGAAAGTTTGCAGCTGCGAGCCAGCCGCCGCCCCATACCCAGTGGCCAGTCAGTGGGTAAAGAATCGCTACGAGCACAATGCTGAAGACGATGAATGAGTGAAACTTGATACGCTCAGCGACTGCTCCCGAAACGATCGTCGCCGCGGTGCCGGCAAACACGAGTTGAAAGAAGAACTTTGCGTTAAGGGGAATTCCCGTCCAGTTCATACTGTCGTAGACACCTTTATAAGCGTCGCCTGTTGCAGGCGAGTTGTCGGCGCCACCGAGCAAGAACAGGCCTTCGAGACCCATGTAATCATTGCCCTTGCCAAACATCAGACCCCAGCCGATTACCCAGAATGACAGGGTAGAAAGGGCAAAGACCACAAAGTTTTTGGCCAGAATGTTGACGGTGTTTTTGCTGCGGCAAAATCCACTTTCAACAAGCGCGAAACCTGCGTTCATCCAAAAGACGAGCATGCCGGCCACAACGGTCCAGAGCGTGTCGATCCCGATCTTGAGTGTTGCTGCGCTGGTCGCCAGGTCACCGATTTGTTTTGCAAAATCGGGAGCTGCGGGTTTTGCATCAGCCGCAAACACTGCTCCAGAAATCGTGATCGCCGCAATCAATAGCGTGGCAGCGATTTTTTTTATTACCATAAATCCTCCATAAACGTATGTTAGATTGCCGGCGCCATCGGGCCTCTTGTGGCCGTCAGCGTCTAAGCACTCGGGTTATTTAAGCAAACTTGATGCCAGAAAAGTGAGGATGTCTGGTGCGCCCCGGGCCGCTTCGGGGTGCAGTCGGGCATTCGCGCGTAAGGCCGGCCATGCGTGTACCTTCTTAAAGTATTGACGCTTGTTGCGGCCTTTGCAACTGTTGATACATGCTGAATGTCAGGCTTCGCAGTGCGGTGTTTTTGTTTCTGTCGTTGCTGGTGGTGTTCCAGGCAGCCTGTCGCAAGCGCACCACGGCCGAACTTGGGCAGGGGCTCATCAGCGCCGTGCGCGAAGGGGCTGCTTCAGAAGTGCGCGATCTTATAGCACAGGGGGCATCGCTCAGCGCACGTGACGAGGCCGGTGAGATACTTTGGCGGGTGGCGCTCGAGCATTACCATCGTAATGTCTGGGAAGCGCTGACAGAAAACAACATTGATCTCAATGAGCCCGATTCAACCGGCAGTCTTGCAATCCATGTCGCTACCGCCAACGGGCTTGCCGATGCTGCCGAGCGCATATTAAAGATGAACGGCGGCAAAGTTCAACTGAGCACCGCCGGAGACACGCCGCTGATCTCGGCGGCCCGCTATGGTATGGCGCAGACAATTAAAGTCATTCAACCTTATTTTCAGACAGCAAACGAACGTAACCGAGCCGGCGACACGGCGCTTATCGAATCGGCGCGCTCTGGTAATATCAAGGCGGTCGAGCTGATACTCAAGTATAAGCCGATGATACCGCTCGCCAACTTTTTAGGGCAGACCGCCGTGACGCAGGCGCAGTACTACACCTTCTTTGACATTGTGCGCCTGTTGCAGGGCTTTGGCGCAGAGAATCCCGAGGCCAGCCGGGCGCTGCTCGCAGCGGTGAAAGTCAAAGACCTCGGCGCAGCGCAGAGCGCGGTAAACCGCGGCGCGAATGTCAACGTCGTCGACGAAAAGGGATATTCTCCTCTGTCGTATTCGGTTGAACTTTCTGATGCACCGATGATAGAATATTTGCGTTCGCATGCGGCGCTCAATGCGCTCGCGAGCCGCAAGCTAGTGCTGGCAATTCGCGCTGACAGCGCAGAAATATTTAATGCTTCGCTGAACGAGTACGCAGATGTGAATTACACCGACAAAGACCTTCAGACGCCGCTGCTGATTGCTTCGGCGTTTGGCAACTACGAGATGGTAAGATCGCTGCTCGACCGCGGGGCGCAGGTTGCTGCACGCGACAAAGACGGCTACACGGCTGTCTTCTATGCCGCGCAGGAAAATCGCGTGCGCATTCTAGACGAATTGATCAAACGCAAGGCAGAGATCACGCGTAAAAATAATTTTGGTTACACACCGCTGATTCTTGCCGCGGCGAAAGGGCACGTCGAAGCGGTACGTCGCCTGGTCGATGCCGGCGTCGATGTGAATGCCACTGCCGATAACGGTGGCACTGCGGCTTATTGGGCCGCAATCAAAGATCACGACGAAGTCGTAAAGATTCTCGTCGGGGCAGGGGCGGTTGATCCCAAGAATAACAAAGAACTCGTGCTCGCGGCGCGCACCAACGATGTCGAACGCGCAGAAAAGGCGTTACAGGCCAATATCAACATCGACCTTAAGAACGAAGACGGTTATACTGCGCTCATGTATGCGGTGAACTCAGGTGCACCCGATGTTGCGCGCGTGATCTTGTCACGCAAGGCGCGCATCAACCTGCAGGATCGAGACGGCTATTCAGCGCTCATGATCGCGGCTTTCCGCGGTAACGCCGAAATGGTGGATTTTCTGCTTGGTTTCAAACCTGACGTCAATTTGCGCCATCGCTCTGGCAGAACGGCGCTGATTATGGCCACGTGGAAGGGTACCCCGGCAATGGTACAGCGCCTTATTGCCGCTGGTGCGCGCGTCAACGACCAGGATCTCGACGGTTGGAGTGCGCTCATGTTCGCCGCGCATGAGGGAAGTCTGGAAAAAGTGCAGCTTTTGACCTATGCGCGCGCCTCCGCTCAGCTCAAGAACAAAAAAGGGCAAACCGCGCGGGATTTGGCAGAATCGCGCAGCGCACAGGAAGTCGCCGATTTTTTGGCCGCTCGCAAGGCCTGACAGGTAGACTGCTTACTAAAGGAAGAGACCGCATTCGCCGTTAATGTCTATAGCGGCCTGTCGATCTATGGCAGACCGCCACGGGAACCATTATGCTCAAAAAGATAACAGTCATTTCGGCGCTGCTCACTGCAGCCGTGTGTAGCGTCATTTGGGCGCAGAAAATCATCGATCCACAGGTTCTTGCGCAGCAAGAAGAACAGAAAAAGCGCGCCGACGAGTCGGGCTACGGTGATATTGAAATCGATAACCTGCACCGGGAAATTGCCATGTTGGCACCGAGAGCAGCACCCCGTATGAAGAAAGAATCTGACGGTGGTATTAGTCTCGAGATCGCCTCGGGTGAATCGATCAAGACGATATCAGAGCGATACCTCTATAATGGTACTATCATTCTTTATCCGACGGGCGAGGGGCAGAACGCGAAGCTCAGCAAGGTGCGCCTGGTTTTTGAACGCAATAATCCGTTCGGCAAGGCCTACAAACGCGAGAAACGCGAGGTCGTGAATCCCACGCCGAACTTTTTTGAGAATCCAGAAGCGAAAGAAGGCCAGGCGAAAGCTGACCCGAAGGTTGATCGCAATGACGATATTCTCGTGACGTACTTTGAATCAGAGTTTGACGAGCGTCAGGCAGAAACCTTCAAAGAGAAAGAGAAGGTGGAGCTCAAAACGATACCATTCTACGAAAAAAAGGTAGACTTTGTCGAGACGTACAAGAAATACCTGCGCCGCACGGCAAAATCACTGCGCTTCACTGTCGAGTCGATCGAAATCACACAGAAGAAGAAACTCAGAGATCTCTTTGAGTTGAAATAACTCATGCTCACCGAGATACGCACGGTTCGCCCGACCTCTGCCGGCAGGGGATGCGAACCGTGAAGCACGCATTCGAACATGCGTGCCGGCGCTGCGCTGCTATCTTTTCGCCCGCGCTCGATCTGCAGAATTTCTCAGTTCTGACGGCTACGTGCCCGCACTGCAGTTATAATCACGGTTACGACAATCGCGAAGGCAAAATTCTTCGACTGCTGCGGCAGAAGCAGGGCGAAGAGTCAGGTCAGCAATACCAGGCACCAGCAGTAGCAGAGCAAGAAAGCCGGGGCGCGGCACCGGCGCAGAGTCTTGCGGCCGAACCGCTTAACAGCTCCGGCGCGTCGGCCGCTGAAGTTCTGCGATCAGTACCCTCAGAAAACAGCGTAGCAACTCTACCTGCTCTCGCATCACCGTGGACTACGACGGCTGCGAAAGACCATTCCCGCATCATCGAAGCTGAATACCGCGAAGAGGCTGAGTCCGAGAGTGAGCGCCCTGCCGCGCAAGCTTTCTGGCAGACGCTGAGTCTGCCCGGCATCAGGCCCGTGGTGTTTGCGCTTTCGACTCTTGCCACATTCGCACTACTTTCACTTTTGATTCTGCAGGCAATCCCGGTTTCGTCCGATGAAGCGAAACAACACCTGACACTGCTCAAGAGCCGAGAGGCCGATGTGGTGCTCGATAGAAACGGCCACGAGCTGAACCGCCTCGGGGTTTCCGTGTCCGCGAAAGCGGCGCTGGCTGATTTTCCCCGTTGGCAGATCGACACTCTGCTCTTCGCCGAAGACAGAAACTTCTTTCAGCACCACGGAGTTGAATACAGTGCGATAGCGCGCGCAATGGTCAACAACGTGCTGCGCCTGCGTTATGCGCAGGGGGCTTCGACCATTACGCAGCAATTAGCACGCATCATGCTGCAAAACCGCCAGAAAAGCATTCTGCGTAAGCTCAGCGAAATCAGGCTCGCGCGCGCACTCGAGTCTGAACTTTCAAAACCGCGGATTCTTGAGCTCTATCTGAACCATGTCTATCTCGGGCATGGCAACTATTCGTTTTCATCGGCTGCGCGCTTCTACTATGACAAAGCCCTCGCTGAGCTCACGTTCAATGAATTCCTTTCGATCGTTGCGCTGATACCTTCGCCTGAACGCTATTCACCGCTGCGTAATGGTCGATTGCTGGCGACGCGGATGTCCGTACTTTACGAACGCATGAAAGCTGCAGGTTTGAAGGTACCCGACAGCCAGGCATATCAGGCAGCCATGGCTTCTGTCACAGGACAAGCGGAACGGTTCTCGACAGAAACCGCCTTTGGCTCGAAGAGCCGGGTGGCTTTGTGGCCGGCGCAGTACGCCCGGGACTTTTTAACGCAGCGCCGCATCTTGACCGGTGAGAACCAGAATTCAGCCCGGGTCTACACGACGATTGATGCGCACCTTCAGGTACGCGCCGAAGAATTGTTGCAAAAACATGTGCTGAACGCGCGGCGCAATTTTCGCAGTGTGATAAAGTCAGCCGACCAAAAAGAAATCCGGCTGCGCAAAAAAATACAGGATGCCGCGCATGACATGGGTCTGTTGCTCGACCTCGGGGGCCTGCCAGTGGCCCGTGAGAGCGACGGCGGATTGCAGGCTGCGCTGGTAGCCCTGTCGCCGCGAACCGGTGAAGTGCTCGCGATGGTCGGTGGAGAAAGTTTTCAGAGCAAGAACCAGCTGAACCGCACCGTGCAGATGCGGCGTCAGACCGGTTCGGCGATTAAACCTTTCATATACGCCAAGGCGCTGAGTTCGCACCTCATACACCCAGCGACGCTGATCGACGACACACCCTACGTCGTGGGTTCGGGAAGCAAGACATGGGCGCCTGAAAATATCAACGGGGGATTTGAAGGCCCGATGCCTGCGAGAGACGCGCTCGCCAAATCACGCAACATACCTGCGATTCGGGTTGGTCGTCTTGTGGGACGCGACGGAGTTACCGAACTTTTTTCAGAGTTCTTTTTTCAGAATGAGAACGTGCTGAGCGAACGATTCTCTTATGACGAGACCGTTGCGATCGGCACGATTTCGATGTCGCCGCTCGAAATGGCGCGTGCCTTCAGCGTCTTCATCAATAACGGCTTTCTCTCTGACCCTATACTCATCACCCGCGTTGAAAGCGCAGAGAAGTCTGTCGACATGCGCAAGACGCATGTCGACCAGCTGGGCCTCTCGCCGGCATCGAAAGACCGGTTGCTTAGCGCTGCAGAGTCACAGCTCATGATTTCGCTGCTGAAGAGCTCTGGCAAAAATTCGGGGGCAGGTGTTGCCGGCGTCGTCGGCAAAACGGGTACCTCGTCAGAATCGCGGGACCTCTGGTTCATCGGGGGTGGCAAAGAAATTGTCGTGGCGGTCTGGTTTGGTTACGATGATATGCGATATTCAATTCCCGGTGCAACGGGTTCAGCGCTCGCGGCTAAACTCGCCGGGGACTTCTTGCGGCCCGATTTTCGTCAGGCAGATTTTAAACTGCTGCCTGGAATGGTGCGTCTGAGAGTCTGCCCGCTTTCAGGGCGTACGGCTTCTGAAGGTTGTCCGCACTCGCGAAGCGAGGTTTTTCTAAACGGGGTTGTGCCCGAGGGCGAATGCCTGCACGGCATTCCAGACGAGCAGTCTGACTTCATGGCCGTTATGGGCGAATCGCAGTTCCGTTGAAGCAGAGCATCAGGCATTTTTTCATTTCTTTCGTGCTGCTCGTGACCACAGCTGCGGCACATGCGGCGTCTGCCTACGATCGGGCCCTCGCGCTCAGAGAAACTGATCCGGTTGAAGCTGAAGCGCTGCTCGACAGATTCATCAGAAGCGGACCGACCGATAAACGTGCCCGGGCCGCGCGGCATGAACTTTTTTACCTCAGACTGAAGAACAACCGCCTGGTTGAGGCGTATCCGCAGGCAAGAACCAAATCTTTCGGCAAAAAGTACCGCGAGGCTGTGACCTTGCGCTATAACCTTCGCCCGAAAGCGGTGGCCCGCCTGCTCGGTATGCTAGCCGAAGGCTGCGAAGAGAAAAATGCGGGTGAAGGTCTGCAAATGTTTCTTAACGACCAGAAGGCAGGTGCTGCGGTCTACGAGTATGCGATACGCGTTCTGGAAAACTGCAAGGTAGAAGATGCGGCGAATTTGCTGCCTTCTGAAAAACTCAATGAACCAGCGGGCGACGAGCGCGAGCTTGCCCTGAAACTTCTCGTTGCGCGGTACGCGATATCCGACAACATACGCGCCGGACAAATCGCAGAAGTCGTCGCGGCCGTCGATGCGCCCGTGCTACAGAAATCGCGGTTGCTCTCGGCGCAATTGGCGTTGATACGCGCACGCCTTGCCGTCGCGGCTGGTGATCTCGAGCGGGCGAAAGAGCACTGCAAAACGATCTCAGGCCCCGGCCTGAAACCCGTGAAAGATGCCTGTCGCTTCTTAATTGCGGTCGGCCTCGCGAACCAGAGCGATTTTGCAGAGGGCTATAAACTTGTCGCCGCGTTGGAAATTCCCCCGGCGCATATTGACCACCGCCTCGTGCGCGTCTGTCTCGGTGTTGCAGCGGGAAAGATATCTCGTGAAAAACTGGAGAAATTCGTGCGACGGGCCTCATACAGGTACTCCGCGCCCGTTTTACGCGAACTTACCGACAAAGTTCTTTCGCAACAAGACTAAGCGGGGGCAGTCCAAACCCGGCAAAAGCCAAAATAAAAGATGACGCGCTGCGGCGTGCTCGCAAGCTCAACCATGGCGCGCACAGCTAAACCCGGTTTGATTTTTCGTATCAAAGATTTCTTTTTCAAAACGCTCTCCGGTGATTTTGACGACACCCGAAAATTTCAGAAACGGTTGCAGTCATCGATTACCTTCGGTATCGTCGCGTTCAGAAAATTCCTGCAAGACGAAGTTTTGTTGCGCAGCGCCTCGATCAGTTATGCAATCGTTGTCAGCTTTGTGCCCACACTCGTCGTTGTCATGATGCTCGGTTCGCGCTTTATTGACATGGAAGCCTATTTTGAACAGGCGACAGATTTTGTGCGCATGAACGGCATGCAGGTCAATCTCGATCCGTATTTTAACGTCATTCGTGAATTTCTGAAAAACGCCGGTGCAATCGGCGGTGTCGGCTTTCTCGTCTTGCTGTTTTCTGCGACCAGCGTCTTGCGAAATGTCGAAGATTCGATCAATAAGATCTGGCGCGTTACCCGTAAGCGGCCGATGTTCCAGAAAATATCGGGATTTATCATGGTGATGGTTTTCGGTCCCGCGGTGCTCGCGGTCGGCATCAGTTATGCTCAATGGATGCTTTCGCAGTTTGCGGCTCCCAATTTTAAACAGGTTCGGGTAATTCAAGATACCGTACAGATTCTCGGAGACAAACACGTCTTTCTGATCCAGAGTGAAAAAGGCAGGCCGTATAAAGAAAAGAATATTCTTCCCAATATCGACTACGATACCGACAACGCAGTCGTTGTGCTGAATGCAGAACGCAACGAGGTGATCGACGCTTCGCACACCGAAATTTACCAAAACGCGGCGAAAGCCGATGCAGGGCAGTTGAAAAAGGCAGTTTTTTCCGATTTTGCTCGCACAAAAAATCGCGAGATTCTCATCACCGACGGTGGCATCATTCTCGTAAGTAAAGACAATGGCGTAACGTACCATGCGAAAAAGTTCTATCTTGAAGAAGACGAGCGTGTACGTGAAGTTGTATTGCGGCGTATTCAGTTTCTCACCGATCGACAGGGTTTAATCATTGGTTCGAATGGCCTGATGCTGCGCACGAACGACGGCGGTGACACGTGGCAGCCGGCCTTCCAAAGCGGCATTCAAAGCAACCTAAGGCAAATTGGCCGAATCAGTGCAGGCGTGTGGACAGTAATCGGCGAAGAAGGTGTCGCGCTCGTTACCTCTGATGCCGGCCAGACCTTCGCGCCATATTCGCAGCTCTTGCAGGCGCTGAGGAAAAAGAACGCCTCATTTACGGGAATTTCCATTGCCGAAAACGGTATCGGGTTTGCCGTCGGTGAAGCCGGGGTCTTGCTCATGACTCGCGACAGCGGGGCGAACTGGAAACAGATGGCCATGTCCGAAAGCCTGTTTTTTCAAGATGTGGCAACTGCGCCCGATGGCATGGCAATTGCGGTGGGCCTCGATGGGCTTATTCGGTATTCTCAGTTCTTGCCCGACGGATCAGTGCAATGGCAAATAGAGAAAGGCCGAAGCGATGTAGACCTGCAGGCCGTGCGCTATTATGCCAAAGAAGGCAGGTTTCTGCTCGTGGGCGATCACTACCAAATGATCATGCAGCAGCACGACGGCAGCAATAATGCCAGCGTGAAAGATTTCAAAATTATCCAGAAGGCGCCGATTTGGCGAAGACTCATTTCGGCACTCGGTAACCTTCTTATACCATTTACCGTGATCTTCATCTTATTCTTCTTGCTCTATAAAGTGATTCCTTATACGGTTGTGGCCGCGCGTTCGGCAGCCGCGGGGGCGACATTTACCTCGATTTCGCTCGTGATATTCATCTTGCTCTATAAATTCTATGTGACGAATTTCTCGAAAGGCACCGCTGCGCTGTATGGGACTCTCGCCCTGGTGCCGTTAACGCTGCTCATGTTGTATGTGTCGGCGCTGATTATCCTCTTTGGGGCCGAGATTGCTTTCTTCACGCAATACCCACAGCTCTTTCGCATGAGCGGCAAGAAATCTCTCGACGAACGCCACAAACGCCAGCTTTGGTATGGACTGAGTATTCTTTATCGTCTCGCAGACAGCTTCAATGCGGGCAAAAATGACTGCACGACCGATGCGCTTATTAAGCACGCCAGTGGTGACCAAGAGGAATTCGCCTTCATCATCGAGCGCCTGAAAGACCGCGGCTATGTGACGCAGGCCGATGACAACCGCTGGCTGCTCGCGATGAATCCCGATTTGATACAGGTAAGCGCGATCGTCGAAGATCTCGATCCCTCAGATTATTCAATACCTGAGTATAGTGCAAAAAATGCGTATATGCGCAATGTCAAAGGTTTCTTTGATCAGCTTGAGGTTAACCGGGGTAAGGTTTTCCGCAAGGTCACGCTCTCGCAGCTGATGCAGGCAAAGTAGGGTAGCCCGGCCCGGCAGCGGGCGGCCGTCTGCAAATTTCGTCGGTGATTGGCGAAAACAGGCCGATATTCAATGGGTGAAGCTGCGTGTTCTTGCCGCTGCCCTGTTTATGCTGATGCCGTCTCTGGCGCAGGCGACGCTGCGGCTCGACTATTATTACGACCAGTCGGGCATGTTCACCAAGTTTTCAGACTGGATACCGAAGCGCCTGCACCAGTGGCAGCCGCAGTTTGTTGAAGATTTTTTTCTGCTCTATAGCCTGAAGCAGATGTCTCAGCAAGAAGAGCTGCGGCGCAATATCTTCTTTCTGAAAATCGCACTCGAAAAGAAGTTTCGTCATCCGCGAGAGGCTCTTTGCCTGATTCACAATCCGCAGGAATACCATAAATACCGCCTGCTGATGCACATGCATCTGAATCTGCAGATTATGCGCTCGTACCTGCGTTTGGGGTCGCTGTTTGATAAGCGCCATCTTTACTTCTATAACCTTGATTTTGCGCCCGAGCTTAAGAATTCGTTTCAGGTTGCAGAGGGGTATTATCGCGAGTCCATGCCCTACTGGAAAAAGGCGCGCGAACTCGCGCTCGAGGCATCTTCGTATAATTTTGAGATCGATATGCCGGGCCTGGAGTCGATTCGCGCCGACATTCTGGCCGGTGATATCGACTATACGGTCTTTACCGGCAACCACCTGCTGCGCCTGAAGCAAAAACAGCAAGAGGTTGATGCCTGGCTCGCACAGAAACCAGCGGCAAATCCCTGACATAACGCTGGTCGGCCTGAGCCGCCCTCTGTATGCGATGCAGGTTAGACGAAGGCCTCTGTGCAAGAATCTATAGAATACGTCATCATACTCGGAACCAACGTCGGCGACCGCCAGGCGAACCTCGACAAGGCCCGCTCGGGGCTTGCCGAACTGGGTGAAATTCGCCGGGTCAGCAGCGTGCTTGAAACGCTGCCGATTCTGATTCGTACACAGGGGCGATTCTTGAACCAGGGTGTGAGCCTCGTCTCGAAGCTCAATCCGCCTCAACTGCTCGAGGCTGTGCTTGCGCTCGAATCGCGTATCGGCAGGCAGAAGCGCATCAAGAACGGGCCGCGCGAAATTGACATCGACATTGTCTGGTCTTCTGCCGAAGATGTCAAAACTGCCGACCTGAGAATTCCACATCCTTATAATCGGGCACGGGAATGGATTCGACAGTTCATGAACGAACTCAAGTCAGACGCAACCGATTCTGAAACCGGAATCGCGTGGTCGCGAATCAGGGGAACTTCACTGATGAATATACACGATTTTTCAAAGAAAAAACAAGCAGGCGAAAAGATCACAATGGTCACGTGTTACGACCATGCCTTTGCGCGTCTGGTTGCCCGCACTTCGATTGATGCGATTCTGGTGGGCGATTCGCTCGGCAACGTCGTTCAGGGAAACACGAACACACTTTCGGTCACAGTCGATGAAATGATATATCATGCGCGGGCTGTGCGCCGCGGTGCGCCGCAGGCGTTTATCGTCGTCGACATGCCCTTCATGTCTTACCAGACGAGCGTCGAGAAGGCGCTCGAGAACGCCGGGAAAATTATCAAAGAGTCCGGCGCTGATGCGGTAAAAGTAGAAGGTGGATTGAGTATTCTGCCGCAGGTTCGTGCCCTCGTGCAAGCCGGCATTCCCGTCATGGGTCACCTCGGATTTACGCCGCAATCGTTGCTAGCGTTCGGAGGTTACAAGGTGCAGGGCAAATCAGATGCCGCGGCAGAGGCGCTCATTGCCGACGCCGAAGCGCTGCAAAGCGCGGGCTGTTTTGCTGTCGTGCTCGAAATGGTGCCCGCGCCGCTTGCTGAAGCGGTGAGCCAGAAATTGCAGATGCCAACGATCGGCATCGGCGCCGGAGCAAACGTCGACGGGCAGGTGCTGGTCATCACCGACGTGCTCGGCATGGACCCTGACTTCGCCCCGCGGTTTGTGCGCAAATACGCCGAGCTCAGTTCAGTCATACTTAAGGCGCTCGAAGGTTACGCTGCCGATGTGCGCGATGTGAAGTTCCCTTCTGACAAGGAAACTTTCCGCTGAAAAAAATCCGCGGGATTCCGATCGATGCTGCCCGTCAGGTGGCGCTGGTTACCGGTTCGAGCCAGGGGTTGGGCCTTGCTATTGCCAGGGCGCTAGTCGCAAACGGGTATACTGTCGTATTGAATGGCCGCGATACGCGGCGTCTTGCTGCCGCCGCTCGCCTTTTTCAGCCCGGGCAAATTCTGCCGCTTGCCGGAGACTGCGCGCTGCCCATCTTCGGGTCAAAACTTGAAAAGGTCTTGAAGATCAACGGCATTGCGAAGCTCGATCTCGTCGTTCACAATGCCGGCATCAATCATATGGGCACAATCGCAGCGACGCGGCTCTCCAACGCAGCCGAAACGCTGCGCGTCAATTCGCTGTCGGTAATCAGCCTCGCACAGGCGACGCGGCATTTGCTTGAACGGGCGAAAGCACCGCGTTTTGTGCTGGTTTCGAGTCTCATGCAGTATTTTGCGATGCCCGGCCGCAGTGTCTACGCGGCGAGCAAGGCGGCCTCTGAGATGCTGCTCGGCGCCTGGCGGTTAGAACTCGAAGCGGAAAAAAGTCCGATACGCGTGCAGATTCTGCGTCCGGCAGGCATCGAAACCGGCTTTCACGCCAACACAGAAACTGATGGTGAGTCTCCCAAATCTGAGGTGTCGCGCATGGCTCCTGAACAGGTTGCGGCTGAACTTTTAATTTTGCTTGGGTCTAACCGGCGCGAACGCGCCCCGGGGATCATGAACAAGGTAGTCGCGTTTGTCGCCCGACACCTGCCGGCATTTACGCGCCGGCAGATGTTGAAGCGTTATCTGAAGAAACGATCTGTCTGACAGTTTCTTCTGAATACCATCAGCTCGCGATGCCGAAAACTTCGCGTTCGACCGCGAGTTCTGCTTCGCCGAGGGTCGATTCTGAATCGAGAAACTCCCTGAATTTGTGGTCTTCACGCGTTGCCGAACAGTAGGCATTGAACATATAGTTCACAAATGCTTTCATGTTCTCCTGTGGCATTGGCAGGTGAAAACCGACGCGGTAGGCGAGGTTGATGACTTTGCGAACCAGTGACCCTCCGAATTCGAACACGTCGATGCCGAGTTCTGCGAAGTCTTTCTCCATTTTCATGGCGAGTGGAATAGCGGGCAAAACCATGAAGAAACGTTTCACGGTCGCTGCCGGGTTATTTTTCTCCCACCAGGTGAGCGGCTGGGTTTTCAGATAGTTTGTCGGCAGCGCGCAGTGGCGAGACTCGTCGAGGTGAAACATCTGCAGCACCTCGAGGCCCGGAAACTTGCTGAGCGCACCGAAGATACTGAGCGCAATACCTTCGACGAGCACGTTCATGCCAAAGAATTTTTCGAGGCCGCGTGACTTGAGCGTACCCTCGAGCATCATGTACTCGTATACGGGTAAACGCGGAATTTCGGTATCGAAAGCCTGAATCAGCTCGCGCAGTACCACAAAGTGTTTGGCTTCTTCGAGCACCTGCATGGTGAGCGCTGCTTTGGCTCCGGTGCTTTTGACATCGCGTAAGACCTCATTTGATACCAGCCATGCGTACGCTTCGCCGTGGCCGATCAGTGAAAGAATATTCACGATCGCCTGTTTCTGCGCAGGTGTGTACTCGCGGTTCAAAAGAGCCTTGAATTCTGCAGTCTTGATTCTCGCCACTTCGCGCTTTTCATTTTCATTGAGCGCGTCGTCGGCCATTTTCATCAGCATTTCTTCATCGCGCGTCAGGTCATGGAAGCTCGACCACGAAGCGTGCTGTTCGGCTTTCCAAAGCAGGCGAAGGCTCTTGTCGTAGTGTTTTTTGCGCAGTTCGTCATTTGCTCCACCAACAAATTCGTAATGTTCGTCGTCGTAATCAGCCTTGCGGCCACCGATGCCCACGGCGCCCAGTGCATTGTCGAGCCCACGTACCAGCATGTTGAGGTAGCGTTCGCTCGTCTCGTTTACTTTCTGCGCGGTCTCATTGACCGTTATTTTCTTGAACTCCATATTATCCTCCTGTGATACCCTTGGTATCTGCGGCGGTTAAACCGGGGCATTTATCGATGCTCCCTTGCGTCCATCGCCGACTACTTGCCGTGCTCGAAAGCCTCTAAACAAGATAAAAAGATCGTTAAATAACCATAGGCAGGCTGTCCACCAAAAAACTATTTATTGATATATAGTTTTCTTGAGGATTCTTCGGCCTGCTGGTTTTGCGTTTTTTTGCCCCCGCGCGACAGTATCCTTTACGTTGCAAGGTGCCGGCGGATTATGTCTCTTCGTGACGCAGGGTAAGCTGAATTTTGACATGAGTCCTGAGGCCTTTGACCAGAAGGGCACTGTTGCGTATGCGCTGCAGGGCGAAAGCGATGCATTAGAGGTCTCGATCCGCATGCCGGGCCAAGCCAACACGACCGCTGAAGACGATGCCGGTTTTACCGGCTATTTTTCGCGCCTCTGGGGGCTGATGCAGCGCTACTATCGCGACCCGCTGGCAGTTTTTTCGTCTTCGCGCACGATGCTGCTGCCGCACCAGGTTGAGGCGGCTTTAAAGGTCGTGTCGGCGTCGCGCCCGCGCTTTCTGATCGCCGATGAGGTGGGGCTCGGCAAGACCATTGAGGCGGGGCTGATTCTCAAAGAGCTGAAGCTCAAGCATGGCTATCGGAAAATACTGATCGTGGTGCCGTCGCCGCTGATGGCGCAGTGGCAGCAGGAGCTGCGTACGAAGTTTGCCGAAGAATTTGTGATTTTGAACGGCGACGCAATGCGTAAGGCGAATGTGCTCGCCTCGTCGAACCAGTTTCTGGTGTCGATTGACCTTGCGAAAGACGAGCGCTACCTCGAGCAGTTTTTGAACGCCCAGTTTGACCTTGTGGTGTTTGACGAGGCGCACCGCCTGCGGCGCGATGCCAATACGGTGACGCAGGCCTGGCATTTTGCCAATGCGATGAGTTCTGCCGTTGAAGGCTTCTTGCTTCTGTCCGCGACGCCGTTTCGGGGTAAACTCGAAGAGATCTTCTTCTTGATTCAACTAATAGACCCTGATATTTTGGGGCCGCTCGCGACCTTTCAATCGCAATTTGCTGAAGATGCGACGCTGCTGCGCGACCGCCTGTCGCCTGTGGTGATTCGCCGCCGCAAGATTGACGTGGGTGGTTTCACCAAACGGTTTGCGAAGACAGTAAAAATTGATCTGGGCAAAGAAGAGCGCGAATTCTATGATCGCACGACCGAATACGTCAAAACCGAGTTTAATCGCGCGCTCTCGCGTGGCGAAAACCTGAAATCTTTTATCATGATTGTCTTTCAGAAGTTGCTCGATTCGTCACCCTACGCGCTGTTGAAGGCGCTCGACGGCAGGCGCGCCCGGCTCGAAGGACTGTACTTCAGGGTGATGCATGAGATCGCCGAGAGCGACGATGTCATGGAAGCGGTGCGTGAATTTCAGGAAGAAGAAGGCTTCGAAGAAGCAGGAGTTATCAATCCACAGGAAGTTCGGCAAGAAATTCAGCACCTGACGCACCTGGCGCGCCTCGGCCGTAAAATCGAATCGGACAGCAAACTCAAACACCTGCAGAAGACCCTCAAGACAATGCGCGGCATGGGGCATGAGAAGTTCGTCATCTTCACGCAGTTCAAATCGACGCTCGAATACCTTGCGGATAATCTGAAGGGCTACAAAGTGGCTGGGTTTCATGGCGGATTAAATTTCGAACAGAAAGAAGCCGCGATTCGCAGTTTCTTCGACGACGTGAATATTCTTATCTGCACCGAGGCAGGCGGCGAAGGGCGCAACCTGCAGATCGCGGCATGCCTCATCAACTATGATCTTCCGTGGAGCCCGCTGAAACTCGAACAGCGCATAGGTCGTATTCACCGATTCGGTCAGGCGCGTGACGTGCACATCGTGAACTTTGCCTGCCGTGATACCGTCGCCGAAAGGGTGGTAGAGGTATTAGAAGAAAAAATCCGCCTGTTCGAAAATGCCCTTGGGCCTTCAGATACGCTGCTCGGTCAATTCGAGAGCGAATACAAATTCGGCCGCAGCCTCATGGCATTTCTGGGTTCAAAAAAAACCAAACGCGAACACAATGAAGAGCTTGAGCGCAGCCTGTTTCTCGCGAAAGAAAACCTGAGAAACGTCGATCGGCTGATCTCGACCGAACATATGAGCTTTAACCTGGCTGCGTTCAGGCATGCACACGACAGCGAAGAGGGCAGGCTGAGCGGCAGCGAACTCAGGGCTTTGATATTAGAGGTTGCTGCCTCAAAGGGTGTGGCGGTCAAAAATGACGGCGCGGTCGTTGAACTACGCTCCCCGGCGGCCGAAGGGGACAAGGGCAAATCGGGCGCCGCCCGCCGCGGTACATTCGACCATGACCTGGCGACGAAACGTGTCGATCTCGAGTTCTTCGCGTTCGGCCATGAATTTATCGATGACTGTGCAGCCGAAATTCTTGCGGCGGCCGAGCGTGCGCCCGTTGTGCGCATCACCTCTAATCGCGATGGCATGCTCTTCTTCTTCTCATTGTCGCTTGAACTCGATAAGCGCTACAAGCGGATGTACCGCGTTTACGTGCCACGCACCGAAGGAGCAGAAGCGCCGCTCGACGAAATCTGCAATCTCGTCTCGACCGCCAAAGCTCAGGCGGTGCAGATTGACGAAGAGTACCTGCGCGCCGTCACGCTCAGGGCGATCGACAAAGCAGCGCCTGAGCTAAGAGAAGACATCAGGGCGATCATGGCGAAAATCAGGCCCTCTGAGAGTTATTGGCACAAGCGTATTGTCGATTCGGCAGAGGCTCGAAAATCTCAGATTGAAGAACGCCTCGAGATCCAGCGCGGCAAGTTACGCTGGTATGGCGATAAGTTCGCGGGCTCGGTGACGAAGATCGCTGGCGAAAAAAGGCGCAGCGAGGTCGAGGCTTACGAACGGCTGCAGCGCAGTGATTCGCGTCTCAAGCCGCGCATACTGATTGACGTAAAAAAGGTTTGCATACTGTCCGCGGCGCACTAATCGTCGGGCATGGGCCTGGTCGATGATCTTAAAATTTCGGTAACCGCTGCTGCGCGCGTGGCGCAGACTTCGATCATATTTGCCCGGCATGCGCAGTTCTTTACCCGCGTAGTATCAAACCCTGCGGCGCCTGAAACCGCTCGCGAACTGCGGCGTATCTTTGAAGCCCTAGGTGCAACGTATATTAAACTCGGGCAATTCATCGCCTCGGCCCCGGGAATCTTTCCCGACACCTACGTTACCGAAATGCAGGCTTTGCTCGATCGTACGACCCCTGTCGAGTTTGCCGACCTTGAGAAGATACTCAGCGCCGAACTGGGCAAAGATTACCGTAAGAAATTTCGCTCGATTGAAGAGATTCCACTGGCATCGGCATCGATTGCTCAGGTGCACGCAGCGGTTCTCGCTACCGGTGAGAGCGTTGTGCTCAAGATTCAACGCCCGAACATCGAAGCCAAGATGGATGCCGATCTTGGGCTAATGTCATTCGCTGCGCGTTTGCTTGAGATTCTTCTTCCCGAAACCAAACGCGCAGGCGTCACCGACGTCATACACGAACTCGGTCGTTCAATGGCCGATGAGACCGATTTCATACAAGAAGCGAAAAATATCGCTGAATTCGAAAAATTTCTCGAAGATACAGATGAGACTGACGTGGTTGTACCGCGCGTCGTCAAGGCGCTCAGTACTAAGCGCGTGCTCACGATGTCGCGCCTCTACGGTGCGCCGCTGACCGATCTTGAAGTTGTGCGCAAATATGCGCGCGATCCGCGTGCGGTGCTTGAAAAGGCGCTCTCTACGTGGTTTCAGTCGCTCGCGCTTGTCGGTTTTTTTCATGCGGACGTGCACGCGGGCAACCTCATGATTCTCGAAGACGGCAAAATTGGATTTCTTGACTTCGGCATCGTTGGCCGCTTCAGCCCCAAAGTCTTCGAATCGCTGTGGATGCTGGTCCAGGGAGTTGGAGAAAAAGACTACCGCATGATCGCCCGCTCGCTGATCGGCCTCGACGCAACCGGTGGCGGAGGCCAGAAGGTTGAAGAGGCCAGGTTCGCAGAAGAGCTCAAGGCCGTGTTCGAACAAGTGAACAATTTCGGCCGTACAGTCGAAAAAGCCGCTTCGCGCGGCGAGAAAATTGCTGTCGATGAGGGTGACCTGAACCAGATGATGCTGCAGATTGTCGGGGTTGCGCGCGATAACGGGCTCAAGATCCCGCGCGAATTTGCTCTGCTCATTAAGCAATTTCTGTACTTCGACCGCTACGCACAGATTCTGGCGCCGGGTATGTCTGTCTATTCGCTCAACCCTGACGTGCACCAGACCTCTGGCGCAGCAAAACTCTTGCCGAAAAAGTGACCTTGCTGCAGAACGCGGCCGGCCTTAGCCGACGTAAGACAGCAGTTGCCGCTGGATGCGTTCGTCTTCGCGCGCAAGGGCAAAGCGCGCGATGCGCGCGGCAGATTCTTTTTTGCCTGAAAGCCGTCTAAGATTACGTATTGCCCTCACCACCGCCTGCGGGTAACCTTTGCGATAACTCATGAGCGCGAGCCGCGCAGCTTTATGATAATTCTTTTCTTTTCTGTAGGTTTCGGCGAGTTGATCCAAATCGCGCGCATCAAGTGATTGTTGATCGCGTTGCAGCAGAATTTCGCGCGCTTGCGGTAAAGTGGCGCTCTTGTGGCGGTGCAGTTTATAAGCCCAGCCTGTTTTGCCGCTGCGTCCGGCGATAAAGGCGGCGGACACAAGCTGCAAGAGACTGACGAGCGAGAGCACATCAATTTTGTTGTGGTGAAGAATCTTGTCTTTGACGTCTTTGCGGCCGATGTGCAGGTATTCAAAGTACGCTTGTGCAACTTCAGCACCCCGCACGTCGCCTTCCCGTGTGAAACCTAGCAACCGGGTTTCGGCATCCATGAGGCGTGAAGGCTTTTCAGGGTAGATGCGGCGAATCAGGTGGTAGAGGTCGATGTGGCGTTTGCCGGCCGATCCCGTGGCGATGCCGTAACGCGCCGCCCGGCGTGAGACGAGCGGCCAGTCGAAAGATTTGCCGTTAAAGGTGACGAGCATCTTTTGCTGCGCGCGGTCGATAAATTTACGCAATACATCCGCCTCGTCAGCAGGCGACTCGGCGAAAAACAGCGAGAGTTCTATCCCGTTTGCAGCTGCGCTTCCCGCACCGATCAGAAACGGGTACGTTTCTTCGCCCGAACCCAGTCCGGTCGATTCGAGGTCGAAGAAGAGAAGGTCAGTTGCGGCGCAATTCTCTGCGAAATCAAGCGCGACGCTGTCGGGTAGGACTAGCGCTGAGCCTGTGAGCGGGTGTTGCATAAAAATTTCGCTGGCGATCGCGGTGGTTTGCCTCTGTGGGGTGTCTTGGTCTTCGCGAGGTTTTTCGGATTTGCGATATGCCTTGAGCCGTGAGCTCAGGGCATCTGCCGCCGATACGCGCGCGCTCACTGCAGAGAGTAGAGGTCGGCGAGCTCTTCGAGCTGCTCAGAAAGAATTGCGGTGATTGCCTCTTTGGCGGCAGGCACCGTGACCTGCAGCAGCGACATCTTGAGCGCCGTCCGCTTCTCTGCGAGCGCTCCGGCGTTTTCGAATATACTGACGAGCTGCGGGTAAATTCCCTGCGCGAGTTGAGCAGGCATACCCTTTTGCTGCCCAGCCGCGAGGGCGCGTTGAATGCTCTGCGCCACCTTGCGGTACGCTTCAACTTCGTCTTTGAGTTTGTTTGCCTGACCCGCATCGACCTTCGCGCGCTGCATCACTTTGTGAATTTCGTCAGACCAAGCGACGTCTTGTTGCTGCGCGGCTCTCTGAAAGAGTGTATAGTACGTGTAAGCTGCCTGCTGTATGGGTGGCAGGCTCTGGTAAAATTTCGCGTAACCCGCCTGATCGCCCATTTTCATGTAGCGACCAACGCTGTTAACGATCATGACGAAATTTCTGAAGGTCAGTTGCTGCGGTACCGAAGGCTGCGCCACTTCGCCGGCATCGTCGTCGCCTGAGCCGGTGTCGGGCGTGTATACGAGCGGCCTTGCGGTTATAAAGTAGGATGCATATTTGTTCAGCAGCACTTCTCCCGGTTGGGGCTTGGGCCCTGCCGAAGCGGGTGCTTCGCCTGGCAGTACAAGTTCCGCAGCTTTGAGCTTTTCTTCGGCCTCTGCTTCAGGATCAAATGGTTTGTACGTGAGAGGAGGCGCCTTTTGGAAATCAGCAGCATAGAGCATGATTAGATCGTTTGACGGCACACGATACGGATTTTCGTATTCTGACTTGAATTTTGGTATTTCCGTTTCGAGCAACTTCTCTTTCACCTTCTCGAGGTGCGGCATGAAGTTCTGTCCAATGTACGCGCCGAGCCGACCCGCATTAGGTTCTTTGATAAACGCTGCGAATTGCGGTAATTGATCGAAGTAGTCGTCGAGTTTCTTGATGATCTGCCCGATCAGCGCAGGCAGTTTCTGGCTGAGCGCCTGTGCCTCAGTTGGTGGCATTTTTAGCGCCTGCTGCGCATAATGGACGAGCAAACGTTGCATGGTGAGCAGGTATGCGCGGTTAAGGCCTGCTTCAGACAGCTCATAGCTGCCGTCGCCTTTTTTGCTGATCAGCGGCTGGTTCATCTATTTGAAGTTTCGCAAGAAGTAATCTGCCGCAGCTAGGTAACCGTCTGCCCCGAGACCGGCAATGACGCCGCGTGCGATATCGCTGAGGTATGAATGATGCCGAAATGCCTCGCGCGCGTAGACGTTACTGATGTGCACCTCGACAAATGGTACGCGCGTGGCGTTCAATGCATCGCGAATACCAATGCTGGTATGCGTCAACGATGCAGCATTTAACACGAGGCGGTCGCTTTCGTTCAGGTTCTGCAGGTAGGTAATTATTTCACCTTCATTATTTGATTGAAAGAATTGCATTTCTGCTCGCTGGCCGACGTGCGTGCGAATGGTGTTTTCAAGATCGATGAGCGAAAACGTGCCGTAGAACCCTGCCTCGCGTTTGCCGAGCATATTCAGGTTAGGGCCATTGACAAAAGTGAGGCGCATGGCTCCCTTCGGCTCGGTACTCATGTTATGCTAACGCCTGAAATTCTTTCAGGCTCGCAAGCAGTTCTTGCTCGCTCACAGGTTCGGGTAGGCGTGCATGGCCGAGACCGCTCAGCAGCACAAAACGAATCGCCTTCCCTTTGTTCTTTTTGTCTGCTCGCATGAGCTCGATGAGGCGTTTGGGTGCAGCGGCTGTCTTGGGTTTCGCCAGACGTACATAGTCTCGCAGATTTGCCGGCAGTTGATATTGAGCGAGCAGGTTTGCAATGCGTTGCTCGTCCGCGCTGCTCAGGTAGCCCGATCGCCTTGAAACAAGCGCAGCGAAACGCATACCGATCGTTACAGCCTCGCCGTGCAGAATGCCTTTGTAGCCTGCGTGCGCTTCAAGCGCGTGCGCCAGCGTATGCCCGAAATTCAAGAATGCCCGTATGGACTCTTCACGCTCGTCTTGAACGACAATCGCACTCTTGACCGTCACGCAGGCTGCCGAAATCATCGCGAGCAGATCGTTGTGGCGCATGGCTGAAACCAGCGTGTGCCTTTCGAGTTCTGTCACGAATTCATCGGTACTGATCAGGGCTGTTTTGACCGCCTCAGCGAGGCCGCATTGCAGTTCTCGCGGGTGTAGCGTTTTCAGCACTTCGGGAACCATAAACACCGCGCGGGGCTGGTGAAAGACTCCCACGAGATTTTTTCCCGTTTTGAGATTCACCGCAGTCTTGCCACCGACCGATGAATCTACCATCGCGAGCAGTGTCGTCGGTATCTGAACGAACGGAATACCGCGCATGAAGACACCGGCAAGAAAACCGGTCAGATCACCCACCATACCGCCACCAATCGCGACGAGTTCTGAAGAACGGTTCGCTCCGAGTCTGATCAGCGTTTCGGCGATACCTTCGAGTGAAGCGAAACTCTTGCTCTTTTCCCCGGCGGGTATGACGATAAATGGCGTTTTTTTGAGGGCCTTGCGAAACGCTCCGCCGTAGATCTTGTCGACATTGCTGTCTATCAGCGCAAAGCGGCCTGTTTCACCCGGCAGCACCGCCGCGAGATCTTTGATCTTCGCCAGATAGCTGACCGAGTACTCATGCCCCCGAATCGGGACTTTAATGGCGTCGGGCAGTCGCACTAGGCGTTTGGAATGCCGGCGATCAGTTGGTCTAGTTTTTCTACCGCTGCGTCCATCGTTATCTTGCGCACGTTGAGGGGTGGGGCCAGACGCAGCACTGAGTTGCCGCCGCGTCCGACGATGAGCCCCAGTTGTAGCGCCTTTTCAATCAGCGGCCTAGCCTCGATATTGTCTTTGAAGACGATGCCGATCAGCAGGCCGAGCCCGCGTACTTCTGTAATTTTATCAGGATACTTTTCTTTCAGCTTGTTCAGCGCTGAAGTTAGGTAGCGCGACGACGCCTTAACGTGGTCGAGAATCTTTTCTGATTCGATTGTGCGAATGACTTCATAGGCCACTGCCGTAGCCAGGTGGTTACCACCGAAGGTTGTCCCGTGCATGCCTTTTTCAAAAACTGCAGAATATTTCTCAGCGACGAGCATTGCGCCAATGGGAAATCCCCCACCGAGGCCCTTTGCCATGGTGACGATGTCCGGCAGCACCCCGTAGTGCTGGTAAGCGAAGTAGTGTCCGCTTCTTCCCATGCCAATCTGAATTTCGTCGAAGCAGAGCAGAGCGCCTTCTTCGTTACAGCGCGCACGCGCGATCTTCAGAAAATCAGCCGACAAGGGAATTACTCCCGACTCGCCCTGGACAGGTTCAAAAATGACGCCGCATGTCGCCGAATCGATCGCGGCAGAGAGGCCTGCAATGTCATCGGCCGCCACGAACTCTACGTGCCCGAGAATTTCACCGAATCCTTTCTGAATTTTGTCCTGCCCCGTGATCGAAAGCGCACCAAAGGTTCTGCCATGAAAGCCGTCTTTTACCGCGACGATCTTCTGACGTGCCGGCGTTTTGGTCTGGCCATAGGCGCGCATGAACTTCACCGCGGCTTCGTTCGCTTCCGTACCCGAATTGCAGAAAAATACTTTGCCGGGAAAGTTGATCTCGACCAGCGCGCGTGCAAGCTGCGCCTGCTGCTGGTTGAAAAACAGGTTTGAACTATGCCACAGCATTTCGGCCTGCCGGCCTAGCGCGGCAATGAGGTCGCTGTGCGCATGCCCGAGCGCAGTAACGGCGATGCCGCTCAGAAAATCGATGTATTCTTTGCCTTCGGTGTCGTAAAGATGGTCGCCTGCACCGTATTGAAAGGCGACCGGCATGCGTGCGTACGTCTGCAGCACGTATTTTTCGTCGAGTTCACGAATTTCGCTTAGCGACAGGCGCACAGACGGGTCAAAAGCGTTATGCTGGCGCGCGTCGCGAACCGGGACGACGGGGTTTGCATCGGGCAAACCGACAAATTCGCGCGCAGATTTTGCTGTTTGAAACTCTTCACCCATACTGCCTTCTCAGGTCGTTGACTCATGTCGCAAATTGTTTATTTGACGCGTTAAGTCAGAGGCGCGTTTGGCCGCATGGCGCAGGAGCACAGTCGAACGGGGGTGCAGTTGCGCCATATTGAACTTGCTGTTGCGGGCCTAGCCGTAACCCTGCTGGTTTTTTGTTCCCTGGCGATTATTCTGCTGCGCCTCTTGAGCGCAACTTCGTGGTCGGTCTCAGCGGTTGATGCGCTTTCACAGTTCCCTTCACACCTGATGCTGGTGGCTGCTTTGCTCGGCGGCTCGATTGCGCTTTCACGCGGCGAGGCGTTAAAAATTGAAGTGTTGAATGGCCTGCTCGGGTCCGGGATGCGTGCTCGTGCGGCTCGAATCGTCGCAGCGACGGGATTGGTTTTCTTCATAGTCTTTTTAGCTCTCATCGCGCGGCATCTTACCGTCGACTACAACCCGTTGGTGGCATTTATTTATATGCCGCTCTTTCTGATTATAGGTCTGAAGCTTGCGCGGATTGCCTTCGGCAAGACAGCATGAACCGACGGCGCCGCTTTTCGCTTTTTGCCCTTATTCTTTCGGTGGCTGCGGGGCTGTTCGCAGCCCAGCGCAATTTCGCGTCCGCTCAGGCGGCGAATACCAACCTCGTTCAGGGCTTTGCCGTTGAGCATGACTTTCGCACGCGCGACAGAGGGTTCTCTCGCAATGGCACGGGCGATACCAAAGGTTTCGCGGCTGACACGTATGTGACAGCCAGCGCGATGACACCCGATCGCTATGTGATCGGCACTTCAAACCGCGGTGTGCTCGAATCTGCCGATCAGGGCAAAACGTGGTCGCGCCACAATGTGCAGCAGGTGCCGATGGCGCTCGACGCAGACAACCAGCGGCGCGTTTATGCGATCGATAATGAGGCGCAGTTTCTGACGCACAAGCATGAAGTACTGCTGCGCACTGAAGATGCAGCCCGACGTTGGCAGCCGGTAAAAACCAACCTGCGACGGGCTGTAATCTTTACGGCGATCCACCGCGGGAAATCGAACGTGTATCTGGGTACGTCGGTGAACGGCCTTGAAATTGCGCCGCTGCCGGCGGCCACACTCGACCAGGCAGTTCAGGGTAAAAAACCGCTCGTGCTGAAATTTGCCAGCGCGAACGGCGGTCTGCCTGGCAAACCGCACAGCAAGTCGCATTTCATTTTTGAAGAGATTCAGGCGATTCACGAACTCACCTCTGGTGACCTTCTCGTCGCAACAGGACCCAAGCCGGCGCTCTATATGCGAAAGAAATCTGCCGCGCGCTTTCAGAAGGTCGAAGTGCAGGGGCTCTCTGACCAGTTTGACGAATGCTCGTCAGTGAGCGCTGTCACAGAACAGAATGCGGTGCTGTCTTGTCGTCGCGGTGTCTGGTCAGGTTCGCTCGGGAATCCTCAATGGACATTTACCCCTCAAGAGCGCGTCGCCCCGGGTGTATCAGCGCTCGCCGCGTATGCGTTCATCAATAGCGACGGCAATGAAGTGACGTACCTTGCGCGCCGTTCGTTTCTGACCGACCAGAAAAAGGCGAGAATGCAGAATGCGTCCGGGCAGCGATTGCTCTACACATCTGCCTTCAACTGGAACAAACGGCACAAGGCTGTTTTGCAAGAGCTGCAGCAAGATTTTTGGACAGGTATTGTACTCGATGTAAAAGACGACAATGGCATCGTTCGGTACGATTCTGAAGTTCCCGTGGCAAAAGCGATTGGCGCGGTGCGGCCGTTACTCAAACTCGGGGAAGTCATAGCGCAGGTGCATGCGATCGGGAAACGTGTCGTCGTGCGAATGGTGGTGTTCAAAGACGCGAAGCTGTTCGAGCGAGAGGGTTATGCGATTCGAGATGCCGGTGGCGGCAAATGGGTAGGTGTTCCCGGCGAAAGGTGGATCGACCCTTATAATCCGAATCTGCTGACAGAATACTATGCCCCACTCGTGAAAGAGCTGACCGAGCGCGGCGTCGACGAAATTCAACTCGACTATATCCGCTTTCCTTCTGATGGAGCCGTCGGTCGCTGCCGGTATTCGCACAAAAAAAATGATTATTATGCCTCTGAGGCGCTTGAGAACTTTCTCGTCGGCGTGCGCGCTGCGACGCACCTGCCGATTGGTGCCGATATTTACGGTTATAACGGAATGTACCGCGTGCCGGGTGCAATCGGCCAAGACCTCGAAGTTTACGGACGCATACTCGACGTCATTTCGCCGATGCACTACAGCTCACATTTCGGAGACGAATACATGCGCGATTACCCACAGGCAGAACGTGCATACCAGTTGCTGTTACTCGCCCTTTCCCGGGGAGTCTATTATGCGCAAGGCGAGTTTGTGATGCGCCCGTGGATACAGGCGTTTCCGATGAAAAATTCTCTTTGGGGTTATGGCAAAAAGTATTTTACCGACCAGATCAAAGGCAGCGCAGACGGAGGCGGCAACGGATTTATGTTTTGGGGAAAATTTGAACACATGACTCTCGTGCGCCAGACGCAGCAGGTGCAATAATGTATTCAGCCCCCCGCGCGACCTGGGCGGTGCTTCGCCTCTTGTGGATGCAGATTGCCCTCTGCACTGCCATCGTGCTCGAGTCGGCGCTCATGCACAAACATTCGCTGGCCGCTGCTTTTTCGCTCAGCTTCGACGCAGTTTTTAATACTGGCTATGTATGGCAGATATTCACCGCGACTCTTGTCCACACGAATCCGCTACAATTGCTCTTCAATGCTCTGACGCTGTGGATGTTCGGTTCTGAACTCGAGCAACGCTGGGGACGCATTGGTTTTCTTCGCTTTTACCTGATTTGTGCTCTCGGCGCCGCGCTCACGTTCCTGGGCCTCAGCGCGGTTTTTCCCGCAATGCGCGGTGATGTGTTCTTTTCTGCGGCGGGCGTTAACCTTGGGCTGCTGATAGCCTACGCAATCTACTGGCCCGAGAGGCAGGTGTGGTTCTTCTTCTTATTCCCGGTGCGCATGAAATTCGTGGCGCTGATTACCGGGGTTATTGCGATGTCTTACGCTGTATCGTCAGCCCCGTTTGTGCTCTCTGCAGCCGGGCACCTGGGTGGCCTCGTGGCAGCAGGCGTGCTGCTGCTCGTCACGGGGGGTGAACCCGCGCGGCTGGGCAGAATATTCGAAGGTCTCTTTAGCTGGTTCAGACAGAAGAGCACTCAGGCGCCCCACGCGGCAGCGGTGCCAACGCCAGGTTCCGGTGTTGTGCACGAGGCCCGTATCGACGCAATTCTCGACAAGATATCCCGAGATGGTATGAAAAGTCTGACGAATGCCGAAAAAAAATTCCTGCGCGATGCATCCGATCGCATGAACCGCAGCAAACACTAAAGAATTTCCCTGGCAGGTTTTTTATTCAGGAAACGAGATGAATTCCTGACGATGATTTTCATCCTGAAACTTTCTATCGTAGGTCGGATTTTGTTTCAATTGGTCTTCTATGGCCCGTTTGAGACCTGAATATTTGATAACTTCGAAATCTGTTTTCGGCTGGTACAGCGAGAGTTTCTGAAAAAGCGCCTGCATCTCCGATCGGTCAAATGGCTCTGAGAAGAGTTTCTGCAAGAACGAAAAAATTGCGATCGGCGACTCGGCGCCTTCGGATAAGATTTCATAGGCAAGCTTTGCACTTTGCTTGCGGTCGCGCTTTAGCGCATAAAGCTCCATCAGCAGCTTCTTGTCGTAGGCGGCGTTTGCCTGCCTCATCGCAACAATAGTCGTCAGAACTTCGATCTGCCTGTCAATCAGCCCGCGGGCTGCTGCGAGCGCCGACAGTTCACGCAAGAAGGTAACATCTTCTTTGTAGAATCGGTAGACCTGCTCGTAGAGTTCCTGCGCTTCGGCCATGAGGTCCTGGCGTTTCTCTGCTCGCGCGAGACTCAGCAGTTTCGCGGCATCTGCGGCCGTAATATTTTGCAGAAGACGCGGGTCAGCTTGCAGGCTCTGCGAAAGATTTTTCAGTGATCGCAGCTGCGACTTATCCGCGATGTAAAAATCGCAGCCGGGCAGCTGCGCCATTAGCTGCTGAAGGGCGAGCAATGCATGCGAATCTCCATAGACGCCAAGGCTGCTTTCGTCGAAGATATACGTATTTGCCTGTTTTTTTATGTAACAGCTATAACTGAGTCTTAACACCAGCATCGCCGGGTTCACTTCGAGCGGGTAAAAATTTTGGTTGATCCAGGCTGCATCTTCGAGCAGCTCGTTAGGCAGCATGTTGGTAAAAACTGCCCGACCGCTGTCTTTCTGCAGGTTGACGATGGTCATCAAGAGTCCCGTGTCGGGCAATTGTGGCGTGCGTATGCGGAGCGTTTGTGTTTTGAAGAACTCGCGCGTGACCGAGTTGGAGTACTTCCATTGTACTGACAGCATCCATGCGGCCGCCGAAGCGGCAAAAAGAGCCGTAATCGTTTTGCGCCAACCTTTCGCCACATAGAAGGTGATGCCCGTGAGCACTGCGATGATCAGCAGGCCTGAAAGAATCTGCAGCCATTCTGTGGCGATGTAGTAGGCGATGAGGGCGGACGCAATAGCAAGCCCTGCCAGAATCTTTTCCCGTTTGAGATAGACTTCGTGCGCTTTGGAGAAATACACGCTTTCCCAGATGGCGAGTGTGGAGTAGGCGATTGCCCCCCAGAAATTGTAATGTAAAAGGTTAAAAATGCCGGCCAGACCGAGAAAGACCACTGGCAAGATAACAAGTCCATGCTGTATGTGCGGCCTGACCGCGCCAAAAAGGCGAACAAATTGCGGAATAGAAATGCCCGCAAGTGTGATCAGCAGCACAAGTGAAAGGTTGGGCCGATTTTGCCCGAGTGTTGCGTGAAATGCCTGTGCGAGAAACAGGTACCGCAGAAAGTCAATGAGTTGCCTTAGGGTGACAAGACGTTCGTGCTGAATCTCCCATTCGCGCGGTTTCTGAAAACGGGAAATAACAATCGCAACCGCAGCAATGCCGGGACCAACCCAGGCATTCTCCGCCCCGCGGGGAGAAAGCAGCGCCGCTGCGGCTCCGACAATCAGGTAGATTTTTGCCGGCTGGTATGTGAGCAGGTGGCGCGAGAGTTCGTACCAGAGGCTGAGGGCGAAAAAAGTCAGAGGCACAGGTAAAAGCAAATAGGCATTTTCATACCCGAGCTGCCTATACGCCAGAGCATAACCTATCAGGGCCGTTGCCACCAGCAGCGACGCCTGCACGTGCGATCGTACGCGACGCTTGCTCGCCGAATAGAGCGCCGCCGATAAGAAGGCGATCGCAAATAGAACCAGAGCAAACTGAGACAACG
Organism: uncultured Leptospiraceae bacterium; assembly: GCA_942492915.1. Classification (GTDB taxonomy): domain Bacteria; phylum Spirochaetota; class Leptospiria; order Turneriellales; family Turneriellaceae; genus Turneriella. Next base: position 893,758 of record OW818662.1, read on the forward strand.
GAAAGATGTTACGGTAATAGGGGAAAAAGCTATCGAGCAGCCAGCGGAAAGTATGAATAAACGCGTAGCCCCAGACGACGGCTGCCAGACGAAACAAGGCCTCTCTGCGGTTCAACTTGAGAGACAGGCCTGCCATTGCGTAGTTAGCGGTCTGTTGCGAGGTTGAAACGCGTAACGCCCGATTTGTTCAGCTCATCCATAACTGAGATGATCATTTGGTATGAAGACCGTTTGTCCCCGCGGATGATAACCTGATCTTTATCTTTGTCTTTGATGAGGTCGCTGACCGTTTTGCCCAGCTCTTTTAGCGGAACATTTTTGTCGTTCACGAAGATCTGGTTATCCTGATTGATTAGAACTATGAGAGGCTGCGTCTCGGCTGACTGCGACGAATCGGATTTAGGCAGTTCAATCTTAATCGCAGGGTTATTTGCCAGGGTCGCGTTCATAAGAAAATAAGTCACCAGAAGAAACAAAATATCGACAAATGGGGCGAGCTCAATGCCCGTTCTGAGGCTCAGCCGTGTGCGGGCGCGCATCATACTATTTGAGTTCTTTGACTGCGCGCTCGACGAGCATCTCGCATTCGTCCATCAGCTGGTTCGTGCGCTTGACGTAATAGTTGAACATCACAAGCGCGGGTATCGCGATCATCAGGCCGAGCGTCGTCGTAATGAGTGCTTCATGGATGCCGATAGTCAGCTGATCGGCTCGCTGCGCGGCGCGGGCAAAGGCGCTGAAGGCCTTAATCATGCCAGTCACCGTACCGAGCAGGCCGAGCATCGGGGCGAGGGTCGTCGTGGTGCCGAGAAACGATGTGAAGCGTTCAAGGCCGACCTGCTCTTCAAAAATAACTTCCCGTGCGTAGCTGTAAAGGTCAGGGTGAAGCTGCCGGCCTTCTAAGACGCGCGCCACCGCGCGATAACCCGGATGCAGCTTGCCTGAACAGAATTCGAGTGCCTCGTCAAATTTTTTTGCACTGATCAGACGAATCAGAGACCGTCCCTGCTCGGGATCAAGCGTCACATTCGCACGAAACAAGATATAACCGCGCTCGAGCGCCACGGTTACGGTCAGAATAGATATGAGTATCAATATTACCGAAACGAGCGAACTGGGCAGCGAACCAATACCCTGCGCCAAATACGTGTTGAAATTCTGCATGCTTGCAAAGTCGAGATTGAAAATGCGCTGTCAAAGTAAAATACAAGCAGACTGTCGCGCCTGCATATTTGGCTTTTCGCGGGGTTCGGCGCTTCTGAACCATCTTGAACATGGAATCCATTTCGTTCGGCACGACGCTTTTGTTTTTGGTGAACCTGACGGCGCTTGCGGTGTTTGTTTACTTGTCTTTTGACATACACCGCGCAAAACCGGGCGATCTGCCCTGGCGCGGTTTCGTCAAGATCGCTTCGCTCGCGGGAGTGCCGGCTGCACTCGAAACAACGTATCGCCGGTGGCTCGTGGCTCTGGTGGCTTTCTTTGCATTGACGTGCCTGTCGGTCGCCGTAGTGGTCTGGGCGACCGATCATTCGTTTTTTGTGGTGCTCTTTCCCTTGCTCTTTTACTATTTTTTCGCTCGCTACCTTCTGTGGGAGAAGCAAGACCTGACCGATTGAGAGGGCGTTTCTGCGACGTTTTACGACACTCGCCGAAGTCGATTCAACGAACAGGTGGATGTTTGACCGTTTGGGGGCTTTGCAGCCATTCGATACCGTACGCGCCCGTGTACAAACCTCAGGCCGTGGGCGGCTAACGCGCACCTGGTTTTCGGGCCGGGCCGATGAGAATCTCGCATTCTCTATGATTGTCCCGGTCAACACGATCGGACCCGGTGAAATCTCTGCACGGGTCGGTTATGCGCTGTGGCAGGTTTTGGTGCGTCATACGACGGTACGCATTCGCTGGCCAAACGATATAGTTTGCAGTGGCAAGAAGCTCGCAGGCGTGCTCATCGCCGCCGATGCCCGGTTGCCGCAGCTGGCAGTCGTGGGTGTCGGCGTGAACGTCAATTGTGCAGATTTTCCCGAGCCGCTTGGCGAAACAGCTACATCGCTGGCGCTCTCTGCGGGTAAACCGCTTGCTGTACAAAGATTATGGCTCGAAATTTGGCAGGGTATACGGCGCGCTTTTTCGCAACATGAAGAGAGACTTTCCAGCGAATTTATCCGCAATTATAACTCGGTTGCCTGGCAATATATTACCCGTGCTGACGTCGATACTGAACCGCTGCAATTTCAGACGCTGCTCGCCGACGGCAGGGCGCTTTGTCTATCGTCCGGCGGGCCGATAACGCTCGATATGGCCGTGTGAACTACCAGCGATTGATATCGCATGATGCTGCCGCGTACCTGGTTTTCAGGTGCACGAAGCAACCGCAAAGTTTACAGTTCGAGCCCAGCGCCAGGTATTCACATTTCTTGCAGGTTGCCATGCGTTCGGCGCGTACCTCATCGGTCGCGTAATCACCACGCACTGTGTCAACAGCGGCATTCAGCAGAGTATATTTTTCTTTAGCAGCGCAGTCGCCGCAGGTGGTATTCGGTGCAGGCTTCAGCAGGCGGCCGACGAAATTCAGCATTCTCAGGCTCTGGTGAATTCGAGAAAAAACTGCGACGGTAAGAAGTTCAGGTCGCGCTTCAGGCGAAAGCCTGCTTTTTTAAATTCTCGTTTCACAGTATTCTTATCGACCAGATTTGCGGGAACTTCACCCGATTCTTCGTCCGCTTTTTCAAGCTTCGTAAAGTCGATGATCACGATGCGGCCTTTGCGTTTGAGGCTTTGCGACAGGGTTTTGAAATAGGCAACTCGGTTCTCGATGTGCTGGTACGTGTTGCAGAAAAAAATCAGGTCATAGTAGTCTTTCTGAAGCACAGGATTTCGTGACTGAATGAGCTCCGCCCGGTAGGTCTCTTTCATGCCCCGGGTAGCGGCGTCGCGCTGCATGTAGTCGACCATTGCCCCATTGATGTCAAAACCAATTGATTGGCCCTTCGGCGCAACGCGCTCAGCAAAACGCCGGGCAAAGTAGCCGGTACCCGCGCCGATGTCAGCGACAATGTCGCCGCTTTTCAGCTTGAGCTCAGCAATCACCTTTTCAGGCATCTGCCAGCTCTGGCGATCGGGAGATTCGAGTATCGTGGCAATGCGCTCTGCATCCTGCGCAGCGCGGTCTTGCGGCGTGGGTATTTCAGGCTGTTTCTCGCAGGCCAAAGCGAGCAGGGCGATCAGACACAGGGCGATAGGCTGTCTTCGTGGCATAGACTGACATTACTTACGCATAAATCGTTGCCGCGATGTCATTCAGATTTTTATTTTCTCGGGTTAAACCAATATGGCAACCGGAACCAAAGCGATCTACTATGCACTGGCGGCAAACACGGGCATCGCGCTGACGAAAACAGCTGCGGCGGTTGTGACGGCCTCGACGTCAATGACGGCCGAGGCGATCCATTCGTTTGCCGACTGCGGAAACCAGATTTTGCTGCTGATCGGCATGAAAAAATCCCGAGCGCCGGCGAGTGAGTTGCATCCACTCGGTTATGGAAAGGTTTCGTATTTTTGGTCGTTCATGGTCGCGCTACTGCTCTTTTCAGTCGGCGGCGTTTTTTCCGTCTATGAAGGCAGCCACAAGCTTGCGGCGCCCCAGCCATTGCAATATCCCTGGATCGCCATCGCCGTTCTGGCAATCGGGGTGGTACTCGAATCGTTCTCGCTTTACGGAGCGCTCAAAGAAATCAAAACTTCGCGCGCCAAAAGGTCACTCTACCGCTGGTTTCGCGATACGCGGCAGAGCGAGCTCATGGTTGTCATCGGCGAAGACATTGCGGCGTTGCTCGGTCTCGCGATTGCGTTGCTCTTCGTCCTGCTTGCATACCTGACGCAGAACCCAATATATGATGCGATTGGCAGCATCGTGATCGGCTTTTTGCTCATTACGATCGCGGTCATGATCACGCTCGAGATCAAGAGTCTTATTATCGGCGAAAGCGCTGACGACGATTTTAAATCCGCATTTCGCGAATTTCTGGCGTTGCGTTATCCGCATCTCGACGTGCTGAATCTGATTACGCAGCACCACGGACACGATATTGTGCTCGCGCTGAAAGTACGTTTTCGCAAGTGGCCGGCATCGGCAAAAAAACTAGTTTTGGATATCAACGCAATCGAGAAGGCAATACGCACGCAATTTACCGATGTGCGCTTCATCTTCTTCGAGCCTGACATCTCGACCGATGAAAAAATTCGCGCTAGCGCCAGAAAGAGAAAAGGTTGATGCCGCGCCCGTTTCGCACGACGATCAAACAGCCCGGCATCTATGAAGGCGTTGGCCTGCACTCTGGCGAGTTGACGCGGCTCACTTTTTATCCCGCTGATTGTGGCGAAGGGATTGTTTTTTTTCGCTCTGGCGGCAGCCGCAATGACCGCTCGGCGGTGCGCGCCTCGCTCGAAAATGTCATCGATACGTCGCTCGCGGTAACTCTCGGGGGCGACACGGACGGGCAGATGCAGTTGCAGACGGTCGAACACCTTTTGTATGCGCTGTTCGTGCTCGGCATCACCGACGTCGCGATTGAAGTTGAGGGCGGCACCGAGATTCCGATAGCCGACGGCAGCGCGGGTCCTTTTATTCGCGCTCTGCAATCGCTTGAATTGCACCACTACGCAGAAAAAGTGAAGCCGATTGTGGTCACGCGTCCCCTTTCAGTCACCGATGGGGATCGTTACCTTGTCGCCATGCCTGCGCCTGATTTTCAGGTTTCGTACTACATTGACTATCCTCACCCGCTGCTGAAGAACCAGGCAGTGCAACTGACCTATGACGACGCGACGTTCGTCGAAACCATTGGCTTTGCGCGCACGTTCGGCTTCATGAAAGACGTTGAATACCTGCGCTCGCGCGGCCTGGCGCAGGGGGGCAGCGTCGACAATGCGGTGATCTACATGCCCGACGGCACGACGATGAATGAGTTCCGTTTCCCGCGCGAGTCGGTCTACCACAAGATTCTCGACCTCATCGGCGACCTGGCGCTGATCGGCAGGCCGATTCAGGGTCATGTGCTCGGCGCGCGTGGCGGCCACGCACTCGACGTCGCCTTCGGCAAGAAACTTCTGCAGGCTTTTGGGTAGCGGCAACATGAAACATACTTTACGACACTGCCCCCGGGAGCAGGCACCCGCATGGGCGCACCTGAGACGAACTTGAACGCAATGGCTCCCCTGAGCACGGGTGGGCACAGCCGGGTGCGATTGCGCATGGCGCTCTGGCAAAGCCTGACGCGTCGGGGCATTTTGGGCTGGGCGTTCGCGGTTATTTTTGTCGGCTTCTATGTCATGCTCTATTGGTCGTACGATCTCGACGCCATCATCGCAGGTCGGCAACAAGAAACGATTCTTGCACCGCTCAAGAAGAAACTCGCTATTGCGCAGGCTGACAACCTCGCGGCCCGGCACGGACTCGAGGCGCAGCTTAAGCACGTTATCGCGGGTGCAAAAGAAAAATCAACGGCCGCCGCGTATCACACATACCTCTTACCAGAAAACCGTGTGTTCGTTGATCGCCTGCGCGCATTGCACCCGCAGCCTCTATCCGCAAAGATCGAAGGGTGGGCAACGAACCTGAATCCACTTTCACGGTTGATGCGCAACCGGGACGCCGACCGTTGGTTTCTTTACGGATTTCTCTACACGGTACTGGTGGTTGCGATGGGTATACGTTTCTACCGGCGCTGGCGTCACGATGCGTACCAGAAGATGCGTACGGTTTCTGTGATGGCCGTGCAGACGCTTCTTGCGTTCTTACTGCCGTCGTTATTGCTCTATTTTAATACCAAAGAGTTCTATTTCAGCTATTTCTGGCCGTTGAAACTCGAATACTTTCTGCCATCGACCTTCACCGATTATCCCCGGGCGATGGGCCTCTGGGCAGTGATGATGGCATTTGTCGCTGTACCTGTGCTTACGTATTTTTTCGGCAAACGCTGGTACTGTTCGTGGGTATGCGGTTGCGGCGCGCTGGCGAACACGATGGGCGACCCCTTCAGGCAGCTCAGTAATAAATCAGACCGTGCGTGGGTCGTTGAACGTGTTACCGTGTATTCTGTTCTGGCGCTGACTGTTGTGCTTACGGCCCTCATTTTTATAAACGAATTTCGAGGTGTCGACGACGAGTTTGGCCAGTTTGTCTTCGGCATGAAACGTTGGTACGGGTTCTTCATCAGCGCGGGATTTGCCGGCGTAATCGGGACGGGCTTTTATCCGCTTATGGGCACACGCGTCTGGTGCAGGTTCGGTTGTCCGCAGGCAGCGATTCTGGGAATCTTACAGGTTGTCTTTTCAAAGTTTCGCATTCAGACCAACGGTGGCCAGTGCATCGGCTGTGGTAGTTGTTCGGCCAACTGCGAAATGGGGATCGATGTGCGAAGCTATGCCATGGCGGGTGAAGACATCAAGCGCGCATCGTGCGTCGGCTGCGGCCTGTGCATGTCGGTCTGCCCGCGCGGCGTGCTGCGACTCGGCAATGGCTGATATTTTTTCCTGAACGGAAAATCTTAGCGACGCCGTCCAAAAAGCAGAAAAACGTACAGCGAAAAAATCTGCGTAAAACTTGTGGCGGCGAGCGCGATCTCGACGCCCAGATTCGAACGCGACCGGTCAAACAAAAGCAAAAGATTGGCGATCGAGAAGGCTGCCGCTGCAACCAGCGCAAGCGGTCCGCTGCGTTGTTCGATGCGGGTAATCAGTAAAACCGTGACCACAATCTGCAGCAGCAACTGCACGCTGCCGAGCGCGAAGGGCGACGTCGATGCAGAAAAGCTCAGGTCGAGGCCTGCATAGGCTAATATCGTCGTGATCAGCAGAATCGCGTAGAGCGCGACGGGCAAAACTTCGCGTCGACGGTTTTCAGCCACCGTTTCGTTTAAAATTCTCAATTGCCAGAGCCAGGCCGCCAGAAGCGAAAAGCAGTGTGTGACGACCGCATGCACCCAGGCAAGAGTGAGGCTGTCTTTGTCGGTCGGCAGCCGGTCAGCGGCCAGCATGATGTGGCGCAACAGGGGCAAAAAACTGAGCAGGTGTGGCAGGTGCATCAGAAGTGGCACCGGATGCCGCCGCGTGGTCAGCGAGATATAGAAGGCGACCACAAGCCACTGCAGATACGTCGCGCCGAGGTAGACGACCGGCAGCGCCTCGCGCCACGCAACGAGTTGCGGATAGCGGTACGTCAGCACGAGGTGCGCAGACAGCAAAAGCAGCTGCAACGGTACCGCAGCCAGTATCAATGTGGTTTGACTAATCGTTGGCACTGCCTTTAAGTATCGTGCGGCCGTAGGTTTTGGTATAGGCGAAAATTCCCCCTGCAAAAACCAGCATCAGGGGGGGAATCGTCCATTCACGGTGTGGCCAGCTGAACAGGTAAAAGAGGCCCGAAAGGGAGATCATACCGACGCCAACTTTGCCCCAGTAGTTGGGCTTGCCGAGTACATTACGTTTGATCAGCAAATACCCGCCGCCGATCGTGCCTATGATTTCGCGCAGCGTGACGACAACCGTCACCCAAAGGGGAAAGTCGCGGTAATAGACGAGCAATGAGAGCCCGGCGACGATCACAATCTTGTCTGCGATCGGGTCGAGATACTGGCCCAGCGGCGTTTCTTGCCCGAGCTTGCGCGCAAGATAGCCGTCAAGGAAGTCAGTCAGAGTCATGAAGAAAAGCGTGAGGCCCGTATACAGGCGTATGCGGTCTATATTGTGCGGGTGTGCAAGAATGTACCAGAGTGCCGGTATACCCAGGACGCGTGAGAGCGACAGCAGGTTCGAGATTGTCAGGATGCGATAGGTGAATAACTCCCTGACGGTCATGCGCCCAGCCCTTCGTGGCCGCGCCTGACCTTACCATCTCCTGTGGCCTTGGTCATCGACTTGCACGTGCGTGCAAGCCGGCTCATTTTATCGCGATCGTATTGTCGCGTTCGGGGCCGACAGAAACCCACGCAATCGGAACTCCGCAATATTTTGCGAGGGCGTCGATATAGCGCCGCGCGTTTTTCGGCAGGTTCTTGAGTTTGGTCACGTGTGAGGTCGGTTCGTTCCAGCCTGGAAACTCTTCATAGATCACCTTAATATCACCGACGCTGCAAGACGGGAAATAATCAATACGTTTGCCGCCGAGCTCATAGCCCGTTGCAACTTTGATCGTCTTGAAAGTATCGAGTACGTCGATCTTCGTCAATGCCAGCGCTGAAAGGCCATTGATGCGCGCAGCGTGGCGGACGACTTCGACGTCGAACCATCCGCAGCGTCGCGGGCGCCCCGTAACACTGCCGAACTCATGCCCGGCCTTGCGCAGCAGATCGCCTTCTTCACCGAAAATTTCAGTTGGGTAGGGGCCTTCTCCGACGCGCGTCGAATATGCCTTTGCGATGCCGATTACATTTTTCAGATACCGAAATGACACACCGCTGCCACTGAGCGCACCGCCTGTCGTTGGGTTTGAACTGGTAACGTACGGGTAGGTGCCAAAATCGAGGTCGAGCATCGTGCCCTGCGCACCTTCGAGCAGCACGCGCTTGCCCGATGCGAGTTCCATATTGAGGTAGTACGGGCAGTTCACGACCATGTCGCGCAGCTTTTCGCGCAGCGCCATTAGCTTCTCGCGCATCTCTTTCAAATCCATCGGCGGCGCATCGTACATGCGCGTCAGCAGTTTGTTCTTTTGCTCGACCAGACGCGGCAACGTTGAATCAAAAAAATCGTCGCTGTACAGCATTCCGATGCGTATGCCCTGACGGTTGACCTTGTCAGAATAGCAGGCGCCGATACCGCGCTTAGTAGTGCCTATCTTGTGGGCACCCGAAGCCTCTTCGCTGCGTACATCGATCTCTTTGTGGTAGGGCATCAGCAGGTGCGCGTTGTCAGCGATGCGCAAACGCCCGCCGGGGTTAACGCCCTTGGCTTCGAGTTCGGCGATTTCCTGGAACATCGCATCGGGGTCGATTACCATGCCGCCACCAAGCACGCAGATCGTGCGCGGATATAATATACCGCTGGGGATCAGCCGAAAGATATATTTATCTTCGCCGACTTTAACCGTATGGCCCGCATTAGCGCCACCCTGGTAGCGTACGACAATATCTGTTTCTTTTGAGAGATAGTCGATGACCTTGGCTTTGCCTTCATCACCCCATTGTGTTCCGACGATTAGAGTTGCGGGCATATCAGACCTTGTTCTCGCTGTCTGCAGCGGCGAGCACCGCAGCTTTTTCAGCCTTTTCGAACTGGTAGAACGATATGGCGAGCAAAAAGGCGCCGACGCAGATAAAGGCATCGGCGATATTAAAGACGAACCAGCGGAAAGCGCCGAAGCGCACGTCGATAAAATCGACCACGCCCGGAACGCTGCCGTAAAACCGGTCCGTGAAGTTGCCGAGTGCACCACCGAGAATGGCCGCAATTGCCAGAGAAAAGATCTTTGAATTTTCAGGGCTACGGTAATAATAGTAAAGAAGAAAGAGGATTGCAAAACCGGTGAGTATCTGGAAAATCCACGCATATCCCTGAGCTAATCCGAAGACGCCGCCCCGATTGTAGGTCAGCGTAAAGTGCAGAAAATTACCGAGTACCGCTTCGCTTTGGCCTTCGGTCGTGAAATGCTTCAAAATCCAAAGCTTTGAAAACAGATCAGAAACGTAGACGGGTACAAGCACCGCAAAGAATGCTAGGGTGAATTTAGTGCGCCACGTTGACATCGAGGCAACTTTGGCCTCTGAAACACCGCTACAAGCCTAAATGAACCGCTAGAAAGGCCCTTCTTATGGCCATTTGTTCAGGTTGTCCTTTTAGCCTGCATCTTCAGTGAGGCGAATTTTCTCGAAAACTGCAAGATTGTCGAGCAGCAGATCGACGAGCGCAGGCTCAAATGCAGTGCCCCGTTTCTCGCGAAAGAAGTCGACAACTCTTTCAATTGGCCATGGCTCTTTGTAGACACGGCGTTCGGTCAGCGCATCGTAAACATCGACAATGCCGACGATGCGCGCCTCGAGCGAGCACGCGTCACGGCGAAGCGCATGCGGGTAGCCGGTTCCATCCCAGCGTTCGTGGTGGTGCAGAGCGATTTCGTGTGCCAGCCGCAGCAGCGGATCTTTTGCACCGTCAAGAATCTGCCCGCCCAGCACCGGGTGTGTTTTCATGATATCAAACTCTTCGGGCGTCAGTGGCCCCGGTTTCTTAAGGATTGAATCAGGTATCGCGAGTTTGCCGATATCGTGCAGACCCGCCGCTTCACCGATCAGATCGGCGTGCGCCGCGTTACAGCCGGCAAACACCGCCAGTTCTCTGCTCAGTTTCTGTATTCGACGAATATGCGATCCCGTTTCAATATGGTGCAAATCGCTCGTCAGAACGAACAACCTCGCGTACTCCCTTGCGGTATCGAGGTTGACCTGCGATGCGCCGGCCTGCAGTTTTCTGATCGCGTGCGTCACCTGAGCTTTGAATTCGGGCAGTCGAAAAGGTTTTTGCACATAGCCAATTGCGCCGCCTTCGATTGCCGCATCGATAATTTTCTCATGCGACATGCCGCTGACCATAATCACTCCGGCTTGCGGGTAACGGCGGGTAATTTCGTTCAAAAGGTCAAAGCCATCGCCGTCGGGCATGTCGATGTCGGTGAGTACGAGGCGCGTCGGGTTTGCCGCGAGCAGGCCGAGCGCCTGTCGCCCGGTTGCGGCCTCTTCAACTTTGAAGCCCCAGCTTTCGACCGTCTGCCGTAGCAACCGGCGCACGGCAAGATCGTCGTCGGCAATGAGAACAGAATATCCGCTGCCGGCCAATTCGTTTGCGTGTGCAGCCGCCTGCGTTGCGATAGACCCGATTTTAGGAAAAACTGCCGGTGCCGTCACTTGGTGTTGCTGCTGCATAGCGGTGATGTAACATAATTCGGGTGACAATGCAATTGGCAAGCGTACACGCAGTCATATGTAGTTTTACTTAGCAATTTCCCGAAAAAGCAAACTGGGAGCAGGCTGCGTGTAATATGGGGATATTCCACGCAGCTGAATAGGCCACCGTGCTAGGTAACTCTACGGACAACCTCATGTATGCATCACAATTGACTTTACCCCCTCCCGTAGTATATAACCTGTCCGTTGGAGCACACGTGAACTTTTTCAGAAAGAAAAGCAATGCATTTATTACCCTCGAAGCACCTGACTTTGGCGCTGACACGCACAAATTGTGGAGCGATCTACTCTATACGCTCGAAGGGCAAGATGTCAAACACGTTACCGTACGCCTCTACGATACCGGCGACCTGACGCTGCGCGTCGTGTCTGTGATCGTCTCGCTCGGCCTAAAGCTGCGCGGCGAGACTGTCGAGTTTGAACTCGAGGCGTCGCCGAAAATAATCACGATGATCAAACGTTTGAATTTTACATCCGCATTTTCGCGACTCAGTGAGGTGCAATAGTGCAGATCGATCTGAAAGAGGTCAAAGAATCGTTCACGGTGACGACGCGCGAGCTGTTACAGCGCTCAGAAGCGCTGCTGCTTGAGATGGAGCGGGGCGCGGACCCCGAACACTTTACTGAACTGCTGCGCGCGATTCATACGATCAAAGGCAACTCGGGCATATTTGAGCTTGATGCGGTCATCAAACTCTGCCACCATTTTGAAACATTTCTCGAGGGCCTCAAAGGCCGCGTAAAAACACTCAGCACTGAAGCGATCGACACTGGCCTGACGGTGATCGACCGTATGCGTGTGCTCGTCGCGAATATGGACAATCCTGCAAAAATGGCGGAGATTCCATTGCAAGACGTGCTCGATGCACTCGATGGTAAATCTGGTGCCAAAACGGCCCCTGCCGCCGAGAAAAAAACCGACGCAGCGCCGCGTTCAAGTTTTGACCGCCTGCGCGAAGCCACACAAAAACTGCGCCTGCCCGAAAAGTATCTTGAAATTGCCCGCCGCGACAGCCACAACCTGCTCTTCATTGTCGTCGATTTCGGTGATCAGGGTGAAACCATGCTGTCAGACCTCTATGGCAAGTTTCAGGCGCTGCATAAATCAGGTACATTGCTGTCGCTCGGGGTATTGCGAAAAGAGACGATTACCAATGAACCCAAAGGCCCGTTTCTTCCTGATTTCATTATTCTGAGCACGTCTGCGACTGCCGAGCAGATCGCAAACCAACTCGGTTTGAAAGTGCTGCTGCACCATTATTTCTGGCAGCCGCCAAAAGAGCGCAGCGCTGCGGCGCCGGCGCGTGAAGCTGCCCGCGACGGCCATGGGCACGTGCGCGAAACCCACCTCAAGGTTCATCTGGATCTACTGAACACTCTCATTGATATTACCGGTGAAATCGTACTGACTCGTAACGCTCTGGTGCGCAAGGTTGACCACCAGGCAGACCAGGGCTTGCAGGCATTCGCCAAGAAACTGAGCTATCTCGTGACCGACCTGCAAGACAAGGTGATGAAGACCCGTCTGCAGGTGCTCGACGTGCTCTTTCACCGTTTTCCGCGGCTCATCAGGGAAACCGCGCAACAGACCGGCAAAAAAGCGGAGCTGCGCCTTGAAGGAGGCGACATCGAAATCGATAAAGCAATCATCGATGAAATTGCAGATCCGCTGATGCATATTCTGCGTAACGCTGTCGATCATGGTCTTGAAAAGCCCGAAGAACGCGTGCTCGCCGGCAAACCCGAATCGGGTACTGTGCTCGTGCAGGCGCAGACTCGCGAGGGGAATATCGTGATACGGGTGGTTGACGACGGTCGCGGACTCGATATCGACCACATTCGCAGCGTTGCCATCTCAAAAGGGCTTATCACGCGCGAAAGTGCCGCGGCGGCAAGCGAAGGCGAAGTTGCGGAATATCTGTTTATGCCCGGTTTCAGCACCAAGGGAGAAATCACGACAATTTCAGGCCGCGGTGTTGGCATGGACGTCGTCCGCACCAACATCAGCAAACTCGGCGGTTCTGTCGATATCACGGGCCAGGCGGGCAAAGGTACCACCGTCACAATGGTCATACCGCAGACGTTGTCGATTCTCACCTGCTTAACGGTTGAAATAGATGATTTCCGTTTTGTGATTCCACAGCAGAATATTGTCGAGGTCGTCACGATCGACGAGGGCCGCCTGCGCAATATTCAGAACAAGATGGCATATGAACTCAGGCAACGTCTTTTGCCACTCATTGAAACCGATGAGCTGCTCGAAATGGCAAAATCTGACGTAAGGTCGCTGCCGTACATCGTCGTGGTTCGCAGCGAAAAGTACTACTTTGGTCTGCGCGTGCAGAAAATTCTTGATACAGAAGAAGTTGTGGTCAAAACTCTGCCGCAGTTCGGGCAAGACCGCCAGGTTTTTTCTGGCGCGGCCATTATGGGCGACGGAAGAATTGCCCCAATAATCGATGCTGCGCTCGTTGGCCGGCATTCAAGTCTGCACGCTACCGGTGCCGCAGAACAGATTGCGCGCGCAGCGAAACAGGTAACTGAAGCGGCCGTACAATACTTACTCTTTAAAATTTACGGACGCAACGTCGCCTTCAGGGTTGTTTCGCTGCCTCGAATCGAATCGATCGACCCCAAAGATATTGAGACCATCGTCGACCGGCAGGTCGTGCACTACCGCAACGAAATTATCCCCATTTTGCCTGTGGATTTTCTGCGCACCCCAGACGCGTTCGCAGTTGAACAAAGGTATATGATCTTGCTACAATCAGAAGGGCGGCGTTACGGACTACTTGCCGACAGCATTCTCGACATTATCGAAGACAAGGTCACCTTGCGGCGCGAGAGCGGCGACCGGCCTGAGATTGAAGGTTATGCTCTGATTCAAGACGAAACGGCGATTGTACTCAGCGTCGCAGAACTGCTTAAGCGCGCCATGGCGAGCAGCAATGAGCTCGGGGTGAAATTATGATCGGTACGGTTACAGAATACCTGCTCTGGAAATCCGGCGCTTACCTTTTTGGCCTCGAACTCGGGCACTGCCGCGAAATTGTCAATGACGTGATGATAACGCGGTTACCCCGTTCACCCGCATTTGTACTCGGACTCGCGAACCTTCGTGGCACTGTGATCTCGGTCATTGATCTCGAAGTTCTGCTGGGCTACCGCAAAGAGCTGAAGTTTCGCGAGAGCGCGAATATTATCAGACTGCGCGTTCAGGGGTATCCGATCGCGGTCGTCGCCGATTCGATCAGCGATACGATTTTTCTTGGTGGCGACGAACTCGAAGGGCCGCCGGCGAATCTCACCGAATCAGAAAGCAATTTCATACGTAAAGTGGCGAAAACCAAAGATGGATTGGTTCTCGTTCCCGATCTTCAATCCATTGCATCCCGAATTAACTGAACCTAAGGAGTTCATATGCGAAACAACCAACCGATAACAAACAGAGAAAAGGCGATACCCCAGGGAGCTACCCTAGTATCGAAAACTGACCCGAAGGGCGTCATCATTTACGCGAGTAAAGACTTCAGCGATGTCTCTGAATATGAAAACTCAGCGATGGTCGGCGAACCCCACAATATTGTGCGGCACCCTGAGATGCCCCAGGCCGCGTTCGGCGACATGTGGGATAGAATCCGCACCGGGCATCCTTGGCGTGGGCTCGTCAAGAACCGCGCGAGCTCGGGCGACCACTACTGGGTAGAGGCGCAGGTTGCGCCGCAGTACAAAAATGGTCGCCTCACCGGCTTCATGTCAGTGCGCCGCCCGGCACAGCGAGCAGAAATAGAAAAGACCGAAGCGCTGTACCTCAAGTTAAATAAGGAGGGCAAAGACGCAAAAGTCGATACCCGCTCTGCATTCGCCCGGTTCTTGAACAATATTCCTATCGGCGCGCGGCTCGCATTTCTTGTCGTGGGTTCAATCTCGACAGGCATCGTTCCTTTGGTGCTGTTTCTGCTCGGCTTCCCGGCGATTGTGATCGTTGCGGCCGGATTGACGATCGGTATGCTCAAACTTCCCGTGCTGCTTTGGACGCGTAGCAATGTTCTGAAACATGTCACGATCGCAAATGAACTTCTCAAAGACATGGGCGAGGGTGATTTTACCCGCTCGATCGATGTGCGCGACAATACTGAAACCGGTCGCGTGCTCGAAGCGCTGCAGGTGATGAATACCAATATTTCAGGGCTCATCTTTCAGATGACTGAAACGGGTAAAGATCTCAACACAGGTGCCAAAACTCTGGCAGATTCGAGCCAGAACCTGTCGACCGGCATCGAAGAAATCTCGCAGCAGACGACGAGTATCTCTTCTGCAGCGAACCAGATGAACCAGAACCTGCAGGTAGTTTCCAGCGCGGTTGAAGAGATGTCGATTTCCATTGGCGAAGTCGCGACCAAAGCATCAGAAGGCGCACGTGTCTCAAAAGAAGCGGCAACGATCGCACAAGATGCCCAGGGCCTCGTGCGTGAGCTGGGCAGCGGAGCAGACAGTATCGGCAAAGTCATCGAAATTATCGCAAAAATCGCCGAGCAGACCAACATGCTTGCACTCAATGCCTCAATCGAAGCGGCGGGGGCAGGCGAAGCAGGTAAAGGGTTTGCGGTCGTAGCTTCTGAGGTCAAAGAGCTTGCACGTCAGACGGCCGCTTCGTCTGAAGACATCAAGAAGCAGATTCAGGCGATACAGAAGAGCACAGACGAGACTATTTCGGCAATTGGTAACATTGCGGGAATCATCAACCGCGTGAATGAAGGCAATGCCAGCATCGCTTCTGCCGTTGAAGAGCAGTCGATGACGACGAAAGAGATTGCAAGTAACGTGAACCAGATTTCAGAGGCGTCGGCTGAGATTAATAAGAATATTTCGGGCATCAGCTCAGCGGTGACCGACAGCGCAAAAGATGCGCATAAGATCTCAGAACTTTCATCGGGCCTAAAGAGACTTTCAGACTTCTTGACCGGCGTCGTGCAAGAATTCAAAGTCATCAAGTGATCGCGCTGCGACGATGAAGATTCAGGTTCTGATCGTCGATGATTCTGAAGTTTACAGGCTGTTTCTAAGAAACGCGCTCGCGAACGAACCGGATATCGACGTTGTTTCGGTTGCGTCGAATGGTCGCCTCGCGATGCCGCGGGTGAATCATTATAAACCTGAGATTGTATTGCTCGATTACGACATGCCCGAAATGGACGGGCTGACGGCAATACCCGAAATAAAACGCCTGTCGCCGAAGACGCGAATCATCATGTTCAGTACGCACACGACCGCGGGTGCGAAACTCACCCTAAAGGCGCTCGAGCTTGGCGCTGATGATTTTATCGCGAAACCCGCAGGCGCTCTCGGTGGTACGATTGCGGCAGACCTCGCAAAACGCCTGCTCGAATCTATCCGCGGTTTTGTACCGGCGGCAAAGACCACCCGGGAAGCCGAGCCGGTAATCCATGCTCCCAAACCTCGCCACGCAGCTGCCCGCAAGAAGTTTCGGTATTGTTTAATCGGCATTTCGACCGGGGGGCCGCCGGCGCTGCGGCGCCTCTTCAAATTGATTCCCGACAAGATCAGGGGAAGCATTCTCGTAGTGCAGCATATGCCTCCGCTTTTTACGGCCCAGCTTGCTGAGAGCCTCAATGAAGAGAGCGCACTCTCGATAGTAGAGGCGAAGAACGGAATGGTGATTCAATCCGCCTCGGTCTACATCGCGCCGGGCGGCAAGCAGATGCGTATGAAGCCAAATGCCAAAGGTGAGGCGGTGGTGATTGTTGAAGAAAGCGATCCGGGTGAACTCTGCAAACCGTCGGTCAACATGCTGTTTAACTCTGCCGCAGAATTCTGCGCGGAGGATACGCTTGCGGTAATCATGACGGGTATGGGCGAAGACGGCTACGCAGGTATGAAAACCCTCTCGACACGCGGGTCATACCTCATGGCGCAGACTGCCGACGATTGCGTTATTTTCGGAATGCCTGCCAAGCCTGTTCGCGACGGAATAATACATGAAAGCCATAATGTAGAAGGCATTGCCGCCAAAATTACGGAGTATTTGAGCTGATGTCTGATAAATCTTTTCCTGCGATCGCGCTTGCGATCAAAAAGTTGACGGGCTTGCATATCGAGCCCGAGAAATATTACTTGTTTGAACACCGGTTTCCTGATGTGATGAAAGAAAATGGTATTGTCGACTATGCGCAGCTGCTCGAACAGATCGAACGCGGATCTAACCCGAAGCTGATCGGGCGTGTCATAGAGAAAATCACAACGCACGAAACGCGTTTTTTTCGTGATGAAAGTATATTTGATGCGCTGGTCGAACAAATTGTGCCTGAGTGGAAAGAGCGAAACGCTGGCGGTGTCGATGCGCTTCAGTATCCGCCGCTCAAAATCTGGTCTGCTGCATGCTCCACGGGGCAAGAGGCGTATTCGATCGCCATGATGCTCGCCGAGTTTCATCTGCAACTTGTGCGCAAAACGCAGATTATCGCGACCGACATTTCAGAGGAATCCGTCGCGAAAGCCATCGAAGGCCGTTACACTTCGTTCGAACTTTCGCGCGGTCTGCCTGAGAAGTTTCGCAAGAAGTTCTTCAGCGACACCGACGGAGGCGCGATCATCAATCGGACTCTGCTGCCCGCGATCGACTTCAGAACGATGAATTTACTGACGGAACCTGCGCCCGATAAGTTCGATATTATATTCTGCAGAAATGTCGCCTATTACTTTGCCGCAGACACACGCCTTGTGTTATTCAAGAAAATGCAGGCCGCTCTCAAACCAGAGGGTGTGCTTGTTCTGGGGTCGGCAGAGTCTCTGAACGGAATACTGACAGATTATGTCTTGCGCGAGTTTGGCCTGGCGCGCTATTACGAACTGAATACGGCGAACGTGACGCTGTTTGCGCGCAAGAAGAAGCCAGAATAGGGTGAAGATGTTTATCGAATAAGTTTATGCCTCAACTTACGCCGTCCTCATTGTTACTCTTAACTGGGGTCACCTCGTTCGTCATGGCCGTCTGGTTTTTGTTTTTGCGGCAGGGGCGCTTCAGTGCGATCCCTGGTATCCCCGTCTGGTCACTCGGGTTGGTGCTGAGCGGTGTGGGTTGGGTGACGATATCTTTGCGCACAGCATTACCTGATTTGTATTCGGCTATTCCCGGGGCAATGCTGCTGATGCCAGCGCACCTTCTTATGGTAAGCGCGTTCTTCGGGGCGCTCGACAAGGTCAGGGAGTTGCGCACGCTTTGGGGCTTGTTGATTCTGGCAGAGCTTGCCATGTTCTTCTTCACCTATGGGATCTTTCACACCCCAGCGCGCATGGCAATTTCTGCCGCGTATGAATTAATTCTCGTTTTTTGGATCTTGTTCGTTTTTCCCGGCCCCGCAGCCCGGCTGTCGGCCGGTCTGCTTTTCTCTGTCAGGGCAGTTTTTGGCTCAATCGCGCTGGCTTTTGCGCTGCGTTTTTCGGTGGGCATATTGAACATCGGCGACCCGCAGTATGATAGCATGGCGAACACGACCCTCAATCTTTCAATGGCCTGGCTTTTTTTTGCCGTGGGACAACTGCCTGCCATCGTATTTTTAACCTTGTGCCAGGAAGCCAGCGATGGCAAACGAAGCCATGCGGAAAAGCGTCTGACAGAGCTTGTGGCCTCGATCGATGGCATCGTGTGGGAGGCAGACGCGCACACCGTTACGTTTACCTATGTCAGTGACAAAGCGGAACGCCTGCTCGGTTACCCGACGGCAGACTGGCTTCAACCGGGGTTTTGGCAAAAGCACATATATTCCGAAGACCAAATCTGGGCTCCTGAATTTTGTCGGGAGCGTACCAACTCTCTTGAACCGCACGAATTCGAATACCGTTTTGTTGCCCGGGACGGGAAAATTGTCTGGTTGCGTGATATGGTTACGGTGGTCAGTCAAGCTGGGCAGGCGCGTTGGTTGCGCGGAGTGATGGTCGACGTGACGCGGCGCAAGCAAGACGAAGCTCGGCTCAGGCAGCTGCGATTCATGTATGAATTGCTGAGTAATTGTCGCAAAACGATAAGCGAAGAGACTGACGTGCAGCAACTTTTTGATCAATTGGTAAAACTGTGCACCGATTCAGGAGATTTACTTTTGGCCTGGATCGGCGTGGTCGGCGATGACGCTGTTTCCGTGCGGGTGGCTGCCTCGGCGGGAAAGGCAGATGCCTACCTGGACGGCATTACGGTTACTCTGGACTCTGAAAGCCCCGAGGGACGGGGACCGACCGGCAGGGCTATGCGCTCGCATCGCAATATCGTTGTCAACTATCTGGCGATCAATTCCCGTGACATGTTCACTGAGCGGCGCCAGGCGTTCGGTATGGGTTCATGCGCGAGCATCCCTTTGTTGCTGGCCGATAATCGTACTGGTTCGCTCAACCTCTATGCGTTCAGCGAAGATTTCTTCAAACCTGAAATAATCGAACTCTTTGAGCGATTGGCTGCAGACGTCAGGCGGGCCCTCGACCGGTGGGAGGCTGAACGCTGGCGAAATCTGGCGGAGCAGCAAATGCGCGAAAGCCGGTTACTGCTTGATTTTGCACTTGAATCGACGATCGATGCCGTATGGGATTTCAATCCGATCAATAATACAGTACATTTTACCCGGCATTGGGAGGCCATGCTGGGTTACGACAGGGGTGAACTGGCAAACGACATTGCCATCTGGGAATCGCATATGCATCCACAAGATCGAGCGCAAGCTGATGAGACGCTGCGCCAATACCTGCGTGGAGAGTTGGAAGCTTTTGATACCATTGTGCGCATGCGGACCAAGAACGGCACATACATTTGGGTCAAAGACCGCGGTATTGTTGTCGAACGGAACGAAAAGGGAACACCGACCCGTATCGTCGGCACGCTGAAGAATATCGATTGCGAGGTACGGGCGCAGGAAACTGCCCGGCGCAACGCAATATTGCTTGATGAAGTGTTTAACGCGGCGCCGGTCGGTCTGGCAATAGTCGATAGGGATCGAAAACTCATTCGCGCGAATGCAAAGAAACTCGAAATGACTGGTGCTTCGAACAGTGTGGAACTCGAGCGCCTACAGCGCGAATTGATATTCTATCATGACGATGGTACACGGTATTCTGAAGGGGAAGCCCCCCCGGTAATTTCGCTGCCCGATTTCGAAAAATCGCATGGAGAGACATACGGTGTCAGCGTTTCACCCGATCAGCCGATCCGCTGGGTTTCGGTCAGCAGTCGCTATATCGCACCGCTCGACGTGGTCGTGCGCGTAACAATCGACATCACGGAACTCGCTGAGGCGCAGAAAGCCCTTCATGAGATGGCCAACATGCTGGAGCAAAAGGTTCGCCTGCGTACACTTGAATTAGAAGAAATCAATCAAGAACTCGAAGCTTTCAGTTACTCGCTTTCGCACGACTTGAAAGCGCCTTTAGTACGGGCCGAGGGCTGGTTGAATATTGTCTCTCAGCAATTTCGCCAATCCATCGGCGAAAAGGGTGGCGAGCAACTGCAATTTATCCGGCGCGAAATTGCGGCGATGACGCAGATGTGTGAAGCGATGCTACAGCTCGCGAATGTTTCTCAACCCGCACTATCCTTTGCCAGGGTTGATCTAACCGATGTAGCAGCACAAATTTTGGCAGACCTGCGGCTTGAATATGCGGAGAGTCAATTCGAGACGCATGTTGCTCCGGCACTCGAAGTTCGCGCCGACCCGACTCTCGTGCGGGTATTGCTCAGAAATCTGCTCGAAAATGCTGTGAAATACAGCCAGTACCGCAACCCGGCGCACATTGAATTTAATGCGACGACATCGTACGATCAGGCGACATATTGCATTTCAGACAATGGTGTGGGGTTTGATATGCAATACGCCGACAGGCTATTCGCGCCTTTTCAGAGGCTGCACTCAGAAAAGGACTTTCCGGGCACTGGAATCGGCCTTGCCACTGCGCAGCGTATCGTACACCGCCATGGAGGCAAGATTTGGGCGCAGTCGCAGGCTGAGCACGGCACGTCGATGTATTTCACGCTGCCGGCATTGGCAGGGCTAACGGATTAATATGCTGAGCACGGCCACCGAACTTGCCTTATTGATCATCGAAGATTCAGAGAGTGACGCGGCGCTTGTCGAGCACCATATTGCTTCACACGGCTATAAAATGCGCGCGCACCGGGTCGAGACGGCCGCCGAACTTCAGGCGGCTTTACAGTCAGATTGGGATATCGTGATTTCAGATTTCCGATTGCCGCAATTCAACGCGATCTCCGCGCTTGAAATCCTGAGCCGCAGCGGAAAAGATATACCCTTCATTATCGTCTCGCAGGCGATCGGCGAAGGGGTTGCGGTCGAACTGATGCGCGCGGGGGCCGTCGACTATATCATGAAGTCGTCACTCAAACGCCTCGGCCCGGCTGTCGAGCGCGAGGTGCGTGAGGCCCGGGTGCGTGCCGCTGCACGCGCGAGTTCGCTTGCCCTGATCGAAAATGAGCAACGGCTACAGGCAGCTCAGGAAGTGGCCAAACTCGGGAACTGGGAAACCGATCTGGATACCTTTGCAGTTACCTGGTCGGCGCAGACTTTTCGGATATTTGCGCTCGACCCGTTAACGTTCAAGCCCACGCACGAAGCGTTTCTGTCGTTGGTACACGCAGATGACCGGACACGCGTCGAAGCAGCCTTTGCTGCATCGCTGTCGTTACCCGGGCAGCACTCCATTTTGCACCGTATAGTCGCCGCAGACGGGACAACAAAACATGTCGAAGAGCGGTGGCATATTGTTTGCAACGCCGCCGGGCATCCGCAGAAAGCATTCGGCACCTGCCAGGACGTCACAGAGCGCAAGAAACTCGAATCGGAAATTCTCGAGCGCGAAGTTTACCTCAAATCAGTTATCGAAAGCCAGATCAACGGAATCGTCGTCGTATCTGCGCAGGGTGAAATTACCATTGCAAACGACAGCGCTGCGCGCATTCTGGAACTCAAACGCGACGACGTTACGGGAAAGTACTATCAGCAGTCTGACCACTGGAAACAGATCGATCAGGAATTTAAGCCCATACCTGCCGATCAGTTGCCGCTCAGCAGAGCGCTGGCCGAAGGCAAAACAGTCACTGGTTTTGAACACGGCATTGTATTTCCTGACGGGGCCACAAAATGGATCTCTGTTTCAGCGGCGCCTATTCGCAATGCCGACGGGGTGCTCACTGGGGCAGTTGCAAGTTTTCTCGAAATCACCGAGATGTACCTGCAGCACGAGCGCAACCTACAACAGCTGCAGCGCCTGCGTCTGCAAGACCAGGCGATCAACAGTTCGAAGAGTGGGGTAATCATTTCTGACGCTCGCTTGCCCGACATGCCTGTTACCTACGTCAACCGGGCTTTTACCGAAATTTCAGGCTACGAAGCGCATGAAATCATGGGCAAGAACTGCCGGTTCTTGCATGGCAGCGACTATGACCAGGCTGACCTGCCGCGGCTGAGAGCTGCGCTCAAGAGCCGCGAAGGTGGCGAATTTACCTTACGCAACTATCGCAAAGACGGCAAGATGTTCTGGTCGAGCCTCAGAATTGCACCGGTGCGTAACGAGGCCGGTAGCGTGACGCATTTTGTCGCGATTCAGACGGATGTCACTGAGAAAATCGAAGTCGAGGAGCAACTCGAATCGGCACGCGAACGTATGGAATTGGCGCTGAAAGGGGCGCAACTGGGTCTAATCGATGCAGACCTCGAGACGGGTGATGTCTTTTACAGCGACCGGTATGCTGAAATACTGGGGTATACAGTTTCGGAACTTCAGGCACTCACGACGACCGGCGTCTGGGAACTTATGCATCCCGATGACGCACCGAATATGCGCAGAGCCTACGAAAATCACCTGCACGGGCTAACCGCATCTATGGAGCAGGAATACCGGTGCCGGCACAAGAACGGCACCTGGGTATGGGTGCTTGCGCGCGGACGTCTCGTGCAGCGAAATGCAGATGGTTCGCCCAAGCGGTTTACCGGGACAATTCTCGACATCACAGAAAGCAAAGGGCAGAGCGAAAAGATTCTGGAACTTTCACAGCGTCTGATCGCCATTTCTGAAACGGAGCGTGCCGAAATTTCCAGTGAGCTGCACGATGTGCTCGGGCAGAGTCTGGTGCTGACAAAATTGAATCTGCTGAAATTTCTGAGCGATCACGACCTGCGCACTGCTGAGAACGAAAAACTGCTGCTTGAACCGATTGCAGATACGCTGCGCAAGGCGCGGGAAATTTCGAGGCGACTGACGCCGAGCCACATGAAAAAGGTTGGTCTCGCTTTGGCCGTCGAAGACATGTTGCAGTCGGCTGCGTCCCTTTCGGGAGTAGAGATTAAACATGAACTTGCTGCGCTGGAGAATTTTTTCTCCGAAAACTGGAGCATCGAATGTTATCGTATTATTCAAGAGGCCATCACGAATGCGCTCAAACATTCGCAATGTAAGTCAATTCGGGTGATGGCTCGCCGCCTCGATACCAACCTCGAACTTGAAGTCACCGACGACGGCCTTGGGTTTGCCGGCGAAGACGATGCCCATGGGGTCGGGCTTGCGCTGATGCGCGAGCGTGTGCGTGGGCTGCGCGGCCACATGTTTTTCAAGAGCGCTAAAACCGGGCTGACGCTTCACGTGCTGATTCCGGCAGGGAACAAAGCGAAAGCGGTTGACGCAGCCGGCAAGAACTGATTATGATTGCAATGTAAGTAAACGTTTTTTTTTATGCAAAAAGTACTGGCCGTTGACGATTCTGAACCCATGCGTAAGATGGTTGAAATTGTGCTGCGCGCTGGCGGGTACGAAGTCGAATTCGCCGCAGACGGCGCAGAAGGCCTCGAGGTCTTCGGGCGAAGCGCGGTCGATCTCGTTATTACCGATATCAACATGCCGGTAATGGATGGTATTGAGTTTATTACCCGGCTGCGTGCGATCAACACCGAAATACCCATTCTTGCGCTCACGACGGAGTCAGAAGAGGTCATGCGCAAGCGCGGCCGTGAGGCTGGCGCCAACGGTTGGGTGGTTAAACCCTTCAAGCCCGTGCAATTTCTGGGCCTCATTCGAGAGCTGCTGGCGTAAGCGCCCCGGCGAAATCACCGAAAATTGCCTGTTTGGGCTGTTTTGCCGCCAAAATCACCTGCAAAACCGGGCACGGGGAAAATCCCCCCCTCTTTCTTGGTCTTTATGTCCAATGTTTTTAATAACCTGTGACAAAAAAAATGCCGTCGAGCTGATTTACATATATACTCTTCGAAGTGGGAGACAAGAAAATGGGAAAAGTATTAGCGGTCGATGATTCAGAGCCGATGCGCAAAATGGTGGGCATGGTGCTGGGTGGTGCCGGATACGAAGTGACTCTGGCGAGCAACGGCGCGGATGCGCTGGATAAACTGAAACAGGGCGATTATGACCTGTTGGTAACAGATATCAATATGCCGATCATGCACGGCATCGACCTGATTCAGCACGCGCGCCAGCTCGATGCAGAGCTGCCCATTCTCGCTCTGACGACCGAGGGGCAAGAAGCGATGCGCAGGCGCGGGCAAGATGCCGGTGCGAACGGTTGGGTGCTGAAGCCATTCAAACCGGTTCAGTTTCTTGATGTCATTAGGCAAATTGTCGGTTAACCAGATATTTACGCTGCAACTCAGCCATCAGGTTCCTTTTTCAGTAAGCTGATAGGTAATATTACCAACCGTATGCCTACCTATGCCGGCAGGTAAGGAACTCAATTGACTTAGGCAGAGATTCGTGCTAAACATTACGCATCCTGATGGATGGAGTGCATATGCAAACAATTCTCGCGGTCGACGATTCAGAAACAATGAGGCAGATGGTCAAGATGACGCTGCAGGCGGGCAACTATAACGTGGTGCTTGCGAATGACGGTGAAGACGGTCTGGATAAATTCATGAGTACTTCAAATATCGGCCTGGTGGTGACTGACATCAACATGCCAAAAATGGACGGTATCGGTCTGATACGGGAAATTCGATCGCGCAACCCCGATGTGCCCATACTTGCCCTCACAACCGAATCAGAAGAAGGCATGCGCAAGAAGGGTGCGGATGCAGGTGCGAACGGCTGGCTGGTAAAACCTTTCAAGCCCGCGCAGTTCATCGACATCGTGCGCCAGATTCTCTGACACGCTGCCGCAGGTTATTTCGCCGGTTTGAGCCTGCATGGACAGAATCTTGATACTGATTAGGCTTGACGCGCTTGCAAGATGCGTGCCTCGGTGTTAGCCGAACATGTCAGGTACTGACTTAACACCCGCTAAAGACTACCAAATTATTCTGGCTGATGACCATTCGATTCTGCGCGCCGGGGTTAAAGTTCTTGTTGAGGGCAAGCCCGGCCTCAAGGTCGTTGGCGAAGTCGGCAACGGGCAAGAACTTCTCGATTTGCTCGCGAAGATACCATGCGATATGGTGATTCTTGACCTCAACATGCCGTTGATGAATGGCATCGAAGCGCTCGAATATATACAAATGCATTTCTCCAAAGTTGCGGTGCTGGTGCTCACCACACACAAAGAAAAACCCTTTCTTAAACGTGCCCTTGCGAAAGGGGCAAAGGGCTATCTGCTCAAAGAAGAGACACATGACAAATTGATCTCTGCGATCAGCGATATAAGGCAAGGCAAACGCGTTATTTCGGCAGAGATGACAAGTCTGATCGTAGACGATTATTCAAGTGACCTGACGAGCCCGCTCACGGCCGATCTTCTGACCCAGCGCGAAAAAGAAATTCTCAGCCTCACTGCGAATGGACTCACCAGCAAAGAGATAGCCGAACGACTCGACATCAGTGCCCGTACCGTTGAGGCGCACCGCGGTAATGTGCGCGAAAAGCTCGGCATTACCACCATGAGCGAACTCGTGAAGTACGCGATGGATCATAATCTTTTATAACTTTTCTCCTACGGGAAAAGTTATAAAAGATTAGGTAAGTCTACGTAGCCGTCTCAGACCTTAAACCGATTGACTTTTCGTGCGAAAAATGTTTAACTAGCCGCATGGCGAAAATTCTGGCAATAGACGACTCAGAGCCGATGCGCGCAATTGTGTCTCAGGCACTCAAAGCGGGGGATCACGAAGTGACTCTCGCCGAAGACGGAACCGACGGTCTCACAAAGTTCAGGGCAGATAAGTTTGATCTGATCATCACCGACATCAACATGCCCGTGATGGATGGCTACGCCTTCGTCAAGGCGGTACGCCAGATCGATGGCGATATTCCGATACTCGCACTGACCACCGAAGGGCAAGAGAGCCAGCGAAAATCGGGCGAAGAGGCCGGTGTCGACGGGTGGATCGTTAAACCTTTCAAACCTGCTCAGTTTCTGGCGATCGTAAAGCAGATTCTGTCATGAGTTCTGCTGAGAGTATTGGCATTGTCATCTTCGGCACTGAGGCGCAGGTCGCCTGGTGCACGAGTGCACTTTCAGCTGCGCTAAAAGCGAATCGTCATTTCGTTACAGAGAGAGATAAGCTCGGCGACACGATTCGCCAGCACAAACCAGAAATTGCGCTGCTCGCGACCAATAATGCCAATCAGTGTCGAAGCCTGATTGTGCTTTGTCGCCGTGAAAACCCGACAATGCAGATCGTTATCTGGAATCCTGACGGCGCAAAGCTCGCGAATGAACCCGATATTGCAAACGGGGCCTTCGCGGTGATCGACGGCGACGCTGGCACGCTTGACCTTATTGCTATACTGAAGAAGGCCTTTGCGTTCGTGCTGCAGAAGCGTGAACAGCATGCGCTGCAGCGCCAACGGCAGCTGCGCCGGCAGAATCCTGCGCAGTGGCTTATGGCAGCGGAAAATGAAGAACGGCACCGCCAGCTCGAATATGCCCAATCGCTTATTCGTAACATACTCCATTCTGCGTCGCAGGGCCTGGGTATTGGCGCGGTGCTGACGTATATCGATCTTCTGCAGATGTCACCGGCGATTCAGGCGGTCAAAGAAGGCGATGAAACTATCAGCGGGCTCGTCAAGAATGCCAACGCTGCAAGGCAATGGCTTGCAGCGTTTGAAAATATACTCTCAGGTCTGCAAAAACGCTACGAATGCGAGATGATCTCTTTTACCGGAATCGAAGCTGCCGTTAAGGCGGCGATCGCGGAGAGCGAAGACTTCAGGCAGATTAAAGAACATGAGGTGGTACCGGCGCTCAGCGAATTTTCAGGTTCAGTACGCGCAAATTCGGTCGCGGTCACTGAGATCTGTGCGGAATTGCTCCTCAATGCCTTCAAGTATTCACCGCCGAAAACCAAGGTGCGCATCATGTCATATGTAACCCCCGAAGTGTGTTCGCTGGTGGTCGTCAGTGAAATCGAAACGATGCGCGGAGGCACGACCGGTATTCCTGTCAATGCAGAGAAGCGGGTGTTTGAACCGTTCTTCAGGCTTAACAACACCTGGGACGACAGGTTTCGGGACCAAAAATACGGACTCGGGATCGGCCTTACACTGGCAGAGCACGCGGCTGAGCAGTGCGGGGCGCGGCTTTATCTTTACCAGATAGAATTGCCGGTTACCGAAACCGGGGCCAACGCCCCGCAGCAGGCGAATCGAGTTGTCGCAGAATTTACCTTGCAGCGGGAGCAACCGGTTTGAATCGACAGGTTGTCCTTTTCGGCGCGAGCCAGGTTACTCTGCAGCCCCTGATAGACTGCCTTGCGCCAGCTTTCAGCGTGCGCTGCGCTGCGCCGGGCGATTTTCCCGGTTCGGCCGCAGGTCTGGAAGGTCACGTGATTGTGATTGCCGGTGAGGCGCAATCGCTGTCAGACAAGATCATTTCTTTGATGAAGGCCGCCGAAAGCTCGTCGAAGCTGGCTGTAATCGCCTGCGTCTCAGAGCGCGAAGGCGCGCTGCGCCTGCGCTTCATGGAGAATCAAATTACCGACGTGTTGACTGCCCCCTGGTCGCTTGAAGAATTGAAGATACGCACAGCGCGGGCCTTCGACGAGCTCGAGCGCCGCAATGAAGTTGTTAGACTTTCAGGACACATACACAAACTCTCGCAGTATTTTTCTGTCGACGTTGTTGAAAAGATACTCAGCCAATCGGGCGGCCACCATGCCTACGGTGAAAACCTCGAAGCGACCATATTTTTTCTGGATGTAAGAAACTTTACTACGCTCAGCGAAAATGTCGAACCAAACCTCGTGGCCGAGATTCTGAACCGTTTGTACACCGACATCATGGATTTAATACTGACTTACAAAGGTTCGGTCAACAAGATCATCGGTGACGCCTTGCTCGCGACATTCGGCTGTCCGGTACGCGGCGAACGCGATGCACAAAATGCTGTCGAATGCGCGCTGGCGATACGCGATACGATGCAGCTCTTTAATGATACACGCCCGGAGTACCTCAAAGAAAAGATCAGTATCGGTATGGGAATCGCGACCGGCAGAGTGTTTGCGGGTACTATCGGGTCTTACCGCAAGATGGATTACACCGTGATCGGCGACACGGTCAATATTGCCGCGCGCCTTGAGGGGCTCACCAAACAGACGCGCTTTGACCTGATAATCGATAAAAATACCCGCGAGGCTATCGGCGACCGGGTGATAGTTAAAAAGCTGCAGGTGACGCGGGTACGAGGCAGAACGCAACCCATGGAGATTTACCTTGTCGAAGGCAGGCGCGAAAAAACGGCTGGCGAAGAGGCGAGTGCCATTTTCTTCAAGCGCTGAAATATCGCAGCAGCATAACATTTGACGCGGCAAAAAGTACTGCGAGCCTGACGTAAAGCGGCCTTTCGGGGCAAAACGCAAGCCAGGCATGAAAAAAAACAAGTCCCGTTCGTCGTCGCGGCCCCGTGCTGAAAAATCCCGTCCTGCGGCGGTAGAAATCGAGTTAAAGCCATCGAGCGCCCCTAAGGGGCTGGGCGCCTGGGCCATGAAAGGCAAGGCGACGGTAAAGATGGCGGCGCCCGCAATCGGGCGCATCGCCAAAAGCCAGCAAAAACTGCTGCATTGGCTCAAGAAAAAGCGAAATGAGCGGCTGACGCTCATGTTCATACCTCACAATGAACTGAAAATACGCAATTATCATATCAGCAATCTGACGCTTATCATTATCACGTCAGTTCTAGGCATGGTGTTGCTCGTCAGTGCCTTTCTCGTAATTAGGCACAATAGCACGATTCAAGAAGTGGATAAATTACGCATTTCCCACAAAGACGCAGAAGTACAGTTTGCCAAGGTTCGGCAAGAGATTATTGAGCTCAGCAAGTCGTACGAAGATATCAGGCAGAACCTGACTTCACTGCAAACTCTTTCAAAGGGCAGTAATGAGAAGGGCGCATCGGCCTCGACCACCGATAGTTTTGCCGCACAGCTCGCCGAGCTTCAGCAGAAAACGCGTGAAAGTAAAGATCCCGAGAAGATTCCACTTGAGATATTTCTGATGAACCGAATGCTGCACGACATGGAGATTTCGCGCGGTTCTCTGGGACAGGTGCAGGAATATCTGAAGAAACGCGAACGTGTGCTCAAGAACACCCCCACGATCTGGCCGGTGCAGGGATACATCATCAACCCATTCGGTTTTGTGCGCATGTCGCACAGGCTGAACGTCGGCTATAATGCCGGCGTCGATATCGCTGTGCCGCATGGCGCATCTGTTGCGGCGACGGCGCCCGGGATTGTCGTGAGTATCAACAAAGAAGCAAATCTGACGTATACGGTTAAGATCCGCCACAACTATGGCTACGAAACCGTCTACAAGGGCATCGAAGTTGTGACCGTCTCGCAGGAAGAGAAGGTCAATAAAGGGGAGCCGATCGGCAACGTTGGCCACGCAGATGATAATTTCGAGAGTATACTGCATTATGAAGTTCACATCGGGGTCGAAGCGGTGAATCCGATGCCATACCTGCCTCTGGCCGGCGCATAAATCGGGAGCGATATTCATGAAAAAACAAACAGAATCTGTCGCGGTGGTCTCGAGTTATGTCGGGCAGGGTGACAGCTTTCATGGTGATTTTCAGCTGAGCGGCGCTCTGCGCGTCGACGGAACTGTGAGTGGCACAGTGCGCTCAACGAGCCAGGTTATTATCGGGCCCACGGGACATGTGAAGACAAATGTCGAAGCCGACAGCGTCATCGTTTCGGGGCGCGTCGACGGCAATATTTATGCGCTGGATTTCGTGCACCTGATGAAGAATGCGCGTGTTATGGGTGACATTATCGCAGCGAACCTTCTGGTAGACGAGGGCGTAATTTTCGAAGGCCGTGCAAAGATCAACCACCTCAACGTCGGTTCATGAAGCGGCCGCGCCTTTTCTGAACCTGCGGCTTTTCGCTTTCCCAAAGCGCCAATTCTGCCGATAGTCGTGCATGCAACAGGTGCAGGCACCGCAAATACGTCCGTCGACGGGAGACCGAGCTCATGCGCTCAGCGCGCAAACTTCATCCGCTGCTGGGCAGAATGGCGCGGTTGCCGCTCATGCCGGCTTTTCGGGCATGGTTTCTGAGATTCTGCGAAAGAAGGGTTCGCCTGTTCGCGGGAACACCGTTGAAGGCCTGATGGCCGACCTCGACGATGACGAACGCGACTTTGCCGATGCTCCTTCGCGCGACCGTTATGAAAAATACAAACAAACGGTGAAATTGCTCTGCAACCTGTTAATACAGCGCAGCTATCGTCTACAGGGTTGGGAAGATAAACGCCAGCGCCGCTATGAAATTATCAAGACGATCGATACGCGTCTGGCTCAGCTCTATACGGGCCTCATGCGTAGAAACCAGGATGTCGTGATTGCGCTGCACCTCATGGGCCAGATACGCGGATTAATCTTTGATCTGAAAGCATAGCAGTTTCCCGGCCCGGGAAACTGCGAGCTAGCGCCGGAAACCGAAAATTCGGAAAGCAGCAGAGTCGTTTGGGCACCAAGCGACGGAGCGCTTTAGCAGGCGTTTGCAATCGCAAACGTCGAGGCTTGCCGAATTTTCGGGATATTTTCCGGCGCGGGCTTTGAGTCAGTTTATACCATGTTGCTCAAGCAACAGATCAGATACGTGCCAAGATATTCTTCGCAAGCTTCGGCCTGGCTTTGCTGATTTTGAGCGCGCTCTGGCATACCAGATCAATCTGTTTACGGTCGCCCGCATTCAAATCTACTTTGTACACTCGTAGCAGACTTTCGCCTTTTTTGACGGCTTCTCCGGGATATTTGAGCATCTCGAGCGAAACCTGATCCATAACTGAATCCGTCGATTTCTTGCGCCCGGCCCCGAGGTCGACCATCAAATTACCGATTGCGCGGCTGTCAGCGTGCGCGAAAAAACCTGCAGCGGATGCCCGGTAGTTGTAGACCGTCTTGCTGTCGTTGGCATTCAGCGCTTTTA
Source organism: uncultured Leptospiraceae bacterium (assembly GCA_942492915.1). GTDB lineage: Bacteria > Spirochaetota > Leptospiria > Turneriellales > Turneriellaceae > Turneriella. Next base: position 925,106 of record OW818662.1, read on the forward strand.
GAATCTGTTCTGCTTTCTTCGTCAGACCCGAAAGATCACCCTGCTGCGCCTTGACCCACGTTTCCATGCGGCTGCGCAGGCTGCCGTCTTGCCACAGGCGCATGAGCGTTGCGAGCGATTTGCTGCGTGCTGTCTTATTTGTGCGCGAGGTTGGGTCGAGCATCGCGATCGCGAGTTCGACGGTGATTTCGACGAGCGAGGCGACGAGAGATTCTTCGCGTGTGAGCCTTGCCTTTTTGACGAATAATTTGTTTGCGGTTTCGATATAGATTCCCGACGGTTTGCAGAATTCGAACGCCTCCCAGGTTTCGATGGTGTTTCCGGTGAAGCGCCCAAGGGGAAAATCCATTGCCGTGATGAGACAGGTGGTCTTCACACCAGCCTTGTTGGCCGTGTTCGCAATCGAAGTTGCGAGCGCTCGTGCGTCTTTCAGGTTCTGCATGAACGCGCCGCTGCCGCACTTGACGTCCATCACGAGCACGTCGAGATCTTCGGCCAGCTTCTTGCTGAGAATCGAAGCGGTTATCAGCGAAATTTCGTCGACCGTCGCTGTGACATCGCGCAGCGCATAGATTTTCTTATCTGCCGGTGCAATGTCGGCGCTCTGCCCGATGATGAAGCAGCCCGTCGAATCGAGGTGCGCCGAAAGTTTTGCCTGTTCGTGTTCAAAAAAATAGCCCGGTATTGCCGCGAGCTTGTCGAGCGTGCCGCCCGTGAAACCGAGTCCGCGACCCGAGATCATCGGTACCTTGCGGCCCGCAGCCGCAAGCCACGGCGCGAGCATGAGCGACGTTTTGTCTCCGACGCCGCCGGTTGAATGTTTGTCGACTTTGACGCCCTTGACCCGGGAGAAATCGAGCTTCTGCCCGCTGCCCGCCATCGCGCGCGTGAGCTGAGAGCGCTCTTCGACATCCATGCCCTGAAAACAGATCGCCATCAGCAGCGCGGTGATCTGGTAGTCGGGAATTTCGCCGCTCGTGACGCCTTTGACGACATGGTCAATTTCGTCTTTGGTGAGTTTTTTTCCCGCTTTTTTGCGCGCGATAATCTCGTTCATGGCAGATCGAATCTGTAAAGAGCCCCGCTAAGGCAACAGATAAACCGTATTTTGTCCCGAACGTGATTGCCCGGGCAGCGCGGGCTCTGAATGTCGTCCATGCTTTCTCTGAACTGGCGCCGCATTCTGCCGCTCACACTTCTGACTCTGGCGTGCAGCTGCGGCTATAGACAACCAGTATCTCTCGCGCCTGGTTTTCCCGTGCGCCTCGAACTCAAACCAGTTGTCGTGCTTGCCGATGCGGCGCGGGCCGAACTGCGCATTCTCGACGAACGGCAGAACCGTATTCTGCTGAGGCTCAGCCTCAATGACTCGTTTCTGACGCTGCGGCGCGCCGAAGATATGGTGCGTGAGCGCATGGCGAGCTATACGATGGCCGACACCGTGAAAGAAAACTGCCGGCTGAAGCAGCTCGTAAGCGGCGTTGCCAATGCGGATAGCATACGAATCGAAGGCCTGGTCACGTGCGGGGCATCGACGGCAGCCGTGGATATTCATCTCACGCTGCGCGGCGACGCTTTGGTTCTGGCGCTGAATGCGCGGGACCCGCGCTTCAACAGGCTGCGCTTCAGCTTTCTCGCAGAAGACGACGAGCATATTTTTGGCGGCGGCGAACAGTTCACACATCTCGACATCAGGGGCCGGCGGTTGCCGATGCTCAGCGAAGAGCAGGGTGTCGGGCGTGGGGCTCAGCCTATCACCGCGGGCGCCAACATCACTGCCGGGGCCGGTGGCAGCGATGTCACGACGTATGCGCCGATTCCGTTCTTTTTTACATCCGCATACCGCTCATTCGACTCAACACAGTATGCCTACCAGCTGTGGAGTTTCAAAGGTAACGCATACAGCGTTGAAATATGGGAGGGCGCGCTTGAACTGACATTCAATACCGCTTCATCGTTTGCGGCTCTGATCACGGCGTATACTGCGCGCACCGGTCGCATGTCACCGTTACCCGACTGGGCGTTCGGCACGATTCTTGGTGTTCAGGGTGGTAAGGACAAAGTTGAGCAAGTACTCGCGAGTGCTTTGGCGGCGGGAAATCCCGTCACGGCAATCTGGATTCAAGATTGGGTCGGGCGCCGCCTGACTGGCTTTGGTTCGCAGTTGTGGTGGCGCTGGTTGCCCGATGAAAAGGCATACCCTGATTTCGTGCGCTGGGTCGCGAGTCTCAAAGCACGCGGTGTGCGGGTGCTCGGTTACACAAATCCATTTCTTGCCGACGAAGGCCCGATCTTTGCCGAGGCAAAGCAGAAGGGGTATCTCGTGCGCAATGCGCAGAACCAACCTTATAAAATTCGCACCGTCGGATTTCCCGCGTACCTCGTCGACCTGTCGAATGCTGAAGCCCGCACTTTTCTGAAGAATATCATTCGCAAGAACATACTGCAGACTGGTATGGCGGGGTATATGGCAGATTTTGGCGAGTGGCTACCCTGGGATGCCGTCATGTCGACAGGCGAGAGAGGCGCCGCCTGGCATAATCGTTACGCCGTCGAATGGGCGCGCCTCAATCGTGAGACCATACGCGAAGCGGGACTCGAACGCCAGATTGTCTTTTTCAGCCGGTCGGGCCACGTGGGTTCGGCTGCGCATTCGACGCTCTTCTGGGCAGGCGACCAGCTCGTGACGTTTGACGAGTTTGACGGCCTCGCGTCGGCGATCACCGGCATGCTCTCGGGCGGCGTCTCAGGCCTTACGCTCAACCATAGCGACATCGGCGGTTACACGACGATCAATAACCCACTCAAGAACTACCATCGCAGCCGCGAGCTACTCTTGCGTTGGGCCGAAATGGCTGTCTTTACACCGTTCTTTCGCAACCACGAAGGCAATCGCCCCGAAAAAAACTATCAGGTCTATAACGACGAGCGCATCACCCGCGAATTTGCGGCGCTCGGCAGGGTGCACCTGCGTCTGGCGCCTTACCTAAAGCAGCTTATGGCAGAGGCGGCCAAGACCGGCCTGCCGCTCATGCGCCCGCTGTTTTTGCACTACCCGGCCGACCCGATAACTTTTGGCCTGCGCCACCAATTCATGTTGGGGCGCGACCTGATTGTGGCGCCAGTAATCACAGAAGGGGCGACGCATGGGCGTGTCTATCTGCCTGCCGGTGGGTGGATTGAGTCTTCAACGGGCGCTATGATACGCAGTGCGGGCTGGCACGAGTTTTCGGCGCCGCTCGGCGAGGTCGTGGCATTTGTGCGCGCAGATTCTGCTGACGCCGACGCGCTGCTAGGCATAATCAAGCCAGCGAAACAGTTCTGAATTTGTCTTCTCCGCCTGAAAAGCTAAACCATCGGGGCATATGGCAATTGAGTTGGGGAGCTTGGCGCCGCCGGTCACCGGTAAAGCGTTCTGGTTAGGCCGCAGCGCCGGTGAAACTTACGATTTCGACCTCAAGGCATTTGCCGGCAAGAAGGTTGTGCTGGCTTTTTACCCGGCAGATTTTACGCCCGTCTGCACCACTGAGATGTGTGACTTTGGCGACAATATCGCGGCGCTCGCCGATCTGCAGGCACAGGTCGTCGGCATCTCAACCGATTCGGTTGAAAAGCACGCCGATTTCGCCCGGCGATTCAGCCTGAAGTTTCCGCTGATCGCCGACACCGATAAATCGATAGGCCAGGCATTCGGGGTGGCTGGTAACTTTCTTCGGCCTGCTCATAAGCGTGCCCTCTTTATAGTTAACACAAAAGGTATCATTGTCTGGAAAAAGATTGAACTCGCCGCAGTCTTTCGCACAGACGCAAAAGTGGTCAGAAAAGTTCTCGCCGGGTTGAAATAAAGTTGGCAACTTCTGTGCGTAAAAAATCCTCACTACGCGAAAAGCCTGCGCGCACCGTCACCATCATGGATACGACGCTGCGTGACGGCGAGCAGACGTACAACGTCGCGTTTGCGCCTGCAGAAAAACTGCAGATGGCGCGCTTACTGCTCGAACAGGCGAATGTCAATTTTGTCGAAGTTGCTTCGGCACGGGTCTCAAAAGGTGAACTCGAAAGCGTTCAGCAGATTACCGATTGGGCCCGGAAATCAGGCGGCAAAAAGCTGCTCGAGAGAATCGAAATTCTCGGGTTTGTCGACGAGAAACGTTCCGTAAACTGGCTGATCGAATCTGGCGCGATGACGCTCAACATGCTGACCAAGGGCAGTCTCAACCACCTCACTAAGCAGCTCAAGAAAACTCCCGCTGAGCACTTTGCCGATATTGCGCGCACGATCGATTATGCGCAGAAGCATGGCCGCAAGGTAAATGTTTACCTCGAAGACTGGTCGAACGGTTGGTTGCATTCGCGCGATTACATGTTTCAGTATCTTGATTTTATTACCGGTCAGGCTGTCAGTCGCGTGATGCTGCCCGATACACTCGGGGTTTTGTATCCGAGCCAGGTGGCTCAGGCCGTCAGCGAGATTACGCAGCGGTACCCCGACAGGCATTTCGATTTTCATCCTCATAACGACTATGGCCTGGGTACCGTCAATGTGCTCGAAGCGATACGCGCCGGCGCGCACGGCGTGCATACAACGGTGAATTGCCTCGGTGAACGCACCGGCAATGCCTCGCTTGCCGAAGTGGTCGCGGGCATTCATGACCACCTGCGTATGAAGACGACGGTTAACGAGAAGAGCCTCTTCAATTTGTCGCGGACGGTTGAGACTTTTTCGGGCAAACGCCTCGCGGCGAACGCACCGATTGTGGGTGAAGATGTCTTCACGCAGACAGCGGGTATTCATGCCGACGGCGACAAAAAGGGCGGGCTGTACGAAAGCCGGTTAATGCCTGCGCGTTTCGGGCGTGATCGGCGATACGCGCTGGGCAAGCTTGCGGGCAAGGCATCGGTCGACCAGAACCTCAAGACGTTGGGTATTACACTCGCAGACGAAGAGCGCACCCAGGTGTTGCAGCGGATTATCGAGCTCGGTGATCAGAAAAAGCAGGTCACGATGGACGATCTGCCGTTTATCATTGCTGAAGTGCTGAAGATACCAGAAGAGAAGATTGTTGAAATTACGCAGGTCACGGTCACTTCGGGTCTGCACGTGAAGCCAATGTGCTCGCTGACGATTGAATATAAGGGCAAGTCGTCGCAGGTTTCGGGCCAGGGTGAGGGGGGATATGCCGCCTTCATGACGGCGCTTACCCACTGGGCTAAAGAGCACAAAATCGCTCTGCCGCGCCTGACCGATTACGAGGTGCGGATTCCCCCCGGCGGACAAACTTCGGCGCTGGTCGAATGCAAGATCACCTGGAGCCTCGGACAAAAATCCGCGGCGGTCAAAGACCGGCCAGAGACCGACAAGGCGATGTTCGGCGGTGAACTTGCCGGCTTTGGCAGCGGCAAGAATAATCTCACGACGCGCGGCGTTGATCCCGATCAGGTGATCGCGGCGATTCGCGCCACCGAAAGAATGCTGAACGTGATTCTTCGTAAGTGATACCCGCGATGAAAGATATTGCAGTTGTCTATAAATTTTCCGCACTCGAAAGTTACAGCCCGCGCCAGATCAGGCGCCACCGTGAACTGAACCCCGAACTCAGCGGGCGCCTTGAAGCCGCGCACGACGACCACTCGCGCGCGCTTGAACGTTTCAGAAAATTAATGTCTTCAACCGGCGCATCGACGACGTACTTTGAACGCGATTCTCTGCAGCAAAGTCTCGACGGTTTTCGTCTGGTCATTTCGTTTGGCGGTGACGGCACTTTTATCAACGCTTCACACTTCATCGAGAAGTCTGTATTGCTCGGAGTCAATTCTTCACCCGAAAACAGCGTCGGCCACTATTGCCGTTTTCACCTTAAATCTGCCGCCGCTACGAAGAAACTGCAGCAGCAGATTGCAGCGATGCTTGAAGGCAAAAAAGCAGCTGTCGCTTCGACGAATCTTTTGCGCATGCACGTTACGGTGCACGGCAGGGCAGTGGCGTTTCCGGTTTTGAACGACATACTCTTTACAGAGTCGAATCCCGCGGCGACATCGCGCTACACGCTCAAATACCGCCAGCGCATTCACCACCAGAAGAGTTCAGGTATTTGGGTTACAACGCCTACCGGATCGACGGCAGCCTATGCATCTGCGGGGGGCAAACCATTCAGGCAGAAAGAACTGAGATTCATCGTCCGCGAACTCTACAGCGACCACGCGCGCCGACTGCAATCAGGTTCGGTGAAATCGGGAGAAAAATTACAGGTCATCAGCAGCATGATGAGCGGAATGCTCTATGTGGATGGCTCACACCATCGCCTGCCGGTGGCGCTTGGCGAGCATCTGCAGGTAAGCGCACATGATGTCCCGCTGCGCGCGGTCTATTAAAACCTAACGAATTTCATAGCGAACGAGGCGCTTTTTCGCCGCTGCCGACTCGATAATCCGCAAGAGCGTAGAAAGCACCAAACGGTTCTCTTCGCTGGCACGATGGTAATCCCTCAGCTCTATGACGAGCGGGCCTTCGACGCCTGATTCGAGAACCTGCTGCAAGATTTCCAGCCTATTGTCGAATGTTGAGTGCAGCACATCCCGAAAATTGCCGAAAAAATCTGCAGCCTTTTCAACCGCAGGGCAATGAATAATAATCTTTCGCTCTGCGTCGCTCAATCTTCGGGGCTCTTTTCTACAGGGTATGAGCCAAGAATTCTGAACCCAGTCGTGAGATCGCGCATTTTGGCGAAGGCTGTCTGCATCGGCGCGTCGTCGGCGTGCCCCTCAAGGTCGATAAAAAAGATGTAGCTCCAAACCTGCGTACGGTCGGGGCGTGATTCGATGCCGCGCATGTTAATTTTCTCTTCATAAAGCGGGGCGAGCGCGCGGTAGAGTGAACCTGTGCTGTCAGGTAAATTGAACGAAATCATTGTTCTGTTTCGTTCTGCACGTTTTGCCGTGTCTGAGCCAATGACGATGAAACGCGTGAAGTTGCGTTTGTAGTCTGTAATATCGTCGATCAGTACCGGTAATCCGTAGATTTCGCCCGCAACATGCGAGGCTATCGCGGCGAGGCGTTCACCGCCGTCTTCAGCCACGAATTTGACCGCTTCAGAAGTCGACGGTGTTTCTATCCACTCGGCCTGCGGCAGGTTCTTCATAATGAAGTTTCGCGTTTGCGCATACGCTTGCGGGTGCGTGTAGATACGTTCGATAGATTTGAGATCTTGCGTGCGCGTCAAAAGACTCTGCGTAATCTGCAGAACGATGTCAGAATAGATCTGTAGGTTATATTTGACCAGCGCGTCGAGGGTTGCCTTGACCATACCTTCGGTTGAATTCTCGATCGGTACGACGCCATAACGAATTTCGCCCCGTTCTGTTGCCTGAAACACGTCGTCGATTGTTCTGAAAGGCGCGAGGCTGAGACTGCGGCCGAATTTCCTAAGCGTCGCCTGGTGGCTGAAACTGCCTTCAGCTCCGAAATAACCGACCTGAATCGAGCCCTCAAGTTTCAGCGTCGCGCTCATGATCTCGCGGTAAATGTTCCGTAAGGAATCGTCATCGATGATTCCGGGGTTCAGACGAGCGATCTTGTCGTATACCTGCTGCTCCCGGTCTGGCTGATAGAGCGGCAGATTCTCTTTTGCTTTGGCTGCGGCAATTTCGCGCGCAATTTCAGCGCGCTGGCCGATGAGCCGCACAATTTCGGAATCGATTCGATCTATCTGGTCTCTGTAATGTTTCATGCTCTAGAGTTCATCAAAATTCAGCTCTTTAACATCTTGCGGGGGCGGCAGCTCGTCGAGGCTGTTGAGCCCGAAGTAGCGCAAGAAGTCTTTGGTTGTTCCATAAAGGGTCGGCTTACCGACCGTCTCTTTCTGCCCTACGGCCTTGACGAGTTTTTTCTGCTGCAGGGCAATCAGCTGTGCGCGCGAGCCGACGCTGCGAATTTCTTCAATCTCGGGCAGAGTGATCGGTTGTTTATATGTGACAATTGCCAGAGTCTCAAGCGCCGATTTTGTCAGCGTCTCTTTCTTTTTTTGCCTGAGAAAATTCTGAATCGCCGGGTGAATGCTCGGCTGCGTGGCAAAAGTGTATCGTCCCGAAATCTCTTGTATGCCGATACCCGATTCGCGTTCGGCGTATTCGTCGACCAGAGAATCGAGTGCAATCTGCACCTGATCGTTGTTCAGACCGAGGCCCGAGGCGATCTCTGAAAGTGTCAGGCCACTACCTGATAAGAACAACAGGCCTTCTACGGCCGCTTTGAGGTATGCTGCGTCGTTCATGTTTCCTCAAATTGAATGGGTAGTTGGTCACTGATTTCATTCACCAGTGTCGAAAAATGAATATCGCCGAGCCATTCGTCCTGCCGCAAACGCACGAGCTTCTGTTTCGCCATTTCGAGTAGCGCCAGAAAGCACGCGATGATACGCGCGACAGAAAAACCAGTCACCGAACGAAAAAACGACGCTTCGCCGCCGCCGGCGAGACGACCTAGCATATAATCCATCATTTCTTCGACTGTAATCGTCTCGTCATGAATCTGCATCGGGCGCGCCTTTTCTTCGCGCTCGAGAAAATCGCGAAAGACGCGCAAGAACGAGAGCAGATCAACCTCGAGGTAGTCGCCGTCTTGTTCGAACGCACCCCACGCCGAATCGCGGGTCAGCCTGAGCTGTGCACGCTCTTCGAGTTGCCGCATCTCGAGCGCGGCCCCCTGCATCTTCTTGTATTCGAGCAGCTGCTCGACGAGTTCATAGGGCAGGGTGTCGGGCGGAGTGTCTTCACCAATCACGGCATTAGGCAACAGCAGACGGGATTTGTAAAAAAGCAACCGGGCTGCGGTGTGAGTGAAATCCGCCTGTTCTTCGAGTGAAATTTCAGATTTTTCCATGTAAGAAATAAAGTCGCGGGTGATGCGTGAAAGCGATACGGAAAAAATATCGACTTCATAACTTTCGATCAGGGTCCACAGAATCGCCAGCGGCCCTTTTTGTTCGGAGCCCGCGCGCGTTGAAAACGCAACCTGAAATCTTAGGGCCTCATCGAGGCCCGGCAGCGTCGCAATCGTCACAGCGTGTACCTCGAAACCATTCCCATAGAATCTTTTACGCGCGCCAGCGTAGCCTGCGCGACTTTGCGTGCACGCGCGGCGCCTTCATGCAAGATGTCCCCGATCAGGTCTTTTTGCTCTGCGAGTTCAGCGCGTTTGGCCCTGAAAGGTTCCATCGCTGCGACGAAGCGTTCAGCAAGTTGCTTTTTGCAGTCGACGCAACCGAGCGAAGCGTTGCGGCAATTGGCATTGACCGAGGCCTTAAGGTCAGGAGCAAAAAAATCATAGTAGCTAAAAACCGTGCAGTTTTCAGGATTTCCCGGATCGTTGCGTTTAACGCGCCCCGTGTCGGTTTTCATAACCATGAATTTTTTGGTGAGCGCTTCGCTGCTTTCTGCGAGCACGAGCGAGTTATTGTAACTCTTGCTCATCTTACGTCCATCGAGGCCCGGCACTTTTGGATACGACGAAAGAATCGCCTGCGGTACTGTTAAAATGTCGGTCTTGTCAGCCCGGTAATAATGATTAAACCGGCGCGCAATCTCACGCGTCAGCTCGAGGTGCGGCAGCTGGTCTTCGCCGATTGGTACGTGCGTCGCATTGTAGAGAACGATATCCGCCGCCTGCAAAACCGGGTAACCGAGAAAACCGAACGAGTCCAGATCTTTTTCGGTATTCGCCTGCTTGTCTTTATACGTCGGGTTGCGCTCGAGCCACGAGACGGGCGTGAACATTGCGAGCAGCTGCGCAAGTTCGCTGTGTTCAGGGACATCAGACTGTACGAAGATTGTTGCCTTTTGCGGATCAATACCCGCGGCGAGCCAATCGGACACCATCGGCGCTATAAACCTATGCGCGTCGGGGTAATTGGGATAAAATGCAGTCAGGGAGTGCAGGTTAGCGACCATAAAGAAACAATCGGCTTCGTGCTGCAGTTTGGCGAAATTGGTCAGTACTCCCAGAAAATGCCCGACGTGCAATTCGCCGGTTGCCTGCATGCCGCTCAGTATGCGGCGGGAATTTTCATTTTGCGGTTTCATATAAGTTTCAACCAGTGTACCAGAAAGTTACCGGTCAAGACGTCAGCGCGCCAAAAACCGTAGCTGAAGACCACGAGCGCGACAATGCCCAGGCCTGCATTCAGAATATCAAAAAGTTTCCATTGCATGAATGGCGCGAAATATAGGGCAGCGGCATCGAACGGGGGCAACGGTATCCAGTTGATGACAAATAGCGCCCACGCCTGCTTGAGAAAAACGGCAGCAAAGCGCGCAGAGAAGCTGTCGACGGCCGGTCCTTTGAGAGCCGTGTAGACGATACCAATCAAGATGAGCGCGATCAGCCAAAGCTGGCCGTGCAGCAGGCGCAGCAAGGGCATCGCTGTTTCACGCAATAGCCCACCCGGTGCAATACCGTTCAGCGACAACGACGCGAATGAAATCAGCGAAAAGTTCATGAATGGGGTTGCTTCGCGATCGCCCGCCATGCGCGCGCAAAACCATTCGCGCGTGAGCAGTATCGTCAGTGCACTGGGAACAGCGAGCAGCAGGTTGCCAGCCTGGTCTATGGCATGCTGCAGCAACGGCATCAGCCACCCCCTACAAAATGGATAAGTTCAAGCGTATCCGATTCGGCCAGGCGCACTGTGGGGTATTTTTCCCGGTCGACAAGTTCGCCGTTGAGTTCGACCGCGATGCGCGCCGCTGAAAGTTTGAGGTAAGAAATCAAGTCGAACACGCTGTCTGCGGCTCCGAGATCGCTCAGTGAAAAATTTTCGCCGTTGACTATCATTGCTGCAGACACAGATATCCTAAGGCAATTATTGCGGCCGTTTCAGAGCGCAAAACATTTTCAGAAAGCAAAACCCCGCGCGCACGGCCCCGCAGCTGCTCCAGCTCAGCACCGCTGAAACCCCCTTCGGGACCATTTACAAATGCTGCCTCGCCGCCGTTAGTTTTGAGGTCGCAGAGGCGCGTTTCTGCCGCAAGGTCTCCGAATACCGAACCCTCAGAGGGCAATTGCAGCCAGTCTGCGAGTTTGCCTGTATTGATCTGCGGTTTGACCGGATTGTACGCCTGCATGCACGCATTTTCGAGAATTGCTTCGATACGCGATTCCTTTTCCTGCACTTCGTGCGAGCGGTCTGTTTGTACTAGGTAGATTGAGGCCGCGCCGAGTTCCGCCGCTTTTTGCAGCACGAGCGAAAGCGATTTAGGTTTGATCCATGCCTGCACCAGCGTTACACGGCGCGGCAAACGGGCAGATGCAGCAACTGAGGATTCAGGCTCGTCCATGAGCGTCAACACGTTATCAGCCACTTCGGCTCTACAGAGCCGGCCCGAGCCGTCTGAGACAAGTGCGGGCCACGAAGAGCGGCGCCTGAGCACCTTCAGAAAATGCTCGCGATGGCGCTCTGGCATAGCGATAGTCGTGTGGCTGCTCAAATCAAGAAATTCACGCTCGGTGAGCAGAATCAGAGAATGGTCTTTCTGTAAATGGCGAAGCGACGGGCCGGCAGATGCTGGCACGGCTATTTTTCTATATTCTCTTTTTTGAAGAGCGATGCGTCGAGGCGTGCGGTCTTGTCGACGAAGAAGAATTCGAGCGTGCTTACGGTGCCCCGGCTGACGTCTGCCATGTCCCAGCGGATTGGGAATTCAATCTGCTTCACGACGTTTTTCTCTTCTTTCACCGAGAGATTTCCGTAGGTAAGTGAGAGTGTCTTCATCAGCACCATCGCTGAGTCATAAAAATCAATCCGCCTGACGCGGTTATCTTTCTTTGGGTCAACGAGCACCAGCAGTTTGCCATAATGCCCTTTGTCGAGCGGCAGATTTTCTATAACGGTAAATTCGCCTTCTTCATTTTTTTCAGTGCCTTTGACCTTTTGCTGGTAGTTGTCAACAAATGAACCGTTGGCTATATCAACATAGGCAAAACCCGAACCCAGAACATTTTCGAAACGGTCCAGGTACTTCTTGTGAAACATGCGCTTATCGTGCGTCATGTAGGCATAGATATTCTGCCCCTGGTCATTATAGAGAAGCTTCATCACCGTGCCGCGCGTCATCGAATCAAAAACAAAAAAACTTGCGTTTTGTTTTTGGTAGAGCGAAGCCTTGTACACCACCGACTTGCCTTCACGCGTCGTGATTGTCAGTTGAAGTTTTTGGTGCCCCTCAGCGTATTGCAGCTGCTGAAACACCCGGTCCATGATTTCGAATGCCGTGCCGCCGATACCGGTTTTCCCCTGTGCGTACGCACCCTGCGCCGCGGTGAGGGCGAAGAGGGCAGCGCAGAGCAGGCGGCGGCAGCGTGGCATGGTGTATCTCAGAGCAAGCGTCCGGCAGCGTCGATAGCTTTTTCGATTCCGATAATTTCGAGCTTCTGTGCATTAAACGTCTGCGTCGCGCCCTTGCGTGCCCCCATGAGTACTTTGCCGAGCGGTGACTTGTACGAGATGATGCCCTTGTCGACGTCAGCATCCCACTGGTCGAGAATCGAATAGACGAAGATGTCGCCACTTGCACCGTCGCGCAGCTTCACGCGCGTGCCGATAGAGACGCTGTTCGTATCGATGTCTTCGGCTGAAATCTGCTGCAATGCCTTCAGGTCGGCTTCGAGTTGCGTTACCGATGCCTGCAGAATAGACTGGTTTTCGAGCGCAGCTTTGTATTCTGAGTTTTCGCGCAAGTCGCCTTTTTCCTGTGCGACTCCGATTTCTTCAGAGTTCTTGGGAATCTCAATGTTGATGAGGTTATCAAGTTTCGCCCGCATCGCTTCAATTGCATCGACGCTCGCAACTGTACCACCCGATTTTTCGAGTCGCATTGCAAGGCTTTCGATAATTTCGTTGGCCTCGTTGCCGTCTTCCTGTTCGGCAAACGCATCTGGGTTCAGTTCGCGCAACTGTGAAACAATCTGAATTTTTTCGCCGTCGTTGAAGAAAGGTACGTCTTTCAGCAGCGCTGAAAAGCGACGCACTGAGTCTTTGGCTTCGCGTGAGATTACCGCAATCAGGTCGTCTTTGCCCGAACCGAAGAATATGTCGCGTACGCTATTGCGCAGTTTAGAACCTTTTGGCTCAATCTTGGGAATCGACTTCATCATGCGAAAGAGACCGAGCAGGGCTTCTTGCGTCTGGCCAGCCGGCAGTTCGAGCTGGCCGGCAATCACAGATTTTACTGTCCAAAGAAAAACTTCTGCGTTGGCTTTAACGTCTTTCTTCAGGCGGGTAATGAATTCAGAAATCTCTTCGGTCGCATTGGCCGCAGTGAGGTCAGAAATAATTGATTTGTGCAGCTTAATCGGCGTTTCGAACAGCATTTCAAGAAAAATACGGCGCCATTCATTGTGGTGGCGTTTCGCGAATTTGAGCGCATGGCGCTTGAGTTCTGTCTGTTTCACCTCTTCGTAGAGTTCTGCCAGGTCGGCAGGCGTGCGCGATTTGAAAGACTGAATGATATCGGCCTGTTGCTCTTTTGAAAACAGCGGCTCGTCGTCTGCGAGTGCTTCGGTTGCGAGTTCAAGCAGCCAGAGGCTTTTCAGCCGCGTGTTCGCATCGAGGCTTTTCAGGGTTTCGCGAAAGTGAGGAGCGATAAATTCAATGGCTTCAAGCGAGTCTTCGGGTGATTTAAGCACGTCGATAAAGGCCTGAACGCGGTCTTCAAAGCCCTGCGCCGCCTGAAACTGTTCTATCGCCGATTCAGAAGACGTGATCGGAGTGTCGTGCAGTTCAATAATATCTTTTTTCTGCGCAGAATTGCCGATGAGCGCATCTTTCAGAAGTTCAGGGCGTACTTTGCTCCACCATTTTGACCACTGCGAAAGCGGTACGTACTTCTCTGTCAGTTCAGTTTTGATGTCAGAGAGCGCCAGCTTGCCACCGAATGACTGAAGCAGAATCTTGAAAAAAGCCGTGATGTCTTCTTTGAAGAGCTTCATCATCTCGTCTGGCTTTTCAAATTGCATTACCCAGAAGTGCTCTTCGCGCAGTGGTTTCAGCGATTTCAGCGCCATCTGGATATCCATCTTGTGGCCTTTTTTGTCTTTGAAGTCAATCACCATCTCAGCAGTGTTGAGTTCGGTAATTTTGCCCACACCCCAGCTGCGGTGAAAGACGTAATTGCCATTGTCAAATACGATGTTGGTTTCGAAGTTCAGAATTGAAGACTGCAGGCTCTTGCGGGTGTCGGTGAGGCCTGAGTACTTTATGAAATCCTCAAGTAATGAGTGAGATTTGTATTTTTCGCGGTACGTGCGAATCAGTTCATTTTTGAAACGCGCGAAGTTGGGGTTGTACTCAAGAATTTTCTTGCTGAGCAGCATGACCTTGTCGTGGTCTTCTTTCTTGATGAAGTAGTTGGCGAGCAAGACATAGAGCTCGGCGATCATTTCGCGCTGGCGGTGGCCCGTCAGAATGCGTTCGATTTTCTTGTAAAAGTTGAAATCATCGGGCAGAAGTTCGATCAGGCGGTTCCAGGTTGTCTTGAGTTTGTCGAACTGCAGGTTGCGGGCAAACGCTTCAGCAGCCTGTTTGTAGAACTGCAGACCTTTCTCGAGGTCTTCGTTGATGATCGCGTCGGCGTACTTGAGAGCCACGTCGGGGTTCTTACGGTCGAGTACCGCCAGCTGCTCGAGAACCGGTATTGCCTCTTTGTGTTTGCCGAGTTTTTCGAGCGCGTTTGCTCTGGCGCGCAGAATAGTGCGGGTTTTGGTCACCGCGAGCATTTTCTCAGAGAGGTAATCGACGACTGCCCATTTCGATGCCTCTTGAAATTGGTCGAGGAGTGTTTTCAGGTGAACAATTTCATCGGGAATATTTTTTTCAAGCGCCATCATGCCGATGAAATAATGCGCGGCGATCGAAGAGTCATATTCTGCGAGGTGGTTAAGCGATTCGCTGCGCAGCAACTCTTGCTTATTTTGCTTCTTAACTTCGTCGAGTATCTGTTCGAGTATTTTAAAGCGTGAAATGCTGACGTCTTTTGCCGAAAGGCGGGTCCACTTTTCTTCGTTGAACTGGCTCTGTATGCGCGCTTCGAGTGTCTCTGTTTCGCCGGCCGGTTTCGGCTCTTGTACTGTTTCGGTTTCGCTCATTGATATCCCCTATTAGCGTTGCAGAGTGTTTCCGCGAAGCTCTGGCTCTCTGGTTTTTATGCGCCGCACTAACGGCCAAAAATCAGGGCACAAAAAAAGCAGTAGCAAATGCCACTGCTCTGCTGCATGCAGGCGTCGAAACTCAGGGCGTCAAGTATGATTTGGAGTCAAAGCCCCGGAGAATCACCGGTAAACAGCACCCGTTCGAATCAAATAAAAAGCCTGTATGCACTGCAATAAGATGACGCGAATCAGGCCAATCAGCGTTACTTTCTCTTGCAGCGTGATTTTGTGATCGCGCGCTGCCTCTTGAAACGCAGCGACGAGGCTCTGCACAGCGGTTTCCAGATAGTTGGTCGTCCATTCTGAAACAGAAAACCGCACATTAACCTGCGTGGGGTCCATCTTGCCCTTTATTAAGAATCCGTCTTTGCCTTCGGTCACTTCGAGGCCGTCGCCGAATTCGGCGGCAAATTCAACGTCATAAATGCGTAGGTACAGGGCAGACAGATCGCGTATCATCATGTGCAGTATATTGGCAATATTCGCTTTCTCTTGCCCGAGCATGCGCTCGTCGTTGCGCAGGTAGCGCCGCAGCATGCGTTCGAGATGCGTGCGCTGCGACGTGATCTCTTGCAGCAGCTGTACCAGGTTCTGCTGGCGGTAGTCAATAAGAAGAATATCGCTGAAAATGAATGCCCCGTTTTTTCTAACGTCGATGAGTTGATGCGCATGTGCCATATTGCCCCGTGCTGTCTGCCCAACGCGTGACGTGCCGGCAAGCAAGGTCGGCACCGCGCTTTTCTTTCTACGATTGACGCGGTTCAGCGCACGCACATAATGCGCAGGCAATGTGGCGGGCTTATCTGGCAAATGCGTGGTTGATGTTTCTCACCGCCATCTCGCTGCCTTATCTCTTGGTTCGTTTTCGCAACGCTTCAAATACCAGCGATCTGATGTATTTTTATGCTCTGGTCGCACAGCGTATCAGTGGCTGGCGCTTCATCGTCGAAGGCCGTGAACACCTGCCCACGACTCCGGCGATTTACGTTCTCAACCACCAGAGTTCGCTCGATGGTATGCCTCTCGGGCTCTTGCGTATAAGGCGCCTCGCGATCATCGGTAAAAAAGAAGTCGCCTATATTCCCTTCATCGGTTGGGCATTCTGGCTTGCCGGCAACGTGCTCGTCAACCGCGGCGATGGCAAGCAGGCCCGTGGCCAGCTCGATGCGGGAGTAGATGCCATCAAAAAACGCGGAGTTTCCATTGCAATTTTTCCCGAAGGCTCACGAAATCGCGATCAAGACGGTTTTTTGCCGTTCAAAAAGGGCGGTTTTGTCATGGCGATCGACGCTCAGGTGCCGGTAGTGCCCGTCGTCGTTGAATCTTACAAACGACTCTACGACAAGACGGCCGGCAAGATGCACAGCGGCACGCTCAAGGTAAGAGTGCTGCCCGCGTTTTCAACTGCAGGCATGCAGCGCCAACAAGCGCAGCAATTGACGCAGCAGGTCGAAAATCAGATGCGTGAGGAGTATCAGCGTATCGCTTAGCGAGCGCTCAGGCATATGGACTCGCATTCCGTTCTGGCAAATATGCTGCTTTTTATGGCAGCGGCAGTGGTGGCGGTGCCGCTCGCAACGCGCCTCGGCCTCGGCAGCATTCTCGGTTACCTGATTGCCGGCGCGGTCATTGGCCCGTCGGGACTCAAACTCATCTGGAATGTCTCTGATATACTGACTCTTTCGGAATTTGGTGTCGTGCTGTTGCTCTTTATTATCGGGCTTGAACTCAGGCCCGGGCGCCTCTGGAACATGCGCCGCGACATTTTCGGGTTCGGGCTGCTGCAGATTGTTTTTTGCATGCTCGGTATCGGGGGGGCTCTGTTTTTCGCGGGCATTCGCGGCATGTCGCTTGCGGTGCTCGCATTTGGTTTGGCGCTTTCTTCGACGGCGTTCGCGCTGCAGCTGCTGCGCGAGAAACACGAACTCAATACGCAATACGGGCGCGCATCGTTTGCCATTCTGCTTTTTCAGGATATCGCCGTGATTCCCGTGTTGGTGGCGATACCGTTGCTGACGACTTCTACAGCGGTCGGGCATTCGGGTGGGGGAGTGCTCTACGGTTTTGCTGCGCTCGCCATTGTTCTCGTTGCCGGGCGCTACCTCGTGCGCCCATTTTTCAGAATTGTCGTGCGGGCCGAGAGTCGTGAACTTTTTACTGCGGCCTCATTGCTTATGGTGTTCTCGGTCGCGGCCCTTATGGAAGCGGCCGGCTTCTCCATGGCGTTCGGTACGTTTGTCGCGGGAGTGCTGCTCTCTGAATCGGAATACCGGCACGAGCTCGAAGCAAGCATCGAACCCTTTAAGGGGCTTTTGCTCGGGCTCTTTTTTATGGCAGTCGGTATGAGCATCGACTTCTCTTTGCTGCTCACGCAGCCCGGCCTCATCGTGATCGCGGTTCTCAGTCTCATGGCCATCAAGATCGCAGCGATCTATGCGGCCGGTCAACTGTTTCGCTATGACAAGGAAGCCTCCCGCAATATCGCATTTCTGATCTGCCAGGGGGGCGAATTTGCATTCGTTCTCTTTAAACTAGCGGCCGGCAAAAACCTCTTTACCCCCGAAATAGCGGCGTTGGCCAATGTCGTCGTTGCCGTCAGTCTCGTCGCGACGCCGTTTGTATTTGCCCTGAACCAGCGCTTCTTGCGCCCGCGCTTTGCTGCATCCGCATGGAAGTTTGACGAGGTTCCGAACGAAGGCTGCCCGGTGATACTGGCCGGCTTTGGCAGGTACGGGCAAATTATCGGGCGCATGCTGCGTCTTAACGAAATCGATTTCACAGCGCTTGAAGTCGACTACGAACAGGTGCAGACGGTGCGCAAGTTCGGCAGTAAAGTCTATTACGGAGATGCAAGCCGGCTCGACCTGCTCGAAGCGGCAGGTGCCGCCAACGCGAAGATTTTTGTGCTCGCGGTCGACGACCCCGAAGCTTCGGTCAACATCGCCCGCATCGTGCGAACCCATTTTCCCCATTTGAAATTGCTGGCGCGTGCACGAAACCGTGCGCATGCGCATGAACTGCTCGACGTCGGGGTCGACGACCTGCGCCGGGAAACGCTCGCTTCGGGTCTCGAGACGGCGCATGTTATGCTGCGCGAGCTTGGGTTTAGCGAAAAGCGCGCCGACCAGATGGTGCGAACGTTTCGTAAACACGACGAAGAGACGCTGCTGACGCAAATGCAGTACCGGGGCAATGAAAAGCTTTTTGTCGACTATTCGCACCAGGCGGGCCTGCAGCTGGCTGAAGTCTTTCGGCAAGATGCAATTGCAGAAGAAAAAGATTGACCGGCGAGCATAGGGTGAGACTGTCTCCCCCTATGAAAAAGCTACTTCGAATACTCAAAAAAGTGGCGCTGGGTTTCGGCGCCTTGTTGCTGGTCATCATGATCGGCGGATTTATCGCAATTAAGGTAGTTGTGACAAAAGATTTTGTCGCAACCAAGATAGAAGAGAATATCAACGGCCGCGTTGAAATTCAGGATATTTCGGTTCCGATCTGGGCCGCCTTTTCAGGCATTACGATCGATGGCTTCAAGATTGGCTATCGCGATGCTGAAGTGGGCAAGCCCATGGCAGAACGTACGCCGATGAAAGACCAGGTCATCGGATTCAAAAAATTCAACTTTCAGGTAGCGATCGGCGCGCTGATCACTTCACTCGGCAAAAAATTTGAACTCAAATCTCTGCTCATCACCGAGCCGGTGGCGCACATTGTGCTCGGTAAGGCGGGCGGTAATAACCTGCAGCCGCTTCTCGTGAAGCCTAAGACTAAAGAAGAGCTCGCAAAAGCCGCTGAAGAAGAGGCGGCAAAAAAAGAAGAAGATAAAAAGGCCGCGGCCAAGAAAGCCGCTGAGAAAAAAGATGAGCCTTCAAAGCCTTTTGATTTTCGTGAATTGCCTACAGAAATCAAAATGGGCAAAATCGGCATCGAAGGTGGCTTCTTTACAGTTAATGTCGAAGCAATGGGCCAAACGCTCAAGGTGAGCGGAGTGAACGCTTATCTGCGTGATATCCTCATCGACCCGAAAGACCTCGAGAAGAAAAATCACGTAGGCCTCACCACGCAGTTTGTACTCGAACTGCAGGAGTCTAAAGGCGGTGGAGTGAAGTCATTCAAAATTTCATACGACCTGCAGGGGGCGATCATGCCGATTAACCCGAAGACAGGCGGCCCGGCAGAGGCAGTAACGCTCAAGATGGGTCTGCGCAAAGGCAGCTTCGTCACTGGTCTCGCCATTTTCGACAAGTTAAAGAACCAGACCGAGATGCTGAACAAGATCGGTATCAAGCTGAACTTTCTGCAAGAAACGCAGACGCTCATTCGTGACGCGTACGCGACGATTTTTTACAGCGGCGGTATCGTCAAGATTCAGGAACCACCGGCGCTCATCACCAATGATTTTGAATTTCGCCTGACGAAAGATGACTTCATCAATGTCAAGTCGCTCGTGCATCATTTCAGAGGCGA
This sequence comes from uncultured Leptospiraceae bacterium, assembly GCA_942492915.1. Classification (GTDB taxonomy): domain Bacteria; phylum Spirochaetota; class Leptospiria; order Turneriellales; family Turneriellaceae; genus Turneriella. Next base: position 944,772 of record OW818662.1, read on the forward strand.
CCTGTCGCTCGCACAGCAGCACACGAAGACGGTAGAAGGCGATCTCGACAAGGCAATTGGGTCGGCCGTCGGCCCGGCTCTCGATCAGGTGCCTGCAGGTGCGGTACGCGACCAGCTGAAAGTAAACCTGGCCCCAGAAAAGATCAGAGCGCAGGTGCTCGCACCTGCCATGAAGAACGGGCTCATTACCTTTGGAGTTGACTCGAGTGCCACCATCACTTCACCCAATGTTAAGGTCGTCAGCCCTGAGTTTCCAAGCCTGAAAGACCTGATTGCCTCTGAGACCAAAAAAAGCACGGGCAACCTGTCAGGTATGGTGACCGGCCAACTAAACGCCGCGAAAGACAAAGCGGTGGGCGAAGCAAAAGCAAAGGCAGACGCTGCGAAAAAGGCTGCCGAGGCCGAGGCGAAGCGTAAGGCAGAAGAAGAACTCAAGAAGAACATGCCGAAGATCCCGGGCTTTTGACGCGCAGCTGCGCTAAAGAGAGCAGCGCGACATGAAAGACGCAGTACTCTTTGTCTTTCTGTTCGCGCTGTATTTCGTGCTCGCGTTGAACTGGACGCGCGCTGGTTCAGGCACACAGGTCTCCATGCTGGGATGGGCAGAGCTTGGCTATAATCTGGTACTTTTTTTCGGCGCGGCGACGCTTGCGCGCTGGTCGGTGATGGCCTTTAAGGCGCGCGCTGCCGGGCTCATGCAGGGACAAAAAATCGTGGGGGTCGAAGAGGCCACTGCAGACAGCGTGATCGATGTTGTGCAACCCAAAAAGCTTACGCGCGAGACAGAAAAACCCAAACTCAAACGCCGTCGCCGGTTCTGAGATGTGAATTTCAAATACACTTGACGCACGGCTCTGTATGCCGTGTTATGTCGCATCTTTGATGCGCCGTTACCGTAGTTGGCTTGTTTTTTTGGCGATCGCTTTGACTGCGGGGCTCGGCTACGCCGTGTTCTACCCGACGCTGGGCATCAGGCAGAACCTTGCAGAAGAAGAGTTTCAAAAAGCTTGGCTGCTCTACCAAGACAGAAAGTACGATGCCGCAATAGAGAAATTCTCCCAGGCGTTGCTGATCAATCCGCAGTTCCATTGGGCACGGCGCTTTCTGGCGCAGACCTATTACATGTCGGGGCAGACTTCAGAAGCCGTTGAGGAGCTCGAAACGCTCGCGCGCGCAATGCCGCACGATTTGACTTTGCGCAACCGTCTCGAAGCACTCAGTCTCAGTGAAACACCTGAAAACGGCGGTGCAACAGAATTTCTTCGCGTGGTTCCCCGCACGCAGGGGTACCGCTATAACCGACCGACATTTGTCGGCGCGCTGCAATCTGACCAGATGGCCGTGCTCTCGCTCGGCAATTTTGAAGTCGGCAATATGGTCTCGTATTCGGCGCAGGGAGACCCCGTTGAAAACAGACACCGCGTTTCTGGCCGTCTCAATTATCCTATGGCGTTCTCGCAGAGCGAAAACGAAATCTGGATAACCGACTTTCGCGACGACAAAATCCATCGACTCGACAAGAATGCCAAACGGTATCTTTCGTATATATTTAATCCCGATGCGGTGGGTTCAACCGGTGAAGGTGACCTGCAGTTCAGGGCGCCGGCGGGCATCTGTCATCGCGCTGGCGAGTTCATCGTGGCAGATTCGGGCAATAACCGCCTGCAGCGCATCGATGAATCGGGAAAGTTTATCGCTTCAATTTTCAGGTCGACAGATGCTGATGCGATGCAGACTCCTTTTGGCCTGTGGTGCAATGAAGAATCTATCTGGCTCACCGAATCGGGGGCAGGGCGGGTGACCGAGCTCGACCGTTACGGCAATGTCATCAAAGAGTTTTCGCCGCCTGAACTCAAGAAACCACGCCACATCACCTGGGATGCCGAACAGCAGCTCTTTGCCATCGCAGACGAATCTTCGGGCATCTTGTTTATGAATACCTCGGGTGCGATTGTGCGTAAGACGAGCGGTTACACGAGCCCGGCGGGTAAGTTTGTTTCTTTCGCGAGGCCCTATGCGGCGACGTTTGACGCGTTTCGGAACCTGTACGTTGCCGATTACGGTGCAAGCGAAATCGTGCAGTTTGCGCCAACGAGCGAAAAATTCGGCCAGCTCTATCTGCAGGTAGAAAAAATCAGCGCGGCAAAATTCCCTTCCATCGGGGTCTACGTTACGGTTTCGGCTTCGCCATATGCGCAGGGCCGGGCGGCTCTGCCGCAGTACCTGACTGAACTTAGACCCGAAGACTTCCAGATTTTTGAGAACGACGTCAGCGTAGGCAATTTGGGCTCGCAATACCTCGAGCAATTTGGCAGCGTTCTGCAGTCGGTAATCGTTGTTGCCCGGTCGAAACGCCTGCGTGAATATGAAACGCAGATCCCGTGGGTGCTCGACCACCTGTTTACAAAAATTCGCGAGAAAGACCGTTATCGCGTGCTTAGCCATGGCACCGACGTGCGCACGGAGTCAGACTTCATTTCTTCGCGATTGAAGCTTCTGCAGGCGATAAAACTTTCGCTGAACGACGAGAATCTGGCCGATACCACGATACCTTCGATGAGCAATGCCCTTTACGATTCGGTGGGAGAGCTGATTTCCCGTGAAGGCAAACGTGCGTTGATTTACCTTACCGACGGGGCCGCTGAAGACGATGCGCTGAATCCCTACAGCAAAGACCGGCTTGTAGATTACGCGCGCGCCAATCATATTGCGTTCTACGTCATTTCGTTCGAGCATCCTCAATCGGTTACGGCAGCGGGGTCGCGCGAGGCGCTGCAAGATCTTGCGAAACGCACTGGCGGTAAATATTTCAGAGCGCTTGAGATAGACCCCGCAATCGATGCCACCCTGCGCGGGCAGAAAGAGGTTCGGTATGCGCTCAGCTACCAGAGTTTCGCGCGCAAGCAGATGCGCGGTCAATACGTCGATCTGCGCGTGACTGCAAAATTCCGGCAACGTCGCGGCCTTGATCTCAGTGGGTATTTCATACCATGAAAATTGCGGCGGGTAGATCAACTTTGCATGCGCTGACCGCAGCGTTTGTTTTCCTGTTTGCAGTAAGCGCAGCGGACCAATCGGCTCAGTATTATTATGACCAGGCGGCAAACCTCGAAAAGACCGGCGATACGCTGAAAGCGACAGACATGGCGCGTGAGGCCCTGCGGAAAAACGGCGACCACGTACCGTCGCTGCTGCTGATGGCGCGCCTGTCGTTGCAGGGGCAGCAGCCAAAGCTTGCTTCACAGCTGCTGCAAAAAGCACTCGGGCTTGAAAAGCAGAACGAGGCGGCGTATATACTATGCGCACGCGTCGAATACCAGCTGCGCAATGGGGCCGCGATGGAAACCTGCCTCTCGCAGGCAGAGAAGCTGCGCCGCAACAATGCCGACGCGCAATCGCTGCGCGCGCAGATTCTGATCGATGGCGGCCAGTTTTCGATCGCGAGACGTAAAATTGAAGGCATTTTACGCGATAATCCCGGGCACACCGAGACGCAGCTGAGGCTCGCAGGCCTTTACCTGAAATTGCGCCAGTTTGAAAAAGCCGAAGCGCAGTTTCGCAAGGTGCAGACACTGCTGCCTGAGAGCAGCGAACTTGCGGTGGCGATCGCCCGAGCGCGCCTGGACGCCTATTTTGAATCGGCGCGCCAGAGCATGTTTGTCTCTGCCGAAGAAAGTGCTGAAAGGGCTCTGGGCGCCTTGAAGCATGCGCACGCGAATAATCCCGATAATCTTTCAGTGAATTTGATGCTCGCGCAATTGCTGGCGGTGACGAATCGCTGCAATGACGCACAGGATTACCTCAGCCGCGTCAGTGCGGCTCAGGCCGAATCGCGCAGTGTCGTCGCGTATGTCGCTATGTGCGCTCCTGGGGCAGCTGCTACCTCGAAATTGCTAGGCGACTACATGCGCCGCAACGAAGACGACGACCTTGCACGGCACCAGTTTGAGCTAAGCCTTGTTGCGCAGAACAAACGTCGCGAAACTGCCGCGACCACCAAAGCGGCCCGCTACCACCGGGCGATTGCGCGGCGTGAGGCCGACAGAAACGCCGACGAATTTGCGATGAGCGAACTGCGGTGGACAGAGTTTCTTTTTCCCGCATATATCGATGCGCACCGTGACCTACTGAAATACTTTCGACACCGAAAGGATTATGAACGTCTGACCGATGAATTGCTGTTCTTGCGTGACACGACCGGCGATCAGGCGTACCGCGAAATGGTCGAGCAGCTGGAAATCGAAGCGCGTAACCTCTGGTACGTAAAAGAAGGGATACAGAAGCCCGAGCGCGCGAAGAATATGCTGCCGATTCATGTGTTTCCGTTTCGTGTGCGCAATCCGCTGAATGACCACCCATTGGGCGGTGTAGCAGTTGCCGACCGCACCCGCGTCGCGCTGCAAGACTTTGGGCGTGTGCGCTCGATCTCGCGCGAGATGGCGGCGTTACCCCAGGCCCAGGCGTTTTCACCTGAGAACCTGCGAAAGCTCAGGCAGACTTACGACGATGCGCTCAAAGGTGAGCAGAACCCACATGCCTTCGGGCGCCGAGGCCTTAGTCTCGTGCTCACGGGCGAAGTGAGCGAATTGGCGCACGGCATCGAAGTTACCGCTGAACTTGTCGACGCCGAAACGGGTATTCGCATGAGCGAGATACGCTTCAAAGCCGAAGGGCGCGAATACTTGAACAAAGCCGCGGTGCGTCTCGCCGAATTCGTCTACAACAATGCGCCGGTGAGCGGCAATGTGCTGAAGATTCTGGACGACGACCAGATTCTGATCAACGTGGGCAAACGCGACGGCGTGGTAAATGCAGCCGCCTTTACGGTGACCGACAAGCTCGGCAAAACAATAGAGTTCAAGACAGAAAAGAAGGATTACGATATCTTACGCGCCCGTTCGGCAGATGCACAGGCAACGCGCCATATTAAACAAGGTGATGTGGTGAGATTGGTTCCAGGAACCTGACGCTGTGCGTCAGGTTCTCCCGGAAATAGTGTTAGTTGAAGTAGAAAAGGGCGCCGACTGACCAGCTTTGCAGGCCAAAGTAGCTGTCTTTGCTGTCTGCAATGCTATTGTTATACGTTCCCGAACCATAACCGATTGTTGTGCGACCAAATGCGTGCAGCTGATCGTTGATTGGAATCTGCAAGCCGAGTGCGCCGTAAATTGCCAGATAATTACTCGTGCTCTTGGTTTCTGTTGCCGTAGATGTTGCACCTGCAATCACTGTATCCGTTTGTGTAGTCGAAACTGGAACATAGCCAAAACCTGGCGCGACATAGAGGTGGAGCAGGTTAAGTTTCGCCAAATAGATGGGCACTTCAAGTCCAACACCCCAGGCTGTTGTAGAGTATTCGCGTTTTGTACCGTTGCCAGCTGCGTTGAGGGCAGACTTGTCTTCATAGCTGGTGGTGTAAAAACCAACGTTCAGTGCGACACCAATCATGTCAGTGATATGATAGATCGCATTAACGGTCGGCATGTCCATTTTGATCGCACCGTTGTTCTTGTTAGTGTTCATCAAGCCAAAATTTCCTGAATACGCAAAGCCCATACCGAACTTGCCCGCTTTTACGGTTGCAAAGCTCGAAGTCGTTGCTGCCAGCATCATTGCTGAAGCGATAATGATTTTTTTCATGTTGTCTCCTCAATAAATCTTTTTCTTTTTCGGCCCGAAGGCCGCTGCCGTGACAATATATCCTTGCGGATGATATGTCAATGCCAATTGCCGATGTGTATCGGCGATGTAAAGATATAACGGTCTATATATCCTTACGCGGGTATGTAGGGGTAGGTTTAAACCTACCCCTACATACCGTTTATCAAGGCATCCCGCATTACCGCAAATCGTCAGTCGATGGTAACGATATGGCCATTGTGGTGTTCCGCTGCCGCGAAAATTAGCGCGTCGAAGTTTGAAACGCTGAGACCGTTGAAGCGAAAGAGTCGGGCGCGCTCTGCCGCGAGCTGCCATGCCCTGTCGGTGATCGCCAAGAGCGGCAGCACGTCGAGGTAGTCCCGTAAGAGTTTGAACTCCTCAGGCTTTTTGAGCCCCGCACTCAGCTCGAGCACCACGGGTTGGCAGAGGGAGGCATTGCCCGAGCGCAGCGCAGATTCGACGCGGGCCTTGGCATCAGCCCGCCCGGTCGTGCGCAGGGCAGGCGGGCAAACTGCAGTCATGTACATGAGCCTCGAATGTGCGGCCAAGAACCGCCTGCCGCAAAGCGGGCCTCGGCATTTTGAAGCAAAATGGCTGCTAAAGCGGCTTCGCCTGCCCGCTTGGCGGCTCCCGGCGTAGCCGGGACCGACGGTTCTTGGCCTTTGGTGCACTGCCCACAAAAAAAGTGTTGACGGCGGGTGCGAAATCGACGAGAAAACTATCAGGTAGTGAATAGTTTTTACCGGGTGAGAACCCGGCAAGATAACTAAAAGGAGGAAACTATGGAAATTACCCAAAATATCTCGGCGATCGGCAATATGGTATTGCGCAATCCAAAGGTCGCGGCTGAGCTTTTCCCTTCGGCGATCGCGGGTTATGTGCTGCAACACGGGCACCAGAACACGCTGCAGATCGTCTCGGGTCACGCCGTGCATTACGACTGGACTTATTCAAATTTCGGGAACCCCGAATTTAAGACTCTGTATCGCCGCGCCTATAAAGGCCAGTGGGATGCAGAAGACCTGCCATGGGACACGAAAGTAGACCCGTTTAACCCGAACATTGCGATCATTCCCGAGCGTCTGGTTCCGGGTTTTGGCGAAAAGTTCTACCCGAAAGATCTGCGCGACCGCCAGAAAATTCAGCATTCGGCTATCAGCTTTCTTTTATCACAGTTCTTGCACGGCGAGCAGGGAGCGCTCTATATCGCGGGCGAAACTGTTGAAGCTAGCCCGTGGTTTGACGCGAAGCTCTATGGTTCAACGCAGGTCGTCGACGAAGGCCGCCACGTCGAGGTATTTGCCCGTTACCTGCAGCAGAAACTCGAAAAGCTGTACCATGTGAACGACAACCTGTTTGTCATTTTGCGCTCGATCACCGCTGGGTCAGATTGGGACCTCAAGTTTCTGGGGATGCAGATCATGATCGAAGGCCTCGCACTCGGTGCATTCGGCACGCTCTACAAATTTACCGAAGAGCCGCTGCTCAAGGTTCTTTTGAAACAAGTGATCTCTGACGAGGCACGCCACGTGCACTACGGTGTAGTTGCGCTGCGCGATTATTTCACCAAAGAAATTTCAGAAGCGAAGCGCCGTGAGCGCGAAGACTGGGCGTACGAAGTGGCGATCATGCTCAGAAACCGCTTTCACTTTCTTGAGATTCACGAAGAGTTCTATGGCCAGTCAATCAACCGTAAAGACTGGTTGCACCTGCTTGAGACATCAGAGATGATGAGCGAGTTCAGAAAGCAGCTGTTCACGCGCATGATTCCGAACCTGAAGGCGATTGGCTTACTCAGCGATCGTATCCGTCCGAAATATGCCCAGTTGGGTATATTGAAGTATGAGAACGAACGTTCAGCAGATCACCTGACGGCTGAAGACCTGTTGAAATAAGAGTTTACCTTGCGAGGGGGCCTAAGGCCCCCTCCGAGTTAAGCTATGAAACCACCTTCAAAAAACTTCACCGAAGTTATTTCACCCGGCGAAGACGACAAGTTCGCGAGCTATACCAAGAAGCTGCGCGCGATACAAAAAGCCAAATCAAAAAAATACGGTAACGGACGCCTGCTGCACCGCAAGGGTTTGCTCGCGCTCAAAGCCGAGTTCATCGTCAACGCCGCTTTGCCGGCTCACGCTGCGCAGGGCATTTTTGCCAGGCCTGGCAGTTACGAAGCGGTCATTCGACTCTCGAATGGCAGTCTTGAGGTGCAGGCGGACAAGGTTCCCGATATTCGCGGTTTTGCCGTGAAGGTCAAAGCGGTCAGCGGAAAGTCTGTGCTGACCGGCCAGGCAACCACCGAGCAGGATTTTGTCATGATCAACCACACGACATTTTCATCGGCTCGCGCCGAAGAGTTTCTCGATCTGTTACTCGCGCTCTCTTCTGGGGGAGGCGCACTTTTAAAGCACCTCTACAAGAGTTATGGTTTTCTGGGGATGTTCAAAGCGATGGCCAGATTTGCCAAGGTCATCGGGAAAAAATTCACGAGTTATGCCAGCGAGAATTTCAGCACGGTGCTGCCGATCAAGAACGGGGATTATGCAGCGAAACTGCGTATACGTCCCGTGACGCAGATTTCGGCACAGGCGTCAAAGGCCGATCTTACCGCTGATCTGAAAGAACATCTTAAATCCTCATCGCTTGAATACGCTGTTGAACTACAGTTCTATACCGACGCGGAAACAACGCCGATCGAAGATGCATCAGCTGAATGGCCCGAAAATGAATCTGCCTTTGTAACGATAGGTAAGCTCATGATACCGGTACAAAATTTGAGCGGCGAGGCTTACGAAAAGTTCGCCGCAGCTGTCGAGCAAATGAAGTTTGATCCGTGGAATGCGATCGAAGAGCATAAGCCGCTCGGCAATATTATGCGTGCCCGTAAACACGCGTATTTTGCCTCACAGCAAGAAAGAGGCGTCTAGTTACGAGGTCATGCTTCGACTTGCATGGCATGACCTAGAATTCAGTCTTTAGTCTAAACTCGGTGCGGCGGTTCTGTTCGTCGTACGGCTTGCCCTTGCGCGCGACGATTGGGCGTGACTTGCCAGCGCCCGAAACCGTGAGGCGGCCTTTTTCGATGCCGTGTTTGACGAGCCAGGCGCGCACGCTTTCGGCACGCTTTTCAGACAGGTTCTGGTTGTATTCTTCGGTGCCGTTCAGGTCGGTGTGCCCTATGATCTCAAATTCTGCCTTCGGGTTCTGTTTCAGAAAATCCTGGATTAATTTCAGCGTTGGGGTCGAAGAATTTTTTATGCGCGCCGAATCGAAATCAAAATAGATCGAACGTATATTGAGGCTGGCGTTCTTCTGCATCTTCTTGAGGGGTAAGAGATAAACGCCGTTTTCGAGCGTGGGTACATCGGTGTCTTCGGTCGAAGGCAGATAACCCGCCGATTTGCCGGTCAGGCGTACAACCTCGTCGTCGCTCACTTTTTTGGGCGCATCGAGCGAGATCGCATGATCTGCGCCGCCGTTCTGCTCAACGGTGTAAGCTGAATCTTTTTCTGAATCTGCTTCGAGTACGTCGAGCTTCACGTAACCGCCGATCTTAGCGCGTGTGTCAGCGTCGATGAGTTGTACCTGCCAGTGTTTTTGCGGTGGCTTAACCACCGGTTTTGGTTCTTCTTTCTTGACGATGGGCACGCTCGGAATCGGTTCGATATTCAGGTCATAGTCGTTCTTGTCGCGGTTAAACGTGCTCGAGATGAAATAATTGCCGGCAGACACTGCGAGAAATGCCTCATGCCCCTCGGTGTTGACATTGCCCGGCACAAGTTCGGGTTCTGCCCAAACACCCTTGTCGAAACGTGTCTGCCAGATATCCCACCCTCCTTTGCCACCTGGGCGGCGCGATGAAAAGTAATAGCGTGTGTCGTCTTCACCCGGTACGAGCGCTGTTTCCTGATTGCCCGAGTTGATATGCGGAGGCAAATCTTCGATGGTGTTGCCCGCCGATTTCAAATCGAGCGTGCGAATGCGCGAGCGCTGCATGTCGCCGAACGGCCAGCTGCTGAAGAACAGGTATTTGCCGTCTCGGCTGAGCGAAGGTGATTTCTCATTCCAGGGGGTGTTGATCTCTTGCACAGGCCGCGGATTTGCCCAGGTTTTGCCATCCCACTGGGCGAGGTAGATATCGAAGCTCACGCGCACTCTGCCTTGCGCGTCTTTCGGCAATTCAATGCTCCCGTCGCGGTCTGAGGCAAACAGCAGTACCTTGCCGTCGGCGCTGAGGTAGGGGGTCTCGTCGTTAAACTGCGAATTGACCGAGTGCAAAGGTACAGGCGATGACCATTTGCCTTCGATGAGCTTAGCCATGTAAAGGTGAGAGAAGCCACCCTTGCCAGAAGCGCGGGTTGAAGAAAATACCATCGTCTTGCCGTCGGCGCTAAAGGTAGGCGCAAATTCCTGCGCCGGGGTATTGATCGCCTCAAGGGCGGGTTGCTGTTTGATTTCTGTGGCTCCCAATGCATCAACCACGGCGTTTGCAGCGACCAGCAGTGCGATAGACAGAATCAGCCTCATGGTTGTAGTTCGGCCGCATGCCCAAGACCTAAAGTGATTTTTTTCTGCAAATTGAGAAAAATGCGACGTTTTGTGGCATTTAGACAGTAGAGGACTTTTCGATGCTGGCCCCGGGTGTTTCATTGCCCGAACATGAGGCCGCCCTATGGCGTGGCCGGCAGCACACCACACGTTTATTTATCGACACCTTAGCGCGAGCCCGCATCTGAACTCTATGAGCGACCCAACGATGGAAATCCCGTGCCGACCCGTCAAACTTTCTAATGGAGACATAATACAGTTATACGAAACTGCCGGCCCTCAGGGATTCGCCGCGGAGCAGGGCATTCCGAAGCGGCGCGAAAAGTGGGTGGCCGCCCGCCGTGCTGCCGGCGACAAAACGCCGACGCAGATGTATTATGCGCGGAAAGGCATCGTGACAGAAGAGATGCAGTTCGTGGCAATGCGTGAAAAAATGAGCGTCGATTTTGTCATGAGTGAAGTCGCCCGCGGGCGCGCGATAATTCCCGCCAACATAAACCACACCGAACTCGAACCGATGATTATCGGCCGCAATTTTCTGGTGAAGATCAATGCAAATATCGGCAATTCGGCGCTTGCATCGTCAATCGACGAAGAGGTCGAGAAGTTGCGTTGGGCGACGAAATGGGGAGCAGACACCGTAATGGATCTTTCGACTGGAAAGAATATCCACCAGACGCGCGAGCATATCCTGCGAAATTCGCCCGTGCCGATTGGTACGGTGCCGATTTACCAGGCGCTCGAAAAGGTAAAAGGCAAAGCCGAAGAGCTTAATATTGATATCTTTCTCGAAACTCTCGTCGAGCAGGCAGAACAGGGTGTGGATTATTTCACCATACACGCCGGCGTCCTGCTTAAATATATCCCCCTCACTGCTAAGCGAGTCACGGGTATTGTGTCTCGCGGCGGTTCGATCATGGCTAAATGGTGCCTCGCGCACCATAAAGAGAATTTTCTGTATACACACTTCAATGAAATCTGCGAAGTCATGAATAAATACGACGTCTCGTTTTCGCTCGGTGACGGTCTGCGCCCGGGGTCGACTGCAGACGCAAACGACGAAGCGCAGTTCGGCGAATTGCGCACGCTCGGCGAGCTAACGCAGGTAGCATGGAAGCACGACGTGCAGACCATGATCGAAGGGCCGGGGCACGTGCCGATGCACCAGATCAAAGAAAACATGGATCTTCAGCTCGAGATCTGCCATGAAGCGCCTTTTTATACTCTCGGGCCGCTCGTTACCGATATCGCACCGGGTTACGACCACATCACCTCTGCGATTGGCGCGGCGATGATCGGCTGGTTTGGCACGGCAATGTTGTGTTATGTGACGCCTAAAGAGCATTTGGGTCTACCGGATAAAGACGACGTAAAGCAGGGTGTAATCACCTATAAAATTGCGGCGCATGCGGCCGATCTCGCGAAGAACCATCCCGGCGCGCGGGATCGCGACGACGCACTCTCCAAAGCAAGATTTGAATTTCGCTGGGATGACCAGTTCGACCTGTCGCTTGACCCTGAAACGGCTCGCAAGTACCACGATGCCACGCTTCCGCAAGATCGCATGAAAAAGGCGCACTTCTGCTCGATGTGCGGCCCGCATTTTTGCTCAATGAAGATCACACAGGATATCAGGGCGATCGAAGACGGTATGGCAGAGAAATCTGCCGAGTTTAAGGCGAAGGGCAGTGAGATCTACGTCTGACGGGCAGACCTGTTAAATCGCTTGGCCGTTTTTCAAATTCGCCGACAATAAAGCATGGAAATGCGGCGTGCTCTTGAGTCCTTTGTACTTCAAAAGAAACTGACCCCGCGTAAGCTCAGAAATCTGGTCGCAGTCGCGACTACGGCTGAGCGGCTGGCGACGAAACCTTATATCGAGAAGCGCGAGCTCGACCTGATCGTCGACCGATTCGGGGTTGGCCCCGATGTCACAACCTGGGGCGACTTCTTCGCCTCTGAGATTGCGACCGACCATTGGGAGAAGGGCGATGCGGAGTTCGAAAAGATCTGCGAAACTGTGATCTTCGACTTTATTGCGGCCTGTATGGTATTTCCTGGCCGGACTGCGGCCTTTATTGAGAGCGTCATGCACGAATACCGGGCGAGCCTCGGCAAAAGCGCGGAACTACGAAATGCCGACGATCAGGAAAAAATTCACTTAGGCATTCTGGCCGGATATTTTGCACAAATGGGGCTGAGGCAAGAGAACTTAACCGACACCGATACCGAATTTTTTGATTCGTTCAGCGTCAGAACGCGCTCCGCATAACTCGCTCTGTTTCTTTGGCGTACGGCGCCTAAGCCGGCTTCACAAAACGGCCCAGCCATTTCCAGAAGCCATGTGCCTTTGGGTCTGCCAGAATGCGCACAATAGCCGCAGATAAAATTTCGCGCGCCACTGCAATGTCATCTTGCCCTGGCTCTTCTTTCGCCCGTTGACAGAGCAGATCGACGCGCGATTTGAGCGCAGACATATCGTTGTGTTTTGCTGCTTCGGCGACAGCCAGCACAGCATAGGCTACTTGTTCGCGAAAGACGATTGTGCGCGAGAGCAGTAGAATGTCACGTTTGCTGATGGCGCGAAAAGGAACAATGTCGAGACTGGCCGTGAATTCGGCGCGGTAGTGGGTAATCGTAGCGTCAGGACCAATTTTGTATGTCGCTTCGGGCATTTCGAGAGCGACTCTCGAGCTGCGATAGTAGTCGGTATCGACGATCACGAGCGCAAATTCTTTTTCGTATTTTACCGCAAAAACGCCGAGCTCTGCGTCGAGTATGAACGATTTGTTTGCATAAAGTTCGTATGCCCCGTTACCCTTGGGACGCAGCTCGCTCTTAATGTTCAGGGGCGAGTTCTTCCACCCGGGTTCTGAGATTGCGTAGACAAATTTGCCCTTACGTTTGATGAACTCGTCAATCAATTCGGGAAAATACTTCTCTATGGTGTAACCGGCAGTTGCCTTATGCGCGATGTATGGAATAAATGCTTCGGGATATTCAGCCGAGGGATAACTTGCGCCGATGAAGCGGAGAAACTCACCGAATGGCTTCTCATAAGGGACGTGCAGCATCGCTTTCACTGACTGCAGCTTTCAGCTGCGGGTGGCAATCGTTTTCTGAGAAGAGGTGAAGAGCCAGATGCTGTTGACGATCCACAAGAAGTCAGACCCCAGCAGGTGTATAATCTGCATATAAGACGGCGCGCTGAGGGCGATATTCGCGATGCCGATGATACCCTGCACGGCTGCGAGAAACGCGACGACGTCGCACAGTTGCCAGCGGCCAAGTTTCGCATGTGCGTAATCGTCGCGGCGCTTTACCGAGACTGCCAGCAGGTGGCCGATCGTCAGCACGGCGATAAACGGGTGCACGTTTCTCAGTTTCAGGTAGGTATGCCCTTCGGTCACAAACCCCCGCGTTCCGGGAAACAGTGTGTCGCCGAGCGCGGCGACCGCGCCGAACATGCCGGTTATCAGCAGCAATACGGTGCCGATCATAATCGCTCTGTTTTCTGTGAGCCGAATCGGTGTGTCTGAATAGAGTGACTTGGTCGTGAGCGCAAGGGTCGTCAGCAACAGGTAGGTATTGCCAAGGTGCAGCGGCATCATGAGCCCACGGCCGATCGAGGCGTCCATGCCGACCCAGCGAAAAAGCACCAACGAGGCTCCCAAGAGACCTTCGGTCACGATAAAGAGCAGAGACAGCCACGCCCAGCGGCGAGCTGTAGAATTGTTCTGCATCCGCATCACACCGATGACGAGCGCGAGCACGAACAGGCCTGAAAGGCCGCTCGTCAGCCGGTGCGTATATTCAATGGTCTTTGCGTGGTTCTTTATCAGGTCGCCCGGAACAACTTCGCCCTCGCAGGTCGGCCAGTGTTCACCGCAGCCAGCACCCGAACCCGAAATGCGCACGTATGCACCGAATAGAATGACGGCAAGGGTATAAACGAGCACAAACACCGAGAATTTCTTCATGTGTTCAAATTCAGTTTTGAGACGACCGGACAAGTGTAACCTTAAGCCTGACGCAACAATACCATGACACCTGTTCGGGATGCATACACCGCTGCGGCACTTCTCAAGATATGGACTGAAGAATTTGCTGATTTGCCGTTTGAAGCCGTAGTCAAGCAAGACGTGTTGAGGCAGGGATTGTCTTTCAACGCTGCTGCGCTTACCGATGCGGATTTCAAGAAGAAAGACTATTTTATTTTTACTTTTGACCGCGCGCCGTTATCGGATATGCCCGACCATAAACGGGTTCCCGAAGAGATTCGTATCTACACCGATTCAGAGATATCCGGGTTGGCGCCTTTGGCACCAACCGTCATTTCGGTTCGCCTGAATCCCGATTCACCCTACCGTGTCGATTGCGACGCGGCTGGTAACCTTGTGCTATTGAATGGCACAACGGTCTTATCACGCGTCCTGTTTCCACCGATTCCTTCGTATTACAAAGAAAAGTATTCGTTTGATAAGCCGATCGGTGAAGTTGCGCCCGCAATCGAATGGGGATATCTCATTTATCTGACGGTTTTTCGCAACTGCCAGTACTTTGGTAAAGACGAAGAGTGCCAGTTCTGTGATATCAACCACAACTGGCGCCAGCAGAAGCGCGAGGGCAGGCCGTATACCGGCGTCAAAGATCCGGCGCACATCGTTGAGGCGCTCGAGCGTATTGCGGCAACGGACAGCGTTGCGCGCGCGTTCACGATTACGGGCGGTTCGGTAACGGGCAAGCTGCAGGGCAAAGACGAGGTTGAATTCTACCTGCAATACGTGCGCGCGATGAGCGACAAGCTCAAAGAACGTTTCATTTCAAAGATGGTGATTCAGGCCTGGGAGCTTGATGATTGCAAGAAAGCCGTCGATGCCGGAGTTAAGATCTATCACCCGAACTATGAGGTGTGGGATGCAGAACTTTTCAAAAAAATCTGCCCGGGCAAAGAGCGCTTCATCGGCCGTGACAACTGGATTCGCCGCGTCGTCGAATCAGCAGCGGTGTTCGGCGCCGAGCATGTAATACCGAATTTCGTGGGCGGGGCAGAGATGGCCGACGGGGTAGGGTTTACCTCAGAAGACGAAGCCGTTGCATCGACTTCAGAAGGCCTCGACTTCTTCATGAGCAAAGGAATCGTACCGCGCTTTACCACCTGGTGTCCCGAACCTTTCACTCCTTTGGGTGAAAGCGCTCCGCCGCCGCTCACCTATTATTTGAAGCTGCTGAGAAACTACCGCGCGATTCACCGCAAATATGCATTGCCCGTGCCGCCGGGTTACGGTGAGGCGGGCGTCGGCAAGGCTGTGTTCAGCGTCAGCGCGTTTATGGACGTTTTGTGAAAGAACGCTTTGCGTTCTTTCACAGGACTAGTTGAGCATTCCCCACAACAGATCAATATTCGTTTGAGCAGGGTTATGCCCCTCATTCGGAAACTCCCGGTAATCCGCCTGAACTCCCCAGTCGCGTAAAAAGTCGCGGCATTCGGGGGCCTGCTTCTGTACACGCGGTGCATCTTTCTTGCCGCCGACCGTTAAGATAACTTTCTTGTTGGCCGTCAGCTCTGCGAAACGCGCGCGGCGCTGGTCGGGGTCGAGCATCGGGTCTGGCATAAAGAACTGCGGATAAAAGTTGCCCTTCATGCTGATAATTCCGGCATAGTCGAAATAGTTCGCTTCTTTGTCGCCCATCATTTCATTGTAGTGAATACTTTGTACGAAACTGGCAAGCGCGGTGAAACCACCTGCCGAAAAGCCACTGAGAAACACCTTGTTCGGCTGTGCGACGCCGGCGGCGACAAGTTCTTGCAACAACAGGTTAGTTGCCCGGCGCGAATCGTCGAAGCCTTCGACGTGGTCGCCCGAGAGCGACCACCAGTTCTGCATGCTCAGCAATATCACGCCCTTGGAAGCAGCGCCTTTCGTCAGAAAGTCAGCTGCTTTTTTGTGTAGCTTCTTATCGCGTGAATTGCCGTGAAAGAAAACCACCACCGGCGCGGCACCGGTGAGTCCCGCGGGAATAATCAGCGTGCCATCAATGCCGCCTTTGGCGTAGAGGGCATTGTCTAGTTTTACCGCAACAGCGTGCCTTCCGGCTTTGAATGTTTTTACCTGTTCGCCGACTCCGCTGACTGCGTGCGCGGCGAGAGTATTTGCCGTGAACAGCAGGCCTGTCGCCAGAACAAAATTATGGTATCGCATATGCCTGCCTGGCATGGACGTGATACGCTGCGAAGCAAAAAAGATCAATACACCATGCTAAGCCCAAACCAGCCGCGCGCACCCGAGGTTTGGTAGAGAGAGACATGCTGCCACTTCTGGTTGAGCAGGTTCTCCCCGCGAATGAAAGCTTTTACCGAAGGCAGCAGCGTCTTCTCGACACCTGCCCCGAATAGCACATAACCTGTAAGTTCTCTCTGCGAGAGGTTTGTGAGGTCGGTCTCGCGCCGTAGGTGAATATACTTCAGTTCAACGCTGAAATCCCAGGTGTTGGGCGTATAGTGCAGGCGCGTGAACAGCGAAAACGGTTCTCTGAGCGAGGCGGTATCGATGAAATATTCGACAGACAAACCCGTGTCGTGATAGAAGTCTTCGCCAAAGTTTTGGGCGAGCGAAGTTTCACCCGTCACTGCGCGGTAATTCATCGGTGCCAGCTCAAGCAGACCCGTTGCGGTATTGAGGCGGCGGTCGAAATAGACTGGGTAGTTAATGAGGGCGACCGATGCCTTCACGTGCGTCTCTTTCGTGATGCGAAAATTGTTCTTTGCCGCTGCGCGCCATTGGTCTTCTGCCTGAAAGAAGCGATAGGGGGATTGATAGAGCGGTATGAAAAAGTAACGTTCTACGTCGGGTATTTGCCCCGATCGTTCTAGTTCCAGCGTACCCTGGTAACCGGGATAGAAAAAATCGAGCGCAACTTTTGGCCCGATCACGGGCTGAAATGCCTGCGCAAAAAAGACTTTGGCTCCCACGGTTAGGTCGATCTGCAGCGCCTGCTGGTCTTCGCCGATCAGAAACCGCGCAAGCGGAAACACGTTGCGCGCTTCGGCATTTCCTGCACGATAATACTGAGCCGCGGCGCCCGTGTAGTCGGTGTTTTCTCCATACCACAGGTTGGCTGAGAGCGTCAGCGCATTGCGTTCGCCGAAGATGTATTGCCATTCGAGCGCGGCTTTGATATGTTTAAAGTCCGCATCACGTGTGGTTGCAGTTGCATTCTGTTCGAGCGAGGCCTTGCCGAGCGAGCCGGTGAGCCCTGCGGTAATACGCTGGTTGTCCCCGGGGCGAATCAGGTTTTCCCACTGAAAGAGCCCAAGCTTCTTGTTCTCATTGCCGAACGACGCGTTCGTTTGCAGCCCGCGTGCCGTTTCGAGATACTCGGTACGCAGCAGCATCTTGTACGACGGCGAAAAGTTCAATTGCCCGAGCAGCTTCAGCGCATCGTGCGACAGAGCCGAATTGGCGACTGTCGTTTTGCCATACGCTTCATAATCATATTTGTTGCGGCGGTAATCAATGAGGTACGCGCCGAATTCGTCTTTTTTTGTAATGAAGATCTGCGCCCCGAGTGCGTTCTGCGTGCCGTATTCGGCGCGAATCAAAGCCTTGCGCTCGAGCAGCTTCGTGCCCTGTTTTTCTTTGACGCTGAGGGCGCGCACTTCATCTTCCCAGCGCGAGAGTTGGCCGTCGGAAACCTTGGGCAGTTCAATCTCGTTCTTGCGCGGTGGAGCATACTGTTCATCTTCACCTTCGACCGTCGCGTCTTTTTCGGCAATCTCTTCAGGAGTCGAAGCTGTTTTGTTCTGTACCTTCTTTTTGCCTTTGTCTTTGTTCAGATTCAGCTCATCTTCAATGTTGAGCCCCGGTGTGCCTTTTTGTGCGGCAACGGTGAACGCGGCGAGCAGCAAAGCAGACAGTAGAATCTGGCGTGTTGTTTTTGTCAGGTGCATAGAATCGTTATCGAGTAACATCCTCGCCTGAGACAGGCTGTAAAGTCAACCGCCGTCGCATGAATGCGTCGCGCGGTTTTTTTTGCTGCCGATACCCGCTCGAAACAGCCGAAATTGAAGAAAGACATGGCCGAAGCGCACGACACGGGAAGGGCACGCAAGACTCGCAATCTGCTCTTTGAACAGGCGCTGGCAGCCGAAAAAAAAGGCGACCTGAAGGCCGCACTGGAGAAATACAAGATGGCCTTGCAAATTGACCAGAATTTCTTCGACGCATGGCTGAACGCCGGCGCGATTTACACACGCCAGGGCAGGGGTGATAAAGCGATCACGTGCTACCAGCGCGCGCTCGTTTCAAAGAACGACGTGCGTGCGCATTACAACCTCGCCGTTGAGTATTATAAGAAGGCGGATTTCAAAGAGTCCGAAAGAGCGCTGAAGGCCGTGCTAAAACTGGACACACGTTACCTGAACGGCCACCTGCTTTTGGGTTACGTCTATGGCAAGACGGGGCGCAACGACAAGTCAGAGATATCGATACGCAATGCTCTGAAAATTGACCCGCAGAACTACCAGGCGCAGACAGCGCTCGCCTTGCTTTATTTTCACACCGACCGGCCAGAACTCGCACTGCGGCAGGTGAACCTGTTGCTTGCCCGAGCACCCGAAGACAAGGTTTTGCTGGGCATTTCTGCGAAGATCTCGCTCTCAGGCGGTGACCTGCGGCAGGCAAGCGCCGGATTCAGAAAAATAGCTGCGCGTGATCCTGAGTTGAAAGTCTTTTATGAATCCCTGCGCCGTGAAGTTCCTGTCGAGAAAAAGAAGACGATACGCCAGAAACGCGAGAAGATTGAAACGCAGGCAAAAAAGACGGCCAAAGATATGCTTGACCTGTCGCTGCTCCAGTTCTTTGACGGTGAACCCGAGCATGCGCTGGCCACACTGGAAAAACTGACCGCAGCACTCGAGGCAAAGAAGCTCAAAAAGACCTGAAAGATATACCGGCATGAGAAACAGTTCGCTCTCCCTCAAACGCCGGCAATACCAGAAGAGTATCATCTCTCTGTTGAATATCGAAGATGCGATTGCCCGCGTGCAAGAGCTGATCGACGAAATTTTCACCGATACGCGTTCCATCGTTCTTTACTGGAACGACGCGGCCGGCGCGTTTATTCCCGTGAAGCCAGAAGACCGGGCAGAGCACCTGAAATTTCGCATCTTCGATGATTTTATGCTCTGGCTTGGCGAACAAGACCGCATCTTCAGCCGCCACGACTTCGAACATGGCAAAAAGTTCTCGATAGTGCGCGAACCAGCGCTCGAATTTTTTGAGACCACGGGCGCTGAAATTCTCGTGCCGTTCAATCTCAATAAATCCGTACTCGCGCTGCTCTACCTGGTCGGCCGCGAGGGCGGCAAGAAGTACACGAAGAAAGAGCTGCGGTTTCTGCTTGAGATCCGCGATATTACGACGGTCTCGCTTTCCAATGCCGCGCTCTACGAACGTCTGCACGCGATGCTGTTTCACCTTGAAGAAAAGGTGAAAGAGCGAACGAGTGAACTTTCGAACGCGCAGGCGCAGCTCATACAGCAGGAAAAAATGGCAAGCCTCGGTGTCATGGTCGCCGGCATCGCGCACGAGATCAATACGCCGACTTCAATCGTCAGCGGTGCGACCGAAAACCTGAACAGTAATCTGCAGCTGATTATCGGTGAGATCGTGGCCGACAGAATTCCTCCCGAACCGATGCGGCATCTTTTAACAGAGGCGCAGCGGGCCCGCGATCTTAAGGGGACGAAGGCGCTGAGTGCGACCGAAAAGCTGCGGGCGGTGCGCGAACTGGTCGGCCAGCTCAGAGCGCCCGGTAGTCTGGGTGAAAATGATGCGCGGGCGCGTGCAGACTTTCTTATTGATCTGGGTCTGCATACGGACGAAGGTTTGATTGCGCTGACTGCGACGGTGAGCGAACAGGAATTTGTTATCTTTCGGGCGCTTGTCAATATCGACAAGAACCTGCGCAACATGCGTTTCGCGCTCTCGTCTATTCTCAGCATTGTCAAGGCGCTGAAGCACTATTCTCACCGCGATCAGGCTGAGGCCGAGAACATCGATGTGCGTGAGGGCGTCGACAATACCGTGACGGTTTTCCATAACCAGATGAAACATGGCGTTGTCGTTAACCGGCATTATGAGAATGTATCAAAAATCACTTGTAATCCCGGTGAACTGAACCAGATCTACAGCAATCTACTCGTCAATTCTGTACATGCGATGAACGGCACCGGCACGATCGATATCTACATACGCGAGCGCTCTATCGATGCGATGCTCGATTCAAAGAACGTGCACGATGACAATAAGCTCGAGACGCTCCTTTCTGACAAGCCTTCGAACCGTTATGTGCTGATTACTTTACAGGATTCAGGCCCTGGAATACCCGAAGCTTTGCAGACAAAGATTTTTGATCCGTTTTTTACGACCAAGGCGCCCGGCGAGGGCACGGGTCTCGGGCTCGGGATTATTCGTAACGTTGTCTTGAAGCACAATGGCCTGCTCTCGTTCGCCAGCAAACCCGGCTGCACGCGGTTCACCATTGCCCTGCCGGTGGAGCATAGGCTGCCCGACGGCAAAGCCTGACTTACCGCCCCTTATGAGGCCGTTACGGCCAACACTTCACGCATTCTGTCTAGGCCGACGCGGTTCACAAAATCGCCGAAGCGCTCTGTCGGTGAACCTTCGGCTTTCCAGAAGGCAAAGGCTTTGTCGAGATGCGCAGGTAGTTCTTGCATCTGCACCTTGTGCAGTACTGCTTCTCCGACCCGGGTTCCCGCATGGTTGCCGCCGAGAAAAATTGCGTACTTGCCCCCGTTTTGCTGGCCCACGATGCCGATTTCGGCAGAATAAGGCCTTGCACAACCGTTAGGGCACCCGGTCATTCGCACGAGCGGTGCTCGATCCATTACGTTGTGTTTTTCTACCAGACGATTGAGGTCGCGCATCACGTGAGGGAAATAGCGTTCGCTTTCCGTCAGTGCAAGCGCGCACGTCGGCAATGAAACACAGGCGAGAGCACGGCGGTACAGAGCGTTTGGTCGGCTCGTATTGATGCCGTGGGCTTTGAATATGTGTATCAGTTCATTGCGCTGCTTTTCATCCATGTCGAGAAACAGCAGATCCTGATCTGCGGTCACCTGAACGCTGATGCCGAGTCGCGCGACGACCATTTGAATCGCAGTCTTCAGGCGATAACCGGGAATATCTTTGATACGGCCGGCGGTGATATAGAGACCAAAGTTAAATCGGCCGTTCGCTTTGCGTATGAAGCCATGGTATTCGGGCACTTTCCATGCGGGTAACGCTCGGTTAGTGTCGAGTTTAACCTGAGAGCGGCTCTCCACTTCGCTGCGAAACCAGGCTACGCCTTTGTCTGCGAGCACGTATTTCAACCGCGCGTGTTTGCGTTCGGTCCGGTCACCGTAGTCGCGATGCGCGGTGACGATCGCCGTCGCAACAGGTAACAGATCTTTTGCGGATATAAACCCGAGAAGGTCGGCGGCGCGCGGAAAGGTTTCGGGCTTATTGTGCGTCATGCCGAGCCCGCCGCCTGCAAACACGAAGAAACCGTCAATTTTTCCATTGCTATGCGTGGCCGCAAATGCCATGTCGTTCGTGTAGATATCCACACCATTGTCGCCCGCTATAGTCACAGCTATCTTGAATTTGCGCGGCAGATAGGTTTTTCCGTAAATTCGTTCGTTCGTCACCGGATTCTGCTGCACGTCGTTCAGCCAGATCTCGACATACGAGCTCGATTCAAATTTGAAATAGTCAGAGAGTATCTGTGAATATTCTGAAAGCTGGTTGTAGATTGGCGAGCCTGTAACATTGATCGCTTCGGTCACGTTACGTACGACATCGCCGCAGGCACCGACGGAAGTAAGCCCGACACGGTCGATTTCTTGCATTACCGATTTTAGATCTTCTTTCAAGAGGCCATGCAGCTGCACCGATTGGCGGGTAGTGAGGCGCAGCGCACCGCCCCCGAAGCGTTCACCGAGATAATCCCACGCGAGGTATTGTTCAGCGGTGAGCCTGCCACCGGGAATGCGACCTCGCAGCATGAAAGTTGTAACTTTCTCGGGTTCACCCTCTTGCTTTTTGTCGCGGTCTTTCTGCTGGTAGAGACCGTGAAACTTCAGCAGCTGCTTATCGTCTTCGCTGAATTTGTCCGTACCGTCGGCGAGCCCTTCTGCAATAGTGCCACGCAGAAAATTCGATTGTTCTTTTATACCTTCGACTTCTGAAAGTTCATTCTTGCTTGCGCTCATCACCGGCTCCCGTTTCTGCTCTGCCAAAGTAGCGGCTTTCGATCTGCCGTACGATGTCTGTTATGACAGACTTTTTTTCAATGGCAGACTGTAAAGTAACTGCACGTGCCCTCAGGTTAAAGATGTTTTCCCATTCGTCGTCGAGCTCAGCGGGAAAAAGCGCCTCAAGATGTCGCTTAAGTACAGCACTCACACCGGCAAAGCGTCCGTGGGTCGATACCGCTACCTGTATCGGGCCACGGTCGATCACTGCCGTCGTGTAAAAATCGCAGCGGGCCTTGTCGTCTGCGCTGTTGATGAGTATTCCGCGGGCGCGGCAGGTGCGAAAAATATGTTCAGCCACAGCTTCATCGTCCACTGCGGAAAAAACAATATAGCAGTTTTCGAGATCCGCATCTTCATACTTGCGATTGTAAATAGTTATCCGTGAGAGATGGCTTTTCGCCAATTCAGCCTGCATCGCGTCAGAGAACCACGGCGCTACAATCGTGAGTTCGCAACCAGCGCGACTGAGCTGCGCGAACTTCTCGAGCGCAGCTTTGCCGCCGCCCACAAGCAGTATTTGTTTTCCCTCGAGATTAAAGCTGAGCGGTAGCAGCATAGGGTGCAGCCCCGAGATCGAAATCTTGTTTGCCGGGTGCGAGTGCGTTACCGACGAGAAAAATTCCCGGCCCCGGTGTCTGTCGTGGCACATCGCCACGCGAAAAGTCGGTCACGGTGCGCCGGGTCGCTGCCGCATCGCTCTGTCCCGCGTTTTCTACGAGCGCTGCGGGCGTTTCAGGCGACATACCGGCAGAGACGAGTAACGCAGCGATTTCTGCAATGCGGCCGGCACCCATATAGAAAACCAGCGTCCCGGGAAATGCAGCCATCGCTTTCGCGTGCGCCGCCAGGTCGGGCGAATGGCCGTCGGTAACCCAGACATGCCTGTTTGTCTTGCGCGTGGTCAGAGGGGCTTGCATGGCCGCAGCTGCGGAAAGCATCGCCGTAACTCCCGGCAGAATTTTTACTTCTATCTGTAGTTCTTTCAAAGCGGCAAGTTCGCTCGCCAGGTGCGCAAATATTGCAGGGTCGCCACCCTTAAGTCTCACGACGTGTTTTCCCTGCATTGCGTGGGTGATCATCATCGAAATGATCATCGTCTGCGTGTACGCGTGGTTTCCGCAGCGCTTGCCGACGAATACCGCTTCTGCTCTTGCAGGGAATTCAGCGGTGATCGAGCTGTCGATGAGTGCGTCGTAAAGAATCACGTCAGCATCGTGTATCGCACGCAGAGCGGCAATCGTCAGGTGTTCTATTTGCCCTGGGCCCGCACCTGCGACGGTGACGCGCCCGCTCAATCGATGGTCTCCGTGAGCATCAGCGCAGCTGAAGTCATGTTGGTCTGTGAGTCAATGAGCACTGCTGAGCCCGTCGTCCAGTTGTCTGCATAACGGTCGAAGTGAATCGGCTGCGCTGTCTTGATGGTGACTTCAGCAATCTCATTGAGTGAAACTGTCGTCTCAGGCGGCGCGTCGGTGAATGCCAGGCTGTGAATATCGAGTTTACGCTCGATTGATTTCACCATTGCCTTGATCTTGCGCGTGCCACAAAGCAGGTAGTAGGGGAAACCTTGCTTCAGCGCCTGCGTGTCCAGATGCGTCAGGCGCGCTCTCAGCAGCGAGCTGCGCTGTACGGGGTCTGACACCGGCACAAACATATCTCCCCGGCTGATGTCGACATCGCGATCGATCTCAACGACACCCGAATCAGAAGCTTTGAGGTTGTCTGTCTTTTTGCCTGAGTAATGCAGCCCTGTGACGGTGACCTCTTCACCCGAAGGTTCAACGCGCAAACGGTCACCGACGTTTAGCTCTCCCGAACGCAAAATACCCGCGAAACCGCGAAAGTCATGCAATTCGGTATTCTGCGGACGCAGCACGTACTGCACCATGAAGCGTGTACCTTTCGCCGCCCTGCCATAAACGGTGCTTTGTTCGAGTGTCTGCAAGAGCGGTTTACCCGAATACCAGCCCATGGCTGCCGACGGGTTGACGATATTGTCACCCTTGAGCGCAGAAATCGGAATCAGCGTCGTTTGCTGAAATTCGATCGCCTCTGCCATTTTATTGAAGTCATTTTCGATTTCTTTGAATCGGGCTTCACTGTAATCGACAAGATCCATCTTGTTCACGCACACAATCAGGTGCGGCACGCGCAGCATGTGTGAAATAAAACTATGGCGGCGCGTCTGCTCGAGAATGCCCTGCCGCGCATCGATTAGAATAATCGCCGTATCGGCCAAAGAAGCGCCGGTGACCATGTTACGCGTGTACTGCACGTGCCCCGGCGTATCTGCTATGATAAATTTTCTTACCGGAGTTGAGAAGTATTTGTAGGCCACATCGATGGTGATGCCTTGCTCGCGTTCGGCTTTGAGTCCATCGGTGAGCAACGCCAGATTGAGTTCGCCGTCGCCGATACGGTCTTTTGACTCAATGTGGTCGAGGTGTTCCTGAAAGATGGATTTTGAATCATAGAGCAGTCGACCAATGAGCGTGCTCTTGCCGTCGTCGACAGACCCGCAGGTGAATACGCGCATCAGGTCCATGAGTTGCCTTGCCTTGCGATTGCAGGTCGCGTCATCATCAGAAGTACCCTGTCTTCTTACGCTCTTCCATCGCCGCTTCTGAACGTTTGTCGTCGAGCCGGGCGCCGCGTTCGGCGCTGCGCGTCGTCATGATCTCGTGTATGATTGCGTCAACGTCTGCCGCGTCGGATTCCATAGCCGCTGTGCAAGTCATGTCTCCCACTGTGCGAAAACGAACCTTGCGTTTGCTGATTGTGTCGTTCGCATCGATGGCGACGAATTTTGAAGTCGGGAATATCTGCCCCATATAGGGCAGAACTTCGCGCTCGTGCGAAAAGTAGATTGATGGCAGTTCGACGTTCTCACGCTTCAGGTAGAGCCAGACGTCGAGTTCGGTCCAGTTGCTGAGCGGGAATACCCGTACGTTTTCTCCGTGGTGTATCGAGCCATTGTAGAGATGCCAGAGTTCGGGTCGTTGGTTCTTCGGATCCCAGCCACCGAATTCATCGCGCACAGAAAAAATGCGCTCTTTTGCACGGGCCTTTTCTTCGTCGCGCCTTGCGCCGCCGATGCAGCAATCAAAACGATGTTCGGCGATCGCTTCGAGCAACGTCACGGCCTGAATTGCATTGCGGCTCGGAAACTTTCCTTTCTCTTCGGCCGCTGTACCGCGGCGAATGCTATCTTCAACGCTCGCGACGATCAGCCTTTCACCCAGACGCGCAACCATCTCGTCACGGTAGCGAATCACTTCGTCGAAGTTGTGCCCGGTGTCGACGTGCACGAGGGGGAAAGGAAATTTCGCGGGACGAAACGCCTTTTCAGCGAGCTTGACAATCGCGATCGAATCTTTGCCGCCTGAAAAAAGCAGAGCGGGGCGCTCGAATTGACCGGCGACCTCGCGCAGAATCATGACTGCTTCTGATTCGAGGTAGTCGAGGTGGCTTCGCACCGTTGAGGATTTCAAAAGTTCAGTATTCATTTGTGCACGTGCAGACCGCACTCCTTTTTGTCAGGGTCTTCCCACCACCAGCGGCCCGAGCGAATACTCTCGCCCGGCTTCACCGCTCGCGTGCAGGGTTCGCAGCCGATCGAAAGAAAGCCCCGGTCTTGCAGGCGATTGTATGGAATATTGTGTTCAGCAATGAATGCCTTGAGCTGCTCGTCGGTCCAATCGATCAACGGGTGATACTTCACAATGCTATTTGTGTGATCGTGCTCAAATGGGGGCAGGTGCGAACGGTCGGGCGAATGGACTTTGCGAATGCCGGTTAACCACAGGTCGGCGCCTTTTATGGCCCGAGCAAGCGGTTCTACCTTGCGAATGCCGCAGCAGTGTTGCCGTGCTTCAAGGCTCGCATAAAAACTGTACGCGCCCTGCGTGCGCATGAGGTGTTCGACGGACTCCGCCTTAGGGAAATACACTTCTGGCTTAATACCGTACCGTTCGCGCGTCGATTCGAGCGTCTTGTAGGTTTCGGGAAAATGCCGACCGGTATCGAGAGTAAAAATGCGAACGGGTAAATGATCCGCCGCAATCATATGGGTGATTGCCTGGTCTTCGAGAGAAAAACTGGTAGAAAAAACGATTTTGATACCCGGCACCTGCGTCGAAAGTGCACGCAGGGTCTCTGCTAATGGCTGCGCTCTGGCGCTGTTCGCAAAGAAGGCGAGTATGTCATCAGTTATGGCCATAGTTCTCAAATATTTATCTGCGCCAACGACGCTTCTGATCTAACGCCAACCATTTTTGTCAGCACAGCATGTAAATGAGTATTGAATGAATGTCTTATATAGCAGACGGGCCGCAAATAAGCCGTAACTGGACAAGATATGGAAAATGGCCAAAAGGCACACCCTGGAGCAAAGCCCCAAAGATGCCCTTCGGTCAAAAAAAAGAAATTACTTCTTTTTCTTTGCAGGTGCCTTTGCGGGCGCTGCTGGTGCTGCAGCGGGTGCTGCAACTTCTGCTTTTGGTGCTGCAACTGCTGCTTCTGGAGCTTTTTCTTCAGTTGAAGAGCAAGCCTGGAATGCGATAGCTGCAACGAGCAGAGCGATAGCTGTCATTTTTTTCATGGAGTATCCTCGTTTCTCGAATTTTTGACCCAAGGGGTCAAGTCAACCTCTGCAGCTGAGTCAGTCTGTAAACAGATGTTGAACCAATGTTCGCCATCCTGCTGGCTGGGAGAAGGCTATTTGGGGTGGTGTTTAGAGCAGGTAGATCAGGTCTTCAAGCTTACCAGCTGTCGCGCAACAGGCGCAACTCGGTAAAGATCTTTTCATCGTTTGCTTCCATTAGCTTCATGCCCGTGAGGTCGCTAAGGCGCGATCTCACAGCGCGGTTCGAAAGCCTCATGAACGGATTATAATCCCCCTCTTGTTTGAGCGTCGTCTGGTGCGCCATCTCGTCGGCATCGCAGGTGATTTTTTCGCGTAGCGCGCGGGCACGGGTGTTTTGTGGTTCGACATGCAGACTGAAATCAAGATTACGCGCCGCGTAATAGTGGCCCGGCATAAGAATCAACTCAGGTGGTAATTTAGACAGCCGCTCAGACAGCGTGCGGTAATGCTCATGCACGTCTGCCCCAGGCAGCCGGCAATGGCCGCAACCGCCGTGAAACAGGCAGTCGCCGCTGAAGAAGAAACCGTTGATCTCATACGCCGCGTGGCCGGCAGAATGTCCTGGAGTCGATCGCAGTTTCAGTTGTAGATCGCGGGTGACTTTTACCGTTGTATTTGTCTCAACCGGCGTAACCTGCACAGAGATGCGCTCTGCTGTAGGTCGGGTCGTGTAAACGGGAATTTTGAACTCCCGCTGCAAGCTGTCAGCAGCGCCTGCGTGGTCGTCATGCTCGTGCGTGATGAAGATTGCGCGCGCGGTCAGTTTGAATCGTTGAAGCATCGCGGTGATCTCAGCGACGTCGAGCGGATCGATCAGCACGGCATTTTTTTCGGTATCGTTCAGAATATACTGGTAGTTTTTGAGCGTGTTGCCGGCCTGCCAGCGCAGAATTTCCATTTCAGTTGCGTATCCCGAGGCCTTTCTTGAGGTACCTCAGGCAAACGTAATAGAGCAGGGCGTTTCCGGCGACAAGAAATGCCAGAGCAAATCCAAACGGCACGTCGGAGTGTCCGAGAAAGGCATAACGCAGTGAACTGACCATGTGCAGAACCGGGTTGGCGGTTGAAACTCGCTGCCAAAACTCGGGCAGACTTGAAAGCGGATAAAAAATACCCCCGAGGTAGGTCAGCGGCGTGAGTATAAAAGTCGGCACAAAGCTGATATCATCAAATTTTTTGGCGAACATGGCATTCATCAGGCCGGCGAGCGAGAAAAAACCGGCTGTGAGCAGCAGTAACGTAACTGCCAGCACCGGATGCGCTACCTTGAGATCAACGCCAGGTGCGATCAGCACCACTACCACGACCGCTCCCGCGACAAGCATGCCCCTGATGATTCCGCCGAAGGCAAAGCCGAGAACGATCAGCCAGTCGGGTATCGGGGAGACAAGAATTTCTTCAATATTTTTCTGAAACTTGGCGCTGAAAAAAGACGAAGAGACATTGCCGTACGAATTTGTTATAACCGCCATCAGAATCAGGCCGGGCACGATAAAACTCGCATAGCTGTCGTTGCCCATCATGCCGATGCGCTTGCCGATAAAGCTGCCGAAAATCAGCAAATACAACGCGACGTTCATCACGGGCGGCAGCAGAGTCTGCGACCAGATGCGCACGATACGCACATATTCTTTTCGAAGTATAGTCAGAAATCCGATGAAGTCAGTTCGGCTCATGGTTGCGCTTCTTTCTGGGTGAGATCAAGAAACAGTTTCTCCAGTCGATTGGTTTTCTCTTTGATGTTACGCACTGCGAGTTTTTTCGCCGAAAATTCAGCGAAGAGCGCATTTATCGGCTGACCTTTTCTGACCGTGATATCGAGCGTCAGCGCGTCGACTCGTTTGACGTCGAACCCCCTAAGCTGCGGCGCAGCCTTGACGGGCTTTATGAGGTCTACGACATACGTCTGTTCGTTCAGACGCGCGAGCAGTTTTTTCATCTGCGTGTGCGCGATAATCTTACCGCTGTCGATGATCGCAATATTGCGGCACAGGTTTTCAGCTTCTTCGAGATAATGCGTCGTGAGTATGATTGTTGTTCCCGATTTGTTCAGGTCTTCGAGAAACTGCCAGATGAGTTTTCTGAGTTCAATATCTACACCGGCCGTCGGTTCGTCGAGAATCAGAATTGCAGGTTCGTGAATGAGCGCGCGTGCGATCATCAGTCGACGTTTCATTCCCCCTGAAAGCATGCGCGTCGGGGTTTTGGCCTTGTCCATAATCGAGAGTTGCGTCAGGTACTTTTCGGCCCGTTCGCGCGCAACGCGGGGAGAAATGCCGTAGTAGCCCGCCTGATTCGTCAGAATTTGCATCGGCGGTTCAAAGATATTGAGGTTGAATTCCTGCGGTACCAGCCCCAGATACGATTTTGCTTTTGCAATATCGCGGTCGATATCAACGCCCATGATTTTAACCGAGCCGGCCGATTTTATGACGAGAGATGCGAGTATTCCGATCAGCGTGGACTTGCCCGCACCGTTGGGGCCGAGCAGTGCGAAAAAATCGCCCTGGGCAACACTCAGATCGATTCCCTGCAACGCTTCAAATGTGCCGCCATAGGTTTTCTTCAAATCGTTTATTTCTATCGCTGGTACTGACACCTAGTTCTCCGCACGGACGCGTGCCGTTGCTGCATTCAAGACCTTTTCAGCCAGATTATCGTTGGTGAATTTCTGCATCTCCCTGAGACAAGTGGGTGAAGTGACGTTCACTTCGATGAGCCTGCCGCCGATGACATCGATGCCCGCGAAAAATATACCCAGCTGCTTCAGATGGGGCCTGAGCGTCGCGACAATATTCTGGTCGGTTTCGGTAATTTCTGCCCTCGCCGCCTTACCACCTGCCGCAAAATTATTGCGGTGGTCGCTATCGCCGTGAACGCGCAGCACGGCTCCGAGAATTTCGCCTTCGACTACAAGTATTCTTTTATCACCTTCAGTCGCAGCCGGCAGATATTGCTGCACGATGACGTAACCACTGAGTTTTGCGAGCGTTTCGAAAACTACCGCCGCATTTTTGTCTCCGGCGCGCACGATAAAAACCGACGACCCGCCGAATCCATCGGTCGGTTTCACGACCACAGCAGTGTATTCATGCAAAAATTCATGAAATTCCGTCGCGTTCGCAGTAATCAGCGTGGGCGGAGTGATCTCAGTAAACTGCGCCGCCCAGATCTTTTCGTTGATGGTTCTGAGGCCCTGCGGCGCATTGAGTACCAGAGGCTTCAATGGCAACTGCGAGAGAAGCCAGGTGTCGTTCAGGTAATTCGTATCAAAAGGCGGGTCGGTACGCACCCAGATGATGTCAAACGCATGAGCCGGCTGTGTTGTATAACCGCCGAGATCAAACGCATCGGCTGCCCGGTCGTGTACAGTGGCTCGCCGGGTTCTCAGCGTAACGCCGCGTGCAGCACATGAAATATCCCCCCGCTGCATGATGTGAATGGCGTGTCCCTGCCGCTGCGCCTCGAGCATCAACGCAAACGACGTGTCTTTCGCCGTGTTCAGTGACTCAGGCGGATCTATCAGAAAGACATGGTTCATCGCGCTCTGTGCTAAGAAACGCCCCGCGCGCCGCACAAGCCCGGGACATCTTTGCCCGCCGGTGTTAAAATCTCGCAAATCTCCCGTTGCAGCGCGACACCGGCGATGCGCGTCATGACGGTCGCGACCTGCGTCTCGGCGTTCTGCGAGTCGGCGAGTGGTATCTGCTTGAAATACATGCCCGTGCTATTGAGGCTCGTGCGCGCATCTTTCTGTTCGTTAACGCGGCCGAAACGGCCGATGAACCGGTTATTGGCAAGCATCACGACATTTTCTGCAAAGTGGCCGTCGGTCTGTACGATAGTCGGCACACCTTCTTGAAGCAGGTAATCTTTTACGATCACTGAACTTTTGCCTTTAAAGAGCTTGTTCTTCTCTTTCCGGTTGATTTCGAGAATCTCTGCCGAATTGTCGAACGAGAGCATGGCCATGCCATAAGTTCCATGGTCAGATTTCAGAAACACAAAGGGTTTCTCTTTTATTTGGTATTCGTCGTAGCGCAGTTGGATTTCTTTGAGTAACTGTTCGGCTTTCCCGGCTATCAGACTGCGCGCTGCGTCGTCATTGACATCGGTGCCCGTAACATGAGCGTCGAGCGGCGCAAAAAACCATGGGTCTAATGCGACAATGCCGCCAAATTCGGTCACGAGTTGGCGGTAGTGCGCAAAATGGCGTGCCTTGCTGCGCGTATGCCACCCCGCCTGCCATGTCGGCAATACGGGAATCGCCAGCGCCTGAATCCAGTCGGCGGTACCGGCAGATGAATCGTGGTTCATCACCACCGCGGCATAACCAGAAATATTTCTGGCTGCGACCTCAGGGGATACCAGGCGCACACTGTTGCCGAGCGCGGTGTTAAGTTCAAGCGCGCCACCTGTGTACGATTCACCTTCGATCGCAAATTGTGTGGTCGCGTCGATGGTGAATCCGGCGAGGCGCAGAATCTCAGTCAGCGCGTAGACATTCTGCAGATAGAACAGGTTGCGCGTGTGCTCTTCGCAGACGAGCAGAATATTTGCTCCTGTCTTGACGCCATAGTGGGCCAGCGCGTCTCTTAGGTGGCCGGCTGCCAGTGGGTGATAACTCTCATGCAGGTTGTTGAATCCGGCTGGGTAAAGATTGGCGTCTATCGAAGCAATCTTGAATCCCGCATCGCGAATATCTGCCGACATGAACAGCGGCACATCTTTTTCAATCGAGGTGAGCCATTCTTCAATACGCGGCAGAGCCGCGAGAATTTTATTTTGCAGCAAGAGGTTCACGTATGCAGGCGAACCTGATTAGCCGAGCAGGGGAGCGAGTTCGTTCTTCTGCGCCATTTCGGTGACGATATCGCAGCCACCAACAAATTCGCCTTTGACATAGAGCTGCGGCAGAGTTGGCCAGTCAGAGTATTGTTTTATCGCATCACGCAGAACCGGGTCAGCGAGCACGTCACGCGTGACGAAAGTAGCGCCCTGTTGGTTCAGTATCTGTACCACGCGCGCCGAAAAACCGCACTGCGGAAATTCTTTGTTGCCTTTCATAAAAAGTACAACCTGATTCTCTTTGACATCCTTGTCGATCTGTGCTTTCATCTCTTCTATTGTCATTATTTTTCCTTATTTAGTTGTTCGGGGAGTTGGTCGGGCGTCATGGTCTTGAGCTGCAGTGCATGCAGCCGGTCTTTTAGCGGCTCGCGCAGAGCATCCATAACGATCTTGTGCTGCTTAACGAGCGAAATGCCGGCAAAACGATCGGAGGCAACAACTGCCTGCAGGTGCTCGCCGTCCCGCATCGGGTCGAGTACTTCAATATGCGCGTCCGGCAGTGCGGCGGCGATCAGACGGTGGATTTCCTGCGGATCAACCATAATCTCAGCATCAATAATATACATCGCACATTGCCGTTTGGCCATAATTCAACGGGTATATACCCTCTATGACCCCAGCTGCAAATCTCCACTTTTTTTTCTCAGCGTGAGAAAATATCAGGTTTTTCTGGTATTTAATAAGTAGAGGGAGAGATCCTTCAAAAACACCCCGGTTCGCCGGGCTAAAAAGAGGAAAAAAATGTTTAACCAAAAGATGAATATCCAGCAGTTTGTGGGCAGGCTGGTAAAAGATCCCACGCTGAAGACCACAACAAACGGCAAGTTGTTGATGACCTTTCCATTCGCCTACAACACGCCGAACAAAACTGACGATTCGGGCAGCACCTCGAACTTTCTCGACGTCGAAGCATGGGAGAAGATTGCCGACTACAATGCCCCGCGCCTGAAAAAAGGCATGGAAATTGTCATCATGGGTAACCTGACACAGCGCCGCTGGAAAGACGCCGAGAACAAGACCCGTTCGACTTTTCGACTCGTCGCGCGCGCGATCACCGTCAGCGACCTGAAACGCCGTCCTGACCCCGAGCACATTCGCGAAGCCGCGTAGACCGTTATCGGTTTACCCCCTGCTTCGTCTCAGCGACGGGGCAGGGAAGGTCATTCATTCGTGCATATTCTCAACGATTCCCTGAACTGCAAATTTGAGTACATCGGACTGACCGCCTATGCAGATGCGCTGCGCCTAATGGAAGACGCGCTTGCATCACGGAAATCCGGCGAGGCGCACATTTGGGGTCTGGAACATCCGCTCGTCTACACTTCGGGCCTAAAAACGGACGCCTCCCATATTCTGAGTCCTTCGATTCCTGTTGTTCCCGCCAGGCGCGGTGGTTCGGTGACCCTGCATAATCCCGGGCAGCTCGTGATTTATTTCGCGTTTCCGCTTTCTGCGGTGCAGGGCGGTCTTGAGCGTTTTGTGAGAGTGCTCGAATCAACCCTCGCCGAGGTGCTGCTCGACGCAGGTGTGGATTGTAATCTGAACCTGGGAGCAAGTGGCATCTTCACGCCGCGCGGGAAGGTTGCCTTCGTTGGGCTGGGGCTGAAGCGCGGCTTTATCTACCATGGTGTTTCTGTTAACCTCTCGAACAATCTCAGTGCGTTCGCCAGCATCCAATCCTGCGGCCTGACACTGCCGATGACGCGTGTTGCCGATCTCGTCGGTTCTGCGCCATCTGCCGAAAAGTTTTTTGAAGCATTCAGCGAAAAGTTTGCGCAAAAAATGCGAAAGGTGTCACCGGCAGAATTTCGTGACACGGCCATCCAAGGCTATGACCTGCATGACTGGAAACTCGGCTTCAAACGCGGTTGGCTCGCATTCCATGAGCGCCGGTTCTGGGAAGCGCATGAACTGTGGGAAATCTACTGGCACGAAATGCCCCCGGGTGACCTGCGCATCTTCTTTCACGCGATGATCCAGGTGGCTATGGCATATTATAAAATTTTTACGGTGCCCAATCTTACCGGCGCACTCTCGCTGCTGGGTAAAGCCCTCGTAAAGCTGAGCGTCGTGCGTGAGGTCGAGTTACTCGAAAGACAGGCAGCATTTGTCGACGCACTCAAAACACAGACACGAATACTTACAGAATCAGAACATGGAGGCCCTGCAGCTCAGCTGCCTGCTGTCTACAGGTGGCTATAAAAGGGGCCCTTGCGGCAGCAATAGTAACCGGATTCGCGTACCCTGGAGTTCGGGGCACGCGAGCGGAAATTCTTACGCGTCGAGTTCTTGAAGCCCGGTGACGAAGCCGTCGAGGGTCTTTTTGGCGTCGCCGAAAACCATGACGCAGTTATCTTTGTAGAACAGCTCGTTCTCAATGCCTGAAAAGCCAGGGCTCATGCCCCGCTTCAGAACCATGACGGTACGAGAGGCGTCGACATTGAGAATCGGCATACCGTAGATCGGGCTGGATTTGTCGTCTTTCGCAGCTGGGTTCACAACGTCGTTGGCACCGATTACAATGGATACATCAGTCGTTCCAAAATCGTCGTTGATAGATTCCATGTCGCATAGCAGGTCATAGTCAACCCCGGCTTCGGCGAGCAGTACGTTCATGTGACCCGGCATACGGCCCGCAACCGGATGTATCGCAAAGCGTACGGTCTTCCCTTTTTTCATCAGGTAATCTACCATTTTCTTGCAACTGTGCTGCGCCTGAGAGACTGCCATACCATATCCAGGTACAATGATGATTCTTTCGGCGATATCGAGAATCGCCGCGGCCTCTTCAGCCGTTTGGCCCTTGATCGAGCCTTTCACTTCACGCGCCTCTGCAGCCTCGGTCACAGCGCCAAAGCCACCGAAGAGCACGTTCATCATTGAACGGTTCATCGCTTTTGTCATGATAATAGACAGAATAACACCCGATGCACCATCGAGCGCGCCGGCAATAATCAAAACGTTGTTGTTAAGCGCAAAACCTGTTGCGCAGGCTCCGAGGCCCGCATAAGCATTCAAGAGAGACATGACGACAGGCATGTCGGCCGCCCCGATCGGCAATACCAGACTCACGCCAAAGAGCAGTGCTACGAATGCAAGTACGTAGAAGAGTTCTGACGCTCCCGGATTATAGACAAGATAACCGAAAGATGCAACCAGAATAGCGATTATCGCAATGTTAACGGCATTTTGTCCCTTGTACTGTATCGGGGCCCCAGGCAGTGAGCCGTTCAGTTTCGCGAACGCGATCATTGAACCTGTGAAGGTCAATGCACCCAGCAAGACTTCCATGCCTATGGCAATCATGAGGCCGTGGTCATCGGGTCTTACGTGCCCCGTGTAATACTTGGTTACACCAACGAGAGCGACCGCGAGCGCGCCGAACGCGTGAGAAAGCGCCGTTCGCTGCGGCATGGCAGTCATCGGCGTGAGCAGAGCGATCACATAACCCGCGATCGAACCGATCACCAGACCAATCAAGATCCACTCGAGGCTCACTACCTCGCGGTCGAGCAAGGTGCTGACGATCGCGACTGCCATACCGGCTTCGGCGAGAAACATACCGCGACGTGCTGTCCGCGGCGAGCTTAGAAATTTCAGGCCAAGAATAAAGAACACCGAAGCGATCAGGTAGGCGATTCCGATAAACAGGTGTATTTCCTGATCACCGAGAAACGCGCTGAAAAGTTTGCGTACGTAGTTGTCGATCATTTGCTTGCCTCTTTCGCACCGTCTGCGGCGGCAGGTTTGTCTTTCTTAAACATCTTGAGCATGCGGTCAGTAATTAAGAAACCACCAACGAGGTTTGTTGTGGCAGCCGCGACGGCAATCACCGACATGATAATCGCGAGCACTTTGGTGTTTTCATCGCTGTGATCCATGCCGGCGACGATGATTGCTGCAACGACCGAGATGGCTGAAATCGCGTTCGTGGCAGACATCAGCGGGGTGTGCAACAGTGGCGGCACCTTGTGTATCACGTTGTAGCCAACGAAGGCTGCGAGAATAAAAATGTACAGTGGGGCGAGAATATCCATGGCTTTCTCCTGTTAGCTTACGGCTTTCTTGACAATTTCGGAAACAAGTTCACCCTCTCGGGTGATGAGGCTGCGCTTCAGAATCTCATC
Source organism: uncultured Leptospiraceae bacterium (assembly GCA_942492915.1). Taxonomy (GTDB): domain Bacteria; phylum Spirochaetota; class Leptospiria; order Turneriellales; family Turneriellaceae; genus Turneriella. The sequence goes on from OW818662.1 coordinate 980,929, forward strand.
GGTTGCGAAGTCACGCGCCAGCGCACCATTTTCGAACAGATAAGAGAGCAGGTTCTCCATATTCTTGGAAAGCATGCGGCTAGCAGCACTGCTCATCGTCGAGGTGATGTTCGCCGGAGCAAGAATCTTGACTCCACCAATTTCGACCGTTTCGCCGTGTTTCGTGAGCGTGCAGTTGCCACCGGTTTCTGACGCGAGGTCTACGATGATCGAGCCGGGTTTCATGCTCTTGACCATATAGTCTTCGATCAGAATCGGAGCTTTCTTACCGAAAATCTGCGCAGTAGTAATAACGACGTCAGATTTTGTGATGTGTTTGTGCAGCAGCTCTTTTTGTTTTGCGATGAATTCGGGCGAAGCTTCTTTGGCATAACCCTGATCGTCCTGAAGGTTTTCAGTGATCTCCATCTTGACGAATTTCGCGCCGAGACTTTCTACCTGCTCTGCGGCAGCGGCGCGCACATCAAATGCCTCGACCACCGCGCCGAGACGCTTTGCTGTCGCGATTGCCTGCAGACCGGCCACTCCAGCGCCGAGCACGAATGCTTTGGCGGGTGAAACGGTGCCGGCGGCGGTCATCAGCATCGGAAAAAAACCGTTGAATTCCTGCGAAGCGAGCAGTACGGCGCGATAGCCGGCGATCGACGCCATCGAGCTCAGAACGTCCATCGACTGTGCAATCGTAATGCGGGGAATATATTCCATCGCAAACGCCGTAGTTTTCATTTTTGCGTAAACCGGCAGATTCTCTTTACGGTTGATCGGGTCGAGCGTCGCAAAAATCCAGCCGCCGTTCTTGTACGATTCGATCTCCGGCGTGGTCGGCGGTCGCACCCTCAGCACCGCGTCCGCCGACGCGAGGTCGGTTGCGCTGCAAAGTTCAGCTCCCGCCTCTGTATATTGTGCATCTGTGATGAAAGAGCCTTCACCAGCACCGCGTTCTACCAGAATGGTAAAGCCTTTGGCTTTGAGTTTCTTGACACTTTCGGGAATCAGCGCTACGCGCTTTTCGCCGGCACTTGTTTCTTTGGCAACCGCTATTTTCATGCGTGTCTCCTTTTCATGAGGTTATCCCATATGACGACAATCGGTGCCGCCACAAAGTTAGATGAATATGTACCGATGAGAATACCAAAGATCAACACCTGCGCGAGATCTTTCAACCCTTCGTCTCCAAAGAGGTAGATCGGAATTACGGCGATCAGCGTGGTTGCCGTTGTATTGATTGTGCGCGTCAATGACTGCAGAATTGATTTGTCTACGACTACCTCAATGCCGAGTTCTTCTTGCCCGTGCGAGTTCTCGCGAATACGGTCAAAAATAACGATCGTGTCGTTGATGGAATAGCCGAGTACCGTCAGCAGGGCAGCGACAACAGGGACGGAGAGAGGAATCTGCAGCACGCCTATAACTCCTACCGTGATGATAAGGTCATGCACAGAGGCAATAAGTGCACCGAGAGCGTAGTTAAAGCGGAACCGAAATGCGACATAGATTGTGATAAGCAGCAGCGCCACTCCGACCAGATAAAGCGCGTTCGTTTGCAGGTATTGTCCGATCGTCGGCCCCACCTGTTCGGCGGCTGAAAATTCTATCGGCGCGGCATTTGCGGGCAAGAGTTTCGTCTGTATCAGGTATTTGAGGTAATCGATCGCATTGATCGGGTAACCTTTCTTTTCCATTGCAGCTTTTTCCGCTTCGGCCCGTTGCGTCAGGTCTTGTTGTGTCTTGCCGCCCAATTCAATTTTCAGACGGTCGCCTGAAGCTTTATCGACGATCTGCACAGTAGCGGTAATTTTCTCTGCATCGAAGAAGGTGCGCAGTGAGTCACCGGTAATCTTGTCAGTTTTCGGCAGCTCGATCTTGATGCCACCTGCAAAGTCGATGCTCAGGGCAAAACCCTTGTGTTTCTGGAAGGTAACAATGAGTAGGCTTACGAGCAGCAGAAAAGAGCCGATGAGGCTAAACCACTTCAGCTTCATAACATGGAGATTCATACTTTACCTCCGCGCAGTGCCGTTGACGGTGTTTTTCCCGCCTTGCGGTGTTTACCGAAACCAATGGAAAGGCTTTTGACTTCAACGCCATAGGCGAGCCATTCGACGACTGCGCGCGTCACAATCAGCGCTGTGAAGAGAGTCGTGACGATACCGACGAACAGTGTGACACCGAAGCCTTTGATCGGGCCGACGCCGAGTTTCGACGCCAGAATTATCGCGGCAATCAGCGTTGTCAGGTTACTGTCGATAATGGTCAGCGTTGCGCGTTCAAAACCTGCAGCCACGGCAAGTTTGACCGATTTCCCGCGCGCCAGTTCTTCGCGCAATCTTTCATAGATAATGACGTTTGAATCGACGGCCATGCCCATCGTGAGCACGACACCTGCGAGGCCGGGGAGCGTGATGGTAAAATCCATCAGCGCAAATACCGCCGACATCAGCAGCAGGTTGACGAGCAGCGCGAAACTCGCGATTACACCCGAAGCATGGTAATAGAAAATCATGTACGCAACCACGAGAACGAAACCGATCAAGATTGCCTTGAGTCCCGCTTCGATGGCTTCCTGGCCGAGAGTCGGGCCGACCGAGCGCTCTTCGACGATTGTCATGGGGACGGGCAAGGCCCCTTCTTTGATAATGAGCGCGAGATCGTTTGCTTCTTGCGCGCCAAAGCTACCGCTGATCTGTCCACGGCCGCCGAGAATTGGTTCATTGATACGCGGCGCCGACCGAATCTTGTTGTCGATCAGAATCGCGATCAGCTTGCCCTTGTTTTCGGTCGTGATTTTGCCAAAAATATCTGTTCCGGCTGACGTTAGTTCAAAACTGACCAGGTAATTGCCGCGTTCGGGGTCGACCGTCGCATAGACGTTGCGGCTCATCTGGTCACCGGTGAGCACCGGTTGGTTGTCGAGTACCAGAAATTCTGTGGGTTGCAGTTCGCTAACCCCTTTTGCGTTCGGGCGCTTATCGTAAGACAAATAGATGCCGAGGGTCTTTGGGAATTTCAGTTTTGCTTCGAGCTTGCGGATAAAATCCTGCTTCTGAAAATCGGTCGTCTGTTTCAGATATTCGCCGAATTCGCGATTTGCCTCTTGCGTGAGCCGGCCGGCTTCACCCGCGGGATCGTGCAGGTGGTACGCGACGCGCGCCGTCGATGCGATCAGTTTTTTAGCCTGGTCGGGATTTGCAACACCGGGAAGTGAAATTTCTATGCGCTCTTCGCCTTGCATACGAATCAAAGGTTCAGAAACGCCACGCGCGTCGATTCGCGACCGCATGATTTCCAGAGCACCTTCGACGTCCTGCTTTTTGCGCTGTGGTGTAAAATCAAACGCGCTGGTGATTTCGGTAATTTTATTATTGATGGTCTTCTTTTTGTCTTCGTCTTTTTCGGTTTCCAGCTGTTTTTTGAGGTTGGTGACCATCTCAGGCGGGTACTGCCGCTCGAGGGTTTCTTTGAGTTTTTTGAAGTCGCCTTCAAGTACGAGATTCATTCCCCCCTGAAGGTCCAGACCGAGTTTAAAAGGCTTGGCTTTCAGGTTTTCTTCGACCCACATCGGTTCGAGCAGAATACGATCGGGATCAACGCCTTCGAGGCGACCCAATTCGTTTAGAAATGCGGTCTGAACAAATTTGCCGGTGATGCTCAGAAAATTTTCCGCTGCACCTTTGGGGTTGCCGATGGGTGTCGCAGATTTGCGCGCGGCAGTGTACTTGCCTGCATAATTCTGAGCGACATACTTTTCTGCGCGCGCCAGAGCTTCTTCGCGTTTTTCGGCTGGCAACGCTTCGCTCGAATAGACACGAATCGTCCGTTCGCCAAGGTTTGGCCAGATCAGGGCCATCGACAGACCCACAACGACAACGATCAGGAAAAATCTAACTTGTGCACTCACAGGATAACCTCAGTATTTCTTTCGCTTGATTTGTCTGCCGACGCGGAAGCGGTAGATCAGAAACAAAATGACAAACCCGGCGACAATTAAAACCTGCGTCAACGGGATTTCGGGTAGCTTAAAGCCCTGCGTAGGTACGCGGGGTTCGGGCATTTCAGACTGCATAGTGGCAGCGGCAGGTTTTTGAGTGACCGCTCTTCGCGTGGGTTTGATCCCAGGCGCTTCGCTGACGAGTTCAACACCCGTATTTTCGGGAGCCCATACATAAGACTGGCGCGAGAGTTCTTCAGGGCTGTACTCAGCGCTCTCGACGCGGGGCGCCGCTTCTGTCTGAGCTTTTGCCTTTTTCCTTTTGCCCTTTTTTCTCTTTTTCTTGACTACGGGTTTTGAGTCACTTTCGTCTTCAGAAGATTTTGCTTTGGCTCTCGCAGGCTTCGGTTTATCAGCGGCCGATTCGGTCGGTTCATCATCGAAGATATTCTGCGCGATCAGCGTGGTAGCGTGATCGGCGTTGACCACGGACGCGGCGCACACGAGCAGAATAAAGTATGCCAGAGAGCGCCGCACCATAACCTCAAAAAGCAAAAATTAATTGCCCGCGGCTTTGTTGATAACGTTGTCGAGAGTTGAAATCGCAACTTCCACTTTGACGTCGTCAGAGATTTTTACTATCGCGATGTTTTCATCAGCTTTGATCCCGACTACTGTACCAAAGATGCCGCCGCGCGTCAGAACCCGGTCGCCTTTCTCAAGCGCCTTCAGCTGCTTCTGGCGGTCTTTTTCGCGCTTTTGCTGCGGGCGAATAAGCAAGAAATAGAATACAACGATCATCAGTACCGGCAAAGCAAAGCTTGAGATCATGCTGCTGGTGTCGGGTTGCCCCGCTGCGGTCTTTGGCGCGGCGCCAATTGTGGCGCTCGGGGCGGCTGCAGGGGCTGCGCCGGTTGCCGCGGGTGCAGCCGCGCCTGGTTGGGTTACGGGTACCGGAACGGCTTGCGCGACGGTAAATAGAAGTTCACTCATGTGGGCAGAGGCACTTTTTGACACACCGCGTCAATTTATCGCAGAATGTCCCGGCCCGATGCAGCGCCCTACGAATCTGCTACGGGTCATTGCAAAAAAACATTGTCAATACAGCTGCCGCAGCATGGCGTGTGTTTGTGGTGCGCGCGCGCTTGATATCTCTGGTAGTTGCCGTTCTTGCGCTGGTGCATTGCGAGGCAGGTTCAAACGGCGAGTCCCCCAACCAGGGTGCTATTCAACAGACCGCGGCGGGCCAGATCGTTGTGAACTTAAGCAACCGTGGTATTAGCAAAGATGCGCGGTTTACAGACCTGAGCATGATCGCCCTTTACCTCTATAAGAAAACCGACTACAGCCTCAGCTGCACGACGGCGGCTGACCGCAAAGCCTGCGAAGACGGCCTCATCTTCAGAAACGAAAAAGTCGATTCGCTCGGCTTTACCAACGAGCCTGGCTATTTCGGTTACGAAGGCGACTATGACCCCGCGCGGTATTATCCCAACCTGGTGGCGAACGACGGTTACAACTACCCGCAAACCAAACCTGCTGATCCAGCCGGGTTTCCCGATCCCGACGTGTGGCAGTGTCTCTACAGCGCATTTCAGGGAGGCTACGCATGCGGAGTGAATTCACATCCGATACGGCATTTTAATAAAGAACTGACGACGTACACGTTACAGGTCTATGCAACGAACGGGCAGGGATACGCCTCGTCGTATATTCTCGATTATAACCTGTTCAACAGCCTTAACCACCCGATCAAAGACGGCGATCGATATTATGCATACTTTGCAGTCCATTATTCGGCGATGAAAGCGGCTGCCGATTCTGAAGACCGTTTTGACCCCTCAGCCACCACGTGGAAACGGCCGATTGAACCCGATCTCGTGTCGCCGCGTATCGAGATTAAAGTCAAACTGTTGCCCGAAGGCCCTTATGACAAGGCGGGCAGTGTCTACGATATTCCGGATTACAGTACGTGGTACGATCCGCTTGCGGGCTGCCGCGCGCAGCAGGCAATCCCGGCGAACAGCGTCTATATCAGCGAAATTTTGTGGATGGGCAGCAAGTCAAGCGCGGGTGCCGGCGCAACCGATGACGAGTTCATAGAGATCTATAACAGCAACGCGTTTGACGTCAGCATCTCGGGCTGGAAGCTCCAGGGGGCGGGATCGGGATCTGCCGCGATTGTCTTGCCCACCTGCGCGGTCATCAAGGCGAACAGCGTTTATACCGTCGGTCGGCAAACGACGAAGGCGTTTACAAAATTTGATTTTGTCTCAAACCAGCTCGCGCTCTCGAATACCGGCGAAGCAACCTTTGGGCTCACCGACGCGAATTCGACGCCGGTCTATTCGCACGTGATTACCGGCTGTACTGCATCGACCTGGGGTGCTGCGGCGGGAATCAACGGCGTAAATGGCGGGGCGGGTGACGCCAAACAATCGATGCGCCTGACCAACAGGCTCACGCCGTCCGCAAGCTGTGGGGCGGGCTGGACAAGCACCAGCGTTGCCGACACCGGATATTCGACCGGCAACGTGAATCTTAACGCCACCTACAAGGCATCAGCCAATACGGGCGTCGAAGGCACCGTTGCGACGCCAGGTTTTGCCGGCCCACTGTGAACCTTAAAGACCGCTACGAAGATGTGCTTGCAAAAGTCGCCGATGCCGCGCAGGCCTGCGGCCGCAACGCGGCAGACATACACCTGATTGCCGTTTCGAAAATGCACCCAGTGGCGCTGGTCGACGAACTTGCCACTTTCGGTCAGGTGGATTTCGCAGAGAATCGCATTGCAGAACTTGTCGAAAAACAGCAGTCCGCGAAAAGCGCAGCGATTCAATGGCACCTCATTGGGCAGTTGCAGACAAACAAAGTCAAACTCTTGCCGCATGGTGTCATCGTGCATTCGCTCGACCGGCTCTCGCTGGCTGAAAAGCTACAAGACCGATTCAGCGCCGGCGTCAAGTGCCTGCTACAGGTAAACTGCAGTGGCGAAATGAATAAATCGGGCGTTGCCCCGGTTGAGTTTGATGCGCTCGTCGCCGAACTCACGAAAATGCCGGCGATTCAGGTACTCGGGCTGATGACGATGGCCGAGCATACCACTGAAGAGGGGGCCATCCGCAAGGCGTTTGCGCTGCTGCGTTCGTTGTCAGAGAAGATTCACGCGCAGCAGGTGTTTCCCGAATATCGAGGCTGGCTTTCGATGGGCATGTCGGGTGATTTTCGTCATGCCATCGCCGAAGGCGCAACGCATGTGCGCATAGGCAGCGCGATATTTGGAAATCGGCAAATAACATCAGCCGAAGGCTGATGTTATTTGCCGATACAAAACCGGCTGAAGATGCGCCCGAGAATATCTTCGCTCGAAATATCGCCTGTAAGTTCAGATATCTTTTCCACGGCGCGGGCAACCTGGTGCGTAATTAATTCAGGCAGTTCGCGCTGCCCCAGTAGTTCAGAAGCCGATTGCATGAGTGCCGCGATCTCTTGCAACAGTTGAACCTGCCAGGCAGAGAGCGGCACGGCATCTTTGGGGGCGAGGTCCCCGGTTATCCGTTCGAGTTCGCTGAGCAACTCTGGTAAACCTTCACCGGTGCGTGCCGAAAGGAAAAATTTTGCGGGTGAATTTGCTGCTTTTGCCCCGATATTTTCGTGCCATGACAGATGCAGTGCATCGGCTTTATTGACCGCCCGCACAACGGCGGCGGGTGCCAGGCCCGTCAGCGCATCGCTTTCGTCGCTGGCAGGCTGAGACCCGTCTGCCAGTGAAACGCAGATGTGCGCGCGCGCAATCAGCTCGCGTGTGCGTTCGATGCCGAGATTCTCAATGGCATCGAGGCTGTCATTTCTGAGGCCCGCTGTATCAAAAAGCCGCACGTTGACACCGGCAATCTCGAGCTCCGCCTCGATGTAGTCGCGGGTGGTACCGGCAATATCGCTGACAATCGAACGATCATGCCCGAGCAGGCGGTTCATGAGCGACGATTTGCCTGCATTGGGCGGTCCGATAATTGCAATGTTCACCCCGCTGCGAATGCTGTCAAAACGCGTGGCGTCAGCGGCGAGTTTGAGCGCAGCTGACCGGGTTCTTTCAAGAATAGCGAGTTTTGTGTCGAGCGTGGCGAATGAGATATCTTCATCGATGAAGTCGAGTTCGGCGTTGAGGTCGGCGCTCAGGTTCATGAGCTGTGAGCGCAAAGCGAGCATTTCAGAGCGAAAGCTGCCGCGCGAAAAACGGTGCGCGGCTTTCAGCGATACCTGGCTGCGCGCTTCGATCACTTCTGCTACAGCCTGCGCAGCGTTGAGGTTCAGCTTGCCGTTAAGGTACGCGCGCCGGGTAAATTCACCAGGCTCGGCGCTGCGAAAACCGTGGCGATAGAGCAGCGAGAGAATGCGGCGAACAATCAGCGGATTGCCGTGGCAGTAAATCTCGAAGCTGTCTTCACCGGTAAAAGAAGATTGCCCATCGAAGCGGACAAACAGCACATCGTCGACGAATTCATCACCTTCGGTGATATTGCCGTAGTGCGTGATGCGCGGTGAAAGCTCTGTGGCGGTCTTCATGGCAGCGGTCTTAAAAAGATCTGACAGCGCCTGGAATACGCTGGTTTCGCCTTGCGAAGCGCCACTGCCGCGAATGACGGCAATGGCTGAGCGTGCGCCCGACGGTGTCGCCGGGGCGCAGATGAAATCAGCGGTTGAAGTCGTCGCTCTTGAACTCAATGTCCTCGGCGCCTTCAGGGTCTTGGCCCGCTTCGAAAGCAATATTGCCGATGTTATCGTCATTTACGAGTTCATTGCCTGGCGAGTCGTTAAAGCCGGCTGGTTCAGCCGCGTTGCCGTCTGGCGCCTGTTCCGTTACGATCTTGAAAATGCGCACGCGTTTGTAGACACCATTGCCTTCCGATTCAGTTTTTACAACGCCGTTATCCTGCAGCGCCATATGTACCAAACGACGCTCGTATGGGTTAAGAGGATCGAGCAGGCGGCTCTTGCCAGTGCGCGCGACATATTCACCGGTTTTTTGCGCGATCTCCATCAGGTGCTGCGCGCGGCGTTCACGGTAGTTTTCGATATCGAGCAGAATTTTCGGCTGTTCGGTTGTAATTTTTTCAACGATCAGGTTCGTCATGAACTGCAGCGCTTCGAGGGTGCGGCCGTGCTTGCCGATGATGTAACCTGCAAATTCGCTTTCGAGGTCGACCATCAGCTTACCTTCTTCGACGCTACGGTGGTCTTTCACGGTGACGGTATAGCCCATGTGCCCAAGCAGCGTCGAGATCACACCGCGGATAATCACTGCCAGAGGAGTTTTTCCGCGTATCGCATTGACCTTGTAGATGCCGAGCGTCTTTTGCCCGAGACCGAGAAAGCCTGAGCTGCCTTTTTTGAGCACGCTGATTTCAACGTTCTCGGCTTCGGTGCCGAGCCCAGCGAGCGCCTGCTCGAGCGCTTCTTTCTCGCCGAGGGCCTGTACTTCGAGTATCTGCATTTTAACCTTCCATTAGTTTCGCCCCGTTACCACATTGGGTAATCGAGGATATAGTAAGACAAGCTCTATTCAACCAGATTTTTGTCATCATCTCAGGCCTTCTGCACAGCCTTGCTGTTCTTGTGGTTCGTATAGACCTGCTGCGCAATCGAGAGCAGGTTTTGCACAGTCCAATAGAGCACAACACCCGATGGCATTGCATAAAAGAGGAAAAGCATCATGAACGGCATGAGCAGCATGATCTTGCGCTGGTTTTCATCGCCTGACGTCGGGGTAAGTTTTGTCTGGTAAAACTGTGTTAGCGTCATGACAACCGGCATCAGATGCACAGCGAACCCGCCGATAAACGGCAGGGTTGCGGGCAGTGAGAACACATGGTCTGGCTGCGAAAGGTCTGGAATCCACCCCGGAATAAAGGGCGACTTCCAGAGGTCGTACGCGTCAGAAAAGGCGGAATACATCGCAATAAAGACCGGGAGTTGTATGAGCATCGGCAGGCAACCCGAAACCGGGTTAACCTTATGCGTCTTGTACATCTCCATGATGCGGCGTTGCTTTTCTTGCGGGTTATTTTTGTAGCGCTCGTTGATCTCTTTGATCTTTGGCTGCAGCTCGCCCATGCGCTTCATCGCTTCAGCCTGTTTCTGGTTGAGCGGGAAAAACGCGAGCTTCAAAAGAAGGGCAATGAGTATAATGCCGATGCCATAATTCGGAATCACTTTATAGAGCAGGTTGAGCGCCGAAACGATAATGTCGCGAATCGGCTCTGTGATACCAAAGTCAAAAGACTTGTAGAGGTTCTTGTGCAGGTTGGCGAGCTCAGGCAAAATGCGGCGCGAGTTCTCGTCGGGGTGCAGGTTGCTGTCCAGTTTCGGCCCCATGTAACCGATGAAGTCAAAACGCGCAGATTTGCCTTTTTCAACAGTGACGTCGCCCATATTGATGTGCAGCGCCTGAGCGTGCAACAGGCGCTTGTCGCTCGTGCGCTCTTCGGGCGTCAGCGTGGTGCTGAGCGTCTTGAAGAGAGGCTGCATGTTCAGAATCAGAAAGCGCGAAGAGCTGCCGAAAAAGTCTACAGGCTGATCGGTCTTCTTGACCGATGAGGATGAACCGCCGCACGAAAAGCCTGCGCCGCCGCCGCCACTATACACCTGTTCAAATTTTTCTGCATGGCTGTAGTGGTGGTAATCACGAAAGTTTCCTGGGCTGCCTTCGGGTTCTGGCCCGATCATCGGTAGCGCGTAAAGCATCAGGTTTTTCAGCTTGACCGTTGCATTGGTCTTGATATCGAGCGAGAACTTGAAATAGGGTGCCTTTTTCAGAAATACAAACTCTTTGCTGAATGTTGCATCATAACGATTCTTATCAGCGAGCAGTGTCACAGGGGTTGATGCGACAATACGCACCGCATCCGCATCTTCGGTTTTGGTAAAGGTGAATGCGCCGAGCATCGTTGCACCGAGGTTCGCTCCCGTGAGGTTCGGGTTGGCTGGGTCGCCGAGGTACGGAGCCAGATAGATTTCGGTCCCGGGAATAACAATGTTTGCCCCGTCGCGGCGGGGGTACGCTGCATCTCGGTTGCGAAATTCCTGAATGCGCGCGCCGACTTCTGAGAAAACGACCGTAAAATTCTGCGTTTCAATCGTAACGCGATTTTTGGCATCGCCTCTTTTGGCGACTTGCATTGCGACGGGTTCTGGCGCCGCACTCTGCGTTGCTACCGGTAAGGGAATGACAAAAAGAACTGCAAGGGCAGCCGCGATAAAAGCGCGGCGCCGCGATATAGGCCACATATGGGGTAAGCGTTTTGTTTTCAGACAGGGGGTAAATCAATTTGTCGGGCGCGCGCTCAGGGGTAAATGCGCAGGTCGAGATTTGATGCACCGATGCGTACCTTTAGCCAGTCAGCCAGGCGTTTTTTCGATTCGGCGCTCTGCGGGAGCCCGGTTTTGACCGAGGCGAACCAGAAATCTTCATCTGAGTTTTCGGGGCCGACTGTGATCGCAGGCGAGACGCCGACGCTGACGGGATCGAGGCCCTGCGCTTTTAGCTCCTCAAAAATCTGCTGCGATAAGGCGCGATCGGCGTCGTAACGCCGAGATGTTTCTGGCTTTTGTTTTACATCATTGACCTCGAACCCCTGTTTGACCTCGAGTTGCGCGTCGGCAATGCCATATGCACTCAGTTTTTTGCGCAGATCGGCGATCTGCGCGCTCGTGATCGGTTTGCCGCCGAAGGTGAGGGTAATCTGACGTTTCTGCGCATCGATGGATTTTTTGAGTAGAAAATCCCCGGGGATTGCAGACTCAAACTCGATATACTTCTCGGCCTGGTGCAAGAAGCGTGTATCGACAACAATCTGATAGCCCAGATAGACACTCGGCAAAATCGTCAGCAAGGTGACACCCCAGATAATGCGGCGAACCTTTAGCGCGCGTGCGGGATCGGGTTGCTCCCGGTAGGGAAAGCGCATGAAACGCACGGTCAACAGCGTCGCGAGCGCAATAAAGACCGTGTTGATAATGAAAAGATAAAACGCGCCTGCAAAGAACCTGATCTGGCCGGTTGCGATGCCATAGCCGGCCGTGCAGAGCGGGGGCATGAGGGCCGTGGCGATGGCGACGCCGGGCAGTACATTCCCTTTAAGCTTACTCGCGGTCGCCAGAATACCCGCCAGTCCACCGAAAAAAGCAATCATCACATCATAGATGTTAGGTGAGGTGCGCGCGAGCAGTTCAGAATGGGCTTCATTGATAGGTGATATTAAAAAGAACAAGGTCGATGTAATAAGACTTACGGCAGCCGCAAACGCATAGTTTGTGAGCGCCTTTCGCAGAAGCTGCAGGTCATTGATACCCATAGCCAGGCCCATTCCCATGATCGGGCCCATGAGCGGAGAGACGAGCATCGCGCCAATGATCACGGCGGGCGAATTGACATTCAGGCCGAGTGATGCGATAAAAATCGCAAAGACAAGCACCCAAAGGTTTGTCCCCTGAAAAGTGACTCCGGCATCTATCGTTTTGATAATTGACCGAAAATTTTCTCTGTGAGATTTTAGCTTGAAGTTATCAAGCAGGTCTTGCAGAGAATAGTTCATAGAAAGATCACTGGGACTTTACAGGGCCCAGAAAAAGACCACGGCGATCAATGTCGGCCCCAGCGCGCCGAGCAACAAAAAAAGCGGCGAGAGACCGTGCTCCTGAAAAAATTTGCTCTGCCGCAAAATGCCGATGCCTGCAGGATTCGGGGCGTTGGCGATGACGGTCAGCCCGCCACCTGTGACGGCGCCGGCCACGAGCGCAATTTTCATCTGCTCGCTGAGCCCTGGAGAGAGCGACCCGAGGTAGGTCAGCGCCGCATTGTCGGTCAGAGCGGTGAGCCCCGTCGCACCGAAGTAGAGCTGGTCGACGTTTAGCGATTCCAGCAGGGGTTTTAGCCAAAACGCCTGCAGGCTTCCGAGGGTGACGAGACCAGCGAGAAAGAAGCCAACAAGCAGGCCTTCGCGTAGCTTGAGCGGCTCCTGGTATTCTTTCGTCGCGACCGTTAGCCCAAGAAAAATCATGAAGATGCCGAAGAAGATATTCTCGTGGTGCGCAAACACCACGGTTAATGCCAGAAGCGCTAAATGCATAGTTGTAAGCCACAGAGGGATGCTTCCCTTACGGTTTTCGGATGGCGCAATCTTTTTCAGTTCTTTGGGGAATACCAGCATGACGATCGCCGTTCCCGTAAGAGTGGTCATAAGCCCGCGCCAGCCAAAATGCGTGAACATGTAACCGAGTCCCCAGTTCCATTTGGCTGCCACCATCAAAACGGGGGGAGCGGCGAAGTGCGTGAGTACTCCACCGACTGAAACATTGACCAGCAACAGGCCCAGAGTTGCGTACGCGAATTTCTTTGAAACGTCGCGGCTGTAGAGTCTTTGTCGCAGAATCAGGGCGATGAGAGTCATCGCCGCAGGTTCGGTGATGAATGAACCCAGAATCGGCCCCAGCCCCAACGCCACCAGATAGAATGCAGCACCTGGGGGCAGCGGAATCAATCGCGCTGTGCCGTTGATGAACTGCTCGGCGGCGCGCAATACCGGTTTTGAGGCGGCCATGACCATAATCACGAGCACAAATTTTGCTTCGGTGAAATTCAGGCCGTCGATATACTTCGAAGCAGATTGGATATCCTGATTTTGACCGATGATGATGAGAAAGAGCAGTGCCGCCCACATGCCGAAAACGATCTCCGTTTCGGCAAGAAATTCGGTCAGGTTCTGCCGCAGTGAACCGCGGGGAAAATGGTGCGCCCAGTCATGAAACTTTCCCACGAAAAAAGTGTGTAAGACCGCGAGCGCGAACAGCACCGCGCCGGTAATTTCCATCAGCGTCGGGGGATGAATCTGCATACGGCAACATTTCAGATGTAGGACAAATATACCATGAAAAAAGACTCTGAGCAGTTACAATTTTCCAGCAGGCCCGGGTAAACTAGCCAGCTATTTTCTTCTTCCAAAATGCCGGGCCGGTGGTGTGGACTGATTCGCCGTTCACGTCGACCGCTACAGAAACGGGCATGTCCTCCACTTCGAATTCATAGATCGCTTCCATGCCTAAATCTGCGAAGGCGACGACGCGCGACTTCTTGATCGCTTTTGCGACGAGGTACGCAGCACCCCCGACAGCCATGAGGTAGACCGCCTTGTACTTCTTGATGACTTCGATCGCCTCAGGGCCGCGTTCTGATTTTCCGATCATGCCGATGAGGCCGGTTTGGCCGAGCATCATCTCGGTGAATTTGTCCATGCGCGTCGCGGTGGTGGGGCCTGCGGGGCCGACGACTTCGCCGGCGATCGGGTCAACGGGGCCCACGTAATAGATAAAGCGGTTATGGAAATCCACACCATCGGGTAGTTTTTCTCCTTTGGCGAGCATGTCTGCGATGCGCTTGTGGGCCGCGTCGCGGCCGGTGAGAATCGAGCCAGACAGCAGCAGGGTTTCACCCGGCTTGAACGAAGCGAGATCGGCCTTGGTGATCGTGTTGACATTGACGCGTTTAGCTCCCTCTGCTTTCCATTCGATGTTGGGCCAGTCTTCGAGTTTGGGTGGGTCGAGGTAGACCGGGCCCGAGCCGTCGAGTGTCAGGTGCGCGTGCCGCGTCGCCGCACAGTTGGGGATAATTGCGATCGGCAGCGAAGCCGCGTGCGTCGGGCAGTCTTTGATTTTGACGTCGAGCACGGTGGTAAGGCCGCCTAAGCCCTGCGCACCGATGCCGAGTTTGTTCACCTCATTAAAGAGGGTAATGCGCAGCTCTTCGGCTTTGGTCTTTGCGCCGCGTGCGATCAGATCCTGAATATCGATCGGATCCATCAGCGATTCTTTCGCCATCACCATCGCCTTGTCGGCTGTGCCACCGATGCCGATACCGAGCATGCCCGGCGGGCACCAGCCAGCACCCATGAGGGGAACGGTTTTGATCACCCAGTCGACAATGCTGTCAGACGGGTTCAGCATCGCGAACTTGGCTTTGTTTTCAGAACCGCCGCCTTTGGCAGCAACTGTGATCTCGACATGATTACCTGGAACGAGCCGCGTATAAATGACTGCCGGAGTATTGTCCTTAGTGTTTTTGCGCGCGCCCGCAGGGTCAGAGACGATCGAAGCCCGCAGCACGTTATCCGGGTGAAGGTAGGCTCGGCGCACACCCTCGTTAATCATGTCTTCCAGCGGCATGGTCGCCTGCCATTGCACGTCCATGCCCACATTGACGAACACCGAGACGATGCCGGTATCCTGGCACAGCGGGCGGTGGCCCATCGCTGACATGCGTGAGTTCAAGAGAATCTGCGCCATGGCGTCTTTCGCCGCACGCGATTCTTCTTTCTCATAGGCAACTTTCATCGCCTGAATAAAATCGGGCGGGTGGTAGTAGGATATATATTGCAAAGCACCGGCTACCGATTCGATGACGTCGTCTTGTTTAATGAGAGTGGGCATGGTGCAAGGCAGAATCTTGCTTTATGCTGAAAATCAGAATGTGATTTTGCGCGGGCTATGCGGTCGCAGTTACAGAAGCCCGTTCGATCTTGCGCCGCGCCGTGACTTCACGATAATACTTCTCATAGTCGGGAAAGTTCGTTCCCATTATACGATCCCAGAAATTGAAGTACAGGCTGTAGTTGCCGTCAAATTTCGAGTGGTGCATGTTGTGGTGCGTCGAAGTATTGATCCACTTAAAAACCGGATGGCTTGCCCACCAAGCAGGGAAAAATTCATAACCCAAGTGCCACCAGATGTTCAGGATCATAGCATAGAAGGTGTGGCCCAAGATAACCCAAAACTGCATCGGAAAAATACACGTGAAGATCACCAGATATATACCTTCGAGAAAGGCTTCAAAAGCATGAAAGTTGTAGGCGGCGAGCGGAGAAGGGTTGATCGATTTATGGTGCACAAGGTGTACGTGCTTATAGAGCGCCTTTCTGTGCACAAGCCGGTGCATCCAGTAAAACCATGTCTCATGCCAGATGGTAACGGCAACCAACGTGAAAATCATGTAAGGCCAACCGCCATATTTCGATGCGTCGCGGTAGATTTCACCCGGAAGCCACCCGGCTTTGCGCATCGCGAACGTTGCTACACCAATAACTGTAAAAACTGTGAGGGTGACTGCGGATTGCAGAATTTCATACCGTATTCTATCCCAGCGAGGGAAGGCCTGCTGTATTCTGAACCGCTGAAAGTATCCTTTTTTCCAAACCCAGAAAATGAGAAACGACAAACCCGCAATCGGGTAATAGCGTAAGATATTCATCTCAAACTGGAATAGCGCAACGCTGCCTGTACATTCCCAACTCAGTTGGCAGGCAGCGGGAATCATGGCGGTTTATGTAATCTTTGCCCGCAGGGGCAAAAATCACTTCATCTTGTATTTTTTCTTGAATTTGTCTACGCGGCCAGCTGTATCGACGAGTTTTGTCTTGCCGGTAAAGAACGGGTGGCAGTTGGAGCAAATCTCAACGAAAATTTCTTTCTTGGTCGATTTGGTCGCATGCTCTGCACCGCACGCGCAACGGATCACCGCGTCTGTATAAACGGGATGTATACTTGCTTTCATGTCACCCAAAAGCCGTTTCGAGACAGGGTGGCAAGGAAAATGATTCTGCTTGACCTTGCATCGCAATGGCCCTTTGCGAAGTAACCGATGCCTGACGCCAAGTTTGAATTTGATGATACCCGATCAGCCATAGGCGCCAACGAACTTGATGAACAAGAGCGCCGCGAGATGCTCGACCGCTTTAAGTCGGCGGGCGGTCAGGTGTTGCGCGAGAAAAGCGTAGCCGAAAAAGCCGAAGATGCACGGCGCATAACTGAAGCAAAGTCGGGCGGTTCGCCCGGGCGCGGCGTCGCGGCTGGCGGTGGTTCGGGCGGCGGGGCGGTCGCTGAAACCAAGCTGCCTTCACAGCTAAGGCGTGAACGCGAGCGTGAAGAGTCAGACAAAGCGCAGAGGGCGCGGCAGGAATACGAAAAAGCGCTGAAAAAGCTGAGCGGCCCTGGCGCGAAGTTCATGATTCGCCTCAGGTGCTTTCTTGCCGGCGTAACCCCGTTTTCTGGCAAGCAGATCAAACCCCAATTTGTGCAGTTCATCAACCTTGAACTTAAACAGGCACTCATCGAATTCAATCTTATAGGTAATGACCTGTTTCTGCAGCGGCCGACGATCGGTAAGAAGATCATGCATAGCCTGGATGCGAAAAATCCGCTGCTTATGGAAACCCTCGAATACGCCCATCACATGTACAACAGCGAGTACTTTGCGGCCTTCGCCAACGCGGCGCAGACCAATTCTTCCGTGCCTGTTGAAACAGTCTCGGCATCTCTCAAGTCAATCTATCGTACGTTGTATATTCTGTACCCGTTTCAAGAGACTTTTAAGAAGGCGATGGGGTTCGCGATCGACATCTTTACCCCTGAGGCGCAGCAGGCAAAACTGTCGCAAGAGTCTTTGCAGGGCATGATCATCAAGCAGAAGCGCTTTCACACGAACACGAAGGCTTTGTTTCAAACGTCGTTTCCCAAGCTGTTTCACCTGATCTGTCTCGCCGACGGTACCGACTACCCGCCATTTTCGCCGTTGCTCGAGAAGGCGATTCAGGTAACGCAGAGCGACAAGCTCGGGCAACGCAAGAAAGGCGATGGCTCAACTCTGGAATCTAACGCACCAGAAATGCCACAGGGCGAAGCTTCAGCCGCCGAGGTTGCCGGTGAAGAGGTCAAAGAAGAAGAGAAAAAGGGTGGCATCTACGATACAAAAGAGTATCAATATGGCCTGTCGCTCATGAAAGTACGCAATCCTCAGCAGCTGGCAGAGCGACACGACAAATCGAAGCGCATGCTCGAGAAAGTATCGATTAACGATCGTATTCTGCTTTCGTACCTCTTTTTCATGGAGTTTGACTACGAGTATTCGTTCGTGCTCACGACGAATAAGATTCAAATTAACGTTGATTATTCGGGCGGCGTAAAGTCAGATTACAAGAAGCAGATGGCCGACCTCTACAACGAATCGCGAGCCATCATCAAGGCGTACGAGAAATACGAAGAGATGCTTCAGGAGTATAAGGCCGCAAAAGAGCGTAAGAGCGCAAACTACATAGAAAAGTCAAAACTCGAAGAGAAGGCTAAGGGCCGCGCTGATATGGAAGGCCGCAACACCCGCGGGCTCATTCGTAGCTTCATGGAGAATGTCGCAAAATCGATGGCGTTTCTGATTTCTGACATGAAAAATGCGAAGCAGATTGTCGGCAACATGGATGACGCGATGAAATTCGATTCTGATTTTGAAAAGACGAAGCGACTGAACGGCAAACCCATCAAACAATGCATCATGGATGCGTACTGCTTTTCGGTGGCGTTCAAAGAACGTCTGGCGAACGGAGACCTGTTTCCGCTGACGCCGATGACCGACGAAGAGATGACACAGTCGTTTGGTTCAACCTTTGGCGTGTCGTCGCCGACGCCTGCTGATTCTGGCGAACTCTGAGATGCGCGCACTCGGTGTAATACCCGCACGCTTTGCTTCGACTCGCTTTCCCGGTAAACCGCTTGCGCCGATAGCCGGCAAGCCGATGATTCAGCATGTGCTTGCTTCGGCCAAAAAATGTGCGGATCTCGAACGAATTGTGGTGGCGACCGACGACGAACGCATCGCCGCAGCGGTCACGGCATTCGGCGGCGAGGCGGTCATGACCCGAGACGACCACGTTTCGGGTTTTGACCGCATCGTCGAGGTCGCACAGAAATTTCCCGACTACACGCACTACGTCAACGTTCAGGGCGATGAGCCGCTGCTGCCCGCTGCGAACATCTCAGGGGCGATTGCGCTCTTCAAAGAATTCGGTGAATCGTGCCATATCAGCACCACGGCTGTGCCCTTCGCCACTGAAGCCGATTTCCAGAACGAGAATCAGGTGAAAGTGGTGCTTGCCGGCGATGGCAGGGCACTCTATTTTTCCCGGGCGCCGGTTCCATTTTATCGAAAAGACGTGCGCACAAAGCTCGCTCCGCTCAAGCACCAGGGACTCTATGCCTACAGCCGAAGCGTGCTCTTCGAATTGGCAAAGCTGCCGGTCGCCCCGCTCGAAGAAGCCGAGAGCCTCGAGCAATTGCGCTTTCTCTTCAACGGGTTCAATATCTACGTGCACATTGCCTCGGTGGATTCCCCGGGGGTCGATGTGCCCGAAGACGTAGCGCGGGTCGAAAGGCTTTTGCAGTCAGGGCGCTGATCGCGCATACGCCTCACAAGATTATCTCAAACCTGTCACCGGGCATGCCATCAAGACCACACTACTGGGAAGACGCGACAGAGCACCTCAGCCGCAGCGACGAGGTTATGCGGTCGCTGATCATGCGCTTTCCCGAAGTCAACCTGAGATTAAAAAAAGATTCGTTCACGACGCTGGCGCGCGCGATTGCGGGGCAGCAGATTTCGGTAAAAGCGGCAGACACGATCTGGTCGCGCGTCGTTGCAGCGGCCGGCGGCAGTACTGTTAAGATTAACCCGCAAAAAATCACCGCCCTGAGTCGGTCCGAGCTGCGGGGCTGCGGACTCTCAGAGCGCAAGGTAATCTACGTACAGAACCTGGCGGCGCGCTTCGTCTCTAAAGAGCTTACGGGCGCAAGGCTTGCGAAACTTGCGGATGCAGAAGTGCGCAGCACTCTCGTCTCTCTGCACGGCATCGGCCCATGGACGGCTGACATGTACATGATGTTCAATCTTTGGCGGCCCGACGTGCTGCCGCTCGGCGACGTTGGGCTTATTCGCGCCGTAGAACTGCACTATTTCAAAGGCAAAAAAATGCCGATCGAGAAGATTCGCAAGGCTGCCGCTCCGTGGGTGCCATACTCGACGGTTGCAACCTGGTACCTGTGGCGTTCGCTCGACCCGATTCCGGTTGAATATTAGCTGCACGACGGGCAGGCGTTCGCCTGCGTTTCCTGGCCGTTCTATTTAGTTTTGTTGAATTTTCATGTCGTACGATTTCGAGAAAGTATTGCCTTTCAGATCTTTCGCCTCGACCGATATTTTTTTCGCCTTGCGTACCTGCGTCGTCAGCGAATAGAAATTCTTGAAGAAGATGTCTTCAAATGCCTGACCTCCGGTGAGCTGCCAGGCGTCATTTCTGAAGAGTATCTTGTCGAATTTTGCAGTGAGTGCTTCTTTGTCGTCGATCAGCACGCGGTATTCGAACACTCCCCATCGCTCGCGACCGATACCCTGGTCTTGCAGCAGCATGAACACCGGGTAGTCGCTGGTCAGCCGAAATCCCTTGTCGGGATTTACGCTCGCAAACTTATCGGGCAAGAGGACTCCCCATTCTTTGGCTTCAGGGGGGCGTGTATCTTTGTAGTACGCATTGCCCATCAGCAGCAGGGGATTCAGCATTGCACGCCCGGCCGGGTCGTAGATAAAAAAGTGCAGGTGCGGGCCGCCTGAATGCCCCGTATTGCCTGAAGTACCGAGCAGCTCGCCTGCCGTGAGCTTAAAAGACTGCAGCGCGGCATCGCCCATCGTCTTGAGGTGCATGTAGCCCGTCCACTGGTCACCGTGGTCGACGATCAGCGTATTGCCACCGCCGAATGGCATTTCACCTGGCGTAAAATCGGTTTGAATGCGGTAGAGTACGCGACCGTCTCGCGGGGTTATTACTTTTATCCCTTCGCCCGGCAGATCAATGCCGTTGTGAAAGTGATCGAGACGTGATTCGCCGAATGTTGAGCTGATCTGGTATTTCTTGTCTTTTTCAACGGGCCATTCGAGATTTGCCGCAGCCAGAAGCGGAGTTGCTGCGAGAAGCAGAGCGGTTTTGAGTTTCTGTGTCGCCGTCAGCATCATGGTCACGGGCTGTAAAAAATCAGCGACGTCAAACCAATCATTACTTTGTTCTTAAAAAACATCTGACCCTGTTTTTGCTTGCGAGCCAATCTGCCTTCAAGACGACGACGATATGAATTTGAACTCCCACTCGATCGCCGAATCCATTAATCTGCAGGCGATCGCCGCCGCGAACAATGATCGTTCTCTGGTCGTGACGCCGCGCGAGGTTTTCGTGCGCCTTTCGAAAAACTCGTGCTACAGCGTGTACGTTTACGGTGCGGTTGTTTTCTGTAACGTGAAAAGTGAAGACGAGCAGGTAATTCTCGCGCGGGTGCGGGCGCATGCATCGGGTGAGCATGAAAAAGTACTGACAGAAGACCACACTCTGAAAATCGGCGGCGGAAATCCCAGGTCAGGGCCGTCAATTATCACGGTACCGAACGCAACCGATCTTGTGTTGCGTGTGGTCATGCAGAATCTGGCTTATTCGGTGACGCTCGACTATTACCGGCAGGTGGCTACCGCCTTGCTCGATTCGGTTAAGGGCCGCTCAGAAGAGTTGGCTCGCAGCGGCAAGATCAGGCTGCGCGAGAAACAGCTCAACCAGTTTATCGGCCGTGTGATGACGGTGAAGAACCGCATTGCAGAGCACTTCTACGTTTTCAAGGCGCTCGATGAAGTCTGGGAAAATGACTTGCTGACGCGCGTGCAGAGCTCGATGCTGCGGTCG
The DNA here is from genome assembly GCA_942492915.1 of uncultured Leptospiraceae bacterium. GTDB lineage: Bacteria > Spirochaetota > Leptospiria > Turneriellales > Turneriellaceae > Turneriella. Next base: position 1,002,448 of record OW818662.1, read on the forward strand.
CTCGACCTCAGGCTGCGATTTGAAGAGGTTGAAAGCAGTTTCGGTATCATAGAAGAAAATCTGCATATGCTGAACGAACTGCATGTCAACCTGCAGAGCCATCGCATCGAGATTATCATCACTGTTCTGATCATGATCGAAGTTCTCGATCTGATCGGCGACAAGTTCAAGCTATTTCATTGAGACATGAAAGAATAGACCCGGTCAAGGGGCGGCCCGGGCCGATGCTTCATATCAGCGGGCGCGAATCAATTCTCTGAAAATAGTTTTCAGAATAATATAGCCGGCCATGATCGTGCCTTTGAGCGTGCCCGATATCTTGCTTACGCCGATGCGCTTTCTGTAGCTGACCGCAACCTCCGCGATTTTTAATCCGCGCCGGGCGGCGCGAATCTGCATCTCGACTGTCCAACCGAAGTTACGGTCTTGCATGTTGAGCGAGTCGAGAGCGTGTTTGCTGATCGCCCTGAAAGGCCCTAGGTCTGTGTAGCGTTGCCTGAAGAAGATGCGGATGAGAAACGTAGCGAGCCAGTTGCCAAAGCGTTGCTGCGGCGTCAGTGCCCCGCGCTCACGCACTGCGCCGCCGAGCGTGCGCGAACCAATCACGAGGTCTGCGTCGCCCGAGAGAACTGGGCGCACCAAAAGCGGAAACTCTTCAGGAAAGTCTGAATAATCACCGTCAATAAAGAGCACTGCCTGCGTCGCGGCGGGTAGGGCGGTGAGAGCCCTGAGGCATGCGGCTCCGTAGCCGCGCACCGGTTCGTTCACAACGATGCATTTAGCTTTCTGCGCGACGCTCGCTGTATTGTCGGTCGAACCATTATCGCAGACAATGACCTGAATCTTCACCTTCTCGCGCCGCGCCGTGGCCATCAGGTCGCGCGCGACGAGCCCAATGGATTTTTCTTCATTTAGTACGGGAATAACGACCGCAATCACAGATCAACCCGCTGTCTTATAGACTGCGAGATTGCCTGCGTCTCGGCAAAGTCGAGCATTTGTCCGAGTGCGAGACCCGTCGCGATGCGTGTGACGCGCACACCTGCGGGCTTCAGCAAGTCTGCGATATAGTGCGCTGTCGCATTGCCTTCGACGCTCGGGTTCGCTGCGACGATCACTTCTTTCAGACCCAATCTGCTCGCCCGCTCGGCGAGTTCAGGCAAATGCAATTCTTCTGGGCCAATGCCGTCGAGCGGAGAGAGCACCCCACCCAAAACATGGTACAGGCCGCGGTGCTCGCCGGTGTTTTCGACTGCATAGATGTCTGACGGTTGTTCAACGACGCAGAGGCTCGCCGCATCGCGGCGCGGATTGTCGCAATAGGCGCAGCCTGTTGCTGTTGGTTCGGTTTTTCGGCTGGTGTAAGCGCCGCAGCGCTCGCAGGCAGAAATACTCGCGACCAAATCGGTCAGCGTCGAGGTCAATGCATCGACGCGTCCTTTGCCCGCCTCAATAAGAGAGAATACGATACGCATCGCCGAGCGGCGGCCAATACCGGGTAGCGATTGTATGGCTTCGATCGCCGCTAAGAGTTCAGGAGGCATTGAAGTGTACGATGTCAGCGGCGGTTGCCGCTTACATCATATTACCCAGCATGCCTTTCATGTCAGACATGACCTGCTTGCGGGCGTCTTTTTGAGCCGATTGAATTGCCTTTTTGATCAACTTCGGTAAAACCTTGATTTCGTCGGCGTCGAGCAGAGCAGTATCGATTTCGAGGTCGATGAGGTTCGCCTCGCCGTCGACAGTTACCTTTACCGTGCCGCCGCCTGTTTCAGCAGTCACTCGCATATCACCGAGCTTCTTCTGCACATGCTTCATCTGCTGCTGCGCCGCGCGCATCTGGCTCATCATGTCTTTAATATCACCTAGTCCCATACACTCCGCTCAAGGTGCGTCGCATGCCGCGTAAATGCAAATACGTTTTTCAGCGGAGCGCATGTCAATTGGCAGCTGCGCAATTCATTTGGGTTCGGGTACGAGCATCGGGGTTTTGCCGTCGGTGATAATCACCTTGGTATTAGGTGATTTCGCCAGTTCGCGAAAGGCTTCGATGCTGCGCAGCATAATGATTTCTTTACTGGGCCCCTGATTCAGAATCTTTTGTGAATCACGCACGCCGGCGGCTTCGATCTTGCGACGCTCTGCCTCGCGGTTCTCTTGCAGTAGCACGTACTCCATGCGCTGCGCATCCTGTTCGGCGCGCAGTTTGTCTTCGATCGCGGCATATAGACCCGGGGGCAGCTTGATGCTCTTCATCAGAACGCGGTCAATCATGAAGCCTTTCGCCTGTAGCACCTCACGCATGCTTTTGAGTATCTCAGCCTCAATCTCAGAGCGTTTGCCGCTGTGCATGTCTTTCGCCAAAAAGCGCGCCGAGACATCCGCTGCCGCCGAACGGAATACGTTAACCACGACACGCTGCTCATTCTCTTCAAATTGCGCCCCGCCGAATTCGACGAGCAGCGCCGGTACTTTCTCTTCCTGCAACTTGTAGAGGATAGAGATCTCAGCCTCAACATTCAGCCCTTCTTTGCTGGGCAGCGACAGTTTTACTTCGAGATTCTGCAGCGAAAGCGAGAGTACAATAATACTCGTCCAAACGGGGTTATAAAAATACAGCCCTGGGTTGAGTATTTCATTACTCTGCTTGCCGAATTTGCGTTCGACGCCGAGGTTTCCCTGATGTATTGTGGTGCAGGCTGACAGAGATACCGCGCAGAGTATTGCGCCTGCGTGAAAAGTGCGTGTCGTCATGAAATCCCCCTTATGTTGCTCCCGCAAATCGGGCTTGCCACCGCCGACCCGCCGACGCGGATTTTGGTTCCCGGTTGACTTAAAGGGCGTGCGTTCCGGTGAACCTACGCTCAGTCGCCGTGCAGGGTCTCTGCGTACGCCATCAATTTGAGCGCTTCATTGCGTGAAATCTTATTTTGCGCCAGCATGGACTGCACGACTTCGCGCAGCATCGCGAGGGTCTGCATTTCGTCTTCGGGCCCTTTTTTTCTAAAGAGGTCAAGCCAGCGTTTCGGGGTTTTTTCGGATTTCAGAGTGTAGAGGTGCTGTCTGAGCATACGCTCGCGCATCGCCGGAATCTCTGCCGCAAGCATGTTGAGGCGGGCCACGAGCTCATCGATGTCGTCTGAGGTGAACTGCAGAACGTTCGCCATTTCGTTGCGACCACCCGACCGGGAATAGCATGTGTAGCGCGCTTCGTCGATCTGGTAGGCGACCTTATAGACGAGCGGTCGGTCAGCGAGCAGGTCGACGAGAAAAGTCCAGACCAGCTCGCGGCCCTCGCGAATTCCCCAGGGTTTGCCGCGCCTGAGGTTGCCATATTCGACGAGTGATTTGTGCTCTTTGCGCAATTTCTGAAAGAGGCGCTTGGTGACCTTGTTGATGCGGCGGCGTATACGCCACAGGCCGAACCAGGGTAGCCGGTGGTGCGCGTGTTTAAAGTCTCTGAACATCAACTTTGGCGAAACCTGATGTGCAGCGGGCGCCGTCAAGTAGACTTGACGGCGTGATTTTTTGTTGTATATTGATCTTATGCCTACGTATGATTACAAGTGCGCGGATTGCGGCCGTATATTCGAAAAGTTTCACGGCATGAACGAAACTCCGCAGGTGACCTGTCCCGATTGCCAGTCTGTGCAGACCTCAAGGCAGGTTAGTCTTGGGGCAGGCATTGTCTTTAAAGGCGCCGGTTTCTATGTGAACGACTATAAGAAGTCTTCCGGATCAGGTGGGGGCACGGCTTCAACCGCCGCAAAAGAGAAAACCGAGACAACCAAGACAGATTCAACGGCCGCGACAAGCGGCGGTGATACCAAGCCAGCTCATTCGTGTGGTGCGGGATGCTCGCATGGCTGATGCCGAAGGTACCGAATCTTCGGCTGGCGTCATAGAATTCCCGAGGCCGGGGGTTGAGGTCAATACCTACAAGAAGGCCAACACACTCAAAGCGAAAGTTCTGGAAAACCGCATCTTGTTTCGCGATGGCGATGAAAACGACGTGCGCCACATCGTGCTCGATGCCAAAGAAATGAACTATCTCGATGGCCAAAGCGTGGGTGTTATTCCTCCGGGTCTTAACGAGAAGGGTAACCCGCATGCGGTAAGGCTCTATTCTATTGCGTCGCTCGCGTCGCGCATGCCGCGCAGCGAAAACCTCACGCTCTGCGTGAAACGGGCGGTCACGAAAGACGAGGCAACCGGAGAGATCTACCGTGGCGTCGCGTCAAATTTTCTCTGCGACACCAAACCTGGGGATGAAGTGACCCTCACGGGCCCGGCAGGCAGAAAGTTTCTGTTGCCCACCGAAGATGAGATTCACCGCCCGTATATTTTCCTCGCTACGGGCACAGGCATCGCTCCGTTTCGGGGATTTCTGCAGCGGCTCTTCAAACACACGCCGAATTTTCATTCGCCGGTATTTTTGCTCTTTGGCGTGAAAACCCGAGCTGAATTGCTCTATGACGAAGAATTCAGAGCTTACCAGCATTCCAACTTTTTTTACTTTCAGGCCCTGAGCCGTGAAATGAAAAACAAGGCGGGTGGGCGCTACTACGTCGGCGATATCAAGCACGATAATCCGGGCAAACTCTGGCCGGTTATCAATGACGAACGCACAATTATCTATATGTGCGGTCTCAAAGGTATGGAAGAGGGCGTTTCGCACGCGATCAATACGCTCGCGCAGCACCACGGACAACCGGCAGACTATTATGACTTGATACGCCACCGCCGCGTTGAAGAAGTGTATTGATGCCAATTCGATACGTTGCGATTGCGGTGGTTGCACTTACCGCGTTTTCGTGTTCACTCAAGAAAATGGCGGTGCGTCAGGCCACGGGCTTTTTTACAGAAAGCCGTAAAGTGTTCGAACAGGAAACCGATCTTGAAATCGCTGAAACATCCATCGCCTCGAACCTCAAACTGCTCGAGGCAATGCAGGTGCATGACGAAAAAAATGACGACCTGAATTTACTGATCGCAGAAATCTATTCTGCGTATACCCTTTCGTTTGCCGAAGACAAGATGGAACAGGCGGAAGCCGACAAGAAAGACGACGAAGTTGTGCACCAGCGCAAACGGGCGAAGATGCTCTACCTCAGAGCGCGCGATTACGCCGGGAAAGTCATGCTGCCACTCATTGAAACGGACGACCTCGCTAAAGTCACAGAACAGCAGCTGCAACAGAAGCTGGCGAAGCTCGATAAAGACAGCATCGCACCGGTGTTCTGGTATGCTTTCGCCTGGGGGTCGTCGATCAATGTCGATCGCGAAGACACGCAGGCGCTTTCAGAATTGCCCAAAATCGAAATCATGATGGCGCAGGTCAAAGCCTGGGACGAGGCATACTATTTCGCCGGCGCCTGGCTTTTCGAGGGAGTCTATTTCGGAGCGCGTAACGAAATGATGGGCGGCGACCCGGCGCGTGCAAAAGAAGCCTTTGAAAAGAACATCAGGCTCACGCAGGGGAAAATGCTGATATCGCATTACTTTTATGCGCGCACGTATTGTATTTTTGCACAGGACAAGGCTTGTTTTGACAGAAATATCGCAGCCGTTCTCGATGCACCCGATGACATTCACCCGGGACAGAGGCTCGCGAACGCACTCGCCAAAAAGAAGGCGCTGCGGCTTAAAAAGCACAAAGCCAATTTCTTTGTGGATTAGATTCATTTCCGAAACCGGCACCGTGAAGTTTCGCAGGTTCCTTTTTCAGGAACCCGCTAGCCGATTCTTAAAACGGGTTTATCGCCTGAACGGCAAATGGGATTATGTCGCATGAGATTCTTGCTCTTGGCGGCTGTGGTATCCCTGCTGCCGGTTTTTTCTGAAGAAGAGATTTTTCTGAACTGCGGTGTTACGCAGATCGCGGCAACGGAAGCCGACGGCAAAGTCGACAAGAAGCTGCGTAAGATGGAAAAATTCCTGGTAAAAGATCCGGAAACGCAGAAATTCAAGAGCTTCAGGCTGCTTGCAAAAAAATCTCTGAACGCGACGAAGGCGCGGGCGGGCAAACTGAAGCTGCGTAATGGCAAATCTTTCTCTCTGAGAGCTGTCTCTGTTTTTCGGGCGCAGCGCAAGAATAATATTACGGTTGATGTATCAACTGGCGGCAGCAGTGAACAAAAGAAATTTATCGATCGTGAATACCTGCTGCTGAATGCCGGCGCACTGGATAAAAAATCAGACCTTGTCGTTGCTGTGAGCTGTCCTGTTTTTCCGTAAGCCCATGAAAAAGAAAACTGCACCTCAGAAAGCGGCGCCGAAAAGAAATAATCTGCACGAAAAGAAGATTGTTGTTCTTGATTTTGGTTCGCAGTACACCCAGCTGATTGCGCGGCGTATTCGCGAACTAAGGTATTACGCCGAGATACACCCGCACAGCATTTCGCTCTCTGAAATTGAGAAGCTGCATCCGGCGGGCATTATACTTTCGGGCGGCCCCGCGTCGGTTTATGAAAAGGAAGCGCCGCAGGTTGACGCTGGAATCTTTTCCCTGGGCGTGCCTATACTCGGTATCTGCTATGGCCTGCAGCTGATCTGTCATTTAAATGGCGGCAAAGTCGCAGCGTCGACTGCCCGTGAATACGGACGCGCCACACTCAAGGCCCGAAAGGCATCACCGCTCTTGAAAGGTGTAAAGCCTGGTCAGGTGTGGATGTCTCACGGTGACAAGATTCAAAAGCTGCCCAAACGTTTCTCGGTCATCGGCGTCACGGAAAATTCGCCAATGGCAGCATTTGCCGATGAAAAGGCGCGTATCTACGGCGTGCAGTTTCATCCCGAAGTGCAGCATTCGACGCAGGGCAAGGCGATTCTCAAGAACTTCTGCAGCGCGATCTGCACCATGAAACCTAACTGGACCATGAGCCGGTTTGTTGATGAGAAAATGGCTGAGATTCGGGCGCAGGTCAAGGGCGAGCGTGTTCTGCTGGGTTTGTCTGGCGGTGTAGATTCTACTGTCACGGCAAAACTCTTGCACGATGCGATCGGTGACCAGTTGACCTGCGTCTACGTCGACACGGGGCTCATGCGCAAGGGCGAAACCGACGCCGTGCGAACACGTTTCAAAAAAGAGTTTGGCATTAAACTGGAAATTGTCGATGCCGAAGCACGGTTCATGACTGCTCTCGCAGGGGTCGATGAACCCGAACGAAAAAGGAAAATTATCGGCAAACTCTTTCTCGATGAGTTCGCTGCAAAAGCCAAAGAACTCGGACACCATGAATTTCTGGCACAGGGTACGCTCTATACCGATGTGATCGAGAGCGTTTCGGTTAAAGGTCCTTCACAGACCATCAAATCACACCATAACCGCGTACAGGGCGTGCTCGACATGATTAAGGCAGGCCGGGTGATCGAGCCGCTTTCTGAGCTCTTCAAAGATGAAGTGAGGCGATTAGGACTTGCGCTCAAAATCAACCGCAATCTGCTGTACCGGCATCCGTTTCCAGGGCCGGGGCTCGCAATCCGGATTTTGACCGCTGTAACCCGGGAGAACGTGGCCACTTTGCGCGAAGCCGACGCGATAATGCTCGACGAACTCAAAACCTCGGGCTGGTACGAAAAGGTCTGGCAGGCGGGGGCGATTTTCTTGCCCGTACGGTCGGTCGGGGTCATGGGTGATAACCGCACTTACGAAAATGTGATCGCGCTGCGCCTTGTGACCAGTGAAGACGGCATGACTGCAGATTTCGCGCACCTGCCATACCCGGTGCTCGCAAAAATCGCTTCCCGCATCATTAACGAAGTGCGGGGTGTGAACCGCGTCGTCTATGATATCTCTTCGAAACCACCGGCTACGATTGAATGGGAATAATGCCTTGAGATTTGGCATGGCGCCTATGGCCGGCTTCTTAAAGCGCCGGCTCATCTTGCCGGGTGTGGCACTGGCCTTCACGGTCGCGCCCATGCTCGCTCAGCAGCCCGATGTTTGGGGACGCGAAAAATCCACATCAAGCCCGACCGAGCCGCGGGTCTCTGCCGACCCGGCAGGCGACCTGGGCAAACCCCTCGACGAAGTCTGGCGCATAGTCTTTCAGAACTCTCGCGGGCAAGACGTCGTGCTCGACTGCGAAGTTGCGCGCACCGAGAAAGACAAAGAACGCGGCCTCATGTTTCGCAAGGCGCTTGCGAAAAACCGGGGAATGATCTTCGTTTACAATAAGCCCGAAGAGATGAATTTTTGGATGCGCAACACGGTTCTGCCTCTCAGCATAGCATACGTGCACGAAAAACTTTTTATCGCAAGCATCCACGACATGAAACCACTGAACCTCGATGTGGTGAGTTCAGATATTCCGGTTCTTTACGCGATCGAGGCGAATCAGGGTTGGTTCAAGAGTAATTCGATTCACTCGGGAAACCGCATCACGATCTACAAGAAGCCTGAGGATTTCAAGATTCAGCGCAAGAACAAGTACCGAAAAGAAATTCCGGCGCCCTGATTAACGCGTGGACGCATCGTCATTATACCAGAAGAAGCTCGTCTCAAAGGAGCAATACCGCGCGCTCTGCGTCGGACAATACGGGTCGAGCTATTTTCCCGACAAGCGCAGTCAGGAAGAATCGCTGCGCGAGCTGTTGATGCTCGCCGAAACTGCCGGGGTTAAGACACTGCACGAACTTTTTTTTCACCATACAGATCTGCATCCCGCTATGTTTTTTACCTCTGGTCAGATCGAGCGTATCCGTTCGGTCTGTGTCGATCTCGACCTGAACCTGCTGTTTGTCGATGCACAGTTGAAACCGAACCAGCTGCGAAACCTCGAAGAAGAGCTGAAGATTCGGGTGCTTGGTCGTATCGAAGTTATTCTCGATATTTTCGCGATGCGCGCCAAAACGCGTGAGGCTCTGTTGCAGGTTGAGCTCGCGCAGCTGCTCTATATCTTGCCACGCCTGAAGGGCCTCGGAGGCGTCTTGTCGCGCCAGGGGGCAACCGGCGCTCCAGGTATCGGCACACGCGGCCCCGGCGAGACGATGCTCGAGACCGACCGCCGCTACATTCGCCGCCGTATTCAGAAAATACGCGCCGAACTTAAAGATGTCGAGCGCCACCGCGGTACGGCGAGGCAGGGCAGGGATCTGGCAACCTTTGCGCTTGTGGGTTATACCAACGCAGGTAAGAGTAGTATTTTGAATGCACTGTCATCGACTTCGCAAAAGGTATTTGCCGAAGACAAACTTTTTGCCACGCTCGATACTTTTTCGCGCAAGATCTATCTTGGTGAACAGAATTTCAGGCCTTTCTATGCGATTGTGACCGATACTGTGGGTTTTATTCGTAACCTGCCCGCATCGCTTGTTGCAGCTTTTCAGTCGACCCTCGGTGAAATTAAGCACGCAGATTGTGTGATCGAAGTGCATGACGCTTCTTCGGTTCAGCTCGGTGACGAGATGATGGTCGTGACGGCCGAGATCGCGAAACTCGGGGTCGCAGAAAAGCCTCGAATACTCTATTTCAATAAAGACGACCTGGTGTTTCCCGATGTGCGCGAGCAGCTGACGCAGAAGTACCCCGATGCCGTATGGGGCAATGCTCTCAGCAAAGAGGGAGTTGGCGCACTCAGAAACCGACTCGCTGAGCTATCAGCAACTGTGCACGCGGGATCATAAGGGAAAGGCCGTCTAGCGCCTCGGTGCCAGCGGAACCTGAATAGCGTCAGGGTTTGCAACCTCGAGCGTGTACCAAAGAATCAGCACGGCGGTATGACCGCTCATCTTGCTGACGTAGGGGTTATCCAGATGGTTTTCCGCCGCGTCGAGCAAGCGCACCAGAAATTTTTCGGATGTCACCTTTTTCTGACGCCCGTAAGCAAGAAAAGCCGCGGCTTCGACTTCAAGGTCAGAGACATCGTGAGGCGTTAAGCACAGCTGTTCCAATTTTCGTTCGAATCGCTCTCTGAGTTCGCCCAGTGCTGCTTCATGGCGCCTGTAGAAAGGACATTGCTTTTCCCGAAGAATCAGTACAGCGAGGTACATGTGCGTCAGCTCGTAGCCGCCTTTTTCAGCCAAATTAAACATCTGCATGTGCAGATCGGGGTCAGGAGTCATCGTATCGCACCAGATCGTGCGGTTGACGATGCGGTCGATTGGGCTTTGGCTCGCGGTCAGGCGGTCGGGGGGGTACGAGACTTCGGGAACGAAGATATGCAATATCGGGGCGAATCCCGACTTCCAGAAACGGCCGTCGCGCACGTCGCGTTTGAATAGGCTGACCGCTCTTGGCTCTGGCAAGTTAAACTTGCGCATGAGAATATCGAAAATCCACACGACGTCGGCCTTGAAATGTTTATCGGTCTGGTTCTGCATCAGCCAGGCATGCGCCTTCGAAGCCACCAATGCGACGCGGTTCGACAGTGCTGAATTGACCTCGCGGTCACGTGCACGCAGGCCCGCGCAAAACAGCAGCCCGATCAACAAACACCCCGATAGCCGGTTCATTTACCCGCAAAAGTCGCCTTACGCTTTTCAGCGACCGAGCGGATACCTTCTGCCGCATCGCCCGATTTGAGTATAACCTGCAAATCGGGAAACAAGCGATCTGCTGCTGCCTGAAATCCGTGCTTCTGAGCACGCACTGACGAGGCGAGCGTCGCCGCAACCGCGAGAGGTGCTTGATCGGCGATCTTGTGAGCGAGTTCAAGTGCGCGCTCTCTCAGTTTCGCCTGCTCAACGATCTCTTGAATGAGGCCAATGCGCAGCGCCTCTGGAGCACCAAACATTTCTCCCGTCAGCATGTATTTCATCGCGTTACCCCATCCGCATTGCGCTGGAAACCGCATCGTCGCGCCACCGAATGGAAACACGCCGCGCTGCACTTCCATCTGGCCGAATTTGGTGCTCGTGGTGGCAATGCGAACCTCGCTCGCGAGCATAAGTTCGATACCCAGCGTCAGACAAAAACCGTGTGCTGCGACGATCACGGGTTTCGTCTTTTCGCGGCCCGATACGCCCCACGGATCGATACCGTCAGGCGTTGCCAACAGGTTGCCTTGACTCTTTTGAATGCCTTCGGCGACTTCGCCGAGTTCGAGGCCCAGCGTGAAGTGTTTGCCTTCTGCCAGAACGACCGCGACCCGAATTTCGTCGTCAGCTTCGAGCTGCTCATAGGCCTCGCTGAGCTGGTTCAGCATCGCCGTATTGAAGGCGTTGTTCTGTTCGGGGCGATTGAACGTGATAACGAGAACGTGGCCCGTCTTTTCTGTTTTGATGAAGTCGTTCATGGCAACGCAATGAAACGACCGGTACGCGGGTCAATCAGAATGCACTACCTGAGAAAAATCTCCCTGCCCAGATACCGGCTGTATTCAGACCATGAGGCATCTGTGGGCTTACCTTCCGCTGCCCGTTTCAGATCGTGAAAGATAAACTGCGTTGAGTCAATCGCATCGGCCGCATGAACAAGGTATGCCTCAAGAAAACGCGGCTCTTCGATTGCCCCCCACGTACGGCGGCCCTGGTGCGCGAGTACGACATGCTCGAGTTTCGCGCGGGTGACGGTATGCATTTTGACCGAAGCCAGTTTCGCGGTCAGTCGCTCATAGCCGAGCAGCGTGTGGCCCTTAAGACGGCCCGGTTCTGAATGTTCGTAGTGGCTGAGCAGAAAATTGTATTCATCGACTTTGCCGATGTCGTGCAAGAAAGCACCGGCGATCATCAGGTTAGAATCGGCGTGAGGGTAAATCGCGCGAAACGCTGCGACCGACTTCATGACATTGAGTGTGTGCTCCATCAGGCCGCCGATGTACGCGTGATGAATCTGACGCGACGCAGGTGCTTCGAGAAAAAGGCGCATGAAACTGCGATCGCGTAAAAACAAGAGACAGACTTCTCTGAGCTCGTTTGAAGCGATTTTCTGAATGAGCTGCTTCATTTCGACATACATCTGCCGCCGACTGAGTGGCGTGCGCGCCCAGAAGCGACTGAGCTCCTCACCCTGCGTCGCCGCTTCGACTTTCATCAGCTTGATCTGCTTCACGTTCTGAAACTCTTCGACAATACCCTGAATTCGCACGATGCTTCCGGGTCTGGCAATGTCGGTAATTGTCTTGAGCTCTTGAGGATTGCCAAAATAGATCGCAGGCATATGCCCTGATGCGTCGGCGAGCATCAGCCGCAAGAAGGGTTTATGGTTCTTGGCGGTCTGCAAAAGCGCACGGCGCACAAGAAAACGTCCTTCTTCGAGCAGGCCGTTTTGCAGGTCGCGAATGAAGGGGCTGCGTTCGGTCGTCAACATAAGTTTCTATCGTGACGCAGGGACGAGCGTTTCGAAGAAACGCTCATCCCTGCGTCACCTTTCCGTGTTGGTAGTGCGCCGGTTCGAGAATAGAGTCGGCGCGCGAGGGTTCACGATGCTCTGGGTAGTCGGTCATGAAGTGCAGACCACGGCTTTCTTTGCGCGCGAGAGCTGAACGAATGGTCAGCTGCGCGACAAGCGCCAGATTTCTGAGCTCAAGCAGATCGCGTGAAATAATTGTGCGGTTGTAATAGTCGATAATCTCGCCGTAGATCACATCGACGCGGCGCAGCGCACGTTCGAGCCGCAGTGTCGAACGCACGATGCCGACGTAGTCCCACATGATCGAACGGATCTCTTTAAAATCGTGGCTGATCAAGACCCATTCGTCGGGGTTCTTGGCGTTGGTGTGGTCCCACTCTGAGAGCGTGGCTTCGGCACGGCGCTGTTCGGTCAGCCCGGCTTCATCGAGTGTACTGTCGATGTGGTCCAGTGCCCTTTCGGCAAAGACGATGCCTTCAAGCAGCGAGTTGGATGCAAGGCGGTTACCCCCATGAACACCTGTTGAGGCAACCTCGCCAATGGCATAAAGCCGGCTTAAGTCGGTAAGGCCGTCGTGGTCAACGAGCACTCCGCCGCACATGTAGTGCACGGCGGGTACAACCGGAATCGGTTCGAGCGTGATATCGATATTGAACTGCACTTTCAGCGTCTCAAAAATCATCGGAAAGTGTTCTTTGACGAAAGCCGGGTCGCGATGCGAGATATCGAGCCACACGTAATCCAAACCATCGCGCTTAAGCTCCGCATCGATTGCTCGTGCCACGATGTCGCGCGGCGCCAGTTCGCGCTGTTCGTGGTAGTCTTGCATGAACGCGCGCCCTGTTTTTGGGTTTTTGAGTATTGCACCTTCGCCGCGCATCGCTTCGGTAATGAGAAACGCGGGTGTGCCCGCAGGTTTCTTGCCTTTGAGCGCGAGCGCGGTCGGATGAAATTGAAAAAATTCCATGTTGCGAACGCGGCAGCCCGCGCGGTACGCGAGTGCGACGCCGTCGCCGGTTGAGACCGGCGGGTTGGTTGTGACGGGGTACACACGCCCGGCACCGCCAGAGGCGAGAATCGTGTAGTCGGCAAGATGCAGGTTTATTTCGTTTGTTGAGGCATTGAGCACGTAGGCGCCAAAAACCCGGGTTGAGTTTTCCTGCTGCTGCATATGGTGCTCGGTCGCGAGTTCAACGACGCAGTGGTTTGTGCGCAGTGTGATATTGGGCTCTGCTGCGACGCGCTCGAGCAGAAACGATTCGAGCGACCGGCCTGTGTGGTCGTGCGTGTGCAGTACGCGTGATTCGTTGTGGCCACCTTCGCGCCCGAAGTGCAGCTTACCGTCATCACCGCGGGTGAAAGGCATGCCGAGATCAATCAGCTCTTGCACACGGCGCACGCCCTCGCGCACGAGAATATCGACAGCGTCTTCGTCGCATAGGCCCGCACCGGCCGCGAGGGTGTCGGCCTTGTGTTTTTCTGTATTATCCCACGTGCCGAGCGCGGCGGCGATGCCGCCCTGCGCGTAGGTGGTAGCGGCGTTATCGACCGAATCTTTTGTGACGATCGTGACGTGACCCTTGCGCGCCGCCTTCAGCGCGAAGAAGAGACCTGCAATGCCCGAGCCGATGACTAGAAAACGGGGGTCAGAAGGGGGAGAGTCTGCACTCACGGTTCACTCTGTCTTAAACATGATTTAGGCCGACCACAGTTTTAAGGCCGAATACGAACAACACCAATCTCAGCAAGACCGTAGAGACGCCCATTCTGGGCGTCTCATTGAATGTGAAAGGGGCTACGCTTGCCGCAAATGGTGTGGCCGAAAAATATCGTGATCCCAACCAGACCATTTCCTCTCGTGAGTTTTCAACTTAGGAAGACGCCCAGAACGGGCGTCTCTACAGTTTCATGGAACTAAGAGACAAAGAAAATCGATATGCCTTTTTTCTGGGCATATCGCTGTGGTCAGCGAAATTGTTCTCTCAACCAAATATTCGTCTCATCAATCACTGGTGCGGGAATCTCGTGCTGGCCGTCGAATGCGACGAGTTTGCCTTCACCGCCGTGCGCTGTGAGTAGCGCATGCAGCCGTTCTGCTGCCTGTATAGGCAACACCGGGTCGTGCGTGCCGTGTGATTGAATAAAATCGAGCGTTTTGGTAACCGCAGCGAATTTATTCGCCGCCATCTGTTCCCAGCCGATGCGGTTGACGAGCGTACCTGAAAAAATCACAAGGCCTTTTAGGTAGTCGGGGTGGCTCAGCATGATCTCGGTTGCGAGCATCGCGCCTTGCGAGAAACCCCCGAGAACAGTTTTGGCAGGGTCACATTCGAGCTTTTTCATAGCGGCGATGAGCGTGTCGCGCGCCTCGGCCATGCCCGGGGGTAAAGACTTTGACAGGTCACGTAATCCGCCTTCGCGGCGAATGCGCTCAATTTCTGCCCAGTCAATATTAAACCACGCGCGGCCCTGCTGACCACCGTAGCCCATATCGATACCCAGAATGCCGTCAGGAAAAATGAAGCGTGTGCCCTCAGGAAATTTGAGGTACGCCGAAAGCCCTGCGAGATCGTACGCGTTTGCGCCGTAACCGTGCATACAGAAGAACACAGGCCCGTCGGGCCTGCCGGGTATCTCAACGACTTTCATGCCATCGACAAACTTTTCAACGTGCTGCAGGTATTGCATGGAGGCGAATGGAAAAGCAGACCGGCAGGGTAAACGACGATGCCAGGAATCGTCATTTTTTGCGGCGAACAATAAGATGCCCAGTGCGCATTGCCATGAACAGCCTGTTCGCCATAATTCAGATTGACAGAACCCGGCTTAGCTGCGAATGACCGCAGACTCAAAAATCAATTTTTCCTGAGGAGGAAACAACATGAATGAATATCTTTCCGTTCTAAAGAACTACGCAAAATTTGACGGCCGCGCACGCCGCCGCGAATACTGGATGTTTTTTCTCGTGAACATGGCTGTATACGTTGTGCTGAATGTTCTCGCGACGCAGGTTTCGGCTTATCTTGGCTTTCTTGCACTGGCATATATGCTTGGCATTCTCGTGCCTTCAATTGCCGTGGCGATTCGTCGCATGCACGATATCGGCAAAAGCGGCTGGTGGGTACTCATTGCACTGGTGCCCCTTATCGGTGGTATCTGGTTTCTGGTTCTCGCGGTTACAGCAGGCCAGTCTGGTTCAAACGCTTACGGCGCAGACCCGAAAGCATAACTTTTCTGTCGGATGTCCAAAGAAATCGCCCGTTGGGCGATTTCTTGGACGCTCCGATCAGACTTTAAGTCGTCTTATATATAGAGTTTTGCGCATGCGCGCGACCACGTCTGCCTGTTCGTCTTTCACTTCGCATTCGTAGATGCGGTCGAGTTTTTTCACCTTAGCGAGGCAACCCCGTATCGCTTCGAGCTCCGCCTCGGGAATGTGAAAACGTGCCGTCACGGTGCCAACCCCCGGTTTCACAAAATCGATCGCCGCTGCCTTATCCCATACCATGTAGCCTTCGCCGAGATTCTGCATCAGCAGAAACATGAAGAAAGGGTCGCACATCGAATAGAGCGACCCGCCGAAATGTGTGCCGACGTAGTTGGTGTTGGTTTCGCTGAGCGCCATTGAGGATTCCACCGTGTACTGGTCGATCGTGCGTATTATTACATTCGCGCCCACATACGGGCCAAACTGCGTGAAGGCCGCATCAAAGCCGAATTCTTCTTGAAGTTTTTGCCAGCGGGGAAACACCGATTGTTCGAGTCTACGCATAGCGCCGAAATGCCGTGCAGAGATGCCGCGGCAACCCGCTGGCAGAGGCGCCAGTCGTATTGGCGCGGCGTGCAAGTTTAATGACACTCGTGACCATCACTTCGCGGTCGACGCGGGGTCGGCCATCTGCCGGTTGGTAGCTGACTTGTCCGGCTGGGGCGCAACGGTGCGCAATTGTCGTAGATAATCGGCCCGAACCGTCGATACTAATACATAGAGAAGGTAGATGCCCCGTTCACTGAAGATATCCTCATTTATTTTGTTCTTTGCCTGTGCGCAGGCGCTGGCAGCATTGCAGGGTGAAAGCATATTCGTCAAGGCGCTTGCAGGCGGCGGATACTCATACGTGACACAAAAAGACGAGCCGGCAGGCACGGGGCTTACTTTTACGGGGCCCCTGGGCATCAGCATGCTTCAGGCAGGCGGAGCACTAACCCCATCAGTCAAGCTTTATGGATTCACGGGCTTTTCGTATGGCCCGTCGCCAAAAGTTAAAGCCGAGAATCTCAAAATTGATACCGTTTATGATTATTTCTATGTGCTCGATCTCGGTTTGGGTCTTGCGTACCACACGAAAGGCGGGCAGACGCTTTCACTCGGCGGCTCGATCGCGCAGAACTATTACAAGTATTCAGTTTATGGCGCGCAGGTCGGTACGTTCACGCGCCATGGTTGGGGTGCGCACCTGATCGCGGGGCAGGAGTTTCCGCTGTCACCGCGCTTCAGCTGGGGTATTTCTGCCATACTTTATTACGGGCGCGTATCTGACGTTGGGCCTTCTGCCGACGCGCCGGTGACGAACATGTACGGCGGCGTCGCCGTCTCGCTGATGTACGATTAATCTTTCCTTGTCATGGAAATCCATAGCTATGGCGACGAGCCGCTGTTATGGAAGAACAAACCCCAGTTGAACTAAAACGAACACTCGGTCCGCTTGCGGTCTGGGGTATGGGCGTGGGCTACGTCATCTCGGGTATGTATTTCGGCTGGAACCTCGGCCTGCCGCAGAGCGGGCCGTACGGCATGCTCGTCGCGACGCTCATCATCACACTCATGTACGTCTGTTTTGTGCTGAGTTATGCCGAGCTCGCGGCGGCGCTGCCGCGGGCAGGGGGCGTCTTCGTTTATTCTCAGCGTGCGCTCGGCGCCTACGCAGGGTTCATGGCGGGGCTCGCGCAGAATATTGAATTTGTTTTTGCTCCACCGGCGATTGCCGCTGCAATCGGGGCGTACCTCAATATCTTCATGCCTGCAGTCGACCCTGTCGCATTTGCGATTGCCGCATATTTTCTGTTTACCGCGCTCAATATCTGGGGCGTCAAAGAATCCGCGGTCTTCGGCGTCTTCATCACCATTCTCGCGGTGGTGGAGCTTCTGCTTTTCACCGGCCTCACGCTGCCGCATTTCAGCGTCTCAGCATTTACAAAAAATGCGCTGCCGAACGGTTGGTGGGGCATTATGCCGGCAATACCATTTGCCATCTGGTTTTATCTCGCGATCGAAGGCGTCGCGAACATGGCCGAAGAGGTGAAAAATCCGCAGCGCGATCTGTCGCTCGGCTTTAACCTCTCGATGGCGACACTCGCTATACTTGCGCTGCTCGTCTTCTTCGGTGCCATCGGTGTCGCGGGTTGGGAAGCAATCGTTTTTCCGCCAGGAAAAACCGTACCTTCAGATTCACCGTTACCGCTCGCGCTGGCATATGTCACCGGGCAGAGTCACCCACTGTACCACTTACTCGTCTCCATTGGCCTCTTGGGGCTCGTCGCTTCGTTTCACGGCATTCTACTCGTCGCTGGCCGCACGACGATGGAGCTGGGCCGCGCGAAATACCTGCACCACATCTTTGCCCGGCTGCACCATGCACGCCAGACTCCCGCAAACGCACTGGCGCTCAACATGCTGATGGGTATCGCGATTCTGCTTACAGGCAAAACCGCACAGATGATCACGCTGGCTGCCTTCGGAGCGTTGACGATCTATATTCTGGCGATGGTATCTTTGCTGGTTTTGCGCAAAACCCAACCACAGCTCGAGCGACCGTTCAAAACGCCGCTCTATCCCGTGACCCCGATTGTCGCGCTCGCCATTGCGATTTTTTCAACCGCCGCAATGGCTTACTTCAATCTGATGCTGTTCGTGGTCTATATCTCGATTCTTGCGGCCGGGGCGATCTGGTTCTGGATGTTTCATCTGCAACGCAACGAAACAGGCGATTGATAGACCGCACGTATTGAAGCCAAGGCGAACGGATTCTTGGTGCGCTTTTTGCTCTTTTCAGGCGCGGCGCAGCTGCCATACAGGTTGCAGACTACATTCAGGAAACTAACACCCATGGAACCAACCGACTTCAAGAAAATTCTCGAACGCCTCGAAAATGAGGGTGTCAGAAAAGTGAAGGTCGCCGTAGCCGATATCGACGGCGTACTGCGCGGCAAATACCTGCATTTCGACAAGTTCAAGTCAGCTGCCGAATCGACCTTCGGCTTCTGCAACGTCGTGCTCGGTTGGGATTCCAGCGACGTCTGCTACGATAACGTCAAATACACCGGCTGGCACTCGGGTTACCCAGACGCGCTCGTGACCCTCGACGCCGCGACGCACCGCACTGTGCCATGGGATAATGGCGTACCCTTTTTCTTAGGCCAGTTTGTGCATGCCGATCTTTCGCCTCTGGCGATCTGCCCACGGCAGACGCTGAAGCGTGTCGTCGCGAAGGCCGAAGCTATGGGCTTCACCGCCAAGAACGGTATGGAGTTTGAGTGGTTCAATTTTCGCGAAACGGCGAAAAGCCTTTCAGAAAAAGGATACATCCGCCCTGAGCCGATCACGCCTGGCATGTTCGGCTATTCGCTTATTCGTGTCGGGCAAGAAAAAGATTTTTTCAACGCGCTCATGGATGAACTGACCGACTTCGGCGTGCCGATTGAAGGATTACACACCGAAACGGGGCCCGGGGTCTACGAAGCCGCAATTCTTTTCAGCGATGCGCTCGAAAGCGCAGACCGCGCGACGCTTTTTAAATCCGGGGCCAAAGATATCGCCGCGCGCTTCGGCATCATGCCGAGTTTCATGGCGAAGTGGCACAAAGACCTGCCGGGCTGCTCGGGCCACATGCACCAGAGCCTGTGGACGCAAACGGGTGAGAACGCTTTCTACGACGCTGCGGCCGAACACAAGATGAGCGCAACGTTCAAAAGTTACCTCGCGGGCCAGCTGAAGCTTTTGCCAGAATTGTTGCCGTTTTTTGCTCCCACGGTGAACTCGTACAAGCGCCTCGTCGATGGTTATTGGGCGCCGACAAAGCCGACATGGGGCGTCGACAACCGCACAGTGTCGCACCGCGTGATTCCCGGTTCTGAAAAGTCGACGCGTATCGAAGTGCGCGTCTCGGGCTCTGATGTTAACCCGTACCTCTCGGTGGCGGCGTCGCTCGCAGCCGGCCTTTATGGCATCGAAAACAAACTAACTCTCGAAGATGCGCCCGTCAAGGGCAGCGCGTACGCCGAGAGTAAGGTTCAACGCCTGCCACATAACCTGCTCGATGCCACGCGGGGCCTTGCCGCCTCAAAAATTGCACGCGAAATTCTGGGCACCGATCTGGTCGACCACTTCGTCGCGACTCGCGAATGGGAATGGCGCCAGTTTCAGGATTCTGTGACCGATTGGGAAACCAAGCGGTATTTTGAAATTATATAGATAGTTGCTGACCTATGGTGCGGATGAAATCCGCACCATGAGTACCTTCCGTTTCAGTTTCCCCACCCCCATCACCTTCGGCGCCGGCGTGCGCAGGCAAGTGCCCGAGCATTTCAAAGGGCAGGGCATCACATCTGTCATGATCGTCACCGACGAGATACTGAGCAAGCTACCCTTCTTCACAGCCTACGCCGACGAACTCAAAGCAGCCGAACTCAAGGTCGATATTTTTAACGGTGTCAAAGGTAATCCAGTCAAGTCACAGGTCATGGCTGGCGTCGAGGCCTTCAGAGAGAGCGGAGCAAAGGCCATTCTCGGCATTGGCGGCGGCGCCGCACTCGATGTTGCCAAGGCGATTGCGCTGATGGTGAACCACCCCGGCGATGTGTTCGACTACGAAGACGAAAAGCCGGGCGCGCTGCCGTTCGACAAAGAAATCCCTTACTGGATCGCGATCCCCACAACCGCCGGCACCGGTTCAGAAGTCGGCCGCAGTACTGTTGTTGCTGATGATGTGACGCATGTGAAAAAGGTAATCTTCTCGCCGCGCCTTCTTGCAAAGGCCGTATTCGCCGACCCCGAGCTCACGACGGCGCTGCCACCAGCTGTGACGGCGGCCACTGGCCTCGACGCGATGACGCACCTCATCGAAGCATTTCTGGCAAAAGGCTGGCACCCGATGGCCGACGGCATTGCGCTCGAGGGGCTGTATCTGTCGGGCAGGGCCTTGCCCGCAGCTTTTGCCAACGGCAGCGACCTCAAAGCGCGCGGCGACATGCTCATGGCATCGATGATGGGCGCGGTGGCTTTCCAGAAAGGCCTCGGCATCGTGCATTCGTGCGCGCACGCCCTCTCGGCAATCGTCGACATGCACCACGGCCTTGCGAATGGAGTGATGCTCGACCATGCGCTGGCCTTCAACCTCAAGGCTGTTCCCGAGAGGTTTGGCCGGCTCGCGCATGCCGTCGGATTAAGTAAGGGCAGCGAATTTATTCCCTGGCTCAAAAATCTCAAAGAGCAACTCAATGTACCGGCGACGCTCAAGGCGGCCGGCGTTGCGGCTGACAAGCTTGAACCGCTCGTAAAAGTTGCAATCGCCGACGGTTGCCATCCGTCGAATCCGGTGGCGGTTACCGAAGCCGATTTCAGAACTATCTTTGCAGCTGTGCTCTAACGGGTTCCTGAAAAAGCAGCCTGATAGGTATATGCGCGTAGGCGAAGCCGCCGGGTTACGTATTGACCGGGGCCAGTTTTCGTACTACGGTCGCTCAGGAAAAACACAATGTATACAACAGAAATACAATGCAGCGCTTGTGGAGATATGGTCGGCGTCAATGTCGCGCGTATAGTCGAAGATGACGCCTTTGATAATGGTATGGAAAGCTGCCGTTATATGTGCCCGGTCTGTGCGATCCAGGCGAAGAATGCGTTGATGCAGGAGCAGTTGCTCAAGAGACACAGTAACTGATGTAAATGGCTTGTCGCACGCCGGACTGCATATAAGTTTACAGTTCGCTAAGTAACGAAATGATGACAGGCAGTGGCACTGCCAGTCGAATACCCTATCGCTTTTCTGTTCGCGTTCGTATCTGCTTTGATCAGCAGCTGTGCCGGCTTCGGGGGCGCGATTTTATTGCTGCCGGCACTAACGGCTCTGCTTGGTTTGCAGCGCGCGTTGCCCATATTGGCGTGTGCTCAGCTGGTCGGTAATGCGTCGCGGGCAATTTTTGGATTTTACACTCTGAAAACAAAAGTTATCTTCATCTTTGCGGCGGGGCTGGTACCGGCGGGCATTATCGGCACACTCTATCTGACGCGAGGTGCAGAATTGATCGTGAGGCCACTCGTGGCCACAATCGTCTGCGGCGCGGCATTGTTTGAAGCAGCAGAAGTTTTCGGCCTGTTGCCAGCGCCGCTGAAGAGTATACGGCCGCCCGAAAAACCAGGACTTTGGTTTGCCGCTGCCGGAGGCCTTGTTGGCTTGATTTCTGCGCTCGGCGGCACGGCAGGGCCGTTACCGAACGCCTTTTTTCTGCGGCTCAACCTGTCACCGGCAGCGTACATCGCGAACGAAGCCGCAGCGATGGGCCTTTTGCATCTCGCGAAATTCGTGGCCTTTGGCCTTGCAGATTGGCAACACGAGGCCGATATCGTACTGATGGTAATCGTCTCCGCCGCGATGATTTCGGGCACATTCGCGGGTAAGCAGCTCTTGCACCGCATGCCTTTGGCGAAATACCGCAAAGTTCTCGCGCTATGGATGCTCACTGCCGCGGCGTCGATGTTTTTTATTGCGGCAGACTGACGCGCAGTGCTGAGAATTTCCATAACTCTTTCGCGTGACAGCGCAGCGTGTGTTGTCGGCCATGGTGCCATGACAAGCAGACATCCTCATTTATCTATAGCGCGTTTCGGTCGGTTAACGCGTGCAGTTGTTTTGTTATTCTGTCTCACAGTACCGTTCGTTTTTGGTTCGGTCTCGGGTGATACCTCCCGGCTGAGCGTCTACATTTCAGTCGACATGGAAGGCATCGCCGGTGTTGTCAACGAAGCGCAGCTCGCCCCCGGCGGATTTGAATACGAAAAATTTCGCCGCCTGATGACGGCAGAGGCGAACGCATGCATCGAAGCCGCTTTTGCTGCGGGAGCAACGAGAGTTACCGTTTCTGATTCGCACGGCAACGGGCTTTCTCTGATACCCGACGATTTGAACCCCAAAGCGCGCCTCATTCGTTCGTGGCCGCGGCCACTTATGATGATGCAAGGTATCGATGAAGGATACGACGCGGCAATTCTGATTGGTTATCACGCATCGGTCGGGGTTCCGGGCGCAGTGCGGGCGCACACGATGTCTTCGAAACGCTATTTTGACGTTCGCTTCGGCGGCAAACATGCAAGCGAAGCACTTCTGAGCGCGGCCACTGCCGGGCACTACGGCGTACCGGTTGTTATGGTAAGTGGTGACAATCTTGCGGTCGCAGAGGCGCAGAAAGATATTAATGCCAAAATTGAAGGTGTTGTGGTGAAGCGCGCCATCGGCCATCACGCGGCAGACAGCGTCTCGCCGCAGGCGGCCCGCGCACTGATCGCTGCTGGCACGAAGGCAGCGCTGCAGCGACTGAGAGAATTTAAACCCTATACTGTAACAAAACCCGTGAAGGTTGAAATTGCTTTTAAACAGATGCTGAACGCCGAAATTCTCGCCTACCTGCCAATCGTCGAACGCGTCGACGGCGCCACGGTCGCCTTTAGCGGTAAAGACGTGCCCGAGGCCATTCGCTTCATTTCATTCGTCGGGCAGTACAACAATGCGGATTAATAAACGTGACGCCTCTGCAGCACCCAAAAATGCTATAAGCCGTGTCTAAAACGGGGGCATTGCCCTGAAAAGACCCATGAAAAACGAAAGACTCAAAATTGGAATCTCGGCCTGCTTCATGCATAAAGATCCACAACGCGCGATCTTTAAGGGCAAAACTCTGCTCTACGTCGAAGAATCGCTCGCTCATTGGGTGATGCGCCTTGGTGCGCAGGCGTTTAT
This sequence comes from uncultured Leptospiraceae bacterium, assembly GCA_942492915.1. Lineage (GTDB taxonomy): Bacteria > Spirochaetota > Leptospiria > Turneriellales > Turneriellaceae > Turneriella. The sequence goes on from OW818662.1 coordinate 1,025,755, forward strand.
GATTCCGTCAATCGCACCCGGCGGTAAAATTGATCTCAGCGAATACGCCGAGGCACTCGACGGGCTCGTGCTGCACGGCGGCGCCGATGTTGCCCCTGAAAGCTATGGCGAAAAGCCCCTGAAAGACGAATGGAAAGGCGACCGCATTCGCGATCTCTACGAAATCGAACTCTTCAAAGCTTTCAAATCCGCGGAAAAACCGGTGCTGGGCATCTGCCGCGGCGCGCAGCTTATCAATGTGGCACTGGGTGGTTCGCTCTATCAGGATATCAACACGCAGATAGATAAGTCGCTCATACACCGTGACTGGAATCAATACGATCAGAATTTTCACGAAATAGAATTCAAGCACGGTTCGTACCTCGAAAAGGTATTTGGGCGCGGTTCTTTTCGCACCAACAGCGTGCACCACCAAGCGCTGAAAGATCTCGGGCAGAATCTCACCGTCGAAGCGATTTCAACCGAAGACAACATTGTCGAAGGCATTAAATTCCAGGGAACGCCGTACATCTGCGGCGTGCAGTGGCATCCGGAGTTTCACGATGATCAGGACAATGCGCTGCTCTCGGGTGACCCATTGCTCAAAGACTTTATGCAAGAGTGTGAAGTGCGCAGAACAGAACTGAAGATGTCCCATCGCTAGAGATGGGTAGGGAAAATATGGAAATTGAAGTCATCAATCCGGCAACGGAAAAAGTTATCGGCAGAGTTGCAGCGGACGACAAGGCCAGCATCGAGCGCAAGTATCAGGCCGCGCGGGCAGCGCAGCCGGCATGGCAGAGCCTTGGCCTCAGGGCGCGTCTTGAAATATTGAAGAGATTTCGCGATCGTGTTGAGAAAGATATCGACGAAGCGGCGCTTACGCTTACGCGCGACACGGGTAAACCGATCAGCCAGTCGCGTAATGAACTCAAGGGCCTCCTTGGCCGTTTCGATTTTTTCCTCGCAGAAACTGAAAAAACAATTTCAATCAAAGCCGTGTTTGAAGACGGCACGGCTATGCGCGAAGAAATCGAACACGAGCCGCTCGGCGTGATCGCCAATATCTCTGCCTGGAACTACCCGTGGTTTGTTGGTTCGAACGTGTATGTACCCGCACTCTTGACCGGCAATGTGGTATTGTATAAACCATCGGAGTTTGCATTGCTCTCGGGCCAGCTCATGGCGCGTTACCTGCATGAAGCCGGTGTACCCGCGGATGTCTTTATTTTGATCTCTGGCCGGGGTGAGGCGGGGGCGATTCTTCTGGAGCAGCCGATCGACGGCATCTTCTTCACCGGGTCAGTGGCGACTGGCCGCAAGATCGCTGAAGCTGCGGCAAAGAAGTTCATCAAGGTGCAGCTCGAATTGGGTGGCAAAGACCCGGCATACATCACAGATGATGTTGACGTCAAAGCGGCTGCCGAGGCGACGGCTGACGGCGCAATGTATAATACTGGCCAGAGCTGTTGCAGCGTCGAGCGCATCTATGTACACGAGAAGGTCTACGATGAGTTTGTGCAGAATTTTGTGTCGACCGTGAAATCTTTTGAGTTGGGCGACCCTGAATCGAACAATACATACATCGGAGCCCTCACCCGTGGCAAACCGGCCCTGGACTTTCTCGAAGGTCAGGTAACCGATGCTGTCAAAAAGGGCGCTAAGGTGCTGACCGGCGGCAAAAAGGCCGCAACCGCAAGCGGAGTCTACCTCGAGCCTGCGGTTCTCACCGATGTGAGCCATGAAATGGAAATTATGCGCGATGAGAGCTTTGGGCCTGTCATCGGTATCATGAAAGTCAAAGATGACGCGGAAGCGCAGAAGCTGATGAATGACACTGACTATGGGCTTACCGCAGCCGTCTATTGCCGCGACCAGAAGCGCGCGCGCGAAATTCTGAAAGGCGTCAATGCCGGTAGCGCGTACATCAACTGCTGCGATCGGGTGAGCCCGCGTCTGCCGTGGTCGGGGCGGGGGGTAAGTGGAGTTGGATTGACTCTGTCAACATACGGTATCGAAACGTTTACGCGCCCCAAAGCCTGGCATATTCGCGGTTAACTTGTTGGGCTTTGCCCAACAAGTTAACCGCAGTTAAAAGTGTTCGCGAACCGGTTCGTGCGCGGCGATAAAGGCAAACAGCCGATTGCGTTCGGCGCCATCGAGATCTACCGGACGCATCAGCCACATGCCTGCACGGTAGGGGTTGATGCGAATGCGGCAAACCAGCGGATTGTCGGGAAGTTCGAGAGTCATCTCCCAGAATTCCTGACGTTTCAGAACCCACTGCGGGGGCGCACTGTCGAAACGCATAGAAATAGCCCGGTCTGAAATTCGGTCTGTCGTGCCGGTGAAGATATCAACCGTTGGAGCTTTTTCATCGCTCACATCACTTTCGTCGGTTTCGTCAAGTTCGGGGTGCGGCCATCGTGCAATAGAGAACGTCAGGCTGGCAACGGTCATCAGGTGCTGGTCGCCGCGAAACTCAATCGGCCCTTCGTGCTTAAAGATCACAGAAGGCCCGTTCACTTTGAGAATCGATCCCGGAATCAGGTAGCCACCCAGTTGAGGCCGGTATGCATAAAGGTGCGCTGCCGAAGGAGTCAGCGAAATTTTGTCACTCAGCGTCAGCAGCACCTGATCTTCTTTCTTTCTGATCATCGTAGCAAGGTACGACTTTTTGCCGATATCGAGAGCGCAAAGCTCACCTTCGCGCAGATCGCTGACATCTTTAACTTCAATACGCGAAGTCGCACCGGGCAATACCTTGTCGAAGATTTCGACCCGATCATTGCCGGTGATGTTCGGGTGCGCTACCAGGTATTGCTGCAGGCGGCGCGCAAATGCCCGTTGCGAGCCGAGTATTTCTTCTTGTTCTGCAGACTTGAGCTGTGAGAAAAACTGCTGTGTGAGCTGGTGCTGTGCTTTGGTTAAGCCGCGGTTGAGCACGATCTGCATGAAGCGATTTGAAAGCGCTTCGCTCGCGCGTTTGCGCCGCAGCCGCCACTGCAGGTAAATGAGACCCAGTACGACGGCCAATAGAAAATAAACCAGGTACCAGAGTGAATGCGCGTCAAAGCCCGCCAGTTCGAGAGATTTTGGCGTAATCTGCAGCGAGAGGCGAAGCATAGGCGACTAACCGTCAGCCTTTCAGGGGTGTCACGCGACTTTTCAGCAGCGCGATAATTTCATCGCGCGACAGCTTTTTTTCTGACAGGTCTACAAAAAAACGGCTCAGCAGCTTATATTGTTTAGCCATCAGCAGCAGCCAGATCATAAAGTAGTCGAGTTTGCGAAAAACGATAGAGCGGGTGTTGCGGTAGGTAGAGAGGTTGTCGACAAAATCTGCGGGCATATCGAGAAAATGACGGTTCATGTTCACATGATGGCCAATGTGGTACCCGTCGTTGAAGCAGCGCTTGTTGTAAGGTGAGTCGATGAACGTGATGCTGTTGAGGTAAGGGTTCGCAGGGTCGGTAATGTCGACAAAGGCGTGTTGAGTCCAGTTGCCGGCCATAAGCAGAAAGCGGGTTAATCCCCATGGAATGATGAAAACGATCAGCGTGACTTCGGCGTTGAAGTAGAGACAGGCAGCCATGATGGCGTACCATGACAGTTCGCCGAAAATGGCCTTACGAAAAAGTGGCCAACGGCCGCGTTTCACGAAATAATAGCCGAGCGTGAAAATTCCCACCGTTGCAAACGAAATGTAGTAGTGCAGAAATCCCAGAAAACTGTCGCGGCGATATTTGAGCGATGAGCTCAGGTCGTCTTGCAGATTGTTTTCCGGGTGATGCATGCCCAGATGGTGCGAAAAGTAGGTGTACGGAGTCATGCCGAAGAACAGTGCCAACGCTGCCTGCGGCCAAAAATTCAAAAAGCGCAGGTGGTAGTGAAACAGCGGGCGGTGTGAAATATTATGGAGCATAAGCGTGTAGGGCCCCAAATAAAAAAGGAAGAGCCCAATGTGCGCGATACCGAGGTAAAGCCGGTATTGGGGCAGCAGTAAGATCGCAATTGCCATGCCGGGCAGCAAGATACTGAGTTTTATCAGGCAGGTGAAAAGGTCGATATCGCGTTCGTCTTTTATGACCGAGAGCACCAGTTTCTTGAGAAATCCGCCAAGGCGAATGCCGGGTTCAACCGGGTCGGCGCCAATCAGTGTGTTTTCTGCCATGCACAAAAATTAGCGCCAGAGACATGCCGCAAAGGAGAAAACAGCGGACGCCCCGTCAAAAATCTAGCACACGGAATCTGCTTATGAAAAAAATATTCATCACTCTCTCGGCTATTCTTGTAGCGGCTCTATTCGGCTGCCACCAAGAACCAGCCGGTGCAGGGGGACACCACCATCACGGTGAAGCGGCAGCCTCGGTGACTAAACCAGCCAAGAAATTCGCAACCGACGATAATTTGCGGGTGCGCATGACTACAATACTGAACACCATGAAGGCGATGCACGATGCGGCCGCAAAGGTGAATCTGGCGCAGACCGGAACCAAAATTGAAACCACCGTGCAGGATATTTTCAAAAAATGCAAACTCGAACCCGCAGCGGACGCAGCGATCCATCCGATTCTGGCCCAGCTACTGAAGGGTGCTGACCTCTTCAAAAAGGGTAACGAAAACGAAGGGCATGAAATTATCCATAACGCGCTTTTGCGCTACGAAGATTTCTTCGATCACCCGGGTTTCGGGCACTCGAAGTAAACGCGCTTTACACCGGGAATTTGTACTGAACTTAACTCTGCGTTCAGTTAATTAGGCGGCCAGTTCGGCCGTGAACCAGAACGCGGAGGATCAATTTCATGACAACAGAATACATCTGGCCATTTTGGCTCGGGGGGCTTGCGATCGCTGCAGTCTCTGTGACGCTCGTCGTCTTGACGGGAAAATTCTTATCGGTGACGCGCGGCTATGCAAGCGTCTGTTCGATCTTTTCGAAACTCAAATTCTTTCAGCGGCCAGATTTGGGTGGCCCATTCGGATTTCGTACGTTCTTTACCATCGGCCTGATCGCGGGCGGCGCGCTGGCTGCGGTCACGACGGTCGGCTGGCAGCCGACCTTAGAGTTCGGCAAATTCAATGAGATATGGGGCACGAGTCTCGGCGTCAAAGCGGCAGTGTTACTCGTCGGCGGTTTTCTCTGGGGTTATGGCTCGCGCATGGCGAAGGGTTGCACCTCGGGCAATTCCATCTCGGGCCTGTCAAAAGGTTCGCTCGCAAGCCTCGTCGCCACCTGTGGGTTTCTGGTTGCAGGTGTCGCAGTCACGTTTGCGATCGCGCAGATTTCGGGGGTAAACTAGTGCTGCGCGCGGTATTTCTCGTGCTCGGTGTCGCGTTCGGCTATGTGCTGATTCGTGCCGGCGTTTCGAGCTATGACGTCATTCGTGATATGTTTCTGCTGAAGTCGTTTCACATGTATGGCGTGCTCGGGGTTGCGGTACCGGTTTCCTTCATCTGCATTCAACTTTGGAAAAAATTCGGCGGCAAACCGGTTCTGGGCGGTGAGACTGACTGGAGCATCGAAACGGTATCGAAGAAGCATGTGATCGGCGGGCTCATGTCAGGGGCAGGGTGGGCGCTCACCGGTGCCTGCCCGGGGCCCGCGCTCGCGATCTTGGGTTATGGTTTGTTGTCAGGCGGATTTATAGTTGCAGGAATTTTTCTCGGCACCTACATCTACGCGCGTTTTCAGGATTAGTTCGGCACCTCGGCAGTTCGCGGTAGCGAACTGCCGGGACGATTTTAGACCCGTTTCTCGGCATACGTCATGACGAGAAACGCGCGGCATTCTTTCGAGCCGGTGTTGCGGTAGATATGCGCGACATCGGCGACGAAATAAATAGAGTCGCCTTCTTTTAAGAGCGTCTTCTGGCCACTCACTTCAATTTCTAGTTCGCCCTCGGCGATCGCAATATTTTCTGCCGTACCGGGTGGGTGCGCGACAGCCTTTTCGACGCAGCCGGCCTTAAAATTCAGTTCATAAAATTCGACGCGCCGTGGAATATCAAGCGGGAACAGCGCCTTCGAAATGAAACTACCCTTCTGCGAAGAAAGTATCTTGCTGTCAGATTTGCGAATCACCTGCAGCTGTGCGTCGGTGCGCTTGCTGATGAGCGCCGCGAACGGCACGTCGAGCGCGCGTGCAATTTTCCAGAGCACGTTGATCGACGGGGCGCTGCGCGCCTGTTCGATCTGGCTGAGCATAGCCTTTGAAACGCCTGAAAGGTTCGCCAGCTTATCGAGTGACAGGTCGAGATCGCCTCTGAGCCGTTTCACGTTCTCTGCGACGACCCCGGTGAGGTTTTCTGCCGCGGCCGGTTTTTCACCGCCGGTGGCTTTGCTCTTTTTCAGTGGTTTCGCTGCGCCCGCCGCGGGCTGCTTTTCTTTCATGGAATGCCATGGTTCGAAACCCGCTTCAATCAATAAAGCCAAAAGGGGCCGGTGCAGCAGAGACTACAAAAAAAGCGCATGGACGCTTTAACGAAAAATAATCCGTTTTAGTTGACGGCTCGTCTGTTATAACGAACAAGAGTTCGTGAGCTTCGAAATCCTTTTTGTGCCCCTGCCAGCCCATTATAGCTGCTGCTGTTCTGAATCATTCGGTTTATCCGGGATAATTCAGAACTAACGTGTTTTCTGCATTGCCCCGGGCAAGCCGGGGCAATGCAGAATTGGCAGCGTCCCTTCAAGAATTTGCCTTAGAGGAGCTAGATGTGTAAGAATATCAAATCTTTGATCTTTGCAACGCTCGCACTGCCTGAGTTAATATTAGCTCAGGTGAGCATGCGCGAATCGCACTACGTCGAACGCCGCAGTTATGGAACAAAGCGCATCGATGGCACGAGACCCGAGTATGCCGTGCGCCTGAGTGAAACCTGCATTGGCATTTTCAAAAATGTCGATTGGCTGATTGCCGGTGCCGATTACCGCTACCGGCATGAATACCGTTATAACGATCTACGGCGACCTAATGCGACTGCGGTTGCCGGCCCCAACGCAGTGGCGCCAGAAACCGATACCCCGGCGCTGCTCAGAACGCGGCTCTTTCTGAAAGTCGAAAATATTCTCGATCCGTTTAGGGTCACTGTCGAGCTCGAAGATGCGCGGCGCTATCCGTTTTTTGACCCTGCAAGCGACCCGACGCATAACGTGAGAAATCCGCCTTATGCGCGTGATGACCGCGACTTCAATACTGTCGAACCGATTCAGGCATTCGGCGAACTCTATTTCAAGAACCTGTTTGGTTATGACCGGCCGCTGCATGTGCGCGTGGGCAGGCAGGCAATCGAGTTTCTTGACCGCCGCCTGATTGGCCTTAATGAATGGCGCAACACCACCAATACGTTTCAGGGTGTGCGTACGACGATCGGCCAAGAGAAAAATAACTGGTATCTTGAGCTACTGGCGTTTCAGCCGCTCGTGCGCTATCTCGAAAAGCTCGACCAGCCGCAGAGTAAGCAGTGGTTCTATGGCGCGATTCTTTCTATTCAGCAATGGTCGCACATCGCGACAATTCAGCCATATTATCTCGGTTTGCAGCAAGACCGGCAGCGCCCGACGGCTCATGCGCCCGAGTTAATTTCGCGGCAGTACCAGAATATTCACACGGCAGGTATTCGGGCGTATGCGGTGATCGGCAAGACGGGCTTCGATTATGATGTCTCTTACACCAATCAATTCGGTATCGACCAACTTGCCGATAATGGAACCATCCGCAATCAAAATGCGTTCTATACAACGGCAGAGCTCGGTTACACGTTCAAACACAGCTGGAAACCCAGGCTCGGTGCCTTCTACGGTTATGTATCAGGCGATCTCGACCGCAACGATCAGACGCAGAACCGGTTCAATCGTTTGTTCGGGTTTGCACGCCCTTGGTCATCGCACGACTATTTTCAGCTCGAGAACCTGAACACGCCGAAAATCGTGCTCGAATTCGAACCGTTCGAAAAACTAAAAGTCGATACGGCGTACGCGCAATACTGGGTGGCGAGCCCCAAAGACCGCTGGAACAATTCGGGTATTCTGAACACGGCCAGTGCAGCGGGCAACGTCAACACCGATGCGAAGATCGGCGACGAGTTTAATATGCGCATCCGCTATCCGTTTCCGCACCTGAAAGTGAATGTGGGCTATGCCTATTTTAAGCCGGGGTCTTACACGACGAAATTTTTGCGCGGCGGCGACTCGCATTTTGCCTACTTCGAAGTTTCTGCGGTGCTGCTCGAAAAGACAACGCATTGACGCTGTGTTTTGTGTGCAAGATCTGGTGTTCGCTATAATGAAAAAAAGTCTGTTAGCCTTTGGTCTGCTGGCGGTAATTGCCTGCGGGGGAAAAAAATCAGGTCGTGAGATTCTGAACGTTTCGTACGACCCGACACGCGAGTTCTACCGCGACTTCAATGCAGCGTTTGCCAACCATTGGAAGAGTGGCCACCCGGGCGAAGATATTCTGTTTCGCATGTCTCACGGCGGCAGCGGCAAGCAGGCGCGTTCGGTGATCGACGGCCTCAAGGCCGACGTCGTGACGCTCGCGCTTTCGGCAGACATCGACACAATCGCCGCCGAGGCAAAGCTGCTGCCGGCTGACTGGCAGAAACAGCTGCAGAAGAACAGCGCGCCTTATACATCGACGATCGTCTTTCTCGTGAGGGCGGGAAATCCTAAAAATATTCGTGATTGGAACGACCTCGTGCGCCCCGGCGTTTCAGTAATTACTCCCAACCCCAAAACCTCGGGCGGCGCCCGCTGGAACTATCTTGCTGCGTATGCCTTTGCTCTGAAAACGCATGCCAGCTCAGATGCGAAAGCAAAAGAGTTTATCGCCGCTCTCCTTAAGAACGTCGCGGTGCTCGATACCGGGGCGCGTGGTGCGACCACAACCTTCACGCAGCGCAAGATCGGCGATGTGTTGATTGCCTGGGAAAACGAAGCCTACCTCGCGGTGAAAGAGCTGGGTGCAGGCCTTGAGATCGTGACACCGTCACTCAGCATTCTCGCTGAGCCAGCGGTTGCGCTCGTCACAGAAAATGCTCGCGCAAACGGCACGACCGAACTTGCGGGGGCGTACCTGCAATACCTTTATTCAGACGAAGGGCAAAACCTCGCCGGCCGCCACTATTTTCGCCCGACAAATGCCGCGATCGCAAAGCAGCAGGCATTCATCAAACCTCTGAAACTTGTAACAGTGGGCGACACGTTCGGCGGCTGGGCAAAGGCGAACAAAACGCACTTTGCTGATGGTGGGGTGTTTGATCAGATCTATGGAAAATGACCGGGCATGACTTTTCGCCATAAAACGATTCTACCCGGCTTCAAGATCACGTTCACCTGGACAGTCATCTATCTCTCGATCATCGTTTTGATTCCACTCGGTGGCATGTTTGCGAAAAGTTTTTCGCTCGGTTGGGCTGATTTTGCCGAGCATGCTTTTTCAGAGCGCACCGTTGCGGCGCTGAGACTCAGTTTTTCAACGGCGCTCGCGGCAGCGGTCGTGAACCTCTTTGCCGGTTTCGTGATTGCCTGGGTTTTGACGCGCTATGATTTTTGGGGGCGAAGGTTGCTCGACACTCTGGTCGATCTGCCCTTTGCCTTGCCGACTGCCGTTGCGGGTATCGCGCTGTCGACGGTCTACGCCGAAAATGGCATTTTAGGTTCACAGCTCGCCAAAGCCGGTATAAAGGCAGCTTATAACCCGACTGGTATCACCATCGCACTCATTTTTATCGGCCTGCCGTTTGTGGTGCGTTCGGTGCAACCGGTGCTCGAAGACTTTGAAAAAGAAGTCGAAGAGGCCGCGGCGAGCCTCGGGGCCACGCGCCTGCAAACGATCGCGCGGGTGATTTTGCCTTCGCTGCTGCCGGCGCTTTTTTCGGGCGCGATCATGGCCTTTTCGCGCGCGCTCGGCGAATATGGCAGCGTCATCTTTATTGCCGGCAATATTCCGCTGAAGAGCGAAATTGCGCCGCTCATCATTATCACCAAACTCGAACAGCACAACGTGCAGGGTGCGACAGCGGTCGCAGCGATCATGCTGATGATTTCGTTCACGCTGCTGCTGGTACTGAACTTTTTGCAGATCAGGCAGAAGCGGAGGGCCGTGTGAACGCATCCAGAGGTATTCAAGACCCATGGTGGCTCAAGTACAGCTTCATCGCGTTCGCAGTAGGATTTCTCAGCCTGCTGTTACTCTTGCCGTTGTACGAAGTTTTTACGCAGGCTTTTGCCAAAGGCTGGGACTACTACGTCGAGTCTCTCACCGACCCGATTGCGATTGAATCGATTAAGCTGACGCTGATTGCTGCCGGTATTGCGGTACCGCTGAATCTCGTCTTTGGCGTCGTCGCGGCGTATTGCGTCGCCAAGTTTGACTTTTGGGGCAAGAGTTTTCTGGTCTCGTTGATCGACCTGCCATTCGCGATATCGCCCGTCATTTCGGGGCTCATCTACGTGCTGATTTTTGGCCTGCAGGGTTGGTTTGGGCATGCGCTCGCGGGCGCCGGCATCAAAATCATCTTTGCGATTCCGGGTATTGTACTCGCGACAGTCTTTGTGACATTTCCGTTCGTGGCGCGCGAGCTGATTCCTCTCATGGAAGAGCAGGGTAAGAGCGAAGAAGAGGCCGCGCTGATGCTGGGCGCGTCGCCGTTAAAAATGTTTCTGATGGTGACGCTGCCGAATATCCGCTGGGGTCTCATCTACGGTGTCATACTCTGTAACGCACGCGCGATGGGCGAATTTGGTGCGGTATCTGTCGTTTCGGGGCATATTCGCGGTGAGACGAACACGATGCCTCTGCATGTTGAAATTCTCTATAACGAATACAATTTTACTGCGGCCTTTGCCGTCGCTTCGCTTCTGGCGTTTCTCGCCCTGGCGACGCTCGCAGTGAAGACACTCGTTGAGTTGAAGGCGAAGTTAAACCAAAAATTGAACGCAGGGTGAGGTTCATGCAAATTCAGGTAGAAAATCTCAGTAAAATATTCAAAAGCTTCAAGGCGCTCGATGGCATCAGCGTCGAGGCAAAACACGGTGAACTGCTCGCGCTGCTGGGGCCGTCGGGTTGCGGAAAAACCACGCTGCTCAGAATCATCGCGGGCCTGGAGTTTCCCGATAGCGGTACAATACGCTTTGACGACAAAGACGTGCAGACGCTCACGGCGAAAGAGCGCAATGTGGGCTTTGTGTTTCAGCACTACGCGCTGTTTAAACACATGACGATCTTTGACAACGTGGCCTTTGGCCTCAATGTGCGTAAGAAGAAAGACCGGCCGTCGAAGGCTGATATTCGCGAGCGCGTGATGAGACTGTTGGGTCTGGTGCAGCTCGCGAACCTTGAAGATCGTTATCCCCACCAGCTATCGGGCGGGCAGAGGCAGCGCGTGGCGCTCGCGCGTGCGCTGGCGGTTGAGCCCAAAGTGCTGCTGCTCGATGAACCCTTTGGCGCGCTCGATGCACAGGTGCGAAAAGAGCTGCGGCGCTGGCTCAGAAAACTGCACGATGAAATTCATATAACGAGCATTTTTGTGACGCACGATCAGGAAGAGGCGCTCGAAGTCGCCGACCGGGTTGTGATTCTGAACAAAGGCCGCATCGAGCAGGTGGGCACGCCCGACGATGTCTACCGCAACCCGAAAACCCCGTTTGTCTACCAGTTCATGGGCAATGTGAACCTGTTTCACGGCCGCATTGAGGGTGTGCAGGGCAAGGGCTACGTGCGCCCGCACGAGATCGAGGTCGATACGGTGCAGAAGTTTCCGACTGATTTTGCCGCAGTGGTCGAGGGCGTGCAACCGCTCGGGCCGTACACGCGAGTGACTCTCATCGACGCAAAGACGCAGCAGCTCGTCGAAGCCGAGATACCCTATGAAACGGGTAAGGCGCTGGGGTTAAACCTCGGCCTGTCAGTTTTTTACCGAATCAGAAATGTTCAGACATTTGATGGGGATTTCGTGATCTGATACACGCGCGCGCTGCGCGCGTGTATCAGATCACGTTTGCTGAAAATTACCATGCCTCACGTCGCCGTGCTCGAGCGAGGGTTTGAGCCCCGGCGCCGCAAACCAGGTCGTGAATTCTGAAGTGGGGTGGTGGTTACAGTATTCGCCGTTGGCTGCCGGGCCAGAAAGCATCTTCTCTTTCACCATAGAGTTGTATTGCAGCAGGCGCAGGTCGAGCGTGTTGGCGTTCAGCACGACCTCCCAACCGCGTTCGCGCGCGCGTTCGCGTACTGAATTGATGCGGCTGTTTTCGGGGTTGTACGCATCGACACCCACGCCGTTTTCGCTGAAGGTCATCGTGCCGGCATCGGTGTTGAGGTAGAGGCTGTGGTTGCCGGCTGTATGGCCTGGCGTTTGTATGAGCGCAACGCCGGGCCCGAGCAAGAGGTCACCCTCGGTCAGAATCAGGTTCTCGTGCGATACCTTGGCGAGGCCGTTGGGCACATACCATTCAGAGACCGAAGGATGCAGATTGATCGTTGCCTCCCATTCGGCTTTGGGGTAGATGTACTTTGCATTCGGAAACTTAGGTTCGATGAGCCATCCCCCTTTGTTGTCGCGCACACCCATCAGCGGCCGCATGTCTTGTACGTGCAGGTGGTCGTAGCTGATATAGTCGATGTCGCCCGCTGAAAAACCGAGTTCGGCGAGCTGTTCTTCGACCGATTTGTGAATTTTTGCCAGCAGACCTTCCATGAACTGCGGTATGCGCTTTCTGAGGTTCTGGTAGAACGGCGCCTGCGCTGACAGATCGGGAAAAATAGGATTAAATAAGAGAAGCTTTAATTCGCCGTCTTCAAGAAACTGCACGAGCGTAGCGCGGTTATTGAACCACAGGTAGGGGTAAAGGCCGTCGTATGCGTTATGAAAGCCATAGATCGTCGGGTAGGGGCTGACCGAGCAGCTGAACTGCCTGACGGCGACGGGCATACCTGATTCGATGAACGCAGCGCGCACATGAGGGGCAGCGAGCCGGATTTTTTCGAGTTCGTTCAGGGGCAGCTTTTCGCGGCGCGACTCGTCAAAGCCTGTTATGGTTTTAAAAGAATGTTTAGCCATGCGCCAGAATTCGCCGGCGAGAGGCAGGGCAAACCGATTTCGGGCCCGGGTTTCAGCACGATATGTTGCGGCGAAGCCCGCAAGATACTGAGCCAGCAACTTCGCCGCGTTGCGCGGCGAAAATATGTGATTTAGTCTTGCCACGGCGGATAGATTTGTTAGCGCCGCCCATGGCTTTGCAACTGGATAAATCCACCCTAAAGAAACCGATTTCTATCGTGTTTTATATCGTCAGCCTTATTGGCTTCGCGAGCATTATCGGCATCATGGTAACCCCGAAGGACAACCTGAGGCTGAACGTGATGCTGCATGAGACATACAACATCGCGCTGATCTTTTCGACGGTCGGTTTTATCGGTCTGATCTATATTCTGCTGAACTTTCTCGGTTTTCTGGGCCTCGACCGCAACAAGTTCATGGGACTCTACCTCGCTCTGTCGATTTCGGGCTGGTTCTGCTTTATTTACCAGCGCTATGATTTTATGCTGAAGCCGCTCGAAGAGTATGGCGTCAATATGCGTTTCAAGATGGGCGCAGAAACGCAGAAATACGGGCAGGTCGGCGATCAGGTGGTGAAGATTCCCATGAAGAGCCTGCACCCGGCGATTCATATTATTGGTATCGAAACCGAAACCGTGCAGACGTACGGCGGTTACCCTTTCAGCTGGAAACACTACGCAGACGAACTCAAGGCCCTTGATGGCGCCGGCGTCAACACGGTGATGTTCGATATTTTCTTCATGGATGATTTTAAAGACAATTACGGCCTGCTGCACACGGTCGAGAGTCTGCGCGACAAGGCGCCAGAGCTTTTTGCCAAAGGGCAAGGAATCAACCTTTCGAATGCAGAACTCAAGGCGCGGTCGGCCTTCTGGAGCGAACGGGTAAAAAAGTCCGGCAACGTTGTTGTCGACTATGGCATGGAAGTTGACCCGAATTTTGATCCCGCAATACTGCAGGGCGCGGATCTCAAAGCGCGCATCGCTGAATTGAATAAGTTTCGTATACCCGACCAGAATATCATCGAGAATGAATATCTGAAAGACCCGTACATGGAGTGGGTGTCTTTCCCGTATCCGCCGATTCCGGCGGTAAGCCGCGCGACCAAAGGGCTCGGCGCCGCGAATGTGAAGTATGAATCTTCTTCGGCGAATTATGTGATGCCGATGGTCTTCAAATGGCAGAACCGTCTGTATCCCTCAATCTCGCTGCTTCTGGCGTGCCGCTATTACGGCGTCGACATCACTAAAGACGTCGAAGTTAAGCTAGGCAGTTATGTGAAAATCAAAAACATCCCGGACAAAAAAATCAGCATAGGCATCTTCGGTGAAGAGCGCGACCTGATGCAAAAACCCAATGCTGACCGCAGCGTGACGATTCCGATCAATGAGATCGGCATGATGGCCATCAACTTCATTGGCGGGCCGTACACGTTTCCGCATACAAAAATGGTCGAGCTGGCTGAACAGGCCAACATGAGAGAGAAGACGCTCAACGTCGACGACTTTAAGAACAAAATTCTGCTGACGGCGATGTTCTACGCGACGGGTTCAGCGACCACCCGGGACATGCACCCGTCACCATTCAGTAACACAACCGCGGGAATCGAACACCACGCAAGCGCATTGAATACGATTCTGATGCAGGACTTCGTCTCGTATGCCCCCGCGTGGATCAACTATCTGCTGATGTTCCTCTTCGCTGGTATTTTAGGCTTCATGATTCCGCGATTTAACATCGGTGTTGTGCTCGTGGTCGTGGGCGTGCTTTCAGGTGTGTTTCTCGTCGAAGCCGTGCTCATGTTCAAATTCTTCAAATATGTACACTTCTTTCTGGTGCCGTACGTTGAGATCGTTGTCATTCTGATCGCGGTCATTGGTTATAAGGTCTTGACCGAAGAAGAAAACGTGAAGTATATTCGCAGCACGTTTTCAAAATTCGTCGCGAAAGATATTGTAAACGAGCTGCTCGCCAACCCCGAATCTCTCAAGCTCGGCGGTGAAAAGAAAGAGCTCACTGTTTTCTTCTCCGATATTCGCGGTTTCACCACGATGTCAGAAAGCCTTTCGCCTGAAGATCTCGTTCAGTTACTCAACGAATACCTGTCATCGATGACCGATCTCGTCATCGGTTATAAAGGTACAATCGACAAGTACATGGGCGACGCGATTATGGCCTTCTGGGGCGCGCCGGTGCCCAACGCAGACCATGCGTATTATGCATGCATCACAGCCGTCGTACAGCTTGAGGAGCTCAAAAAGCTACAGGACAATTGGGCTGCGAAAGGATATCCCATCATCGATATCGGTATCGGCCTCAATTCGGGCCCTGCGGTCGTCGGTAACATGGGTTCGTCGCACCGTATGGACTATACGGTCATGGGCGACACGATTAACCTGGGTTCACGCCTCGAAGGCACAAACAAACAATACGGCACGCGCATCATTATTTCGCAGACGACGTATGACCTCGTGAAAGACCGCGTCTACACGCGCGAACTCGACGATATTCGAGTCAAGGGTAAGAACGAGCCGGTGCGAATCTATGAATTGATCGGCCTTGTGACCCCCGCAGACGCGGAGAAGCTGAGAACTCAGGTTACCTAAAGTTCAATAGCCGGTCATTTTGCCCGGCTATCGACTGATTGCGCCGGCTTTTGCGCAACTTGTGCATTGCCGGCAAACATTTCGGGGCTGTTCTTCGCCAGCTGAATAACGTCGGTCGCACCGAAGAGGGGCCGGCCGAGGCGCTCGAAGTGCTCGTACACGCGGGTCGCCACAGCGAGATCTTCGGGTTCGTCGACCGTCATACGAATTCCCTTCACACGCTGCCTGGCGAGGTCTTCAGAAAATGTCTCGTCAAGTGGCTGCCGGTAGACCTCATAAAGATGCGGGTTCTCCCTGATAAACACGGTGACATGCTCGCGGTGGTGCATCTTAATCGGGGATCCCGCCGAATCGGCCAGGGGTTCGTCGCGCAGTCTGATCGAGCGCAGGGCGTTGACCCTGACCAGCTCAGAACCCATTCCGAGTGGCAGGTCTGCCGTGTGTGCGTAGTCGACTGGGCGTGATTTTACCCTGGCAATGAGCCGCGCCAGCTCGTCTTTGTCAGGGAAAGGGTTATCACCCGTCACGCGTATGACGTAATCGTGGTCGTCCAGATCATCGCTGGCATCCAAATAGCGCTGTAGCACGTTAAGCACATCGCCTTCACTGTACGAGAACCCATGTTCACTCAGAAATTGCGGTAGCATGCTCGAAGTTTCGCGTGCTATGGCGAAATGCAGACTGACATTTGCCCCTTCGAGCGTAGCATAGCGCTTCGCGATGTGCTCAAGAATGGTCAGATTACCGATTTTTCTGAGCACCTTGCCGGGAAGGCGCTCGCTCGCCATGCGGGCCTGAACTATCGCTCTGAAGCGCATAAGGCCAATATCGGTGAACTTTTCATCAGAATATCAAAAAATACTTGCCTGAGACGCAAAAGCAATAATATAGACCAATGGCCGCTAAGTCAGGCATCAAGATAAAAGTTAAGAAAAAAGGTGAAATCAGTATCGTCGAAATCGACGGCGCGATCAAATCGGGAATGGAGTTCGATCTGGCAGATGAACTCGAATCGTGTATGCACGAGGCGAAGGTTCCGAAGATTATTGTCGACATGAAAAAGGTTCCTTTTATCAACTCAGCGGCGCTTGGCATTTTGCTCAATATCTACAAAGAAATCGAGCGCCGCAACGGTCGTTTTGGCCTTTGCGCAATCAGTTCTGACGTCGACCACCTGCTTGAGATCACGAAGCTTGGTTCGGTATTTGACATCTACAAAAACCAGGACGACGCCCTCGATTCGATAGCCGACTAGCCGACGACTGATTAGTCGGCGACGGATCGACAGGCTTTGCCGGCGACTGACGGTGCGCATGAATCAGCCGATTGGTTCCCTCGCCGCAAACTCGCTGATAAAAAGGCGACAAGTTTTGTCTCATTTCACTCGAGAATAGTATGTGAGCATATTTCGTGTCTTCTTCGTTTCAGCGGTTTTACTGGCAATGTCGCCCGCCTATACCGGCAAGCCACAAAAAGGCGTGCGAGTCGACGCAGTGGTCGATTGGCCCAATAATCGTATCTACCTGAACGCAGAAGTTGCGCTGAGCGGAGCGCGTCTCAGCAGCAGCAATGCAGAGCTGAGACGGGAATTGCGCAATGAACTGCTTAAGAAATTAAGTTCAGTGGCTGAGAAGCTGGTACAAGATCTCGGTGAGGGCGAAGCGGCCAGCGAGGCGCTGCGCTCGGCTGACCTTGCAGAGTATTGGGCGCAACTCAAGGTTTCAACCTACCAATTAGCCGAAAACCGTGCCTCGGCAACGCTCGACGTTCCGCTGCGTGGCAGAGGCTCGCTGCTATCGTATCTACCCCTTGCATTCAACTCTGAAGCGGCTTTGGCAGATGCGAGCAGGCAGGATACCTCTCAGTACGAACAGCGTTCGGGTACTGGTGACTACGACACATCTGACATGGAAGCTCTTCTCTATACCGGTCTTATCATCGATGCGCGCCATTTGCCGTTTGCACCGACACTCGATACCGGCGTCTACACCAGTTCGGGCAGGCAAATCTACGGGGCCGCGTATCTGACGCGCACGACCGCTGTGCGCCGCGGCGTTGCAGGGTTCGAACATGACGAAAGGTCAGCCGATGCCCGGCGGCGAGCAGGCAAACGTCCACTGAAAGTTTCTGCGCTCGATGCAGCACGATTTGGTGCGAATGCTCTGGTGATCAGCGATGAAGATGCTGCGAAATTGACCGCGCACCCGGGCAGTCGTGACAACCTGCGCAGGGCGCGCGTCGTTGTGCTCGTCACGGCCGAAAAACTCAAACCGCGCTTTTAGGCAGTCATTTTACGGCGCGCGCCGGGATTTTTACGGACAATCAGAACCATAACGGCGATTAATCCGCCGAACAGAAAACCTGTAATGCCGAACAGAAAATAGTTTGGCTGAGGTTTAAAAGGTATCGCGAGCTGGGTTATGACAGTCGAATCTGCACTGTTACGGACCATAAACTTAAAAGCGGGTTGCGAGTTCTTCAGGTGACGGCGCGCGGTGACGCGAAGCTGCAGTTTCGATATTCCAGCTGGTAATGTTGCGGCATTCGCTGAGCAATCCCGCGGAGGTTCTTTGCCCGATTCGACAGTGCACGCCGCAATGCTGAGATCTTTGAGTTCGGTGTCATCAAGGTCATTTAACTGCAGCGCCCAGGTCTGCGCGCTCTGCAGCTCAACCGTGAAAGAGATCGATCCTTCTGTGCCGGGGCTTAGCCCAACAGCCGACCATACGGGCGGCACTTCATACCTGAGGCGGTTTTTAGCGAAGAAGCCGGTGTTGTGGCGCGCCACAACCTTGTCGACGGGATTCAGCGCGGCAGCGGCGAACACATCGGCCGGTACGCGCGCAAAGTGGCCATCAGCTTCGCGGTAATACGCGACGACGGTAAAGCCTTCCTGCGTCGCTTCCATAACCTGCAATGTGAGTGGCTGTAGTGCAGCTTTGACAAGCTCCTGTGGTTCGCCTTTTTTTCTGAGTGGGGCTGAAACCCTGGCGGTGAATGCCCAGATTGCGGAGTTTGCCCCGGTACGGTTCTCGGTGACGCTTGTAATGTCTGCCGCGCACGCAGAAGCATCTTTTCGCAGGCCGTCGCAGATTGCACGCTTTGTGTCGGCGCTGAAATCGTGCATCGCTTCTGCGGGACTCCCGGCCTGCGCCGCCGCCAGTGCGCTCTTCACGAGTGTCGTGGTCAGGAGCAAAGAGAGCAGAATACCTCGCATGGGTGCGGTCTTTGCCAGCGAGTCGACCCGTAAGCTCATTTACGCCCTGTTTGCAATCCAGACAGAGACTCTGTGGCTGAACTTGGCGATGAAATCGGGCGGCGGCGCGCGTTCGCGATTATTGCGCATCCCGACGCTGGTAAGACGACGTTAACGGAAAAATTGCTGCTCTATGGCGGGGCCATTCACCTCGCAGGCCACGTGCGTGCCAAGCGCGACCGGAAGGCCACCAAGTCAGATTTTATGGCGCTCGAACAGGAGCGCGGTATATCTGTCAGCACAGCCGCGCTGCAGTTCAACTACGAAGGGCACGTGATGAACCTGCTCGACACACCGGGCCACCAGGACTTCAGCGAAGACACGTACCGCACGCTGATGGCCGTCGATTCGGCGATCATGCTGCTCGACGCCTCGCGAGGCGTCGAGCCACAGACGATCAAACTCTTCAAGATCTGCCGCGAGCGCAATTTACCGATTATAACTTTCATCAACAAAATGGACATGCCTGCGCTTGAGGCGTTTGAGCTGCTCGACAACGTAGAGAAGGTGCTCGGCATCTCTGCAGTGCCGCTCGTCTGGCCGATGGGGTCAGGAAAAGATTTCAAAGGCTACTTTGACCTCTACGGTAAGAAACTGCACCGTTTTGAACGCACGACTGGCGGCAAGCACCGCTCACCTGAAGAGGTAACCGGTATAGAAGACGCGCAGGTTCGGGAACTCATGGGTGAGGCCGAGCACGACAAATTCTGCGAAGATGTCGCCATCGCGGGAGAAGCCTTGCCATCGTTTGACAAAGAAAAGTTTCTGCGTGGTGAGATGACTCCAGTGCTTTTTGGCAGCGCGGTCACGAATTTCGGCGTCGAGCATCTGCTCGCGAACCTCACCGATCTGGCCCCGCCACCGAGGCCAATATTGCTCGACAACGGGGAAATTCTGAATCCCGATGAAAACCGCTTCACGGGTTTTGTATTCAAGATGCAGGCAAATATGAACAAACTGCACCGCGACCGTGTGGCATTCTTGCGCGTGACGAGTGGCAAGTTTGAGCGCGGTATGTCGGTCAATGTGCCGCGTCTGGGTAAAGAAGTTAAACTCGCGAACCCCGTCGCGTTTTTCGGGCAAGAGCGCACGACGATCGATACGGCGTACCCCGGTGACATCATTGGCATTATCAGCCCAGGTCTCTATCGGCTCGGCGACATTCTTTGCGAAGGTGCACCGCCCACATTTCATCCGCTGCCGAGATTCGCGCCCGACGTCTATGCGCGCATTGTGCTGACCGACACGGGCAAAACCAAGCAGTTTCGCAAGGGAATCAGCGAACTCGCCGACGAAGGTGTCGTGCAGCTATTCAATCTCAGCGACCAGACACCGCTCATCGGCGTCATAGGGCAGCTGCAGTTTGATGTGTTTAAATACCGTCTGGAAGATGAATACGGCGCACCGGTGAGGCTCGAGCCGCTGTCTTTTGAATGCTCGCGCTGGATCAAAAAAGAAGACGCCGAAAAAGCCGGCCGTTTTGACAAGATTGTCTATGACGAGGTCGGCGATCCCGTATTGCTGTTCGAAAGCCAGTACCGATTGCGTTCCTTTCAAGAGCAGAATCCGGATGTAGAACTGCACATGCATCCGCTCGTCTGACGGCGGAGTTTACCCCAGCGCCTTGAAGCGTTAGGCCTTGATTAGAATAATCCCGTTTTCAATTTTCGATTCGAGCGTCTTCAGCGGCAGCGTACCGCCCGAAATGCACAGGCCATTCGTGAGGTCAAACTTCCATTCGTGAAAAGGGCAGGTGGCCGTATCGCCTGTAATTGCCGTCTCGGGAATCGGGTTGCCTCTGTGCGGGCACCGGGCTTCAAATACCGAGAGAGAACCGCCTGAACGCGAGACTATGCAACGGTGTGTGCCGGCCTGGAAGAATTTTGCATCCCCCATGGCTATCGCCGATTCAGGTGCAACTTCATGCCATGTCTGTTGCTCTTTTACGGGGGCAGAGCCACTTTCGATATGGCTGAATTCGGGAAGGTGCATTTCAAGTATGACGTCGATTGCCCAGACAATCTTGCTGAAACCGAGAGCCGGCATCGCCATCAGCAGCGCATCGATCACTTCATCTGCGGTCGCGCCGGCTTTCAGCGCGCGGGGCAGATATTGCCTGACGCCGTTGGCTGTTTTGGCGTGTACTTTGGTAATAACCGAGATGAGCGCCGCAGTTTTGGGATCAAGGTGCTCACCGGCTTTTTTCAAAAAAGAAAAATATGCCTGCATCGCGTCGGGGCGGGCTTTCAGCAGGTAGTCGAGCGCCTTACTCATGAGAGGTATTCTCGCAGGCGCTGATGCTGCGGCAACAACTTGGCAATTTCGTTTTCGGGTTAATTTTCGGCCGAACGTCTGAATGCCCGCGCGGGGTTCCGCAGCCAGCCGGTGAAGAGCCAGCGGAACAAATAAAGGACCTGGCACGCGAACATCTGCCCGATCGATTTCACAGGTTTAACCCCCAGCAAATCTGCTATTTCTGCAAGCCCCTGCTCGCGGTAGCGCGTGAAAAATAACTCGAGTACCTGCGCGCCCTGAAGCGAATAGCGACGCGCGATGAGGCGGCGGGTCATTCTGTAGGCGAGACCCAGAGCAAAATCGACGCGCAGATAAAGCCCCCACAGGTAATAGCGCCTGAAACGGCTCTGCCCGGCATGAAGCCGCACCTGAGCCTCACCAAAGGCTATATGCGTCAGCTCGTCGCGCGCAATCGCTTTCAGGGTTTTTACAATGCGCGCGTCTTCCAGATGCTCGGTAAGCGCCTGCATTAAAAAATGAACCCAGCGTTCACCCACGGCCTTATCGAGAAAACAATGTTCTATCCACAGGCGGCCAGAAACGGGCGCGGTAATCACTTTCAGCAACCAGGACTGCCGCGGTACGGGAGCTTCGGGGCTGACATAAGCGTAGAGGCCGGCGTAAAGCCTCGCGTGTCGAATTTCGTCGCGTATCTGCCGGGCGAGAAAATCCGCAGCGCTGAGATCGGGCGCAAACTGCATCGCGCGACCTTCGGCGATGCCCGTCAGTTCGCCGTCGATAAACCTTGCGAAAATGAAAGCGAGCAGATCGTGGTCGTCTGGCAGCCTGAGGGCGAGGGCGGTCATACACAACGCTTTGCAGGGGAAGCGGTGTGTGAACCATATTTCGCCGCGCTGTCAGCAAAATAATGTACGTTATGTCGCGATTCAGAAGTGAATTCGCGAATGGCACTCTTTGACGAATGTTACAGCGCCGAGGCGGATGTATCGGTCGCTCCGAAAGATCTCGACAAATTCTGGGCGGCGCAGCTTGCGAGACTCAAGAAAGTGCCGCTCGAAGTGCAGACCCGAAAGAAGGTCAGCCGCAAACTTTTTACTGAACAGAATCTGGCTGTCGATTTTCAGAGCGTCGATAAATACCACATGAGCGCGCAGTTTGTCGCGCCTCGCAAACTGATAGGCAAACCGCCTCTGGTAGTCATCTTTCCCGACTATGGTAAAGAGACTGTCGCCTATAAGGGCCTCATGAATGCCGGTATAGCGCAGCTGGTCGTGCGCCTGCGCGGGCATGAAGCGCCGCGTCCCGTACACAGCGACGACAAAACTTCAGGAGCTAAAAAGAAAGACGAACGCGAAGAGAGCTACGGTTATTTTGGCGAGCGCCTGCTTGAGCCGGCTGAATATTACGCGAACAAGATCTACCTCGATGCGTACCGCGCCCTTGAGGTGGCGCGCCTGAGGCGTGAAATTGACACGTCACGCATCGGCATTATCGGCCAGGGTGTTGGTGCCGCGCAGGCGCTTTTCGCCGCTGCCTATATGCAGCGGGGCGAAGCGCTGTTTCTTGAGAACCCGGCATTTCTACACCTTGATGAAACGCAGAATATTTCCGATGCGGACTATGCGCGTGAAATCAACTCCGCCGCGCGCGGTGGCAAGAAGGCGAAACAGCAAATTAAAGAGAATTTAAGGTATTTTGACCCGGTCTATTTTGCCAAAAAGATCAGCGCCAGCACGGCATTTTCGGTAAACCTGACAAATAAATTCGCGGTACCGCACGGGGCTTTTGCGCTCTTTCACCTACTGAAGAACGAGAAAGACATGTTTCTGTTCACCGAAGGCGACGCTGCGGCGCTCGCTGAAGAAAAACGCAAGACAGCGTTAAATGCCGTTCGCTATTTCAGAGAGAAACTTCTGGGGCAGGTGAGTGACCCCGGTTCTGACGACTGAAAAACTTTCTTGGGATGCGCGTTTAGCGATTATCAGCAGTCGACGAGCACAAAAATTGTCTCGGCAACGTTCTTGCGCGCCGCGAGCGGCTTGTCGATTCTGACCTGGACGCTTTCTGCATCCGCAAGGCGCTTCAACGCCTGACCTGCATGCAGCGCCAGATTTTCTATGAGTTCATAGTGGCGCGCTGCTGCCACGCGCTTTATTTCAGCGCACAGCAGGTCGTAATCGACTGAATTTTTCATCTCGTCGATGTCATAGCGCCGCCGCTTCAAGATGAGCCTTGCCGAAATGTAGACCATCTGGCTCTTTCGCTTTTCTGAGTCGTAAATACCGACTGAAAGTTTTACTTTCAGACGCTCAACTGCGATGGTGAGTGGTTTCAGTTTTATCATTTTGTTTGTTCGGTCTCTTGTCAGCCCGCGACTGCGATTTTGCCGAACAGAAGGTCAGGCACGCGCACTGAACTGTATTGGTCGTTGTAATCCGATGAAACCGCCTCGAGGTTCTGCAGCATATCAAAAATATTCGAGCTGAGTGTAATGCGGTCAACCGCGTGCACGCGCTCGCCATTCTCAAAAAGAAAGCCCTGAACGCCGATTGACATTTCACCCGAGACGGCTGAGCAGCCCGCCGCTCCTTCGAGTTTGTCGATAAACAATATTCGGCCTGCTGAAAGTAGTTCGCGCACCGACGTGGTACCTGCATCGACAACCAGATTCTTAAACGAGGTGCCCGCTTTTCCCGCGATGGACCTCGAGGCATTGCCGGTTGATGTTACCTTGTCTTTGGTTGCGGCCTCGAGGTTATAAAGAAAATTTGCGAACTGTCCGTTCTGCACGACGATTAGATCGCGCGTGGGAGTGCCTTCTGCATCGCGGGCGCGAGAGCCCTTGAGCTTAACTTCAAGCGCGAGTGAGCGAATCGTCAGCTGCGGGGCCGCTATTTGTTCGCCGAGGCGGCCTTTCAGGCGCGATTGGCCGCGCTGCGCAGCGTCGGCAAAAAATGCGGATTGATAGATCGAAAGAATCTGCCCCGCTACCCGGTTGCTAAACAGCACCCGGTACTCGCCCGCGGCGACTGGTTTGGCGCCCAACTGTTCGAGCGTGCGCCGCGCCGCGGTGCCTGCGAAGTCGAGCGGTTTGAGGTCGGCAAAAGCTGCCCGGCTATTGCTGTAAAAGCCCATCTTCTTCTGTTCGCCAAGCGCCGCTACCGCCGCTGTATACGCCGAGAACTCCTGGTGTTTCTGCTGGTATTCGATACCGTTTGAATTCATAAAAAAAGATGTGGAAGCCGATCGGCTCGCGCCAGTATACGGTACGTTTTCTATGCGTGTGTCCTGCGCGCGCGTGTCATTTTCCAGATTCTTTGAGAATTCCGTCAGTTCGCTGAGGCCCACCTTGTCAAAATCGGACGATAGGTGGTCAAAAATACGGTCGCTTGCCGGCTGTTTTTCGGCAACGGTAAACTCTACCGCATCGGTCAGGCGCGTGTGCGACAGCGCGTCGGCGAGGCAGGTCTTCAGCGCCTCGAGGGTGAGCCGTTCGGTAAACGCGATACCTGGTCTATGCTCGCTGAAAACGCGCACCCCAAGTGCCGAAGATCGTTGAATCTCTGTATTGCTGACTTTCTGCTCGAAGATTTCTACGCTCTCGCTGAAAGAGTCATACCCGACGATGTCAAACGCCTCTGCTTGCGAGCTCTTGGCAAGCTCGGCGAGGGTGTTGATTGCTTGCTCAATTCTCATCTCGTCCTCGGCAAAGATGCCATCCTTGGCAGCTTCGGGCCATAGACCTTCGTGTTCATCTGCCCCCCACGAGCATTTCGTCGACTTTGAGCGTTGGTTGGCCTACCGTAACGGGTACGCTGCCCGAAGACGCGCCGCACATGCCTGCGGTGATTTCGAGATCTGAGCCTACCATCGAAATATGCGGTAGAATCTCGTGGCCTTTGCCGATCAGCGTTGCGCCGCGCACGCCCTCGGCGATTTTGCCTTGGCGAATGCGGTAACCCTCTTCGACGGCAAAATTAAACTCTCCCGTCGCGGGGTTGACCGAACCGCCACCGAGTTTCGGTGCGTAGAGACCTTCGTCGATACCGGCGAGCATTTCATCGAGCGTGCTGGTGCCTGCAGCAATGTAGGTGTTGCGCATGCGCGAAACAGGAGCATACTTATACGACTCCCTGCGCGCTGAGCCGGTGCGCCTGACGTTACATTCTGTTGCGCCGACACGGTCAGAGATGTAGTTTTTGAGAATTCCTTTTTCTATCAGAATAGTCTTTTCAGTGGGCATACCTTCATCATCAATTGAGACCGAACCCCAACTGCCGAAGATAGTACCGTCATCGATTGCCGTCACCGACGGGTGTGCGATCATTTGGCCCTGCTTACCGGCAAAGGGAGTTGCTTTCTTGCGCAGCGCTTCGGTCTCAAGAGGATGGCCGCATGCTTCATGGAAAATCACTCCGCCAAAACCGGGGCCGAGAATAATCGGCATCTTTTTGCCGTCTATGTAACCGGCATCGAGCATGCGCAGCGCCCTTTCGGCAGCTTCGCGTGTGAGCGATTCGATATCGAGTTCGTCAAAGAATTCAAAGCCCTTCAGCGCTCCCGGTGATTCGCCTGCGACAAAACGTTCACCGCCTTTTTCAGCAGTCACCGACACGGAAAATCGGGTGCGAGTGCGTGAATCAGCAACAAAAAGGCCTTCGCTGTTCGCAATTTGTATGTGTTTAGTCGAGTCGACGAGGGAGGCTGAAACCTGTTGTATGTGGTTCGAGACAGCATAGCCCGATTTTTCTGCGCGCATCAGAAGCGGCAACTTTGCAGCCTGCCCGACATCGGCGGGTTTTCGGCTGATCTGTTGAATTCCCGTCGCGTGCATAAGCGGTGTCATGGCTATTTTTCGATCGGCAGAATTTTTACCTCCGCCTGTGCGCGCAGCTGAAAGCGCCTGCAGCAACTGCATGAGCGCGTCGCGCGAATCTGAACTCGTGTAACCATAGATCACGTCGGTACCATACAGCAGCCTGAGCCCTATGCCATATTCGATACCCGCTGTCGCATTTTCTATTTTATGGTCGCGCATGCTCACCGCGGCATTGCGAGTCTCTTCTTCATAGAGCTCGACAAAATCTGCACCAACGCTCAACCCTGCGCTCAAAATGTCGTGTGCTACTTTCTGATCCATAAGGCAAACTCCGCCCGATTCTCAGGCGGCAAATTAAAACTACCCCTTTCGCAAAACGCACCTTTGATCTGGTGGGGATCATCCTGCTTCTGAAGCGTTGTGCGGTGTGTTTCGACTTCTGGCTGTGGCATGAAGCAAGGTAACACGCATTGAACTATCTTTCGGTTGAAAAACTCAGCAAATCCTTTGGGCATAAGGTGCTCTTCAAAGAAATTTCATTCGGTCTCGACGCCGGTGAGAAAAAAGCACTCATTGCGCGCAATGGAGCCGGTAAGTCGACGCTCATGCAGATTCTGGTAGGCAAAGAAACCGCCGATGCGGGGCGTGTCATTTTGCGTAACGGCATCAGACTGTCGTACCTTGATCAATCCGACGAACTAGACGCGAATATGACAATCGCAGAAACTATCTTCGATACGCGAAAACCAGTGATGCGGGTCATTGCGCGTTATGAAGAAGCGATGCGCACCGGCAAGGGCATCGATGCAGCGATTGCTGAAATCGAATCTGCCGGCGCATGGGATTACGAGCGCAAGATCACCGGAATCTTTACACGACTGGGAATCAAAGACACCTCGGCGAAGGTCGCATCTCTGTCGGGGGGTGAGAGAAAGCGTGTCGCTCTGGCGCATGCGCTTATCGACGAAGCCGACATTCTGATTCTCGATGAACCGACCAACCATCTTGATCTGGATATGATTGAATGGCTCGAGAGCTACCTGCAGCGCGAAAAAATCACGCTCCTTCTGGTGACGCACGACCGCTATTTTCTCGAGACTGTCTGTGACGAAATTCTCGAACTCGACAATGGGCAGCTCTACAGCTACAAAGGCAGTTATTCTAATTTTCTTGAGAAAAAAGCCGAACGCGAAGAAGCCGAAGCCGTTGCCGTCGATCGCGCGCAAAACAAAATGCGCCGCGAACTCGAATGGATTCGCAAACAACCCCGGGCACGCGGCACCAAGGCTAAATACCGCGTTGATGCTTTTGAAGACCTGAAAGTTGCCGCGACTGCACGGGATAAAGAAGAACTGAAGACGCTGCAGCTCGAAATGAACCGTGTGGGTGGCAAAATACTCGAAATCACCGCACTCAGCAAAGCATACGGTGCACGCAAGCTCATCAGCAATTTTGAGTACAAATTCACCAAAGGCGACCGCATCGGCATCATCGGGCGCAATGGTGCTGGCAAATCCACATTCCTGAATCTGCTCACGGGGCTTGAGAAGCCTGACAGCGGCACCGTCGATAAAGGGCTGTCAACGGTGTTCGGTTATTACCGGCAAACCGGCGCCAACTTTCCCGAAGGCATGACGATTCTCGAAGCGGTGCGTAACGTCGCCGAAGCGGTTTCGCTCGCGAAGGGTAAATCTCTGACGGCCGCGCAGCTGCTTGAGCAGTTTCTTTTTCCGCCGTCGACGCACCGACAGAGCGCGGCAACGCTCAGCGGAGGTGAGAAGCGCCGGTTATACCTGCTTACCATACTCATGGAGAATCCGAATTTTTTGATTCTGGACGAACCGACCAATGACCTCGATATCGCGACGATCAACGTGCTCGAAGACTATCTGCAGAATTTCCCAGGATGCCTGTTGATTGTGTCTCACGATCGCTACTTCATGGACAAGCTCACAACGCACCTCTTCGTGCTCGATAATGACTTCAGGCCTGGGGTCGAAGGTGCAGTGAAAGATTTTAACGGGAACTATTCGATGTACCTCGCCGAAAAAGAATCTTCGGAGCGCGAAAAAAATGTCCAGGAAAAGAATGACAAAGAGCCGCGCGAACGTAATCGTACAGCAAAAATACCACAATTAACTTTTGCTGAAAAGAAAGAACGCGATCTGCTTGAAAAGGAGATTCCGCAGCTCGAGGCTCGCCTGAACGAGGCATCTGCCGGCCTCTCTGCCCAAAACCTGCCATTTGAGAAGACAGCAGAGCTCGGCCGCACAATCGATGAACTCGGTCGCACCATCGAAACGAAAACCGCACGTTTTCTCGAGCTGCTTGAAAAGGCAGGGGAATAGCGGGTAGCTGAAGAATTCAAGAAATATCTTGACGCTGTTCATACTGTCATTCATACGAGCGTATGAATACAGTAGTTTTGGACGAGACCCGTGCGCAAACAAGGCGCGTGACCGCTAACCTGCCGCACCAGCTGCTGATCGAAGCGCAACAGATTAGCGGCAAAGGTATCACCGAAACGCTGGTGCTCGGTCTTGAAATGCTCCGGCGCCGCCGCGCCTTTGAGACCGGCCGATCGCTTAAAGGCCGATTACAGCTTGATATAGACACAGAGACGAGCCGTGAACGTCGTCGTTGATACCTGCATTTGGGTCGATTATTTTGCCGGCTACAACCCGGCATTGGCCGAAGCAGTCGATGGCCTTCTCGAACACGGACTTGTCATCATGACCCCCGTTATTGCGGCAGAGTTGATCAGCGGTGCGCGCAAGGGAGACCAGAAAGTGCGACTCAAGGCCTTTATCGGTGACCTGGCGCTTTCTGATTCTTCTCTCGCGCATTGGTTTCGGGTCGGCGATTTGCGCGCGCGCCTCATGGCAGAAGGTGTCACAATTTCGACCCCCGATGCGCATATCGCGCAGTCAGCCATCGACGCCAAGGCCCGGGTGTTCTCGCATGACAAAATATTTGCGGCGCTGGCGAAAAAGCAAGGCCTGCGTTTGTTCAGCAAAATCTGACTTCAAACGTGACGATCAGAGCAGAGCAGCGAACGGTAGTTTCTTCAACCTCGTCAATACCGTGTTGGCTGCGTTAAACCCGCACATACCGTGCACGCCACCGCCAGGTGGCGTCGACGCCGAACAAAGGAATATTCTGGGGTTGGGTGTGGTGTAGGGGTTCCAGCGCGCAACCGGGCGCGTGACGAACTGCCACAGGTCGGCGACGCCGCCAGTGATAGCGCCGCCGATGTAGTTCGCGTTGTAGCGTTCGAATGCAGCAGTGTGCATAGCATGACGGTGCAGAATGGTTTCACGGAAACCCGGGGCAAACCTTTCGATCTGGTCTTCAATCGCCGCTGACATGTCGACCGTCGAACCGTTCGGCACGTGGCAATAGGCCCACAGCGTATGTTTGCCATGGGGCGCGCGAGCACTGTCAAAGTGGCTCTGTTGCGTTAGAAGCACAAAAGGTTTTTGCGGATGCAGACCATTCCAGACTTCGGCCTCGGCGCGCTCAATTTCTTCGCTGCTGCCACCCAGGTGCACGGTCGAGGCCGTGAGGCATTCTGTGTTCAGCCATGGAACCTGGCATGAAAGCGCGTAGTCCAGTTTGAAGACCCCGGGCCCGTATCGAAATTTGCTGAGTCGCTTGCGATACCCCTGGGGTAAAGCAGTTGCAAATGTTTCAGCGAGCAGGTTGGGGCTCGTGTCGAACATATAAGCGCGTGCCTCTGGCAAATCAGAAGCCGAACGGATTCGCCTGCCTGTTTCGATCGTGCCGCCAAGCGAACGCAAATAAGAC
Source organism: uncultured Leptospiraceae bacterium (assembly GCA_942492915.1). Taxonomy (GTDB): domain Bacteria; phylum Spirochaetota; class Leptospiria; order Turneriellales; family Turneriellaceae; genus Turneriella. The sequence goes on from OW818662.1 coordinate 1,055,539, forward strand.
GCGAGAGCTAATGTAATCGTGTGCGATCCACCGGCTGCGATGGGCCAGTTTTCGACGTGGCCCGCGATCATGAAGATGAGCGCGACCGCCGCAGTGATCGGTTTATTCAGCGGCAGAATCGAATGCGCCGCGCAGCCTGCAATCAGGGCGCGGGCTTCGTCGGTCTTGAAGCAGCCCCACAGGGATTCAGCACTGCGCATCCCCTTTAATCCGAAGCGCGCCATCAGTATCGGATGTTTCGGCAGCGACATAGGTTTCAGCGCGTCGTTAAACAGGTCATCCGCAGATTCGACAAAAGGTTTTACAAGCGAGATATACCGATTGCGATCGACTCCCAGCCGTTCAGCCGTTTCTTCCACCGATTTCGTGAGCAGTGCTGCGCGTCCCTCGTCCAATGGGTGCGCGACCGATGCTCCAGCGTAGATGAATTTCAAGCCATGCTGTTCGAGGGGCAGAGCCTTGAAAAATGGCGAGACGACTCCCATCGGGTGCACCGACGAGCACACGTCATGCCGAAAACCCGGCAGCGTGAGTTCAGCGGTGCGTGTGCCACCGCCGACTTCAGAGGCCGCTTCGATGACATGCACCGAAACACCCGCCATCGCCAGGCGCACAGCAGCGGCTAGGCCATTCGGGCCAGAGCCGATTACCACGACATCGGCCATCAGGGTTTTCCGGTTATCCAGGGCTGGCGACTTCTGAGTGCGGCCGCGTCGATGGTGCCCGATTCGATATTACCGGTCGCGAGGTCATAAATTCGGTATTCCAGCTTTGATTTAAAGAGCGGTTCAGATTCTATGAAGATACAGCGCACTTCGCCGGGTTCGAACCCGCACTGGGCTTGCACTGCAGCTGCAAGTTTTTCGTCGTGCAGGTGTCCGTCCCCGAAGTTGTAGCCGAGCACCAGCCCCGCGATGACTTCACCTTCGGAGTATTCGTAGTCGTTGAAATTTTCGACCGCAGACGGCATGAGCGCTGAGAACGCGCGCCCGTGCAGGTGCATGAGGCGAAACGCCATCACCTTGCTCAGGATCGCAATCGTATCCGATTCGCTGTAGAAAAGCCGCAACTGGTCGGGCACCCAGCGCGCACTCGTCGTGAGATGCTCGAGTTTTTTATGGCTGCCTTTTTTGAACAGCCAGACGCCCGCAGCCCAGTTGCCTGCATAATAGCGCATCGAGATGAGAAATGACAGCGCGCGCGGCCAGATATTACCGACGAGAGGCAACACCACAAGCATGATGCCGAGAAAAACGGCGAGCGGCACGGGGAGTGCAAGCAGCGACACGTTTGCCTGCGACCAAAAGAGAAAGAATGCGCCGTAGACGACCATAAAGTTCCATTCGATCGGAACTCCCATCGGTACGTTACTCGTGATGTAGATGTGCAGACCGAGCATCAGCGCCATGCCGGCGATATGGCCATAGCTACCCACCGGTGACAGCAGCAATATGAGAGGAATACCCATTTCTACGGCGGTGCCCCAATGGCCGGCATATTTCGCCAGGGCGGATGGATTAAGGTCACGCGGGTAATCTCTATACATCAGCCGGCGCACCCAGGCGAAACGTGTGAACGGGCTGTTTGATGTCATGACACCGACGACATACGGAAAATGCAGGTTGAGTTTTGAAAAGCCTGCCCAGAACCAGAGCGCGAGCTGCACGGCTTTTGCGCCGGCGATCCATTCGTTCGCAAAAAGAAAACATACTGCAGTCGTCCAATAGTGCTCACCACGCGCCGCGAGAAAGAGCGTGCGGTCGGCGAGCCCTAAAAGCGGCAGCACGACGACGACAGCCATGATCTCTGTTTTGCCGAAGACGGGTGCGATCAGCAGCGTCACCAGCAAGGCGATCAGTAACGAGTAGAGAAACACGTCGATGATGGTACGCCGGTTACCGCCGAGAACCGGAAGGTTAGGGTAGAGCGGCAGCTTCGTCGTGCCCGGGCGCAGAAAGTACAAGAATCCGCCAATCGGTGGAAAGTACCTACCGGTGAGCGGGCCGCTGCCGCAGCCGAGGCCGAGCACTTCAAAGAGCATGCTCCACACGATTGCTTTTTGAAAAGCGATCGGTGTGAATGCCCATTCAGAAATTGTGTGAAGCGACCCAATGCCGGGGCTGAAGCCGCAGAAAAAAATCCACATGTAGATGTAGAATACTATTTTAAAGACATAGAGAAAATAGGCGCCGATAGGCGTACCATAACCCTGCACCGCCCAGGCTTCGCACGCGAGCTGCGCCTGTTCGCTGTAAGGTCTAGTTTGCCAGAGCAGCGGGTCGTAGGGTGGCGGTGTTGGTTTTATGAATCCCATGCGCTGGCACCGTGTTTCAGACGACGCAAATAGTCGAGCTAATTTTGGGGTATCAGGCAAGCACGTGCGGCATGATATGCACGCCGTAGCGCGCACGAAGTTCAGGTAGGTTCTTCAGATCTGTACCCAGCACGGTACCCCGGCAGAGAGCCGAGCCACAGCGGCAGGCCAGAGAAAAATCAGAGCGGCTTTCACTGGTGGCATAGTCGTAGGTGATTTCGTCATCCATTTCGATATTGCGCCGCGCGCTCATCGACCCGTCGGGCTCGAACCAGGTATTGGGGTCGCAGCTGTGGTTCATGTAATCGCCGTCATCGCCGGCCTTGCCTTCGGGGGTGCCGTAGAACAGGCCGGGCGCAACCTGGTAGCTGTAGTTGTAGAAGTTCTTCTGCCGCTCCGCGGGTAAGGCCTCAATTTCAGCCTGTGTGTACGCGCGCTCGTCGGCTTCTTTCTGCCAGATAAATTCACCGGCAGCGATCGGTTCGCGGGCAAAGAGCCCCCGACCCTCAATATCGCTACCGCGAACCTCAATGCGCTGGTTGAGCATGATTCACGGAGGAAATTTGCATCACATGAAACAGGTCATGTGTATCTTCAAGCCCGGCGGAGCGAATTACGAAATCGGGCGCAATGCCCAGATCAATATATCTTTGCTGCAGGTCTCGCGGCAGGTATTTGAAGTCCCGCACGCGCGAGCGGCAGGTCGGCGCGCCGCAGGCGCAGTCCATTTCCCAATGGTCTTCGGCCATCGAAGTTGAATAGTCAAAGGTGATTTCATGGCCCGCAGCAATCGATGCAACTGCGATGAGAAACGCCTTGCCGTTTTCAACCTTCAGTCCAGCATTGGGTTCGCAGCAGTGGTTGACGAAGTTATCCGGTGAGGTAGAAGGCCCCAGAAAGGAATCTTCGCCGATCTGCATGTAGTGGCATTTTTCAGGATTCACCTTCCCGAGGTATTCGCGACGCGTATAGATTCGGCCTCGAAACTGCAGAATTTTCTCGCCGGCGCGAAAAGCCTTTCGCGCGAAAACTCCTTTGCCGAAGCGGGTCGGCCTTACCTCAAGCGGAGGTTCTGCCAGAACGGCGGTTAATTGCATGTGTTCCTCAACATGTATGTCAAACGTGCGCCGCCCTGCATAAACCAATCAATAGTACAATCAAAAATTTCATTTTTGGCTTTCAAATGCTGCGCCGTTTGCCGTTCTTGCCGGCGTTCTATGCGGACAGAAAATACAAAACCTGCCTGGCAAGTTTATCCATGGCGCGATTCAAAAGAGCGAATTCTTGTGGGGGCGGCTGTCGCTTTTTCCCGCAAGGGATTTTACGGAACTTCGGTACGGGAAATCAGTCATGAAGCAGGGCTTGAACAGCCGAGCATCTACCACCATTTTGGCAGCAAAGAGAATCTGTACTGGATCTGCCTGCGTGCGACGCACCTCTATATGATCCGCCGGCTGCGCAGCCGCATCGTGCGCACCGATTCTTTGCTGGTTGAAATGCGAGAGATGTTTCGGGCCATTTCATGGTTCAATCGCGAATACCCTGAGTTCTTCGCATTATTGTTTTCTCTCGTGTATTCGTCACCGCCCGAGATTGCGGCGCGCTTTACTTCTATGCATGGCGGCGATCTGTTTCGCTTCGTCGATAAGGCATTCGACCGTAATCCGCCGAAAACCGGCCGGCTCGAAAAGTATTCGCTGTCCGTGCATACGCTCTACAGCTTTATACTCTCGCATTCAGGCACACGGCCGCCAAACCTGCACATTTCGTATTACCAGGCGCTGCGCCGTCTTTACGCAGCGCTTTGATCCGGCTGAAAATCAGGTGGCGCCTTCGCCACCTGTACTATCGGCCGGCAAATCTTCTGATGCCTCTTCGATGACGTGTTTACAATCAGGGTTCTGGCACGTAAGCGTGATGCCCGTTTTTCGCACCTTTTGCCCCATAATCGAATCACACTTGGGACACGTGCGCTTAGCCGGGGTTTCGAGCATGGTGAACTCGCATCCTGTGGTTGCGTAATTCGCGCACCCGAAGAACCCGCGGCCTTTTTTGCCTTTCTTTTTCACGACGCTGCCGCCGCAAATGGGGCAGGTGCCCAGCGGAATACTTTCAGAGAAGCGGCAGCCCCCCTGAAAGTTACTGCAGCCGATAAAATAGCCGTTTTTACCGAGCTTCTGCATCAGTTCATTGCCACATTTTGGGCACTCGCGCCCGAGTGGAATGCGTACGAGATGCGTCTGGTCGGCAATTTCATCACCAGCGCGCTCGACCGTGCCGTGAAATGCTGGATAAAAATCTCCCAGCATGTGCCGCCAGTTGTTCTGTCCCTGCGCAATGCTGTCGAGTTTCTCTTCCATGTTCGCCGTGAATTTGAGATCGACGATTTCAGGAAAGTGCGCGGCCATGATATCATTGACCACGCGGCCAAGTTTTGTAGGTATCAGCTGTCGGCCTTTGCGTTCGATATACGCGCGCTTGTCGAGCGTGCCGATGGTGGGCACATACGTTGCAGGCCGCCCGATACCCGATTCTTCCATCGCCTTGATCAGCGATGCTTCGGTGTAGCGCGGGGGTGGTTGCGTGAACTTCTGCTGCCTGAGCAGATCGAGCAGCTTAAGCGACTCACCTTCGGCAAAAGAGGGCACGTAGCCGATCTTTTCTTCACCGAGCGGATAAATTGCCCTGAAACCGGGAAATAGCTGGCGCGAGCTCGAATACCGAAAAACAAATTCGGATTCTTTTTCGTGAACTTCTGGCCGCGGCGAAGATGGCGTCGTGTCAGCCGCGGCTTGGGCACCTCCGTGTACCTCAAGAGTCACCAGTTCATCGACCCCTGAAGTCATCTGCGAGGCAACGAAGCGGCGCCAGATGAGCGCATAGAGGCGGTACTGGTCCCGATCGAGAAACTTCTCAACACTTTCCGGAGTACGGTTCACATCGACTGGACGAATCGCTTCGTGCGCGTCTTGAGTATTTTCTGCCTTTTTGCTGTACTGAACCGGTGCCTCGGGCAGGTAAGCGGCGTCGAATGAGCGACCGATATAGGCACGGGCCTGCTCGAGGCCCGTCGCCGAGATGCGCGTCGAGTCGGTACGCATATAGGTGATGAGGCCCTGAGAACCCTCTTTACCCAGTTCGACACCTTCGTAGAGCGATTGCGCGATCGACATGGTCTTCTGTGCGCGAAAACCTAGTCTTGTTGAAGCGTCCTGCTGCAGGCGGCTCGTGATATACGGAGCGAGCGGTTTGATGCGCCGCTCTGAGGTCTTGCGCGACGCCAGATTAAATGCCGCTGCGTCGATGCGGGTCGCAAGGGCGTCGGCATCGGCCTTGTTCGTCACAGATACTTTCTTTCCGTCGACCTGGGCGAGTCTGAACACCGTTTCTTTGTCTTTCGCCTTGCTGTTTTCCCCTAAAAAGCGTGCGTCAAATTCCCAGAATTCTTCAGCGATGAACTTTTCGATTTCTATTTCACGGTCGCAGAGAATCTTCAGCGCTGCAGATTGTACACGGCCAGCTGAAAAACGGCGCGACCCGAATTTTTTTTGCAATACCGGGGAAATTTCATAACCGACCAGGCGGTCGAGCACACGCCGCGCCTGCTGTGAATCAACGCGCAGCATGTCGATCGCGCGTGGATGCTCGACAGCTTTGAGTACGGCCTCTTTGGTAATTTCGTTGAATTCGATGCGGCTGATCTTCGGGTTAACTTCAGAAAGCGCGCGCCCCAAGTGCCAGCTGATGGCTTCACCTTCGCGGTCGGGGTCGGTCGCAAGTAATACCTCAGAAGAGTTTTTGGCGGCCTTTCTGAGCTCGCCGAGGGTCTTGCCCTTGCCGCGAATGGTGATATAGAGCGGTTCAAAGTTGTTGGCGATATCTATACCCATGCTCGAGCGCGGCAGATCGATCAGGTGCCCCTTTGATGATTCTACGCGGTATTTGGCGCCCAGAAATTTACCGATCGACTTGGTTTTTGCAGGTGACTCGACGATCACAAGAGCAGGTTTTGGTGCCTTGCCGCCAGACTTCTTTTTCGCGGTCGATGGCTTTTTCTTCACCGGCGCAGATTTTTCAGGTTTTGTTTCTTCAGACATTTAGTCGGGCTCCCAGACAACGAAAATGAGCGAGGCGCCCGATTTGTTTTTTAAGACAAGCCGTCGTTTATTAATTGCACTTTCTTCTTTATATGGCTTCAGGTCTGCGTGCAGAAGAAATTCATGCGACTGTTTCAGCGACAGAAAGCGGTAGGCGTAACGCAAGAGTTCGACAGGCAAAGGGGGAACCTGCGAGAGGTTGCCGTGCAATGCGACGAGCCTCAGGTGTTTTCGGTGTTTCATGAGTGCGTGTGATTCAGACGCGAGCCAGCGGGTAAATTTGTCTGTCGTCGTAATCCACCTTGTGCGCCTTTCTTCGCTTTCAGTAAAATAGGCTGCAAAGGGTGATCGAAGCGAGTGCGCGAGCCAGCGCGTAACTTCTGCCGGGGCGTCATCGGTCGTGCGCACCGCCGCCACGCAGATACCGGCCGCGCGCCCGTGGCGGCGCAGCATTGCAAGCCGGGAAAATACGTAGATGAATATGCCGAACAGAGCCACTGCGAGCGCGTAAGCCAGCCACATGTTCAGCCCCTGCGCGGGAATATCGGGAAAAACCACGACCACCGTCTTGTCGTGCGCCAGCTCTTTCGCATGGCAAATTGCACATGCTGTGGGGGCGATGACTTCTTGCTTGTGCCGCGCTGCGTTCTGATTCGGTGCAGCAAAATGCAATGAAACGCGCAGGCAATCAGGGGCACCATTCGTGCACGCAAAATTCTGCTGCCAGTTCCAGGGCTCAACCCCTGAGAGTTTCAGCTGCAGAGAGGCGGCCGCGCGTTCCGTGGTTCTAGCCTTGAGCGTCGCGTTTTCTTTCAGACCGAGGTGGGCCAGATAAGAAAGGGTGAGGATCAGAAAAAGTGACGCCGATGTAAAAGTAACTATGCGGCGCCGCGACCACAACGCAGGCCATAGGAGCGTTGAATAACGAACGCTCCGGGCAGACATGGCTCAGGCTTCTTTGTCGAGAAAATCTTCGAGGTGGCGCTGCTTGCCATATTTTTGCAGCTTGAGTAATGTCAGCTTTTCTATCTGCCGCACCCGCTCTTTGGAAAGGTTGAATTTCTTACCCGCCTGAGTCAGCGACAGAGTCGTTTTGCCATTAAGGCCATAGCGGTGTTCGATAATCTCGCGTTCGCTCGCGGTCAACTCGCCCAGAATCTGGTGCAGCGAATCGTGCAGCGCGCCCTGCATCACCTGGTTTTCGGGCGAGATGTATTTGTCGTCGCGTACTTGCGAGATCTGCGTGTTCTCTGAGTCTGCGTTTGCCGGCACGTCGAGCGAGACGTAATCTGATGAAATCTGTTTCAGCCAGCGCACTTCGGCTTCGGGCATATCGAGCCGGTCGGCGATCTGCGTCAGCGTCGGCTCTTCGCCGAGTTCATTTTCGAGTTCTTTTTGTATGGCGTCGATGCGCGCTACGTCGATAGTGCGGTTCATCGGCAGGCGAATCATCGCTGCCTTTTGGTTAATGGCAAGAATGATCGCCTGGCGAATCCACCAGACGGCGTAGCTGATGAAGTGGTACCCCATGTCGGGGTCGAAACGTTCAGCGGCTTTGATGAGGCCGAGGTTACCTTCGTTAATGAGGTCGAGCAGGCTGATGCCAAACTTTTGGTATTTTTTTGCTACCTGCACAACAAAACGCAGGTTCGAGGTGATGAGGCGCTCTTTCGATTTTGCGTCACCGGCAATAGCCCCGCGGGCGAGTCGGTCTTCTTCTTCGCGCGTCAGCAGCGGAATTTTATTGATTTCTTCGAGGTACCACTGAATACTCGATTCGGTATAAGGGTTTTTTGCAAGCGTGCGGTCGACTACCGGCTCCTCAGCGCGTATTTCGATATCGGGCCCGATCTCGGCGAGCCGCGTGCGTTTCTTAGTTTTCTTTTCGGGGACGACAGCCACTTTAGCCTGAAACCGTTATTTGCGGGCGGCGTAAAGTGATTCGCCGTTTCGAGCGACTTAACAGGCCAATAGCAGTATTATCGGCCTGCTGCCTGAAAGACCGGTATCTCTGTTGCAACGCCATCGAACACAGGACGCGCAAAATAGTACCCTTGATAGTATCGGATGCCTTTTTCTCTGAGGTGCATATACTCCTCAGCTGTTTCTATGCCCTCGGCGACGACCTTGATGCCGATTTCCTGGCAGACGCGCAGAATTGCATCGACTATAATGCTGCGCACCCGGTCGGCGTTGATATTACGAATCAGCGCCATGTCAAGTTTAATGATATCGGGTTGAAATTCAGCAAGCAGGTTGAGCCCCGAATATCCAGCGCCAAAGTCGTCAATTGCCGTCTGAAACCCCTGCTTTTTATACTCCGCAAAAATTGACTTCAGATGCGCGTGGTCGCTGACGCGTTCGCCCTCGGTGACTTCGAAGATAATCTTGCTCTGGTCAAAAGAGAACTCTTCTGCCGCTTCGAGGGTGGTGCGAATGCACGTCAGCGGATTGTAGATCGCGCCGGGAATAAAATTGATATTGAGGTATGTCTTGAGGCCGTGACGTGACGCGGCTTCGATCGCCTTCACCCGGCAGCTCTGGTCGAAACGGTAACGGTTGCTTTCGTTGACGCGAGCGAGCACTGTCATGGCGCCTTCGCCCTGAGGGCCGCGCACCAGCGCTTCGTGCGAATAGATCGTGCGCGTCTCAGCGTCTATCACGGGCTGGAACGCCATTTTGAATTCAAAATCGAGGCCGGCACCATTCAGGCACTCCTGGCAGGCAAGTTTCTTAAAGCCTTCGTCCATAATTAAGCAAATTGCATTATCGCGTCAAGAAAGAGCGCGTCAAGGGAAACATCGGCGACGAATCTTATTTTTGCTGGAAATTCTGAGTCTCACCCGTCAGATAGCATTATGACCCGCCATTTATTTGCCGCCGTAACCCTTCTTGCTCTCGTAGCTGGCTGCGCGAAGGGGTCAGGCGCAGTTGAATCTGCAGCCCAAATCGAGATAAGAGATGCGGGGGTCTCAGCGGGTGGCGGCGCCGCGGCGCTCGTGGGGCCAGGCGAAGTCTATACGAACCAGCATCTGCCTCAGGATTTTTCACTCCCGCTGCCGGTTTTGACCGGGACAACCGACGGAACAATCGACCTCGGCCGCTGTTACATGGACTATGCACCCGGGGCGACGGCGCTCGATGCACACACGCGCCGGCTATGCGGCATACAGTTCACGCAGGTACAGCTTGAGCTGCGTGCGCTATTTCTTGATCTCGCGCTGCCCGATATTCGCGCGTATTGCCAGAACAAGCTGACCGGTTGTGACCTGCAGGGCAAAGAATTTATGATTACGGTCTCTGAACCTGTAATGCGGCGTGTGCAGCAGCTGTTTTCGTTTTACCAGTACACAGGCCTTCAGGATTATTTTCAATACAATGGCTATGCGATACGCAATGGCGCAAAAATTCCTTTTGTCATTGAGACGTACGATGAAACCTGCGTCGAACCTTATGACTATCGCGCACGAATTCGCACGCGTGTGATTGGCACCTCGGGGGGGCAGGCGCAGGTGCGCGAGAACGCCGGGGATGTTATCATCTACTGGAACCGGCAACGGCAGAATCTATTGCTCGACTTTCGCACCAATGTGGAGCTCTTCGGATTCCAGATCAATTTGCGCCGTACCTATGAGTTCTCAGCCAGAGAGGCGGGTGTGCGCTACACATCGTCGGTCAACTACTGGCAGGCAGACTCGGTGCTCGTGCACGGCAATGCCGTCGTGGCCGAACCGTGCGCCGGTAACAAATGCGTGAAATTTCGCCACATCGCCTCAGAGTACATGGGCAGTGATGCAGCGCGTGATGGCCTCAGCGGCGCCGAAGCGACGCATGACACGCTCCGCTTCAGCGAAGGCGTAATTGACACCGCCGGCGGAGCGATTGACAGTTATGCAATTTTCTCAGGCACTGCAAACAAAGAACGGTTGGTTTTCAGCGGCAGCACCAAAGTCGACCTGTTGTACTATGCGAGCCCTGGTGCGGCGCTGTCCCTCGTGCAAGGCGATGCGAACCTCGCTGCCGGGAACACGTACCTTGCTACGTACGGTTCGGGGGCTCGCCTGAATTTCGAAATGCTCGCTAGCGTCGCGGTTGCCGCCTCGCTGCCGGCACGCGAACTCCATTGGTTGTCTGCAGGCAACGCCGCTGACGCGCACCGCATACGTGGCTTTGCCGTCAGCAGCCCTTCGCAGAATTTCATTCTCAAATGGAGCGACGCGCCGGCTCAACTGGGGCGCTTTGCCTTCGACGGATCGCAGAGTTACGGTGCGGCTATGCCACTGCAGGTTTCTGCGCATCCACTCTATTGAGCATTGCGGCTGCTTCGGCTTGCAGGGCTTAGCGAACGGCCAGCTTTGTAAACAGTCGTAACTCATTTTGCTTTCTCGTCGACGCGATGAGTGTGATTGGGCTTCTAACGCACCATTATGCAGAACCTGCCTGACGTTTTCGCCGCGAGCGCGCAGAAATTTCCCGATCAGGGGTTTTATTCAAAAGACTCGCACAAGTTTTTCATGCCGACGCGGTTTGCCGTTCTGTACGAGCGTGCCCGGGCGCTGGCAATTCACCTGATCAAGACAGGCGTTAAGCCGGGAGACCGCATCGCCATCTTTGGCGATAACTCGGCCGAATGGCTGATCGCCGACATGGCAGTACAGATGGCGGGGGCGATTGTTGTGCCCCGCGGCTCAGATTCGACACCACAAGAGCTCGAGTTTATTCTAAACCACGCAGAGGCAGAAATCTGTTTCGTCGAACATTTGCGGCTCTACAAAAAAATAGGGGGAGTGCTCAAACAGCGCAAGACCAAAGTCTATATCATGGACCCGCTGTTTCCCGAGAAGACGGCCGCCGACGAAAAACTGGCGGTGCTGCCAAAGCTCATCAAAGAGTTGCCCCTCAACAGCGACGCCGAAGAACTTGAGCTCGATACTCTGCGCAAAAAGATTCTGCCGGGTGATCTTTTCACGATCATCTACACTTCGGGAACAACGGGCGAACCTAAGGGCGTCATGCTGTCGCATGCCAACATGCTCTACCAGCTCGAAATCGCGCCGAAAATTCTGCAGATGTCGCAGCGCGATCGCATTCTGTCGATTCTGCCGGTGTGGCATATCTACGAACGTTTTATGCTCTATTCGGTCATATTTGCCGGGTCGCACTATTATTACTCCAACAAGAAAGACCTCATGGAAGATTTCGTGCGTGCAAAACCTACGCTCATGGCATCGGCGCCGCGCCTGTGGGAGCAGATCTACCAAAAGCTGCGCGAGCGCATCGACAAGACCGAAGCGTTTAACCGCGAGCTTTTTGATCTTTCGTATGGTATCAAGCAGCGCCTGCATCGTGCGCAGAACATCGTCGCCGGCCAAACCGGAGAAACGGCAGACAAGAACTTCTTGAGCGGCTTTTTGGAGAAGGCGTTTTCTGTCTTCTCGCTTGCAGGCCTTAAAGGGCCTGACGTCTATATGGATTCGATCTTTCTCGTGCGCGTGCGCGCGATGCTCGGCGGTGAACTGAGGGGAACAATCTCAGGCGGCGGAGCGCTGCCGCTGCATATCGACGAATTCTTTAATGCGATTGGCATTCCGGTCTACGAAGGTTATGGCATGACTGAGACTTCGCCGCTGATATCGATGCGGCAGCCCGGCAAAGTGATCATGGGCACCGTCGGTTCGGTGCCTGCGGGCACGACCGTCGAAATCCGCGGTGAAGACGGGCGCATCATGCCGCCGGGTGAACCGGGCGTAATTTTTGTGCGCGGCCCGGGCGTAATGCAGGGCTATTACAAGAATGGTGAAGCGACGCTGAAAGTGCTGCAAAATGGCTGGATGAACACCGGTGATATCGGTGTCTTCACACGCAGCGGTGCACTCTCGATACGTGGCCGTGCGAAAGATACGATCGTCTTGCGCTCGGGTGAAAATCTCGAACCTGTGCCGATGGAAACATTGCTGGCGCAACATCCGCTGATTGCTCAGGCAGTCGTGGTGGGGCAAGACCAGAAAAATCTGGGAGTACTCATTTGGCCCGACTATGACCGGCTGCTCGATGCCGGCTACCAGGTGTCGGAGTTCGATCTGAAAAACGACCTGAACGGGTATAGCGAGCTCGTCACCATCTTCAAGGAAATCTGCCACGAGCTGATCAATGAAGAGCGTGGTTTCAAGAGCTATGAGCGCATATCGCACCTGCGCTTTTTACCCGATAAGCTGCGCGTGGGGGTCGAACTCACCGCGCTCATGAAAATCAAGCGCAACGTCGTGCACGAAAAGTTTTCGGCCCTGATAGCGGGCATGTTCACAGAATGACAGGAAAAATCTGATGTTAGATACACAAGAAACGAGCAAGGCTCAAAAAAAACAAAACGTGACGCGCAGCCCGGTGACGCTGCTCACTCCCGATCACTGGAAAATCGCCGTCTACCGTTATCTTCCTGAAAAGGTCACGCGCAAATATCCGGTGATGCTGCTGCACGGCATCGCGTCGAACCACAACGTGTGGGATTTCGGGACGCCCGAACTGAGTTTTGCGCGGCATCTTGCCGAGCAGGGATACGCGGTTTACGCGATGGACCTGCGCGGGCGCGCCGGCAGCGATGGTCCCCACACGGGTCGGGGTAAACAGTGGTCGATCGATGACTATCTGCTGTGCGACCTGCCGACGGTGGTTGAATACGTGATCGAACAGCAGAACACCGAGAAGATGCACTGGGTTGGTCACAGCATGGGGGGCATTCTGGGCTTTTTCTACCAGATTCGCCACAAGGCTTCGAACCTGCAGAGCCTGACCACCTTCGCTACAGCTCTCAACTACACGTATTCGACGATCAACCATTTTCGTTCGCTGCTCGATTATGTCAGCGCGATGCAGTTTTTTCCGCTGCGCCAGCTGTGGAAACCGATGATGCCTTTTGCCGGCATGAACACGGTCTGGAACCGTTTCCTCTGGAACCCCGAAAACATGGACCCTGTAATCGGGCAAAAAATTATCGGTGACATGATTGAGCCCATCGCGGTCAATGAATGGAATCAGATCAAAGCCATCTCTGCTGCCGAAGGTATGCCCCGCCTCTCGGGGGGATTTCCCCATCGTGCCGACGATCGCCGAATTCAGGTGCCGACGCTGATGCTCGCGGGCGATCGCGACTGGCTGTGCGCGCTTGACGGCGTCGAGTGGACCATGGACCAGCTGCAGTGCGAGCGCAAGCTTATCGTCTTCGGGCGGGAATACGGCAGCTCAACGCATTACGGCCACATGGATCTTGTCTGCGGCAAGAGCGCGCCGCGCGAAGTTTGGCCCAAGGCAGTCAGTTGGATAGAGAAGCGCGACGCGCTTTAACTGATTTCAGCAATGACTGGCCGCCGAAATCTGTCTCGGTGTTGAACCCGCATCCGTTTGAGGGGCAGGCCCAAAAGTTTTTGCAGTTCGCTGCCCATGCAAATCGGCTGCGCACCCTCGAAGAGCCCCCTGCAGGATTGATTGATCTCTGCTCGAACGATTATCTTGCTCTGGCCGGCAGCGCTGCACTGGCTTTTGCTCTTAAAGAAGGTATTGATCTTTATGGTGCAGGCTCGACAGCGAGCAGACTCGTGCGCGGCCACCGCGATGTTTTTGATCGCATCGAACGCGCGGCAGCAGCCTGGCTCGAAAAAGAGGCGGCGCTGGTGTTTGCGAACGGATACGCTGCCAACGTCGGATCGATTTCTGCGATTTGCGACGCATCGTACGTGGCGTTCATTGATCGGCTCGCCCACGCTTCGCTTGTCGACGGCGTGAGGCTCTCGGGAGCTAAAAAAGTCTATTTCAGGCATAATGACATGGACCACCTTGAAGAGCTGCTCGAGCGCCACAAAGCACCGCGGAGCATCATCATCACCGAATCACTTTTCAGCATGGACGGAGATTTTGCTCCAATGACCGCGCTCGCTACTCTAAAAGACCGTTACGGCGCTCTGCTCTATGTCGACGACGCGCATGCCATCGGAGTTTACGGCAACAAGGGCCGGGGACTCGGGACAGTGAATGCCGACTTCATCATGTTCACGTTTGGCAAAGCATTGGGTCTCGAGGGGGCGGTCGTCGCATCGACGCGGCGTGCGCGTGCCTATCTGTTGCACAACGCGCGCACCTTTGTTTTTTCGACTGCACCTCTGCCGGCGATCATGCACGCAGCAGAGCAGGCTATCGGTCTCGTGCAGCGAATGGATGCAGAACGTGAGTCGATACGCACCGCAGCGCAGAAAATACGCAGCGCCGCAAATCTGGCAGTAAATGAAAAACTGGTGTCGCATATTGTACCACTCGTCTGCGCCGACGAAACTGCGGCGCTGGCGCTGGCATCCCGGCTGGGTGCTGCCGGGTTCCATGCGCGCGCGATTCGGCCGCCGACCGTACCGACATCGCGCGTGCGGCTCTCGCTGAACGCATCGCTGACAGCGAGCCAGATTGACAAACTGGCGGGCCTGTTAGGGCAGACTTGACATGGCGCTCATCGTCGCAGCAACCGGCACCGATGTTGGCAAGACTTTGTTCTCGGCGCTGGTGATGGCAAAATACGCTGCAACAACCGCGGTTCGGTATTTTAAACCCGTGCAGACGGGCGACGCAGACGATACCGCGCAGGTACTGTCTCTCTCGGGCCTGTCAGCCGACCGCGCGCTCCCGAATCTCTATCGATTTCCGCTCGCCGCATCACCGCATTACGCTGCCGAACAGGCAGGCTCAGCAATCGATGCGCTTCGCCTCGAGCGCGAACTGCGCGCCGAGGCACCTGCAACGTTGATTGAACTCGCAGGTGGCCTCATGGTGCCTCTGAATCGCACATACACCAATCTCGACCTCATCTGTGCCCTGGGCTATCCCGTTGTTCTGGTGGCGGCGACGGGTTTAGGTACCATCAACCACAGCGTGCTGTCTCATGCAGCTCTGGTGCATGCGGGTGTGCGCATAGCAGGATTATTCTTCGTGGGCAAAGCGGACCCGCTGCGCGCCGACAATATGCGCACCGTACTCGAGATGACCGGCCTGCCGGGCCTCGGCGACCTACTGTTGCCAGATTTTACTCTGGGCCCCGCGTCGCTGCAGCAGCAGGCGCGGGAGTTCGATAAGGCAGAGTTGCTTGCGGGTTATTTTAGATGATCTGGCATCCTTTTTCGTCGCAGGCGAGTGGGGCTCAGCCGGTCAAAATAGTTCGCGGAGAACGCGAATACCTGTTTGATGCAGAAGGCAAACGCTACATCGATGCGATCGCCTCGTGGTGGACGGTGATTCACGGGCATAATCATCCGCAGATAGTTGAGGCGATTAACTCGCAGTTGCAGGTGCTCGACCACGTCATGCTCGCGGGATTTACGCACGAGAGCGCTGAACGCCTCGACGCTGCGCTGATCGGCCTCGCCGGAAAACAATTCACGCACACATTCTTTTCAGACAGCGGTTCGACTGCCGTCGAGGTCATGCTCAAGCTTGCGGTGCAGTACTGGCACAACCTCGGCCAGCCCCGTAAGCACACTTTCATCAAATTCGAGTCGGCGTACCACGGTGATACCGTCGGCGCGATGAGTGCGGCAGGTGCATCAATTTTTAATCGGGCATTTGAGCCCCTGCTGTTTCGTACTCAGGCATTCCGTTATCCGCAGACCGACCGCGATCTCGCCGTGCTCGACGATATGGAACAATTCGTCAGGCAGAATCGTGACACTGTCGCGGGCATCGTTGTCGAGCCACTCATTGCAGCCGCAGGGGGCATGCTGTTTCAGGAGCCGCAGCTCTTGCGTGCGGTCGAGAAGATCTGCCGCAACTATGACCTGCTGCTGCTGTTCGATGAGGTTTTCACCGGTCTTGGGCGAACGGGTGAAATGTTTGCCTACAACCATGCAAAGGTCGCTCCCGACCTCGTGTCGCTCGCCAAAGGACTCACCGGCGGTGTGCTGCCCCTCGCGGCAACCCTGGTGAGTGAACGCGTGCATTCGGCGTTTGTGTCGTCTGACCCATTGCACACGTTTTACCACGGGCATACCATGACGGGAAATCCCGTGGGGTGCGCCGCGGCGCTCGCATCGCTTGACCTGATAACGAACCGCGGGGTGCTTGCCAATACCCGGGCACTGCAGCAGAAGATGCTGAGGTATTGGCGTAACCTCGAGGCAATTTTTCCCGACAAAATTAACGGCGTGCGCAGTCTGGGGGCAGTCAGCGCCGCGAATCTTCAGGCGCGGGGCACAGCTTCGGGGTATGTGTTTGCGCCGGGTATCGAGATGCGGCAGAAGGCGCTGCGTCACGGAGTCATTCTGCGCCCCTTAGGCGACGTAATCTACGTGACGCCACCTTACAATATTTCGGACGCTGCGCTCGAAAAGATTTTTGCATGCATCGGAGAGCTTCTCAATGATTACGAACCCTGAAATGACGGCGCCCGTCGCCGAACGGTACGCTTCGAGCGTGCCGAACGCGGTCACGCGCGCTGAGGCTCTGAAAATTCTTGCGGGTGAAACTCCTCTGTATGCGGCGCTTGCTTCGGCGGCTGAACTTCGGGAACGGTATTTCGGCAAGAGCGTGCGCATTCATATTCTCGATAATATCCAGAACGGGCGTTGCGCCGAAGACTGTGGCTACTGCGCTCAGCGAAAGGGGGCCGATTCAGGTATCGAGGCATATCCATTCAAAAACAGCGAGGCGATTTTCGCCGAAGCAAAAGAGGCGCGGGCAGGGGGCGCTTACCGGTTCTGCATGGTCACGTCAGGTACAGGCCCTTCGGCCAACCGTTCAGCAGAATTGGCCGCTTTGATCGAACGTATTACCCGCGAACTCGGGATGCGCGTCTGCCTCTCGGCCGGCCTTGTCGACGCAGAGAAGGCACGGCTTTTCAAGAGCGCCGGGCTCGATCGTTACAACCATAATCTCAATACATCTGAAAAACATTACGGTGATATCTGCACGACGCATTCTTATAGTGACCGCGTCGACACGCTCAGAGAGCTGGGTGCAGCTGGTGTCGGGCTGTGCTCAGGCGTGATCGTCGGCCTGGGTGAGACTCACGAAGATCTCGCCGACGCCGCGTTTGCTCTGAAAGAACTTAAGGTTATTTCGATTCCGGTGAATTTTTTTATCCCTGTGCCGGGCCATGCGATTAGTGATGCGCAGGTACTTTCTCCCGAATTCTGCCTGCGCGTGCTCATTGCGTTCAGGCTTATCAATCCCGATTCTGAGCTGCGCATTGCAGCAGGGCGCGAAGGGCACCTGCGCGGTCTGCAGTCGGCAGCGCTGATGGTCGCCAATTCGCTCTTCGCTTCAGGGTATCTCAATGTTAAAGGCTCGAACCTGAATGAGACGCTGCAGCTGATACGCGATGCAGGTTTCGTTGCTGAAACCGAAAGCGGTAAAGCTGAAATCACCGGGTCGGTCGGTGGCGGGCTCTACGCGCCTGACAGCTTTGCCGAACTGCTCAAATACCCGAAAGTATTGCCTTAAACCGCGCGAGGTCGTCTTCGGTGACGTTGAGGTGCGGTGAGAAGCGCAGATAACCTTCGCGTAGCGCGCAATTGACACGGGATTTAAGCAGTGCTGCGTGCAGCGAGGCCATGTCGCCGTCGCGCCGCGCGCAGACAATCGCGCTCTGCCCGTGCGCAAAGCTGTCGCGAAGCACCTCGAAGCCTGCATCGCGCAGGTGTGTTGCGGTGATATCCGCAAGGTCGTAAAGACGCTTCTGCACAGTTTGAAATCCTATTTTATGCAAAAAATCGAGTGAAGCCGAGAGAAAGACCCAGTTCATGTAGGGCGCCGTGGAAAGCATAAAGCGCTCTACACTCTCTTTATAATCTTCGCGGTGCGGCAGGTAGACATCGTCGTTTTTGACCGATGACGTGCCTGCGACACGGATGTTCAGTCTTCGCAGAAACTCATCGTCGACGTAGAGGCCACCTGAACCCAGCGGCCCGAGCAGCCATTTCCAGCAAGAGAATGCCATTGCGTCGACACCGAGGGCCTTCACGTCGATGTCGACGTGGCCCGCGCCCTGCGCAGCATCAAGAATAAATGCGACGCCGCGGCTTTTGAGTAACTTGCCGATCGCTGCAAGATCGAACTTGAGGCCAGTCAGCCAGTCGACCGCTGACAGCGACATCACGCGAACGTTTGTCGACAGCGCTGATTGGATGTTATCCAGAAATTCTGCGCTCGACCGGCCGGGCGATACGTACGCGATTTCGATGCCTTGGTGTTTAAGCTGCAGAAACGGGTAAACGTTGCTCGGGTATTCGCGCTCGACCAGTAGTATTTTGTCTCCGCGTTCAAGCGGCAGACTCTGCGCGATAAAAGTCATGCCCTCAGCGGTGTTATTCAATAGCGCGTATTCGTGCGGTGCCCCACCGAGCAGTTCAGAAAAACGATTTTGAATATTGCGTTTGATTTGGCCGTGCGGTTTGAGCGTCTGTAGAATGCCCTCGCGTGAAAATGCGTCGAGATAACTCTTCACCTCATTTGCCGGTGTGAGTGGCGGCACACTCACGCCGCAGTTGTTGAGCCAGATCAGGTCGCCTGCAAGATCAAATTCGCGGCGTATTTGGGTGAAGTCGGTCATGGTTCAGGTTCGCAAGTGTGAGGTGCGACATAGCGTCGTCTCTTTTCAGATACGCAGTCGCAGACGAATTTGCTTAGGGCTTAGCTGCCAGCATTTCAGCCGCAGCCCGGCAATTGAAGTGCACCCCGTCTGTCCAATGGCTCGCAGGGCGCGCTCTGTACGCATCGCTGGAGAAAAAATCGCGCACTTCGATGTTCATACTCGTGAGAGCTGTGAGGTTGTGTATCCATGCGCGGTGCCGGGCAATAATTTCAGGGTGCTCTGCGCCGAGACGGCGCGCGAATTCCGGATGGTAAGGCGGTACGACTACGATCACCTCAATTTGATTCTTGGCGAGACCAGCCAGAGCTTCGCGCAGCCGCTTGAGGCTATCTGGGTTTTGCTTCGGCACCAGAATTCGATTGGCATAACCGTCGTAGATCATTCCCACTTCTTTCAGTAATCGCGCTTCGGTCAGTGGTGACTTCTCAATTTGTCCCGTACAATCGGATTGCAGCATGTTCTGATTCGGGCCGCGCTCGGCCGGCAGCATGGACTTTTTGCCCCGCAGGAGCGCAAATGCTGCTTCGAGTGTGTTGTGGTCCAGCAGGGCTGAAAGTTTCTCCGTTTCGGTGCGCCACGAAAAGGGCAGATCTGCAAGCGCCCGCAGCGGTGGGGTGAATTTCACCTTGTCACTCATCGACGCATCGATCAATTCAAAGTAGTCGGCGAGCCAGATCACCCTGCGCAGTTTCAGGTTCTGCCTCGCGAAAGCGAGAAAAGCCAGTTTCGCATGAATATCCGCACCACCGACTGAGAGATTCAGAGCTTTCATGCGGTGGCTGCGTTCAAGTTCAGCGAGCGCTATCGATTCGCCCCGTGACGAACCGAGA
Organism: uncultured Leptospiraceae bacterium; assembly: GCA_942492915.1. GTDB lineage: Bacteria > Spirochaetota > Leptospiria > Turneriellales > Turneriellaceae > Turneriella. Next base: position 1,075,402 of record OW818662.1, read on the forward strand.
ACGACGAGTTCGGTGTCCGGAAACTTCAGAACCCTCTGTAGATTCTGGTAATATGAATTCAGGTTTCTGCGATCTGTTTCTACCTTTTCACAGCGAAAGTAACACAGTGGGTCATTTCGATAGCTGAACGCGGCCATGGCGACGATGAGAACTGCGCCGGTGAGCAAGAAAATCAGAATGGCGCGCTTCGAATTCATAGTCAGAATTGAAAATAGAGAAACGGAGATTCATCACCCAGAAACGGAATACAGCAAACGAACAGCAATGCCAGCGCGAATGCGCGCCGATATGAAGGGCGCCATTCAATCTGCCACGTGTTGCGCGCCAGAAAAACTATTGCGAGTCCCGACACGAATGCGATGGCAAAACGATCGCGGTGCTTAACGGGTATTGAGAGCAGGTCCCAGCTGAGGTTGCCGTTTAACAGAAACACCTTCTGGTACCAGACTGAAGCCACCGTCAGGTCGGGGGCACGAAATAAGATCCACCCCAACGATACGAGCATGAAGACGAAAAAGATGCGCAGGAAATTTGATTTTTCTGCCCGGCCGAAGCCCGTTGCGCGTTCGATTGTCAAGAGCAGCCCATGATAGACGCCCCAAAGCGCGAACATCCACGTTGCGCCGTGCCACAGACCGCCCAGAGCCATGGTCAGCATGAGATTGCGATAGACGGCGGCCTTTGAACCGCGGTTACCGCCCAGCGAAATGTAAAGGTAATCTTTCAGCCATGACGACAGTGTCATGTGCCAGCGTTGCCAAAACTCAGTGATAGATGAAGACTTATACGGCGAATCAAAGTTTTGCGGAAGCCGAATATTGAGCATCAGGCAGAGCCCGGTGGCCATGTCTGAATAACCGCTGAAATCGAAATAAAGTTGCAGCGTATAACCGGTCATCGCGAGCCAGGCTTCTGTGTTCGACGCGGTCGTCATATTTGTGATGATCGGGTTAATGGCGCGCGAAATCAGATCGGCAATCAGGATCTTCTTGGCGAGACCCACGACAAAAAACCAGATGCCGCGCCAAAGGTTGTCGGTCTGCAGACGAAAAGTTTCACTGTCTTCGAGTTGCGGTATGATCGTATTGTGACGTACCAACGGGCCAGAGATCTGGTGCGGAAACATCGTCACATACGTTGCGTAAGAGAGCAGAGAAGGATGCGCCGATGAATGCCTGCGGTAGACGTCGATTACGTATGAGAGAGACTGGAAAGTATAGAACGATAGGCCAATCGGCAAGACCAGAGTGATTACGGGGAGCACGTTTGCGAACGTGTTTATCGTCTCAGCAACGAGGCCCGCATACTTGAAAAAGAACAACAGGCCGAGGTTCAAGACGAGCGACAGCACGAGCCAGAGCCTGCGCTGCCGACTTTCACGCGCGCGGAAAATTGCCGCAGCCAGATAAAAGTCGAGCACAACAACCAGAATAAGCAACGCGAGGTACGGTATGCTCCAGTACGCGTAAAAGACCAGACTCATGAAGAGCAAGAACGCCATCTGCAGGCGCGGTGAACGCAGCGCGTAATAACCTGCCAGCATCACTGGTAGAAAAGCGAAGAGAAAAACGTACGAGCTGAATAACACGCAGAGGCAAGAATCGGCTACGGACTATACCCCGTCAATCATGCGGAAGTTTTGCGGATGGGTGATTTTGAGGGCCTCTTTCCCGCAGTTTTTTTCTTGCCGGAGCTCTTTCGTTTTGGCGCTTTTTTGGCTTTTGGGGCGATCTTAGCTGGTTTCAGCTTCATGCCATGAATGAGATAGATCAGGTTCTTGAGCTTCTGGGCCTTGAGCCGCTGCGCTATCGCCAGCACGTCTCTTTCTCCCAACTGCTGCACGAGAGCCAGAACGTTTCTGGCCGAGACCGAGTTGATCAGCGAAGCGAGGTGTTCGGCGGTATCGGTCTGCACCAGGTCGCGCAGAAAAGCCGGCTTCAGCTGCGTCGCGAGCAACGCGAGTTGAGGCATTGGGACTTTCTTAACGAGCGTGACCAAAGTATCTGCTGGTATCTGCTGCGCGAGTTCAAGGGCACGGTCGGCCCCTGTTGATTTCAGAAGGTCGAGCATTCGGGGCACGCCGACGCCCCCCACGATTTTTGCCAGGCGCTGCGTCTCGAGATGAGTCAGAAATTGTACAATCGTATCGAGATCGAGCTCATTCATCAGCGCGATACTCGCTTCGGCTTCGAGCGCATTCATGAGCGTTACGAGCGATTCGACATTGCTCTTGCGTACGATTGCAGAAACCTGCCGCACCGATGTGTGCGACAGAACCTTGAGTATCTTCTTATGCTCGATATGACGCGAAAGGTAGTTGAGTTTGTCACCCGGCATTGTCGACAACAGCACAATCACCTTGCCCGGACCAAGCACGGTCAGGTATTGCAGGCCTTTGGTCAGCTCATTTGCCATGTGACATAAGAAGCGTGTGAGACAGGCGGGAAAGGGGGATACAGCTCTGTATCAAGACTAAGGCAAAGATGTCAGTTAAGGGAAAACAAATGCGGGCTAAGCAGGATGAAACTCGAAACCTCATGGACAAGCTCATTTTTGAGTTTCAGATGATCTTCGGGAGGGTTGCGTAGCGCCAATCGGTTTCTGGGCCCGCAGGGGGCCTCAAAACAGCCTCACACGGGCTTGCTGAGGTGAGATAATTGGAAAAGCCAATAAGGGTTGTCTTTTTCAAAGAGAAATTAGGCTTAAGGCAGGCGTTATGGATCTCTGGGGATCCCGCAATTAAAATTATTGCCACCGCTCCTGTCACGCCTGCACTATCCTTCTGGATTTCCAAAGACCATGCTAAAGAATCTGAATCATCACAGGCTAAGAGCTTCGACCCGCATTACAACCCAAGACCCAAGGAATGAATTTGAAAGCGATTTTGGCCGAGTAATTTTTAGCCCCGCAATGCGGAGAATGCATGATAAGACACAAGTTCTTCCATTAACTACAGATGACAATATTCATTCCCGATTAACACATTCCTTGGAAGTCATGTCTGTTGGGCATTCTCTTGGTCTGCGACTTTGCATGGATACCCGGTTCGTGCGGCATTTGGGAAAAACGCCAGAGATTCGCCTCCGAGAGATACCCGTGATACTGAAAAGCGCCTGCCTCGTGCACGATATTGGTAATCCGCCCTTCGGGCATTTTGGCGAATCCGTTATTGGGCAATACTTCAAAACCTACTTCAAGCAGAATAAGCATATCGCTAAATTACTTAGCAAGGCGGAGAAAGAGGATTTTATCCATTTTGACGGGAACGCCCAAGGGTTTCGGGTGTTAACCAAATTGCAGGTAAAGGATGATGCTTTTGGGCTAAATCTCACGTATGCGACACTTGCGGCATACTTGAAATACCCCAATTGTGGCCCACTTAACGACAAATCAATTGCGCACAAAAAACGCGGTGCATTTCAATCAGAACGTCGCTACCTCAATGAAATTGCGAATCGATGCAAACTGAAAAAACGTGGGAAGATAATTCGGCATCCTTTAACATTCTTAGTGGAAGCCGCAGATTCAATCTGCTATTTAGTTATGGATGTCGAGGACGGTTTTAATAAAGGTTGGTACGACTTTGAGGAGATTTGCAATAGTCTTTCAAAAGTTCAGGGCCTTGGCAGCGCAATTGAAAAACTTAGGAAGAAGCATGTTGGATATGGTTCTAAGACATCAAGGATGGTTGAACTTCGGATATATTTGATTTCTCTGCTAATTGATTTAGCAATTGATACTTTTGTCCGTAATTACGCTAATATTTGTGCCGGAAAATATAACAGCGAGTTGATCGATGAAGGAGAGCAAGGTTTAGCGGAAGCTCTCTACGCCTTTTGTCGAAGAAATATATTTAAGCATCGCGAGGTTCAGTCCTTGGAATTGACCGGCCATTCTGTTCTGACCGGGTTACTCGACCATTATACAAAATTCATGTTTCATGATAATAAGAAATACAGAGAGAAAGCAAGGGGGCTGATATCCGAAAGTATCATTCGCGCGGCTATCTTTGAAAATAAATTGAGCCAGCCAGAAGACTTTGAAATGCTTAGACCTTACTATAAGTTGAGAATTATCGTAGATTTTATTTCTGGGATGACAGATCAATTTGCACTCAATCATTACCAAAAACTAAGTGGCCAAAAAATTATCTGATTTACGCCATTTAATCGATCAGTCGGGGCCTTCGTTTGTTCGGTATTTGCAGCGGAATCTGAATGAAGAGGTGATGGCGAAAATTCATGCAATAGCTAATCATACGGATATTTATTTTTTCAGCGGCCTAATAAGGAATTATTTCCTCAAAGTCGATTTGGTGAGGGATGTGGATATCGTGTTGGGAGACGTTATTGATCTAAAAAGGGTTTTCTCCGGAGACCTGATGAGCAAAAACAGTTTTGGCGGTCATCGAATAACCGTCGGCGACACAAAAATTGATCTTTGGTATATCGGTGATACGTGGGCTTTTCAGAAAGAAATGAGGCTTAATCCTGGGCGACCGGAGGAACTGGCAGGGACGGCCTTTTTTAACTTCTCAGCAATTGTTTTTTCGCTCAAGGAATGCAAATTTTACTACAATATCCATTTTCTTAGATTCCTTCGCGATAAGAAAATTAACGTGGCATACCATCCAAATGCGAACTATTCCCTGTGCATAATTAATTCACTCTATTATTCGGACACCTATCATTTGAAAATAGCCAATGAACTAATGAGGTATCTAAAGATTCTTTATCGGCAGGTTCCAAAAGATTTCACCTCCACACAGTTAAAACATTTTGGGCGAGTGATCTATTCAAACAAGGAGGTGCGAAAAAGGTTAGGGCTGGATCTTTAACTGGATCTATTCCGTGTATTTTCACCTCTCCCGTATCTTCTCCGCAATCCCCGCAAACAGCTCCATCGCGTTCTGAAGATCATCCGCAATCTCCTGCGCTAAAACATCCGGTTCAGGCAGGTTCTCCGAGTCCTCAAGACTCTTATCTTTGAGCCAGAATATATCCAGATTCGCTTTGTCGCGCTTCATCAGGTCATCATAATCAAAGGCCCGGAATCGGCCTTCGGGGTTCTTCTCGCTATAGGTCTCTTTGCGCTTATGACGGTTGTCAGGGTTGTAGCAATCGACAAATTCATCGAGGTGCTCCCGGCGCAGGGGATTCGTCTTGGGCGTGAAATGCATGTTGGTGCGCAGGTCATGCACCCAGAGCTTTTTAGTCCAGGCGGCTTCTTGAGCGGGTTTGGCGTCGAAGAATAGCACGTTGGCCTTCACGCCTTGCGCATAGAATATCCCGGTGGGCAGGCGAAGTAGGGTATGGACATCGAATTGGCGCATGAGGTTGCGGCGGACGGTCTCACCGGCCCCGCCTTCGAATAGAACGTTATCGGGCACGACGATGGCGCACTTGCCATTGATCTTCATCAGAGTCTTCACATGCTGAATGAAATTCAACTGCTTGTTCTTGGTCGTCACCCAAAAGTCCATGCGCTCATAGGCGTTGTCGTCCTTTTCGAGTTCGCCTTCCTGATTCACGATAGAGATACTGCTCTTCTTGCCGAATGGCGGGTTCGTCAGAATCATGCTAAATTTGACGCCGGGATCGCTCGCGAGGCTGTCTGTGCCTGAGTGTATCGGGCAGGGGTCAGCGTTGATGCCGTGCAGGTAGAGATTCATAATGGCGAGGCGGCCCGTGGCAGGCACCAGCTCCCAACCGTTCACAAACTCAGTGCGCAGGTGTTTCTTTTGGTCAGGGTCGAGAGACGCCCCGAATTTATCATTTACATAGCCGTAGGCCGAGAGCAGAAATCCGCCTGTGCCGCAGGCCGGGTCGCAGATGGTCTCGTCTGGCGTGGGGCGCATGACCTCCACAATAGCTTTAATGAGCGCGCGCGGAGTGAAATATTGACCTGCGCCTTTAGGCGATTCTTCAGCAGAGCGCGAAAGCAGGCCCTCATACACGTCGCCTTTCACGTCAGCATCGAGTGATAGCCACTTCTCGGGTTCTATAAGGTCAACGATTAGCCGTTTCAAGGTAGCAGGGTTCTGAATGTCAGGGCGCGCTTTCTTGAAGATTTCGCCCAGCATACCCGTCTTCATACTCAGGTCTTCGAGAATCTTTCGGTAATGCACCTCAAGCTCGATGCCGTCCCTGGCTAAAAGTGAAGGCCAACCGATTTCAGGCGGCACAATGGGCTTGCGGTTGTAAGGTGGCTTCGTCTGTTCGTCAGCCATCTTCAGAAAGAGCAAAAAGGTGATCTGCTCGGTGTAGCCCATGTATGATAGGCCATCATCGCGCAATACGTGTGCAAAGTTCCATGCTTTGTTGACGATCTGTTGGGTTGCGTTATTCATTGGATACCCCATATTTCCTTGAGACGTTTAACAGTATGGCTCCAGCGTGGAGTTGAAGGCTTACATACCGTGTGTTGATTTCCAAAGAAGCCAACTTCCGATACCGCCTCTGTCACCGGCACAGCTTTGTCCCATTTCACCTGAACCAGGTATTCGGCCCTATCTTCATCGTCTATGGCCTCGCGGTGATAGTTGGCCTTCACGCCGATATCAAACAGATTTCCAAATTTATCATCGGCTCCAAATATGGATTCCTGCACCGGCTTGGCAGTTTCCGTAACTCTGCCAACACCTACATAGCCGGTATGCGGGATGTTGACCCAAATACGGTCTCCAACCTTCAGCTGAAACAGAGTACGTGAATACCAAGTACCGCCACCACCAGATATGAAGCCGAGCTTAAGCGCGTCATCCCAGCTGCGCTGTGCATCATGGCCAAATGAAATATAATATTCGCCGTTCCAAGGCTCTTTTGCACCCGCCTGAGAAGTCGCACGATCTACGGTCTCCTTCGGGTCGATCATCCACACACGACTCATCAGCTTGTGCGAATTGTGTTCAAAAATTCTGAAGAAGACAACGTTGATGGGTACCTGCGAATCATTCAGATAGTTGATGATTCGCTCGGTACTGGCGTCCAATTCAGGTGCGACGATAACGATTTGGTGCGACTGATTTACCGATTCTTCTTCTAACTTGCTTTTGAACTTACGCTGAAAGGCAGTGTCGAGACTCTCTGTTGTTTTCAGATACTTGTTCGAATAGTCGCCATAGACATCAGCCACTTGACTTGCCGTCAGTGACTGCACCCAGGTCGCATAATCAAGGCCCTGGGCGACAACCTCACGGGAAGTCAGACCTTTTTTCAGTTCAATTATGATCAATGTTCCATTGCTGTCTATCGCGAGTAAGTCAATATACTTCCCGTAGGCTGTTAATACCTGCCGACCGATAACCAGCCAATCAGGCGCAAGCATTTCTATATTCTTTTCAAGAATTTCTTCAAGCTGTTCTTCGCTGAGGGCTTTGGATATTGGCAGAGCTGAAACTGTGTTGTCGATACTCCAGAGGGACTGTTCGATTGGCATGCCATTGCAGAAATTAATAGGCAATGCACCCTGACCATTATTTCTTGCAATTGAACCAGCCGATTCTAAGGTTGAGATTCGGATTGCCTAATTATAGGGCCCTGCCACATTGGGTTCGCGTAACTAGTATGTTGAGAGTAAAGCTACCAAACAGTGTCTTCAATCCAGAGTGGGTCGATATACCGCGCGGCATTACAATAGTCGCTGGCCCAAATAATGTTGGCAAGAGCACCTTACTTTCTAGTATAGAGGCTGCTTTTCGATCAAGTAATTCGCGAGACCAGAATACTTATGAGTTTTCGCTAGCGGGCTTTGGCGAAATTGCACAATTTGCGCCAGTCCCGTCAGACAACCCTTTCATTTACGGAAATCAGGAATGGCGATTTCACAGCAAACAATACAGTCGAATGCAAATCAAAAGGGTAGCTGAAAAAGCAGAAGGCTACCGACTTCATGAATTGAAAACTGGATCGGAAAAGGCAGTCTACCGCAAGGTGGGTGCTGAATTATTGTGCATTCCTACCCTGTTTGCAAAGAAATTTCTGAACTTTAGCCCGATTTCCGGTACCAACCAATACAAGCAGATTGACTGGATGCAAATGGCTGCTAATGGTGCAGATATTGCGACTGTCCTTGCCAATCTGAACCCGCAGGAGTTAGCAGAACTGGCCAATCTGGTTCGTATTGTATTTCCCGAAATCGAATCACTGCGCCTCGCGCCTACGAGTACGAATGGTGTCGCCGCAGTCTTCGCGAGAGATCGCGGCCGTGACCTGCAGTTATCTCAGCTCGGCGCCGGTATCGCTCAGGCTGTCGTACTTATCTATACATGTGTATTTGCTCCCGCACAAGCCATCATATTATTTGACGAGGCTTTTGAGCACCTGCATCCCCGCGCAACCAAAGAAATTATGCGGGTTATTCATGAGTATTCAAAGGCCTACGCTATCTTTCTTGCAACACATGACCCGGCGGCAATCCGATCACCCTATACTCAACAATTGGTGAACCTCACGCGCACCGATACTAAAACGCTGATACAGGTAGCCGATAATAGCAAGTCTCTGGATATCGTCCGGTTTCTGGGATTAGAAAACTCGGATTTAGCCTTTGCAGAAAAGGTTCTACTGGGTGAAGGCGCAACTGAAGAAGCAATATTTGGCTTTTTGCGTGCCAGCAAATTGATTTCATCGAGTATCGGCATCAATAGTCTGTCTGGGCTGGGGATAATTGGCGCTGACAAGAAGGTACGTCGTTCTGCGTTTATGCTCACTAGCCAGATACTAGAAGCGACATCCCCGCAAAAAATTCCCATTGTGGTAATTCGTGATCGCGACCGCGCAGAGGACGCGGAAATGATCGAGGTCGAACAGCAAGCTAACCAGTCTGGTTTGCCGATTCGAGTGTTTGCACTAAAACGATACGAGATCGAAAACTATTTTCTATCAATCCAGCTGCTGAATCAATTCTTGATAGACATCGCCAAAGAGTATTCTGTCACACTTGACACGAGCGAATTGGAGATTAGGTTTCATGATATCTTGGCAAGGCTTGAAATGTATCCCGGTTTGGCAGACCTACCACCTGAAGCGGAGCGAATATCATTATGCAAGGGTGGTTTGGTAATCCAATCCCTTTGTAGTGGATTTATCACGGGGTTCACTTACAAGAAGACTGACCATGGATTGCGACTATTTGCACTGGGCCGAAATATGAGCATCGATGCCGTGAAAGCTCTGGAAGCTGAAATTCTGCAGGCAATCGAAGCTGCAGCAAGCTGACCATCAATAGTCCATGATGGTTGTTCATGCGGTATCCAGGCCTCGACTCTTTATGCTCATGAAACCTCGTGCAATACTGCCCGCGCCAGCAGGCCGTCGATAACAACCAGGATATAGGCGGCTTGCAGCCAAGCATCTGCTATATTTGACGGCGCGATGACGAAATCCTTCTTCCGGCCATCTTTATCAAGTCGATGCACTACACCGTTGCGTTGATTATTCAAATCGGAAAGTATGCTCAAGGACAGCAGGACACGATCTTTCGGCTCCGTGAATTCAGGACTATCCCAAATTAGACTTTGTGTCAGGCACTTTTCAGTCGTCATGTAAATATTTTCATTGGACTTTCTCCCCGTAGCGCGGATTTCCTTTATGCTTGAGAGGAGATACTCAGTTTCTGAGACAATGGCTGTAATTACCATAGGAGTTGCCCAATGAATTGCGCTATTCACGCGCTCCTTGACATTGTACTGATTAATACCAAAGACCCATTGGGCAGCGCGTGGCCCTTCGAAGCTCATTCCAAATGCACAGTATTCACTCGCAGGGACTGGATTCGGGTACTTATCCAAGAATGCATTAAACCAGTGAACACTCAAGAATAGATTCATCTGATTGATTAGGTTTGCGTGAATTTCATTGCACAGGCCAGTTTCAAATGAACCAGACTTAAGTTCTGTTAATTCTTTCGCCCAATCGAAGTTCATCGTTTTGCCTTCTTATTCGGCCGCGCAGCACCCTTCGCCTTCCGTGACTGCCCCCCGTCTTTCCCCCTCTCCCTCGGGGAGAGGGGCTGGGGGTGAGGGCCCGCTCCTCCCGTATCCTCTTCAACAACTCGCTCGCCGGTTCGTCGGTGGGGTCTTGCGGCACCAGCTTGCCCTCGAAGGCTTGTTTGAGAATAGCTTGGCGGAGTGTATTTATTGCTTTTTTTCGATGATTATTATCATTCAGGATCGCATCAATATTTGCAAATTGCAATTCGAGATTTTCAACAATCTCCTTCTGCTCCTGTATTGGTGGCAGCGGATATGGCAACTCATTTAGTATTGATAAATTCAAAATATCCATAGTCCCACCATGTGAAATCATCTTGAATGACGCTCTTACTTGCGGTGCCGCCAAGTAATATTCTATAAATCGTGGGATGAGGATATGCCGATTTAATGAAAGTTTCACGAGGCGTGGATTGATAATACCTGGAAGGCAATCAGCAGGCAACACGAGGGTCTTCCCAATGGTGCCAACAAGACTAACTAATAGATCACCCGGTTTCACGGCGCAGGATTCAAGCTGACGGTATTTTGCCTCATCGATAAAATAGTCACCAAAATATGGATCACCTCTGAGAACCTGCTCCTGCCCATAAATCTTAAAGCCTGACTCTTTATACATCTCTTTCTTTAAAGCTGATCCGAATGGCCCAGCCTTTATTGCATGCGGCTGAAACGCTGCTATACTTTCCAAACTCGCCCACACCCAACCATCGGGCAGGCCCGGCAGATTGGTCGTATCCGGCTTCGCAGGCTCCGGATACTTCTCCCGCCAACCCTTCGGCGGCTCTTTGCCCTGGGCTTTGAACTTCGCCAACTGATTCTCCTCCCATTTCGCGCGGCGTTCGAGGAGAATACGTTCGAGCAACTGCGCACCGGTTTCTTTCGGCGGATTCTTGGCGCGCCACTCAGCCGTCAGCTTGCCTTCAACGGCTGACTTGAGCACCGAGGCGCGGTAGCGTTTCAGGTTGGCGCGCACACGATCGAGCGCGGCGGTGGCGGCGTCGAGGTCAGAGAAGAGTTCTTCGAGTTGCTGGGCTATATGATGCTGATCTTGCTTTTTCGGAATAGGGAGTTTGAATTCAATGAATGGTTTGCGATTGATATGCTTCATGGTGCTCCCATGAAAATCGGTTGTCTGCGTCAGTTTGCGAATCGCCCACCTAAGCACATGGTACAGATACGTGGCATCGACGATGCTGGTATTCGGTACGACCTTGAAGATATGTTGGTTTACCAAGGCATCTTCGCCGTGCCAGATAAATGCATCCAATGTCGCCGACCAACTGACTAATATATCGCCATTTTTGACCAGATACTTCTCGGGTACTTTACGATTCGTACGATTAATTTCATGTTCGATTCTTGTCAGATTCTGAATTCGGATGATCGGCGAACCATTTTCATGTCGATCGGAAGGCTTGAAGGCGAAGCCGTTAATGTACTCGCCGGTCTCACCGATTGAGATCCAAGCCGTTGATGGATAATCGCTGATACTTTTCACGCCGCCAGCCTTTCATTCAATTCATTCAAAATCGTTTCAAGCCTGTCACCAAATAGTACAAAAACTCTGCCGAGTCCGCCCTTCTGTGAGAATGGCGCATCTTCAAAGTTCTCTTGCGAAATCGTGAGGCTTGTGGCGATGTGGTTCTTAATCATGGTGAGCCATTCGAGCTGTTCACCGCTAAAATCCATCCCCATTTTCTTCTGCTCTGCCAGCCATACTTGGTAATTCGCTTCGACCGCATCGGCCACAGCCACGACGGGTTCTTTGGGGTGCAGCGCGTGGCGCACCAGCGCGATCAGATCGACGAGGCTTTTGGCGTCGCCCTTAACAGCCTTGGGTTCGACGGTCTGCTGCAATTTCCACAGGTATTGCACCGAATCGGGTTTGGTGACATCGACGTAGAACGGCGACCGCTTCAGTTTCTGCGCCAGCTCTTTGACGTGGCGAAATTTCAGCCCGGAGCGGTAGGGTTTCTCATAGAGAAGCTGCAACGCTTCGATTTCCAGTTTGTGTGTTTCGCAGAAAGTTTTGAGCTCTCCCATCACGGCACGCGCTTTATCCACCGACGCAGCGTTGTATCCGGCGGACAGCAGCTCATCTCGGCTGACCTCATCTATTACCTGTTCGAGCGCGTCGCGCACGGCAAAGATCGCCTCCCTCACTTTGGGGTCGTAAAACGGTTTGAGCGCTACCCGTTGCGCCTCGGCCTCAACGGTGTCGAGCTGCGCTTCACTCGGTTCGGCATCGGCAGCCAGGTGAAACTTCTCGCGGGCGCGTTCGGCATTGCGGTCAGGGTCAATGGCATCTAAAAGTCTGCCGTTCAGTTCGTGCAGAGAATGGCCGGCGACATCGTGAATCTGCTTCTCCTGATCGGGACTCGTGCGCAGTGCCAGACGGGTCAGCCGCGATGCGAGGGTAGAGGTCACGTCGGCATCGATAATGCCCTTGGCAACGGCCTGTAGCAAGCGATCCAATGGCACCGACGGTTGGCGGTCTAAAGGCTTCGATATGGTCTTGTCTTTGTCGCAGACACCGACGGCATCCACAATCACGAAGCGGGTCTTATGGCTGTTATCGGGTGTGACAGCCAGTAGTGTGTCGGATGGAATCACCCTCACGCCACGGCCTTTCATCTGCTCAAAGTACGTCGCTGAATTGATATTGCGCAGAAACAGCAGACATTCGAGCGCCTTGACATCCGTGCCGGTGGCGATCATATCCACAGTGACCGCGATGCGGGGATTGTAAGAATTTCTCAGCTCTTGCAGCAGATCTTCAGGCTTTCGCCCTGTGGTCTTGGATGTGATCTTGACGCAGAACTCATTTCCTTTCCCAAACTCTTCACGAATGATATTCACGACATCATCCGCGTGCAGGTCAGTCTTGGCGAATACCAATGTCTTAGGCACCTCTGTCCGCCCCGGAAATATCTCGGTGAATAACTTCTCTTTGAAGGTCTTGATCACCAAGCGCAGTTGATCTAACGACACAACATCGAGGTTCAGCTGATTGGATGTGTACGTCAGATCGTCCTCAAGTTCCTTTAGGCGACGCTGTAAAGTGCGCCGGTCGCGCATCGGCACCATGTAGCCGGGTTCCTTCTTGAGAGTCGCGCCTTCTTTACTGATTTTGGTTTCGATGCGAAATACATCAAACCCGACATTGATCCCATCGGCGACGGCTTTCTCATGTGAATAATCCTGCACGATATTGCCGCGAAAGAAGCCAACGGTCTGCGGCGTCGGCGTGGCGGTGAGGCCGATCAGAAAAGCGTCGAAGTATTCGAGTACCTGGCGCCAGATATTGTAAATCGATCGGTGGCATTCATCGATGACTATAATGTCAAAGGTTTCAATGGGCAGCGTAGGGTTGTAGACGACCGGCACGGGTTCACGTATAAGCGGGTTAGCAGTCTCCCACATAGAAGCTTCTTCATTCTCTTCAGCATAATCTTCTTCGCCTTTTAGCATCGAAAACACCCGCTGAATGGTTGAGATAACCACGTGGGCCGAAGGTGCCATCGCGTTCTTGGTCATGCGCTGCACGACGTATTCGTCAGTAAATATGCGATTGCTGTAGGGGCTTTGAAAAGCTTCAAATTCTCTCTTTGTCTGCTTGCCTAAATTGTTGCGATCGACCAGAAACAAGACGCGTCTCGCGCCACCAAAGCGCAGCAGGCGATCCACAAACGCACATGCAGTCTTGGTCTTGCCCGAACCCGTCGCCATCTGAATCAGCGCACGCGGCTTGTTCTTCGCTAAAGATTGTTCCAGATTCTTGATCGTGTCAAACTGCACCGGCCACAGGCCAGTGGGATCTATTTCAGGCATGTGCCTTAGCCGCGAGCGCACCTGTTCATCGAGTTCAACAATACGCTTTAACTCTTCAGGGCGGTGAAAATTGAAAACTAATCGGCTGCGGTAATCAGGCTCTAAGCCGTTGGTAAACCGCGTTTCCGTCCCGGTGGACTCATAGCCAAAGGGCAGGGGCTTCACCCATGCAGGCAGATCATCGCTCAGGCCGTTGCGGTACTTCGCCGACTGAATTTCCACACCCGTCAGCGTGTGGCCCTCGGGCTTGGCCTCAACGACGCCGATTGCCTTACCCTCGACATACAGCATGTAATCCGCCGCCTCTAAGCCTAAAGGAAACTCCCTGACGGCGATTCCCGTGGCCGCAGCGATATTCATCTGCCGGTAGTCCTGTACCTGCCAGCCAGAGGCCTCAAGCTGTAGGTCAATCGTCTGTCTGGCCAATTCTTCAGGGGTCATAAGGTCGGCGACGCATGAGAAGATTTCAGCTTAGTGAGTCAAACAGAATCAACAATCTAATCTTATGCCTATTGCAGCGAAAATATGACAGGGTATATGTCGTGGTAGGCATACGCCCAAGATTCGTTGTCCGTTAAGGGTGGGGGGGGTGTTTCATGTGCTTATCCAGCGCATGTATAATCTCCTGATTCAACGTGCGCCGGTTAGCATCGGCGATTGCCTTGAGCTTATCCGTATAGGCCTGATCGGGAAAGTACAAGGTCATCTTGCTGCGCCCCGGCATAGCCTTTCTGCCTCGGGTCTCTTTCTTTTCAGATTCTTTGTTCGCTTTAGCCATAGAGGTCTCCTTTCAATCAAATGCTGTTAATATTTCGGTTTTATCATAGCGAAAAAATTTGCGGATGTAGTTTTCGGTAATTCGCGGCGACGAATGGCCCAATTGATTCTGTGCAGCTAAAATTCCGAATTTCTTGTAAACCTTGAAGCCCGAAAACGCGCGCAGGATGTGTATCGATGCGTTCAGGTTAATACGACGGGCATACGTCCTAAAGATCTTGCGCAACCCATCGAGGCCGAGTTGGCCGTTGACGTTGAGTGTATGGCCACCCCCGGCTCGCCTCACTGCATGAAAGCTACGAAACAGTCGGTCAGATTGCGCGTGGGGCTGGTCAGTGTTCCCCGTCGGAAAGAGCAGGTACGGTCTGATGTAGCGCAGGTAATCGAATATCAAATCTTTGGTCTCGGGGCGAACGGCGCGCCTGATGACCTTGCCGCCTTTCTCCCTGACGGTGAAAAGCATGAGTCCGTCAGAATCAATCGCGACATCGTTCACCGTTAGGTTCACAATCGTTTGCATCCTAAATCCTGTTTCTATCAGCAAATGAAATATGGCGAGATCGCGCGAGCGTCTCATTGGGTGCTCTTCCGCTTCAATGACCTCAATGAGCGCGCCGATGTCGTTCTCTTCAAAATGTACGGCAGAGACAGGCACTTTTAGCTTCTTGAATGCATGAAAGTGATTTTTCCCCTCGGTTTGTGTCAGCATAAAGCTGACCAAGCTGGAGTTCGCTGCCAGTTTCCGGTTTATCGTCCTGGGTTTGAGTGTGGGTATTCTATGGCAGAGAAACTGCACATAACCATTTATGGATTCATGCGTATTGAATCGCAGGGCGTTCTGTTGGCAGAAAGTCAGGTATTCGCGAATGTCGTTTTGATACGAGCGCCGCGTATTCGCCGAGGCAACCGAATGGCGTAAGAGAAAGGTCTGCAAAAGTATTTCCGGACGGGTGTGTGTCATCAATTTTGTGGGTCTGGTTTCTAAAATCTGCATGGTTCCTCCTGTATTGGTTGTTCTGCGGGTAACGATAACATTGTAGTTATCATGACCCGTCAGTCTGCTCCTGGCATTCATCCGCATTAGTGCATCAACGTATAGGCAAGAACACAGGGGAGGGTGTCCCCTGTGTGGTGATTCATCAGAAATATTGTACGCGCAATTCTTCTTCTGGCAATTCGGCAAGAAAGTCTGTATCGACGCGCATTCTATGCGCAAGATAGACGGCGAAAATCTTGTCGAAGTCAGAAGAGGATTCTTTCTTCTTGAGACCTTCGGCCTTTTGAAGTAGTTTCATTTCTCTTCTAAATGTATCGATACGCGTAGCAAGTATCCCAATTGAATGAATCACGTTGAAGAGAACAACGGCTGGCGTTGCCGGCCACACAAGGTCATTCTCTTTCTTCGTCGCATTGTTCTTTCTGATCCCGTCATCGATCGCACGAGTCCTTACGGTGATTTCTGACGCGATTTCAACGAGTTGCGAGAAAGTCTTTTGACTAATTCGCAAAACATTTAGCACGGTCGTTTCAGTCTGTGGGTCTGCGATGATTGTCCGAACCCCATTGTCGTGGTTGTTGGCGGTTACAGCCTCCAATTTCAGCTTGACGACGTTGTTCTCTTGACGTGTCTTCTTCTCTTTGTCCCGTCCGTGGATTGGCGTTGCAGGTGTGTTCAAAGCTTCCAGCAACGTCAGTCCCCGTGGGACATCCTCTTTCGTTTTCTTTTGCATGTTCTTTCCTCATTTCATATTTATAAGGGAAATCCCCTATACGTTGAGGCGCAAAATCCGGATGTCAAAAATGCGGTATTGTCCTGTGACAATTCCGTCTGCGTTTCCATCGCATATCCAGAGGCAGAAAACGTTTCTGCGTCTGGTATGTGATTGATCAGTCTTCCAATTCTCCCATGATCGTCAGGCAGGGGGTCATGTCGTCTGACGGGTGGCATTGAATTTTCAAGGTCGCAGTCGTATCATTCAGCAGCAATTTGAACAGAACAGTCGAGTCGTCGATTCTGCGTACGATGTTCTTTTGAGACATCCACAGAATATCCCACAAAATCCCGTTAAGGTCTTTGTGCGGGTTTCTTCTTAAATCTGATTCGATCAGGGCAAAAATATGTGACGTCAGACAGATCGGGAATCTGTAAATTCTGAGAATTTGCGCATCGTCTGTAATGTCAGGCAATGGCACAAGGTTTCCGTCTTCGATTGCATCTTGTCGAGAGTAACGAGCGATAATTGGCGCATCTTCGAACATGGTTTCCTCCGATTAAAGAAGATAGAAAAAATGAAGGACGGCGTCAAGTTATTTATGAGTTATAAATATGTTATAAATGCAATTCTTCTTTTGCAGAAAAGTCTCTCGTCAATTCTCCGGCGGGCAGTTGAAGAGTGAAAAGGTTTCAGTGCAACGCGGGCGAGTCTTCCCCGACGGTTATTAGTCCACCCCTACGCGGTTGCCTCAAATTATGACCGGTCACGGCGTTCGTGCTCCGTCGCAGAGCAGATGCCGGGTAGCGGAAGGCATCACACGAAAACGGCGATGTCGGTGAGTGTCAGGGAGCATGAAAGGCAATTCTTAGTGGTATTTCAGCATTCTTAGGCACATAGTCTCCCGTGCGACGAAGAATGGTTGCGGGGGTATACACGTCCTGAGCCAACCGTTCGTTATTTCTAAAAGCCCAGATTGTTAATGAGTAACAACCGCATGCCTTGAAATTAACAGGTTTGCAGTTGCAAGGAAATGGTCAATGTCTCGTGGTTGGTTCTCGAAAAATACCCTGTTTAGGGTTTCGGCAAATTCCCTAAGGCTGCTGATTTCGATCTGCATTGGCGCCAGGTCGGCTGCTGATTCACCATTTTCAATGCGCTCTCTGATATGGGCGAATCGAATGTGCAGCTCCTTCATAAAATCAACGCGCATCGTGCGGCGTTTGCCGAACTTGCTCAGCAAATATTTTAAGGTAAGCATTTCTTCCACAGTGTAGAAAAGCATCTTGCCCGATGTCACGATGCGCCCATCATAATTGCTCCTGACCAGATTGGTGGGCGTAGTTAGCCAGAAGAGGGCGTCGGGCAAGACACCCATGCGGCGCCATTTCTTTAGACCTTCATGGCTCATTCCCACGTAGTCAGCCACGGCTTTGATGTGATAAAGGACAATGGATTTTCCTTTGTACAAACATGTCCGCGACTTTAGCGCCCGCAATTCCGGAATTACGGGCACCAAGATGCGCCTGACCTTCTCAATAAGCTTATTGAGTCCACTGAGATAAAACCTCCATGGCAAAAAAATAAAGACTTTGAATGACTATATGCTGAGCGCGTTGGTTTCTGAATGCCGCGTAGCTGAAAGGTATCTTGGCTGTTTCTATTGCTAAAAGTCTTGATGCAGTGAACCCCGTAATCGTCAGCCGTCAACAAAAATTGCGTTCAACTGGTAGGCGAGAAAATATAGGAGAGACAGAGGCGAGAGGTTGCCGACGCGTTATCGTGCACCCGCCGCTTCGAGCAACGCCCTTATTTCGGGATTCTCTGTATACTTGAGGATGGTATAGCCTTGGCTCGAAAGCAAATTCGCATTGGGATTTGCTCCGGCTTTTAATAAAATTTTGACTATTTCAATGTTTGGGTCATTTCCGGGAGCGCACCCTCCGACTGCACAAAAAAGTGGGGTGCTGCCTTCCCGTTCGTATTGGCCTTGGTTAGGATCAGCACCGGCCTCGAGCAGTAGTTGAACTGTTTCAATGCTGCCCGACCTAACAGCTTCCATGAGCGGTGTGTATTGCCCGGTATTCCCTTGTGAATCCTCGTTTTTGTTGACGTTGGCCCTTGAAGCAATCAGGAACCTTGTCATCTCAATTTGACCACTTTTCGCTGCGAAGTGGATAGCAGTATCCCCGTGTTTGTTTTCTGCGTCCACGTAAGCGCCTGCCTTAATAGCCGCCTTGAGCGCCGGTAAATCGCCCATTTCAGCGGCTTTTAGGAGAGCTTCACTTGCTTGTATCAATTTGGGGGTGGCAGTCCACGGGGTTCGCAAGTATTGAATCAGATCATAATCAGGATTCTTGTTGGCATATGCCCATTTGAGTGCAGTGCGCCCATGCTTTTTATCGACTAGACTGAGATCGGCATTTCCCTCTAAGAGAATAATCACAATATCCGTATGTCGATTCACAACTGCGTGCATTAGCGGCGAAAACCCACTTCTATCCGAGGCGTTCACATTTGCCTTGGCTGCCATGAGCACCTTTAAGGTGTCGTAATGTCCATGCTTGGCAGCCGCCGCTAAAGCAGTTAGACCATCGTTCGTCGATAATTCGATAGCTGCTTTCTGATCAACTAGAAGTTGCGTGACCTCAGCGTGGCCATTAGCTGCTGCATATAATAACGCGGTAGAGCCGTTTGCATCTCGGGTATTCAATTGAGCTTTCGCTGTAATTAAGAGCCGGGCTATTTCCGTGAAACCTTGCATTGACACTCCCATTAAAGGTGTCACTTTTGCCTTTTCGGCTATATCCACGTTACTCCCGGCAGCTATCAATATTTCTGCTGTTTGTTTTTTATTCAAAAAACAAGCAATGAACAGTGCTGTTTGACCAGAATTGTTCTGCGCGTTCATCGAAGCCTTAGCTTTGATGAGTAATTTAACTATTTCTTCTGAGTCAGATGAGGCGGCGATTGCTCCCATGAGCGCCGTTTGCCGATTCTCCGGATCCTTGGCGTTGACGTTCGCTCCGGAAGCCAAGGCGGCCTTCACGGTTACAAGGTTGCCTTCACTTGCCGCGCGATAAAGGGCTTCGTCCGGCCCGGCGTAAAGTATCTTGACGGATGTAAAAAACAAAATCAAACCGAATACGTATAGTCGCATTGCGTTTGAATTACAGACCTTATGCAGTGGGTCAATATTTTTAGTCAGAACTACCTTGGCTATCAAAATGCTCTTGGCTTTACTCAATTATTTCAAGGCCCTGGTATTTCATGGAAGCCTTCGTCTGCCGAATGAGTGACGCTCTCTTGAGTGTGTACATATGATTTCTGCCACTATGTCGGTGCACAGAAATCAGACCTAAATCAAAAAGAATTTGCACTGAATGCTGCACGGTCTTGATGGTTTGAGCCGAAAATTGCGCAAGCTCAGTGAGCGATACCTCAATGCTTTCGTAAGATTGCTTGGTTTTGTTGTACGGGGACAAGCGCAAGAAGATTACAAGCAACATTGATACCTTTTTACTGCCGTAATTATGGTCAATAAATGGAAATAAGTAATCTATAAAGTCATTTGCGATCATTGTTCCACCCCTGCCGTCGGCATCGAGCGAGCCAATCGTGCTCCTTCTTACCGTCGAATTTGGCGGAATAGGCCTGCGCCGAAATGTCATCATTCGCTCATCCGTGTTTGCCTTCGTCTTTCTGGCTCTTGTCGGGATGCCTTGGATTCTTTTGCCCAACAGCGCCCCGAGCCGGTTGAAGCGTTTTCTTTTCGAAATGGCCATGCTATAGAATCGCCAGAAATCGGCATTTTCCATAGCAAACCGAGTCCGTAAGATTTCAGAGAAGCCGATGGAAAAGGTGAAATATTCCATTTAATTACATTAATGGTAATTATTACTATAGTCACAAGTCATATAGTAACACGTAAATAGTTTGACAATGGTTTTCGCAGAGCCCACAAGGTTCTAAGCAGTTGGGAAATCACCGGCTCGCCAAATTAGAAGACATGAAAAATAGAAGTCCTAAACGGGGTAACAGACAATTCGGGCACCAGAGAGGCTCTGAGTGTCTAAAAGGTCTCATGGAACATGGCTATGACCATATATACGGGGAAGGCGAGCTTTTTGCTTTGATTACGGAAGACTACTTGCGTAAGAGCGGCGGACTCGTCAGGCAAAACGTTGGCCCGGGTAAGGCGTACAAAATGATCAAGGACTTTCTGGATAACGGCGCTAAAACCATACCAAGGTTACATGCCGATATTCATGCCGGAACGTATCGGCCCGACCGTGTTTTCATGTGTGAATTCAACGACAGGTATAGCAATGCTCGCAATCGTCCAGAAAAGATTCGCAAGGTTGCTTTTCTCACACCACGAGATAAAGTCATCCAGAAAGCTATAGCAGAGATTCTCAGTGCCATCTATGATAAATCATTTCAGAAAATGGTCTATGGTTATAGGCCTAAGCGAGGAATTGAGGATGCCAGAAATAATTTTAAAGTTATGTTCTGGCCTGCGAAGGCTAAGGTGATTCTAAAAATAGACATTGCCGCTTTTTTTGATACGATACCAAGAGAGGAGTTGTTGAAAGTTCTTTCGCTCCGCATAGCGGATCAGGGAATTATCAACCTGATACGAATGTGGCTATACGCTCAATCGATTGTTCCTACAGGCACAGTGTTGAATGAAACCAAGGGCATCACCCAAGGAAGTGGACTTGCCCCCGTTCTCTCCAATATCTACATGGATCACTTCTTTGATCGGTGGGTTTTAGGTCTTGCGCAATTCGGAGTCCTGAGTGCAATGAGGTATGCTGACGATATAATGGTCGCTTGTGATGCACGAGAATCTGCAGAAAGAGCTAAAAATCTCATAAAAGAGCGGCTTCAGGATATTGGGCTAAGCGTGTCAGCTCACAAGACCAAGCTCGTCTCATTAGAAAAGCTCGATAGTCGATCAGAGTCGGTAAATTTCCTCGGTGAGACATTTCAGTTTTCCCACCGACCTAAAAATCAGTATTTCCAGAATACCAAAAATACCAAAATAGTTAGAAGATATGTTTCACGAGCGACAGTGGTCAAATTCTTGCGCAAGATTCAGTTCTTTCTGGTGGAGAAATCCCATTCGATTTGTACAGAGACAGAAGCTTCGAGGGCCGAGATTCTACTCATTTCAAATCAATTCGCGAGCAAAGTGAAAGGATTTGCGCAATCTTGCGGAGATAGCCCAATTTCCGTGCGACGTAAGACGCTTTGCACGGAGTGGGCGTGGAGACAGTTTGAAAGGGCAGGCCTCATGGCCGCTTTGGCACGAATCGAAATTGGCCGCTTTGATAACACACATGATGTTCCCCACGAAATAAGAGAAATACTAAGAATAGGAGAGAAAAAGAGAGCAGATAGCAAGGAACAAGGAAGAGAGAATAGAAGAACAGCAGTCCCGGTCTAAACCAGGGTGGCGGAGCATTTGAAAAGGTACTGCAAAGCCCGATATGTTACATATCACCGGTTGGCCAACAAAAGGGGCCGAGCCAAAATGACATGTCGAAAATTGGCATGTCGAGGGCTCGGCCCTCAAAGGGAAGATCAGCAGAACGCCCGAAATGGGGATCGCTAGGGTAGCCCCAATATGGCGCACTGTTACAGTAGAAATAGAATTGAGCGCGGTATTCGTGTCTCAAGGCGTTGGTTTCGCATGCGGCTGCTTGACACGGTCTTCGATGCGCAGCTGTCAAGAAAAGTGGAATTGCCTATTTTAGCTCTTGAGCCATCAGATCGCTTTAAGGTCAGCATGGACGAGCAGACAAGGCTTGCTTACCAAGCGGATTTTTTAGATTTTTGGATATTGCTAAAGAAATGCGAACGGGAAATTCCCCAGGCGGCCGAGTGTGAATAATCTGGAAATTATCCAAGAGGTTATTTCAGGGCTCAAACGCGCAACGGAGCTGGGGCAGACCCCTGTGTTTCTGTTCGATCGAATCAGCGACAAGGCCAATGAAAGTAAGAGCTTAGAATTTCAAGACGCACATTCAAAGCGATACGTAGCAGAGAAGAATTTGTGCGCAGTTTACCATTTTAGTGTTACGGAATCTGGCTGGAAGGCTCAGAAACGTCGTATTTTCAATCAGATGCTAGATATCGCTGAGAAATTTGGCATCAAAGATTTAGTTTTCAAGAATTCAGACAGGCTTTCCCGCAACGTCGCAGATATTATACGGATACGAGAGCTTTTGGAACAAAAGGATTATAGAATCCATTTTTTTGAGAATCACCAAGTGGTCGATAAGCATACAAATTACAGTGATAACTGGAATTTGCAGTTGATGATTTTATTGGCTCAACGGCACTCAGACAAGAATTCTCATGATGGCATAGCTGCGAATAAGTATAAGACTGAAAAGGGCATAGCGCCAGGCAAAGCTCGCCTGGGATACGTCTATGATAAACAGAAGCGCGAACATTTGATCGACAAGGCTCAGGAATCTACAGTTCGCTGGATATTCGACGAGTTCGATTCTGGCAAACACAGCCTTACTGACTTCGTAGATTTGGTGAACGCGCGGGGAATAAAAAATGTCTTTGGCAGGAAATGGCAGAAGTCGCGGCTCCATGAGCTTCTGACTAACCCATTTTATCATGGTGAATTTGTCACTAAGAAGGATAAATCGGTTCACCAAGGAAACCACCAAGGTTACTATGACAAAGAGCGTTACCTACAACGTATAGAAAGACTGGGGGCGCGATATTTCCCCAGAAAGGGAGGCGACCGAGATTTCCTTCTGTCTAATCTGGTGCGCTGTAGTTGCGGCGCAAAATACTACGGGAGCATTCAAAAAGAGCGGTATGTGTATTATGAACACCCCTGCAAACACCTGGGCGGAAAGCATGATCGTTTGAGCGAAGCGGCGCTGTTGGGGCTTATCGACGCGGAGATTGCAAAGACAAGTTTTACGGACGCATTTGTAGCCTACCTAAAGGAAACCCTTGGGGGGCGCGTGCGCGAGCGCAATGCCAATAATCAAGAAGACTTGCTGATACTGTCTAATAAGTTACTTGAGCTGAACCGTAAGAAGAATCGCCTGTTTGAATTATATACGGAAGAGGCTATTGATAAGCATGATCTGACAGCGAGAATACAAGACTATGACAAAGAAATTGCCCAACTCAAGAAGCATGAGCGGAGTATTTCAATGGATCAACAAACATTCATCTTTAGCGTTGCTGGTGTCATCGAAGACTTCAAAAACTTCACGCGAATCTATGCCTTATCCAAGCCGGAAAACAAGGCGAGCCTGCTACGGGCATCTCTCGAAAAAATCACCAAGGATGGCTTGAATATTACCTTTGAATTTAGGGAAAAATTGCAGGTGCTATACAAGCCGGAACTCCTTGCTTTACAACAAGGAGTTCGAGTTCATACTGCTATGCGGGGTTGGCGGGACGCAATTAGAACCACAGTCCTTAGGCTGGCAGCTTAATTTTTGACACGGCGCGCGGGTCATAAAAAAAGCCCGGTTTGCAACCCGAGCCTCTTCCGCCTGCAATTCATAACTAAACGCGTCTTACAACGGTCTCGCCGTTAGCCTCTCTCTAAATGCACAAAATGCGCTTAGAGAGAGCGGGGTTACTACTGAGTCGCGTTCACAGCAGTAGACGAGAAGTTACCCGCACATTACCTTGCGCCTATTTCATCGCCGTTCGCTCTTGATTTGAAAGCGAGTTTAATAAGCGCAAATTTATAGCGCGCGTCAACAAAAAAGCCCCTTGCTGGGCGAGAGTGTAGGAGCTACCACGAAAAAAAATTATTGCCTTCGAAACATCCGAAACGCAGCGAACCCGGCCGCCGCAGTAATCAGGCTTATGCCGAACCACTTAACCGCGCGCCACTTCCCGGCCGCTTCTGACATCTCGTCAGCCTTAAGCTCTGCCTGCTCTCTGGCTGTGTCGGTATGCTCAAGCAGCTCGCTCGACCGTTTCAGGGCGTTCTGAACGCGCTCTCTGTGTGGGCCTTGCGGGATGTACGTTTCGACGATCTGCGCGGCTTCGGTGTTTTCTGCCTGCTGGGTGATGACTTCTCGTCTGAGCTGACCAGAGGCGCAGCGGATACCTCCCAGCGCATATATAACGCACACAATAGCCAGACCGCGCAGCAGATACCAAAAAATGTCACGGGGCATTTTCGGCCTTGGCGGCCTTGCGGCTTTCACGCCATGCTTTAATCAGCGGGATGAAAAACGTCACAACCCCGGCAAGCTCTGCCAGAGTCAGCGAGAACGCGAAGCCGTAACCGGAGTACCCGCCACGCTCACCGATGCGACCGCCGAAAAACATCATTAGGAACCCGACGAGGTGAAACGCTGTAAAGCCCTTAAAGAACGCGTCGAGCCTTTCGAGCAGCTTGTCTTTGAATGTCGGTTGAACTTTTTTCTTTGCCATTGTGGTCTCACTTGCGTGGGTAGCTGCCTACGCTCAGAAGGTGATAATTTGCCGGCAGTTTGTCGCCGCCGTTGGTTGGGAAACGTGAAGCCGGGTAAACGACATCGTCCCCGGACTTTTTCACGCGGTATGGGTAGACGCCAAACGGGTCTTTTGCGATTACGGAAAGCCCGTCTTTGGTGATGATGCGACCGCATGCCAGAATGATATGCCCGAAGCTCGTCAGCGCATTGCTGGTGCTCATGATGAACGGCGCCTCAATGCCCTCGATCAGCCGGTTCAGCTGCACCTTGCGGCAGCTCGAATAGATCATCTCGACGCCGTACTTCTGCTGTGCGTACCATTTCAGGAAAATGAAGTTCGTGCGCAGGCCTTGCTCAGTCGCCGGCTTTGAAGCAGACCCGATGCCGAGCTTGACGCCTTGCGCCTGGTACGTCGCGAGATTTGCCCGAATGTCTTTCAGGATGCGGTCTTCTTCTTTCGGCCCGCATTGTATCGCCCCGCCGTATTCTGGCAGGTTGTACGTCTGCAAAAGCATAGAGATGCAGGTGATGGCGCAAGTGACGCCGCCGTCGAAAATGTTGTCGGTCTGGTCTTCGTGAATCGCTGGGTAAATCTTATAGCTCTTCTTTATCTCTTCGTCGAGCAGGTCGAAGGCTTCTTTGATTGGTGCTGTCATCGTGCTTTCTTCGCGCGTGCATCATACGCGCCTTTCTCATACCCGACAACGCCGGAAAGCGCCGACCGCATCTCGCTGATTTGTTCTGACATTCGGTCTTGCGTCGCTGCCATCTTTTCAATAGCCGTCGCCATCCGCTTCCCCTCAGTATCTTGAATTTTCTCGATGTAGTCAACCTTGCCCTCAAGGCGGATTAACCACACACAGACGGTGGTCGCGGCTAAAAGGTAAGTCCAGTATTTCTTGAGAATCGATTCAGCGGCTGGCATGTGCGTCTCCTGTTTGCGGCCAGTAGTTTTTTAGAAGTTCGTCCATGTTACCTCAGCATTTTATGTCGAAATAGATATTCGATGCAGTGACAATTGTTGTAGACGCGTCCAAGCCTTGCGCGGTTGAATTGCCTGCCTGACGGGCTTTGACTACCCACGCGATACCGGTTGTAGGGTCATATCCGCATGCGATGCCGCCGTCGTACGTAGTGCCACCGTAATCTGTAAAGGGCGTGATGTCTATCTGCCCAGTGCGACCCGTTGAAGTGTAAAACTCAAAAAACGGGGTCTTACCAGTGCCGATATATATTTCGTATTTTTCCGGCTGATTGTTTGAGCTACCGCCCGCCCACGATGCTTGAGTGTATAGCAGGTAACCATTCGTAGAGTCTGGAGCGGTCGTCGGACTTCCGTTTGTTTCAGAATATGTTCTCGCGCTGCCTGCTCGAAGATAGCTCCGATATTCTCCTATCGCGTCAGGTGGTGCGCCGGTTACCCTTGTCGGTGTGGCCTGTGCGGTGATGTAGGTTTCCCCGGCGATCGGTGAATAGAGAGTATCGAGGTACGTCTTCAGCTCAGCAGCTGGCCAATCATTGAAAATGTAGTCGTCATTCGCATAGAGCTGGTCGAACTCGGTGTCGAAAAACAAGCCGTTTGCGGCTGTGCCGAGATCCCAGGTTCTTGATTTTGCGGGGTAGGGTAGTGCCATGTTTTCCTCTCAGGAGATGTCTTTTGTTATTGCTGGTATAATGGTAAAATAGCCGCCTTCGAGTCTGGCGACTTTGTTGTCTGTGTCTTTGGTGTAGATGTCGTACAGATAGCGGCCGGGTTCGAGGTCGGCGGTGTCTGCTGGGGCAAAATTTGCGGTGATGATACCGTCGGCGTCCCCGATATCAATCCCGTCTGCCTGAGAAAGCGTGATGCTCGCAGGAGTCTGGTCGATGGTCTTTCTGACCTGCAGTTTTGCGTGGTATCCGGTAACGTCTACCGGGTCGCCGTTGTCGTCGGTGACAGGGAACTCGACAGAAAGATCAGAGCCCTGTGGGATTTCCAGATTGCGCATGGTCGCGCGCGGCTGCGATCAAAAGAGTCAGTCTGTCCACTACAAAATCGGGCATGCCAAGCCGCCCGGCGTCCAGTTCAGACTTCATGTAAAGCGCGTTGGCGAGGTGGTCGTGCGCGTCTTTCTGCCGGTACTTTCGAAGCTTATCGAGGCGGTTGGTCATCTCTGGCGAGAGGTAGCCCGGCACGTACTCCGAAAAATCGCCCTGCTTGGGGAGGTTCACCTCTGCTATGGTCGGCCCGCGTGCGGTGTTAAAATCGACCCCGGTGATAAAGACCTCGTCGGCACCGTAGAAAAGACACTCTTTCACGATCACCGACCCCATCAGTGGGACATCGTAATCAACCATGGGGGCATAGAACTCCGCAGGTATTCTCTCTACAGAAAAATGCTGGTTCAGATGGCCGAACAATCTGGCCTCGGAGTTTCTCAGCCGGACGTACTTTATCCCGCGGACTTTCCACTCTCGTACAGGGGCGTTCTGAATATCCGCTGCGGTTGAGGCATTCAGATACAGAACATCAATTCGCCGGCCGTAGTCGTTCAGGTATTCCGCAGAAGACAGCCCCGCGGCCATACCGGTCTTGATCACCACGTCATAGGATTCGATTTCTTTACCAAGGCCACGGCCTTGAAGGATGGGCGACGGGCCAACAATGCAGACCCGCTTACCCCCGACGAACTCCTGAAAGCTAATTTTGGATGACTCCATAAATCCCGCCAGCTCGTAGATAGGGCAGTACTGCAGAAAGAATCGCTTTCTCATCGTCAGTGATGCCCGTGGCTGACACATAGAACCCGCGAAACGTGCTCAAAGGGATGCCCGACAAGTACCAGGAATCATCGAGATCAAGCTCACCATCGAGAAAAAGCCCAATCGCGACAGAGGAAAGCTCCCATGTACCATCGAGGTTCCGCGTGTTGTCCAGAAAGAAGTTCGAGGATACATCCCACAGCTCAACCAGGCTCAGGCGGCTGAGATCGACATAATAGGCCAGAAATTCAAGGATGCGGTCGACGCTGTTGCCGCCGATCGTATTCGCGCGTCTGGCGAAAATTAAAGCCCGGTAGGCGTCATCTGACAGGCCGTTTCTCTTGACCCCGTAGTTCACCCCGAAATTATCAAGAGTCTGGCCGACGACTGTGGTCAAATCTTCCATCTCTTCGATCTGTCCGAATACCGTGTTGAGGTCTTCCAACGCCTCAGCAAAGACCTGCCACTTCTTGCGGTTATTGCTGCCGTCCGCCTTTGTGTAGACGTCCGGCAGCTCCTTATACTTATTTTCGAGGTCTACGCTGCGCATTAGCTTGAGTATTGAATATCGATGTACGCGAAATCAGTTATGGCCTTTTCTCTGGTCAGCACTGTGACGCTTGTGTGCGTTCTGTCGCCCGAGGTGGTGCCGATCAAAACCGATGGTGAAATAATGCCGGGAATCTTCGACTCGCTCTGCTCGAACAGGGTCGCTTCAAGTTTCCACTTGTAAACATCCTCGCCAACCGCCACGCCTTCAGAGATAACGCTCTCATCGTTTACGCCGCCGATATAGTCGAGAAAGCGCTGCTTGATTATTGGCAACGCAGTGACCGGGTCGAAAGTTGCATCTATGACCAGCACGCAGGCGATGTAGATCGGCACCTCTTCAACGTGAGAGTGCTTGATGTGCTTCTGCGCACCTGCTGCGTCCTCAACGATCGTGTCGATCGTGCCGTATGTCCCGATCCCGGCACCTTTGACTCTGAAGATGGCCTCCGCGATATCCTGATCAAGGCCGCCACGGGTCACAATCTCCACCGCACCAGGTGGCAGGCCGTTCTCGTCGGTCGCGTCGCCGGTGTTTTCAAACCCGACCACGGCCGTCACGTTCTCTACCTCGCTCACCGCATCGACGATTGCCTGCAGGGATGAGGTGAGGTCTGCCTCACGGTCAGCAATGACGCGCGCTCTGAAATCCGCGTCGGTCTCTATATCCAATCCGTTGGTGGCCGGGACTTCGTTTGTCACAGTGTCCAGCCCAGAGATAAAAGAAGGGATGAAGGTGATCGAATCCACCGGCGCATTGCCAGCAACCCCAGCCACCACCGCCAAGGCCGCAGCCGTCCCGAGACCGTATTCGTCCAGAACGACCGGGGATATAGTCCGGTACTGGCGTTTATCTTCGGTCTCGAATATCGAACCCGCTGGGATTGTCGCGGCGACCGTACCCGTGAAAGACAGGGTCACCTCTGCCTGCGTCGCCGCTCGTCTCAGAGTAGGGGCGGCCACGCGGTCGAGGTCTACCCCCGTGGCAGTAGACAAAAACCGAGAGTAATAAAGCGACTCGGCGAGCTGCATGAACTCGTCGTATATTTCAGCCAAGACATACGCCTCGGCGCCCTTTTCGTCTTCAGGTAAAAGAGACGGGCGGTAGGTCACACCCCCGACCACCTCAGAAAATACGTCTGTGTACTTCTGCTGAACCGCCGCGAGAATTGTCGCGAACGACGGCCGTGTGAATCCGTTCTGTGTGATGCCTATGCCTGAGATCATGTTTCTATGCTCCCGCTAACGACGCCGCCGTCAGCCTCCAGTTGATAATTGATCTTGGCCACCCGGTCGTTGTTGACCTCAAGAGAGATGTCGATCACGGTGGTGATGTAAGAGACCTTTATGATTGCTCTTTGCAGAAGCGTGATGACTTCTTGCCGATTGAAATTCCGCTGCATTATCCCGAGCCGGTCAACGCCGCGGGTCAAGTCCCACTTCCAATCGCCCAGCACAAGTGAGACCGCGACTTTCACGATCTGGTTGATCGCGTCCTGACCATAAAGCCACGTTGGGCGTGCGTATGCGTCGAGCACCGTGTCGCCATTGTCGTCGAGCTGCATCGTTTTTATTGCCATTATGGGCCTACCGGGCCAGTCGCGCCGCTACCAGGTGTAACGCCAGAATGGACATGCAGCGGATATTCCAGAGTTAGGAAATCCGAAAGACTCTGCCCATTCAGAACGATATCGCCGGTGACGGCGAGGGTGCCCGATACTTTCACAGACTCGTCGTCAATCTCTATAAGCTCGGGCTCTGGGTCTTTGAGTTTCACCGCCCCGGAGACCACGCAGTTCGAAAACTGAAAGCGGTTTTCTCTCATATTCGCCCTGGTCGAATCGAGCGGCTGTTGAATAGATGAGGCAAAGAGCTTGACCGTCACAAGGTCGCCTTTCTTGTACTGGTGCTTTATCCCGCGCAGCCTCTCCACCGGGACGTTGTAGATATCGGGCACATTGATCACCTGCCCGTTGCCTGCCTCGTTGTTGGTAAACAGCATTGGCCGGATGGTCGCCTTGTACGTGCCTGAGTCGAAAGAGATCACCTGACCGATGAAGTTCATCTCGACCTTCTGCAGAAGCAGGTCGCCAAAATCATTAAAGAATTTTGCCGCTTCTGTCATATAACAATCACCGGCTGAGACTCAACCGGATACCCCTCTGGCGCCATGACGAAATTGCACATGGCCTGCTCGTCTTCAAACGAATACTGTGCAGAGACAACAATCCCCGAGATAATGCCTCTGTCAGAAAGCCCGAATCGAATAAAAGACGGGTCTTTGAGCTTTACCCAGTCGCCGGGCTGCAGAAACCGTGGTCTGGCGAATAGCGTCTGAAACCCGTAATGAGTCCAATTCACTCCGCCGGGGTATTCGATCAGCCCATTCGCGGCAGAGATTTCGACAAAATCGCCCATTTCTTGCGCCCCGGAAGGGAAGAACACGTATGCATCACCCTTTTTAAAATAGTAAAACCCGTAGTTCCGGGAAAGTTCCGGTATGATATCGGACAGAATCAGCCGGTTGTTGTACCACAGATCAGAGCTGATTCGCGTCGCCCCCTTGCTGGTAAAGTTCTCGAAGTTCGTCTGCGCACCGAGTTTTTCACACAGCGCAGAGAGCACAGCCTGCAGCGCCGTCCCGGCCGGATAGCGCTCAGTGATACGCGATAAAGGCCCGCCGAGATCCCATGTCCCGGCGTCGTGGAGTCTCACAACCAGATTCCGCCCCCCGCGGGTCTTTGAGTCAGCCAAATAAAACGGATGCCCCGCGTACACGATAGACAGGTCTTTCTTAAGCTGGTCAAGAATAGGCGATGAACCGCCCAAGGTGGCCGGCCCGACAGTGTCGTCGTTGGCCTCGATCTTCATTTCTGAATACCCAGCCCGAATCTCTACCAGTGGCCGCGGCTTTGTGTAGTCGCTCTGGTCGAATTTGAACGCGTCGACCATGTCGGTCGAATTATTATCGATCATCAGCTCGCATTCAGAGAATGGGGCAAAGAAAGATTTTTGGAAGCTGAACCCGAGAGCGTACCCGAAATTATGGTATGGCTGACGGAAAAGGATTTCTCTGAAAGGTGGCGTGAACCGATCGTCAACGCTGCCAGAAGTTGCACCAGTTGGGGCACGGATGCTGATGACTGCCTGTCTAAACATCGATTGCCGTCACCAGTTGCACCGCTTCGCCGAGGGTCGTGTCGTTGATTTCTTTGGTGCCGTTATCGGATGTTATGAGAGAAATGCACAGGGGAATTATTTTGTCAGTGAACGGCCCGACGATGGTGTCGATCAGGTTCTGGCCGTATGAAATTTTATTCCCGTAAAGAAACGTGCGCCCGTCCGAGCTCCAAATTTCGACGATGTAGTCGTCGAAGATATTCTTGCGGAACTTAAACAGGTAAGTCCGGTTCGAGAAGGTGTATGTCTTCTCTGTCGGGAACTCAGAGGCAGATATATCAAGAGTGGTGACCGTCATGCGAATGGGTTCAGAAACTGCGGGTTCAGTGCTGCAGAAAGTGCAGTCTTGAGAAACGAACCCTGTTTCTTGCCTCCTGTTGTAGTCACGGCTATGATGTGCTTGAATGATATCTGAACCCCAGCGCCGTCCCCCGTGTCGGTGTTTGACATCGGGTGCACCGACTCGATCAGGTAACGGTAGTCAGCCGCTTCAGAGGTGAACTTTTTCGCGTTGAGCTTCATGCCCAGAACGTCGACAAACGTGCCCGAGAGCATCCACTTGTTCAGCGTTTCGAGCTTCTTGTCGATCGCGTCTTTGCCAAGATCAAGGCCGAGGGTTTTGGAGAGGCTCACCCCGGCCGCCAATGCCCCGGTGACTGCAGGCGCATATGCACCCGCAACCGACGCAGCGAGGCCAATCGGGTCGACGCGGATATCAAGGTTTCGGTTGGAAATAAACCCTGTCAGGGTCATCGGGGTAGAATTACGGGAAATATAGTCTATGGCCGATCCTTGGTCAGTGATCGGGTGCTCGGTTATATTCACCGAAAGGTTGATCTCTTCGGTCTCAACCGCCTCAATGTATACCTTCTCGCCGGTCTTCGGTTCTTTGATCGTGATCTGGTTCTGGAATAAAGAAGAGATCAGGTTCAACCCCTCGCCGGGGGAGGCTATGCCGAGTAGCGCCATTAGCCCGCCATCCTCAGCCCCATGTTGAGACGCATGCTGGTATTGAAGAGAGTCGCGAGTTCAGACCGGACAGCCTGAGCGATGCTTTTCGCATCCCCTGACGAATAGACGTTGAGAGTGATATTGGTAGCCCCGCCACCAGATGGGACACGTGGGTGTATCATCCCGGACTGCCCTGGTGTGAACATCTCCGGCCGCTCTTCACCAACGATATATGACTCGCCACGGCGAACAGGCCCGCCACGGGCTCGCATCTTACTCTTGATCTTGTCGGCCACGCCCTTTAAGGCCTTGACCCCTTGGCCACCGAGGCCCCCGAGCATCTGCTGAACATCGCGCTCGCTTTTTCTTGCAATCATGCCGCTGTCATAGGTGCCGGCTGAGACTTTGTTTGCGCCGCCAGCCGTGAAGGCCTCTTCATTGGTTCTGATTCGGTTTGACTCTCGAATCATTGCACCTGCGGAGCCTTTGCCGGCATCAAATTTACTACCGATCTTGTCGAGATTGGCTTCGCTTTGCTTCAGCATCCCCGCGACGTAGCGAAACATCATATCCGCAGAAGCCCCGTTCTGGCTCATCTGCCCAACGGCCTGCTTCATAACTTGGATCTGAGTATCTGAGACCCCGGCGCCTTGTTTGATGTTCCCGCTGACAAGAGCTTGCACAGCTTCTTGCGCCGATCCGAGGCCTTGCGCTTTGCCGAATTTCTCGAGCAGCTGAGCATTGTCTGAGACTGCCGTCTGGCTCACGCCCATGTCACGCAGGCCACTTGCAGCCACCTGCCAGTCTTTCTGCCGAAAAAATCCTGTGAGGCCTTTCTTCATGTCGGCCATTTTCTTACGGGCGGTCTCGTCAAATGCCCTCGAATAGTTCGCCCCGATAATGGTGTCTTCGCGCATCTGCTCGACGCCCGCCTGGTATTGCTGCGCAGTCGCATGCATCGCCGTCAGAGCCGCCCCGAGATACGGGCCAATGATATGAACTTGAGAAATAGCCTGGTGGAACATATTGCCAGACGCCGCAGCGTTGGCGAAGTTCTGGCCGCGCTGGTTCATCGCGCCAAAGCCTTCGAACTTGCCGCCTTTGGACAAGGATTTCTCCATCGCCGCAGAGGCAGCGTTCATTGAACGCATGCCTTTCTCGACGCCCATCACAGCGGCCTGCGCCGCCTTGGAGGTTTTGGAAATCTTCTCCAGCCCCTTGGACGCCATGTCCTTCAGGGTCATCTCGGCAAAAACCATTTCGAGTGCTTTGCTCATTTTTCGTCAAACCATCCCGACTTTCTAGCCATGTCCCACACCCGGAAAAACTCCGGCGTGCCCATGGTGCTCAGTTCAGTCCAAGAGACAAGGCGCTGCATGAAGAAAGTCTCCACAGCGACCTCAAGTGTCGCAAAAAACCGTTTCGCATACTTTTCAGGTATGTCTTCAAAGTAACCCCCTGAAGAGTGGAGACCATAGCCCCCACGCCTCGTCGCGGTGCTCGTCGAGATAATGCTCGTCGAGCTTGGGAGTATTTTCGTTTTCAGAAAACGTGCAGCGCATGCCCAACTTGAGCAGCGACAGAGCAGGCG
Source organism: uncultured Leptospiraceae bacterium (assembly GCA_942492915.1). Classification (GTDB taxonomy): domain Bacteria; phylum Spirochaetota; class Leptospiria; order Turneriellales; family Turneriellaceae; genus Turneriella. The sequence goes on from OW818662.1 coordinate 1,109,191, forward strand.
CCTGAGTGTCCCAGACCTCTGTATAGGTCGTGAAGAACCCCGGCGTCTGAAACTTGTAATGCCGGCCATCTTCAAAAATGAAGTGGCGGATTCGTTTATCTGCCTGATCATCTTGAATGATGAACTTCCAATCAGCCTGAAGTTTTGTCAGTGCTTCGCTCATTATGCTGCTGTGTCGTTCTCGTCGATGCGAATGCAAGCGATCTCATAGACGCGGTTTTCCTCGTCCTGAGACATACTCTTTCGCGGCCGCACCCCGATCATCGACTGCGGTGAAATCGCCTTCTCGGTATGACCATCGCGGGTGCGGGTCATCACCACCGGGAAGATAGACTTCGAGGCATAGAGCGACTGCATGAACTCGTGCTCTTCGCTCGCGTTCTGCTTGATGTGAAACTTGATTTTGCCAGACTTGTCGAGGTTCTCGACGAACGTGCCTTCGCCTTTGGCGCCGACCTTCGTGGTGAACTCGTCGCCCTTGGCGCGCTCGACTTCGATGAACGTGCCATCTGCAAAGCCCTGCATGGTGCGGGTGCCGACAACCAGCACCACATCACCGGGGGAATATACTCCGTTAAACTCTGCCATGTCTTACTCCTTACACTTCAGACAGAACGATCGTCTGCGTGATTGTCGCGCTTTCAATTGCGCCGCTCTCAACGTACCAATACTTTATGCCGCGCAGGTGTCGGCTCGTGATGTCGCCGGGGTATTGCTGCTCGATCTCTTCGCGGGTCAGGTAGGTGACACCGAACCGATAGCGGCCGTCGTATGACAGCTTACCTTGCGCAGCTGTTTCAACCGGAGCAATGACACCAGACGCACCGGCGTTTTGCAGCGGGACGGCGGCGGCAGCAATGAGCTGCTGAATTCCCTCATTAGTGTATGGGATGCGGCGACCCTGAGCGGTAGCCTCGACAAAGGCGTTTTTCAATGCCAGAATCGTGTTGATCTTGATCCACTTACGGCTGATGGTCTGGTCGATAAACGTCGTTCCGTTTGGGTCGGTGGTTAATCCACCATCCACGATATTCAGGCCTGAGTCAGTGACGTAGCACTGTCCCTTCGCCGCCCGGATATTGATCAGCGTGCTGAGAGTGCTGGTGGTGTTTGCGGTCTGGCCCTGCAGGTCTTTTACCCCTTTGTAGATAACCGTCGGCAGGCTCGGCAGGTTCTTTGCCAGCCATGAAGCCTCGGGGTGATCTGCTGGTGCGTCGTGGCACAGGAAAGCCACGTTTGCCGATTGGCAAAGACCAAGGCGAGCCACTGCCACCGATACATCGCACGTCAGGAAAAGCACACGATCCAGCGAGTCGAAGTGATCCGCAAGAGTGACCTGCGTGGTCTCGTCAACCGCCGAGGTGCAAGCCACGAACCAGTCGCCGGTGTTGTAGGTGTCAATAAAGTTGGTGAGCGTGCTGCCGGTCTTGTTGTAGCAGTCCAGAATATAGATGACGCCCGGCCCTGGCTGAGACGCCAGCACGTTGGTCACGATCTTATACTCTGCATCGGTCGAGTCGTAATAGTACTTAATCTGCGAAACGTCGATCAGTCTCTGGTATTCCAGAACGTCTGACTCTGTCGCGGCCAATGCTTCGACAAGACCCGACCCCGTCCCGGTTGGAGTTATCCCCGAAATGACAGCCTTCACAGAGACACCGGCGTTCGCCGCGAAATCTGTCTGCAGGTCTCGCACCCGTGCGGTGGTTGGTACAGTGATCACCACGTGATTCGAAGAGTCCAGAGTGTAATCATAAACCGAACCCGAGCGAATTATCTCGAGAGTAAATGGTCCTTGCCGCGCGGTTGAGATCGCGACAGCCCCGGTAACACCAGAACCCCATTGAACGATGCCTCGGGAGCCTGTCATGCCGATGAGAATCGGAACCCCGAAGTTTACAGCGAATGCGGTCACTACCGCGTTCACCACATTGACTACCCAGTCATTAATTGCAGCCATGTCATGCTCCTGATGGCGTGCTGTCCTCTACTGGGTCGGCCGCCGTTTCAATTGTCTCTGCTGTATTCGATTTCATGCCATCGCGCCACAGCCAGCGCACGTCGAAACTTTGTTGCTGCTCGAAAAACTGATCTTTCGGCACCTGCGTCTCGCGGATGGCGCTGATTATCGTAAAACCTACGCCGTCAAGCGTCATTTTAAACTCGTCAGTCGCCAGATACATGAAGAGCTTGCGGATCATCTTGCGCGCGTCGGCCATTTGCTTTGATGTATAGTGCACGCTGTACTGCACCTCGGTCTGCGTCGGGAATTCATACGAGTTGACATAGACGCCGTCGATCTTTGTGATCTTGTGCAGGCGCTGGTATTCTTTCCACTTTGGCTCTTGAAGAACCTGGTACATGACAAAAGGGGGCGGCGCTGTCTCTACGTCCTGACCAGATGCGAAGATTTTCAGACCGATCGCTGCCTCGATCGTCTTGTGGATCGTCCCAAGCCCCAGGTCGCCGTATGTCACAGGGTCACCTCGCGGCGTGTGATGCGCTTCACTGTGGCCTTAAAATACCCACCCTCAGACCGAGCGCCGGCGATGCGGACGACCCAGTCTTTACCGTTAAAAGAGAGAGTGTCTTCGAGATCAATCGTCGAGCCATCTGGGGCAGAAGGATTGCCCACGAAATACACGTCGTTGATTTCTGTGCCGATTGTGCCGTCGTTCATCAGCATGACGGTCTTGAGCGGGGCATCGACAGCCACGCCTCTCAGCATGATTGGCTTATCAGGATATTTTTCGTCAGTCTGAATGACCCCGTCGTCGTCCTTGGTACGGTAACGCGGGGACCAGGCTATGTCGATCTGCTTGAACCGACTCAGTGCACGGGAGACATCAGGCATATCACTTGGCCACCTGAAAGTCGATAGAATCTCGAAGACGATGAGTCGCAAACAGCGGCAAAGCGCCGCCGATGCCTTTCTTTGCCCGCATCTTAAGGGTCGAATCCTTGAGCGGTGGTGTGAGACCTTGAGAGATAGCGTCTTTAATCTCTGACGCCATAACTTCGCCCATGCCTTCCTGAATCACTTTGACCTTGATGCCTTTGACGGTCGTGTTCGCCTTCAAAACGTGCTGAAACTCCGCCATAACTCGGGTCAAGATAGAACTGTTGCGCGTGGTGTTTCTGAACGGTGAGCGCGCCGGGATTACGATGCGGATGCCTTTACCAAAACCGTTTGAGACCGTCCGGCCTTGCTCTTGGATGTCCATCAGCTCCGAATAGGTCAACGACGTGCCAGGATGCGTGCCGGGGATGCATCCAAACTGCAGACGAGTGCTCGCCAGCTGCTTGAGCTGCGCCTGTACCTTCTTGAGATTGTCGCGCTGCACTTTCATATCGTTACCACAAAAGGCGTGATTGGCGCCTTCTTCAAAAACTCGAACAGGTACGGAGACATGCCTTCTTTGTCGCCAAGCTGCACATCTGCGTACCCAGTCGATAGATCACCAACGCCCGCAGAGAGTAGGGTGCGACCCCAGCCTCTCATGTAGAGCAGGTGACAGACCATCAGCCGGGCCAAGTAATCATAGCCCGGATTCGATGGTGTGACCCCATGCGATGACATCTCGAAAGGAGCGTCGTCGATCGCGGTAGAGAGCGAGTCATCCGGGATTTCTTCCGGGATCATCGCCCTCACTTTTATGGGGTCAATTGCCATTAGCTCGCGTCTGTTGTTGCGCCTTTCTGGACGCCGTACAGAATCGTACCAGCTGCCGGATTCTTCGAGATCAGGCCGCCGGTCTTCATCGTCATCGCCTGACGAACAGTACCGAACTGGTCAGTGATCGAAGGCAGCAGAGTCAGAGGCTCAACCACTGCAATCGCGAAGTTCTCGATGTCGTTGTCGATCATGCACGCTGCTGATTCGGTGATCCAGTCGTTGCCGCGGGTCGCGCCTGAGCGTGAGCCTTTGGTCATTGCGTTGGTGCCGACAAACTTCGGCTTAACACCGAACTGGCGAGCGAGCGCTTCTTCGATCCATGTGATGAGCGGCTGAGTGTTGAGGTCAGTCGTCAGCTTCAGGCCGAGGCGCTGAATCAGGAGCTGGGGTGGCATCATGATGACCTTCGGAGAGAAGAGCATCTTCTGGCCGAGATACCCCGCCATGTTGGCGATATCCACCAGAATCTCCGCTGAGTTTTTGCCGTACCAGTTCCACTCGGTAGTAGTCGCACCGGGGGCGACGTACGCAGCCTTACCCTTAGACGGGGCGTTGCCTGAGTAGAGGGCAGAGTCTGAGCTGAAGTTATCCTTCAGGCCGAGAATGTTCCCAGCCACCAGACCCTCGATGTGAGAGCCGTTCGCGATCAGGTCGTCGAGTGAGCGGTCGATGTTGCGGCGTGCTGTCTGCATCACGCGAGCGATGAAGTCCAGCGCCGGGCCTTGGCCTCGGTCGTTGCGCAGGTCGATCTTTTGGATCTGGTTACGCGTCACAGTCACGCCAGCCCACAGCTGAGCGACTGACTGCAGCCTACGGCCGATGTTGATGTCGGACAGCGGGATAGTTGGGTTGTCGAGACCAGGTGCGACGATCTTCGCCTCGCCTGTTTCGGTCACGATATCCACACCGACTGCTTCAGAGCCCGGAGAGTAGCCGGTTTCTTGCTCGAACACTTCGAGCATTTTGAACTGCTCGAACTTTGGGTCAACGAAGCGCTGGGCCAAAGAGAAGAGTTCGTCGTTCGGCACAAAGGCGTTGATACGCACCTTGAGCTTCTCGCCGGTCTTGGTGTGCTTGGTCTCGAAGTACGAGCCATTGCGGCGCGGTTCGAGATCGAGCATCGCACGCTTACCGTGCACTTCGCCGATCTGGTTGTTGATGGCGCGCACGAGGTTCATCGCGCCGCCGATCACTGGGTGGCTGCCGTCAAACTCGACGACGCCGTCAGATTTCATGATATATTCCATTTTGTATCTCCTTATGAAACCACGAAAGACACTGTGCCGTCTACGTAGACACGTGCGACGTTCGTCAGTACTTCACGGATTTCGATTCCTTGGCCTGCTGTTACTGTCAGCTTGTTGCTTGCGCCGCTGCCCACGAGGTAGCCCTCAGTGCCAGAACCGTAAGAAACATAGATTGCGCCGCGCGCCACTGGTGCGTTGTCCGGGTCGATTTTGACCCAGTATTCACCTTTCTGGCCTGCTGCCACGCCTTCGCCGATAGTGTACGCAGTGCTGCCGCCCTGTGGTGTTTGCACCTCGAGAGTAGGCCCGCTGATTTTTGTCGAACCAGACGCCACTTTGTCGAAGCCTGTGCTCTTGGGCTCAAAGAACACGCCGAACTGCAGCGCGAAAAGCGCCGGCATAGTTGGTTGCTCGTGTGAGCCTTCGATCATGCCTGCGAGCGTGCCTGCTTGACCTTCGCCGATGTTCCAGACACCGACGTTCTGGGGATATTGGTTTCCGCTTGATTGTCCCATTGTCTTCTCCTTAGAAAGTCACAGGGTTGCGCACGATGCGCTCGCCGGTGTCGTTGTAGTCGGCCGCATTTCGGCGCGCCGCGTTGATTTCAGTTTTCGCCTGGTCTGCCAGCACCTCGAGGCGCACCGACGCTTCCATGGCTGACATTGAGTTGATGCGCGTTTTTTCGACGCCCGCTTCTGCCAATACCAGCTTGCGGAATTCTGCGAGAGAATTCGCCCGGCGTGCGATGTCTTGGAAAGACTCGCCGATGAGGGCTTGCGCTTGGCTGTATGCCAGTTCTGCCTCTTTGTTGTAGGCAGCGATTTGCTGAGGAAGGATGCGGAGCGCAGCGTTCTCGACTTTCTTGTCGAGGTCTTCGTTCTTCTTTTCTTCTTCAGGCTTTGGGTTTTCTGCGTCTTCGTTGTTCACAGAATCCATGTTGGCAGAATTGCCAGCTTGTTTGTTGATGAACTCCATGATGGTAGCCATCTGAGCTTCGAGCTTTGCCATGCGATCGTTCTCCGTCGCCTGTTGCTCTTCGCCCTCGTTGTTTTTTTCATCGGGAAGAGGCGTGCCTTCGTTTTGCTTCTCGGCAGTCTCATCACCATTGCGTTTCATTGTTTTCATATTTTCACGCCTCCGTTCGATGCGTTCTAAGTCCGCGGCGGCCAGCGACGGCCGAGAGTTGTTGTAAAGCACTTTTACAGCATCACCAGCTCTGCCGTTCTCAACCAGAGCGAGATGGTTCATAACAATACCAACCTGCTCGACGTCGTACTTCTTGCCGCCGTACTCGCCCGACTCGTTGTGAGTCTTGCACGTGTATCCCTGAGACAGTTCGCGCAGATCACCGTTCTCTATCTGCTGTATCACTTCGGGGTTGAATATCTTGAGCTTGCCGACGACCCTATCATTCTCGCGATCGACCTGTGGGTCAAAGACAATGCCGTCGATATATTCGCGGTAATTGTCGGGCATGACATCGACAGGGTTGCCAGCCGCGTCTTTGGGGTGATCGAGCACGAACGGGCACCCGTCGCAGCTCTTGACGTATTCGTCTAAAAAGATTGCGTCACCCAAAAGCTCTTTGGTCTCGAACTCGGGATAGTCGAGAACCATCTTCTGCGCAATGACAACCGGCACCACGAGAAACCCCTCTGGGGTGCGCTCTGGCTTGCCGAAGATCGTCGAGCGAATGGTGTTCTCGCCACGGTTCACCCGCTGGACTTTCACCGGCGCGCGGTTCGCTCTGCGCAGCTCGCGCTCGTATTCTTTTTTGGCTTTGTACTTTGCGGGGATCATGTCGTTTCCACCGATACAAGCTCTGGCTGAGGGTTTGGGCTTTTTGAACTTTTCAACCGCGGCCCGTAACTCTTGGCGAATTTCTCGGCCTCCGATTGGATGTATTGCCGAAGCTCCATACCTGCCAACGAGCGGGGGAGTTGAAACGTATTCGGGACTGAATACTTTTCCCCTGTCACTTTGTCCTTAATCACCATTCTTACCATTTGGTAGGCGTTTACCCTCTTCAGCCGCTTCGCCAGCCCGGCCCATGCTGATTGATTGATTCGTTTCATAATCTTCTCCTTAACCCGTAACCGGGCGAAATGTTCCTTTAGCTTTGCATCTGCAGTTGGCTTCTTTACCGGGGGTGATCGGCTCGCCTTTCTTGTTGGTTGGCGGCTTGTCCCAGGAATACACTTTCTTATTGTGCTCCCAATGGTCGGGCCTGACTTCGCCCTTCCGCTGCTTTGGCGTCGGGGGAATGTTCACGCACAGCCACTCGAAATTCGGGAAGCCGGCCTTTTTCTGCCGCTCCTCAGAGATTGCTGCGTATGCCTTGGCTGCCTGGTCTCTCGCGACAAATTGCGCGTATGACTTGCCCTTGTCTGCCTGCTCCATGACCTGCTCGATGATCTTGTTGAAGTCTGTGGCCCCGCGCACTGCCTTCTGTACCGTGACAGACAGCAGCTCGCTTTGCTTCTTGGTGATGGTGGTGATCAGGTCGGTGTTGACCTTCACCGCTTCAGAGAGGGCCTGAGACGGTGCTTTGAGCGTTAGCTGTGGGATCTCAAACTTGGCCTTTTTGAACTCGTAGGCGATGCCCTTCTTGACCTTCTCGTCAATGCGGACGAAAACCGACTCCATAGATTTGAAGATGTTTTTGAATACTTTGCTTTTGTCGATCTTTGAGTTGATCTCGAAGATACGGCGCCGGAAGTTCTCGAAAGAAAAGCGGGGATATTCAGAGCCATCGGCCCCGGCGTTCTGCCGTGTATCCTTCACCCGGAATTCTCCGACCAGCATCTCTCTCAGCAGTTTGATGTACTGCGTGTTGAGAGCGTCCATCAGCCGGCCGAACATCTCCGCATAGAGCGTTTCGAGATCGTCGTCGGTCGGCTTGTCGGGGTCTGCGTTTATCGTTACTCGAATCATGCGACCTTGATGCCGATCTTTTCCGCCAGCGCGCGCCACTGCTCTGGCATCACACGCTTGCCGTTTTCTTCGGTGCCTTTGAACAGCCCGAGAGGGTCATTGCCCGGAAGGCTAGGGTCGAACTCCGGCACCATGGCGAAGTCGTCCTTTTCCGGCGAGCGGTCGCGCTTCACCTCATCGATAGTTTTGATGCCGTTCTGGATTTCCAGAATCGCGGTCTGCACTTCCATGTTGTCGATCTGCGCAGCTGCGAGCGGGTCTGGTACATCGAGCGGGTTCCATTCGATTTCGACGGTCACGTCGTCTGGATCGATGCCGTATTTCTGGCAGGCTTGGTATACCTCGCCGGATTGCTCCCACTTCACCAGGTCAGCAAGCCACTCGACAGCCGGCTGCAGCAGACCGATCTGAAAGTCGGCTTTGACGTGCGCATTCCAGACCTCGCCGTCGCGCTTTGAGCTTGCGAGCTCGCCTTGGGCTGAGCCCTTGATGATTGATTGCGGGATATGGGTGACGGCGGCTACGTAGTCCCACAGAAACTCGCAGGCTTCTTTGATGCCGGTGAACGAGGTCTCGACATAGTCCAGCTTGTAGTTGTCGGGGATCGATGCGATTGACTTCGAGGTGAAGTTCATCTTGATCTTTTGCACCAGCTTTCCAATGGCTGACTTCATGCCGCCGCCGCCAGCGTCTGACGCCATTTTCGCGGCCTCGGTTGCAGGGTATGAGAGCACCGCTGTCCGGTAGCGCATCAGCAGGTTGGAGATAGTCCACTGCGCCATATTGATGCCACGCAACCCGGTGAGGATACGCTGCAGCATGCTCACCCCGCGCTGCTGTACTGGGTCGAGGTTATCCACCCGATGGAACACGCGAGACTTGTGCACGTCTTGCCCGCCGACGGTGAGCTTCTGGAAGTCTTCGAAGTCTCTGGCGAGTGGGTCGTATGCCTGGATAATGAAGAAGAACAGGTCTTCGCGCACGACGTTCAGCTTCTCAATCTTCTCAATCTTGGTAAAGTCGAGCTTGTTCTTCAGGTGCCCGCGGTCGCGATCCATCTGAGACTCTTGCAAAACTGGGTAGATCAGCGCCCCGCGAGAGTACAGGCCGAAGTTAATCACGAACTGCTCGAGGTGCTTTTTGTAGTCGAGTTCTTTAAGCCTCTCAAGCATGAGCTTGCCCAAGTCGACAGTGGCGTCGTAATTGGTTTTTAGGGTGAAGCCGTTCTTCAGCGAATCACGGGCAGGGGCCTGAATGACCCGAGCCACCATATCAAGACCGCGGTACTGCGTGCGCGCCAGACCGCCAAAGATCGCTTTATCCTGTACTGTGATCGACTCGAGAGGGTCGCCTTCATAGGTGCCTATCCCGAGCTGGTCAGAGACGATCTGGTTCAGACGCCTGATCGCTTCGTCTGGTGTGGTGAAGTTTGCTGCGCCGGCTTTCATGCGGTGGCGCTCGATGTCTGAAAAGTCAGTGCGTCAATCAATTAACTCATGCACCGCAAGCAGCTGCTCGGCTGTGGCCCCAGTGTTGAACGACTCCACCAGACCTGCCAATGCATCAGGTGCGTCTTCGTGCTCTGCTCCCTCGGTGTACTCGGCCACCTGAGAGATAAACGTGACATGCGCTCCCTCGGTGAGCTGCTCGGGCTCTTGCTGGGTCAGCATCGACTCGTGGAAGTGAATCATGTCCCAAACCGGCTTTAAGGTCAGCATGATGCGCACGTGCTTGTTCTTCACGCTGTTCACTTCTTTGCCGGTCAGGCCCACGCCCTGCAACCCTTCGCCGACGAGTATCTGCGCCGCGTTGGCCTCATAGTACAGGTCGGCGCATTCGTTCTCTTCGAAGATCACCCTGATCTGCTGGTACATCTTCGCGATGTTCTTCTGGAATAGCTGGCCGTATCTGATCAGGAATTTCCCGTCAATATGCGCCCCGACGACAATCGCCACGTAGTCCTTGCCCATAAAGGCCGGGTCGATGTACATGCGCCACCAAGTGTCTGGCGGCAGGTCTTTGAACCATTGGAATTCGCCGAACTCCGGGTCGATGTCTTTGACGTGTCTCAGCTCATAGTTAGCGGCCCATAGTGAATTCGGGATGCGCTTTTTTTTGTCCGCAATCCACGCGTCGTCTATGCCGATGATCTTAACCGATCCGATGGGGTAGCGGTGCGGGGCAGGGAGCACAGAGAAAGCGTCTTGTGGGTGCCAGGCGGTGCCGGTGTACATTCTCGACCCGAGAGGCTCGATGATGTTACCGAGCTCATAAACGTAGTTCTTGGTTTTCTCCCGCTCGGCCATAGAATAGCGATCTTCGTCGGTCACAATGTCATCGGGCCAGATGTAGTCGAAGTGGGTGCCGGTCATACTGGTGCCAATCCCCGCGGCCTGCATCGATGGCTCGGCGGTGATGGTGTTCTTGCAGGCCAGTGTCATCATGGCGTTCGACCAGACGTCGGTCTTGAGCGATTTCAGCCCGTGCCGAGAATAGAACCACGCCCTGACCAGTGGGGTCTCGAAAATCTTCTCCATGGCCTGCACCAGCTTCTCGGCGTTCTTGATGGTCTTTCGAACTATGAGCACCCGGATGTTGGGATAGAGCATGTAAAGCAGTGTCATCGCCACCAGCCCAGCCGTGGTCTTGTACGCGTTCCGGTGCGCCTGAAGTACCGTCTCGCCGCCTTGGGGTACACGCAAAAACAGGCTTATCCAATCGTCATGAACCTTGGAGAGCTTTGTGAACCCGAGCAGATGCCCGAGCTTGTGGGGCTCTTCTATCCACTCATTCAGTGCGCTTTGCCAGCCCATGCTTTTCGATGATTGCTTTTTGCTCGTCGCTCATGTTGATTGTAAGGTCTACCTGTACGGGCTTCTCGACCTGCATGCCGCTGATCTTTGCCAGCAGTTCAAGCGCCTTGAGCTTGCTGGTGTTGATCTTGGTGGATGTCCCGCCCTTGGGGCCTGAGTCTTCATATACCTGCGGCCCGTTGGCGACTTCGAGAAGTTCTGTCTTCACAAAGCGGGGGATGTCGATCGCTTCGGCTTCTTCGACCGCTTTGAGCTTTTCGGTGATATAGTCTTTTATCACCTTCTTGGACAGAAAGCGGCGCCCTGCCTGTGCGGTGTATTCGCCATGATACCCGGCCGCTCGTGCTGCCTCTGATGCGTTGCCCGTGCGCAGGTATGCGGCGGCAAAGTCTGCCTGCCGTTTGGTCATACCGTGGCGCTTGGGCTTCATGGTTACGACTCGACTTTCCGCTAAAAGTGCTTATAGATGTCTTCTGGCTTCTGGCCTATCACCAGTCTTGAATGGTTGTCATAAAAAAGAAAGCTGGTCGCAGTAGCCAGAATATCGCTGCGCGGCGAGTTCCCCGGATGGATGTCCGGGGATTCGAATTCGATTTCTCTGCGCTCGGTCTGGTTTAAGTTGCCATTGCCAGGGACTACAAAGTCTCGAGATAGCTTTACCTTCATACGCCCTTAAACCTCTCCCACTGACCCCCGATCGGTCGTGAGTAGCCGAGACGCAACCAGAGCAGGTGCCATCCTATGCCTTCGAACTGCTGACGGCGCTCGAACTCTACCCCGAATAGCGCACGGCTGCGGCCTCTCGCGTCTTTGATGCAGGCGAGGGCGAGCAGAAAGTGCACCATGCCGAGAGTGTTCCCGGTAAGGCCTGCTGTCGCGAGGAATAGCTGGCGGCCGAATACGCCGACCTTTTGAGGGGTTGGCAGCACTGTTGGCTTCTGTGGTGGTTTCTTGCGGCGCGATGTCTTGCGCTCGAATTCGAGTTTTTTGCCTTCTGGTTCCATTTATACTCCTGTCCGCTTCAGGTTGAATATATATTCACCTGAGCGGTTCATTGTTTCTTTTTCGATGGTAAAGCCGTGATCTTTTGCGAGCCGTGTTATTCGCTCGCGTGTGACAAAGGTGTGCGGGAAGTCGTGGCGCAGGTCTTCCCAGTCGTTGCCCTCTACGATCGGCGCCTCGATGGTCAGCGTCTCGGTGGCGTTTGCTGCCAGCGTCGCGAAAACTCCGTCCCATTCTGAGAGCCTGAAGTGTTTCAGGAATCCAAAGGCGCAGACGTTAGGCGATGTGAAGACGTCGCTTTTTTGGATGTCCCTGACCGACCCTTGAAAAAAGACCTTGCCGGGGTTCTTTCGGCGGGCGAGCTCAAGCAGTTCTTCGGACTGGTCGAACCCGGTGTATGGGTTTTCTATCCGGGCTGCGAGTTGACCCGAGCCGCAGCCGATCTCGAGGATATGGCCCTTTAGATGTTTGATCGCGTTGTGCTGGTCTTCGTGCACCCATGGGTTGAGGTGCCAGTCTCTCTCTGTGGTCTCGATATTCTCGCCCACCCAGAAGGTGTAATCTTTCTTCGGTGCTCTCCATTCGTGCTGCCGAAGCTCGAGTGAATCAACCCACGACTTGAACCGGGGGGCTTCGTCAAAGAACACTGGCTCATAGTTGGCCTCTACTGGGTGAAAGGTTTTCGAGAGCGCCTCGATCTTTCTGAAGTACAGCATTAGGGTTGGGATGCTCTCCACCGTAGAGATGCACGAAAGCCCCGACTGGTAAGAGATGAACCCGTCGCACATTCTCAGGGCGGAGACCACCACGTCTGCCGGCTCGTCGGTCATTATGCGATCGAACAGGTGGGCCATGTCGCAGGCTTTGAGGATGTCGGAATCATAGTGCGCACCGACCCATACAAGGTGCACGCCGGAGCCTTTTATCTCTCGGACTCGATCGACCCAGTCGCTGGGCTTCCATGGGCCGGTTGAGAGTGATTCGTTGTTCTGAACCCCGCTGGTGTAGATCAGCACGTTCTTTTTTGAGAAGTCAAGGTGTTGTGAAGCCTTGCGGATTGAGTCAAGACCGATCTGCCAATTCAGGACAAATTCCGTCTCAAAGGCTGGCATGTAATGCTCGAGGCGCTGCCCGGATTCCAGCCAAGTATTGGCTTCGCAGTACATGACCGGCTGGAGGCCTTCGTATGTCTCGGCGTGATTCACCAGATCAGGGTATGGCATCCCGTCAGGTTGTACTGATTCGACGCAGTCGATGAACTCGAGAAACTTACCTCTCGCGAATTTGGCGCCTTGGCCGGGTGGGGTGTGGATTCGAAACTTCTCACCGGCCGCGTTTGCCGCCCTGCCGAGTTTTTGCAGAACCCAGTAGATGTCGCCTATTCCTGAAGGTGTGTAGAGATCGATCACAGGGAGCCTCGCTTTATGGTGAAGGTGAGAGTGTTCGCAAAATGACCCGACGGCGTGCGGATGACATCCTCAATGTCTGAGACATCTATCACGACATAGCCGTTGTTCAGGAAAAACGCAAAGGCCGACGCCTTGGTGAAATAATGTAAGTGCTCGTTTGGCTTGTAGTGCTTCCAGAGCTGCAGGCCTTTCTCATCGATCAGCGGCGGCAGGTTCGGGATAGTGATCACAAACAGACGGGACTGAATCTCATTGATAAATCTGAGATCCTTGATGTGCTCCCATGAGTCAAAGAACGTGACGACATCCCACTGGCCGGAAATGTCTTTTACCGCGCGCACGCCCTCGGTCGGTTCGGAGTGGGTGTCAAAGCCATAGGCGTCGTATCCCGCCCGCCGTGCCTGTCTGATGAATTCCCCGTTGCCGTAGCCGATATCGAGGACTTTCGACCCGCGGGAAAATTTCCACAGGTGGGATAGTCTCACCCACGACATCTCGACAGCGGGCCGAGTGTCATACGCAGACGCATATTCTCCACCATATCCGAAAGGCTTGATCTTCTTCTGCCATGCATGCCCGCAATTCTTGCAGCGGTACACATTCGCCTTTCTCCATGTGACGACATTCTCCGAATAGCAGCAGGGGCAGTTCATGGGATTTCATTCTCCACGCCGTCGACTCTCACCTTAGCGACGCTCATGTTCAGCAGCCGCGGGTCTGTGAGTGATTCGGGCTCGAAAATCTTAAGTGGCTTGCCCATAGCCTGCGCGATTGGCACGAGATGGCCGATCTGCGTGGCGATCGCCGCCGCGCCTGAGCATAACCCGAGAAGGTCAGAAACGCTGATCTGGTCAACCAGGTGCCGGTCGATGTTTTGAAGTCGGCCTTTGAAAACCTCGTCTTTGCCGACAGAGACAAAATAGTATTGGTCTTTGTGTGCATCGACCCAGTTTTGAATCTCTTCGACGTTGGGGGCAAGTGACATATCCCCTGTGCGTTTATTCATGTGGCAAGTGGACGGCTCCTTGATGATGCAGACCGGCTTTTCAACGTCGAGAAACATCGGTGGCCATTCAAACTTAAATTCAGGGTAAACCCCGACGATGTCGCATACATCTCTGTACTGGTTCGATCCCGGCTCTCTTGTGTATCTCAGGACAATATCATTCGGGTGCGGCTCGCGTGTTGTGGTCACGCCTTCCAGATAACGGAAGACTTCAGGGTATTGCGTGCAGATCGTGACGCTTTCAGATTTGGCGAAATGCTTCACAATCGGGTAAGCGTAAATCGCATCGCCGAGACCTTTCAGAGCGCGCAGTCTCATGCACCCCTCAGAATTTTCTTGATTTGCCGTACTGGCGAGTTGTGCGTTACATTGCACAAATCGATGCCCTTCTTGCTGCAGATCAGCTCAAGCGGCTCAAAGTCTGAAGTGTTGACGATGACGTTCGGGCGGTGCTTCTTGATGATTGAATTCACCGATCGTGCGGATGTCACATCGACCTGAAATTTGTTTGCTTCGTGAAACGTATGCTCAGGCATAGCTTCTGCAAGTTTGCGCAATTCCGCACCGGAGCGCCCTGCCGGGAATAAAATGAGCACGACCATTAGATTGCGTATGTTGACTGGAAAAACGCCGCTTCTGTGCGCGTGACATCCTCAAGCGTGTGATAGGTCGCCTTACCCTTTGGGGCGTCCGATTGAAACACCAGCCCAATGGGGTATGGCGTCGGGGAATCTGGCGGATAGATGGCCGATTTTGCGAGGCTGAAGATGTGCTCTTTGAATGGCTCGAAACCTTCGGGCCGGCCTTCTGCCTCCCATTTCGTAACCTGCGTTTCTACACAATCGCGGGCGTAAAAACCGGTGGCGTCCAGAACCAGAACCAACTCAGCCCCGGCGAGCTTTGAAGAATTGACACTGCGCGGGATTTGGTCTTTCCCGACCGCGACCCGAATGCTGCGCACCGGGTGAGATTGGTACATGATCTGTTTCTCGATCTGGCGTTGGTACTTCTGGCGACCTTCGAGAGGGTAGAGGACAACGATGCCGACTTTGCTCATGGCCTTATGCGTCACAAGGCCAATGTTTGGCAAGCGGAAAAAGATTATGTCACATCACTGAATCCACCTCTGCGCCTTCTCGCTACGCATCGCCAGCACCACCAAATCACGCGGCGCCCGGTCAACCTTCCGCCAGGGCGTGAACATCTCTCCCGCTTCTCCGTATCGCGCCCACAGAGCAGGGGACGGCTTCACCGGGTAGAAGTTCCGCAGCTTCTTCATCCTGTCCCGAGATGCTGAGACTATGGCCTGAGCGCCGAATATATAGAAGCCGACGAGAACGCAGGCGGTTAGGGCGTAAATGGCGTTCATTTGCTCCACTCCTTGAACCGGTTGCGCCATTTATTGCACGGCCTTTCTGTTGCTAAACATGGGGCGTCTCTGTTGTCTTCAATCGCTTGAGCGAATGCCTTCGCTATCTCTGCGGTCTCTTTTGCTGTGAAAAATGGCGTTCCGATTGGCATTCTTTCGCCGGTTTCTTTCTCAAGTTGGACGTCGCCCGGCTGCCCCTGAGTCGAGGCATAACGGAAAACGTGCGGCTTTGCTTCTTCTGGTGTCATTTCATCTTCTCCAACTCGTCAGCCTTTGCGAGCCATGCTTGACGCTCTTTTTCAAATTCATGGAAAAGATGCTCATTGTCAGCCGTGTCTGATTCAAACTGCACGAGCATCGCCGACTTTATTATCGCCCCGACTTCATGAGCCGGTATATACTGATCAGGTATTATTATCCCCGGCTGCACGGGCCACGGTACGGCGTGTGAAATTTTCACGTGTTCTGGTGTCATCTTACCCTCTCTGCCTGTTTGTTTGAACCATAGATGAATAATTGGATTTTAGCTTTCCGATCTCTGCTGCCTGCGCGGCAATCTTAACTTGCAACTCCAACAAATAAGTGCCGATTGTTTCTATTGATTGATCTTTATCGGCTATCTTCTGCGCTTGGGGGTCTACTATTTCGCGGAGGTCTTCACAATTCGCCACCCATGCGCCGACATCGTGGCCCCATGGAGTATTAAGCATTTCGCCAATTCTCTTTATCGTCTGCGCCTGCTGCGCTTCTTGTGAGTTCATGGTTTACCTGCCTTGTTGTATTGCACAATCGCAAAATTCACAAATATCTGCAACCCGGAAAGAAACGCCGCGCCCCACAGTATATACCACCAATCCCCGCGGTCTTGCGCTGCTAATGCCCTGACAGATGTAAGCGTCAATAGCCCGCCTGCAAGTTTCAGTACGACGTTGCTCATGGCTCCGCCTTTAGTGCGCCGAGAAAACGAGCGCAAGATTTCCAACCGCCGAAGCCTGCCTGAATCATTGGGTTTTTATACATCCCGTTCTCTTCAAACCGATCAAACACCCCGATTAAGCGGGCGATGTGCGATTGCTCGAACAAATCTCGCAGCTCTTGCTTTGTGTACTGCCGAGGTGCGCGGGCTTGTAGGTTGTCGATGATGGCTACTGCGCTATGCAAGGCTTTTTCAACGTCGATATAGTTTACCATGCCGCGTCTGCTGACAATATACTTTCGTATAAATTCAAGCGTTTCTTGCTGTTCTTTGGTTAAAAGGCTCATGGCTTAAACCCTCGCGAGCGAGTGGCGAAATACAACGCGACGCACGCAAGCTGCACAACGGACAGAGAATTTTCGTACTGCGGCAACCAAAAGTGCTTTACTGGAATAAGCGCAACGGCAATTAACGCAAGAATGCTCACTGTCCACCCCACTTGAACCGGAAAACCCTGCCCGAGTTCAGCATCTCGATAACTGTCTGTTCGCCGCCGAGGCGTTTCGTTGATTCTTCGCCGATATTAAAATCTGGCATTTTATACGTGACATATCCGCACCCGCATTCAGCATTTGGCTTGTCTCCCGGCGCTTTGTCCCATATCATGTCAAACTCGCGCCACCAGTCTGCGTGGGCTTTGGCGGCTTCGGCTATGTCTTCCGAGGGGAAGGCGTTGCCAGCTTTAATGCGATGCTTGTCTACGGCGTGTCGAATATTACTACTCACGTATGTGGCCCCGTCGGTGTAATACCAATACGTTTGGTCATTCGCCGGCACCCACTCGCCCGCCCTGTACTCACGCTCTACAGGCGTGCTCAGCGCAGACAGCCGCGCCTCGGCTGAGGCTAGTTTATCCCGTGCCTCGGTGATCTCTTGTTGTGCTTTTTCTATTCCGTTCACTGGTTGCTCCTGTTTCTGTACCGCATATATTCAGAATCTTTCATGAGATATTTTTTCGACAGATAAAAAATTAGATATTCCAATGCCTCTTGCGTTGTCGGCATGTTCTCGCGTAGTACGTTGCGAAACTCTAAAAATGTCGTGTCCTCATCGATATTCGAAAGGATGTTTGCACCCTCTTCTGAGTACACGCCAAGCTTCATTTTGGGGGCTCTTGCGCCGCTGATCATGCCCCGCCTGCCTTGTGGATTTCTTCTTGGGCTGCCTTTATGTGCTTGGCAAAACTCGTCATGCCGGTGAATTTATCGAGTGCCGCCAATTGGCTTTTTAAGTATTGAAGATCGGCTTCAATCAGTGCTAACCGGTCTTTACACGCGCATCTCATCGTATATACTCCATTTGCATCTTGCCGCATTTCTTGCATGTGCGATATTGCCATAGCTCCTTAAACGCTATTGTCAGAGCGCCTTTGTAAGATTCTCCGGCAGGGACATTTATCTTTAAGGGCTTCTGGACTTTAATTTCTTTTTGGGCCCATCGCTCCCATGCATGAAAACATATCATCCCCAACCATCCTTAAAATGCTCAATAACTTTATCTGCCCCGACATCCTTAACAAATGCAATGGCATCTTTGACGGTGCGAAATTTTCTCATCCCGGTACAGGACGAAGTCCCCGAGTACACAAGACCGGCAGGCAATGTGACTTTTTCGCCGCCATGAACTGTATTAACCTTTTCACGCTCTGGCTCGTATGTTAACAGAACCCCAAATTGGTACGGCTCGATGCCTGCGGCCCAGTTGAATCTATCCCAAAATTCTTTTCTGTTCATGCTTTGCCCCTGTTAAAACGGGATATCCTCATCAGCCGCATCAAACGCCGCCGCCGCTGCCGGGTCGCCCTGTGGCTCTTCGCGCTGCCCGTCTGGCTTCGCGCCCATGAACTCGAAACGCTCCAGCAGTATCTCGACCTTGCTGTGCTTCTTGCCCTCGTGCTCCCATGATGACCAACGCAGCGCGCCCTCGATCA
This sequence comes from uncultured Leptospiraceae bacterium, assembly GCA_942492915.1. Lineage (GTDB taxonomy): Bacteria > Spirochaetota > Leptospiria > Turneriellales > Turneriellaceae > Turneriella. The sequence goes on from OW818662.1 coordinate 1,127,553, forward strand.
GCAGCTTCTGCCCCTTCTGGACATACTTGTGTATCGTCTCCGCCTGCTTGCCCCATGCCACCACGTCGAAGAAATTCGCCTTCTCTACCCATTGGTCGCCCTGTTTCACGCTGTAGTTGTTCGCCACAGAGAACCGGCAGAAGTGCTGCCCGCTGTTGGTTGACTTCAGTTCCGGGTCTCTGGTCAACCTGCCTGTGATTATTGTCTTGTTTGTGTCCTGTGCCATTTTCTTTCTTGCTCCTATGCTGTTTTTTTGTAACGTCTGTTTTCCATCTCTTCAAATTGTGCAATAGCCTCTTCGGCGCATTTCTCGCAATGCGTATCCCGTGGGGAGTGGCCGCAGGGTAGCTTCACCCGTGGCGCATAAATCTTGATCAGGTCGTTTGCGTGTAGCCGCCAAGCTCTCACCAGCTCTTTGTCGCCTTTGATCTTTGGTAGTTCGACCGGCCTGTGGGTCGTGTAACCAATCAGGCGAATCAATGCCCATGTGTACGCGTTGCGCATTTCCTTTGGACATAGCATCTTAAAACGCTTTCTAAGGGCCTTGTTAACCCTCTGTGAGGGGTGCTTATCCATAAAACGACCTCTGGGCTTCCGGTGGTGTGTAGCTCTCGCTATTGACGATTGCGCCGCTTCTGACGTCCATCCACCGTTCAAAGATTCCTGATGCGGTAGTGCGTGAATGCTTCACATGGATTTTGATTTTCGGGGATTTCTCGCCGGTCTCTTTGTCTACCTCGCGAATGAAGTTGATTACCATGCCCGCGTCGCGTTCGTATTGTGCAGACTCTGCCGTAACGCCTTCGTTGTTAACCTGGCTGACGAGAATATGCGCGACGTTTGCTACGCCTGTGGCGACTGTGAAAAACAGAGAGTTGTTTATCTGAGACTCGCGCATGTCCCGCGCCGCTGGGTCTTTGCCGATGATCTGCGCATAGTCTGTTGCCCACACAGTAGAAGGCCGGCCGAAGTGGTTCTCGGCTAGCTTGTGGCCGTACACTATCCGCTTTGCAGACCAGCCCGGTGTGTAGAGGATAAACATCTTTTGCCCGTACTCTTTGCGGAATGACTTGAAGCTCTCATGATACGGGGTTTTCAAAACGTCCTTGCTCGCCATTATCGCGCGCGCCTCAAACTCACCGTAAGAATTGCGGAAGTCGAGAAACTGCTTTTGCATCCACGCTTGCAGCCAAATCTGAGACGTCGGCATCTCACCAGACATGAAAGACACTCTGTGCCCGATGTCGGCAAGATAGAGCAGGGCGGAAATCGTCGCGCGTGTCTTGCCGGTCTTCTGTGGCGCGCCGAAGATCGTGTACTTGCCTTTCGGGATTGCGAAGTCTTTTGGCAGGCCCCAATTCGGCGGGAACGGTACTCCGAAATTCGGCACAGACACCTCAGCCCAATCTGCTTCCGGGTCTGGCTCAATCGGTGCGATGTCGTTCTTGATCTCTGTGATGTATGCCGCCGCGTTCTTGAGCTGCAGCCAATCACGCTTTGGGTATGCTTTCTTGACCGTATGGACAGCAGTTTGCAGGGCGAGGTCTTGAGCCAGATGCTCGTCTGCGTTCGCAGCAGAGACGACAGCAAGCTCGTCTTGAATCTTTTGCAGGTCTGCCCGCAGTTGTGCTTCGGTCTTAAAAATCATTGCGCCATTCTCATCTGAGCGTCTAATTCTCTTATGTCTTCGTTATCCTCGAATACTGGCTCGACATATTCGGGTTTCTTGTTTTTGATAAATTCCTGTGACCATCGGTTCACACGCTCTGAGTTTTGCAGCAGGCTGCTCAGGCTTCCCGGCAGGTATCGCCTGTTGTAGGTCTCGTCTCTCTGAGCCTGCAAGGCACCTTCGAGGCACTGCTCGACGACGGTTAAGCCGTTTTTTGCAATCGCTGCATGTAATCTAAAATCTACTTCAACTCTATCTACTTTGCATATCTTGTTAGAGTACTCTTCAACCAATCTATTAATCTTGTTCAAGTTAGGAGTTATGTCAGGTTTTGAATCTGGCCAGAACGCCATATCCGTTGAAGTCTCTGTATTTGAAGTCTCCGTATACGTCCCTACCTTTTGGGTGGTACGGTGTGCACCTTTTGGGGGGGATGGTGTTGCCTTTTTGGTAGGGATGGGGGCCAAATTAGCCTGTAACCATTGGATTTCTGGCTGAACAAACATGACATTCGCGTATGCCTTGCCAGAGGATACGATATGGCGGAATTCCCGTTTAATAGCACCGAGTTTTACAAGCGAATCGCAGGCCGCTTTGACTGATTTCTTGGACGCGCCAAACTTCACTTTCGCATGCCGGTAGGCGAGTTGGTACATGTCAGCCTCAAACTTTGAGCGATAGCCAAGCGACTCCCCAGCCGTTTCGTCTCGCACCTCAACAGGTCGGTACCAATAGACAAGCTCGGCCATTATGTTAATGGCCAGAAGGTTTGCTTTGAATTGCCCGTAACGGTTTACTGTCCCGATCACTTGGAACCAGCGCAAGGGTATTATATTCCCTTCAATGCGCTGGCCCGCAAGGAACTCTTCAACCTTGTTTAATCGCTTCGCTTCCATGTATCTCCCAATAAAAAAGCCCTTACTACACATCGCGAGTCGCATGGCGTGAATCCGGGCACCAGATTCAAACCACTCACGATGCTGAGTAAAGGCTCTTGCATCGTGCCCTGTATGTTCACCGCTGCGATACGGCGTCGGGAGATTATGTCTCATCCCGTGACCATCCCTAAACCCCTGCCAATGTTTGGCAATAGAAATCAGAAAAAGTTAGCATGAAAACTGCACTTTTTTCAACGTGTCTCATGCGCTTCGCCCCTAGTCGAGAAACTCAGGCGGGTTTATTGACTGCTCTAGCCGCGTGCCTTCAAACCCCGCGTGTTTTGCTTTGAGCGCCTCCCAAAACTTGTCCGCTTTCTTTTTCTTGCCCTTGCGCGCTCCGCCGGTGTAGCCGTCTTTCGTGCGTCGGTGCTTGTTGCGCGCTTTCCACTTGCGCGCTGCTTCGCGTCTTGCGTCGAGTTCTTCTGGTGTGAGTGTGCTACTTGACATTTTGCCCCCGCATAAGATCGAGAAGAGCCAGCATCTCGCGCGGCTTCTGATCGTTCTCTAGCTGTTCGCCCTGTGGATGGTAGCGCCATGACCAATAGACTTTGCCGTCGCTGTACCTGTGAGGCTTGCACCGTCTCCGCAGCTTCTTGATAAGGCTGAGCGGAACCGGGAAGACCTCGCGGAGTTTCATCGCGGTTCCTCTGTCTGATGTGAAGTCTATCGCCCAGCCGTTGACGTTCTTGCTTGGCACCGCATAACTGTGCTGTGAGAGATACGCATACAGCTTGGTTCTTGGCTCACGCTCGGCGAAGGTCAGCCCACGCTCGAGCTGTGGCAGTTCTTGTTGTTTCATTTCCACACTCCATTGATATAATGAAAATCACGGCCCGAATTTGGCGCGAACGATTCAGCGATGCGCTTCTCGCTCAGCCAGAGAACCGACTGAAAATAGTGCTTTGTCGTGAGCAGGTCACTGTCTTCGCCAATGTAAAAGATCATTTCATTCTCGCCGAGCTGGCCCATGTATTCGAGAGGCCGGCAGAACATGCCTGACATGTCAGTCATCGCACCCGGTGCCAGGTCTTCGTCTACCACACGGCAGCCGATAGGCTTTACGGTCAATTCATCTTTGCTCGCGGTGATGTAGCCGCTGCCTTGGGTGTCGCCGAACCAGACGAACTCGCTCACACCGCACCCCCGTCATCTCGCCGCGTGCAGAAATACGTCAGCACACCATACGCCACAGCCAGGATTATCGCGGCCGCTAGTTGTTTTTCTGTCATTGCCCACCCCTCTCTTTGGAGAACTGTGGGTCGCCTTCGATTGCGCACCGGCAGGCCATTGCGGCCACCTGAACGGCCTCGCTAAATATGCGTTCGAAAGGCTCATTTTCGAGAAACGCTCTCGATAGTTCGCCGACTTCCTCCATCAGTGCTGCTAGATTTGGATTTGGCCAAGGGTATTTCGCCCCGGCTTTTTCGACTTCGTCGCACACAGCTTCGAGAAATGTTTTTGTTTCGTATGTCATGTCGCCTCCCGAATCTTCTTGTAATAGTGCGTAGTCTGAACGCACCAGTCTGCCATTGCCCGAAAGTATATCAGGGCGTTCTTGGTCTCGTCGATCGCCGCTTGCTCTTCGCGAAGTTCTGCCTTCACTAAGGTCTTCTTGTCGCCTCGGTTGGCAGACATCGCTTCTAGTTTCGCGTCGTCGTAACTGGCGAAGACTTGCAAGAACCTCTCGGCATAGAGCTTTTCGAGAAGGGCAAGACGTGCGCCCGCGTGGACGGATAGCCGGTTGTAAATCTCGTGGTTTTTGGTCAGTTTCGCCGCTTCGACGTCTACAGCCTCAGAACCGGGGCGGATTCTCATCGGGTCGCCTGTCGGTACGAGTACGGCTTTCAGGCGTTTGACCTTTTCGTAATACCTTTCGTCCGGTGTCATCTCTGGCACCTTTGGGAGTTCGTGCGTCTGCATCAGTACTCCACCGCAAGGGGGATTTTCCCCGCGTCGATTCGCAGCAACGCCACCCACGCTAAAACCTTGTCCAATCCATCCGGGTTGTATTTCGCCACTCTATCGAGCAGATACGCAATGCGCTTGCCAGGTGAAACCCGCTCGAAATGCTGATCCTCAATCGCAGAAATCGGCACAATGTTGTGCGGGTTTGCCGCTAGTCTCGGTTCGGCGCGCGGAATTATGTGCGACCCGTTGAGAGCGCAAAGCGACAAGTGCGCCTCGCCGCTGATGACACACTTTCGCTCAAAATGTTCTTTCGCCACCCATATGGCGTAATTGATCTGGCCGAGTGTTGGTTTCATGCCGCCCTCACGATGCTCGCCAATAATCCCAAAAACCACTTCTCCAGTGCTGGCCGGTGTTTTTCTGCGGCCTGAGCCATGAGCCATTCGAGTCTGTCGGCCGGCCTTTGTGATTGCATCTGGTGGGATAAGTGCGGCGCAAGTGGGACTAAATTGTATTGCACTGATTGAAGATGTGGGTAGGCAAGTTCTGGCAATACGTGATAGGCGGTTACATCTGGCAACCCGGTGACTATGCAAGTCTTGCCAAAATGGTCTGTGGCGCGTTTCTTTGCTGCGTCTATTGCTGATTTACTTCTGGTCATTGGATTATGTCTCATCACGAGGCGGCACCTTTACGATGCCGTGGCGATTCCCTCTTCGCCTTGTTCAACCATCACCGGGCGCGCTTCAATAGGGTTGTCGCGCATCCACCCGCGCAACGCTTCAGGGTCGTCTTGATTGTCGTCCATGATCTTGATGATTGCGGGGATTCTCAGACCCTTGGCCCGGAAATGCTGCTGCACTTCTTCGGGCATCTTTTTGATGCGGGCGAGCTTGCTTTCTTGCTCAGGGGTTAACGGCTTAGCCTGTGGTGCCGGTTCTGGCACTTTTTGCGCTGGCGGTTGGCTGATGCCGTTCTTGGCCTCGAACTCCGCCTGCGCTGATAAAATCTCTGCCCTTGGCTTGCTGTCGGGAATAATGTCTGGCGTCTCTCCATGCTGTGGGGTGATATCTCGCTCATGTGGCTCAGGCATTTCTTCTGGGGAATACAACCCCGCAATGTCGAACGCCTTTCGCAGACACTGAGACTCTGCGACCTTACCTAACATGGTTCTCGGCTTTGACTGCCACAGGTTCTCAGCTGTGGTGTACTCTTCTTCGTACACCTCGACGACGAACGCGTGCGGTGTGTCTTTGCGGCGTACAGTGCAGACGGCCTTATACTGCCAATCTCGGCGCACCACGTTTGTAACCTTTTCGCCTTTGAAATTCTTACGGGTTTTCACTACTTCGATCTTTTCATCAACCTTTACAACCTCGGTTGACATGCCCGCGAATTGGCCTGTGCGGTGCGCAATTGAAAGAAAACCGTCACGGCCTGTGAAGATCGATGCCGGCTGGGTGCCGTACTTCACAAGCCATATCTGTTTCACCAGCGGGTCGAGTTCATACTTCACCGCAATATGGCTCATCAATTTGAACTCGTCATCAGTCGCGCCTTTGGCATACATGCGCTTTACGAGGTCGATTTGTGACTGCCAGTCAGCAGCCTTTACCAGTTCGGCATTCATCGTATCACCGCCGATTGCTCAGACCAAATCTCGCAGCCGGGCAGGGTTCTTAGTGGCCCCTGTGCGGCGCGTACTCGCTTGCCGATCTCGCTTTCGTTTGGCAGTAAAAGCCAGAGCTGCCCGGTTTTGACCGCGTATTCTGCCAGAGCTTTGAAGTCTTTAATTTCACATTTCCAGACCTCACGAACGGCGAGCGGCTTTTCGTGCTTCATCATCTTGACCGGTTCAGCGTATGCCTGCGCGCGCTCCTGTACGGCCTCGACCTCTTCGAGCGTCGCATCTTCGCTTTCGGCCATTTCTGCGGCCATGGCTTCGAGTCGCGCCTTTTCTTCTGCGGCCGCGATCTCAGCCTTCATGCGCTCTTCGTTCTGCCATGCCAGAAGTTTGTCAGCCAGCGCCTTTTTACCTTTGCCGATAGGCTCAGCGAGAGCTTTCGCATATGCGTTGATCTCGCTCACCTTATCATTGTAAGGCTTCACAAGTTCTTTGCGCTTGTCTTCGATCAGCTTCTCGACGTCTTTCAGCTCAACGGCCTGAGACTTTGCAACGGCGGCAGAGTCTGAATCTGTCACCTCCGCAGATAGTGCGACCTGCAATGCTGCGTCGGCTTTCGCCTGTACTTCGTTAAATTCTTGGATGTTAGATGTCATAAATAATACCTCTCATAGGGTGATTCTCGTTGATCAATCGGATCGGACGCGCAAAGTCAGCGCGCCGCGCTTCGCAGTCTGTGCAGCGTGAAAACCTGTTTAGGGGTTTGTAGTGCTTACAGTCTCTGCAGGTGTCTGTGTCGGTGTGGTATGAGCCAGACTCGTCAGGTGACATCAGCATCATGAAGGCACCACCATCGCGGCAAATTCTGCGCGCGTCATGTTGATACATGCGACGCCTCTGCCGTCTTTGAAGTACCAGCACGACTCACCAAAGTGGGCAGTGTAAATGTTCTTGCTGTGTTTGTCCGCGTAGGCGTTGGACTGCGCTATGCCTTCATTGTCGCCGGCAAAATATGCCGTCGAACCGTCTCGAAGAGTTATCGCGATGTCCTTGGTTCCCCTAAAATGAGGCTCACCGGCATCTGGCGAGCCACCAGACACCGGCAAGGCCTCGCCGGGTTTAGGAGCCCCGACGCCTTTTAATAGGCCGTGGCTCGTCTTATTCTTGCCGGTCTGACCGGGCTTTTCGTCTTGCATAAGCACCTCCTAAGTGCTGCCTCGGTTCTCGCTACTTTCTCAGGGCGGGGAGAACCGGGGCTTTTTTATTTGTTGTATCTCGTTATGATTTCCGGGTCTTTGTGTCAACCTTATTCTTAACAATTTTATTATTAATACCCAACGCCTCAGTCAGAATTATCTCGGCGACATTTGACACACTCCGCCCCAATGCCTGAGCCTCTTCAAGCAACGCCTTATGCACAGCCGGGCTTAAGGCCACGCTGATCGGTTTTTTACGGTCTGCAGCCGCTTTCTTTGGTCTTCCCATAGGCCGAAGTGATGCGGCGTGACGTGCGGTCGATTTCATCGCCGACCCTTTCACAGGGGCAGCTCCCGAACCACGCGCGCGACGTCTATCTTGCGGATGGCTGCAGCGCGGCGGATCATCGCCACTGCCTGAGACGCAATGCGACCCGCAGCGGCTTTGGCCTGACTGCCTGTTTTGGCATAGCAAAACCCGCGACCGTCTGAAACAATCGGTATACCCGCGAGGTTAAGATCGTGAATAATCGCCCGCACCTCGCGCTCTGTGACCTTGAGCCGCTTCGATAGTTCGGCCCGTGTGATCGGGCCTCGCTGCTTTACCAGATCGACCAGGTCTTTCACAGTACGACCTCGAGGCTCACGACCAGATCGCCAGGGCTTACGACGGCCCCGCTGGGCGCTATTTCTTGCCCCATCAAAAAGCAGTATTTCGGGGTTAATCCCGTAGCGGTGTGAAACTCCCTGACTGCCGCCGCGATCTTGTCCTCCGCGGCCTTCTTTGTTGCTCTTATTTGTTCTGCGTTCATATTGCTGCTAATCTCCTTGTTAATTGTGTTCGTATGCGTGTTTGACTACGGTTTATCTCATCGACTTGGCGCTGGTGCGCAAAGCGGCAGGACAGTAGGGAACAGCGGTTGAACGACGCGCCTGATGTGAAGTTTGGCGTGTACTCTCCGCCGCAGTAGGGGCAAATAAGTTTCGTCTTCATCGACCCCCCACAATGCCTTTTACGACTTCCGGCGAACGATGCTTCGCCCTGCGCTTTGACGCCTTGTACTCGATAGCCCCGAAGGCGATGAGCGCCATGCTGATGAACGCCGCAGCCACGAACTCAGCGGTCATGCTGCACCCCGAAGGCGCGCGCGCACACCGTCCAGAACGCGGCCAAGGTCGAGCATGCGGATCACGGCCCGTCGGCGCTGAAACGCGTCGAGATGGGCAAAATATCCACCCCCAGCGTCATGAGACATAATCAATGAACCACCGTTTACGGTATTGGCTTTACGCCCCGACGGTGCTTTCGTGCGCTTGGTCATGGTTCACCCGCCTCGATCAGAACATGATCGTGCTGACCTTCTACCTCTTCGACTGCGCAGACTGGGCAATCTTCATCGAACCACGTCTCGTGCAGGTCGCAGAATGACAGGCGGTCGTCTGGCCGGTGGTAGTGCGCGTTGGCTCTGGCTGCGTATTCGTGCCACATATTATCGGCCCCACGCTGACATATCGGTGTTCACGTCTGCGTTCACCTTGTTGATTATGTCCAAATTCTTAGCGATTGACCCGTTGCCTTTCAGCAGGTTCGCCAGTGTGGTGTATGATATCTGCCTTTGTGCGCAGTATTTTGTAATGCTGCCGAACTTGGCGGAGAGTGCCGCCCGAATCCGCGCCCTGTTGTCCGTTTCTATTGTAACTGCCATGGATACAATAAAAACTAATTTAGTTATTCCGTCAACAAAAATAACCGATTTAGATAATGCGTGAACGGATAAAGTTAATTCTTAAGCATTTTGGGCTGACTCAGGCCGAACTTGCCGAGACAATCGGTGGCCGCCAAAGCACCGTCGGCAATTGGTTGAGCGGTGCGGATGTCCCTCAAAGCACCGCCATGGCCTTACAGTTGGCAATCGGCGTCCGTTGGCAATGGCTGCTCAATGGCGAAGGGGAGATGCTGGCAGAAGATACTGGGTCACTCTCAGACGAGGAACGGGTTTTGATAAGAAACTACCGAAAATGCGATCCAGAAGGGCGCCGGGAAATTCTGGAGCAGGCGCAGTTCAATCTCGGCCGTTCGTTGCGCCGCTGGGACATATCAGGGCAGAAGGATGTCGGGCGGCTGGGGTGGGTAGAAAAGTAGCTTGCCGGCCTGTTGTTGGGGTGTACGGTTTGCGCATGAAATACCTGATCATGGCATTTATTGCCTTCCTACCTTTCTCAGTTCATGCACAGCAGGCCCCTGAAGACGCAACGCAGAAAAACCTGCGGCGCATAATGCAGAAATATGGCGACAAAGATGTCGCCGCGACAATGAAGGCCATGACCGATATCGGCATCAAAGGCGAGACCATCGGCAAATATTTGGCCACTCTTGAATGGTTTACCGACTCTCAAGGGCATAAGAAATTCAGCGACGGCATGGTGGCGCTCACAAATGGCAGGGTCAAAGCCGGCCGGGGCATAGAAAATATGCGGATTTCCGTCATACAGCAGATGGTTCAGCAGTGCCAGAGCCCGCAGGCATGGGCTATACTGGCGCCGAATATCTTCAAAACGGTTGAGGACAGCGCCATTAAAAACCGGGCCGCCCCAGACTGACCGGGATCACTCCCGGCTCGCCTGGTCAATGTACCCCAGCCCCGAAGGCGTCACCCGGCCATCTACCGAAAAGCCACGCCCCTCTGCCATCTCTGCCCAGCCGATTCTCTCAAGCAACCGCTCGAGGGTTCGTGCTGTCATATTGTACTGCGCCGCGATCTCCGCTAATGTGTAGGTTTTCATAGTCTCCGAGGAGACCGGGCGCTTGAACAGGGTTAGAACATGGGGGGAGGTAGGCAAGGATTTTTTCTGGCCAATAGGCAAAAAATCCCTCGCTGCGTCAATGGGTCAATGTTACCTTTTCGGACAGCGCTTATGTCGCTTTACTGTCTGTCTCAGCGGGTAGGGTGATCTATGAACTGCGTGATTCTCTGCCGGGTGTCTTCAAAAGAGCAGGCCGAAGGGTTCAGCCTCGATGCGCAAGAAAGGCTGCTTCGGGAGTATTGCGAGAAGCAGGGTTTCAACATATCTCAGGGTTACTCGATCTCTGAATCGGCCTCTGGGCAATCGGTGCGCGTGAAGTATCGCGAGATGCTTGGCTTCGTCGAGTCGCAGAACATCCCGGCTATTGTGGTCGAAAAGACAGACCGGCTACTGCGCAACCTGACAGACTATGCGGAGATTAAAAGACTCGTGTTTGATCGCGGCATCGAGATTCATTTCGTCAAAGAGCGGGAGATTCTCAGCAAGTCGTCAAATTCTCACGTGCGACAGGTGTTCGGGTTCAAGGCATTACTTGCCGAGGGGTACATCGACAACCTGAGTGAAGAGGTTTTCAAGGGCCTCAAAGAGAAAGCCGAAGCGGGATTTTTTCCCCATCGTGCGCCGTTCGGCTACACCACCAAAGGTAAGTCTATGGAGCCCGTAGCGCATGAGGTCGAGCTCATAAAGCAGATCGTCGATTTGTACCTGAGCGGCCAAAGCATCGGCCAGATCAAAGACCACCTGAACGGGCAGGGCATCCGCACCCGAATCGGAAAGCGATGGTCAAAGCATTCTGTGCACCGCATTCTTTCCTCATCGCTCTACACTGGCTCTTTCGAGTGGCGGGGCAAGGTCTACCAAGGCAGCTACGCGCCGATCATCACCAGAGAGACGCACGGCCAGATTCTTGAGATCATGACCCGAGCACCCACAGCGAAGCGGTCGTGGCCCCTGTCGGGTCTTTTGGTGAACGGCCACGGCAGACGCATGACGGGCGAGCACCAGAAGGGGCGGGTCTATTACGGCGGGACATTGCCCACCGGTGGCAAAGGTTACATCAGAGAAGACCGCGCGCTCGAGCTGATCGGCAAAGAGATCGCGGCCGCAGCCTTCCCGGATTGGCTCGCCAAAGAGGGCGCCGGCATCGCCCGCGAGATCATAGCCGAGAACGACCTCACGCAAGGCTCAGATCTCAGACGCGCACAGAAAGACCTCTCAGACGCCGAGGCCATGCTCAACCGGCTGCTTGACCTTCACCTCTCAGGTGGCATCGACAAAGCCGCATATCTCGAACGCGCGCGCGAACTACAGGCCCGCAAGAAAGCGGCAAACGAGGCAGCCCGGTCTGCGCTGAGATCGTCCGAAGTCACCCGCGAAGAAATCGAGCGGCTGATCTTTGGTCTCAGAGACCTGCCAGAACTCTACAGCCAGGGCACACAGGCCGAGCGCCTCAAGATCGTGAAGTCTTTGGTCGATTCCGTGACGGTCTATTCTGCGGCGAAAATCTCTGTAAAATGGGCTGAACCGTGGGCGACGTTTGCCAAGGCTTCCCCTGAACTCCAAAAAGTTCGAGAAAGTGAGCGGATGCGGGGTTGGCGGGACTTGAACCCGTGGCCTTCCGCGTGACAGGCGGATGCTCTAACCAACTGAGCTACAACCCCAGTTTCTAAATATAAAAAGGCGGATGCCCTAACCAACTGTGCAAAGGCGTTTCCTCGAAACGCCGCCGCTCCGTCTTCGGTGCTACAACCCCAGTTAAACCTATTTCAACCCGTAACGCCGATCTTGATGGCCGCTTGGGCAACCAAACCACACTTTCCGAGTGGAGGCACTTTCGAAGATCGAGACCCGCTGTCTACGAAATCTTGATTCGCAGGTTACCGGCAGCGGGATACAATTGACGGCTTCTTTGCCTGTGCGGGCAGTGCATTCATGGCTGACGTACTTGATGAATCCCGACGATATTTTGCGGCCCGGCTCGCGGACGCCGAAAGTGCGCCGCACCTGCACAATGAGCAGATCAGGGTCTACAAAGAATACCTGAAAATACTCGGTGAAAGCTGTACTCCCGAAGAATACGGGCAGAAGCTCGGGCCGCTGGCAAGCATGTTTGCCGTAGCACGCGCCGAGCAGATGGATAAATATATGAATCTCATGCGCCTCTACCACAAAATCGGCAATCCTGATAAACTCGAGGCTGCGAAGCTGCGCTACGATACAGCGCAGAAAGCGCAAAACCACGGTGATCTGGTGAACCTGATGAGCTCTGCGCAGACCCAGGCCGCGGCGATCGATGCGCGCGGCAACGAAAAACTGGGGCTCGCCTCGACGCTCGTGCAGTGTGTTATTGCGGCCATGACCGAACCCGTAGGGGAATTCACCAATGGGCGCCATGCCGCGGTGCTCGAAACCTCCACTAAACTACTGCAGCTCGACCCGACTTTTCAATGGAGTTCGCTGAACGACGCGCCGTATGCATACGTTATATTTTTTGACGCACCGCGAATGGCGCGGCTGGGCGAAGTGTTTTCACGAATCAAAGCGTAAGGCGCAACAGGAGATTATTGTATGGACGAAGGCAGCCGTGGCATGCTCGACAGTTACAAGTCGGGCATTGATAATTATGTAAAGCGACTAGGGCCGACACACCCGAAAATAGTGCCGCTACTGGCATTCTTCGCCGAGTTCGAGAAACTGGGTGAGGCGAGCGCTGGCTACGGCGCGTTTCACGCGGCAGCAAGCGAGCAGAACTTCTACGGGAAACTGACCAATCTGATGACCGAAGCGGCTATGGCGCAACCCACCAACGGTACCCGCTCTGAACCGACGGTCGCAGACGCCGCAAAAGGATACCACGCGGCTTACGCAAGCATCTCGGCCGAAGCGAAGGCGAGCGCGGCGGGTAAGGCGTACGAGCGCATCTTTCAGATCGAAAAAGAATGTGATTCGGCGCTGCAGTTTATGCGGCGCCTGGCCGAAGAGCATTTGCTGACCGATATCTCGCGGCAGCAGCTGATACACGAATTTGCCCGCGCGCAGCAAGAAATCAGGAATACAGCGAACCTTACGGGCGGCGCGGGCATCTCAGTACCGGCGACAGACGCATACCTCAAATCGACAATCGAAGCCATGCAGAAGGCGAAGAGTATCACCGAAGTGGAATACCTCGCCGTCGCGCGCGCCGAAATAGCCCAACTCGCGACCGTGTGGGACAATGGCTTCTGCGCCGCGATCTACCATGCTTTCGGTTCAGAACTTTCGGGCTATATGCTTGCGCCGATTGAGATTAACCGGCAGAGAACCGAAAATCTCGCTCGTTTTATCGCCGACTTTTTTGGTGTAGGATGGGAAGACCTGCACAAGATTGAACGCGTTTGGGACTTTTTTACCGTAACGCTTTGGCCGACGCTGAAGGCTGATTACGCCAAAAAAGACATCCACACGGCTGAGGCGTTTCGCGACTACCTCAAGCAGAGCTTTGACAAGGTGATGAAAGACAAGCCGCCGCTCGCGGTGAGCGCGGGTAATGCAACCGCCCGCTTCTGGAGCGAGATAGTTCCGCTGGGGCAGGTATACAGAAAGTTGCTCAATCCGCCTGACATTCTTGCCACCTGAATGCCGCCCAGGGGCTGTCTGGGTCACCCGTGCCCCAGACCACAGGCACCCATATTTCAATTCGCCTTGACGTTGCGAATCGACGGCCAATTCGAGCTGTATGTCATCACGTAATTTGATCGTTGCGACGGGCCTTATTGTGGCCGTAGCGGCAACACGCCTTTTCCCGCATCCGCCGAATTTCAGCCCGGTGATGGCCGTGGCGCTCTTTGGTTCGGCCGTCTTTGCTAACCGTTATGCCGGTGTGGCGCTTGCCATGGCGATGATGGTGCTCTCCGATCTGTTTATCGGTTCGCACTCTACGCAGCCTTTTGTATATGTTGCGATGGCAGGTGCTGGAGCGCTCGGCTTTCTGCTGCGCGAGAAGCGTACTGCGCTCAAAATTGCGGGCGCGACCCTCGCTGGTAGTATGCTGTTTTTTATCGTAACGAACTTTGGTGTTTTTGTGATGCAAGATCTGTACGCAAAGAACCTGCAGGGGTTGACCGAGTGTTACGCGATGGCGCTGCCATTCTTTCAAAACTCGCTCGCGGGTGATCTGGTGTTCACCGCTGTGCTGTTTACTCTGCACCATTTTCTGGTGGTGGCGCCAGAGCGCCGTCTCGCTGCATCTGCGGCTTGAATTCCTGGTTTCGCGCGCTGGCCTTCATTCGGGTGCAGCAGCGCCCGGGCCCGCAGTCTCTCGCCTCGCGAACCGCATCGCCGTTCGCCAAACACCATACAATTTCCATACCGCTCGGCAAGAGCCGTTTTGCGGCAGAGCTCTATACTCCGCCTGAAAAAGATCCCGCAACGATCATATTTCTGCACGGCATGTCGCCGCTCGGTATTACAGACCCGAGGCAAATCAAGGCCGCACAGGCGCTCTGCGCTGCCGGCTTTCGTGTGATTTGTCCTGAGATCGCTGACATCAGAAATTTGCGCGTGACCGCTCAGAGTATCGAAACTTTTGTGCGGGTAGTCGAGGCGATTCTCACCGATCCGGCACTGTGTCCGACCGGGCGTGCGGCGATGTTTGCGCCCTCGTTTTCGGGGGCGATCTGCCTCAAAGCGGCGGTTGATCCGCGTATTGCTGATTCTGTTTCTGCCGTCTGCGCGCTTGGCGCGTTTTCGCGTATCGAAAGATCGCTGCACTACCTGATGCATACCGATGATGCGGATGCATACGCGAGACTGATTATTCTTGCAAACTTCTTACCGCGGCTCAAAATCGGCAAGAATCTCGGCCGCTACTATTTCGCCGCGGCTCACGATAACTGGAACGCGACTGCTTCCCGCAACAAGAACCTCACCGGCTTTACTGAATCTCACCGGGCGGCCAATGAACTGCGCCGTCTCAGCGCAGCCGAACAGCGCCTCGTCAAACGGCTCGAAAATGACAGGCCCTTTCGCCGTGAAATAGGTGAAAGGCTGCTAGGTGTCATGCAAGACACCCTCGAGGCATACAATGTCGCCGAGGTCGCGCATAATGTGCGCGCTCCGGTATTTCTGCTGCATGGCGCGAAAGACGATGTGATACCCGCACGCGAGTCGACTGAGCTTTTTCCCCTGATGCAGAGCGCCCGCCTGGTTGTGTCGCCGTTCATCGGCCACGCCGATACCGCTGTTTCGCTGAAGCAGGTGCCTGACGTGTGGCGGCTTGTTTCGGGTTTTGCCTGGTATTTTCGATGCGCGACCGCCTGATCGCGCACCTCGCCGGGGTAAGCGTCGCGCGGGCTGCAAAAGTAATTCTGCAGAATGTCGACCTTACGCTTCGCGCAGGCGATCGTATTTTTGTATCAGGTGAAAACGGCGCGGGCAAGACCTCGCTGCTGTATCTGCTCGCGGGCAGGCTACACCCCTACGAGAACCGGGGCGAGCGCGAATATCCCTGGCTCGGGTCGAACGAATCGCTTTTTCACCTGCGGCGCCATATCGCGCTGGTGAGCCGTGACGAGCAGTTGCGACTGCAGAAACTGCACGCGCACAGCAGCGTTGCTGACTTTTTGCTGGCACACCTCGGCGGCGATGATTTTCTCTATCGGGAATTGACGCCGCACGATCACGCGCGAGTGGCCGATTTGCTGACCACGTGGCAGCTCACCGCGCTTGCGGGCCGGTTCGTGCGAACGCTCTCGCTCGGTGAAATGCGTCTGGCTACCATTGTGCGGGCAGCGCTTTTGCCCCGCCGGCTATACCTGCTCGATGAAATTCTGAGCAGCCTTTCAGAGAAGGTCTCAGAGCGCGTACGAGGTTGGATGCAGAATTTGCCAGCAGAATCGGCTGTTATTTTCACGGGCCACGGGAACGAGGCTGCGCAGGCGCTTGCAGCTTCGCGTCATTTTCACGTGGCTGCAGCAACGGTGCGTGAGCTGACGCCTGTGGCTGAAGTCGATTCAATAGATGTTCAAACCTTATCGTCGGGGGTAACACAAGCTTCTGACCGTGAGGTACTGATTCATTGCGTCGAAGCAGGGTTCTACCATGACTTCGTATCAATATTTTCAGGCCTATCTTTCATTGTTACAACCGGCGATCGCATTCTGCTGACTGGCCCGAACGGTTCTGGAAAAACGACGCTGCTGCGCATCATGCACGGCGATTTTCGCCCGGCATGGCAGCAGGGCACCTTGTTGTTCGAGGGGCTTCTTGCGCACGAGCAACGCACCGAACTCTGGCAGAAGGTGCAGTTTGTCGCAGCGGCGCAGTTCAGCTATTTCCCGGTGGGAATGACGGTACGAGATGTGCTGGCTTCGCGCCTTTCAGGGTCGATCTATATTTACGAAAGCGAGCTGCCAGATTCTGTTGCGCCGGTACTCACCGCGTTTGAAATCCCCCCGTTATTGCACCGGCTTTTCGCGACGCTGTCAGAAGGTGAGAAAACTCGGGTTTTGATTGCGCGCGCATTTCTGGAGCCGGCGCCGGTTTATCTGATTGATGAAGGGTTCATGGCGCTGAGCGGGCGCTTCTTCACGCTGACGCAGCAATACCTCAATGCGCTGCCGGCCAAGGCAACCGTCGTCATCGCTGCCAACGAGCGGATCACAGAACTGCGCCGGGGCCTCAGCTCTGCGCTGGCAGAGTGGCGGCTTGCCCACGGGCAGCTGACCATTCTGCCTTAGCGCGTTTGCTGTAAACGTACCTTTCGAGTTTCGTCTCTTTGATTTTGCCAATCTCAAGAAAGATGAAGCCATCGAGGCTGTTGTTAAAATCTTTGTCGATACCAAAATCGAAGAACTCGACGCCGCCGTCTTCGCAGAGCTCTGTGTATTGCTTGTAGAGCGTAGGAACAGCGTAACCGTAATGTTTCAGGTTCTGCTTGAGCTCCTTAAAGCTCTGCTTGTACTCATCGGCTTTGAAAGCTTTGGCGATTTCGGCCTCGTGTCCCTGACGATAGGCAAATCGGTGTTTTGCCCGTACCGGTGCATCGGCGCGGCCGAACCATTTGCGGTAAAACCACACGAGCATCTCGCGTGCTTCGGTTGAATACGAAGCGCTCACGGAGACTGGTCCGAAAAGATAGTTATACTGAGTATTCTTGGCCAAAAAGGCGCCGATACCATGCCACAGGTAATCAAGCGCCTGGCTGTTCCAGTAAGCAGGTTGCACAAAACTGCGGCCGAGTTCAAGCGCTTGCGGCAGGTACTTCTCGAACTCTTCAGAGAAGCGGAACAGTGTAGAGGTATAAAAGCCAGCCAGCTGGCGCTGGCGGTAGACCTCGTCACCCGCGGCGAGGCGATAGGCGCCAACGACTTCGAGTTCTGCTGCGTCCCATAGAACGATATGCAGGTAGTGCTGGTCAAAATCGTCGATATCGATCTTGCGCATCGTGCCTTCGCCGACCTTTCGAAATGTCAGTTCACGCAGGCGGCCAATTTCGCGCATCAGCGCGGGTGCGGTCTCGAAGCGCACGAGCAGAATACTGATCTTGTCGTCGGTCTCGCCGAGCACTTCGGCCTGCAGCACGTCTTGGAGAATCAGTTTTTTGTCGGTGGGGTGAACGATATTCTTGGTGGTGCGAAAGGTTCCGGGTTTGCCGCGTCCGATTTGGTAGACGTGCCTGCGCAACAGGCGCGCCGCCGCACCCGCTTTGATGCCCGCAAATGCTTCGGGCATAATGGGATGAGAAATGGTCAGCGCGATCGCCGAGTGTTTCTGGCTCTTGATTTCAGAGTCCAGGGCAATTTCTGAATAGAGGCCGCTTATTGCAGTCCAGAAGTAGTGCGACAGGCGGTTGCGTGCCGTCACATGCACCGGCACGACCGGTACCTGCCAGCTCGTTGCCATCTGCGCGATGGATTTCGACCAGTCACCGTCGCTGATACGGTTAAGCCGCCAGTGGCGGGTTTTCGCTGGAAAGTAAATAACTGCGCGTTCGGCTTTCAGCGCGCGTTCGACCTTGCGCAATGTCGTATATGGCATTTTGCCGCCGTGGTTCAATATGACCGTTTCATCATCGCCGGCGTATTCGGGCAGCGAATCCGCGATCACTGTGATGTCATGCCTGACCCCGTGTACTGCAGAGTAGACGGCGATGAGATCAAGAAACGCGAGCGGATGGTTCGCCGCTACGAGTAGCCTGCCTTGCGCGGGAATTTTCTCCCGGTCGCGCAGGCTGACCATGATCGATAGGTCGATTTCATCGCGGACCTGCTCGACGATATCGGCGAACAGCATATTCTTGCGGCCGTACAGATTCCGTTTAAGGTTTAGAAACTGCGGGGTGTAGAGGGCATCTTTGAGGTCTAGCATGGTTTTATACTTCGTTAAATAACGAAATAATGGCAATGCCGTCCTTTTTGAGGTACCGTCAATCAGAAATCGATATTCAGCGCCGTCTTGCGGGCATTTCGGCTATCGTGCATGTGTATTAGATCCCAAAGCAGTTGCCTGTGTTCTTTTAAGAATGCTTTACGGTTGCGGGCAGGGGGATTAAAAATTTTCTGCTTACTTAACAGCCGCCCGGGATTCTTGCGCAGCTCTTGCCAGGTACCAATCTCAAGCGTTAGCGGCAGAAACAGGGATTTCTTGCGCCGAGCGAGGTTTTGCTGTTTCTCTTCAAACTGCAGCAGGGCTTTGTCCCACAGGTCACCATGCGTTTGGTAGCTGAGCGACATGGGTTCAATGCGGTAATCGGGATGTTTAACTCTGAGCTCTCCGGCGATGCTTTCAAAAACCTGGCTCTGGTAGACCGGCCTCTTGCTGAAAGAATAGGGCCACCACAGGTAGTTTTGCGAGCCATAACCTGAGTGCAGGTCTATAGCCGTGTGCACGCGCTTACGGCCTTTCCAGGCATTTTCTTCGAGAAACCGGAACAGTGCACGCGACTCACGCTGCAGCGCCCGGCCCCGGTAATAGGGCAGCGCCGGCGAAACCCGGTGGCCGCCGAAGAACGGTAACGCTCCTTCTGCGTCGATTCCAGAATTGCGGTTTAGGTCAACACCGCGTCCGTTTGACCGGCTTTGGGCGGCGACGCCGGCCGGGTTCAAGATCGGTATCGAGTAAATGCCGAGTTTACCATCCAGCAGCCGCTCAGAAAACCAGGCGCTGCGCGGATTGATTAGATTCTTGATTATGTCGAGATGAATGCGGATCGCGATCGTTTCGAGACCGTGCACCCCGGATACCAGCGACACCGAGTGGCGTTTGAAGGCCGAACGTTTGCCGAGTTCGATGAGATAGATCGGCCACCTCTGTCCGGTGCGGGTCGGTGTTGAATAGTCGAGCTGGCGAATGCGTGCGAGCCCGTCGGTGCGCCTGACAAACCGCATCAGCCTTCTTTCCCAGCGGTCAAAACGCAAAATTTCGTCGGTTGTAGACATGCGGGCGATTGAGCCATCCAAACACTTCGTCAATTAACGAATTAATTCAGGCGCTACGCAATCCCACAGCGGGTCGGTGTGTTTTTTTGACTGCCGGCAGGTCTAACTTTCCGATCTTCAAAAGAGAATGCGGCGTCTGTTTTTACCTACCTTCTATCTGGTTGCCAATATCCTGTCATTCGGGGCGTCAGCGGCATCTAGTGCGCTCTACGCAGGAATCATTACCTTCATATTTGTACTCTATTACAGCTACGCGATCAAATTGCCGGCGATCGACAAACTCATCATCGTCGTCGGCGCCATCGCCGGGGTGACGACGGTGATCCACGGGGTCTATTTCGGCATCTTTCATAAAATCGGGCTCTCTGGTCTCACGCGCGGCATGCGGCTTCTGAATCGCGCAATCGTGAGGGGTGACACCTGGTTTAAGATCGAGATTCGCCAGACGCTCAACGCCGACGAATACCGCGCGCTGCACCGCATGCTATGCTATCTGCCTCGCGAAAACGCGTGGATGTCAGTTGCAATGGTCGTGATGATCGTAGCCGGGGTTGTCGCCTACCTCAAGGGCTGGCAGAACTACAGCTTCATTAACCTCATTCAGGTAGCCGTGATCGCAGTCATCGCCGGGTTTATTCATGCAGGATTTGCGGCGGTCATCACTGAACTTGTGACGGGCGAGATGCGCACGCGCGTGAAGCAGATCATGTATGAAAAGAAGGTGGAGTTCAAAGAGATTTCACTCTCGACAGTGCGCTCAAAGATTCTCTTCTTTATCATGATCATGATCGCGACGTTGTTTGTCTCGAATTTCATGGTCTATTATAACGTCGAGTTTCCGGTGATGATACGCTTTTCGCTCTTTGCGATCGCGATCGCCGCTATTATGGCGTACATGCTCTTTTCCATTGTCTTACAATCATTGCGTGAGATCGAAGCCGCATCGGTCAGCATTCGCGACGGCAAGGACGCAATGCTTTTTCCGCAGGCGCTCGACAGCGAATTCATCAACGTGGCAACCGGACTCAATACAGCGACAACGACCATTCGCGACTACCAGCATAACCTCGAGCGAAAGGTCGACGAACGTACGGCCGAACTCACGGCTGCGAACGAAGAGTTGCATGCGAAAGACCGGTTGATACAGATGGAGCTTGATTTTGCGTCAGAGATTCAGAAAGGGATAATTCCGGCAGCTATCGAAGAATGGAACGGGCTCAGGTTCTATGGTTATTACAAGCCGATGGACAAAGTCTCTGGTGACTACTACGACGTATTTCCCGCTCAGGGCAATCGCCTGGGCGTGCTGATTGCCGATGTGTCGGGGCATGGCGTACCGGCGGCACTTATCACCACGATGGCAAAGGTCACGTTCGCCCGCTCGGCGCAGCATACCCATTCGCCGGCGCAGACATTCCGCGAAGTCAACGACCAACTGCTGAAAATCGTCACCACGCAGGATTACCTGACCGCCTTTTACCTTACCATCGACGAAACGCACCATTTCTACTATTCCAACGCCTCGCACCAGAAGGCAAAGATCATCAGGGCAGAAACGGGAGAGATGGTATCGCTCGACACCGACGGCCTCTTTGTCGCGGCGATGCCCGAGGCAAACGACAGCTACGCAGAAAAAGAAGAACGCCTGTTCGCAGGTGACAGGCTCTTTCTCTACACCGACGGACTTACAGAGATTCGAAATCGTGATGACGAAGAACTCGGCAATGACCGCTTCGACGCCATATTGCTGAGCGCGGGTGCGCTGCCCGCAGCAGAGGCGGTTCCGTTTGTCGTGGGCGAAGTCTTTCGTTTCGCCAATGGCGCCAAACCGAATGACGACATCTCGATTCTGATGGCCGAGGTGAATCGCGAATATTCGCGATTTTTGCAGATGGCGGCGCGCGCATACCAGCAGATCGAGCAGGGCGACCGGCAGACGGGGGTTCAACTGCTCGACGAGGCGATCAAACTTTACGGAAAAAATCTACTTTCGCTCAAGACCGCGGGTGCAGTAAACTTCGACCTCGGGCGAATCGAAACTGCTGAGCGCTATTTTGCAGCTTATGCAGAGCTGAACCGGCAGAATGCCGAGGTGTTCTTCTATCTCAGTTCCATTGCGATTCTGCGGCGCGAGTTCGATATCGCCGAAAGTTATGCGCGCGAGGCGATCAGCCTCAGGTCAAACTTTGCGCTGGCGTTCAATAACCTGGCGATCGCCTGCCTCAATCTCGGCAAATATGCTTTGGCCCGATTTGCGATTGAGAAGGCGCTGGTGCATGACCCGGAAAACGAAGAAATCCGCAAGAACGCGCAGCGTCTTGAAGATCTGCTGAAATCATAAGCACTGGCAGCGCAGCTAAACTCAAAAAAAACTGGCCAACACAGGCCTATCGTGCGTCTAAGCAATATGCGTCGACTACTCTTTGCCGGCATCGTGCTCGGCAGCCTCTTGCTTTCAGGCAATCTTTTTGCAGCGCGTAAATTTGCGCTTATTGTCGGGACCAATTACAAAGGTTCTGAAATCAGTCCGCTCGGGCTTTGTGAAAAAGACGCCGAAGCGATGAAAAAATCGATCGCCGAAACCGGCAATTTTGACCAGCAGAATATTCGGGTGCTGCTCGCGAACCAGGTGACGCGCGAAAACCTGCGTTCGGCGATTGTCGACTGGCTGGGCAAGCAGGTCAAAGAGGGCGATCAGGTGTTTTTCTTCTTCGCGGGGCACGGGCAGTTTTTCCGAGACCCTGCTGCCAAAAACGGTATGCGCAACTTTATCATCATGTTCCAGCGGCCGCATGTGTCAGACGACGAACTCTCTGAATGGTTTGGTAAACTGAAGACAAAGAAAGCCGTGATTATTCTCGACTGCTGTTTTTCAGGCGGTATCGCCAAAAAAGGTGCGGCGACACGCGGTGCGGGTAATGTGCCGATTCCCGACGGACAGGACTATGCTGTTCTGCAAGACCTGGAAAACGTGCACTTTCAGAACAAGGTGGTCATTTCTTCGTCAGATGACAACGAGACGGCGATTGAACTCGGAAAGCCGATCGAACATGGCATCTTTACGTATTATTTCAGCAAGGCGATATTGAATGCTGATTTGAACGGTGACAAGAGTATCACCGCGTACGAAGCTTTCTATAAAGCGCGCAACGAGACCACTAAGATGGCGCAGAAAGCGAACCACAAACAGGTGCCGCAGATCAGCGGCGACGCTTCGGGCTTCTACTTCGTGGCAGCGGCAGCCGTCGCACCTCCGCCGGCACCCGTGCTGCCGCCAGTGCCGGTCGTTGTGCCTGAACCTGAAGTCGCACCGCCGATTACTCCTGAAGAGCCCCAAAACCCGAGCAACAATAAGACGGGCACGCTGGTCATCAAAACGACCTACAAGAAAGAACAGCTAGCAGGGGGCTTGCAGGTTTTCGTCGACAATGAGGAGTACGATTTTAATCTGCAATACGTCGACTACGGAGCCTGGGGTAAAACCGCGCAGCTGACTCTGAACAAGGTACCGAGCGGCGTGCACAACATCACCGTCAAAGCGGGTGGCTATTCAGACCAGGTCATCAAGACGGGTATCGAGGCGAACCAGACCACCACAGAAACTATTACCTGCGGTCTCGCGGGCAAAGGCGCCATCGCCGGAAAAGTTTTTCTCGAAACCTTTGATCAGGGGGCAGAAGGTTTTATCGTCTTTATCAAACCGTTGCCGAACTTCAAACAGCCCACATCAACGAGCCGCAAAGACGGCACGTTTGCTTTCACAGAAGTGAAACCGGGTAAATATACCGTATTCTTAAGGGGCTCTGCGCGCGCGATTATCAAACAGTACGATCAAGAGATCACCGTCGAAGCGGACAAGATCACGAATCTGGATATCGTGCTGAAACGGCTGATACCTAAGAAGTAGAAGGTTTCAGAGACCGACGGGCGATGCCGGGCCGCTTGCAGCGGCAACAGGCAAAGACGAATCGGTCTCTTCGATCTCGTTCGATTCATAGTCGATAGTCTCTGCCGAGCTGTCGCCGACGATAATAAAATCTATCTGGTCGATGACTTTGTTATTCAAAGCAATCTTCAGACGGTATTCGCCTTCCTCCAGGCCCTTGTAGTGATCGATGACCATTCCCTGGCCTTCGATGATCATGCGGTTGCGCAGATCGACTTCCTGGTAACCCAGGGTCTTTTTTTGTAATGAGATACCGTAATAGCGGTCGCTTTTGGGTGACGAAGGGCGGTATGCATACCATAAAACATCATCGCGCTCAAATACGGGCTTGGTCTTGTAACTGACAAAGCGCTGCGGCTGAAAGAACTTCTGTTCAAGTGCGGGCAGATTCGAATGGTCTGCAATGGTGAACGCAAAGCGCCCCCGGCCGTTGCCGCAGGCGACGGTGAGCGCCGCCGCCACGAGTACAATAGAAATCCGCATAGTTAATTTTCGGCCGCCCGGGGCCAAATCTGGCCTAAAATCTCTCTAGCGTTCGACGGCGAAATAGCCCTGGCCGTCTTTTACGATGCCGATTCCCGGCGCCGAGGGCCAATTCAGATTTTGTCCGCGCTGCGAGTAGACGACGCGCAACGTTATTTGGCGTATGTTTGCCATAAAGAGCGGTAGGCGAATGCGGACGTTTTTGCCCCACGAGTCTTTGCGTATTTCAATCAACGGGTGCGGCAGTTGAATATTGCCCGCGCCGTTTTTATGCACTGACGCGCCGGGTCGGTAGAGGCTCACAGTAGCAATCTCTTTGGTGAGTTTGAGGCGGGTAGCAAGGTCAGCGGCTTTGACTTCGGGAAACGCGAGAGTGACGAGCGCCCGCGTGCCGAACTGGCCCCGGTTAGAAATCTCGATCACACTTTGTTCGCCTGCAACTTCGAACTGTTCAAGAAACGGCCAGATTTCGTCTGCCTGCCAGGCCAGCCATCGCATGCCATTGAACCGGTAAGCGGTGGTGCCGAGATTCAGTATTTCATCGTTTGGCTTTTCTTCAACCTTCGTAATTTTGACGCTGTCGGTTTGAGCGGTCGCAGCATCGAATGTCTGTACAAAATCCGTTGCATCGAGCAGCGTGAGCGATTTGGCGCTTGTTCCATGAGTAAGCAGAACATGCGATTTTTTGTTACCCGTTGCGATGAAGAAGATTTTCGGTTCGGCGAGCAGCGAATCAAAGTCATGGTTACGCAGCAGCGTGTAGCCTTTATCAGCGGGCGTCAGCACCGCAATGTGCGTTTTCTGCGCGCTTTCGTAGAGAGTAATATCTTCGAGCGAGGCGCTGCTGTCGAGTTGATATTTTTTCTGCGCGAGTATTTTTTCAACGGGTTTGCCCGTCAGGCGCTCAATTTCAGAGGCCGATGCATGCGCGCTCTTGCGGCATGCAAGTGCGAGCAGCAGCAATGCGAATGCCGCTTGTGTACGTTTCATGCATCCGCTTTTTCGGCCGTTGACAGCGCGCAAAGCCGAATGGGGCCAACCAAATGAGGCCATAATTCCCCAAATGTGGCTCTGGCCACAGAGGTTGCTATGGCTTGACATTGCAGATTCGCTTAACAGCCATGCAGAATGCGGATTTTGAACGTTCTGAATATTGGCTGCGTGAGGGAAAACGCAGCGGGCAGTGCGAAATGAGCTGGCGCGGGCAATCCATTCTTTCGGCGAAACAGTTCGCAAAGACGGATTTGACCGAAATTCTCGAACTCTCAAGGCGCATCGAAGGCCTGCTCGCCGGCAAAAAGAACCTCAAACTGCTCGACGACTTTATTCTCGCGACGCTGTTCTTTGAACCGTCGACCCGAACGCGCCTTTCCTTTGAGGCCGCGATGCACCGCCTGGGGGGCAGGGTGATTTCTACGGTCGGCGTGCAATTCTCATCGCTCGCGAAGGGCGAAACCCTCTTTGATACTCTGAAGATGGTCGAGTCGTACAGCGATATCTGCGCGATCAGGCATTCGGTCGAAGGTGCTTCATCGCTCGCCGCGCGCAGCATCAAAATTCCCGTCATCAACGCGGGTGACGGAGCCGGTGAGCACCCAACGCAGGGTTTACTCGACCTCTACACAATTCACCGCCACGGATACCTCGAAAAAAAGAATACGGCCGTCGCTTTTGTGGGAGACATTAAATTCGGTCGCACCATTCATTCACTGATACAGCTGCTCTCGCATTACGGGGTGCATATGGTCTTCATCGCCCCGAACGAGTTGCAATTGCCGCGCAAATACGCTGAGCTGCTCGAAAAGGCCGGGGTCTCTTTTGAGCAGACCGAAAATATCGACGCGCTGCGTGAAGTGCATGTCGGTTACATCACGCGCATTCAGGAAGAGCGGTTCACCGATCACCGCGAATTCGAACGTTTCAAAGACGCCTATATCGTCGACCGCGAGCTTGTCGAGCGCTGCCGCGATGACCTCATTATCATGCATCCGTTACCAAGGCTGAGTGAAGTTGCGACCGACCTTGACGCTCACAAATCTGCGGTTTATTTTGAACAGGCAAACAACGGGCTTTATGTGCGCATGGCCCTGATACTCGGCCTCTTGAATGTCGATTTACCGGGTTGACCGTCTACTTTTCAAAACGCGTGAGTACTGAGTACCCGTGCTCTGCAAATAGACCTTCGGCCGTTGACATCGCTGATATCGCATCTTTGCCCGCTTCGAGTCCGGCGCGCGTCACTTTCTGCCAAGTGATGCGCCGATAGAACGTATAGACACTGACGCCTGATGTGAAGCGCGCAGCCCCGGCAGTGGGGAGAATATGGTTTGTTCCGGTATAGTAGTCACCCGCCGCTACAGGAGCGTGATCACCGACAAAAATACTGCCGGCGCAGCGAATCAATGCGAGCATTTCGTCATTGCGCGCTGTCTGAATTTCAAGATGTTCAGGAGCATACCGGTTTGAGATTTCCGCCGCCTGTTCGAGCGATGTGGTGATAATCACGCGGCCGTTTCGGCGAATGGCGTCGAGGGTGATCTGCTTACGTTTTTCGTCGTCGGGTCTTGCCTCAAGCGAGCGCTTGATTTCGTCCCCTACACGCGCCGCGAGGTCTGCCGAGGTGGTGAGTAAGATTGCCTGCGCGTTCTCATCGTGTTCTGCCTGCGCCATGAGATCGTGTGCGACGTAACGCGCATTCGCGGTTTCGTCAGCGATCACAACTACTTCACTCGGACCGGCGAAAGAGTCGATGCCGCAAAGGTTTTCACCGGCAGCCTGAATTTTCGCTGCCGAGACATAGACATTTCCCGGGCCGTATATGAAATCTGCAGGCCTCAAAGAAAGTTCAGGCACGCCATAAGCTGCCGCGAAAATCGCCTGCGCGCCGCCGGCCTGCAGCACGCGCGTCGCACCGGCCTCAAACGCCATTGCAAGTACGATGTCGGGCACAATGCCGGTTGCCGGGGCAGGTGGAGTGAGCACTGTAATGTCGCTGACCCCTGCGATTCGTGCCGGTAGCACACCCATGAGTACCGTCGAAGGATACAGCGCCTTACCACCCGGAACATAGAGCGCAACCCGGTCAAACGGGACAAAACTGATGCCGAGTTCGTTACCGGCAATCGTCGACGAAAACCCCGTCTGTCGCTGCAAAAGGTGAAACTGTTCGATATTAGCCGCCGCTTTCCTGAAGGCCGCCAGCGTTTCTCTATTCGTGGCGGCGATGCGTTCAGACGCGGCTGCCATGTCATCGCGGGTGAGCAGTAGTTTTGCCGGCACCCCGCCTTCAAATTTTTGCAGAGCCATTCTTAGAGCGGCGAAGCTGCCCTTCTGAAACTCCGCTGCAAGAGGTTCAATCACCTTCGTACGAATTTCTTTCAGATTCAGACTGCTGTGCGCGAAAAGTGCCTCGCGGTCTACCGGTGATAGGTCTGAGTATAGTTCAGTTCTCAGCAGCGCGGCCACAATTTACCTCAGCCTTATCGGTTCAAAAATTTCAATTTCACGCGACTTACCGCGAATCCGTTCCTGAAAGCGTATGCGCCGCGCATCTATGCTGGCAGCGACAGCAGCCTGCGTATGGCCATCGATGAGGATATTCGTCTTGGAAAGTTTATTCAGCGATTCGAGGCGGCTCGCGACGTTCACGACATCACCGAGTACTGTGTATTCGAGGCGGCGGAACGAGCCCACAGTGCCCGAGAAAACCTTGCCCGTCGCAATACCGATACCGAAACCGATATCATCGTTCAGGTATTGCGGGCGAACCTGATTAAATAGCGCCATCGATTCTTTGATGGCGAGCGCACACTTCACTGCGTTGAGTGCATCGTTGCCCTGGCTGAGCGGGGCACCGAATGTTGCCATAATTGCGTCTCCGATGAATTTGTTCACGGAACCTCCGTGTGAGAAGATCAGGTCCATCAGATCGGTGAAGAGTATGTTGAGCAAATCAGCGACATTTTTCGGGTCGAGAGACTCTGACAGAGCGGTAAAATTTCGGAGGTCAAAGAACATGACACTCGCTTCGATGATTTCGGGTTCCATCATCGCGCCTGATGCTGTAATTTTCTGAATGACGTCGTCAGAAAAGTACTGCGCCATAATCTTGCTCTGAGCTTCGAGCCGGTCGTTAGCTTCTCTGAGCCGAATACGTTCACCATGGCGTTCAAGCCAGAGGCGCGCTTTGATCAGAAACTCCCCGTGCCGCAGGGGTTTGATCAGCACCTCGTCGGCCTCTTTGACGAGTGCAAGAACCGAAGTGTCTTCCGTTGCATCGGCGGTCATCATGAGCACCGGTGTCGTCGAGTAGTGCGGGCGTGACCTTAGCTGGTCGAGAATGTCGAGGCCCGACATGTCAGGCAGGTAGATATCGATGAAAGCAAGATCGTAATTGTGCTGGTCGATGACAGCAAGTGCGGCGGCACCAGTCGTAAAGTAGTCTACTGCGTAAGACTCTTGTTCAAGCAGAGTTTTGAGAATCTCACCTTGTACTTCATCGTCTTCTACCAGTAATATTCGAGCCTTGGCTGCGGCCATTCGCCGTCAGAGGTGATTTCAGTTTCAGCGGGTCAAATATATGTCAGGGATTCAAAATCTTTGTCGATGAGTGCCCGGTTGACGTTCTGTATAGACACGCGGTAGGCGATGTACATATTCTGCGTGCAGAGATTGCGGTAACGCACAAGGTCGAACCCATAGGCCTGCGAGCGGAAATATGACCCGCTTTTTATCTTGTCTTGCATGTCGTGGCTGCAGAATTCGAGTGCATCATCGAGCACCATAAACCCCCGCGGATGGAGAAACTCATTGCGATGGACGAAAGCCCCATCGCGTTGCATGGCGATGAGCATCTTGACTCGATATTGCTGCATAGGGACCTTTATAGAATCGGCCCAGAGTGCGGGCAGACTTGAGGGGGCGCGGGGCAAATCAGCGAAATTCAACCACAGCGCCGCGCGCCGCCAGAATCAGCGATCCATGATCGTCGACAGGTCTATATCCGCATCGTCTTTTTCGCCGCCCTCGCGACCGTCGGCACCGAGGCTCATGATTGTGTACTTCGCGCCTGAAAGCGAGTATCTGTAGGGTGTGCCATAAGGGTCTACTGGTGGCCTTTTCAGGTAAGGGCCATCCCAGCTCTGTACACCCGAGGGCTGTCGAATCAGCGCGTCGAGGCCTTCTTCAGTAGATGGAAACCGACCGGCCTTGCTTCTGAATTCATCGAGCGCATTCACAATCGTGAAATAGTCGGTATTCATGGCCAGTTTGTTCTGGCCTTTGTTGGCTTTCGCCTTGTTGTCGCCCAACGACACAAAAAGTACCGACATCAGGCCGCCGAGAATCGCAATCACGACCAATAGTTCAATCAGGGTGAAGCCACCGCGGCTTCGTATTTTCTTGACTTTCATACATCCGTTTAGAAGTCGCTCGCCTTGCCGGCAAGAATTTTTATCATTGCGCCGCTTATTGCCTTTCGTGCCCGGCAATTGGTCCCGATAAAGTGCTTTTCTGTCAATGAGACCTATTGATCTTTACCTATGCGGAAAGCCTTAGGGAGCCTCGTCGCCCTTGCGATGAGTGCGCTGATCATATCGACAATTATTTCATTTTTTCTGCGCGACTCTTTTGAGACGCTGCCGGTCAAGGCAAGTTCTGCCCCGGTAAAGCCGACGCGCCGCATGCAAGACACGACATTTCTCGTGTCAGCCGAGCATATTTCGCGCTATGATTTTAATTGGCTGACCGAAAAACTCAGCGTCCTCTCGGGGGAGTCGCCGCAGCGCATGCTTCCGGTTCCCGTGAATTTCTATATTTCAAACTCCCTGACGCATGCCGAATACCCGATGTCTGGTCTCGATCTGATCGACAGCGAATGCAATGTGCGCAGCGACAAGATTACCAATGTAAGGCGTTACCTGAAGGCGTTGCACGTAAGCTCAGCCGAAGGCAAGAAGACGGGCTTGCATCTCGCTTCGTTCAGAGCCCTGCCTGAGAGTGTGACGCTGCGCTACGGCGACGCTTCTGCACGGTCAGCCAAATGCCTGAGCGCCCAGCTGATCGTTTTGGGTGAAGTTTCGTTTCTGCAAGATTCCGTGAGTCTGGTGTTGCCGGCTTTACAGTCGGTACGCGTCAATCTCGCGCCGTTCGAGCGCGCGCAGATTCTGAACAACGCCGCGCGTAATATTTACAGCGCGATTGCCGAAGCATACAAGAAAAACCCTGCTCATAAAGTGCGCGTGCTGATTACGAATACGGTGCCCTACGCGCAGGCACAGGTTCTGCCTTTCGTCGAACTGGCGGGCCAGTTCGTCGCGTTGACACCTGAAGAACTTTCTTCAATCCGCAATGGGGCTCTGGCTCTCAACGGGAGCATCGCCTTCGTGCCCGATCTGGCGAAAAGACTCGAGATCGGACTCGATACCGCCGTGATCTGGCAGCTTTGGCAAACGCCGAAAATTCCGTTTTTTAAAGATGCGTCGGGAGAAGCGCTCGTATACGAAGACCTGGTGCTGAGCCTCAGACGTTCGCTCGCTGACACCGATGCAGCGGGCGTTATACAGAACCGCAAGTTGAAAGCAATTTATGCTTCGTATACGCGAGACAACGACGAGAAACGCAAATGGGGCGAGAGTATCAATCTGGCTTATCAGCGTTCCGGTACCGAGCGTTTGATGAAACTGCAATTGCAGCTGCTGCTCGATGTCTATGATTTCTCCGCTGTGGGCCTCGAAACTGAAACCTACATCGCTCTGGAGATGCCGGGAAGACAGAAGTTCCCGCTGATTCACATGATTGCGCGCCCACTCGCAAAAAAATGGGGATTTGAAGAGAAAAAAGACGGTTCGGACACTTCTGAGATTGAAGATTCTCTTCTGTTGCTGCGCAACACATTGGCGCAGGCCGGCAAGTAACAGCAGTGCCGCATCCGTATTCGGTGCTCGTGTGGGGCATGGGTGTTTCACTTCTGCTTTTTTATGGCGCCTACTTGGTGCGCGTCACGAATAATCGCATGCATCGCGTGTTGGCGCTCGGCGGAGTTGTCTTTAATCTTGCCAGTAGCATCTATCTGGTTTGGTCTGTTCGGGTCGCAGGCGTCGAAATGCCCTCAGATTACCCGGTGGCCGTGATAACCGCGCACCGTATTTTCGCCACGCTCGTCGCCGTCGCCATGCTTGTCATGGTTTACACAGGTGCGAAACGGATTCGCCGGATACATATTCCGCTCCACAGGTTCTTTTTGCCGGGTTACACGCTGACTTACATTTCGGGATTGGTGATCTTTCATGGATAATTCAACAGATTTCATCGTCGGCGATGCCGCCGAAAAGAAGCGGCTCGACGACATCGTGGCCAAGACGTCCGACAAAGTGACAGACGACGACCTGCGCTTTGTCGCCAATCGTATACGAAAGAATGCGATCGAAATGGTGTTTCGCGCCAATTCGGGGCATCCCGGTGGGCCGCTGGGCCTCGCGGACATCTATGCATACCTCTATTTTAAGGTGCTGAAATTTGACGGTGAAGCGCGCGATCGCCTGCTGATCAG
Source organism: uncultured Leptospiraceae bacterium (assembly GCA_942492915.1). Classification (GTDB taxonomy): domain Bacteria; phylum Spirochaetota; class Leptospiria; order Turneriellales; family Turneriellaceae; genus Turneriella. The sequence goes on from OW818662.1 coordinate 1,159,087, forward strand.
CAATGGGCATGTGTGCGCGGTGCGCTATAGCGCGATGGCGGTGCGCGGCCAACTGCCCGAAGGGGAGCTGGCAACATTCCGCCGTCTGGGGTCGAGGTTGCAGGGGCACCCTTCGACGAAATTTTTTCCGCTGGTTGAGAATTCGAGCGGATCGCTCGGGCAGGGGCTTGCAAATGCGAGCGGTCTCGCGCTCGGCCTGCGCTACCAGAAAAATCCGGCGCGCGTTTTCGTTGGCATGTCTGACGGCGAATGCCAGGAAGGCATGACCTGGGAGGCCGCGATGGCTGTTGCACACCACAAGCTGACAGGTGTGCATCCGTTTCTCGACTTCAACAATATACAGATCGATGGCAAGGTAGAAAATGTCATGGGTGTCGAACCGCTCGATAAGAAGTTTGAAGGCTTCGGCTGGCAGGTACGTATCGCCGATGGTCATGATTTCAAGGCAATCGCCGACGCTTTTGACTGGTCGCTTGCCGCAGACAAAGCGCCACGCATGATTCTGTTTCGCACAGTTCTCGGAAAGGGTGTCTCTTTCATGGAAAACAATCCCGACTGGCACGGCTCACCGCCAAACCAGATAGACAGGGACTTAGCGCTAACTGAGTTGTCTGCATAGCAGACAACTCAGTTAGCGCACAAATCCGCAACGACGGCCTCGTGCCGGCGGATTAGTCGGATGACATCCTGTCACCTGACAATAATTCGAAAAATAAACGGCACGATCAGCACTCCGCCTTCGAGCAATTCTTTTGGCGGCGGACCGAAATCGTGTGCTGCGTAGAGAGCCTCAATACACGAACGGTCGAGTGACTGGTAGCCGAGCGAAGACACCATCTTGGCGTCTCTGACGACCCCGTTTTCATCGAGCAAGAACTGAATATAGATATCCTGACTTGGAAAAGTTGAAAAGCGTGTGTACCCTGACGCATAGTTCATGCGGTGGTATGAATCGCCAAAAGTGGGGTATGGGTCACCGCCCGGTGGTGCCCAGACCGACTGTATCTTACTGATCATGGAACGAAAATAACTGTAGTGTTCGTACCGGGCCGTCGGTATTGCGGGTCTGCCTGCGTAGTCCCACGAGAGGGCAAAATCATGGCGAAAGCGATAGTACGAAGGTATGCGGAGCTTTTCAACGGCAACTGCCGGCTGCTCTTTTTCAGGCTTGATCGCAATGGTGCTGCGCGATTCTTGTGAAGTGAGAATGCGCGCGTACTGTTTGGCAGAAAGTAGCCTTGCCTGAACGGGCTGCAGCTCACCCTGGCTCAGAACATAATCGGTCGAAATCGATTCAAAACCTTTTTCGCGCGTCAGTTGCCCCTGAGCGGCCGAATCGCGATCGGATAGGAATTTGACCTTGTCGCGCCGCTTTTCTTTGATGACTTCGCGGTTTTCAAGCAACGCCTTGATGACCTGCGTATCAGCCGAATTCTCTTCTGCGCCGCCACCGAGAAGTGCGCGAAGGTCGATCTGCAGAAAAAGCACGGTCAGCACACAAAGGCAGACAACAGTGGAAAAGAAACGGGGTAATACGCCGTCAAAAATCTGTTTCTGCGACGTCAAATCTGCCGCGCTTTCGGGTAATGGCTTCGCGAAGGTCATTGATTTCTTTTGTTACTGTCTGACCGGCTTTCTTGACGTAAAGGTCAATCAACACCAGTGCCTGCGCAAAATCACCCTGCGCTGCAGTAATCTTCGTACAAGCTAATAAATATCGTGGCAATTGGCTTTTTTGCCAGTCGATACGAGTGCACCGTTTGGCTGCGCTCTTCGGGTCTTTCAGGTCGAGCGTGTAAAGGCGCGACAGGTAAAAATCAGTTTCTTCGTCCTGTGGGTTGGCTTCCAGATACGCGGTCAAAGCTTCGCGTGCGCGGTCCTTCTCTTTCAGCTTGAGGTAAATGGCCGCAACGCGACGCACGTGCCGGCCGTCCGCCAGCTTCTGCGTCCCTGAGATCTTAGACAGATTCTGTACAGCATCGTCTTTTTGTCCGCGTTGCGCAAAAATCTCTGCTATTTTCAGGTAGGCCCTGATACGGTATTTTTCGCTCAGGCTCGGCTGCTGCACGGCCTGCGTCAGCATCGACAGCGCAATCTGTTCGGTAATCAGCTCTTCTGCGAGCAGCATTCCTTTGCCGTATAGCGCGAGGGCTTCGTCGGGTTTGTCCCTCAGCGCACGGTCAAAATGCTCGAGGGCTGACGTCTGTTTGCCCTGATCGAGCCGCGCGAGACCCTCTTCGGCGATCGCACGGGAGCGGCCGCACTGGAGCGCGCTCATCACCAGAACAAGCAAGAAACCACAGGCAAGCTTTCGCCGCACCGAAGGTATTTCTTGCCCGTCAATCACCTGCTTATTTGGGCGGTGTAAGATTGGGCAGGCCGCCTTTGTCGACCAGATCTTCGATGCGCGGGAATAATGCTTCAACTTTGCTTTTGGCAATCGTCAGTGGTGCGGCAGAATCGGTGCTGCGGGCAATGAATTCCTGATCTTTAGTGGGACCAAAGAATTCAACTTCTTTGCTCACATTGGCAGTCAGCATTACGGTGACTTTCCCGTAGCGTGGAGGCAGGTTTGCCTCTTTAAAGAACCGTACTCCGGTCAGGTCTGAGAGGTCGTTGGCATACGTTGCGGCGCGGTTCTTGTCAGTTGCCCGCTGGGGATCGAGCGTAAGGGCACCTTTGTCATCGGCCTTGAGTTTGAACGTCTGTTTGCCGCTGACCTGAATCTCTTTGATGTTCTCTTTCGCAATTCTCAATATAGTGCGATCACGGTACTGGTCAAAATCCTGATTCCAGTCACCGCGCAAGAAACCCTTCACCGCATAGACAGACGAGTCGTCGGCGAGGCGCACGAAACTGGCGTTGCCGGCTCCCGAGAATTTACCCAAAATTGCCTGCGCTATTTTTTCGCCGTTTTCGCCTTCGAGCAAAAGCTGAAAATCCTGATCGCGCACTTCGTAGTCTGCCTGCTTCTCTTTATTGGACGAGACTTCCTGGTAGCGGCGCGCTTCAAATATGTTCTTCAGACCCGTTTCGATCTTGTTCACATCGGCTTTCAGAACACCGAGAGGGCTACCCGCAAGTTCAAGCGTCCAACCATCGGTTGTGCGCGTGAAGATGCGTTTGCCAGAGGCATCGCTGGTTGTGATCTTCTTCACGCGGTCTGGTTTGCTCTTGAGCAGTGGAGACGATTTTTCGTAAGACTTCTCAAACAGCAAAAACGGATCGTTGACGAGAAAGCCAAGCAGAAACGTGGCGGCGCTCACCGCGGCGAGAATGGTATTTTTCTTCAAAATTGGCATATTTACCTCAGGAAGCTGGAGTCAGTTGCTTGCGGCGTGTCAGTCGGTACGCGCCGAATGCAAGAATAATCATAAGGGGCAGCAAGAATGCCAGCACGGTGAGAAATTTGCGTTTGCCGTCTTCGACGAGTTCGGTCTTTATGCGCGGCGCAGATTTTTTTCTGAGCTCAACCAGGTCTTCGTTCCCATGCATGATGTCGATGGATGCAAAGATCATTTTTATGTTTTCATCGAGCAGCGGCGCCTGCGTCATTTCACTCAGAATAAATGTCAGGTTGCTGAACGCATAGGGCGTACCGACAACGAGAATGGTGCTCTCTTTTTCAGCGGCCTTAAGATAGGTTGCAGGGGCCTCTTTTGGTGCTGGCGCTGCAGCGAACTGGCTGGCGAACCGGCCGCGCACCGACACTGCAAGATTGTAAGTGCCCGTTGTCTGCTTGGGCGCAGCGAGCATCTCTTCCATTTTGCCCGGGTCGAGAAATGCAAAGTTGGCCTGAGACCATGAATCGCTGCTCGATTTTGCGAGCACGTTCACCTGAAACTTGCCGTCACCTTCAGGCAAAACTGCCGGGTTTGTCTTCACGCTGCTGGTGTAGGGCAGAATAAGTGCTGCATTGCCTTTGGTCGAAAGGTGCGTTTGGTTGAGGCCGCTTTTTGGTACCAGAACCCATGGAGGGTAAGGATATTTTTCGAGGCGCATGCCGCTCGGCTGCACAAAAGGAACGTAATAATTGGGTTTTGGCTCGTTTATCATGTCTTCGCCGAGTTCAATTCCATAACCCTTGAGAAAGTCTTTGAGGTCTGGATTTCCCGGTGAACCCATGAACTGCTGGCCGAAGTTGACTTCCATGCCCGATGAGAGTACGATAAGATTACCGCCACGCATGACAAACTGGTCGAGGCGAAATTTGTCGATCGGCTCGAGTTTGCCCGGCTGCACAACGAGCACCGTTGAAATTTCAACCGGAATATCTGCTGTTGATGTATTCACTTCCATAATGTCGCCATAAAACGAGCCGATTTTTTCAGCGAAAATTGAGAGCGACGTTGGGTTACGCTCTTTCTTCTGATTAAAAGGCCCGTGGCCTGAGAGCAGTCCGACCTTTTTCTCGTTCGGCTTCACCATCTTGAAGATCTTCGCCGTCAGCTGGTTCTCGAGATCGTGCTGTTCATAGAGGCCAATCAGGTTATTGACGGGTTCTGTCTTGTCTCCGTACGAGATCGCCAGACCGAAGTAGATGCTCTGCGCCTGCGCTTTTTTTGCTCCGCCGACGCGCAGGTCGAGCTGTTGGATGCGCAGATCGGTTGCGCGGGCCTGCGCTGCCTTGTCGTTATCTGGGTCTAACACGGTCAGTTTCACTTTGCCACGCGAACTGTTAACATATTCCTGAATGAAGTCCCGCGCTTTGCGTGCGACGAGTACCGCCTCGTCGGGCAAATCATTCGAAACAAACAGCTCGATCGTCGCCTTTTCAGGCAGGTTGCGCAGCAGGTTTTTGGTCGTGCCCGAAATGCGCATCGCGCCTGCCGACGACAGGTCGAAGCGAATATATGCGCCGTAGCTCAGGTAGCTGAAGGCAAAAAACAGTGCGACGTAAAGCGCAGTCGTCGCGCGGCGAGACGAAAAATATTCCCGAAAAGTTTCCATAGTGTCTGAACCTTTAGAATTCATGCATGACCCCGTCGAAATTTTTGAATGCTCACCTTGTTCAGGTACAAAAAGAGAGCGGAGAAAGATATGTAGTAGAGCAGGTCACGCGTATCGAGCAGGCCAGCTGCCAGTGAGTCTGAATGCCACGATACCGACAAGAACCCAAGCAGCTCTTTCATTGGCCCGAAAAATTGCAATACGGGTTGGTAGCCGAGCAGGTATACAAACAGGCAGGCGAGAAAACTCAGCAAAAATGCCGTGATCTGGTCGCGCGTCAGCCATGAAATATAGAGCCCCATGGCGATGTACGCCGAACCTGAAAGCCATGCGCCGAGATATGAACCGAGAAGCACCATAAAATCAGGTGCACCGACGTAAAACGCGAGCAACGGCAGAAAGAGCGTTGTGGCAAGGGAGAGCCCGAGAAAGAGCAGGGCCGAAAGGTACTTGCCCAGAATAAGCTCCACCTCATTGAATGGCAGCGTGAGCAGTAGTTCAACTGTACCACTGCGGCGCTCTTCTGCCCAGAGGCGCATCGTAATAACCGGAATAAACGCGAGGTAAATCAGCTTCAGCATGTCAAAGAGGCCCTGCATTGCATAGCCGCGGTCAAAGAAGCGCGTTATAAAGAAGAAAAGAAAATTCACAAGCAACACGAAAATACCCAGAAAGATATAGCCGATCGGGGTATTAAAATAGTTCGCGAATTCGCGGCGAAAGATAGTTTTGACGTTTTTCCAGTCGATGTCGAGGTCAATTTTTTTGAGGATATCCATAGTTACTCCGATTAATTACCTAAGGCAAAGGAATTTGAAGCGTCCATGCTTCTCATCGCCCTTGTGCATCCATGCCCTTGGCGGTCAGGCGCGCAAACACGTCTTCGATACTTTGTTTTTGCATAAAGAGTTCGCGCAGCGTCCACTTTTCACTCACGCAGAGTGCGAAGAGCTTTTCATTGAAGCCCGAGCCTGTTTCTGCAGTGAAGCGCGTCTCGGCGTCCGAAGCCGAGATCTGGCTGACCGATTCGTCTGCGCCGATCAGGCCTTTGATTTTATCGAGAGCCCCCGACATATTTCCCTTGAGGGCAAATTCCCAGGTCTCGCGGCCTTCTTTCATGCGCTGTATTTTGTCGAGTTTTTCGTCGAGCACGATGCGGCCGTCTGAAATAATAATTGCGCGCTCGCAGGTGTCTTCAACCTCTTTTAAAATGTGCGTACTCAGAATAATCGTCTTCTCTTTAGAAAGTTCGCGAATCAGGTGGCGTATTTCGTTAATTTGGTTTGGGTCGAGGCCTGAAGTCGGTTCGTCGAGAATCAGTACCTGCGGGTCATGCAGCAGCGCAGCGGCGAGCCCGACACGTTGTTTGTACCCTTTTGAGAGGTGCATAATCGGGGAGTAGAGGTATTTTGAAAGGTCAGTGACCTTCACGGCCTTTTCTATTCCTCGGGCGGCATCTTCAGGCGCCAGGTTGCGGCTCTCGGCGATGAAGTTCAAGAAGTCGGCGACGAGCATGTCGGGGTAAGAGCTTGCGCTTTCAGGCAGGTAACCGATGAGCGATTGTACGGCTTTGCGATCTTTCTGTACGTCGTGGCCGCCGACGGTTGCGGTGCCAGCAGTGGGTTCATAGAAGCCCGTCAGCATTCGCATGGTGGTTGTTTTGCCGGCACCGTTCGGGCCGAGCAGGGCGACGACTTCGCCCTTGCCGATGGTGAAGCTGATCTGTTTAACAGCCTCGTAGTCACCAAAGTTTTTCTTGAGTCCAGAGACAGAAATCATAACGCGAGCTTAAAAGTAAAACCCCGATGTCAAGCCTAATCGGCCTTATTTTTGGCCGCGTAGCGGCAAAAAATAAGGCCGAAAGCCTGCCACTGATATTCATTTACAGGCGATACGCTGTTTAGAGTCAGCATTATGCCTGAAATAGCCGGAGTGAGTATTGAGGCGGCAGATATTTCCCCTGCTGAAAAGTCGCTCGTCTTTCACCAAGAGCTGGTGCTCACAGAAACCACCAAAAAGAATCTGGCGAAGATTCTCTACCCTTTGATTGAGGGCCAGAACCTTCTGCTTGTCGGTGACGCAGGGGTCGGTAAAAATGCACTCATCTATTACATCAATAAGATGCGCAGCCTGCCCACGGTGCGCTTTAGTTTTAATCAAGATACATTACCCGAAGACCTGTCTGGCTCTTTTCGCGTGCTGCCCGATGGTTTTCAGTGGAACAATGGCCCCCTGACCGAAGCGCTCGAGAAAGGTTATACTTTTGTCGCCGACGAGATGAACCTCGCGTCGCCTGAAATTTTGAAACGTTTCATCAGCGTGTTCGACCGCCGACGCCTGCAGCTGCTCGAGAAGGACGGCAGCGAAGTCTTGGCTAACCCGCGTTATTCATTTGTGGCGACGCAAAACCCGGCGCGGGGGTTTGAAGGCCGAAAGAACCTGCCCGAGAGCATTCAACGGCACTTTACCACGATCTATCTCGACCATTATCCGGCGCACGAAGAAAAAGAAATTCTGCGCGGGTTATACCCAGAAGAGTATGGCGCGGTCGCAGACCTTGTGGTCACGCTGCAGCGCGCGCTCGAAGCACAGATCTGGAAAAACGAACTGGCAAAAGAAGACCTCGAGCACTACCACTTCAACCTGCGCACGGCGCAGCGTTTTATGAACCGGGCAGTTGTCGCATCGGTCGCCGATACGCAGAAGCCCGAGTTTCGCGATCTTGTATTTGCTTTTTATGTGTCGACGTTTCGCCTCGAAGCAGACCGGCAGCTCGCGCTGCAGACCGTCGCGGCCGTAATGGAATACGACCCGGCAGCGCTGGTGCGCGATTACACGATCTATGGGCAGAGCCGCGGGGTGCAGGGTGAAGAATATACAATGCCTTCAGACGCCGAGGGCGGCCACCACACGTTACCTTTCCCGGTGACGCTGTCGCGTTCGCGCACGCTTGAGCAGATGCAGGCATCCTTAGGCGCAAGCGACAACCTGCTGCTCGAGGGCGACGACGCGGCGCGCATTCTAGAGCTCTGCCATGTTATGGCGCACGCTTCGGGCAAAGCCGTGACAGAGATTTTTCTCTCGCGCGGCATGCACACCAGCGACATTATTGGGGCACTGAGGCCTCATGGAAGTTCAGTCAAATGGGTTGACGGCCCACTGACTGCCGCGCTGCGCCGGCAAGACACGATTGTGCTCGAGAATATCGATGCGGCAGGTTCTGAACTCGTCGAAAAGCTGAACATGCTGCTCGACCACGCGGGCAGACTCGCGCTGCCGCCAGAAGCAGAAGGGGAATCTATCCTCAAAAAAGAAGGTGAATGCCGCATCATCGCGATCAAGCGCACCCGCCGCAGCCGCAGCCAGCAGACGATCTCGCGGGCGCTCAGAAACCGGTTTTTTAACCTGCACGTGACGGTCGTCGAAGAAGCTACTGAGGTGAGCGAGCTGACTGCGCTCGCGCTCGCACTCGAATTCGGTGAAGATAACTCGGCTGAGCGCGCGCAGGTGGTGCAGAAACTGAGCCTCTTTCACAACAAAGCCGATGAAGCCGCGCGCGAAAAGAAGATCGGTGGCACGCTCGCTGAATCAATTCGCTACCGCGAAGAAAATCTGCTGAGGTTGATCGCACACGCTGCGCGTTATGTGGCTTCAGGCGACCAGCCGCTCAGCGTCATGAAACGTGGCGTCGAGATCTATTACGCCGGCATGCTGCAGAACCCCGATGACCGTATCGTCATTCAGCGCCTGTTCGAGCGCATCTTCGCCGATATGCCGTGGGACGACATCTTCGCCGCGCTCGCAGAAGGTAAAAAAAAAATCCTCGCTACGGCAAAAAAGCGTGATAAAAAAATAATAGCCCCCGATTGGGATAAAAAAAAGCACTTTCGCGAGGCCAATACCGGCAAAGCCACGAAGCGGCTCGATGGGCAAGAGCTCAAAAAAGGTTTGAGGATCGATACCCCTGAAACCGGCGGTAACATTAAAGAGGGGCCCGACGCATGGTATGGTTCTGATACGCAGGGTAATGGCGGCCAGGGCGAACCTGCTGGCGGTGGCGGCGCATGGGGCTACCGCACCGACCAGCTGTTTCAGGACTTTTTGAAAAAATACAAACCCAAGTGGGATTACCACATGGGCTATTCGCTCGCTGATTTTTATGACGTGTTCGGCAAAATGCTCTCTGAGCTGCAGATGGAGCTCGAGAACGCGCTCGACGCCGAACCCGAAATTGAGCGCCGGCTGATGGCGCAGGGGCACCGCGTCGACGCGCGGCGCTATATCACTTACCAGGCGAACGCCGGCAACGACCGTATCTTCGACCGCACGCGTATTCTGCACTCTGAGAATAAACTCAAGGGAGTCGAATTTGTCTTTGTGCTTGCGAAAGGCCGGCGCATGTTCAATTTTAAAGCCGCCGTCTCGGCGATTATCGCGCTGCAGTCGGCGATCGAAATTCTTTGGGATAAAAAAATACCGCTCAAGGTCTTTGGCTATTCAGACTTTGAGAACATGAAGCACTCGATTGACATCAACCAGTATATTTCGGTCGCCGAAGATGCACCCGAGCACAGTGAGAAGGTAAAACTCTTTGAGAACATGACCGACAACTGGAACGGCGATACGATTGAAGAAGCGCAGGTCTTGCGATACGCGGCTGAGCAGTTCTCGCCCGAAGCGGTGACGAAGTTCATCGTGATGGTGTCTGACTTTCGCGGCCACCGCGCGCGCGCCGAGCTGAAAAAAGAGATCTTAAGTCCCGCCAGCCAGACCTTACGAGAACTCGGCGAAGAATACGCAAGGCAGAACATTCATGTGCTCGCGGTGCAGACGGGCACGCGCTCGATCGCCGAGCACCTCTTTAAAGAATGGCTATGGATTCATGAAGAGACGTTTGATCAGGCGCCGATTTTACTTGCTGAAGCGATCAAGAACCTGATCTTGCGGTATCATCGGGTGGTTGTTTAACTATAGCAAGCCGGGTTAGAACGGCTACCCAATAGACCATGAACAGCGCAGCTGCCGGTGTCAGCAAGAACTCCAGCTCTCTGGTTTTTTCGTGGTAGGCGAAAAGGTAAATGCAGGTAATGCCAAGGCTGAACACGGCAAATGCCATGCGCCGTGTGGGACGTGATGAATCGCGAAATGAGATGCGCCGAGCAACGGTTTCAGCCAGTTTGAAGGTGGCGACGGCGACCAGAAATCCGGTCAAAACGTCGCGTGGAAAATGCACGCCGACGTAGACGCGCGATAAAGCCGCTAAACCCATGACGATCAACCAGGCAATGGCCAGGCCAACTGATTTACGGGGCCTGAGAAACATGAATAATATTCCCGCTGAAAACGCATGCCCCGAAGGAAAACTACGTACCGTCAGCTGCTGTCCAAGCAAGCAAACAGCCTGTTCCCCAAAAACTCTGAGCGGCCGGTCGAAATCTGCCAGAAATTTCCCCGACTGAATGAGAATGTTGCCTGCTATGAGCGCAATAATGAGCGCGGTCAGGTTATGCGGTCTGATGCTGTGTACGACCGTGGCGATCATCGCGACCCACAGACCGTCAGCCAGCGACGTGAGCAACAGAAAGAAAAAATTCAGTATCGTCCGGTCGTAGGTGCAGTTGAGAAACCAGAAAATTTCGGTATTTTTGAACCAGACAATCGGCAGAGCGATAACCGCCAGCAGAAAGAGTGCCTGGTGTAGGCGGTGCACAGTACCAATTGTCTGCAGGTAAGATTCGGAATTCTCATTATTCGCCATGTGCCTGCCGAATCAAATTCTGTTCGTAAGCATGAAAGCAAATTAAAAATTTGCATATAGGCCCGTCGGTTTTCAAGCTTGTACCGTACGCGCTCGCCAAACCCTGGGGTGGCGGGCACCTTGATGCGTTAACGGGACACACGGGTGAGCAGCATATCGGCGAATACATTGTTTTTTCAGACCTGCAGCAGTTTCCCGTGTATGCTACCGTAGGTGAAACGACGCGTCCTTTAGGTGACCTATGGGGAGAGCTTTTTCCCTCCGATGCTGGTCTACCGTTCATGATCAAAGTACTGTCAACGGCAGACCCCATCTCGCTGCAAAATCATCCTTCAGACGAAGATGTGAAGAGGCTCGGTCTTAAGGGAAACGGTAAATTCGAATGCTGGACAATTCTTGATGCCGATCGACGGGCCCGCATGTACCTTGGGCTAAAAGAAGGTGTGGATTTCCAGATGCTGCGGCGTCTCGATGCCGATGCACAGCCCATGCGCCACTTCAACGAGTACATACCGCAAAGAGGCGATATCGTAGAGTTGTTTCCCGGGCTCGTGCACAGCACTGTCGGCAAGGTTCTCTTTTACGAAATTCAACAGATGTCTGATTATACGTTTCGCATCTTTGATTTCGGTCGCGGGCGCGAGCTGCATCTCGACGAAGCCATCGCATCAATGCATGAGCAGGTACCCCGTATGCGCAGAATGCCCGAAGCGCTCGAGACTCGCTCATTCAAGTTGCGCTACCATGACCACGTTGCAGCCGAATCGCTGACCACCGCGGGGGAAAAGTTCTCGGTGCTGACTTGGTTTGGCGCGCCGGCTGAGCTTTCATGCGGCGAAGCGCGTATCGCCCTCAGCTGGGGCGACTCGGCACTCGTGTGCGGCAGACAGAAATGCACGGTCGTCGTTACCGGCGCAACACCCGCTGCAGATCTGCCAATGATTGACGTGCTGTTCGAAGCTTTTGCATAAGCGGACAGCCAAAATCTCACCGCACCGAATGTTATGACGCAAACAAACCCCGGACTCAAACCCTTTGACCTGACCGGCTACCGCGGTGCTTCGGGAAAAAATTTTTTCGAAGAAACTCCCATACTCGACGCGGCATTGCGCCTGAACCTGGGAAACCAGTCGCCCGATTACATCAACGCAGTGACCGGGCATTTGTCAGGGCTCGGCTCATTGCTTGGTGGCGTCATCAATGACCTCACGATTGCCTGCCATAAAGAGGGCAAGTGGGGTGAACTCGTGCAGTTTGACAATACTGGCACGCGCATCGACGAGATACGCTATGCGCCGGAACAAAAAGCGTTGCGCAAAATCTTCTACGAATACGGGGTCGTGAATCTTGACTGCCACCCACGATGGAAGCATGAGTTCAGTCTGCTGCACCGCATGGCGCTGGCAATACTCACGAACATGAACGGTGAAGGCGGGGTTGCTTGCCCGCTCGCGATGACCGAAGGACTCATTCACGCGTTGCGCGCGATCGGCACCGATGAACAAAAAGAAAAATTTCTTCCGCTTTTAACGTCGCCCGATTCAACCTCGCATTTTATGGCCGGCCAATACGTGACAGAGCGTGTCGGCGGTAGCAACGTTGCAGCCAACCGCACGGTGGCGAATCCTCAGGCCGACGGTACCTGGCTGTTGAACGGTGAAAAATGGTTTTGCTCGAACCCCGGCGATGTCTGGGTTACCACCGCAAAAGTGGCAGGCACCAATACCGTAGGGCTCTTTCTTGTCTCGCGGCTGAAGCGCGATGGTTCGCTCAACGGCTGCCGTTTGCTCAGAAAAAAAGACATTATTGGTTCAAAAGGCAAGGTGACGGTCGAAAGCATTTATGAGGATTGCGAAGCGACACAACTCGGCCGTACCGCGCACGGTCTCGCAAATCTGATACGGTACATTCTGCGCACATCGAGACTGCACGTCATCTGCGGTGGTCTCGGCCACATCTCTCGCGCGGTCATCGAAGCCGAATCGTATGTTGCACAGCGCGAAGCGTATGGCAAAAAGCTCGCTGATTTTCCGAGCGTGCGGCAGACGCTCAAAGAACTCAGAATGTTGCAATCGGCATTGATGCTGGTGAGTTTTCGCGCGTTCGCGCTTGCCGACGCGGAGCATCCGCTCGCGCTAATGCTGGTACCGCTCATGAAGGTTGCGACCACACAATACAGCGCGATCATCGCCAAAGAAGCAATGATTCTGCACGGCGGTAACGGCATTCTCGGTGATTTCAGCGTCTTGCCGCGGGTGCTGAACGATGCTATTATTAATGAAACCTGGGAAGGTACGCACGCGCTGCTGGCCGAACATGCCATCGCAGCGGCTCGGCGCCCGAAGGTGGTAGCAGCCTGGCGCGAATATATAGATTCAGAAACAAAAGGAATGGCGACTGATTTGCGGGGCCTGATCAATACTCTCTTCGCCGAGGTTCAACAGATGATCACCGATGAATTCGAAAGGGACGTGAACCGCATGTACGTCTGCGAACAGCTCTGGCGCATTTTCGCGCTGACAGAAATGCACCGGGCAGGCAGCATGAATGTACGGTCGATTTCAACCGGGGAAATCAAGAGCATGCAGGAGTACGTGGCACAAGGCGCCCGGCTACCGTTCAGGGCGGTCAAATAATGACGCAGGCAATACGCATATCGCGGGCCATCTGTTCCTGTGCAGTTATCTTGCTTTTCGTTGCGGGCTGCACGTACGATTCAACACCGCCGGGTGATACTAAGATCAATGACGGCAAACCCCTCGTCATGATTGATGCCACGGGTCTTGGGGCAGGGCGCCGTGTCGAAATTCGTGTGACTGATGCTATGGGTACCGTGACGACCGCTACCGTAGCCGAGAAAACAGATGGCAGTGGCCGTTTTTTGTATCCGCTTTTTCTTGCGCGCGGCACCCGCACGTACGATCTGCGCGTAACGGTCGATATAAATGCGAATCTGCTTTTTTCTGATACCGGTACCGATCTCAGATACAATGTCGTCGGCCTGACCATCGGCAGCGACGGTGAAATAAAGAATCTTCGGCTCTCAGTCGCGGATTTTGCGACTTTCTGAAGATTTTCGTAAAATGGAACTGGTCGCCGGCTGTGCTGCCTAGTACCGCTCAACCGGTAATCTGTTTCACGCTATCGAGCGCGATACTCAATGTTTTCAGATCTGCTTCACCGCTGACGAGCGGTTTCTCGGTACCCATGATGCAGTTGTAGAAATGCACGTGTTCGCTTTTCAGTGGATTGTCTTTGTGTATGAATACACGCTCGACCACAGATTCCTGTGAATACTTGATTTCGTCGGGCGCAGTCACGGTGACGGAGTTCCCCTGGCGGTGAATTTCGATTTCTTGTGCACCATAATTCAGAATAAGAAAATTATTCTTTTGCGTCACAGACAGAGAACGTTCTTTGTATTGGCTGAGGCGCGAAGCGGTGAGCGTCGCTATACATCCGCCTTCAAATTGTAATTCGATGACAGCAATATCTTCGTGTTTGCCGGTAAGGCAACTGCCCATCGCCGAGTGCTTCAGCAACGGTTTATTGACCAGATTGATCACGATATCGATGTCGTGAATGAGCAGGTCGAGAACGACGCCAACATCGAGTATGCGGTTATTGTGCGGGTGTAATCTGCGGGTTTGAATCAGCAGAGGTTCGTTGACGATTTTGCCAAGCGTCATTACTGCGCCGTTAAATCGTTCTACGTGACCCACCTGCAGAACCAGTGATTTTTGTTTCGCGAGCGAAATGAGCTCTTCTGCCTGTTTGAGGTCGAACGTGATGGGCTTCTCTACCAGAACGTGTACACCTTTTTCCAGAGCATACTTAGCGATTTCGTAATGCAAGACTGTCGGCACGGCGATTGTCACTGCCTGGCACGCGTCTATCAACGTCTGGTACGAGCCAAATGCCTTTGTGTTGAATTGTGCCGCTTTTTCCGCCGCGTGTTCGGGCCGTGCGTCGAAGATTCCGACAATTTCGTGAGTCGGCAGGGCGGCGGCAACGTTTAGGTGGTAGCTGCCCATGTGGCCAACGCCGATAATACCAAAGCGAATCTTCTTATCGTCTTGCATATGCCCTATCTTATCAGATTAGTAATCACTTGAAGCGGCCAAAGATACCGCTGCCGCTCGCCTGCATTTCAGCCTCGAGTTCTTTCACTAATGTCTTGGCCTTACTTGAAAGAGATTTCGGTATTTCAATACGCGCGTGCGTAATCAGATCGCCAAACCGGCCCTGACCGCCCATGTATGGCAGGCCTTTACCGCGTACTCTGAAGAGGGTGTCGGGTTGGGTGCCCGCAGGAATTTTCACTTTCACTTTGCTCTGGTCGAGCGTTTCGACTGTCACCTCACCGCCGAGCATGGCGACGGTAACGGGTACATCGATGTACATCGCCAGATCGACTCCGTCGCGTTCAAAGGTCTGGTGCTTTCGAATCTGCACGACCACGTAGAGGTCGCCTGACGGGCCACCGCGCGGGCCGGCTTCGCCTTCACCGCTGATCTTGAGGCGGGTTCCCATATCGATACCCGCAGGAATGCGAATCGCAAGTTTTCTCTTCTTCGTTACCGTTCCGGCGCCACTGCAGGTTTTGCACCGGTTCTTGATGATTTTTCCATTTCCGCCGCAGGTATTGCAGGTTGACGCCACCGAAAAGAAACCGGTGCTTCGTCTGACTTGTCCTGACCCGCCGCAGATATGGCAGGTGTCCAGGCGCCCGTCTGCCGAACCTGACCCGGTACAATCACCACACGTCTCTTCACGCGGAATAACGATCTCTTCTTCTTTGCCGTTAAAAACATCTTCGAGAGTAATCTCGAGGTTGTATCTCAGGTCGCTGCCTCGGCGCGCTGAATTGCCCCCGCGCGACCTGCCAAATCCGGAACCCGAGAACAGATTCTCAAAAATATCTTCAAAGCTTGTGCCTGAAAAGATATCGGAAAAATCGCTGTATGCCGCCTGGCCAAAGCCCTGCGCGCCGCCGCCGCCAAGGCCTGCATGGCCGTACTGGTCGTAGAGCTTGCGCTTCTGTTCGTCGCGCAGAACCTCGTACGCTTCGGTTGCCTCTTTGAATTTCTGTTCGGCTTCAGCGTTTCCGGGGTTTTTGTCCGGGTGGTATTTCATTGCCAGCTTACGGTAAGCCGCCTTGATGTCGTTCAGGGTTGCCGATTTGGGCGTACCCAAAACTTCATAGTAGTCGCGTTTTTCTGCCATGTTTTAACTGTAGCTTCATTTGCAGCGCGTAGCGCTGCAAATGAAGCAAATTTTACCTATTTCTTGTCGTCTTTTATTTCTGTAAACTCAGCATCGACCACTTTCTCATCATTCTTGCCCTGGGGCTCATCCGATGAGGGCGCGGCACCTGCATCAGGCGCGTTCCCTTGAACGGTAAAGGCCGCCTGGTGCTTTTGTACAACTTCACCGAGGGCCTGTGCAGCAGCTTTCATCTTATCAGCGTCGCGTGACATGAGAGCATCTTTCGCGGCAGCTACCGCAGTTTCAACTTCGGCCTTGATGCCGGCGTCGAGCGACGGGGCATCGGCAACCATCTTCTCAGTTGTGTAGATGATATGGTCGAGATCGTTGTATGCCGAAGCGGCTTCTTTAGCTTTCTGGTCAGCCTCGGCATTCAGCTCCGCATCTTTGACCATCTTTTGAATCTCTGCTTCAGACAGAGAACTTGATGCTTCGATCTTGATCTTCTGCTCTTTGTTGGTTTTCAGGTCTTTTGCAAAGACGTGCACGATACCGTTCGCATCGATGTCGAATGTCACTTCAATCTGCGGGTTGCCGCGCGGAGCAGACGGGATATCCGAAAGTTGAAATCTTCCGAGTGTGCGGTTATCTTTCGCGAGTTCACGTTCGCCCTGCAATACGTGTATATCGACAGCAGTCTGGTTATCCGCTGCAGTTGAAAAAATCTCTGACTTTTTTGTCGGGATCGTCGTGTTGCGGGTGATAATTTTGGTCATCACACCACCCAGAGTTTCGATGCCGAGAGAGAGCGGGGTAACGTCGAGCAGCAGTACGTCGGTAACTTCACCGGCAAGAACGCCGCCTTGAATTGCCGCACCGATTGCCACGGCTTCGTCAGGGTTAACGGATTTGTCCGGTTCTTTGCCGAACAGTTCTTTTACCTTTTCGCGTACCGCGGGAATTCTCGTTGAACCACCGACGAGCACCACTTTGTTGATCTCATTGATGCTGTAGCCTGAGTCGGCGATCGCCTTGCGGCAGGGTTCGACTGAGCGCTCGACGAGCGCAGCGGTCAGCTGATTGAACTTGGCGCGGGTCAGCGTCATGTTCAGGTGGCGCGGGCCCGATGCATCCATTGTGATAAAAGGGATGTTGATATCTGCCGTTTCTTTATTCGAGAGTTCTATTTTCGCTTTTTCTGCGGCTTCTTGCAGGCGCTGCAGAGCCATCTTATCTTTGCTGACATCGATAGCCGTTTCTTTTTTGAACTCGGCAACGATCCAGTCGATTACAGCCATATCAAAGTCGTCGCCACCGAGGTGCGTGTCGCCGTTAGTCGACTTCACTTCAAAGACGTTGTCGGCGAGTTCGAGAATCGAGATGTCAAAGGT
The DNA here is from genome assembly GCA_942492915.1 of uncultured Leptospiraceae bacterium. Taxonomy (GTDB): domain Bacteria; phylum Spirochaetota; class Leptospiria; order Turneriellales; family Turneriellaceae; genus Turneriella. The sequence continues at coordinate 1,176,394 of OW818662.1, forward strand.
ACCGCCACCGAGGTCATAGACCGCAATCACTTCACCGCTCTTGTCACGGTCGAGACCGTACGCGAGCGCGGCAGCTGTAGGTTCGTTGATAATCCTCACCACATCAAGACCGGCGATGCGGCCGGCGTCTTTCGTAGCCTGGCGCTGTTCGTCGTTGAAGTAAGCTGGAACCGTTACCACGGCTTTTGTGACTGTGGTGCCGAGGTACTCTTCGGCTGTCTGCTTCATCTTGGTCAGAACACGCGCCGAAACTTCTTCCGGGCGGTAGTCTTTCTCACGCGTCTGTATCAGCACGTCTTTGGACGGACCCTCTTTAACTTTATAAGCGACCTTGCGCAATTCTTCAGTTACCTCTGTCCAGCGGCGGCCGATGAAACGTTTCACCGAGCGCAGCGTGTTCTCAGGGTTCGTGACCATCTGGTTTTTGGCGACCTGTCCCGTGAGCGTTTCGCCTTTGTCAGTAAACGCAACAACCGACGGGGTGGTGCGGGCGCCTTCGCTGTTTGCGATTACGACCGCTTCGCCGCCTTCCATAACTGCTACGCACGAGTTTGTGGTTCCTAAATCGATTCCGATAATTTTTTCTTTTGCCATTTTTGTTTTCTCCTTTGTTTTATCGCGGCGCTTTTCCCCTGCGCATCAGCTGCAGGTGTCGACGCCTGGGTATTTTTACGGGGTTGATTCTCCTGTTGGTTTTGCTTTGGCCACGACGACGCGGGCAGGTCTTATCAATCGGCCTTCGATGCGGTAACCTTTCTGAAAAACCTGCAAGACTGTGTCTCGCTCGACATCAGATTCCTGTACGCTGAGGGCTTCCATCATGTTCGGGTCGAACGCTTCGCCCGAAGGCGAAAATTCTTCAACTCCCGCCTCGGTAAAAACGCGGGCGATCTGTTTCTGCACCAGTTGCACACCATCGACAATGGGTTTTAACGCAACGTCGCTTTCGGCTTTGGGGGTATACACTGAGAAAAACTGGTCGAGCGCATCGAGCGCCGGCAGAAGATCAGTCAGCAGGCGTGCGCTCGACTGCGCCGCCTGCTGCGCTTTCTCGAGCAAGGCCCGCTTGCGAAAGTTGGTGAATTCTGCGCGTTCGCGCTGCAGGTCTGAAGTCAGGGCTTCAACGTGCTTCTTCAATGCCTCTATACTGTTAGCGCCTTCGGTCGCATTTGACGATGCAGAATCGTTTTCTTGCATTGCCGCGATCTCTTCGGCTTCACTCGCAAAGTCACGAGCCTCTTCGAAATTTCTGTCTGTTGTCTCTTCGCTCATTTTTGCCTCTTGCCCGGTTTTCGGTTCTGTCCCTTGCTGCCGGTTAATTCTCTGCGCGCGCCGATTTCGATTTCGTTCACTTTCAGTGCAGACCCCTGCAGCTCAATATTGCTCTTTTCGCTCAGCACATTCGAGAGAATTTGCGAGCTATAGTCCAGAGCAGGTATAATACGTTCGTATGGCATGCGGTTGGCACCAATGACACCGAGCGCGCCGATGCTTTTGCCGCTCAGCGTGTAACCTTTGCCCAGCACAGTGATGCCCGACAAGATCTCGCCGTCGATCTCGAGGCCGACCTGCGAACCGACCTGCGGCAGATTTTTCATGCGTTCGAATACTGAAGAAACAAAATCTTTGTTTTCCAGTTGCGAGATAACGCGTTCTGCCTTGCGGCGATCATTCGTAAGTTCGTAGATCTTGCGGTGCAGGTTTGAATCCCCTTCAATATGAATCGTCTGGTCGGGGGGATTGTAGACGATTGCCTGCGTGACCGCTGTGCCGATATCTGACAGGTCTCCGAGTTCCGCGAGAGATCCGCTCAGGAATTCCAGACCCCTTTCTTGTACGTCACCGAGATCAAAGCCTTTCAGATTCTGATTGAGATAGCGGCTGATTTTGTAGAGATCTTCTTGATTGACGACGCGCTCGAGCTTAATCTTCTTTTCATAGATCGCGCCCGACGAGCTGATCATCACCATGAGCACCAAACTTTCCATCACTGATACAAGTTCGATGCGTTTAATACTCGATCCGATACTGTTGGGGGCGAGCACGATACCCGCAAAATTTGAGGTCTGAGCCAGCATCTGCGCGGTGGTTTTGAGTAATTGATCGAGCTGCAGGGCAGCGGAGCGATAGAGATCTTCAAGTTCGGTTTTTTGATTGAGTGTGATCTCAAACAGATTCACCAGGTCTGCCAGATAAAGCTGAAATGCCCGGTCTGTGGGTATCCGTCCGGCAGATGTATGCGGTGAGCTGAGAAGCCCCATCTGCTCGAGAACGGACATCTCTTTGCGCACGGTAGCAGGGGAGAAGGTCATGCCGAATTTTTCGACGAGAATTTGCGAGCCCACGGGTTCGCCGCTCGCAACGTACTCTTTTACGAGTGCGCGTAGTATTTCTCCCTGTCTCGATGTCATTGACTGCTACTCTTTACTGGTAGCACTCTCGCCTTGTGAGTGCTATCAGTAGGGAGGATATCATATTCTAAACATGGCGGCAACAAAAAGTAGATCACGCTCCCGAGGCCGCAAAAGACGCTGTTACACATTTTTTGCGATCTTGAGGGGATAAAACATCTAATTGTTTGACGCTCTGTTGAGCGTTCATAAACTGGCTCTCCGCAATGCAGCCCTCGGGCAGTAAGGCGAACCTTCAGAAGCGTTTGGCGCAGCTGAATGATCTGTTCTTTGACAGACGGATAATGAATAGAAAATTGTTATGAATGACAGGTTTTGAATGCAAATTCAAAACCTAGAACTTCGTAAATTTCTTTAAGAACCTTGAGGAAAAGTCCTGGTGCGATTTCTACCGAAATCGCGTTAGGCAAAGAATAAAAGAACAACAGCCAGTAGTGGCGAAACCTCGGTTTCGCCTTCAATTAGGTTTGTTTTAAGGGCCATTTGGACCTTCGTTTTATTTTTCAGGGGAGGGTCTTAGACCCGCCCCTGAAAAAACTATAATGGAGAGTTTGATTCTGGCTCAGAACGAACGCTGGCGGCGCGTCTTAAACATGCAAGTCGAACGATCTGTAGCAATACAGGGAGTGGCGGACGGGTGAGGAACACGTAGGAATCTACCTAGAAGAGCGGGACAACTTTGGGAAACCGGGGCTAATACCGCATAGTACAGAGATGTTAAAGGGCTAGCAATAGTCGCTTCTGGATGAGCCTGCGGTCTATCAGCTTGTTGGTGAGGTAATGGCTCACCAAGGCTACGACGGATAGCCGGTCTGAGAGGATGATCGGCCACACTGGCACTGAGACACGGGCCAGACTCCTACGGGAGGCAGCAGTTAAGAATCTTGCGCAATGGGGGAAACCCTGACGCAGCGACGCCGCGTGAAGGATGAAGGCTTTCGGGTTGTAAACTTCGGTAGACTGGGAAGAAGAAATACGTTCGTTGAGGGCGTATAGTGACGGTACCAGTCTGAAGCCCCGGCTAATTACGTGCCAGCAGCCGCGGTAATACGTATGGGGCAAGCGTTGTTCGGAATTATTGGGCGTAAAGGGCTCGCAGGTGGTTTGTTAAGTTGGTGGTTTAATCTCTGGGCTCAACCCAGAGTCAGCCATCAAAACTGGCGAACTTGAGTACGATAGGGGATAGCGGAATTCTCGGTGTAGCGGTGGAATGCGTAGATATCGAGAGGAACACCAATGGCGAAGGCAGCTATCTGGATCGTAACTGACACTCATGAGCGAAAGTGCGGGGAGCAAACAGGATTAGATACCCTGGTAGTCCGCACCGTAAACGTTGTATACTAGTTGTTGGTGGTTTCAACGCCATCAGTGACGTCGCTAACGCATTAAGTATACCGCCTGGGGAGTATGCTCGCAAGGGTGAAACTCAAAGAAATTGACGGGGGCCCGCACAAGCGGTGGAGCATGTGGTTTAATTCGACGATACGCGAGAAACCTTACCTGGGTTTGACATGGATTTGACTGGGGTAGAGATACCCCTTCCCGCAAGGGCAGATTCACAGGTGTTGCATGGTCGTCGTCAGCTCGTGTTGTGAGATGTTGGGTTAAGTCCCGCAACGAGCGCAACCCCTATCTTCTGTTGCCATCATTAAGTTGGGCACTCTGAAGAAACCGCCGGTGACAAACCGGAGGAAGGTGGGGATGACGTCAGATCAGCATGGCCCTTATATCCAGGGCTACACACGTGCTACAATGGCCGGTACAGAGGGACGCAAAGCCGCGAGGTGGAGCAAATCCCACAAAGCCGGTCTCAGTTCAGATTGCAGTCTGCAACTCGACTGCATGAAGTCGGAATCGCTAGTAATCGCAAATCAGCATGTTGCGGTGAATACGTTCCCGGGCCTTGTACACACCGCCCGTCACACCACCCGAGTTGGAGGTACCCGAAGAGGCTGTTGCCAACCGCAAGGAGGCAGGTCGCTAAGGTAAATTCGGCGAGGGGGGTGAAGTCGTAACAAGGTAGCCGTACCGGAAGGTGCGGCTGGATCACCTCCTTAAAAGGAAATCAGTTGAACTAAGAAGATTCTCAGGAATCTCCCTTAGGACTCAAGGTTTATTATCCGTCTACCAAAGAACAGATCGGGGGCGAAAGCCCTTTGAAAAGAAGAGCGCTTGTCGCACCGAAGTCGGGTCGCGCAGGCACTCGCATCGGTTAGACCAGGCGCTTATAAGCGCTTGTAGCACCGGGGGCGGAGATCGCAGGAGCGATCACAGCGGTCCCCGCTTCGCACAAGCGCAAACCGCGCTTGTAGCTCAGCGGTTAGAGCACTCGCTTGATAAGCGAGGGGTCGCTAGTTCAATTCTAGCCAGGCGCACACAAAAGGGGCATTAGCTCAGCTGGGAGAGCGCCAGATTTGCATTCTGGAGGTCAACGGTTCGATCCCGTTATGCTCCAAAGTACATACGACAAAGTCGAATGTGCGGCGGTCTGCCGAAGGCGGACCACAGATTTCAGATAAAGATCTGAAGTCAGATTGAAATAAAGAGGGGATAAGCAAGATTCGAAGGAATCGTTGCATTTGGTTCATCACCAATATCTTCACAGAGGGCAACCTCCAAAGGCGTAGTAGAGACTGCATCTTTGAGTTTGACAACGAATATGGGTAGAGGGTTATATGGAGTGTTGAAAAACATTCTGGATAATCCAACACAATTTTGAAGAAGATTTAAGAAAAATAACGCGCATCGATACGAGAGAATGAAATTCAGCCACAAGCTGAGTGACAGGGCCATCGTATCTTTATGAGGAATAGAATTAAGTGTCGAAACGATCGTATAACAGAACTTCGAAGGCCGTAAGGTTGTTCGAAGGGAGCATAATATGGTCAAGTATTTAAGGGCGTACGAAGGATGCCTTGGCACTATCAGGCGATGAAGGACGTGGTTACCTGCGATAAGTCCCGGCGAGCTGGAAGCAAGCTTTGACCCGGGAGTCTCCGAATGAGAAAACTCTATACGGCAAAACCGTATAAGCCCAGCAATGGGTGGCTAAACTCAGGGAATTGAAACATCTTAGTACCTGAAGGAAAAGAAAGTAAAAACGATTTCGTTAGTAGCGGCGAGCGAACGCGAAAGAGCCTAAACCGGTGTTATGTCAAGCTTGAGGGCGTTGTGACATTGGTGTTGTAGGGCTGGCATGGGTTCACCTCAATGAACCTGCAAAGTTACCAAAGTGATGTGTAGAAGAAGTGTTTGGGAAAACACGCCATAGCGGGTGATAGCCCCGTATTTTAAACACATTGCTCTTTGAGCCAGTACCTGAGTACCACGGAGTACGTGAAGTTCCGTGGGAATCTGCGAAGACCATTTCGTAAGGCTAAATACTCGATAGTGACCGATAGTGAACAAGTACTGTGAAGGAAAGGTGAAAAGCACCGCGGGAGCGGAGTGAAATAGATCCTGAAATCGTACGCTTACAAGGTATGGAAGGGCGTAAGCCTGACCGTGTGCCTTTTGTAGCATGAGCCTGCGAGTTACTGTATGCAGCAAGGTTAAGGGATTGAAGTCCCGGAGCCGAAGCGAAAGCAAGTCTGAATAGGGCGATTTAAGTTGCATGCTTTAGACCCGAAGTTGAGTGATCTAGCCTTGGTCAGGATGAAGTGGCAGTAACATGCCATGGAGGTCCGAACTCGTGAA